>NZ_BOOB01000055.1 GCF_016863015.1 Microbispora amethystogenes | reverse complement strand
AGGCGAGCACGGCCAGGCGAGGGCGGTCAGGCGAGGGCGGTCAGGCGAGCGCGGTCAGGCGAGCGCGGCGGCCCACCTGGCGGGCGTGAGACCGTAGGTGCGCTTGAACATGCGGGTGAGGTGTGCCTGGTCGGCGAAGCCGGCGAGCTGGGCCGTCTCGGACAACGGCACGCCGTCCCGGAGCAGGCGGCGGGCCCGGTCGAGCTGCCGCATCGTGCGGAATCGGGTCGGGCTGGTGCCGAACGCCGTGCGGAACTGCCGGGCGATCGTCCACCGGTCCAGGCCCGAGACCGCCTCGAACTCGGCCAGGGAGTGCCGCACCGCCGGATCCTCGGCGATGAGGTCCCGGACTCGGGCCAGCGCCTCCAGCGCCAGCGGAACCGTCCTGCCCGGGCGTCGCACGGCCGCGTGCCTGACCAGCGTCCGGGCGGCCAGCAGTGTCATCGTGAGGCGGCCGAAGTCGTCCAGGGGTTCGTCGATGTCCCGCAGGCACGCGGCGAGCGAGGGGTCGACGTCGCGCCGCCCGATCACGGGATCGGCGACGAAGGGCAGCGGGGCCCCGCCCAGCGCCTCCTGCACGAGGAACGGGTCGAGGTAGATGATCCGATAGCCGAACCCCTCGTCGGTGCCGGCCACGCCGTCGTGCACCTCGTCGGGGTGCAGCACGTGCAGTTCTCCCGGCAGGCAGTGCCGCGCCTCGCCCCGGTAGCGGAACGTCTGCACCCCGTGGAACGTCAGGCCGATCGCGTAGGTGTCGTGGCGGTGGGGGGCGAACCCCTCCCCGGTCAGCGAGGCCTCCAGCCGCTCGATGCCGGCCGCGCCCGGCCCGAACCGCAGGCGGTTGCCGGGCACGGTCCCGACGGCCCGCAGGTGCCGGCGCGGGTCAGCGCCGGCCGGTGAGTCCTCGCCGCCCCCGGAGACCCGGCCGCGCCCGGCGCCCTCGCCACACCGTGCGTCCTCGCCGGACCGTGAGTCGTTCCGCACGAGGCGAAGACTACAAGCCGGCGCAGCCGCGGACGCCGCCGCGGGACGGTGGGCGCGGGAGGGTGGCGGCGGATCTTGGCGGGGAGGGCCCGGCCCCGCTAGCGTCGCCTCGTGTCCGCGCTCACCGACGATCCCCCGCCGGCCGACACCGCCGGGGCGGGCTGATGGGTGGCCCGGCCCGGGTCTACATCGTGTGCTCGGAGGTGCCGCCCGGCGTCGTCGGCGGGCTGGGCCGGTACGCCGAGCGGATCATGGCCGCCCTCCGGGACCGCGGCGTGCCGATCGAGGTCTTCGGGGCCGTCAGCCGGGGCGCGGCGTCCCCGGCCGAACGCCGTGGAGACGTGACGCTGCGGCGGCTGGCCACCCCCGGCTACGGCATCGACGGCGGCTCCCCCGTCCCGGCCGCGCTGCGGCGGCCGATCAGGGTCGCCGGGCTGCTGGTGTTCAACGTCCGCGCCGCCGCCCGCATTCTGCGCGCCGAGGCGGCCCGCCGCCGTCCCGGACCATCCGGGACGAAGCGGCCCGGGGAGGGGCGCGCGGTGGTGGCCGTGCACGACTGGATGGGCTGCGTGGCCGGGATCCTGTGCGGCGCACTCGGGCGGCTGCCGGTCGTCTTCCACGTGCACACCCGCGAGCTGAACGCGCCGGGAGCGCGCCGCTCGGCGTACGCCGTCCTGCTCGACCTGCTGGAGACGGCTCAGGCCCGGGCGGCGCGGCTGATCGTGGTGCCGAGCGCCCGCATGCGCGACGACCTCGCCGCCCGTGGGTGGCCCGCCGACCGGCTGCTCGTCGTGCCGCACGGCTTCGAGGACCCCGACCTGCTGCGGCTGGCCGCGCTGCCGGACGACGAGCGCGAGCGGGTCCGCGCGGAGGTGCGCCGCCGCTACCTGCCCGGCGGGCGGGGCCGGCTCGTCGTGTTCGCCGGGCGCCCGTCGCCGCACAAGGGGGTCGGGACCCTCATCCGGGCGGTGCCGCGCGTGATAGCCGAGCACGGCGACACGCGGTTCGTGCTCGTCGGCGCGGGGCTCCCGCAGACCGCCGACGCCTTCGAGGTCGCCCGGCTGATCGAGCGGACGGGGACCGCCGGGCACGTCGTCGCGGGCAACCGCTTCCTCCCCTCCCCCGAGGTGTTCGCGCACTTCCTCGCCGCCGACCTGTGCGTCTTCCCGTCCGTTTACGAGCCGTTCGGCCTGGTCGCCGTCGAGGCGATGACGCTCGCCCGCCCGGTGGTCGTCGGGCCCGGCTACTCGCCCGAGGTCGTCGGCGACGGCGCGCTCCGCTGCGCGGGCGACGACCCCGGCGAGCTGGCGGCCGTACTGCTGCGCTGCCTGGACGACCCCGCAGAGGCGGAACGGCTCGCCCTGCGGGGCGCGGCGTACGTGCGCGAGCGCTACGGCTGGGCGCGCACGGCCGAGCGGACCCTGGCGGCGTACGCCGCCGCCGCGGGGGCCGGAGAACGGCCCTGACCGCGGGCGGAGCGAGGAACGGAGGGCGTGATCGTCAGGCGCGGCCCAGGCGCAGCGGCAGCGTGCGGGGGCCCCGCACCTGACCGGCGGCCCAGGTCACCGCCGCGGGGTCGGCGAGGCCGAACACCGGGATCCGCTCCAGCCAGACCTCCAGGGCGACCCGCAGCTCCATCCGGGCGAGGTGCGACCCCACGCACCGGTGGATGCCGAGTCCGAAGGCGACGTGCCGGTTGACCTCGCGGTCGATGACGACCTCGCCGGCCCGCTCGAACTGCTCGGGGTCGCGGTTGGCGGCCGGGAAGGACAGCAGGACCCAGTCGTCGGCCCGCATGTCGGCGCCGCGCCAGTGCATGTCCTGCTTGACCAGCCGGGCCATCGTGACCGGGGCGTACGCTCGGAGTAACTCCTCCATGGCCGTGGGCAGCAGGGCGGGCTCGGCGACCAGCCGCTCGCGGTCGGCCGGGGTCTTCGCCAGGTGCCACAGCGACGCGCCGATGGCGCTCCACGTCGTGTCGATGCCGGCGATGAGCAGCAGGGCGATCGTGCCGGCGACGTGGTTGGGCTGCAGCTTGTGGCCGTACAGCTCGGCGTCGACCAGATAGGTGGTGAGGTCGTCGCGCGGGTTGTCCACGTGGTCGCGGATCTGGTCGTACAGGTAGTCGAACAGCTCGTCCATGCGCGCCATCCGCTCCTCCGGCGGCAGGTTGACGCCCTCCAGGGCGCTTTCGACGAACCTGCTGAAGCGCGGCCCGTCCTCGGGCGGGAAGCCGAGCATGTCGGCGATCACCCGGATCGGGATGTGCTGGGCGTAGTCGCGGGCGGCGTCCACGACGTCGGCGCCCTTGAGTGTGTCGATGAGCGAGTGGCAGAACGCCCGCGTCGCCTCCTCCCGCCTCGCCACCGCCTTCTTGGTGAACGCCGGGAGCAGCAGCCTGCGCGCGTCGTGGTGGAACGGCGGGTCGGAGGAGATGGGCGGGGTCGCCCCCACGGGCGCGATCTCCGCGGGCGGCCGGTAGTTGCTCATGATGATCGACCGGGAGGAGAAGCGCTCGGTGTCGTAGGCGATCGCGGCCACATCCTCGTACCGCGTCGGCAGCCACCCGCCGCCGAACCTCCCGGTGTGCGCGATCGGGCAGCGGGCCCGCAGGTCGTCCTGGATCGGGTACGGATCGGCGGCCCACTCGGGCTCCAGGTGGGAGAAGTCGGTCGCCCAGTCCGACACCGGCCCGGTGACGATCTCGTTGCGGGTGCCCGTGGGCGGCCCCTGCTTGCGGAAACCCCCGGTGAAGCGGTCGTCGACGGTCATGTCACGCCTCCTCGGTGAGGACGACCGCTCGTTCCGGGCAGTTCGCCGCGGCCAGCCGGGCCGCCTGCTCCTGCCCCGGCGGTACGGCGCCGTCTCCGGGCACCCGGCCGTAGCCCTCGTCGTCCTCCTCGAACAGGCCGGGGGCGAGGTCGTGGCAACGGCCGTGCCCCTGGCACCGGCCAGGGTCGATCTGCACCTTCATGGTGGCGCTCCCCGCGCTTCCTGGGTCTGGTTGTGGATGGGGGCCGGTCGGGGCGAGGGCGGCGACGAGCCGGGTGAGCAGGGCGCTCCACTCCTCGTCGCCGACCCGGTGCAGGTCCGGCGTGACGAGCACGCTGCCCATCGCGAGCAGGAGGCAGAGATGGGCGAGCGCGCCGGGCGACACCGCGGGATCGATCGCGCCGTCGTCCTGGGCCCCCCGCACCAGGCCGGTGAGCCACCCGGCCCGCTCCGCGACGTACTCCCGCATGGGCCGTGCCACGTCCTCGTCGCGGCGCGCCGCGACCAGCGCCTCGGCGATGAGCGAGCTGCGCGCGTCGAGGCGGTGCGGGAGCCTGCGGCCCACGGCGACGAGCAGGTCCGCGACCGGCCGGGCCGGGTCGGCCGCGAGCAGCTCGGCGAGCAACCCGGGCCCGTGGGCGTGCAACGCGGCGGCGATCAGCTCGGCCTTCGAGCCGAAGTGCGCGTAGAGCGCGCCGTTGCTCACCCCGGCCGCCGCGGCGATGTCGGCGACGCGCGTGCCGTCGTACCCGCGCCGGGCGAACACGTCGGCGGCCGCGCGCAGCAGCCGCGCGCGCGTCTCGGCGGCGGTGACACCCGCGATCCGCCCCATAGCGGAATTAAAAGACCGTTCATTTGAATCCGTCAAGGCGGGAAGGCGCCGAACGGCCGCGTCCGACGGCCTCGCAGATCTCAGTACGGCACCGGAGATCGTCCCCGTTGCTCAGGCGCGCAGCCACTCCCGGGCACCCGCGAGTGTCTCAGGCGGCGTCGTACGGTTGACGTCGTCGACCAGGTCGGCGATGGTGACTCTGCGCAGCGACTCCCGCCAGACGCGGTCGGCGGAATCCATCGTGCGGGCGATCGGGCAGGGAGTGTCACACCGCTCCGCCGGCACGGCCATCGGGCCCCGCTGACGCACTTCCGTACACCGGAACGCCGGCTGGACGCCGTCGATCGCCTCGACCACGTCCAGCACCGTGATCTCAGTCGCGGCCCGAGTCAGCACATAGCCGCCGGACTGGCCCAGCGCTGAGCGCACCAGGCCCGCGCGGGACAACAGCTGCAGCTGTTTGGCCAGGTAGCTCTGGGAGACGTCGTGCAGCTCGGCGAGCTTGGCCGCCGTCACCGGCGCCCCCGCCCCGCTGAGTACGACGCAGCAGTGCAAGCCCCACTCGACCCCGCCGGACATCTTCATCCGCCCAGCCTACTTGACTCGGACAGTTTTTGTCCGGATAGAATCCCGGACAACAGTTATCCGAATTCGAGGTCAGCCGCGCAGCCCTCGTGATCCCCCGCCGGCGCACGCCTGCCTCGACAACGCGATACCCACGCCCAAAGGAGAAACCATGACCACCCACGTGCACACCGGCGAGCCCCGCCTCGACCTGCGGACGGCCGCCCCGAAGGCCGCCAAGGCGCTCTACGCCGCGGACCAGGCCGTTCTCACCTCACCACTCGATCCGACCATCCGCGAACTGGTCAAACTGCGCACCTCGCAGATCAACCACTGCGTGCACTGCATCGACCTGCACAGCCACGATGCGCTGGAGAAGGGAGAATCGCTGGACCGCATCATCCAGTTGTCCGCGTGGCGCGAGTCGGCGCTGTTCACCGCGGCGGAGCGGGCGGCGCTCGAGTACACCGAGGCCGCGACGACGCTGACCCCGCACGGCGTCAGCGACGAGATCTGGGCCGGCGTCCGCGACCTCATGACCGACGAGGAACTCGGCGCGCTGGTCGTCCAGGTGGCTCTGATGAACGCCTTCAACCGGTTCGGCGTCCCGCTGCGGATGCCGGCGCGGCCCCGTGATTAGTACTGCCGCCGCGCTCGCCGGCGACAGCGGCCTGTGAGCGCCTCCTGTCAGCTTCGATGACGCGGCCGCCGCCACTTCGATATCCGTCCGGCTGGCAACGCCCAGGTTGAGGGCAGGGCGCACTGTCATCTTCGCCGCGTCCAGACGGGCCGACGCGGCCCGGGAGGGGTGACGGCAATCAGCAAACAGCGCAAACTAGCACTATGGGGAATAAAGCGGGCATTGTTCCAGCGCATCACGAACTGGTCGTCGACGCGTTGCTCGCCTGCGCCGTGCTGGCGTTCACCATCCCGACGTCGATGGTCGGCTACAGCTTCGCCGTGTGGGGCAGGGCGCCGTTCTGGATCGAGGTCCTGGTGGGGGCGGTGACGGCGGCGACGATGTTCACGCGGCGCCGCACGCCGTGGCCCGCCGTCGCCGCCTCCGCCGTCTGCGCCTGCGTCACCGGGCAGACCGTGCCGATGGTCCTCGCCGTCTTCTCGATGACGGCCGAGCACCGCCCGCGCCGATGGCAGTACGTCGCCCTGGCCCTCGTGGTGGTCTACGGCGCAGTCGACTACGAGAACCCCCACACCGACCGTTCCGTCTACCTCAACATCGTGCGCGCGCTGACCCTCATCTACCTGCCCGCCCTGGTCGGCACCTGGGTGCACGCCTACCGGCGGCTGATCCGGGACCTGCGGCACGGCGTGCGCGAGCGCGAGGAGATCGCCGCGGCCGAGGAGCGCCGGAAGATCGCCAGGGAGATGCACGACACCGTCACCCACGCGGTCACCGCGATGGTGCTCAACGCCGGGATGGCGCGCGACGCCACCGAGCCCGGAGAGGTGCGCGAGCTGACGGCCGTCATCGAGGACAAGGGGGTGCAGGCGCTCAGCGAGCTGCGCGAGCTGCTCACCGTGCTCCGCCACGAGGAGGGGGACCTCGCCGGGGGCGTCGACGCCATCGCGCGGCTGGTCGGCGAGGCGAAGGCGACCGGTCTCCACGTCGACCTCCGCCTCGACGTCCCCCCGGAAGGCCTGCCCCGGCAGGTCTCGCACGCGTGTTACCGCTTGGTGCAGGAGGGGCTCAGCAACATTCGCAAGCACGCTCCCGGCGCCCGCGTGCTGGTGACCTGCGAGACCGTCGGCGACCAGGTCGCCGTCTCCGTGACCGACACCCCTGACGAGGCGCGGCATGGACGAGCCGCCGGCCGGACCGACGTCCGCGCCGCACCCTCCCTCGGCGGCGGGTACGGGCTGGCCGGCATCCGGGAGCGCGTGCACCTCGCCCACGGCCGGTTCTCCGCCGGGCCGACCCCCGAAGGCGGCTTCACGATCGCCGCGCGGCTCCCCCTCAAGTGAGGCGACGGTCGGCGAGATCCGGGCGGGCCGCCGTTTTCGCACGTCCGGCGGGGGTACGCATTCCTTGCCGGCCCATCGCCGGCGCGCGGGCCGAAAGAGCCCGCCTGGCGTGCGGCGTATGGAGGCGGCGCACCGCCCGCACGCCGTCCGGCGCAACGATCGCTTTCGAGGCAGCCATGAAAGCCGTGGTCTACGAAGGTCCCCGCAAGGTCGGTGTCGTCACCGTGCCGGACGCCCGGCTGGAGCGGCACACCGACGTGCTCGTCCGCGTGACCGCGGCCAACATCTGCGGCTCCGACCTGCACATGTACGAGGGCCGCACCGACTTCGAGCCGGGCCGGATCCTCGGTCACGAGAACCTCGGCGAGGTGGTCGAGGTCGGCGCGGCCGTCGACCGCGTCAAGGTCGGCGACATGGTCTGCATGCCGTTCAACGTCTCGTGCGGCTTCTGCGCCAACTGCGAGAACGGCCTGACGGCCTTCTGCCTGACCACCAACCCCGAGCCGGGCCGGGCCGGCGCCGCGTACGGCTACGCCGGCATGGGCCCCTACCAGGGCGGCCAGGCCGAGCTGCTGCGCGTGCCGTACGGCGACTTCAACTGCCTCGTGCTGCCCGAGGACGCGCGGGAGCGGCAGAACGACTACGTCATGCTCGCCGACGTGTGGCCCACCGGCTGGCACGCGACCGAGCTCGCCAGAGTGCAGCCGGGCGACACCGTCGTGATCTACGGCGCGGGGCCGGTCGGCCTGATGGCCGCCTACTCCGCCCTCCTCAGGAACGCGAGCGGCGTGATGGTGATCGACCACCATCCGGACCGGCTGGCCAAGGCCGAGGAGATCGGCGCGATCGCGATCGACGACTCCGTGTCGTCCCCGGTGGAGCAGGTCCTGGAGCTCACCGAGGGATTGGGCGCCGACCGGGGCTGCGAGTGCGTGGGCTTCCAGGCCCACGACCCGGAGGGCTCCGAGCATCCCAGCATGACCCTGAACAACCTGGTCAAGTCGGTGAAGTTCACCGGCTGCATCGCCGTCGTGGGCCTGTTCGTCCCGAGCGATCCCATCGGCGGCGACGCCCTCTACCGGCGGGGAGCGGTGGCGATCGACTACGGCACCTTCTGGTCGAAGGGGCAGACGATGAGCACCGGCCAGTGCAACGTCAAGAACTACAACCGGCAGTTGTGCGCCCTCATCCACGAGGTCGGCGCCCGGCCGTCCTGGATCGTCTCGCACGACCTGGACCTCGACGACGCGCCCGAGGCGTACGCGCGCTTCGACGCGCGGGACCGGGGCTGGACCAAGGTCGTCCTGCACCCCGGCAAGCCCGGCTGACGCCTGTCCGTGCTCGCGGACCGGCGTTCGCGGGTCAGTGCGAGTCGCGGGGCACCGGGTGGCCGCTGGAGCCGGTGAGGAAGCCGAGGTCGGCCCCGGTGTTCGCCTGGCCGACCGTCTCGACGTACAGCCGCTCCCAGCCGCGGCTCGGGGCGGCGAAGGCCTTGGTCATGGCCGGGGACGGCTCGCGGGCGGCCCACTCCTCCGCCGGGACCTCGACGTCGAGCCTGCGGGCGTCGACGTCGAGGACGATCATGTCGCCGTCGCGGACGAGCCCGAGCGGGCCGCCCGCGGCCGCCTCGGGCGCGACGTGCAGCACGACCGTGCCGTAGGCGGTGCCGCTCATCCGCCCGTCGCAGACGCGGACCATGTCGCGTACGCCCTGGGCGAGCAGTTTGGCGGGCAGCGGCATGTTGGCGACCTCCGGCATGCCGGGGTAGCCCCGGGGGCCGCACCCGCGCAGGACGAGCACCGAGTCGGGCGTGACATCCAGATCGGGATCGTCGATCCGCGCGTGGAAGTCCTCCACGGAGTCGAACACCACGGCCGGCCCGCGATGCCGCAACAGGTGCGGCGAGGCCGCGGCCGGCTTGATCACCGCGCCGCCGGGGGCGAGGTCGCCGTACAGCACGGCGATCCCGGCGCTCTCCAGCAGGGGCGCCTCGCGGGGGCGGATGACCTCGGGGTCGTGGATGCGCGCGGCGCCGAGCCAGTCGACCAGCGGCCGGCCGGTGACGGTGATCGCCTCCGGGTCGAGCAGGTCGCGGACCTCGCGCAGGACGGCGTGCAGGCCCCCGGCGCGGTGCAGGTCGTCCATGAGGAACCGCCCGGCGGGCAGCAGGTCCACCAGCAGCGGCACCCCCGACCCCGTACGGTCGAAGTCGTCCTGGGTGAGCTCCACCCCGAGACGCCCGGCGATCGCGAGCAGGTGGACGACGGCGTTGGTGGACCCGCCGAGCGCGGCGAGCGCGACGACGGCGTTGAGGAAGGACCCGCGCGTCATCACCGCGCTGGGGCGGCGGTCCTCGGCGACCATCTCGACAGCGAGCGAGCCGCTGGCGTGGGCGGCCTCCAGCAGCCGGCTGTCGGCGGCCGGCGTGCCGGCGACGCCGGGCAGGGTCATGCCGAGCACCTCGGCGAGCAGCCCCATCGTGGAGGCCGTGCCCATCGTGTTGCAGTGGCCCCTGCTGCGGATCATCGACGACTCCGAGCGCATGAACTCGGCCTCGGTCAGGGTCCCCGCCCGGACCTCCTCGCTGAGCTTCCACACGTCCGTGCCGCAGCCGAGCGGGACGCCGCGGAAGTGACCGGTGAGCATCGGCCCGCCCGGCACGACGATCGCGGGCAGGTCCACCGACGCCGCGGCCATCAGCAGCGCGGGGATCGTCTTGTCGCACCCGCCGAGCAGCACGACCCCGTCGACCGGGTTGGCCCGCAGCAGCTCCTCCGCGGCCATCGCGGCCATGTTGCGCCACAGCATGGCCGTGGGGCGCACCTGCGTCTCCCCCAGCGACACCACCGGCAGGTTCAGCGGGACGCCGCCCGCCTCCCACACGCCGCGCTTGACGTGCTCGGCGACCTCGTCGAGGTGCGAGTTGCAGGGGGTGAGGTCGGACGCGGTGTTGGCGATCGCGATGTGCGGCCGCCCGTCGAAGGCGTGGGCCGGCAGCCCTCGCCGCATCCACGCGCGGTGGATGTAGGAGTTGCGGCCGGCTCCGCCGTACCACTCGGCGCTTCGCGTCCCCATGCGGCACCCAGGTTTCTCGGGAGGTCACGGACAGATGTCAGAGACAGGGGTCAGAGACTCTGCGAGGCTAACCCACGCCTCACTTGTCCCGAAAGATGGGGGTGATTCACTTCTCTCCCAGTCACAGTGCGACCTAATATCCGAAATATGACCATGCGGTGCACCGCGACCCAGGCCGGCCGGGACGTGTACGCCCTCGGCGAGGGTCCCGTGTGGGATCCCGCCCGGGAGCGCCTGCTGTGGGTGGACATCGGCGCGGGCGCCGTACACGAGGGGCGGCTCGACCCGGCGACCGGCATGATCGAGGCCGCCACGCTGCACACCTTCGAGGGCACCGTGGGCGCGGTCGCCGTCTCCGCCGAGGGCGACCTCCTCGTCGCCGAACAGGCGGTCCTCACCAGGGTCGGCGCCGCCGGAGACCGCACCGAACTCGCCCGGGTGCTGCCCCCGGGCGTACGGAGCAGGCTCAACGACGGCGCCGTCGACCCGGCCGGGCGCTTCCTGGTCGGCAGCATGGCCCTCGACGACCGGAAGGGCCGGGAGGTGCTGGCCCGGCTCGACGGCACGGCCCTGGTCCACCTCGACGAGGACCTGACCCTCTCGAACGGCCTCGCCTGGAGTCCCTCCGGCGACCGCCTCTACAGCGTCGACAGCGCGTCCCGGGTGGTGTGGGCGCGCGACTACGATCCGGCCACCGGCCGGACCGGGCCTCGGCGGGAGCTTTTCACCCTGGACGACGGGCCGCCCGGCACGCTGCCCGACGGGATGTGCGCCGACGCCGAGGGCAACCTGTGGATCGCCGTCTTCGGCGGCGGGCGGGTCGAGTGCCGCGACCCGGCGGGCCGCCTGCTCGCCGTGGTCGAGGTCGGCGCCCCGAAGCCCACCTGCCCGGCCTTCGCGGGGCCGGATCTCGATCTCCTGGTGATCACTACGGCCACCGAGAACATGTCTCCCCAGGAACTGGCCGAGCACCCCGGCTCGGGACACCTGTTCACCGCCAGGGTCGGTGTACGCGGCGTTCCGGCACCCTACTGGGCGCCGCCGATCACCCCTTCCGTATCGTGAGGCTCCGCCCGTGAACAGACCGTGAGCGGGCGCCGGTCACCGATCACGCGGCGCGGAGAACCACCGGCCCGGAGAGCCGCAGCACAGAGAACCACGGGCCCAGAGAATCACCAGCACAGAGATCCACCAGCACAGGGAACCACCAGCACGGAGAACCACTTGCACCACTCCGCCACCGGCGCCGCCGCACCCGTCGCCCCGCCCATCGCCCCGCCCGTCGTCCCGCACAGTCGCGCCGTCCGGCCGCACCGGTAAGGGGGCGGGGGCGTCATGCGGGCACTGGTCATCACGGGACCCGGCGCGGCCGAGGTCCTCGACGTCGAACCGCCGGTCGCCGCGCCCGGTCAGGTGGTCGTCGACGTCGAGCGGGCCGGCGTCTGCGGCACCGACCTGGAACTGTTCAGCGGCGCGATGAGCTATCTGCACTCCGGCCAGGCCTGGTATCCGCTGCGCCCGGGGCACGAGTGGTGCGGGGTCGTCACGGCGCTCGGGGACGGGGTCGACCCCGGCTGGCTCGGCCGCCGCGTCACCGGCGACACGATGCTCGGCTGCGGTCACTGCCGCTTCTGCCGCACAGGTGTGAGCCACGTCTGTCCCGACCGGGCCGAGATCGGGATCCGCATGGGCTTCCCCGGGGCGCTGGCCGAACGGCTCGCCGTACCGGCCTCGGCCCTGCACGCGCTGCCGGAGACGATCGACGCGACGCTCGGCGCGCTCGTCGAGCCCGGCGCCAACTCCCTGCGCGCCGTACGGGCGGCCGCCGCCGGGCCCGGCGACCGGCTGCTGGTGCTGGGCACCGGCACGATCGGGCTGCTCGTCGCGCTGCTCGCGCGGGCGCGGGGGTCCGAGGTGCACCTGCTGGGCCGCGACGAGCCCGCGCTGCGGCTCCCCCGCGACCTCGGCTTCGCGAACGTGTGGACCCGCCCGTCACTCCCGTCGCACCCGTGGGACGCCGTGGTCGACGCGTCCAACGCGGCGGATCTCCCGGCGCTCGCGCTCGACCTGGTCAGGCCCGCGGGCCGGGTAGTGTATATCGGAATCGCGGCCTCCCCCAGCCGCGCCGACACCCGCGACCTCGTGTTCAAGGACGTCACCGCCGTCGGCGTGCTCAGCGGCTCGGGCGGGCTGGCCGGAACGATCGAGGCGTACGCGGACGGATCGGTCGACGCCCATCCACTCGTGGCGGCCACCGTCGGGCTCGGCGACGCCGCCGAGGTGCTGGCGGGACGACGCCCGGCGAGCGCCGGGCCGGGCCCGAAGATCCACATCGATCCGCGGCGATAGCGGAGGCGCTCGCCCACCGACTCCGCTCCGCAGCGAGCACGATTCCCGCCCCGCCCGAAGGCGGGGGTGTCCACGGAGGATTCCGATGAGCCCTAGCGACGCCGGAGCGCGCCGGCTGACGCCGCCGGACCCCGCCGCCCTCGCGGCGGTGGAGGCCGCCGTCCCGGGGATCACCCGTGCGCGGGCGAGCGACCGGCTCGGCATGGCGCACGACGCCTCGCACTACCTGCTGACCCCGCAGGCGGTGCTGGTGCCCGAGAACGCCGATCAGGTCGCCGCGCTGCTGCGGACCGGGCTGCCGCTGACCTTCCGGTCCGGCGGCACCAGCCTGAGCGGGCAGGGCGTGAGCGAGCACCTGCTCGTCGACACCCGCAGGCACTTCCGGGACATCGAGGTGCTGGACGACGGCGCCCGCGTGCGGGTGCAGCCCGGCGCCGTGCTGCGGCAGGTCAACGCCAGGCTCGCGGCGTACGGCCGAAGGCTCGGGCCCGACCCGGCCAGCGAGGCGGCGTGCACGATCGGCGGGGTCGTCGCCAACAACTCCAGCGGGATGACCTGCGGCACCCACGCCAACACCTATCGGACGCTGGAGTCGATGGTCCTCGTGCTGGCGAGCGGCACCGTCCTCGACACCGGCGCGCCCGACGCCGACGCGCGGCTGCGCGCCCTGGAGCCCGCCCTCTCCGAGGGCCTGGAACGGCTGCGCGACCGCGTGCGCGGCAACCCCGAGTCGGTGCGGCGGCTCACGGCGCAGTTCGCGCTCAAGAACACCATGGGCTACGGCCTCAACAGCTTCCTCGACCACGACTCCCCCGCCCAGATCCTCGCCCGCCTCGTCGTGGGCAGCGAGGGCACGCTCGCGTTCGTCGCCCGGGCCGTCCTGCGTACGGTGCCGGCGCACCGGCTCGCCGCGACCGGCCTGGTCGTCTTCCCGACGCTGCGGGCGGCGATGGCGGCGGTGCCGGAGATCGTCGCGGCGGGTCCCGCCGCCGTCGAGCTGCTCGACGCCGAGTCGCTGCGGGTCGCGCGGACCGATCCGGGCGCCGACGGCGTCCTGCGCGCGCTGGAGGTGCGCGACCACGCGGCACTGCTGGTCGAGTGGCAGGAGTCCGCACCCGAGGTGCTCGCCGGCCGCGAGCGGGAGGCGGCGGAGGTCTTCGCCCGCCTGGACCTCGCCGCACCCGCCCGGCTCAGCGGGGACGCCGCCGGACGGGCGGCCCTGTGGCGCATCCGCAAGGGCCTCTACGCCGCGGTCGCCGGGGCCCGGCCCAGCGGCACGACGGCCCTGCTGGAGGACGTGGCCGTCCCGGTGCCCGTCCTCGCCGACCTCTGCGACGACCTCGCCGGGCTGTTCGCGCGGCACCGGTACGAGCGCAGCGTGATCTTCGGCCACGCCAAGGACGGCAACCTGCACTTCATGCTCAACGAGCGCTTCGGCGCCGACCCGGAGCGGTACGCCGAGTTCACCGAGGAGATGGTCGGCGCCGTGCTCGACCGCGGCGGCACGCTCAAGGCGGAGCACGGCACCGGCCGGGTCATGGCCCCCTTCGTCCGCCGCCAGTACGGCGATGAACTGTACGAGGTCATGCGGGAGGTCAAGCGGCTCTGCGATCCCGGCGGCACGCTCAACCCGGGCGTCGTGCTCACCGACGACCCGCGCGCGCACCTGCGCGACCTCAAGCCCGTCGTCGCCGTCGAGCCCGAGGTGGACCGCTGCGTGGAGTGCGGCTACTGCGAGCCGGTGTGCCCGAGCCGCGACCTCACCACGACCCCGCGCCAGCGGATCGTGCTGCGCCGCGAGATCGCCGCGGCCCGGGCGGCGGGCGACGAGGCGCTCGCGCTGCGACTGGAGCGGGAGTACGACTACGACGCCGTCGACACCTGCGCCGTGGACGGCATGTGCGCCACCGCCTGCCCCGTACTGATCAACACGGGTGACCTCACCAAGCGGCTGCGGGCCGAGCGCCACGGACGCGCGGCGCGGGCGGGCTGGACGTCCGCCGCCCGGCGCTGGGGAGCGGTGACCCGGGCCATGGACCTCGCCATGGACGCCGCCGCGGCGGCCCCGGCCGGGCTCGCCGAGCGGGCGAGCCGGGCGGCCCGCGCCGCCGGCGATCCCGACACGATCCCCCAGTGGACCCGCGACCTGCCGCGCGGCGGCGTCCCCCGGCGGGCCGCGCCTGCGGGGTGGGCCGACGCGGTGTTTGTGCCGTCGTGCCTGAACACGATGTTCGCTCCCGCCGACGGCGGCCCGGGAGTAATGGCGGCGGTGTCACGGCTCGCCGCCCGGGCCGGTCTGCGGCTGCGCGTGCCGGAGGGCGTCCAGAGCCTGTGCTGCGGCACGCCATGGTCGTCCAAGGGGTTCACGGAGGGCTACGAGGTGATGCGCGAGCGGGTGCGGAATGCCCTGCTGACCGCCACCGAGGGCGGCCGTCTCCCGGTGATCAGCGACGCCGCCTCCTGCACCGAGGGGTTCGAACGCCTGCTCGCCGCGGCGGGTGACGGGCATGCCGTGACCGGAGGCGACGGGCGGGCCGTCCTGAAGGACGGAGACAAGGCCGCGGGCGCCGGCGTGCAGGATGGAGTGCGGGGCAGCGAGCGGGCCGCCGCGGCGGCTCCCGTCGTCCGGGTGGTCGACGCCGTGACCTTCGTGGCCGAGCACGTCCTTCCCCGGCTGCCGGAGCCACAGGAGGGCCGGAAGCGGGCGTCGCTGGCCCTGCACCCGACCTGTTCCTCCACCCGCCTCGGCCTGGACGCCGCCGTCGCGAAGATCGCCGCGGCCGTCGCGGACGAGGTCGTCGTGCCCGAGGGATGGCAGTGCTGCGCCTTCGCCGGCGACCGCGGCCTGCTGCACCCGGAACTGACCGCCTCCGCCACCCGCGCCGAGGCTCGCTCGGTGGCCGAGGGCGGTTTCGACGCGCACGCGTCGGTCAACCGCACCTGCGAGATCGGCCTCTCCCGCGCCACCGGGAAGACCTATCACCACCTGCTCGAACTGCTCGACGAGGTCACCCGCTGACCCTCGCGAGCCCCGGATGGCCGGTGTCGCTCGACCACCGAACGGCCCGGCGCACCCGGCGGCTCTGGCAGAGCCCTGGGGCCTGAGGGTTCGCGGAGCCTTGGAATCTGGCGAGGCTGGGGCCTGTCAGGTGCGGGGCCCGGGGCCTGTCGGGGTCTGGCGGGGGCCTCAGTTCTCGGCGTCGCCGGGCCGCCGCCGGTCGAGCAGCCCAGACAATCGCTTCGGCGCGATCATCCGATAGCTGTCCTCGACGAGTTCGGCGATCTCCGCCCAGTCCTGCGCGGCGTCGAGGCGCGCGCCCACCCAGCCCTTCGGGCCGACGTACGGAGGGACGAAGAAGCGCTCCGGGTCAGAGGCCACGAGGGCCTGCTGCACCCCCGGGCCCGCCTTGAACGTGAGGGACCGCCCGTCCTCGCTGGTCATGGCGAAGAGCTTGTCGCCGATCCGGAACGACGGCGCGGTGTGGCCGCCGAACGGCTTCTCCACCGCCTCCGGCAGGGACAGGCAGATCTCCCGGACCCGCGCCACCGCGTTCTCGTCACCCACCGCGCCCGTCCCTCTCTCCTGCTCCTCGCCGGGCCGCCCCGGCAGGCGCCCGTACCGCCCCAGTATGGCCGCCCCAGTATGGCCGTGCCGGCCGTCACGCGCGTGCCGCGGTTCGGCGTACTGTCCGGTGGACGGACCACGCCCTGACCCGAGGACTCCGCATGCCGAAGCTCAACCGCCCCCCGCTGCCGGTCGTCGTCGAGCACGACAGCCCCATGCCGATGCGGGACGGCACCGTCCTGCGCGGCTCCGTCCACCGCCCGGCGGACGGCGGTCCGTTCCCGGCGCTGCTCGTGCGCACGCCGTACGGCGAGGACTCGTTCCGTACGGAGCCGGTGCTGCCGGCCCTGCGGGCCGGGTTCGCGGTCGTGCTGCAGCACTGCCGGGGGCGCGGCACCAGCGACGGCGAGTTCCGGCCGTGGCTGGACGAGGGCGCCGACGGCCACGACACGATCGCCTGGATCACCTCACAGCCCTGGTCGAACGGCGAGGTCGTGATGAGCGGCATGTCCTATCTCGCCGGGTGCGCGTTGCAGGCGGCGGCCACCCGTCCGCCCGGGCTGAAGGCGGTGGTCGCGGCGATGACGCCGCACGACTTCCACGACGGCCTGAAGTATCACGGCGGGGCCTTCGCGCTGGGGCCGGCCCTGAACTGGGGGGCGTTCCAGGCGATGCTCGGCCTGCTGCACGCGGCGGAGGCCGGAGAGGACGTCGGCGCGGACCTCGCCGAGGTGCTGCGGGTCCTGGCCGACCAGGAGACCGCCGTACACGCCCTGCCCGTCGGCGACGTCCCGGGCATTCCGTGGTGGCGCGACTGGACCTCGCACGTGACGCGCGACGCGTACTGGGAAGGCCCGGCCGAGACGCTGCGGCACGACCGTATCGAGGTGCCGGTGATGCACGTCGCGGGCTGGTTCGACCTGTTCCTCGCGGGGACGCTGGAGAACCACCGCCGCCTGGGCGGTCCGCTGGTCATCGGGCCGTGGTCCCATCTCGCGCCGGGCGCCACCGGCACCGGGCGGCTGTTCTTCGGCGCGGCCGCGTCGGCGCAGGCGATCGGCCTGGAGGAACGGCAGATGGCCTTCCTCGCGGGCAAGGACGACGGCCCCGCGGTGCGGATCTTCGTGATGGGCGACGACGTCTGGCGGGACGAGGAGGCCTGGCCGCTGGAGCGCGCCGTCGACACCCCCTACTACCTGCACGCGGACGGCCTGCTCTCCCCCGAGCCGCCCTCGGCGGCGGAGCCGGCCGTCTTCGTTTTCGACCCGCGCGACCCCGTCCCGACCGTCGGCGGCCCGACCCTGCTGGCCGATCCCACCAACGTCGGCCCCCAGGACCAGCGGGACGTGGAACGGCGGCCGGACGTGCTCTGCTGCTCGACGGAGGTGCTCGCCTCCGACGTCGAGGTGACCGGCCCGGTGTCAGTGACCCTGCACGCGGAGACCTCGGCCGCCTCCACCGACTGGACGGCCAAGCTCGTCGACGTCCACCCGGACGGCCGGGCGATGAGCGTGATCGACGGCATCGTCCGCGTTCTCGCGCGGTCCGGGACGTTCGTCATCGATCTGGTCGCCACCAGCCAGGTCTTCAAGGCGGGCCACCGCATCAGGGTGGAGATTTCCAGCTCCAACTTCCCCCGCTTCGACCGCAACCCCGGCACCGGCCGCCCCGGCAGCGGCGAGGCGGACCTGGTCGTCCAGCACCAGAAGGTCCACCCCGACTCGTACGTCACCCTCCCGATCGTCCCCCGCTGAGCGGCTCTGCGGGCCGGCCCTCTTCGAGGTGCGACGCCGCACACGAACGCCGAATCACCATCGCTGCCAGATAGGCGATTCGGCCTTCGGTGGACGGTCTGGGTCAGAGGTCGTTGTTCAGGAGTGCGTCGGCGGACTGGACTGTGGCGGCGGCGCGGATCCACGCGTCCAGCCGGTCGAGGTCGCGACACTTCCTGATCTTGTCGTTGAGCTCGTCGGGCACCTCGATGCCGCGGGCGGCCAGCACGGTCAGGATCGCGTCGGTCTTGCCCTCGGCGATGCCTTTGGCCTGGCCCTCGGCCAAGCCCTTTGCGATGTTCTCGCGGGCCCAGTCGCTGAGGTATTCGTAGCTCTCTGTCTTCATGTGCCTCTCCAAGTGATCCCAGATCTCTCGGGGGAGCGCCGCACGCACCATGTCAGCGTACATACCCCCCTGGTCACGGTCGAGATTGTGCAGCGCGGCGAACAGCGCGTTGAGGATATCGGGGCCCTGCGGTGTGGTGGCGTGGTGAATCACCGACAGCATCGCCAGCTCGATGTCGTCGGCCGCCTGGCCGGGGTCGGTGATGACGGGGACTTCGTCGGGTCCCGCGACCAGCGGCGTCAGCACCAGCCCGGGGTGGCCGAGGTCGATCGGCCGGGAGCACCACCGGGCGACGGCCGCCTCCGGGCAGATCACCAGGAGCATGACCGGGCATTCCAGGCGGGTGCGCAGGCTGACGAGGTACATCGGCCAGGACCAGAGCTTGCCGGGGTCGCGGCCTCGCTGCACCTCCACGATCACGGCGACGACCGGCTCGGGGTCGGCACCCGGACGCTTGCGCCGGAACACGATGACGGAGTCGGCCTGACGAGAGGCGGGCGTGACCTCGGTGAGGTCGGCCGACTCCACCGCCGCGTAGTCGAACTCCGGGAGCTGTACGTCAAGGGATCGGGCCAGAAGTCCGGCGGCCAGATCGGGCCGTTCCTGGAACAGCCGTATCACCGCTTCGTGTTCAATCGTAAGCATGGAGTGACAATAGGAGCGTGCCGAAGGCGGACATTGATCATTATTACTGATAGTTATCAAACAGTTACCATAGATGAATGCCGACCGCGCGGTCGCCTATCGGAGGTAGGCCGGGGGGACGTGGTCGACAAGCCAGACGCCGTTGGCGCTCAGCCGGAACTGATGCCCGGCCGCGTGCATCGCCGCCGCGTCCACGACGAGGACGACCGGCCTGCCCCTGCGCGCGCCGACGCGGGTGGCGGTCTCCCGGTCCGGCGACAGGTGGACGTGGTGACGATCCATCGGGCGCAGGCCCTCCTCGCGGATCGCCTCCACGTTCCGGGCGACCGTGCCGTGATAGAGGATCGAGGGCGGCTCGGCCACCGGGAGGTCGAGGTCGACGGCCACCGAGTGGCCCTGACTGGCGCGGATGCGCTCGCCGTCGATCACGTACCGCCGCTTGTCGTTGTCGGCGACCACCTGCTCCAGTTCGGCACGCGAGATCGGGAACCCGTGCGCGGCCGCCGCCGTCAGCAGCGTGTCGACGGCGACCCAGCCGTGCGCGTCCAGTTCGATGCCGATGCGCTCGGGTTCGTGGCGCAGATGCTTGGCCAGGTACTTCGAGACCCGCACCAGCCTGCGTTCGTCCATCAGCGTCTCCCGGTGTTCTCGATGAGCCCGCCGAACGCCGCGGGGACCGGCCGGACGGTCCGGTGAGGAGGGCTCGGAGGCTGGATGTGCCAGCAGGCCCTTAGGGGCCCACCTGGAATCGAACCAGGAGGAGAAGGAAGCCCCCGAATGGCCTCACCGGGCCGGAGCGCGAGGAAAGCGGGAGGACTAGACAGGCGCCCTTGCGGGCAAACCGGTTCCCAAAGAGGTAGAAGGAAGCCCTCCCATGGCCTCGCGATCTTCACGATATCAGGCGGGGATCAGTTCGTGCAGGGTCGCGGGCGTGTGGACGCGCGCCCCCTCCGGCAGGTCGGCGGGTGCATCGAGCCCGATGTACGTGACGTGCCCGCCCTCGGACGGCTTGGCCCGTAGCAAGCCGACCAGATAGCCGACCCGCAGGTAGTCCCGCTCCACGATCGAGCGTACGAGTCGCGACGTGGTGACCCGGTTGCCCTCCACCTGGTTGAACGCCGGATGGCCGGACAGGTGGAGATGCAGCCACTTCACCCGCCAGGCGCCGTCGTCCCCGCGCAGGAACACCAGTGGGAGCGCGACGCGGCCGGACCCGCGCAGGTCGGACTTCATCCGTACGGTGCGCGGCTCGAACGGCCTGCCCTCCTGCGCGGCGTCCCTGGTCATGAAGCCGAAGAACGCCTCGGCGGCCTCGTCGAACCGCTCCCCCGCGTAGATGTGAACCTGGGGGATGACGATCGGCTGGGTCGCGTGCGGAAGTCGTATGTCGATGAACTCCGACGCGCCCTCGGGGGCCTCGGTGAGGTCGCCCGAGTAGGTCGCGAAGTCGTTGCCGTAGGACGTCCACGAGATGTGCGTCGGGTTGTCATAGGTGGCGTCGAGCATGAGCGCGGACAGGTCGTAGTCGGTGCTCCGCCCCGCCTGGCGCCAGTACACGAAGAAGCGGAGCAGCTCACCGTCCACGAACGACAGCGAGCCGCGGGGCAGCACCCCGAGCCCGGGCGCGGCGCTCTTGCCCGACAGGGGCAGCGCCACGTCGAGCACGGCGGGATCGACGATCAGTTCGCCCGGGTCGGGGAGACGGCGAGTGATTTCCTCGTCGAGCAGAGCCAGGGTCCGGTGAAGCGCGTCCTCGTCGAGCGGTGAGCGGGTGTCGGCGGCCGCCCACGCTCTGCCGTGCCGGTTGGTGAAGATCCGGTCCACGGGGGCGAGCCGGTTCTGCAGGTGCTCGCGCAGGGAGAGCAGCACGCGGCCGGAGGCGTGCGCGGCGGCCCGCTCCGCCGCCTCCAGCACGGCCGGGCCGCCACCCGTACGCAGCAGGTGGTCGAGGCGGCGCAGCAACGCGCCCGGCGTGTGCTCCAGCAGGGCGACGGCGTCGCCGGTGCGGCCCTCGGCCAGCGCGGCCTCGACCCGGCCGCCGAAGCTCGCCGCCTTGCGCGCACCCCTGGCCACCTCGAAGACCTGGGCCGCGCTGGAGAACTGCGGGTACTCGTGGGGGTGCAGCCGCTCGCCGAGCCGCTTCCACTGCTCCCGGTGGCGGAGCACGTCGCCGTGCTTGGCGGCCGGGACGGCATCGAGGGCGGCCAGCAGGATCCGGCGTTCGGCGCGGCGGAAGGAGCGCAGGCGGGCAGGGGTGGACAGGGTGACGTCGCCGCCGGAGCAGAGCGCGGCCACCCTGAGCACGTCCGTCACGGTGTCGACGAGCAGCGGCTGCCCGGCGGCCAGCCGCACCTCGTTGAGGACGGCCCGGTTCTCGCGTACGGGTACGCGCTCGGGCCGGTCGCCGGCGCAGAAGGCGGCGAGCGCGCGCAGAGCCGTGAGGTCCTCGGCGGCGAGCGGGACCTCGGAGCCGGCGAGCGAGAAGTAAAGCTTACGCGCTTCGTCCCGGAGGCTCCCGCCCAGCTCCAGCACGGTCACCCGGTCCTTGGCCAGGGGGATCAGCTCGTCGTGCGCGGCCAGCAGGTCGGCGTAGGTGTGCTGGTAGCGGCCGTACCGCGGCAGATCGAGCAGGTTGAGGGTGCCCGGCTGGAGCCGGGCGGCGGCGACCGGGTCGAGCATGGCCTCGCGCAGCAGCCCCGCCCAGAAGTCCAGCGTGTCCGGGACGTTCCTCGGGAAGTCGACGAAGTAGGCGTTGTGCTCGACGTGGTCACCGACGAGACGGCGGACGGCGGCCAGGACCCGCAGCCCGAGGTCGATCACCTGTTCCCCGGGCAGCCGGGCCAGGCGGTCGAGCAGCGCCGCCGAGCACGTGAAACCGACGCTGAGCAGTGCCGCGTCGAGCTGCCGGGCGGCCACCTCACCCCAACCGGGCGTGCCGTCCCCCTCCACGTCGACGGGAACACGCAGGCGCCGGGTAATGACGAGATCTTCCACGCAGGCACGATATATGGCCACTACAGGCATATCGCCACTCGAATTCCACCTTGCGTCGACGGTGCCGGCCGTTTTCCGTCCGCCGGCGAGGAGGTCCGGCGCCCCCGCGAGACGGCCTGACGCGCGTCGATTCGATACGGTGCCGAGCGTGACCGCGTACCTGTTGATTCTCGGGGAGCGGGAGGCCGTCGCGTGGGTGCTGCGTGAGTCGCGGATGGCCTTCCCGCCGACCAGGCGCAGTGAGGTGAACCGCCTCACCGCAGGAGACGACCTCTTCGTCCTGACCACCCGTGGCTGCTGGCACAACCCGGCCCGCGACCGGACGAGGATCATCGACACGGCCAGGGTCACCTCCGAGGTGACCGCTTATGAGGAGCCGGTCACGATCGCGGGCCGGGAGTTCACCCGGGGGTGCGGGATCGCCCTCCGGTCGCTCGCGCCGTACCTCACGGGCGTGGAACTGGCGCCCCTCGTCCCGCGGCTGGAGGCCTTCCCCGACGCCAGGTCCTGGTCCATCCGCCTCCGCAGGCCCCTGCTTGAGCTCGGCGCGCCGGACGCCGCGCTGCTCGCACACGCGCTCGACGGCGTCACCCGCGAACCCGCCTCGGTCATCCCCGATTACCTCTCCTTGATCCGGCCCGTACGCCAGGCGCCCGTCCTCGACTGAGAGCACGCCCGCGCGCCCTGGCAGGATTGATCACGTACGTGCACAATGACCTTCGTGAAGGCGTACGTCGGGGTGACCGACGCGGGCTGGTACCGCTTCCTGGCCGGACGTCCGGACCTTGGTGAGGTCAACTTCTGGCGGCCTTCCGGCGGCCGGGAGTTCCGGGCGATCGACCATGGCGAACCGTTCTTCTTCAAGACCCATCACCCGCACAACCGTGTGGTCGGCGGCGGCTTCTTCAGCGGTTTCGCTCCTCTGCGCGTCTCAGAGGCATGGGAGTTCTTCGGCGAGGGCAACGGCGCGCCGAGCCTGACGGAACTACGCCGGCAGGTGGGCGGCTACCGCAGCCGGGGGATGGCACCCGGCGAGGACCCGGTCATCGGCTGCGTCATCATCCGCGACGTCTTCTTCTATCCCGATGAGCGTGTCGCAGGCCCGCCGCCGGACTTCGCATCCAACATCGTGCAGGGCAAGAGCTACGACCTCGCCACCCATCCGGCCGCCGGCTATTTCCACGACCTGCTGCACCGCGCCGGTATCCGCGGAGACGCGGACCTGTCCGAGCCGTGGCACCGTGACGGGCCCGTATTCGGCGACCCGCGGCTCGCTCCGCGCAGGCTCGGCCAGCGGGCGTTCCAAGCGGTGGTCCTGCACGCGTACGAACGACGCTGCGCGATCACCGGCGACCGGATCAGGCCGGTCCTGCAGGCGGCGCACATCCGTCCCGTCACCGTCGGCGGCGAGCATCGGCTGGACAACGGGCTCCTGCTCCGGTCGGACGTCCACACGTTGTTCGACCGCGGCTATCTGGCGGTCGATCCCAGGCACAGACTGCTGGTCAGCCCTCGGCTGCGCGAGGAGTTCGGCAACGGCGAGGAGTTCTACCGCCGGGCCGGACTGGAGATCAACGTCCCGGACCGGCCGCGGGACCGGCCGGATCGGGAGGCTTTGGAATGGCATCTCGACGAGGTCTTCCTCGGAGCATGAGGCACCTGCCGCCTGCCGCCGGGTCAGCGTGGCGTCCAGGTCGGCGCGGGCGCCGGGCGGAAGAGGAAAAGCTGGTCGTGCCGTCCCGTGCAGGCCTTCTGGGCGATCTCCGCCCCCGCCCGCATGTCGGGCTCGCCGTACAGCGCGCCGACGCACAGGCCGCTGTGCACGGGGTGGACGACGAATCCCGATCCGGCGGGCTTCAGCAGGAACTGCTGATGCGGCGCTCCCGTGCACTCCGCGGGCGCGATCAGCGCGCCGGGGGTCTTCAGCGCCTCGTCCACGGTCAGGCATCCGACGCCCTCCACGGGATGATGCCACTCGATCTGCCGTGCGCCGTCACCGACCGCATGCAGGTAGGTGTCCGGAACAAGGCCCGCGCAGGGACGCTGCACGGCCAGTGGGCGATCCGTCTTTCCGCTGCGCTCGCGTCCCTCCCCGATGCACAGGCCGCCCTCCGCGACGTGCGCGGGAACCATGTGATACCACCCGTCGGACGGCACGCGGTCGTTGAGGGAGGTCGCGGCGGCGCGGAACGGTGAGGGCCCCGGGGTCCCGCCACCGGGCTGGGGGCCGTAGAGCGACGGCAGGACCGAGACCACCGCGAAGAGCACCAGGAGGACGCCCGCTCCCACTCCCACCAGGGCCGGCCACTGCGGCCCTCGTCGCGCCGCGCGCAGGGGTGGGCTGTCCGGAGCGCTTTGGTCCGGTGCGCTTCGGGCCAGAGCGTCGCGGTCCGGTGTGTCTTGGTCCGGGCCGTCGCGGTCTGGCGCCTCCCGGTCCCCGGGTCCGGCCCGAGCGCGGGATTCCGGCCGTGCCGGGCCCTCTGGCGGACGAACCCGGTCGGCGGGGTCGCCGGGCGCGACGGACGGGAGCGGCGGCATCTCGGCGGCCAGGCGCTTCCTCGCCGCCACCCATCGAACCGACTCCGCCTCGCCGAGCCCGCACGCCCGTACGAACGCGGCCACGAACTCCTCTCGCGGGAGGGTCGCCCGCCCCAGGGCGCCGGCGATGGTGCTGGCGGGCAGCGCGTCGCCGTTCGCCTTCGCGGCGGCCGTGAGCTGCCGGAAGGTCCGGCCGGACCACTGGCGCAGACTGCCCAGGGCGGCGACGAACTCGGCGGTCGTGGTGAGCCCGTCGGGCTGCGGCGGCGCGTCGAACGGACCTGCCACGACGATTCCCCCAAGCCCCGGTCCAGCGTCGATCCGGGCGAAACACTAACAAAAATCAGTGGTTCGAGACGGCCTGTCGAGTCAACGGCCTCCGTGCGGCGAGCCCGCTCACGAGCGTCCGGAAGGGATCTTCGGATGGACGTCCAGCACGGCCCGGTCGGCGGCGGCCCGGCCGGAGATCCAGCCCTCGCGGTTGCTGACCGAGCCCGTCCTGACCATGCTGAGCCCGGGGAACATCTTCTCCATCGCCGCGTCGACCTCCTCATCCCTGGCCGCCAGCACCGGCAGCAGATCTCTGCCGGTCTCGGCCGTCGCCTGCCGGACCGCCTCCCCCGCCGCCTCGCGCAGCCGCTCCCCGATCCGGTAGGCGTAGGCGGCGAGGAACGACTGCCGGAACGACCGCGTGCGGGACCGGCCGGCGCCGTCCCGGCGTGCGCCGGCCTGCCGCATCGCGGAGGTGGCCTGCACCAGCAGGGAGGTGAACAGCACCTCCACCGCCGTCAGTTCGGCCGGGAACCCCAGCACGGTGGCGAACCCGAGGTGGCGGCTCCAGATCGACCGGCAGTGGTTGGCCGAGGCGATGACGTCCAGCAGCACCGCCTTGGGCCCCTCGTAGGGCGCGTCGATCCCCAGGCGCCGCCCCTGCGGTTCGTCGCCGGTACGGTTCGCCTCCCCGGCGGCCAGCAGCGCGGCGTCGATGCTGTAGCGGGCCATCAGCGACTGGGCGGCGGCGGTGAACGTCTCGGCCTCGGCCTCGAACTCCGTCGACTCGGCCTTGGCCAGCAGCGCCCGCACCCGCGTCAGCATCCGCTCGTCCACCCGCCCGGCCGCCCGGGCCGTACGGCGGGCCGAACCGGGCGGCGGGCACAGCCGTTCCAGCGGCTGCAGCCTCACGAGCAGGATGATCACTTCCAGCGCCCGGGCGACCATCGCGGCCCGGTCGCCGTCCTCGCGCAGGTACTCCTCGTCTCTCCCCCACCAGACGGTGGCGTCCAGGGCGGTCAGCTGGTCCTGCCAGCGCTCGTCCACGGTCGCCGGGGCGTAGGCCCGCATCTCGGCCGCGACGGCGTCGGTGACCAGGCACACGTGCCGCGCCCCGAACCGCCGCCCCACGAGCCGGACCACGTCGGCCGGCATCCACCCGTTCCGCCAGGCCCGTGCCAGGTGATCGCCGAGCATGCCCAGCAACGCGCGGTCGACGACGGGCCGCAGGCCGGGGTCGCCGGTCAGCGTCTCCACGAGTCGCGGAAACTGCGGCGCGTCCGCGTGCAGTCGCGCGTCCACCGCGGCCGACAGCAGCTCGGCCACCATCTCCTCCGGCGGCGGCTCCGCCCGCCCCCTTGGGAAGGCCCGCGCCCCGCCGGGCGGCCCCTGCCACCGGCTCCCGCGCTCGTTCTCCCCGGCCCCGCGCCGCTCCCGGTCCGCCCTGCCCATGTGTCCTCCTGCCTCGGCCTTCCCCCCGCCGGGGGCTCACGGAGTTCACGATTCTGACAGCCACCCGGCCGCTCCGAAGACGTTGTCCACAGGCGGGCCGCCGGTGGATCGCGCGGGCCGGCCAGGCCGCGCCTCCCGGCCGTCACCCAGCGGGCGAGCAGCGGCTAGCCCCACGTTTGTGGGGTTTCTCACCCCCTTCTCACCTGCGCATACTCGATTCACACCGCATTCCCCCGTCAGACAGAGAGGTGAAGGCATGGCCTTCGATCCGAGGGAAGCTCTGCGTGAAGCGGGCGTCCTCAACAGCCCCCTGGCAGCCGAAGTCGAGGCGGCGTTCGCCACCTTGACCAGGGAGGAAGTCGACCTGCTCATCTCGCTCAAGGACAAGCTCCCCAACTCGCTGCCCGGTGTGCTGGCGCACGCCGGCGCGGGTGGCGAGTGGTCCCGCCCCGAGGTGGAGGCCCACACCGTGCCGGTCGAGGCCAAGTGCCTGTGCGGAGCCTGGTCGGGCTCCGGATCCGGCGCGGCGGAGTAGTCCGGGCAGTTCGCGGGTGCGGCTCCGGCCGCGCGTCGCCCACAGACGTCTGGGGCCGCACCTGCGGCTGGGAGCGTAAGGGGAATGATGTCTGGGAAGCTCGCCCGGAACCGCTCGTTGATCGAAGTGCCGGCTGACCTGACCTACTTCGTGCACGACGATGAGTATCTGGTCGTCAACCCGCAGGTGGGTGGCCGGTGTGTCCTCGACGCGCGCGAGTTCGCCGTCCTGGAGGCCCTGGCCCGTCCCGGGGCGGGCGGGGAGCAGGCCCGCCTCGACGAGACGGCGACCGGCGAGTCCGACGAGACCGATCGGACGCTCGCCAAGCTCATCCTGAACTACATCGTCTACTACAACGGGAACCGCCCGGCGCTCTCCTTCAAGGAGCCGTCGCTCCGCCAGGTGTATTACGCGATCACCGACGGCTGCAACCTGCGCTGCCCGTACTGCTACGCCTCCTCGGAGAAGTGCCTCCCCGGTGAGCTCACCACCGCCGAGTCGCTCGACCTGGTCTCCCAGGTCGCCGCGTTCGGCGCGAGTACCATGATCTTCACCGGCGGCGAGCCGATGCTCCGCAAGGACCTGTTCCAGATCGTGGAACACGCCAACGAGAGCGGGCTGACGTCGAACATCATCACCAACGCCACGATGATCAGAAAGCCGGCGCAGGCCAAACGGTTCGCCGAGCTGTTCGGCATGGTCACGGTGAGCGTCGACGGCGGCACGGCCGAGACCCACGACCGCACCCGCGGCGCCGGCTCCTTCGCCCGGACCTACCGCGCCCTCCAGCTGCTCAACGAGGCCGGCGTGGTGCCCCGGATCAACCACATCGTCACCTCGGACAACGTCGACGAGCTGGAGGACTTCGCGAAGTTCGCCGACGGGATCGAGGTCCACAGCATCCGGTTGATGTACCACAACGACCTGGGCCGGGGCGAGAGCGACGAGTACGACTTCGGCTGGGACGACCACATGCGGATCCAGCGGCTCACCTGGACGTCTCCGGCCGCCGGCAAGCTGCTGCCGGACGGCCCGCGGCCGGTCACGCCGTGCTCGGTGAAGGCCAACTGCGGGATGGGCGGCAACGAGATCTACATCAACTCGCTGGGTGATGTGTACCCGTGCAAGCTGGTCACCGGGCGGGCGCACCACGCGGGCAACGTACGGCTGCAGTCGCTGGCGGAGATCTTCGGCGGGCCGCTCCTGCGCGGGATGCGCACCAGCACCGTGCTCGGCGGCGACTATCACGCCGACTGCGCCAAGTGCTACATCAAGGCGTCCTGCGGCGGCGGGTGCCGGGCCTCGCACATGTCCGAGTCCAAGGACCTGCGGCGCAACAGCCGCCACCAGTGCCGGATCCTGCGGCACGGCGTCGCCACGCAGCTGTGGCTCGAAGCCGGTGTCGACCGGTCGGAGCTCGCCACCAAGGACCGCGAGATGACGACGCCCCGCCTGGTCGTCAACGGCGACGTCCACCCCGTCTTCGACGACTGGAAGACCTATGTCCGCCCCTCGCCCTCCATCAAGGTCGGCGAGTTGCTTCCCATCACGCCGGTATAGAGGAGGTCAGTGTGTCGCTCCGGATCAGCGAAGCCGTGATCTGGCAGGAGACCGGGGAGGGCGTCTCGCTCTACCACACCGAGACGGGCGACTTCCACAGCCTGAACGACACGGGCTCGAGGATATGGAAGCTCGTGGCGAGCGACGGCGAACGTGAGCCGGTCATGTTCAAGCTGTCCCGCGAGTTCGCCGGCAGCAACTCCGCGATGAGCAAACAGATCGTGGCGGACGTACGCGACTTCATCGGCACGATGATCGAGCAGGGCCTGATCGAGGAGGTCCCGTCCGAGAAGGCCGAGAAGGCCCTCACGTGACCGCTCCGGACGCGACCGCTCCGAACGCGACCGCTCCGGACGCGACCGGCCCGAACGCGATCGCCCCGCTTGCGGCCGGCCCGAACGCGACCGTACGGGAGCCGGCCGGAGGAGCGCGCGTCCGAACCGGCGTCGTCGTGCCGCGTCCGCCGGCCTTCCGCCGATGAGCAGGGCGGTCGTCCTCGGTGGGGGCTTCGCGGGGGTGCTCGCCGCCGCCGTGCTCGCGCGCCACGCGGACGAGGTCGTGGTGGTGGAGGGCGATCACTACCCGTCCGGCCCCCGCCCGCGCCGGGGACTGCCCCAGGCGCACCACAGCCATGTGCTCGTGGCCGGCGGCGCGAGGGCGCTGGAGGCGCTGCTGCCCGGCACGGTCGGCGCCCTCCTCACCCAGGGCGCGCATCTGCGCGGCCTCCCCGGCGACGCCCTGATCCTCACCGCGGACGGCTGGTTCCGCCGGATGCGCACCGACGCCCACCTGATCTCCTGCACCCGCGGGCTGCTGGACGAGGTGGTGCGGCGCCGGGCACTCGGCGGCGGCACCGTCACGGTGTGGGAGGACACGCGGGCGCTCGGTCTCCTCGGGGACGCGGCCCGGGTCGGCGGGGTGTCGGTCAGCAGGCGGGGCGCCCCTCCCGAGGCCGTACGCGCGGACCTCGTCGTCGACGCCACGGGACGCAGATCGGCGTCACCGCGGTGGCTCGCCGAGATCGGCGCCGCGGACGTCGAGGAGTCGGCGGTCGCCACCGGCCTCGCCTACGCCACACGGCTCTACGAGGCGCCCGCCGACCTCGCCGAGGCGATCCCGGCGATCATGCTGCATCCCGGGCCCGACCCGGGACGGCCGGCCCGGGGAGCGACGTTGTTCCCCGTCGAGGACGGCCGGTGGGTGGTCACGCTGACCGGCACCCGGGGCGGTGAGCCGCCGACCGACGAGCAGGGCTTCGCAGCCTTCGCCCGCGCGCTGCGCGACCCCCTCGTGGCCGACCTCATGGCGGAGGCCACTCCCCTCGGCCTCATCCGGCCGTACCGGGACACCGTCAACCGGAGGCGGTTCTTCGAGCGCGCGCGGCTGCCCGCCGGCTTCGCCGTGATCGGCGACGCGGCCGTCGCGGTCAATCCGATCCATTCGCACGGCATGTCGGTCGCCGCGCGCTGCGCGCTCCGGCTCGACGAGGAGCTGACCCGGCACGGCGGGATCGGACCGGCGCTGTTCCCCGGGCTGCAGTCGGCGCTCGCGGCGGAGGCCGAGCAGTCCTGGCGCATGGCGGTCGAGGCGGACGGCGAACGGGCCGGCGCGGGCACAGGAGAGCGGGCTGAAGGTACCGGCGCCGGCGCAGATGCCAGGGCAGGCACCGTTGACACAGCCGTCGGCAGAGCCGGTGCAGGTGCCGCTGACAGGGCCGGTGCGAGTGCCGTTCACAGGGCCGGTGCAGGTGCCGTGGAAAGGGCTGACGCGGGGGCCGGACGCGACGGTGCGCCGCGACGCGAGCCGAACGCCTTCGAACGCGAGATCCGCACCCGCCTCGCGCAGGCGAAGCTGAGCAACCCGCGGATCGCCGCCGGGCTCTTCGCCGCCCAGACGTTGCTCTCCGACGACACCGCGACGGACAGGTCGGAGATCGCGCGGGTGCTGACCGGGCGGCCGGAGCCCCTCCTTACCAGTGAGGAGGCCATCGGGCAGTATCCCGGCCTGGCCGCGTGGCTGCGCTCGCGCCTCGCCACCGCCACCGCCACCGCCACCGCCACCGCCACCCGCTGAAAGCTCCGCCACCCGTCGGAAGCCCCGCCCCCGAACCCGCGCCGCCTCCAAACTCCGCGCCGCCCTTCGGAGTCACCCGGCCTCCGGAGACCGTCGAGCCCTGCCGGGGGTCACCGTGGCCCGCAGGGCCGCCGTGACGCGTCGCCGTGTCGCCGTGGCGTGTCGCGTTCCCGAGACCGCCTTGAGCGCTAACGGCGTCGGGATCCCCGGATGAACTGGTCGACGGCGGTCTCCACGATGCCGTCGAGCAGTTCCGGCGCCACCAGGCCGCCGTTGACCAGCGTGGCGATGCCCTGCAACGTCGCGAACAGCACGATCCCCGCGCGCTGCGGGTCGCCGGGCTCCAGCACGCCCTGTGCCTGCCCCTGCTCGATCAGGCCGTGCATCAGCCCGAACGGCTCGGCGGCGGCCGCGACGAGCCGGTCGGCGCCCTCGCGGTGCTTGCGGGTGAACATCAGCTCCAGCAGCGCGCTGTCCTCGGTCGCGAACCGCAGGTAGGCCACCGCCGTGGCGTGCAGGCGCGGCCCGAACTCCTCCCCCGCCTCGGCGAGCGCGGCGCGCAGCTCCTGGTCGAGCCGGGCGAACCCGGACTCGGCGAGCGCGTCCAGCAGCGCCTGACGGTCCGGAAAGTGCCGGCGGGGCGCGGCGTGGCTGACGCCCGCCTCACGGGCCAGATCACGCAGCGAGAGCCGCTCCGCTCCATCCCGGCGCAGGCTGCGCTCGGCGGCGGCGAGCAGCGTCGCGCGAAGGTTTCCATGGTGGTACGCGGGCACGGACGTCATCGTAGCTTGAGATGTTGTCGTTGACATCTTTGTTGCCACTGCCTACTTTGTTTTCCATGACAACATTCACCGCCGAGCGGATCCCCGCCATGACCGGTCGCACTGTCGTGGTCACCGGCGCGAACAGCGGCATCGGCAGGGCCGCCGCCCAGGCGCTCGCCGCCAGGGGCGCCCGCGTCGTGCTCGCCGTCCGCGACCCCGCCAAGGGCCACGCCGCCGCCGGGACCATGACCGGCGACGTCGCCGTACGGCGGCTCGACCTCGCCGACCTCGCCTCGGTCCGCGCGTTCGCCGACGGCTTCACCGAGCCGATCGACGTGCTGATCAACAACGCGGGCCTGATGATCCCGCCGCTCGGGCGCACCGCCGACGGTTTCGAGCTGCAGTTCGGCACCAACCACCTCGGGCACTTCGCGCTCACGAACCTGCTGCTGCCGCGCGTCCGGGGGCGGGTGGTCACCGTCTCCTCCGGCGCGCACCGGGCGGGCCGGATCGACTTCGACGACCTCAACTGGGAGCGCAGGCCCTACCGGGCGCTCCCCGCGTACGCGCAGTCGAAACTGGCGAACCTGCTGTTCACCGCGGAGCTGCACCGCCGCCTCACCGAGGCCGGATCGCCGGTGCTCGCGACTGCCGCGCACCCCGGCCTGGCGGCCACGAACCTCCTCGGGCACCTCGACGACGGGCGGTCCCCGCTGCGGCGGCTCCGTACGGCCGTCATCAACGGCCTGGCACAGAGCGTTGAGGACGGAGCGTTGCCCACGCTCTACGCGGCGGTGGCGGACGTTCCGGGCGGCGGCTACGCCGGACCGGGCGGCCTGCTGGGGCGCGGCGCGCCGAAGCTCGTCGGCCGGTCGAGGGCCGCCCGGGACGGCGCGCTCGCCCGCCGCCTGTGGACGGTCTCCGAGGAGCTGACCGGCGTCACGTTCCCGCTGCCCGCGACCGGGCCGGCAGCGCGGCCCTGAACCCGGAGGCTCGGCCTAGCTCGACCAGAAAATCGACCGGGGAGCTCAGGCGGGCCGCGCGACGAGGATCCGGATCTCCGAGCCGCCGAGCGGCGGCGTCACCTCGGTCAGGTCGAACCCGGCCGCGGCGAGCAGGTCCCCGAACTCGGCCCTGCCACGTTCCCTGCCGCCGGTGTAGACGAGCATCGCGATGTCGCTCATGACGGCCCCGGCCGCCTCCGGCGTGCCGAGGGCGGACGGCATCACCGGCTCAAGCACGAGCAGGCGCCCGTCCGCCGCGATCGACCGGCGGCAGCTCCGCAGCAGGGTGACGCAGCGCCGGTCGTCCCAGTCGTGCAGCACGCCCTTGACCAGCATGACGTCACCCCCGGGCACGGCCTCGAAGAAGTCGCCGGTCTCGATGACGCACCGGTCCGACAGGCCCGCCCGCCGGAACTCCACGTCGGCGCCCGCGACCCCCTCGGCGGTGTCGAACAGGATTCCCTTGACGCCCGGGGTGGCCGCGAGCACCGCCGCCAGCAGCGTGCCGTTGCCGCCGCCGACGTCGACCACGGTCTGCGCGCCGGTGAAGTCGTACGCCTTGGGGAGCGCGGGCGCGATCCGTTCGGTGCCCTCCCGCATCGCCCTGTTGAACACCGCCGACAGGTCCGGGTGGCGGGCGAGGTGGTCGAACAGCGGCTCGCCGTGCGCGTGGTCCCACGCCGTCTCACCGGTCCGCACGCTGTGGGTCAGCGCGCCCCACGCCTGCCATGTCGCCGGGTCGCCGAGCAGCAGCAGGCTGGAGCGCATCGACCACGGGTGGTCGGCGCGGAGCGGCCGTCCCTGCGGCGTGAGGGTGAAGCATCCCGGCTCCCCCTCTTCCGCCACGCCCAGCACCACCAGCGCGCGGAGCAGCCGGTGCAGCGCGCCGGGGTCCGACCCGGTGCGCTCCGCGAGCCGCGCGACCGGTACGGCCTCCTCCGCGAGCAGGTCCGGCACGCCGAGCCGAACGGCCGCATAGAGAATCTGGGAGGTGGCGTAGCCGAAGGCCATCCGGGACAGGTTCGCCTGCCCCGCGAGGCCTCGCGGTCGGTCACTCATGGGCCGGCTCCTTCCGAAGGCTCTGACAGACAAGGGACAGGCGTCACGCGACGCCCGCCTCCAGGCGCAGCCGCAGTGGCAGGCGGCGTACGCCGTGCAGGAACAGGTCGGGCGTCCACTCCAGGCCGGCGGGGTCGACCGCGAGGGCGATGTCGGGGAATCGGCGCACCAGCGCCCCGATGGCGGCCACGGCCTGCAGGCGCGCCAGCGCCGCGCCGAGGCAGAAGTGCGCGCCGTGGCCGAAGCCCAGATGCCGGTTGGGGCTGCGGGCGATGTCGAAGACATCCGGCCGGGGGAACACCGCCGGGTCGCGGTTGGCCGCCAGCAGCACCGGCACGACCACGTCCCCGCGGGGGATGACGGTCCCGCCGATCTCCACGTCGGCGAGGACGTACAGCGGGCGGGAGTGCCCGACCGGGCCGTTGAACCGCAGCGCCTCCTCGACCATGGAGCCGATCAGCTCCGGGCGCGCCCGCAGCCGGTCCAGCTGGCGGGGGTGCCGCAGCAGCTCCAGCACGCCGTTCCCGATCAGGTTGACGGTCGTCTCGTCCCCGGCGAGCAGCAGCTGGAACACGCTGGAGACCAGCTCCGCGCGGCTGATCCCGCCCGTCCGCTCGGCCTCGGCGAGCCGGCTCAGCAGGTCGTCCCCCGGGTGCGCCCGCCGCTCGTCGATCCTCTCGTTGGCGTACGCGGCGAACTCCAGGCCGGCCCGGCGGATCCGGCCCGCGTCCCCGCTGCCCACGATCTCGTCGCTCCACCCGCGCAGCCGGGCGCGGTCCTCGGGGGGCAGGCCGAGCAGGTCGGCGACGACCAGGACCGGCAGCGGCAGCGCGAGCTCCCGGATCAGGTCGGCCTCGCCGCCCGCCGCCATGCCGTCCAGGAGCTCGCCCGCGACCCGGTGGACGCGCCGCTCCAGCGCGGCCACCGTACGGGCGCCGAAGGCCGGTGCCATCAGCCTGCGGATGCGGGTGTGGTCGGGCGGATCGAGGTGGAAGACGTTGCGCCGCAGCATGGCCAGCGGGTCGCGCATCTCGGCCCTGCGGTGCGGCGCGGCGAGCTCGGGCGGCAGCCGGTCGAGCTGACGGCCGACGTCCGGGTCGAGCAGCGCGCGCTGCACGTCGGCGTACCGGGTCAGGTACCACAGCACCCGGCCGCTCCCGGGGTTCACGTACCGGTAGACCGGCGCCTGCTCGCGCATCCGGTGGAACAGCGGATGGGGGTCCGGCCGGTGCCGCGCCGCCGCCGGATCGAACGGCTGCGCGGCCGGGCCGGACGGCTGCCCGGGTTCGGTCACGGTCACGACCCTCTCCTCACGCGGACTCACCGGCGTTCCGGGACACGGGCTGCCCCCGGCCCCCGCACCGGCGTCAGCGGTTTCCGGAGGCACGCGCGTTCTGGACGTCGAGGGCGAAGAACCGTCTGACGGCGTGTCCCAGCTCCTGCGGGCCGGTGAAGCCGCGCCGGGCCATCTCCACCTCGGCCGACGTCCCCTTCCCGTGCCAGTGGCGCAGGAAGAGCTTCGCGCAGATCTCCGGCGGCGGGACGGCGAGCCGGCCACGGGTCCGCTCCGCCACCTCGTCGGCGCGGGCGACGATCTCCGACCACTCCTGCCAGTGGCCCGACCGCCGGACCCGTTCCAGCACGACCGGCCGCCAGTCCTCCGACTGCCAGACCGGCCAGACCCGCACCATGACCAGCCGCAGCTGTTCTCCGACGGGGAGGGCGGCGCGCTCGGTCTCGGTGAGCCACGGCGCGAGCACGGGCGGCAGGGGCTCGGCCTCGGCGACCCCGAGCCGGGCGCGCACGTACGCCTCCAGGTCGAGGCCCCGGCCGGCGGCGAAGCCGGTCAGCAGGCCCGTCAGCGTCTCCTCGTGCAGGCGGGGATAGTCGTCGCCGAACAGCCGCCCCGCGGTCACGACGTCGAGGTCGGTCATCCACCGGCCCGGCGCGTACTCGCGCCTCGACCGCCACTTCAGCGCCTCGTAGTGGGTGATCCCGGTCAGCGCCGTGTCGGCCGCCCAGTCCTCGGCTTCCCCATCGGGTCTCTCGCCAGGCCCTCCGGCGCGGCGCTCGTCGGCCGCCCGCAGCGCGGCCAGCGCGTCCAGCCGTTTGACGTCCCACTCCCCCGTGCCGATCAGCTGCCGCAGCGTCTCCAGGCAGGCGCGGTCGTCGCCGTCCACCGCCGCGCCGAGTTCCTGCCAGGTGCGGTGCGCGAACGGCATCGCCTTGGCCGCGCGGACGATGCGCTCCCCGGCCTCCGCCGGGATCCGGCCCGTCCTCGCCCCCTCCCGGCAGCCGTACCGGAGGTTGACCAGCGCGACCGTCCCGGCCGGGTAGCCGAGGTCGGCGGGGCCGTGCAGCACCGCGACCTCGTCGTCGCCGTCGACCTCGCCCGTCGTGTACATGTCGAACACGGTCCCGGCGCCGGTCATGCCGTACGGGCTCAGCTCGGCCGCGCGCAGGGCGCCCATGCTGGCCGCGCCGACGACGTTCACGCCCTCGGCGATCAGCCAGAGGATCTCCTTGTGGCCCACCGCCAGCTTCTCGCGGTAGTAGCCGTCGATGATGACGGCGGTGTCGTCCGGGCTCCAGGTCTCGCTGAGCAGGTCGCCCCGGGCGACGGGCGGCCGCACCCGCGCGTGCGGCACGACGCCGCGGACCTCGTCGGGGGAGATCGTCGGACCCGCGTAGACGACCACGTTCGGCGAGCTCATCGACGACCCCCGCTCATCGGAACACCCTCGCTCATCAGAAGACCTCCGGGCACACGCGGCTCCCCGGCGCCAGCACCCTGACGACCGGCACGCCGAGGTCCTCCCGCGTCAGGTCGACGACGAGAGGCGCGTGGGAGAAGGCGACCGTGGCGCGCTTCACCACGTCGTCCAGGTCGTCGACCAGGCTCTCGTGCGCGTGCAGCGGCGTGATCGGCGCGCCGGGCTCCTGCGGCGGCTCCGGTCGTCGCGGCGCGCCCTGGCCGTCGTGGACGTTCGCGTGCAGGTCGTCGCGCGATCCCGCGATGTAGCCCAGCCTCGCCTGCGCGGCCTCGGTGACGGCGCGGCTGAGCGCGATCTCCGAGCTGAGGTGGCAGCCGAAGCCGAGGAACGGCGGCGGATAGTCGTCGCAGGTGATCCGGGCGAGGAAGCACGGCAGCCCGGTCGGCGAGGCCAGCGACCTGACCTCCATGCGGACGCGGGCCCGTTCCATCGTCACGCACAGGTCGTCGACGACCGGCGAGCCGAGCGAGCGCGGGTCGACCCGGGTTCCCGGGTCGCCGCCGGTCATGAAGGCGGTGACGGCGTCCCGCTCGATCACCTCGTACAACGCGTGCAGCACGCCCTCCGTCAGCGTGTTCCCGCTGGCCAGGCCGTTGGTCGAGGAGAAGAACACCGGCGGGTGCCAGCCGGTCCTGCGGACGAGGGTGAACTGCGCCAGTTCCATGGGGACGAGCGTCGGCGAGCCGTCCGCGAGCGATCTGGCGGCCACCCAGTCCACCGGCAGGCCGTCGTGCAGCAGGCTCGGCGCGCAGCGCGGAAGGGCGCCCACGTCGTAGCCCAGTTCCCCGGCCAGCTCACGGGCGGACGCGGTCGTGACCGGCCGCATGGGCTGCTCGGCGTGCCAGAGCTCGACGGACTCCATCATCGCGGACAGCTTCGCCAGGTCCGCCGTGACGCCCTTGCCCTGGGAGACGGCGAGGGTCCGCGCAGCAGGCCTGATCGCCTGGTACGTCGGGATGCCGAGGGTGTCGAGCCGGGTGATGTCCGCGACCCGGGTGACCCCGGCCCGGCGCGCGGCGCGGCCGGCCATCCCCAGGGTGGCGGCGGGGTCCCGGGCCCGGTCCGTCCCCGGCAGCCGGACCTTCGTCTCGTCGGAGAGGGAGAGGAGCCAAGAGTGGGAGGAGGTTTCTGTCCGCATCGTCCCCTTGCCCGGGTCGAGGTGAGGCGCCCTGTCAGGCCGGCCGTGTCAGGTGTCGGGTCGTCAGATGTTGCGTGCGCGGTTGATCAGGGCGCGGCCGCCCACGGTGTAGCCGACGACCGCCATGACCGCCAGCACGAGCAGGTCCACCCAGGCCTCGCCGACCCCGAAGACCGCGGCGTCCCGCATGCCGTTGATCGCGTACGTCAGCGGGTTGACCACGGAGATCCACTGCAGCACCGTCGGCATGCTCTCGGTGGTGTACATCGACGGGGCGCTGAAGACGAGGACGGGCATCGACACGTTCGACAGCACCATGAAGGCCTGGTAGTCCGTGATCGTGATCGCCGCCGCCAGGTAGAGCCCGTTGAGCGCCAGGGCCGACAGCGCGAGCGCCGACAGCAGCCCCACCCAGTTCTCCGGGCCGAACGGCAGGTCGAAGATGAGCGCCGCCACGCCGAGGCCCAGCAGGGTCTGTCCCAGCACCAGCGAGACGCCGGCGATCATCTTGCCGAGCAGGAAGCGCGACCTGCGCATGGGGTACGACCACAGCTGGGTCGCCACCCCGCTCATCTCCTCCTGGAACACGGCCATGGCGGACGTCGCCGCCGCGCTCACGACCGACATCGCGAGCGTCATGGGGAGCAGGAAGACCGCGAACCCGACGCTGACGCCCTTGTAGTCGACGACCCTGACGAGGTTGCTCAGCGAGGTGTTCACCAGCAGGAGGTAGACCAGCATCGGCGTCAGGCCGAGGATCAGGTAGACCCGGTTGCGGGCGAGCAGCGCGTACTCCCGGTAGAGCACCGCGAGCAGGTCCGTCGCCCTCTCCGTGGGGGCGGGGGGCGCGGCGTGGAAGTGCAGCCCGGCGGCCATCGTCAGCCCTCGTTCCCGGTCATCCGGAGGAAGACCTCCTCAAGCGAGTCCACGGCGGTCGACACCCCGGTGATCGCGACGGCGTGGTCCTGGCAGTAGCGGGACAGCTCCGGCAGCAGGTCGCGTGCCTTCGCGTCGTCGATGCGCACCTCGTTGTCCTCGGCCTTGGCCCTGAGCCCGGCCGACTCCGCCCAGGCGGCCACCAGGCCGCCCGACGCCGGGTCCTCGACGGTTACCAGCAGATGGGTGCTGCCGAACTCCTCCACGAGTTCGCGCGGCTTGGCGAAGCGCACCACCCGCCCGCGGTCGACGACCAGCACGCGCTGGCTATTGCGCTCCAGCTCGTCGATGTGGTGGCTGGTCCACAGCACCGTCACGCCGTGCTCCTCGCGCAGCCACGTCACGAACCGCTCGACCTGGCGCCGCCCCGCGACGTCCAGGCCCGCGGAGGGCTCGTCGAGGATGAGCAGCCGCGGGATGGTGAGCAGCGCCCGCACCAGTTGGAGCCGCTGCCGCTGACCACCCGACATCTGGAACACCAGGCGCTGCATCGAGCCGGTGACGCCGAGGAAGTCCGCCACCTCGAACGCCCACGGCCGTACGTCGCGCCACCGCAGCCCGCGGAACCGGGCGGCGATCCGCAGGTTGTCCAGCGCCGGCAGCATCATGTCGAACGGACCGCTCTGGTGCATCGCGCCGATGCCGCTCTTGGCGAGGACGGGCTGACGCACCGGATCGGCGTCGAAGACCCGGATCTCACCGGAGGTTGGAGTGGTGACGCCGCAGATCATCTTGATCAGGGTGGTCTTGCCGGCGCCGTTGGGGCCCAGGAGCCCGATGGTCTCCCCCTGGGCGATCTCGAAGGAGACGTCGTCCACGGCCGGTCTCTCGCTGCCCCGATATTGTTTGGTCAGCCCCACGGCCGTCACGACGTCTCTCAACACAGCCTGCCCTTCACTTCGCCCTCCCGCTGCCCAGCGATGTGAGTCGCCCTCCGATCGTCCCCCGGCCTGCTCGGAACGCGTCGCTGGTCGAGTATGAGCCGGGGACGAGCAGGTGACACAACCCCACAAACGTGGGCTACCGGCGTCGCCCGGAGGGCCATAACCACGGCCATGGCCCGGCCATACCGATCGTTAAGCGCGCCTTTCTAGGGTCGCCGCAGAGGGGGGCCTCACCAGGTCACACAATCGAGCGATCCGAACCGGGACTGCACATGGACCTTGTTTCCGACGGCCTGATCAATGATCGCGACCGATGGCTGATCGTCATGCTGGCCAGGGGCTACACGACGACGAAGATCGCCCACGAGATGCACCTCAGCCGGTACACCGTGGCGGAGCGGATCAGCAAGCTGCTCCTCCAGTTCGCCTGCAGCAACCGCAGCCAGCTCGTGGCCTACTTCTACGCGCACCGGCTCCTGCACGTCGGCATCTGGCCGCCCAGCGTCTCCGACGTCCTCGGGTAAGCCGGCCCTGTAGTTTCACGCGGGATCCACGCGGGGTCCACGCGCGGGCGGGAGCGGGCGGCCCGGCGTGGTCCCGGCCGCCTCTGAAACTTTCGCCCCGCGCGGCGGGCCGTGCCAGCTCACCGCCCGTTTCCACTGCCCCGGCGGCCTTCCGCCTTGTCTCCCGCCCGGGCCTTTGGCCAGCGTGAGGCCCTGGCCGCGACGGCGACTCCCGGTAATCCCCCGCCGTCAGGCCGCCAGGATCCCAGGGATTCGGAAGGAAACCCGTGCTCAGAAAAACGCTTCCCGCCACCCTCACGGTGGCGATGGCCCTGGCCGCCGGCGCGGCCGGGGCGGCTCCCGCCGCCCTCGCCGCCGCGACCGGCCCGGCGGTCACCGTGGACGTGACCGCCGGACGGCACGCCATCAGCCCGTACGTCTACGGCATGAACTTCGCCGACGAGACGCTGGCCAAGGAACTGCGCCTGCCCGTACGGCGCTGGGGCGGCAACGCGACCACGCGCTACAACTACCTGTACGACACCAGCAACCGGGCCTCCGACTGGTTCTTCGAGAACATCGCGGAGGACAACACCAACCCGTCCGCGCTCCCCGACGGCTCCAGCGTCGACACGTTCGTGGAGCAGGACCGGCGCACCGGCACCGACACGATCCTCACCATGCCGCTCATCGGCTGGGTGCCGAAGGGCCGCGACGCCTCCTGCGGCTTCTCCGTCGCCAAGTACGGCCCGCAGCAGCAGACCGACCAGTGGCGGCCCGACTGCGGCAACGGCGTGAAGCCGGACGGCACGAAGATCACCGGCAACGACCCCCACGACACGAGCGTGGAGGCCGGGGCGTCGTACGTGAAGGACTGGATCGCCCACCTCACCGGCAAGTACGGCACGGCGGCGAGCGGCGGGGTGAAGTTCTACAACCTCGACAACGAGCCCGACATCTGGCACGGCACGCACCGCGACGTCCACCCCGAGGGCGCGAGCTCGGTCGAGCTGCGTGACAAGGGGTACCTCATCGGCGCCGCGATCAAGGCCGCCGACCCCGGTGCCAAGACGCTCGGGCCGGTCGGCTGGGGCTGGTCCTCGTGGGACTACTCGGGCCTCGACCAGGAGATCTGCGGCCGGACCAACTGCTGGTCGAACCCGCCCGACAAGGCGGCCCGCGACGGCCTGCCCTTCACGACCTGGTATCTGCGGCAGATGAAGAAGTACGAGGACACGAACCACCTGCGCGTCCTCGACTACTTCGACGAGCACTTCTATCCCCAGGCCTCGGGTGTCGCGTTCGGGAGCGGCGGCGACCCTGCGACCGACGCGCTGCGGCTGCGCTCCACCCGGGCCCTGTGGGACCCGTCGTACACCGACGAGAGCTGGATCAACACCCAGGTCCGCCTGATCCCCCGGATGAAGGAGCTGGTCGCCGCGGAGTATCCGGGCACCAAGACCGCGATCACCGAGTACAACTGGGGCGCCCTCGACCACATCAACGGCGCGCTGGCGCAGGCCGACGTGCTCGGCATCTTCGGCCGCGAGGGCGTCGACCTGGCCAGCCTGTGGGGCCCGCCGACCGCCTCCCAGCCCGGCGCGTACGCCTTCCGGATGTACCTCAACTACGACGGCAAGGGCGGCCGCTTCGGCGAGACCGCCGTCAGCTCCGTCAGCGCCGACCAGGGCAAGCTCGCGGTGTACGCCGCCGAGCGCGCCTCCGACAAGGCCCTCACCCTCGTCGTGGTCAACAAGACCGGCGACGCCCTGACCAGCGACATCGCGCTCAAGGGCCGCACCGGCGCCGCGACCGCGCAGGTCTACCGGTACGGCGCGGCCGACACCTCGGCCATCAGGAGGGACGCCGACGTCCAGGTGGGCGCGAGCGGCTTCACCGGCACGTTCCCGGCGAACTCGATCAGCACGATCGTCGTCCCGGCGGGGACCGTGACGTCCCCCAGCCCGTCGCCGAGCGTCTCTCCGTCGCCCAGCGCGTCGCCCTCGCCGAGCGTCTCCCCGTCGCCCAGCGTGTCGCCCTCGCGCAGCCCCAGCCCCTCCCCCAGCCCCTCCCCCAGCGCCTCCCCGACGCGGTCGCCGTCGCCGTCGCCCAGCGGGACTCCGACGCCGCCCGGCTCCTGCTCGGTGACGTACACCATCACGAACCAGTGGCCCGGCGGGTTCCAGGCCGATGTCCGGATCGTCAACCGCGGCGCCTCCGCCGTGAAGGGCTGGCAGCTCGGCTGGACGTTCGGCAACGGGCAGACCGTCAACCAGCTGTGGGACGGCTCGTACACCCAGAGCGGCTCGAAGGTGACGGTGACCAACGCGAGCTACAACGCCTCGATCGCGGCGGGCGGTGGCAGCGTGAGCTTCGGCTTCATCGGCGGCTGGAACGGCTCCAACATCGCACCCAAGCAGTTCACCCTGAACGGCGCCTCCTGCGGCGCCTGACGTGAGACGCGGAGGGCGGCGCGGTCCCGCACCGCCCTCCCTCCGGCCCGTCCGGCCCGATTCCGTCCCGGGATACTCCGTCCGGGCGAGCTCGCCACGCGGCGTGAGCAGCCGTGGCAAGATCGCCACTATGGACGATGAGATCGGCTTCCTGGAGGGTCCGTTCGACAGCGACGAGGCCGCCGACGGGGTGGCGGTGATCGAGGAGAGCGACGACGTCGCGGCCGCGATGACCGGCCTGCTCGGCGAGTTCCTGCGGTTCGAGGAAGAGGATCTCGCCGACGCCGTCGACGCCGCCCTGGCGGTCGCCTGCCTGGTCGCCGCCCGGATGTCGGGGATCGCCCCCGACGAGCGGGCCCACCACTGGCTGGACCGCAACCCCTTCGATGTCACCGAGGACCTGCGCCGTCTGGCCGCCGCCGCCTTCGCCATCGCGACCCGCCCGGACGGGCCACTCGCTCACATGCACCCGGACTGGCAGGGCTACCTGGACCACGTCGAGCCGTACCGGAAGGCGCTGGCCGGGGAACCGCAGGAGATGCCCGCCCCGCCGGTTCCGGACCTCTCCAAGGGCTGGTTGTGGGCCACCTGGAGTCATCGGACCGGGAGTCTTCCGGCCCGCTCGCCGTACGCCGTGGCGGCCGGTCGGCTCGTCTCCGCGCTCAACGAGACGCCGGTCTGGACCGAGTGGTGGCGTCCGTCCGGCCTGCAGGAGTTGCTCGTCTTCGGCACGCTCGCGACGGGCCCGTACGCGGCACAGGTCTCCCGAGGCCGCCTCACCGCGGAGGCGTGGATCGACTTCGGGCACCCGCACCTGCTCCCCGACGAGGACGTCGAGCGGGAGGTCGCCGCCGATCTGCACCGTGCCCTGTCGGCCGCGGGCCGCTACCTCGGCCTCGCCTCCCTCCCGCCACTGCCCGCCTGACCTGGCCCCTTCCTTCCCGGCATGGGACGGTGGCGCGGAGGGACACGGCCCGGCGGTCAGCGGTAGGCGTAGCAGTAGTTCGACTTGCCCTTGAACCGGTGGAAGGCCTTCGGGTCGTGGAAGCGCCATCGGCAGCCCGCGTCGCGCTGGCTCTGGGAGAGGTACATGGTGTCGCCCTTCCGCTTGACGCAGTACGCACCGGGCGTGGGCGACTCCCGGTACTCGACCCACTCCCAGCCGAGGCTCACGCAGTACTCGGTGAAGTGTCCGCCGCCCAGCTCCACGAGCCGCAGGGCCGGCGCGGGCGACGGCTTCGGCGACCTCGATGCCGGAGGATCCGCGGGGACCGGTGTGGCCGTCTTCGAGCGGCGGACGGTCGGCCGTGCGGTGATCGTCCTTGTCGGGCCCGGCCGGGTGACGACCGGCCCGGCCGTGGGCCGGCTCACCCGCGGCCGGGGTGAAGAGGCCGGTGAGGAGGCGGGCGAGGCGGACCGCGAGGCGGTGGTGCGCGACGGAGCCCCGGACGGAGACGCGCCTCCGCCGGTCCCGGCTGAGGCGGCGGCCGGGGCCGTGCCGGCCGCCGCCGCCCGCTCCGTCAGGGAGGGCCCGCTTCCCGCGGACGGCCGGCGCAGCGACGGCAGCAGCGCGACGGCGGCGACCAGCGCGGCCACCACGACCACGGCGGCGACGGCGGTCCCCACGACGCGCCCGCGCCGACTGCGGCCCGCCGCCACGACCGGCCCGGACGCTGAGGGCACGGGGGGCAGAGTAGCCGGAGTGGGCGCGGCCGGGGTGGGCACGGACGGGGTGGGCGCGGCCGGGGTGGGCACGGACGGGGCGTCGTGGCGGGGGCGCACGAGGCGGTCGAGGATCTCCCGTGCGGCCGGGCGCCGGTCGGGGTTCTTGGCGAGACAGGCCGTGAGCAGGTCGCGCAGCGGCGCCTCGACGCCGTCCAGGTCGGGTTCCTGGTTGAGGATCCGGTTGATGATGGCGGGGATCGCGTCGGCGCCGAACGGCGCGCGGCCGGTGGCGGCGAACACCATGGTGGACGCCCAGGCGAACACGTCCAGGGCGAAACCGAGCTCGCCCGCCGTGAACTGCTCGGGCGCCATGTAGGCGGGAGTGCCGACGACTTGGCTGGTCACGGTACTCGTGCCGACGAGAGCGCGGGCGATCCCGAAGTCGATGACCCGCGGCCCGTCCGGTCCGATCAGCACGTTGTGCGGCTTGAAGTCCCGATGGACCACCCCGGCGTCGTGCAGGGCGACCAGCGCCGTGGCCGTGGCGATGGCGAGCCGTTCGAGCGCGCCGCCCGACATCGGCCCGTGCGCGGCCACCACCTGGCTCAGCGCGTGCCCCTGGACGTACTCGCTCACGATGTAGGGCCGGCCGCCGTCCACGCCGGACTCCAGCACCTGGGCCGTGCAGAACCGGGCGACCCTGCGGGCGAGCTCCGTCTCGCGTACGAAGGCGTCGTGGGCCGCGGCGTCTCCCCCGAGTCGCGCGTGGAAGAGCTTGACCGCGACCAGGCCGCCGGACTCGCCCTCGCCGAGGTAGACGACGCCCTGCCCTCCCTCGCCGATCCTGCCGGTGATGCGGTAGGAGCCCAGGCGACCGGGGTCGCCGGGCTCCAGCGGCTGCGGCATGACTCTCCGGTGGGTCGGGGGCACGTACGGCGCTCCCATTATCCCGCCGAAGATCGGCGGCAGGGCCGGGTTCGCCGGACCGATGCCCTGAGGGCCGCCGAAGGCGTGCGCCGGGCACCCCCGCGAGCGGCGGGGATGCCCGGCGTGCTCCTCCTGGTCAGGAGAGCGTCATCGGATTTCGCCGGTCAGGACGCGCCGCAGGTCAGGCTGGGCGTCTCGGCGCTGCCGCTGCCGGTGAAACCGAAAGTGGTGGTGCCGCCCGCGGCGACCGTGCCGTTGTAGGACTCGTTGCGGACGGTGACGGCCGAGCCGGAGCCGGACCGGACGCCGTTCCACAGCTGGGTGATGGACGCGGAGCCGGACCAGTTCCAGCTCACCGTCCAGCCCCTGATCGCCGAGCCGCCGGCGCTCACCGTGACCTCCGACTGGAATCCGCCGGGCCAGGAGTTCACCGTCCGCATCGTCGCGCTGCATCCGCCCGGCTCCACCGTGGGCGACTCCGACGGGCTGGGCGAGGGGCTGTCGGAGGGAGTCGGGCTGGGGCTGTCCGACGGGGTCGCGCTCGGGCTGTCGGACGGCGTCGCGCTGGGGCTCACCGGCGGCGTGGGGCTGGGCGAGGTGCTGGGGACGGCGGCGTTGAGGGCGTCGAGGACCGAGGTGTAGGCGGCCTTCTTGTTGCCGTTGCCGTCGAACAGCAGCGGGGTGTCACCCGACCGCCACGAGTCGCTGTCACGCACGCCCCACACGGTGATGCCGTTGCACCGCGGCACCGCGAGGCAGTCGTTGACCACGTTGGCGTAGGTCTGCGCTGATGCGCCCTGGATGTCCAGCTCGGTGATCTGCACGTCCACCCCGAGCGCGGCGAAGCTGGACAGCGTGGTGCGGTAGTTGCTGTTGTACGGGCTGCCGCTGTTGAAGTGCGACTGGAAGCCGACGCAGTCGATCGGCACGCCGCGCTGCTTGAAGTCCTTGACCATGTTGTAGACGCCCTGCGTCTTGGCCCAGGTCCAGTTGTCGGTGTTGTAGTCGTTGTAGCAGAGCTTGGCGTCGGGGTCGGCGGCCCGCGCGGTGCGGAAGGCCACCTCGATCCAGTCGTTGCCGGTGCGCTGGAGGTTGGAGTCGCGCCGGCCGCCGTTGCTGTCGTCGAACGCCTCGTTGACGACGTCCCAGGCGTAGATCTTGCCCTTGTAGTGGGACATGACGCCGTTGATGTGGTCGATCATCGCCTGGCGCAGGCTGCTGCCCGACAGCGACTGCATCCAGCCCGGCTGCTGCTGGTGCCAGGCCAGCGTGTGGCCACGAACCCGCTTGCCGTTCTGCACGGCCCAGTTGTAGATCCGGTCGGCGTTGGTGAAGGTGAACTGACCGCGGTTGGGCTCGGTCGCGTCGATCTTCATCTCGTTCTCGGCCGTCACCATGTTGAACTCACGGTTCGCGATGGTCGTGTACTGCGAGTCGCCGAGCTTGCTCGCGCTGATCGCGGTGCCGAAGTAGCGGCCGCTGCGGGCCGCCGCCGCGCCCAGTGTCGAGGCGGGCGGACCGGCCGACGGACTGACCGACGGGCTGGGCGAAGGGCTGTTCGGCGGCGTGGGCGACGGGGAGGGTGACGGCGAGCTGGGCGTCGTGCTGTTGAGGCCGAGGAAGTTGATGGCGTAGGCGATCTGGCCGTTGAGGGGCAGCGAGTGGCCCTGGCCGGAGACGCTGACGCCCTCGACGGGCGGCTGGGTGCCGTTACCGCCGTACCGGGTGCGGGTCCAGCCCGACGACGGGGTGTCGGTGGCGGCCGGCGTCTGGCTCACGCCGTTGAGGTTGGTCCACTGCTTGATCTCTTCCCCGAAGTTGTTGTAGTGCAGCGTGCTGTCGGTGGTGCCGTGCCACAGCTGCATGCGGGGGTAGGAGCCGGTGTATCCGGAGTACATCGAGCGGGCCAGGTCTCCCCACTGCTGGGCGGTCTTGCTGACCTGCCCGTTGGCGCACTGACTGTTCCAGGTGGAGCCGTCGGTCGTCGCGAAGCAGCCCGCAGGGACGCCCATGAACGCCGAGCCCGCCTTGAACACGTCCGGATACTCGGCGGCGAGCACGTTCGTCATCATCGCGCCGGAGGAGACGCCGCTGACGTAGATCCGGCCGGGGTCCACGTTGTAGCGCGACCTGGCGTAGTCGACCATCGACATGATGCCCACGGGGTCGCTGCCGCCGCCCCGCCTGAGCGCCTGGGGCGAGTACACGTCGAAGCACTGCCCGCTGCGGGTGGCCTCGGGGAACACGATGATGTATCCGTACTGGTCGGCCGCGGTGACGTAGTCCCGGAAATACCCGCTGTACAGCGCGGACGCGGTTCCCGTGCAGTAGTGGACGGCGACCAGCAGCGCCGGCCGGGAGGCCACCCGGTCCGGCACATAGATGTACATGTTGAGGTTGCTCGGGTTGTTCCCGAAGCTCGTCACCCGGGTCAGCGAGGCCGCGGCGGCCGGCTGGGCGACCAGTAACGCGGCCAGCGCGACCACGGGCATCAGCATGGCCGCCAGCACGGCCACGATGCGTCGTCTCACGTGAGAGTTCCTTCCTCCGGTCGCACCGGCCCGGTGTCGCGCCGGCGACACCCGGGATCGGGCTCCCCGCACTGCTCCGAGATCGCGGGACATCGGGCCACGCCTCCACCGGATCCTGCGCCATTTAATGTTTCAGAAGACTGCCTAAAACTTTCCGACGTCACAACCGACGGCTGGTTCATGTGGAAGCCAACCGAAAGAGCCAAAGCTCACGAGACGACCATGCCTTCCAGGAGGATGCGGATCTCGGAAACTTTCAGGCAAGCGTCGAAAGATTCCGAGCGCGTTCGGCTTTTCGACACCACCTGCGGGAGGAGCGCCCGGACCAGGTTGTTGACCACGCTGTCGCGGGCCCGTGACAATGTGTGCGTCCCGGGCCCGCTGGGTGCTGGCACGCCGACAGGGCCGGGACGGTGTTCGGCCATGACGCGATCGGCGCCGCGTCCTTGGGAAAGGGACCACGCGCGTGCGGCTGCCCCGGCGCACCCTGCCCGCCTCATCGAGGGCCGCGAGGAGAAGGCGGGCACTCGCGGGAGCCCTGCTCGCCGTCGCGGCCGTCGCGTGCGGTGGGAGCGCGCCCCCGTCGCGCGGGAGCGCGTCTCCGGCGACCGCCGCCGGGGCGGTGTCGTGCGCCGTGCCCGACACCCGGCCCACGGTCAGGTTCCTGGACGCCGACACCGGCGTGGCGAACCGGGCCGCCGGGGGTGGCTGCACCGTCAACGACCTCGTCGACGACGAGCGCGCGTGGCCGGACCACGGCGCGTTCACCGCGCATGTGGACGAGGTCGCCCGGCGGCTCAGCCGCTCGGGGGTGATCAGCGAACCGGAGCGCGCGGCGCTCACACGCACCGCGGACCGGTCCGGCATCGGGCGGCCGGACGGACCCAAACCGTACCGGTGGATCTTCGACGGCACGCGGGCGTCGTTCGGCGACTGGGGTTACGTCGGCGACCGGGGCTTCGCGCTGCGCGACGACGGGACCGTGGTGACCCTGGCCACGCCCGCGGGCGGCGGGCTCGGCCTGCTCTGGTACCGGCCGGAGCGGTTCGGCGACTTCTCGCTGCGCCTCCGGTTCCGGGACGAGCGGGCCGGGGGCGCCGACGCGCGGTCGAACGGCGGTGTGTTCGTACGGTTCCCCGGGGTGGACCCCGCCGCCCACCCGGAGTGCGGCACCGGCGACCCCGCCTGGGTCGCGGTCAACTGCGGCCACGAGATCCAGATCAACGACACCCCCGAGGGCGGCGCCGGCGACCCCAGCAAGACCGGGTCCGTCTACGGGTTCGCCGACCTCGGCCTCGCCCGGGCCCGGCCGACCGCCAAGGGTGTCTGGAACGACCTGGAGATCCGCGTGGTCCGGCAGCACTACACGGTGATCCGCGACGGCGAGGTCGTCAACGAGTTCGACAACGTCCCCGGCCTCCCGTTCCCCGGGCGCCCGGCGGACCCCGGGACGAGCGGCCGCCAGTTCGCGCGGGGCCACATCGGGCTGCAGAACCACGACGGCGGGTCGGTCATCGCGTTCCGCGACATCCGCGTACGCGACCTGGGCCGGTAGGCGGAGCAGGGCGGCGGGCCAGGGTCAGCTCTTCGGCTTCGCGCAGGTGTATCCGGACGGGCGGTCCGGCTCCAGGGTCACCTGCCGCAGCACGGTCGAGTCGATGGAGATCCGGAAGGTCTCCTGGCTTGCGCAGTCGTACAACGCGTAGGCGCCCTCGCGCTCGCCGAGCAGCAGCAGTTCCGCGCCGCCGCGCAGCGCCTTGCCGCTGTCGCGGTCGGTGAGGACCACCCACTGGTCCTGGAAGCCGGCCATGGCGAGGAGCACGCTGGCGGGACGTCCCTTCTCCGCCACTTCGTGTGCGTCGCCCTCCATCCGGCCCATGAGCGCGAAGCCCAGCCCGATGCCGGTGAAGGCGGCGACCACGATCTTCATGCCCGCCCGGCCCGCCGGGCGCGGCCTGAGCAACCGGAACGGCACGAGGAAGGCCAGCACGCCGATGACCACCGCCGTGATCACGACGGCCACGAGGGACGCGCCGTCGCCGAGGCCCAGGTAACCGAGGAAACCCCAGTAACTCGCCCCGCACCACAGCGCCCCCGCGCTCGCGGCGGCCCAGGGGCGCTCCCGTACGGCCCGGGCCAGGCGGAGGAGGCTGCCGCGGGTCGCCTTGTCGAGCAGCCAGAGGACCGCCACGGCGATGCCGGCGAGCAGCGCGCCCACGATGATCAGCAGGACCAGCGTTCCCACCAGGCGGCCGAACATGGTCGCCTGGTCGATGCCCGCCTGCTCCGGGTTGATGTTGAAGACGCCGTACACCTGCTGGATGCCGAGGTACAGCAGCGCGTAAAGGGCGATGGCGACGGGAACCACGACGGAGCCGCTGCGCTCCAGGAGGTCGACGACGCCGGCCTTCTCCTCCGGCTGGGGGATGGTCATATCTGTTTCGTTCCGCTAGTGATCGTTGTGCCGGAACATGATGACAGCCAGGAAGAACGATCAGTGCACGGGGCCGCCCCGGGAGATGACGCCCGTCAGGCCAGGAGGGCGCGCCAGCGGTCGGCCGACTCCATCATGTCCAGGCTGACCCGCTCCAGGAACGCCCCTCCCCTGGCCAGCCGCTGTCCCACGGGACCGTCGAGCCCGACCGTCTCCGCCGCCGCCATCGAGACCCGGGCCGCCTCCAGCGTCTGCCGCGTGCTGGTCACGATCGAGTGGTACCACGCCTCGTTGTCGACCACGTAGACGTCGCGACGCCGCCGCGGATCGCGCTCACGCCGGACGAACCCGTGCTGGACCAGGTAGTTCACGGACATGGAGACGGAGGCCGGGCTGACCTTCAGCCTGCGGGTCAGCTCGGCCGCGGTGCGCCTGCCGTCCTCGGACAGCAGCAGGTCGAGGTGCACGCGCGCGATCATCCTCGGGAGGCCCGTCCTGACCGCCATCTCGATGATCTCCTCTTCCATCGAACCAGGCGGCGGCCCGGCCACGGCAGAGGGAGCCGGCGCGTCACGCCGTGCCCGCCGGACCGTCGCCTGGTGCGCCTGCTGGGGCCGGTAGCCGCCGGGTCCGCCGTTGCGCCCGATCTCCCGGCTGATCGTCGAGGTCGGCCGGCCGAGCCGCCGGGCGATCTCGGCGTAGGAGAGCCCGTCGGCGAGCCCGGTCGCGATGCGCTGGCGGTCCTGCTGGGTCAGTCGTCCTCCTGGCATGCCGCCAGTATTGCCTTCGCCTTCATTCATTGCAACGCCTCATTGCGTTCGCGGTCAGCGCCATTGCATCAAATTAGGGCTATTCAGCTGGGCAAATACACTTTCGCCCATTGACGTTTTGCATGAACGCAACGTAGCTTTCGACATACACCGAAACACGTACTATCGCGAAATGAGGAACGGCGATGGGTGACTCCCTCCACACCGTCACGACGCTGCCGACGGCCCGTCGGTCCGGCTGCCCCTTCGACCCGCCCGAGGAGCTGATCCAGGCCCGCGAGCACGGCCCGATCAGCCGGTTCCCCTTCCCCGACGGGCACCAGGGCTGGCTGGTCACCGGATACGACCTGGTCCGATCGGTCCTGGCCGACTCGCGGTTCAGCTCGCGCAGGGAGCTCATGCGCCACCACCCGCTGGTCGACTACGGGGACGTCGAGGTGCCGCCGGCGCCGCCCGGCGAGTTCCTCCTCATGGACGATCCGCGGCACGGCCGCTACCGCAAGCCGCTGGTGGGCAAGTTCACCGTACGGCGGATGCGGCAGCTCACCGAGCGCGTCGAGCGGATCACCGCCGACCACCTGGACGCCATGGAGAAGGCCGGGCCGCCGGCCGACCTGGTGACCGCGTTCGCCAGGCCCATCCCCTCCGTCGTCATCTGTGAACTGCTGGGGGTGCCGTACGAGGACCGGGGCTCCTTCCAGGAGCACATCGACAAGTTCCTCGGCGGAGAGGCCGGCGACGAGGAAGTGCTGACGGCCTACACCGCGACCCAGGGGTATCTCGCGGAACTGGTGACGGCCAAGCGCGCGAACCCCACCGACGACGTGCTCAGCGACCTCACCGACAGCGACCTGACCGACGAGGAGCTGCGGGGGATGGCCCTGATCCTGCTGGCGGCGGGATTCGACACCACCGCGAACATGCTGGCGCTGGGCACCTTCGCACTGCTGAGCCACCCGGCGCAGCTGGCCGCGTGGCGGGCCGATCCCGCGCTCACCGACCGGGCCGTGGAGGAGCTGCTGCGGTATCTCACCGTCGCCAAGACGTTCATGCGCACGGCGCTGGAGGATGTGGAGCTGGGCGGCCAGACCGTCGAGGCCGGTACGACCGTCATCCTGTCGTACCACACCGCCAACCGCGACCCCGAGCGCTTCGCCGACCCCCACGTGCTCGACCTCGGCCGGGAGAACGGAGGGCACCTGGCCTTCGGCCACGGCATCCACCAGTGCCTGGGGCAGCAGCTCGCCCGCGTCGAGATGCGGGTCGCGCTGCCCGCGCTGATCGATCGATTCCCCACGCTGCGCCTCGCCGTACCGGCCGGGGAGGTCGGCCTGCGCCCCGAGACCGCCGACATCTTCGGGGCCAAGAACCTGCCCGTCACCTGGGACGCGTGATCCGGGCGAGTCCTTCGCCGCCGCGCCGTCCGCCGCTCAGCCGGAATATTCCGTCACACCCTACTGATTGACTGGGGTGAACCCTTCGCACCGGAGGAGCGCCAGGTGAGCAGCATCATCCTTCCCGAGGACCCGTTCCACCGCAGGCTGCATCACGTGGCGCCGGCCGGTCTCACGACCGAGACCGCACAGACGGGCGGCATGACCCGGCGCGCCGCCGTCAGCGGCGCCACCGTCGGTTCGAGCCGCCTGTGGATGGGCCAGACGCACGTAGCCCCGGGAACCGTCTCGGCGAACCACCACCACGGCGACTCCGAGACCGCCATCTACGTGGTCAGCGGCACCCCGTCGTTCGTGTTCCTCGACGTCGACGCCGAGGAGCCGCGGGAGGTGCGGATCGACACGAAGCCGGGAGACTACATCTTCGTGCCTCCGTTCGTGCCCCACCGGGAGGAGAACCCGGACCCCGGCCTGGAGGCCGTCGTCGTCATCGCCCGGAGCACCCAGGAGGCCATCGTGGTCAACCTGCCCGAGCTGAAATGGACCGGCCCGGTCCGGACGACGGCCTGACCGGCGCCGCCGGCGCACCGCAGGCCGCGTCAGGTCGCTCCGCTCGCCGCTCCGAAGACCTCCGGGGCGGCGGCGAGCGCGCGAGCGACTTCGATCACGGTCTCACGGCGCCGGGCGAGGGCGGCCTGGTCGGTCTCCTCGTCCAGGACGAGGCGGCACATCCGGGGCACCGCGAAGTTCCACGCGATCAGCCCCATGAGGGTGAACAGCAGGTCCTGGGCGGCGCGGACCCGCGCACGCTCGGGAAGGTGGGGGGCGACGCCCTCGCCCGTGAGATGGCGCACCTTCTCTCGGAAGCCGTCACGGCGTTCCCGCTCGCTCTCGGCGGGTCCGTCGCACATCTCCAGCGCCTCCCAGAGCAGCAGCCTGATCAGCTCCGGGTGCTCGCGGTACCAGTCGAAGATCTGCCCCACCGACTCGGCCACCGCGTCGGGATCTATGGAGACGGAGACGCGGACCTCCTCCAGCTTCGCCCGCAGGACGGCCGCGAACAGCTTCTCCTTGCCGCCGTAGTACAGGTAGATGGCCTGCTTGTTGGCCTTGGCGGCCGTCGCGATCCGGTCGACCCTGGCCCCCGCCAGACCGTGCTCGGCGAACTCGGCGGCGGCGGCGTCGAAGATCCGTCGTCTGGTGTGCTCCGCGTCGTAGGCCATGGACGGATTAAACCATCCGGTTGACTCCTCTCCCCACAGACGGCAGGATCGAGCCCGGAAGTAAAACAACCAGATGGTTTATTTCATCGGAGGCTCCCCGTGACCACCGCGACTCCCATCCCCGTTCGCCCGCCGTTGCCGAGCGCCCTTTCCGGCAAGACCGCCGTCCTCATCGGCGGCAGCTCGGGCATCGGACTGGCGGCGGGCGTCCTGCTGCGTTCGGTCGGCGCCCGCGTCGTGCTGGTCGGCCGCGACCCCGACCGGCTGAAGGCCGCCGTCGCCCGGGTGCGGAGCGCGGGCCCGGCCGAGGATCCCGGCGACGCCGTACTGGCCGTCGCGGGCGACGCGGGAGACGAGCGGACCCTCGCCGAGGCCTTCGACAGGGCGGGCCACGCCGACCACGCGCTCGTCACCGCGGGTGGTCTCAGCGGCGCCGGCCCCCTGACCGGCCTGTCGGCCGACGACATCCGTACGACCCTCGGCGCCCGCCTCTGGCCGGCCTTCGCCGTCGCCCGTGCGGCGGCGGAGCGGCTTCCGGCGGGCGGCTCGCTCACGTTCAGCTCCGGGATCCTCGTGCTCCGCCCCGCCCCCGGGCTGAGCGCCCCGCTGTCGGTCGCCGGCGCCGTGGAGACCCTCACCAAGGCCCTCGCCGTGGAGCTCGCCCCCGCACGGCTGCGCGTGAACACCGTCCGCTTCGGCCGGATCGACACTCCGCTCATCCGCTCGCTGCCCGGACTGGACTCCGATGCCGCCGTCGCCGCCGCGGGGTCCACCGCTCCCCTGGGCCGCATCGGCACGGCCGAGGAGGCCGCCGCCGCGGCCCTCTTCCTCATGGCCAACAACTACGTCACCGGCCAGGTCCTCACCGTCGACGGCGGCGAGTCCCTCACCTGACCGGCACCACGCCGGGACCGGCCCGCGCGTACGACCGCGTCCTCGCGCACGACGGCCTCCTCGCGGACCCCGTCGGACGTGGAAGACCCCCGGCCGGAAGGCGTCCGGCCGGGGGTCTCTCCTCAGCGAGGCGTCAGAAGGTGGGGTAGATGTCGTAGGTCCCGCCGCCGACGCCGTAGTAGTTGGAGCCGGTGGCCCAAATGGTGTCGTTGATCAGCGGCTTGTACAGGAACGCCTGTCCGGTGGAGAGGTTGAACCCGCACTCCCACAGCCCGGCCGCGGTGTTGACGCAGTTCTGCCCGCTGGTCCAGCTCAGCGGCGAGTCGCCGCGGAGGGTGATGGTGTTGCCCGCGCCGGGGTTGTAGTGGACGCGGATCGTGGTGTTGTAGGTGGAGGTCGCCTGGATCCGGCCGCCGAGCGAGGTGCGCACCGACGCTCCGCCGGAGGACGTGGCGGTCAGGACGCCCCCGAAGAGGCTGATCGCCGAGCTCACCTGGTGCAGGGTGACGGTGACCTGCGCGGTGCCGTTCGCGGGCACCGTCACGGTGCTCGCGCTCAGGGTGAACAGGCCCGCCGGGGCGGCCGTCGTCCCGGCCGCGTCGGTCGCGGACACGGCCAGGTTCAGCGACACCGCGGAGGCCGTGTCGTTGGCGTAGGTCACGGTCTGCGTGGCGGTGGGCTGGGCGGAGGTGACCGACAGCGCGGCGCTCGGCGGGTTGGCGGTGAGCGACTGGCTGACCGCCCGGGCCGCGTCGACCCGGCCGGTGCCGTACGTGTAGGGGGTGGAGCCCGCGGCCGCCGCGGCGGTGCCCATCAGGGCGTCCTTCAGCCGCTGCGCGCCCCAGGCGGGGTGACGCTGCTTCACGAGCGCGGCCGTCCCGGCGACGTGCGGCGTCGCCATCGAGCACCCGCTCATCGTGCCGTAGCCGCCGCCGGGCACGGCCGCGGTGATGTCCACGCCGGGGCCGGTCATGTCGGGCTTCAGGCCCTGGTCGCCCACCGGACCGCGGCTGGAGAAGCTCGCCACGGTGTCGGTCAGGTCGACCGCCCCCACGGTCAGCGCCTTGTCGGCGACGCCGATGGAGCTGATGGTGGACGTGCCGGGGCCGTAGTTGCCCGAGCAGACGACGAACAGCGCGTTGTACTCCGAGGTCAGGCTGTTGATCGCCGTCGCGATCGGGTGGTCGGCGTAGCCCGGGCCGCTCTGGATGCTCATGCTGACGATCTTGGCGCCCTGCTGGCCGACCGCCCAGTTCATCCCGTCGATGATCCAGGAGTCGTAGCCCCAGTTCTCGTCGCTGAGAACCTTGCCGACGACCAGGCTCGCACCGGGGGCGACCCCCTTGTACTGGCCCCCGGAGGCGGCGCCGGTCCCGGCGACGGTCGAGGCGGTGTGCGTGCCGTGCGAGTTGCCGTCCTCGACGCCGTTGGCGTTGCCGGTGAAGTCCGCGGAGGCGACGACCTTGCTGACGAGGTCGGGGTGGTCGGTGTCGTAGCCGCTGTCCAGCACCGCGACCTTGACGCCGGTGCCGTCGTACCCGCTCGCCCACGCGGTCGGCGCGCCGATGTGCGGGACGCTCTGGTCGAGCCCGGCCGTCACCCTGCCGTCCAGCCACAGCTTGGTGACGCCGCCCTGCAGGCCGGTGGGCTTGGCGGAGCCGCCGGTGAGGCCGCGCCAGGCGCCGGGCGCGTCCTTCTTCCCGATGGCGAGCGCGCTGATGCCCAGCCGGGGGAAGGCGCGCCGGCTCTTGGCCGCCCCGCCGAACGCGGCACGGGCCCGGTCGGCGTTCTCGGTGGTCGTGCTCTTGCCGTAGGTGGTCATGACCGGGATGGACGGGCTGCGCTCGTCGTCGTAGCCGTCCGCGATCAGGGTGCCGACCTCGAAGAGTTCGGGGTCGAGGCGGCCGGCCTTGATGAGGGCGGCCGCGTCCGACGGGACCACCGACACCTGGTCGCCGTGGTCGGTGACGTCGAAGGTGATGCCGGTACGCCCGTCTCCCGGCTCGGCCGACAGGACGCGCAGGTCGTGGCCTTCCACTCGCGCCCGCACGACGTCGCCGGTGACGAGGGTGACGGTGTGGTCGCCTGCCTCGGGTGCCGCGGCGGCTCCCGTCGCCGCGGAGGAGCCGGTGGGGACCGCACTGGAGAGGGCCGGAGGGAGGGCTGCCTGTGCCGCGGTGGACACGGCGGGCAGGCCGAGGAGGGCGGCCGTCGTGAGGGCGACGGCCACGGATGAACTTCGCAAGGGTTGTCTCCCGGTTGCTGCGAGTTGATCAATGCGGCATCAGGCTAGGCTCCCCCGGGCTTATTGGGAATTGTGCGGAATTCGTGTATTTGAGCCGATCCCATGATCAGAAAATCGGCGTGTCGCATGTCGATGAAAGCGGTTCCAGTGGCAGTGGACCCGGCCGCGCGACGAGATCGGCAGCGGGCCACTCGCCTGTGGCTTCGATCACGCCCGCCGACATTGTTTTCCCTGTCGCCCCTGGTGTAGGGGCCGCCGCCTCGCCGGGCCCCTTATCCGACGGCGCGCCGCATTCAGATTTCGACCGCCCGAACTTCACGTGAAAGCGGCGTAACAGAGTTTTCGTTCGTTGAATTTTTGCCCACTTCGCGGCCGGGTCGCGGACATGGTATGGAGCCGCGGGCGCGCCGGAGGTTTCCCCGCATGACATCCGGGAGAACGCACGGTTTCGCACAGGCGGAAAGGGTGGCCGTAAACGAGTTCCGGGCGCCGCGCATCGGCTGGTCGTCTCGGAGGTCCATTGACCGGTTGTTGACAAAAAGTTAGATTACGTCGGCAGATTCGGGGGGCCGGGTACCTGAAGGGAGACCGTCCTCATGCTGCGACGAGTCCTGATCTCCGCCGCGGCCGCGGTGTCGCTCCTCGTCCTGGGTGTCCCGCCGGCGGCCCACGCCGCGGACGGCATCCGGACTCCGTCGAAACCCTCCTACACCGTCACCCTGAGCAGCAACGCCTCGGGCACCACCTGGACGGGCCACGAGAGCGTCACCTTCACCAATGCGTCCGCCGACCCCCTGACGGAGGTCTACCTCCGGTTGTGGGACAACGCCCACGGCGCGTGCCCGTCCACTCCGATCACGGTGACCAACGTGACCGGGGGCACGGCGTCCGCCCTCTCCGTCGGCTGCACCGCGATGAAGATCGCGCTCCCCGCCGCGCTCGCCCAGAACCAGAGCGCCTCGGTCGGCTTCGACCTGAGCATCGTGGTGCCCAGCGGCGCCGACCGGTTCGGCCGCGACGGGTCGTACAACTTCGTCGGGAACGCGCTGCCGGTCCTGGCGGTGCGCGACGCGAGCGGATGGCACCTCGACCCCTACACGAACAACGGGGAGTCCTTCTACGCGCTCATCGGCGACTTCGACGTCACGCTCGACCATCCGACGTCGCTGCTCGTGCCCGCCACCGGCACGTCCGTCGACACGCCGGGCGCCTCCGGCCGTACGGTCACCAGGGCCACCGCGAAGAACGTCCGCGAGTTCGCGTGGGGGGCCGGGCCGTTCACGAAGACCACGGGCACCACGACCACCGGCGTCACGGTGAACGTCTACCGGGTGAGCTCGATCAGTTCGAGCAGCGCGAGCTCGATGATGACCACCGCCAAGAACGCCCTGGTCGCCCATGCCGGGCGGTTCGGCGCCTTCCCGTACGCCGAGGTGGACGTGGTGCTGGACAACAACTTCTGGTTCGGCGGCATGGAGTATCCCGGTTTCGTGCTCGACGTGATCAGCTCCACGGCGCTCGCCCACGAACTGGCCCACCAGTGGTGGTACGGCATCGTCGGCGACGACGAGTACACCAGCCCGTGGCTGGACGAGTCGTTCGCCGACTACGCCACCGACCTCTACAACGGCCTCTCCGGCACCAACTGCTGGAACAGCGTCTCCTGGCAGTCGTCCGCCGAGAAGATCACCAACTCGATGGCCTACTGGGACGCCCACCCGAGCCGCTATTCGACGGTCGTCTACGGCTACGGCAAGTGCGCGCTGCACGACCTGCGGCGCACGATCGGCACGACGGCCATGGAAAACCTCCTGAGGAACTACGCCGCCGCCCACTGGTACGGGATCTCGACGACCGCGGACTTCAAGGCCGCGGCCCAGGCCGCGACCTCGGTCAGCCTGTCGTCGTTCTGGACCACGCACCGCATCGACGGCTGACGGCCGAGACGGATCGCGACCGCCCGGGCCGCCCGGCCGGTCGCGCCCGGTCGGCGCCGTCCCTGTCCCCCGGGCCGCCGGGACGGGGCGCCGCGAGCTGCCGGACCCGTTCGGCCGCCTCGACGGCCCGGCCGCCGGCCTGCCGGCCGCGCTCGTGCGCGAGCGGCATCCGCCGCCGCATCACTCCGCCGTGCTCGTCCCGCCCCTCCATGTCCGTACCTCCGTCATGCCCGCCTTCTTCCCTGCGGCACGGCCCCGACTCACGGGCGGCGTACTCGTCGCCCGGCGAGGCGAACGGCGGTCTTCGCCGCTCGCGCGACAGGGCCGCGGCGACGGCCCTCGTCCGGTCCACGGCGTATTCTCGTGCGCCGTTTTCCCCGTGCGCCTTTTTCCCGTACGGACGGCCCGGATCGTCGTTGAGGGCTCCCCTCATCCCCGCTTTCGGCTCACCAATTCTTCTCCCCCAAGCGCATTCCGATACGGCGATATTCGGATCGAGCGGAAGTCCTCGCAGGCAGAGCCATCGCCGCAGCCCAGAGCGCAGGCAGGCCTCGCATAGTTCTCAACCGCAATCCCCCTATACGGCTGTCTGACTTCGGGCAATACCGCCGGTTCTCCCATTAGTCAATCCATTGATCGAGCCTGGAAATCGTGAAATACCGGATTCGCCCCGATAGATACCCGGCAAGGAGGAAATCCTTCGTGAACCTCTCCCCCACCACCAGGACCACGGGACGCTTCGCCCGCCTCGCGACGGCGCTCGGCGCCGGCCTCGTCCTCGTGGCCGTCGCCGGCGCCCATCCGGCCGCCGCCCAGGACCCGGGCAAGGACACCACGACCCAGGCCATCGAGCCCGCCGGGGCGGTGCCCGGCGGCTTCGCCTCCTGGAAGGACCTCCTCGCGACCCAGGAGCGGCTCGTCCGAGCCGCCGACCGCATCACCGCCGCCGTCGCGCAGGAGCGGAACGGCGGCGGCTACGCCGGCATCGTGGTCGCCCCCGAGAACCACGAGCTGCGCCTGTACTGGAAGGGCCGCACCTCCCAGGCGATCGACGGGCTCGTCGGCCAGCTGCGCGGTGACGTCTCGGTGAGCGTGCTGCCCGCCCGGCACTCGGCGGCGGAGCTCACCGCCGCGATGGCCCGGATCGCCAAGAGGGCCGGCAGCGCGATCACGTCCATCGCGCCCCGCGTGGACGGCTCGGGCCTTGACGTCACCGGCCTCGACGCCTCCAGGGCCCGCTCGGCGGCGTCGGGCGAGACCGTGCCGATCAGCGTGGAGACGGGCGTCCGCCCGCAGCTGGCCACCCGCTGGAACGACTCCCCGCCCTGGTACGGCGGCGGCGCGTGGCAGTCCCCCGGCGGAGGCTGCAGCACCGGCTTCGCGGTGACCTACGGCGGGTCGAGCAAGATCCTGTCGGCGGGTCACTGCGCCGCGCTGGGCAACACGGCCACCGACCCCACCGGTGAGGTGATCGGCAGCGTCACCCAGGACAACAACGGCCTGGACGTCCTGCTGATCAACACCAGTGCCGCGGGCCGCGTCTTCAACAACCCCGTCGGCAACGTGTCCACCGAGTTCACCAACCAGGTCATCGGCACCACCAGCAGCTACGTCGGCATGTGGCTGTGCACCTCGGGCGCCTACTCCGGCACCAACTGCACGATCCAGGTCCAGCAGACCGGCGTGACCATCAACGTCGGCTACCTGATCACGGGCACCGTCCGCGCCGAGCAGACGGCCCACCTCAACGCCGTCGGGCAGGGCGACAGCGGCGGCTCGGTGGAGGTCGTCAACTCCGCCAACACCAACCAGGTGTACGCGGCGGGCGTCAACACCGCCATCGACACCAGCACCGCCGTCACCTGCACCGGCTACGTGACCAGCGGCCGGACCTGCGCCTGGCGGATGTACTACTCGCCGTGGAGCAACGCGACCTCCGCGTACCCCGGCATCGCGATCACGCTCGGCTGAGCCGGCCACCGGCCCGGCTTTAGGCGGGCGGGGCGGGACCCGGCGCGCACGACGGGTCCCGCCCCGTCACGATCATCACCATCGCCACCGCCCGTACCCTCACCGACGAGGGTGCGGGCCGTGGTGGTTCCCACCGACAGGAAGGGCCGCCGATGAACCGGCACGAGCAGGACGATCCGGCTGCCGGAGCGGCCGTGGCGGGCCGGGGCGGGCCTCCGCCCCCGCGACGCCGGGCGACGACCGCCGGCCGGATCGGAGCGGCGCTGCTCGGGGCGCTGACCGCGGGATGTCTGCTCACCACGGCGGCCTGCGCCTCGCCGGCCTCCGGCGAGGGCGGCGGCCCCACGGCCCCGGGCGGGACGAGCGGCGCCTCGGACGCGACACCGCGCAGCGCACCCGCCAACTCGCCGGGCGGCGCACCCGCCGACTCGCTGTCCGGCGCACCGGCCAACGCACCGGCCGACGCACCGGCCGACTCACTGGGCAACGCATGGAGCGGCGCACCGGGCGATCAGGTGAAGCTCGCCCGGACGGCGGACCGGATCGACGCGGCCCTGCGTCGCGACTTCCCCCGTCACTACGCGGGCATCGTGCTGGCCCCCTCGGGGCGCCGTCTGATCGTCTACCGGCGCCCGTCGGCCCGTCTGGACGCCGCGCTGCGCAGGCGGTTCCCGGGGGCGCCGGTCCAGATCCGCGACGCCCCGCACGCGGCCCGCGAACTGGAGGCGCTGGCCGCCCGGGTGCGCCGCGACATCGGCTATTGGCGCCGGCGTGGCGTGACCGTCACCTCCGTGGCCGTCCGTCCCGACGGCACCGCGGTGGAGGTGGGCGTCACCGGCGTGGCCCGGGCCTCCGCCGCGCTGCGGCGGCGGTACGGCTCCGCGCCGCTCACGGTCGTGGAGGCCGGGCCCACGCTCGTCCCGGCGCGCTGAGGCCCGTGCGGTCCCGCCTCACGGCACCGCACGGGCCGGCCGGCCGCACCGGTGCGGGGACACCCGCCGGGTACGGCGGCGTCAGGGCTTGATCGCGACGCCGCCGTAGGCCCAGGCGTGCCCGCCCGGGATGTACTCGAAGCCGTCGTCCGGCCGCCACCGCACCACTTCGACCAGGCCCGGGTCGATCACCCGCCAGCCGTCGAAGAACGGCAGCACCTCGGCGAGCGTACGGGGCACCATGGGGGCGGTGCTGTTGTCGTACGGCTTGGTGAACTCCTCCCGGTTCACCTTGGGGGCGAAGTCGAGCGTGATGTGGGACAGCAGCAGGTGGCTGCCCGAGGGGACCGCCTCCTTGAACCGCTCGACCAGCGCGTGCGGCTCCTCGTCGTCGGGGAGGAAGTGCAGGACCCCGGCCAGGATGACGCCCACCGGGCGGGTGAAGTCGATCACTTCCCGGACCTCCGGGTGGGACAGGATCGTCTCCGGCTCACGCAGGTCGGCCTCGATCACCGTCGTCGCCCCGGCCACGCTGCCCCGCAGCAACGCGCGGCCGTGGACCAGGACGATCGGATCGTTGTCGACGTACGCCACCCTGGCCCGCGGGTTGGCCTCCTGCGCGACCTCGTGGGTGTTGCCCTGGGTCGGGATGCCGGTGCCGATGTCGAGGAACTGCGTGATCCCCGCCTCCGCCGCGAGGTAGCCGACCGCCCGGCGCAGGAAGGCGCGATGGGCCTGGACGCCCTCCCGCGTGCCCGGGGACGCCTTCAGGAGCTGCTCGGCGGCCTCACGGTCGGCCGCGAAGTTGTCCTTGCCGCCCAGCAGATAGTCGTACACCCGCGCCGGATGGGGGATGCTCGTGTTTATCCGCGAGGCAGCGGACTCGTGGGCCGTCGAGTGGGACATGCGTGCTCCTTGCCGTCCCTCGCCGGGGGCTGGTCCCCCGGCGAGAAAGGTCACCGTGTAGGAATCAGGCGCGGGTCCATCGCTGGTTCGCGCCGCCGTTGCAGGACCAGATTGTCAGCTTGGTGCCGTTCGCGGTGGCGTTGTTGGGCACGTCCAGGCACTTGTTCGCGCCGACGGCGGTGATGGTGCCGTCAGCGTTGAAGCGCCACTGCTGATTGTTCTGGCCGTTGCAATCCCAGATGATCACATTAGTGCCATCCGCCGTGCCCCGGTTGTTCACGTCCAGGCACTTGTTGCCGTACACGCGCAGTTCGCCGGAGCTGGTCGAGGTCCACTGCTGGTTCGTCTGACCGTTGCAGTCCCAGATCTGCGCCTGCGTGCCGTTGGTCTGGGAGGCGACGTCCAGGCACCTGCCGGACCCCACCCCCTTGATCGCGCCGGCCGAGCCCGGAGGAGGTGTCGGCGTGGCCGAGGGGGTGACGAGGCCCCCACCGGTCACGACGTACATGGCCGACCCGTGCGCGGGCACGGACGCGCTGATCGTGCCCGTCGAGGAGCCGGTGCTGTGCGCCCACAGGTCACGGACCGAGTAGGAGGACGCGGCGCCGAGACCCAGGGCGGAGGTGGTGGTGGACACCGTCGCCGTCGAGGTGCCCCGGTTGAGCAGCACGACCGCGACGGATCCGTTCGACATCGGCTTGCGCCAGACCTCGAGGTTGCCGTTGTCGCTGATCTTGCTGCCCTGCCGGCCGCCCCAGTCCTGGTTCACGGCGATGACCTCGGTGTTGGTGAGGATCGTCCGGGTGTCGGCGCTCATCGTGCGGAGGTCGTTGCCCGCGATGAGCGGCGCGTTCAGCAGCGCCCACAGGCTGAAGTGCGCCCGGCCCTCGGTGCCGGTGATCGAGCCGTTGCCGACCTCCAGCATGTCGGGGTCGTTCCAGCCGCCCGGCCCCGCGTAGCCCTCGAGCCCGACCTGCTGGTCCAGGATGCCCATGACCGAGTTCCAGTTCGCCTGGATGTCGCCGGTGTTGCGCCAGGAGTTGCCGGTCTGCATGCCCCAGGTCCAGACGCTCTCCTGGCCCCAGTTGCACAGGCTGAAGAGGATCGGGCGCCCGGTCGCGGCGAGCGCGTCGCGCATCGCCTGGTACCGCTGCTGCCCGTTCTTGCCCTGGTGGTCGCCGCAGTTGTCGTACTTGAGGTAGTCGACGCCCCAGGACGCCCACAGGGCCGCGTCACGCCGCTCGTTGCCGAGGCTCGCCGGGTAGCCCGCACAGGTCGTGAGACCCGCCGACGAGTAGATGCCGAGCTTCAGGCCCTTGGAGTGGACGTAGTCGGCCACCGCCTTGATGCCGTTGGGGAACTTCTGCGGGTCCGGCACCAGGTCGCCGCTGGAGTTGCGGCTCTTGGTGGACCAGCAGTCGTCGATGTTCACGTACTGGTAGCCGGCCGCCGCCATGCCGCTCGACACCATGATGTCCGCGGTCTGCCGGATCAGGCTGTCGCTGACGTTGCAGCCGAAGCTGTTCCAGTCGTTCCAGCCCATCTGGGGCGTACGGGCGAGCCCGTTGTCCAGGGCCGCTGCCGGGGTCGTCGCACTGCCGATCGCGACCAGGGACCCGGCGGCGAGCGCCGCCGCCGTCGCCCAGCGGAGAATCCTGCCCATCTGACTGCTCCTCGACATCGTGTTCGTCAGGGGGTGGTG
>NZ_BOOB01000054.1 GCF_016863015.1 Microbispora amethystogenes | reverse complement strand
CCGTCGACCCCTGCAACCTGCAGCTGCTCTACCAGGGCCGCAGCCCCAACAGCGGCAACGTCGACTACGGTCTCCTGCCCTACCGCCCGGGCCTGCTCACCCTGCAGCGCTAAGGCATGACACAGGTCCCGCCCGTACGTCCTGACGTGTGAGGGTGGACCTGAAACGGGCGGGCTCGGCACAGCGCCGGGCCCGCCCCCGTCATGTCCGGGGTTCCCGGGGCCGGTCCGAAGAGCGGCGTCAGCAGAGCGCGAGGGCCGTGTGGATCAGGTGCAGGTGGGTGAAGGCCTGCGGGAAGTTGCCCAGATGGCGTCTCTGGACGGGGTCGTACTCCTCGGGGAGCAGGCCGACGTCGTTGCTGAGAGTCAGCAGCCGCTCGAACAGGTCCCTGGCCTCGTCCTTGCGGCCCACGAGGTCGAGCGCCTCGGCCAGCCAGAAGCTGCAGGCGAGGAAGGCGCCCTCGGATCCGGGCAGGCCGTCGACGTCGTTGCTCTCGGAGATCGGATAGCGCAGCACGAAACAGTCGGTCATCAGCTCGCGTTCGATCGCCTCGATCGTGCCGATGACCCGGGGGTCCTCAGGGGGTAGGAAGCCGACGATCGGGATGAGGAGCAGCGCCGCGTCGAGTTCGCGGGAGCCGTACGACTGGGTGAACGTGCCGCGTTCGCGGTCGAAGCCCCTGTCGCAGACCTCGGCGTGTATCCGGGCCCGCATGGCCCGCCAGCGCCGGAGGGGACCGGTGTGGCCGAGCTCCTCGATCGCGCGCACCTGACGGTCGGCCGCCACCCACGCCATGACCTTGGAGTGGACGAAGTGCCGCCGCGGGCCGCGCACCTCCCACAGGCCCTCGTCGGGCTGGGTCCAGCTGCGCTCCAGGAAGTCCATCAGCCGGCTGACGATGGTCCAGGCGTAGTCGTGGGGCGGCATCCCCAGCTTGCGGGCCCGGTAGAAGCAGTTGAGCACCTCGCCGTAGACGTCGAGCTGGAGCTGGCCGGCCGCACCGTTGCCGATCCGCACCGGCCGGGAGCCCTCGAACCCGGCGAGCCAGTCGAGCGTCAGCTCCGGCAGGCGCCTTTCGCCCGCCACGCCGTACATGATCTGGAGGTCCTCCGGGCGGCCCGCGACGGCGCGGAGCAGCCAGTCGAGCCAGGCGCCGGCCTCGGTGACGTAGCCGGACTCGGTCAGGGCGTCGAGTGTCATCGCGGCGTCGCGCAGCCAGCAGTATCGGTAGTCCCAGTTGCGCACCCCGCCGAGATGCTCGGGCAGTGACGTGGTGGGAGCCGCCACGACGCCGCCGGTCGGGCTGTAGGTGAGCGCCTTGAGCGTGATGAGGGAGCGGATCACGGTGGCGCGGCAGCGGCCCGGGAGCCAGCAGCGGGAAGCCCACTCCGTCCAGAACCGGCTGGTCTCGGTGAACTGCTCGCCGGGATCGATGATGCCGGGTTCCGGCTGGTGCGAGGGGTGCCAGGTGAACACGAAGGACCGGCGTTGCCCCGCGGCGATCGCGAAGACGCCGGTGTGCCGGCCGCCGCTGCCCTTCAGGTTGACGGCGGTGTCGATCCAGACCGAGTCGGGCCCGCCGATGGCGTGGAGGCGGCCGCCCAGGCGGCGGGCCCAGGGGACGATGCTGCCGTAGTCGAACCGGATGCTGATCTCCGTGGTCATGCGCACGATCCCGGACACGCCCTCCACGATCCGGACCAGGGCGGGGTTGGCGTGCCGGGGAGGCATGAAGTCGATGACCTTGACGGTCCCCGTGGAGGTCTCCCAGATCGTCTCGAGGATCAGCGTGTCGTCGACGTACGCGCGCCGCGTGGCCATCTCGTGCCCGGCGGGGGCGAGCCGCCAGAACCCGTTGGACTCGTCACCGAGGAGCTTGGCGAAGCATGCGGGGGAGTCGAACCGGGGAAGGCAGAGCCAGTCGATCGATCCGTCGCGACCGACGAGGGCGGCAGACTGCGTGTCCCCGATGAGGGCGTAGTCCTCGATCCGCATGTGGACCACGCTACTCGCGGAGGTGGCGCGGCACCGTCCGGGCGTGTCCCCGAGCCCGGGACGCCATGGATTCGTGAACAGGACCGGTCCGCGGCCTGGTTGCGTGACGGTCCCGTCGCGGCGTCAACTGGCATATGGGTGCAGCCAGTGGGGGAGCATGCCATGACCAAGGACGTCACGTACCGCAGGATCTACGAGGAGTCCTCCCCCGAGGACGGCAGGCGGGTGCTCGTCGATCGCGTCTGGCCACGGGGGATGCGCAAGGCGGACGCGCGGATCGACGAGTGGCTGCGTGACGTCGCCCCCTCCACCGAACTGCGCCGCTGGTACGGCCACGAGCCCGGCCGGTTCGCCGAGTTCCGCCGGCGCTACCTCACCGAGCTGCGCGAGCCCGCGCGGCGGCAGGCCGTGGACCATCTGCGGGACATCGCCGGCCACGACCGGCTGACTCTGCTGACCGCCACCCGCGACGTCGAACACAGCCAGGCCGCCGTCCTCGCCGAGTGGCTGACCGGTGCCGGGAAGCCCAGGACGTGAGCCGCCGACGCCCTCCCGTTCTGCCTGAAAAATACCATCGGACAGGTTTCTCCTCCTAAGACGGCAAGCCTCCTTGTTGTGCAAGTGAGGATGTCACCCAGTTACACAGTGCTGAGGTCAGTGCCGCTGGTCGGGCCTGTGTAGGCCGCCTGTCGCTCCCGGGTGGCGCCGTCCGCAAAGTTACATACCTACGCGAAGGTATGCGATAGTGGGCGAGAAACCACCGGTGACTCAGGGCACCAGTGTCAGCTCCCTAGTGGTGAACGACCGCGCACCGCGCTCCGCCGGGTTCGGCGCGCCATATTCCCCGGCCAGACGGGCCGCCGGCCGGCCACTCCGGCGTCCGTCTGCCGGAAAGTCCGCACTCCCCGATCACCCCACGGATCCCGAGCTTTCGAAGGAACCTGATGAAATTCGGAAACAATCTGCGGATCAAGACCGCCACCTCATGGCTTCCGCCGGACTGCGAGACCGTCGAGGACGCCGTCGCGGCGGGCAAGCTGGCCGCCTCGGACGTCGAGCGGCTCGGACTCACCCAGCTGCCGGTCTCGTCCGGGTGGTCCGGTCCCGAGATGGCGGTGGCCGCCGCCCGCGACGCGATCAGCCGGGCGGGCTGGAGCCCCTCCAAGGTGGGCCTCGTGCTGCACACCTGGATCTATCACCAGGGACATGACATGTGGTCGCCGCCGCACTACGTGGCGAACGAGGTGGGCACCCCCGACGCCCTGTCGTACGCCGTCCAGCAGGGCTGCAACGGGGGCGCGATGGCCCTCCAGGTGGCCGCCATGCACCTGGCCGCCGACCCCGGGCTCGGCGCCGCGCTCATCACCACCGGCGACCGCTTCCTGCCGCCCGGTTTCGACCGCTGGGCCTGCGACTACGGCCTGGGCTTCGGCGACGCGGGGTCCGCGGTGCTGCTGCACCACAACGACCACCACGACGACTCGGAGGGCGACGCGGGGCCGGACGACTACGCCCTCGTGTCCATGGCCACCGAGACCGCCGCCGAGCTCGAGCTGATGCTCCGGCACGGCGACGACTTCAGCCCCACGCCCCTGTGGCACAACGAGTACATCGACCTGCGCCGTCCGAAGAAGTCCTACATGGCGGTGCACGGCAAGGAGAAGTTCAGTCAGATCGCCAGCCGGTCGATCCGCAACGTGATCGTGGACAGCGTGCACGACGCGGGGCTGCGGCTCGACGACCCGCGGATCAAGTACATCGCGCTGCCGCGGCTCGGAACGGGCCTGCTGGACGGCATCTACATGCCGGTGCTGAACGAGGTGCTGAAGGCCGAGGCGCTGTGGTTCGGCGCGGTCACCGGCCACATGGGCTGCGGGGACTTCCTCGCGAACCTGGCCGACCTGCGGGACCAGATGCCGCTTGAGCCGGGCGACTTCGCGCTGGTGATCAGCGGCGGGGCGGCCTGGACCTGGGCCTGCGCCGTCGTGCAGGTGCCGGAAAGGGGCGTCTGATGGGCCTCGGACTCCTCGGCCTGGGCGGCCACGTGCCGCCGGTCGTCATCGACAACGCGCGGGTCGCCGAGTGGGCCGGCGTGGACGAGAACTGGATCGTCGAGCGGACCGGCATTCTGGAACGCAGATACCGCGAGCCCGGGACCGTCACCTCCGACCTCGCGCTGCACGCCGCGCGTGAGGCGCTGGCCGCACGGCCCGACGCGGCGAGCCGGCTGGGGCTGATCATCGTGGGCACCTCGACGCCCGACCAGCCGCAGCCCTCCACCGGAGCGATCCTCCAGGACAAGCTCGGGCTGTCCGGTTTCCCGGCGTTCGACGTCAACGCGGTGTGCTCCGGCTTCCTCTACGCGCTGGGGGTCGCCGACTCGATGATGTCGGCGCGGCTGTCCGGGCAGGGCGGCGAGTACGCCCTGGTGGTCGGCGCGGACGTCTACTCCTCGCTGATGGACCCCGCCGACCGGCGCACCGTCAGCCTGTTCGGCGACGGGGCCGGGGCGGTGCTGCTCGGTCCGGTGCCCGAGGGGTACGGCGTCCTGGACTGGCGGCTGGTCACCAACGGGGAGCACCGCGATCTGGTCGAGGTGACCGGCGGCGGCACCCGCCGGCCGCTGGACGCCGAGGCCCGGGAGGCGGGGGAGCACCTGTTCCGCATGAAGGGCCGTCCCGTACGCGAGTACGCGATGCGCACCCTCCCCAAGGTGATCGGCGAGGCGCTCGACTCGGCCGGGCTCCGGCTGGAGGAGGTGGATCGCCTCATCCTGCACCAGGCCAACACCCGCATGGTCGAGGAGTGCTACCGCGAACTGGGCGTCGACCCCGCCAAGGTGCCGCTCACCGCACCGCGATTCGGCAACACCGCCGCGGCCTCCATCCCGCTCACCCTCCGTACGGAGCACGAACGCCGTCCCTTCCGGCGCGGCGAGCTCCTCGTGCTGGCCGGCGTGGGCGGCGGCATGACAGCGGGGGCCGTCGTCGTCCGCTGGTTCTGAGCCCACCGGACACCTGCTGATAAATCGCGCAAGTGCCGTGAAAGGAGACAAAAATGCCGATGGCTACGGCGGCGGGACACCGCTGCTACGAGCTGTGGGATCCGATGCCCGACGAGGTGCGGGAGGGCGCCAGGCGGTTCGCCGCCGTACAGGCGCTCAACGAGCTGGTGGGCGTGCTGCAGTACGTCGAGTGGCTGGACCGCGCGCCCAGCCACACCAGGCGGCAGATGCTCATGGCCAAGATCCAGGACGAGGTCGGCCACGGGCATGTGGTCGCGCGTGTCGCCGAAGACCTGGGCATGCCGCGCGAACGGATCCTCCTCGACTACCTGGAGGGCCGTACGAAGATCCACAACATCTTCCACTACTCCTTCGCGACCTGGGAGGAGGTCGGCCCCGGACTGCTCCTGACCAACTCGGCCGCGATCACGCAGTTCCAGTCCCTGGCGAAGGGCGTGTACCTGCCGTACGCCCGGGCGCTGCGCAAGGTCGAACGCGAGGAGTCCTTCCACTACCAGCACGCCCTGGACCTGACCCACGAGATCCTGACGCACGGTGACGCCGAGCAGCGCCGCCGGGTGCAGGAGGGGTTCGAGCTGTGGCTGCCGCGAATCCTGGCCTACCTCGGGCCGCCCGACACCGACACCCTGCACACCAACCGCATGTGGCAGGTCGGCCTGAAGCCGGACGGCAACGACGAGGTGCGCCAGGCCTGGCTCAACAAGATCATCCCGGTGGTCCGGAAGCTCGGTCTGCACGTGGACCCCGCGTTGGTGCGTCAGGCGCCCTCGGGCGAGTGGGAGTTCGAGATGCCCGACTGGGCCCAGGTGAAGAAGGTCATCGCGAACGGCGGGCCGTCGTCGCAGCGGCGGCTGGACTGGGTGCGCCGCGCCCTGGACCGCAACGCGCCGTACCGGCGCGCGCTGCAGGGGGTGGCGTGAATGCCGCACATCCCGACCGACTCCGACGTCTACGAGGTGTTCGCGCAGAGCGGCCACGGCACGGCTCTCAACCATGTCGGTTCCATCGTCTCGCCGCGCCCGGACGCCGCCTGGCACCTGGCCAAGGAGACCTACGGGCGCCGCGACGACCTCGTCAAACTCTGGGTGGTCCGCCGCACCGACATGATCGTCTCCAGCGCGGACGACCGCGGCCTCCTCGCCGCGAAGACCCGGATGCCGTACCGCCAGCCCGGCTTCCCCACCGCACGCCGCCGCGACCGCTCCGCCTCCCCGCCTGCCGTCGCCGCCCCGCGGGAAGGCCGCGACAGCGGCCTGACCGAGCGCCGCGACGACGCGCGCGAGCCCGGGCTCACCGACCTGTGGCTGGCGCTCGCCGACGACCTGTTCGTCCTGGGCAACCGGCTGGGCGAACACATCGTCGACTACATCGACCTGGAGGAGGCGCTGGCGGTCGGCTCCATCGGGCAGGAGGCGCTGGCGCACGCCGGGACGATCCTGGTGCTGTGCGGCTTCGACCAGCCCGCTGCGGACGCCCGCTTCTTCGACCGGGCGCAGGCGCAGTGGCAGGTGTCGCGCGTCGTCGAGCGGCTCACCGACTGGCCGTCCCTCGTGGCCGGCGGCCTCGTGATCGCCGCGGCCGTCGCCGTACTCGCCGAGCAGACCGCGGAAGCCGCGCAGACCGCAGGGGCCGAGCAGACCGCGGGGGCCGAGCCCGGCGCGGCGTGGCTGCCCGCGATCACCGCCATCCGCGACGAGCAGCTGGTCCACCTGGACCACTGGCGGCGGTGGGCGCGGGCGCTGGCCGCCTGGCCCGAGACCCGGACGGAGTTCGCGCGTGCCTACGCCGAAGTGACCGAGCGCGCCGGCGACATGTTCGGTGCCCGGCCGCAGTCACCGGCACAGGGAGTCCCGGCGGGCGCGGCGCCCGCGGGTCCGGCTCTGGCCGTGACACTGCACGAGCGTCTCGCCGCGCTGGTCGGCGAGAACGGCGGACCCGGATCGCGCCTGCCGGACGGCCCGGGGACGCGGACCTGGGGGGTGGGCGGGAGCGCACTGGCCGACTCCCTCTCCCGCGGCCGCACGGTCCGTGACGAGTACGCCCCGGGGGTGTTCAGTTGAACGCCGACCAGCTCGGTGACGAGGTCACCGATCAGCTCAACGGCCGGTTCACCGACCGGCTCGCGGATGTGGTCGCCGGCGTGAGCGATCCGGAGATCGACGTGGGCCTGCGCGACCTCGGAGTGCTGCGCTCGGTGTCGCTGACCGACGGCCGGATCCGCGTCCACCTGACCCCTACGCGGATCAGCTGCCCCGCCGTCGGTGAGATCGCCCGGCGAGTGCGGTCCGCGCTCGCCGAGGCGGCACCGGGATACGGGATCGAGATCGTGTGGGAGCGCGGCGCGTGGCAGCCCGCGGCGGTGACCGTCGCCGGCCGGGACGCGCTGAGCAGGGGCGGCTATCGCGTGGCGGGCACCGCCTCCAGCTGCCCCTACTGCGGCAGCGAGGACGTCGAGCAGGCCGGCCGCTTCGGCGGAGCGGTGTGCAAGGTCCCGTACGACTGCCGCGGCTGCGGCTCGACCTTCGACGTGATCGGCACGGCCGGCTGCACCGCCATGCTCCCCACACCCGAGCCCGTGCGAGGAGGATCACGATGAGACTCAGCGGAAAGACCGCCGTGATCACCGGGGGCTCCCGGGGCCTCGGCCGGGCGATCGCGGAACGCTACCTGCAGGAGGGGGCGCGGGTGGTCTGCGCCGCCCGCAACCCGTACGACATCAAGGAGGTTCTCGACCTCGCCCCCGGCCGCTGCGCCTACGTCCCGGTCGACGTCACCAGTGACGAGTCGGTCACCGCGCTGATGGACGAGGCCGTCGAGCGCTTCGGCGGCATCGACATCCTGGTGGCCAACGCCGGCGTGAGCCGGGACGGGCGGGTGGACCGGCTGCCGGTCGCCGACTGGCAGGACATGGTGACCACCAACCTGACCGGGGTCTTCCTCTGCACCAGGGCCGCCGTCCCCCACCTGGAGCGCAGCGGCGCCGGCCGGATCGTCAACGTCTCGTCCAGCATGGCGACCCGGGTCGCCATCGGCGCCGCCGGCTACTGCGCCACCAAAGCCGCGGTGGAGATGTTCACCAAGGTCAGCGCGATCGAGCTCGCCCCACGCGGCATCCTCGTCAACTCTCTGGCCCCGGGGATCCTCGACGAGGGGATGGGCCGGCAGCTCACCGGCAACGACCGGATCTGGTCGCGCTACAAGACCAGGCTGGCGCTCGGCCGGCCCGGCCACGCGGACGAAGCCGCCGACGCGGCGGTCTTCCTGGCCGGTCCCGAGTCCTGCTACGTCAACGGCCACGTGCTGGAAGTGAACGGAGGCCTGCTGTGGTCATGACACCCGTCCCCGAGGTGGATCACCCGGCCGCGTGGCTGGACGTCGACGGCGCGGTGGGCGTCCTCCGCCTCGACCGGCCGCCGCTCAACGTGCTCGACCGCGCGGCACAGGCCGCGTTGCGCCTCGCCGCCGAACGGGCCGCGACCGACGAGCGGGTCCGCGCGGTGGTCGTGTACGGCGGGCCCACGGTCTTCTCGGCGGGGGCCGACATCAAGGAGATGGCCGCGATGACGCACGCCGAGATGGTCGGCCACGCGGCGGTGCTCCAGGCGGCCTTCGACGCGGTCGCCGCCATCCCCAAGCCGGTGGTGGCCGCGATCAACGGGCCCGCTCTCGGCGGCGGCTGCGAGCTGGCGCTGACCGCCGACGCGCGCATCTGCGGCAGCGAGGCGCGGCTCGGGCTCCCCGAGGTCCTGCTCGGCGTCATCCCCGGAGCGGGCGGCACCCAGCGGCTGCCCCGGCTGATCGGTCCGGCGAGGGCCAAGGAGCTGATCTTCAGCGGGCGCCAGGTGGGCGCGAAGGAGGCACTGGAGATCGGTCTGGTGGACCAGGTCGTGCCGACCGACCAGGTACTGGACAGCGCACTGCGCTGGGCGCGGCGCTTCGAGACAGGCCCGGCGCTGGCCCTCCACGCGGCGAAGACCGCCATAGACGCGGGCCTGGCGACCGATCTGGCCGCCGGGCTCGCCATCGAACGGTCGGTGTTCGCCGGACTGTTCGGCACCCATGACCGTACGAGCGGCATGCAGGGGTTCATCACTGAGGGCCCCGGCCGCGCACGCTTCACCGGGAGGTAGTCACCATGAATCCAGCGACCGTCGAGTTCCAACGCGCCCGCGACCACCTGCTGTCCTCCTACGGGGACCTGCCGCGCGCCCGGGCCTTCCCCAGGCCCGCGGTCGGACAGGACTTCAGCTGGGTCGCGGACTGGTTCGATGTGATCGCCCAGGGGAACGACGCCATAGCGCTGCGCGTGGTCGACCTCGACCAGCGGGGCGAGGTCGTCGCCGACACCGCGCTGAGCTTCGCCGAGCTGGCCGAGCGCTCCCAGCGGGTCGCCCGGTGGCTGCGGGCGGCCGGCGTACGGCGCGGGGACCGAATGCTGCTGATGCTCCCCAACCGGGTGGAACTGTGGGAGTGCCTGCTGGCCGCGTTCCGGCTGGGCTGCGCCGTGATCCCCGCGTCCGTCCAGCTCACGCCCGACGACCTGGCCGACCGGCTGGAACGCGGCGGCGTGGGGCACGTCGTCGCCGAGGCCGGCCTCACCCCCAAGCTGGCACGACTGAGCGGCGGACGCACGTGCATCGCCGTCGGCGGCGCGGTGCCGGGCTGGCTGGACTACCAGGGGGCCTATGCCGCCGAGCCGCTCCGGGAGGCGGTGCGGACCCGGCCCGACGAGCCGTCGCTCATCTACTTCACCTCGGGTTCGACCAACCGTCCCAAGCTGGTCGGGCACACGAGCGTGAGCTATCCGATCGGCCACCTGTCGACCATGTACTGGATCGGCATCCGGCCGGGCGACGTGCACCTCAACATCTCCTCGCCCGGGTGGGGAAAGCACGCCTGGAGCAACCTGTACGCCCCCTGGAACGCGCAGGCGACGGTCATGGTCGTCAACCAGCCGAGGTTCGCCGCGCGTCCGCTGCTCGAAATGATGTCGCGCTACGCCGTGACCACCTTCTGCGCGCCGCCCACCGTCTGGCGAAGCCTGCTCCAGGAGGACCTCACGCAGTGGCCGGTCTCGCTGCGCGAGGCGGTGGCCGCCGGGGAACCGCTGAACGGGGAGGTGGTGCGCCGCGTCCGCGAGGCGTGGGGGGTGACGGTACGGGACGGCTACGGGCAGACCGAGACCACCGCCCAGATCGGGACTCCGCCGGGCATGCCGACCGTCGACGAGGGGCTGGGCTGGGCGCTGCCGGGCTACGAGGTGGCGCTGCTGGACCCGAACACCGGCGTCCCCATCCCGGACGGCGCCGGGGAGGGCGAAATCTGCCTGCCGCTGGACAGTCGCCCACTCGGTCTGATGAGCGGATATCTGGGCAACTCCGAGGCGACCGCCCACTGCATGCGCGGTGGTTACTACCACACCGGCGACATCGCCACCCGGGACGCCGACGGCCTCTTCCGCTACACCGGGCGGGGCGACGACCTCTTCAAGGCGTCCGACTACCGGATCTCCCCCTTCGAGCTGGAGAGCGTGCTGCTGCGGCATCCGGCCGTCGCCGACGCCGCCGTGGTGCCGTCACCCGAACCGCTGCGACTGGCCGTGCCCAAGGCGTACGTGGCGCTCGCCGCCGGCTACCCGCCGGAGGCCGAGACCGCACAGCTCATCCTCGCCCACGCCCGCGACCAGCTCGCGCCCTACAAGCGGATCCGCCGCATCGAGTTCGCCGAGCTGCCCAAGACCGTCACCGGCAAGGTCCAGCGCACCGAGCTGCGGCGGCGGGAGGAGCAGCGGAGCTCGCGGTCGGCGCAGGAGTGGTGGGAGGAGGACTTCCAGAACTAGGTCGTGTCTGACGGATCATGTTCTGCCGCGCGGCGGACAGCCTTTATCAGACACTCCCTGGCCCCCCGGCGACGTGAGCGGGCTGTGCGACGGGCGCGCGTTCCCCCGCACAGCTCGCCCGCCCGGGCCGACTACTCCCCGGAGACGAAATGAATGCCGTCATCATAAGCAGGGGTCAACGCAGACGAGCCGTGTTGAGCAGCCTCATCGGGAACAGCATCGAATGCTATGAGTTCCTCGTCTACGGCACGTTCTCGACGCTCTACTTCAACAAGCTGTTCTTCCCTTCGTTCGACCCCGCCACCGGCACCCTGCTGTCCCTGTCGACGTTCGCGGTCGCCTTCGCGGGACGGCCGCTCGGTGCCTTCGTGTTCGGGCACTTCGGAGACCGGATCGGCCGCAAGGCGACGCTGGTCACCACTCTTGTCATGATGGGCGGCGCGACGGTCCTGATCGGCCTGATGCCCACCTACGCCACCATCGGCGTCGCCGCCCCCATATTGCTGAGCGTCCTCCGGTTCATCCAGGGATGCTCCCTCGGCGGAGAGACGAGCGGTGGGTTCCTGATGGCGCTGGAGAGCGCCCAGCCGAACAGGCGGGGCTTCCTCACCGCCGTCGTCGGCACCGGCAACGCCTGGGGACTGCTGCTGGCCAACGGCGCGCTCCTCCTCGTCACCGCGTTGCCGGACCGGCAGGTGCTGTCGTGGGGATGGCGACTGCCGTTCATCTTCAGCGCCGTGCTCGTGGGCGTCGCCCTCCACGTCCGGACGCGGCTCGCGGAAACCCCCGAGTTCGAGCGGTCGAAGGCCGAGGGCGCCGTCAGGAACCGGCCGGCGATCGACGTTCTGTCACGGTACGGCCTGATCACCCTGGGCGCGTCGCTGGCGATGCTTCCCATGTTCCTGGTGTTCTACCTCGGGTCGGTGTTCTCGCTCAAATACGGCGCGGCCATCGGCGTGGGCCGGCCCGTCATGCTGGTGCTGCTCGTCGCGTCGTGCGTCTTCCTGATCGTCGCCATGCCGTTCTTCGGATGGCTGAGTGATCTCTTCAACCGCAAGGCGGTCTTCGTCGGCGGCGTCGTCGCCATGACGGTGGCGCCGTTCGCCTGGTTCCCGTTGCTGGACACCAGGTCCCTCCCTCTGATGGCTCTCGGTTTCCTGCTGCTGTTCGCCGGGTTCGCCGCGAGCTACGGCGTGCAGGGGGCGTTCTGCGCACGGCTGTTCCCCACGGTCGTGCGGTATTCCGGCATGTCCGTCAGCTACAACGTGAGTGGGCTGCTCGGCGGCGCCGTCAGCCCGATCATCGCCGCGGCGCTGCTCGACAGGTTCCACAGCTGGACGCCGATCGCCGTCTACATGGCAGCCGCCGGCGTGATCGCTCTGGCCGCTTCGGCGTTCCTGCGGGAACGCTCCGACAGCACGGCCGTACGGCGTGCCGCCGTACCGTCGGCGACCGCCACGTCCCCCGGCCTCACGACCGCCAGAAGCTGATTCCAAGCCTCAGGCGGAACCGGTGGAGGTCCCCGTGCAATCCCCAGTGAGCCCGTGCAATCCCCAGTGAGGGAGTACCGCATGTCGTCCCTGTCCGCTCCCAGATGTCCTGTTCTCGATCCCACAGGCGCTTCGGTCCACGCCGAGGCCGCCGCGCTGCGCGCCGAGGGGCCGGCGGTGCTGGTGGAGCTTCCCGGGCCCGTACGCGCCTGGGCGATCACCCGGCACAGCGTCATCCAGGCGCTCACGAACGACCCGCGCGTCTCGCGTGACTCCCGCCGGCACTGGCCCGGCCTGGCCGACGTGCCCGAGGGCTGGTCGCTCGCCGCGCTCACCATGCAGGAGAGCTTCTTCAACTTCTACGGAGAGGAACACCGCAGGTCCCGGCGCCGCGTCGCCCCCTCGTTCTCGCCGCGACAGGTCGAACGGATGCGCCCGCGGGTCCAGGCGACCGCGGACCGCCTGGTCAAGGCGCTGGCCGCCCTGCCCCCCGGGGCCACCGCCGACGTGCGCCACGCCCTGGCGCTGCCGCTGACCATCACCGTCATCTGCGACCTGTTCGGCGTCCCCGAACACATGCGCGCGGGGATCGGCAGCGGAATCGACGGGGCACTGGACTCCTCGCTCGACGCGGAAGAGGCGGTCGCCGCCCACACCGCGCTGTACGACCGGCTCGGCGAGCTGCTGCGGTACAAGCGGGAGCATCCGGCCGATGACCTGACCAGCGACCTGCTCCTGCCGGCCGAGCCCGGTGCGGAGCCGATGTCCGAGTCCGAGCTGCTCGGCACCCTCTTCCTCATGATCGGCGCGGGTCACGAGACCACCGTCAACCTCATCACCAGCGCCGTCCAGGGCCTGCTCACCCATCCCGAGTACCTCGCCCGGATCCACGAGGGCGCCATCACCTGGCAGGACGTCATCGAGGAGACGCTGCGCATCGAGGGGCCGGTCATGCACATGCCCATGCGCTCCGCGCTGGAGGACATCGACCTCGGGGAGGGCGTGGTCATCCGCAAGGGCGACGCGATCACCATCGGCTTCGCCGCCGCCGGCCGCGACCCGGAGCTCCACCCGCACTGCCCGGAACGCTTCGACCCCACCCGGGCCGGCAAGGAGCACCTCGCGTTCGGCCACGGCCCGCACTTCTGCCTCGGCGCGCACCTCGCCCGCCTGGAGGCGGAGATCGCCCTGACCACGCTGTTCCGAGAGCTGCCCGATCTCGCCCTCGCCCACCCCGGAGACGTGCCCGCCCGCCTGACCTCGTTCATGATCAACGGCCCCGTGGGCCTGGAGGTCGTCCCCCACCCCGCATGACCGTACGGACCGGCATGACCGTACGGAACCCGGCCGCCGGAGGCGCACCGCGCCTCCGGCGGCACTGTCATGCCGCCGGCCGCCCGGTCCGAGGACGTCCCCGGCCTCACCGCCGGCCCACCGCCTGGGCCGCCCGACCTTGTCATACGTCGTGCCGGAGGCGCGCATGAAAGTTCGTGCCGGAGGCGCGCATGAAAGTTCGTGCCGGAGGCCGCGTGGGAGCTCCTGCCGGAGGCGCGCGGGGGAACGTGCGCCGAAGCCGCGGGGAAGCGGGGCCGGCACAGTGGCACCCGCGCAGTTGCAGTGGAGCGTGGACCCGGTCCCGGTCCCGGTCCCGGACCCGGACCGGGCGGCCGACCGGCGTAGGCGCGGCCCCTGCGGAGAGCGCGGCGGCGGACCGGCGCCGGGAGGCCAGACGCTTCCGGCCGGGGACGAGAGGCGTCGGCGGGAGCGTGGGGCGTCGGCGGTACCGCGAGGCTTCGGCCAGCGAACGCGCGGGGATTCGGCGCGAGGATTCGGCAGTAACGTGAGGCTTCGGCAGGAATACGAGGCTTCGGCAGGAATACGAGGCTTCGGCAGGAATACGAGGCTTCGGCGGGAATGCGAGGCTTCGGCGGGAATGCGAACGAGGCGGCGATCTGGCTGATCGCCGCCTCGTTCACCCCTCGCGCTGTGCCGATTTGGTCAGGTCCACAGCCCGCCGATCGCCATGGGGGAGCGGTGGCGAAGAGTGTTGTCCATCTGGACGTGCCGGGCGACGCGCTCGGCCTGGTTGCGGGTGGCGGCGATGAGCAGCGGCATCACCGACCCGGCCTCGGGCAGGCCCGCGTAGTACAGGCCCGGCAGCGTGCCCATTCCCCTGCGGTGCACCGGCAGGCCGTCCTGGTCGAGCGCCTCGGCGGGCAGGATCCCGTAGTCGGGCACGAAGCCCGTGGCCCAGATGATCGTCGTGATGCCGCAGGCGACCAGGTCCAGCGTGCTGCCGTAGTCCTTGATGAGCGAGGGGTCATGCTCGGGGGCGGGGTCCGCCTCGGGGACGACCAGCCCTTGCTGCTCGATCGCCGCGTCGATGGCCTTGAGCAACTCGCTCTCCTTGTGGGCGGCCGCCTGCGCCACGGCACGGACGTTGTCCTCCAGGCGCAGGACGCCGCCATGCGCGCCGCGGACGGAGCCGACGAGCGTGACGCCCTTCGCCGCCAGGATCGGCAGGCTCAGGTCCTGGCCGCCGTCCTTCCCGCTGAGCACCGACACGCCGGGCAGCACGGGGGAGTCACCGTGTCCCCCCGGCTGTCCGCCCGACGCGGTCTCGAGGTTGCCCTCGGGCAACAGCAACTGCAGCCAGTCGAGGATCTGCGCGCCGCGGTAACGCCGGGGCGCGGTCTTGTGTCCTCCGACCGCGAGGTACACCTCCCGGCCGGCGTCGCGGAGGTCGTCCGCGATCTGCTGGCCGCTGTTCCCCGCACCCACGACGAGAACCGCGCCGCTCGGCAGGGACTCCGGGTTGCGGTAGTACCGCGCGTGCAGTTGCGTGACCGAGAGGTCCACGCCCGCGGCCACCTCCGGCACGCGCGGCGAGGAGTACCCGCCCAGCGCCGCGACGACGTTGCGGGCCTCGACGGTCCCGCCGTCGTCCAGGTGGACGCGGAAGCGCGCGCCCTCGTGGAGCGCCTCGCCGATCGGGAACTCGACCATCCGGACGCCGGTGCGCTCACGGACCTGGATGCCCATCGCGGCCACGTAGCTCCGGAGACGTCCGGCCACCTCACGGGCCGGCATGTACCCCTCGGGGTCGTCCCCGTCGTACGGCCAGTCCGGAAAGGCGACCGTCCTGTTCGGCGTGTTGACGCGCAGGCTGTCCCAGCGTTCGTTGGCCCACGCCTGGCCGATCTCGCCACGCTCGATCACCAACGCCTGGTAGCCCAGCCGGGAGAGCGCGCCCGCGACCGAGCATCCCTGCTGGCCGCCACCTATCACCACCGTCTCGGCGAACTCCGTTCCCATCCGTTCATTCCTCTCCGCAGCGAAATCAGAACAGCGAAATCAGAACTGGGTCCGGGGCAGCACGACGACCTTCCCGGTGGCCTGGTCGTTCTCCATGTACCGGTGCGCCTCGGCGATGTCGCCGAGGTCGAAGACCCGGTCGACGTTGGGCCGGTAGACGCCGGCCTGGACCTCGTCGACGACCCGCTGCAGCACCGGCGCACCGGCGGCGCCCTTGAGGCTGTCGCTGTGGAAGGCCGTGAGCTTCGTGCCGGGCGGGATCATCGCGATCGGCTCGAACTCCCTGATCAGCCAGCCGCTGAGGGAGCCGGACACGCACACCGTCCCGCCGCGGCGCACGAGCTTCAGCGAGTCCGGCACCGTGGCCGTCCCGATCAGGTCGAGAATGTAGTCCGGGCCCTCGGGCCAGACCTCGCGCACGGCGTCCGCCAGTGACCCGCCGTCGTCCAGGAGCACGTGGTCGACTCCGACCGCGCTCAGGGTGTCGGCCTTGTCCGGGCGCCGGGTCGTGGCGGCGGTCCGCAGGCCGTGGGCGGAGGCGATCGACGCCGCCGCCATGCCGACCGACGAGGTGCCGCCGCGGATCAGCAGGCGGCCGGGCGCGCCGGGCACGATGCCCAGCGCGTCCAGCGAGCCCTGCGCGGTCAGGTACGTCTCCGGCAGCGCGGCCAGGAGGTCCCAGGGCAACGTGGTGGAGACCGGCATGAGCAGCGAGTTCGGCAGCAGCGCGTACTCCGCGTACCCACCGTCGAACTCGCGGCCCATCTCGCCCATCACGGCCGCGACGGTCTGGCCGACCGGCAGCGCGGCGTCGGTCGAGACCGCCACCGTTCCCACGCACTCGATCCCGAGCACCCGGGGGAACTTCACGTTCGGCGAGTGCCCCTGACGGGTCCTCAGCTCCGACCGGTTCAGGCCGGCGCCCTCCACCCGGACGAGGCTCCAGCCCTCGTAGACCGAGGGCACGGGCAGCTCGTGGATCTCGAGCACCTCCGGGCCGCCCGCCCGGACACAGACGGCGGCGCGCATCGTCGCGCTCATCTCGGTTCAGCCTCCGGTGACCTCGAGCGACGGCGCCCAGCGCGGAATCTCACCGCGGCCGGAGGGCAGCCGCAGGCTGCGGGCGTAGCTGTACTCCTGCAGCGTCTCGACGGCGTGCTCGCGGCCGTACCCGCTGGCGCCCACACCGCCGAACGGGGTGCCGGTGAACGAGCGGTTGTAGTGGTTGACGAACACGATGCCCACGCGCAGCTCCCGGCTGAACCGCATGGCGCGCTCGGTCTCGCGGGTGAACACCCCGGCGACCAGGCCGAACTCGGTGCCGTTGGCGATGCGGACCGCCTCGGCCTCGTCGCGGAACGGGATCACGCAGACGACGGGCCCGAAGATCTCCTCCGTGGCGATGCGCATGTCCGGGGTGACGCCGGTGAACAACGTGGGCGGGACGTAGTAGCCGTCCGCCAGCTCCGGGTCGGCGGGCAGCGCCGCCTGGGCCGCGATCGTGGCGCCTTCGCGGACGCCGAGGTCGATGTAGTCGAGCACGCGCCGCCGCTGCTCGGGGGTCACCAGCGGTCCGACGTGCGTGCCCGCGTCCGCGCCGTCGCCGACCTTCAGCCGGTTGACGGCGTCCGTGAGCCGCCGGACGACCTCCTCGTAGCGGTCCACGTGGACCAGCACGCGCGAGGCGGCGGTGCAGGCCTCGCCCTGGTTGAAGTAGCCGCCTTCCACCGCCCACGGCACGGCCGAGTCGAGGTCGGCGTCCTCGAAGATGACCAGGGCGTTCTTGCCGCCGAGCTCCAGCAGGGTCGGCGTCAGGTTCTCCGCGGCCGTACGGATCACGGCCTGGCCCGTGGTGGGCGCGCCGGTGAAGGAGACCTTGCCCACGAGCTTGTGCCCCGCGAGCTGCGCCCCGACCGCGCCGGTGCCGGGCACGATGTGCACGACGTCGTCGGGGAGGATCTCCTGGGCGATCTCGGCGACCCGCATCACCGACAGCGGCGCCTGCTCCGGCGGCTTGATCACCACGGCGTTGCCGGCCGCGAGCGCGGGGGCGATCTTGCCGGCGGTGTGCAGCGGGGGCCAGTTGAACGGGATGATCGCGCCGATGACGCCGAAGGGCTCGCGCAGCGTGATGTCGATCATGCTGCCCGAGTCGCGCGCCTGGCTCGGGATCGCCTCGCAGAGGCCGGCGAACATCTCGAAGATGGTGGGCGCGCCTTCGAGGTCGAAGTTGCGCGCCTGGGTGAAGGGCTTGCCGTTGTCGCTGGACTCGAGCGCCGCGATCTCGTCGGCGTGCTCGCGGATCGCCTGGGCGACCTTCCACAGCCACTTGCCGCGCTCCCGCGGCGTACGGGCCTTCCACGCGAAGTGCGCCTCGTGCGCGGCGCGGACCGCCTGGTCCACCTGCTCCGCGCCCGCGCCCTGGACGACCACCAGCGGCCTGCCGGTCGCCGGGTTGTGCACGGTGAACCGGTCCGCCTCGTCCTGCGAGGACCAGCGCGTCCGCACGATCTGAGCGGTATCGAAGGTCGTGGTCACGACAGCCTCTCTTTCAGCACCGAGGCGATCCGCTCGGCGATCACAATGGTCGGAACGTTGGTGGCCACGCGCGGCATCGCCGGGAAGACGGAGGCGTCCGCGACGGTGAGTCCCTCGACGCCGTACACGGCGCCGTCGGTGTCGACCACGGCGTCCGGATCACGGCGCGGACCCATCCGCATCGTGGAGCTGCCGTGGTTGTAGTGCGCCGGAGCACGCCGGATCGCGTCCGCGAGCTCCTCGTCGCTCACGCCCGGACCCGGCACCCGCTCGTCCACCAGGAGGTCGGCGAGCGGCTGGGTGCGCGCGATCCCGCGGGCGATGCGCACCGCGTCGGCGACCCGTTCGGCGTCGTCGGCGGCCGTGTAGAGCCCGAGGTCGATGATCGGCGCGTCCTCCGGGTCGCGCGAGGCGAGCCGCACGCTGCCCCGCGAACGGGGCTGGACGCAGGAGACGAAGAAGACCATGTCCCAGCCGGTCGGGTGGTTCTCGACCGGCGGAACGATCATGGCGGGCAGGCTTGCGGTCGGCACCGCCGCCGACGGCAGGATCTGCACGTCGAAGTCCGGCTCGCCCGGTCCCGTGGCGACACTGAGCACGCTGCCGAACATCTGCCGCGCGCCGCCCTCCGGCGGCTTCGCGACGTGGATGTTCCAGAAGGCGGGGTGCTCGGTGAGGTTGCGACCCACACCCGGGAGATCGGCCAGCACGTCGATGCCGTGCGCCGCGAGCCCGGCGCGGTCTCCGACGCCGGACCGCATGGCGATGACCGGGGTGCCGTAGGCGCCGGCGCTGAGCACGACGTGCCTGGCGTCGATCTCCTCACCCGAGACGAGCCGGACCCCGCGGGCCCGGGTGCCCCGGAACAGCACCCGGTCGACCGGCGCGTCGCCGCGCACCCGCAGGTTGGGCCGGTGGCGGACCGGGTTGAGGTAGCCGACCGCCGTGCTCAGCCGCAGGCCGTCGGCCGCGCTGAGCGGGGTGTGCGCGAAGCCCGGCGCGCCCGGCGCGTTGAAGTCGTCGACCATCGGATAGCCGAGCCGTGCGCTCGCCTCCGCCATCGCCGCGACGTGCGGGCCCAGGTCCGCCGCCGTGCTCAGCGTGATGCGGTAAGGCCCGCCGAGGCCGTGAAACTTCTCCTCGCCGTACGGGTAGTGCTCCATCTCCTTGTAGAAGGGGAGCATCTCCGGGTAGCCCCATGCGGGCCCGGCCAGGTCCGCCCACGCGTCGTGGTCGGACGGCCGGGCGCGCATCGCCACGCAGACGTTGACGGAGGAGGACCCGCCGATGATCCGGCCGCGGGGGACCGGCACCTCGTTGCCGAACGCGTCCGGGACCGATCGGTAACCCCAGTCGTAGGAGTACGGCGCGTAGTGGGCGTCGGCGACCTCCGCCGGCAGCTCCTCGACGGTCGCGAAGTCGGGTCCGGCCTCCAGGAGCAGGACGGACAGCCGCGGGTTCGCGCTCAACCGGTTGGCGAGGACGCAGCCTGCGGATCCGCCGCCGATCACGATGACGTCGTAGGTCATGGTCACTCCTCCCTCGACGCGGTCCTACACGTACCGGGGGCGGCCGACGACGAACCCGAGGACCAGGTCGACGGCGAAGACCACGGTAAGCATGACCATCGGGACGGCCCAGCCGCCCGTGGAGCCGTGCAACACGCCGAACAGGAACGGCCCGCCGATGGCGATCAGGTAGCCGAAGCCCTGCGACATGGCCGAGATCCCGGCGGTCTCGGCCGCGGTGCGGGTGCGCAGCGCGAACAGGCCGAGCGCGATCGGGAACACGCCCATGCCCGCTCCCCACAGGAGCGACCACAGCCACGGCACCGACGTCGGCGAGACGAGCATGCCGATCGTGCCGACGATCTCCAGGCCCACGAGCCCGGCGATCCACCACGACTGGCTGCGGCTGCGCATCGCGGCCGGCACGACCACCATCGTGACGGGCAGGGCGGCCGCGACCAGCAGGGCGAGCAGCAGCCCCGACTCCTGCTTGCTGATGCCCGCGCCGGTGAAGACGTTCGCGGCCCAGCCCATCAGGACGTACGAGCCCGCAGCCTGCAGCCCGAAGAACCCGGTGATCAGCCACGCGAGCGGGCTGCGCAGCAGCAGCGTGCGCTCCGCCGGCGCGGCCGGGCTCGCGCCGAGCAGGCCGGTGCGGCGCGTCCCGGCGACCCAGACCAGCAGCGCGCCGATGGACAGCAGCGACCACGCGGCCAGGGTGACCCGCCAGCCGCCGATCTGTTCCTGCAGCCACGGGGTCGCCGCGGCGCCCACCCCGCCGCCGACCATCAGGGCGACGGTGTAGACCGTGGTCAGCAACGGGATCCGCGTTGGGAACGCCTGCTTGACCACGACCGGGATGAGCACGTTGCCGAGGGCGATGCCGGACGCCGCGACGAACGTGCCGGCGAGCATCACCCACGGGCCGCCCACGACCCGCAGCAGCAGCCCGGCGGTGAGCACGACCAGACCGGCGCCGACCGCCCGGGCCAGGCCGAGCTTGCGGGCCGCCAGCGGCGCCGCCGCGGCGGCGATGCCGAAGCAGAGGGTGGGCACGGCGGTCAGCACGCTCGCCCAGAGCAGGGAGGCGCCGAGCGACCGGCGCACCTCGTCGAGCAGCGGGCCGACGGTGGTGATGGCGGGACGCAGGTTCGCCGCCGCCAGGGCGACGCCCACCATCAGTAGTGGCGTCCCAACCATGGCGGCGTTCCTCTCGACCGCCACCGGTGCGACTTCTTGTTCCTGCGTGGTCACTGTGTTGCCTCCTGTACTTGCGAAACGTCCCATTGCAGGTGGAGCTCGTCGAATCCCCGCGCGATCACCAGCCGCTCCCGGCTGCGCGAGTCCGCGGGTCCCAGACGCAGCCCGGGCAGGCGGTCGAACAGCAGCGGAATGGCGACCTGCAGTTGCAGCCGGGCCAGCCCGGCGCCGAGGCAGGTGTGGATGCCGCGGCCGAAGGCCAGCATGTTGCGGCCGGCCCGCGGCCTGATGTCGAACGTGTCCGGGTCGGCGAGCACACGCTCGTCCCGGTTCGCGGCGCCGAAGTGCACCATCACGCGGTCGCCGGGCCGCAGACAGCGGCCGGCGAGCTCGGTCTCCGTCGTGACGGTGCGGAAGAGCCCCTGGACCGGAGACTCGAACCGCAGGATCTCCTCGACCATCGCCGCGGGCGACACCTCGCCCGAGCGCAGCGCCGCGAGCTGGGCCGGGTTCTCCAGCAGGCTCACCAGGCCGTTGCCGATGGAACGGGTGACCGTGACGTGTCCCGCGATGATCAGGTTCATCACGATGCGCATCAGCTCGACGTTGTCGAGGCCGTTCTCGCCGTGGTCGGCCGCGAGCGACGCGACGAGCCCGTCGCCGGCCCGCGCCGGATCCAGCAGCATCGCCATCACGTAGTTCTGCATGGCGATGACCTCGCGGGCGCAGGCGGCCCGCTCCGCCACGTCGCCGCCGCCGACGGACAGCTTCAGCCAGCTGTGGCTCCACCGCCGCAGCAGCGGCACGTCACCGGCCGGCATGCCGAGGATCCGTGCCATGACGGCCAGCGGCAGCGGCCACGCGTAGTTCTCGATGATGTCGGTCGAGCCGGCGGCGGCGAACCGTGTGATCAGCTCTTCGCCGGTCGCCCTGATGAAGGGTTCGAGCTCGGCCACCCGCCGGGGCGTGAAGACCCGGTTCACCGCGAGGCGCAGCCGGGTGTGCTCGCCGCCGTCGCTCTCGGTGAGATTGGGCGTCAGCGACCAGCCTTCGGCCAGGATCTGCTTGACCTCGTCGGCCTCCGGGCCCGCGGTCGCCTTCACCGCGCTCTCCGAGGAGTACGTCTCCGGATCGTGGGTCACGCGTACGACGTCCTCGTGCCGCGTGACGACGAAGACGTTCATGTTCTCGTCGTGGAACACGGGGCACCGATCGCGCATCCGCGCGTACGCCGGATAGGGGTCGGCCAGCTGGCCGTCGGATGTGGGATCGAATGTCGGCATAGTCATCGGGGTCGCTCCGCTTGGGTGGCTTCTCGTCCGGCGGGCGCTGCTCGCACGGAGCACCGCTCGTCGGGGGTACCGGGCCGACTGGCCTGGAGGAACCAGCCGGCCCGGTCGTGGGTCGCGGTTCAGTCGGCCGCGGCCAGCGCGGGCACGCCGGCACTCAGCTGCCTGCGATCGGCGGCCCACAGGGGGGTGGTGTCGATCCGGGGCGCCGCGGGTTCGTGGACGAAGGCGTCGTGCACGCTCTGGGTGGCCTCGGTCAGGCCGCTCTCCCCGGTCAGCACGCTGAGCCGGTTGGACGTGACGAGCAGATCGGTGCGCGCGGCGCCGACCGACCGCAGCGCGTCGAGCAGCCGTGGCGGCGAACCGGGCAGCAGGCCTATCCCGAGTCCGACCACTGAGAGCCGCGCCAGGTTCGAGGTCCAGTGCACCTCGCCCAGGCGGGTCTCCCCGTCGGCCTCGGCCAGCAGCGTCCGCGCCTCCTCCACGCTCTCCGCGGGCAGGGTGATCGCGACGTCACTGGCGTCCTCCGTCCCGAGATTGCCGTAGCGGCGCAGCTCGACCTCGATCTCGCGTTCGGCGAGCCCGCGCAGGATCCGGACCGCGTGGTCCGCGGTGATCCGGCGCAGCACGCACCGCACGAGACCGGTCCTGGTGGCCACCCCGGCGATCGCGGGGATCTCGTCGAGCCCGGCCGGAGTCCAGGAGTCGCCGGGCACCGCCATCGCGGCGGCGCGGCGGCGATATCCGACCCAGGTCTCCGGGCCGCGGGCGGTGTGGTTGGCCCGCACCTTCAGGTCGACGCCGTGGGTCCGTGCGTAGTCCACGGAGTCCGCGGCGAGCACCTTGGCTCCGCTCACCGCGAGCTCGGCCATCTCCTCGTAGAGCAGGGCGGTGTGACGCCGGGCGCCGGCGACCTTCCTGGGGTCGGCGGTGTAGACCCCCGCGACATCGGTGACGATCTCGCAGTGGTCCGCGCCGAGCGCCGCGGCCAGGGCGACGCCGGTGGTGTCCGAGCCGCCGCGGCCCAGGGTGGTGCAGGGCCCTCCGGCGCCCGCCTCACCCTGGAAGCCCGCGACGACCGGGATCGCTCCCCGGCAGAGGTCCTCCTTGAGCCTCCGCGGGTCCACCTGCTGGATCGTCGCCCGGCCGTGGCGGTCGTCCGTCCGGATCCCCGCCTCGGCGCCGCTGAACGACCTGCTGGCGGCGCCCTGGCGGTTCAGCGCCATCGACAGCAGCGCGGCGGACACGGCCTCGCCCGTGGTGAGCAGGGCGTCGAGCTGGGCGGGATCCGGCTGGTCGGACACCGACGAGGCCAGTTGAAGCAGCCTGTCGGTGGTTCCGCCCATGGCGGACACGACCGCGACGACCTCGTGCCCGTCCGCCCGCGCCGCGAGGATCTGCCGCGCCGCCTCGATGACCTTCTCGGGCGTGGCGACCGAGGTTCCGCCGTACTTTTGGACAATGAGCGCCATGTCACGCACTCTCTTCCTTCAGAGCGGAGCCGGCTCGTGTCTCACTGCTCGTGCAGGAACTCACGGATCGCGTATCCGACGTGACGCTGGTCGGTCATGGTGTGCCCGAGGATGTGGTCGCCGGGCCGCAGCTCGGTGAAGTTGTGCACGCTGCCGCCTTCGCCGAGGGCGCGCACGTGCCAGTCGTCCTGGCCGACCATGTTCACGATGTCGCCGCCCGCCGTGCGGGCCTCGATCTGCAGCATCGGGCGGGTCTCCATCTTGATCCGGCACACGATCACCCGGCGTACGCCGCCGTTCGTGTTGACGGCCAGGATCTCCGAGCCGCAGCGCAGCTCCGACAGGTAACGCGTGCGGTTCCCGGGCGTCAGGGTGTACGAGCTGAGCGCGGCCGCGTTCACCCGGAACGGGCGGGTCGGCATGTACGGCAGCGGGTGGGTCTCGCTGCTGACCAGCATCAGGCCGGTCGAGTACGAGCCGACCAGGATGCCCTCGTTGGGCTGCATGTGGGAGCACGTGTCCACGCACACCCGGTCGCCGAGCCCCAGGTGCGTGAGCTTGACGATCTCCAGCGGCTCCAGCTCCAGCGTCTCGGCCTCGCCCTGGCACACGCGCACCAGCTCGGAGGCGTCGCCGACCCGCCGCGGGGCGAGCATCACCGCGTCGGAGCCGCGCTCCAGGACGCCGATGGTGACCATCGCGTCCTCGACGTCCTCGACGACGGTGACGATCGAGCCCTTGGCCTTGTCGGCGGCCGCCAGCAGGATCTCCAGCGGGATCTTGCTCGGGTCCTGGCGGAACTCGACCAGGGTCAGGTCCGCCTCGTTCGCTATCTTGCAGGCGAGCTGCAGCGTCTCCTCGCCCAGCACCTTGACCAGGACGCCGGTGCGCAGGCCGGGCCGTACGCCCTCGAACTTCTCGGCGATGCTGTGGTCGGCGATCAGGATGTCGACCACGTCGACGAGCTGGTCGATCAGGACCGTGGGGGTCTCGCCGGTGACGACGGCGGCCTTCTCCAGGGTCGGCGGGACCTTCGCGGCCAGATCGGGGTCGTCCAGCACGACGGCGCCGATGCCGAGGTGGGTGCTCTCCTCGATGACGGCGGTGGCGAGTTCGGCGGCGAGGCCGCGCAGGTCGATCCAAGCGGATTTCATGTTCGCACCTTCGGTCGTGGGTGAGTGTGTTCGTCAGGCGACTGTCGCTCCGGCCAGGGCCAGGTCCAGGGGGGTAAGGGGCTTGCGGGAACCGAGTCCGGCGTGGACTCGCTGGGCGACCGACCGGGCCAGCTTCCCGGGGTCGGGGGCGCGGAAGATGTTGCGCCCGACCGCGACTCCGCGCACGCCGGACGCCATCACGGAGTCGATCAGGTTGAGGAATGTGCCGGTGTCGTCGATGACGCCGCCGCCGGCGGTCACCACCGGGATCGGGCTCGCCTCGACGACCTCGCGCATCGTGACGGACGAGCCGGTGAACGGGAGCTTCACGATGTCGGCGCCGAGGTCCGCCGCGACGTTCGCCGCGTGCGCCAGCAGCGCGGGATCGGCCGGGTCCGCGATGCGCGGGCCGCGCGGGTAGACCATCGCGAGCAGCGGGACGCCCCAGCGCGCGCACCGGTCCGCGACGAGGCCGAAGTCGGCCAGCTGCTGGGCCTCGTTGCTCGATCCGAGGTTGATGTGCAGGCTGACGCCGTCCGCGCCCAGCGCCACCGCCTCGGTCACGGCGCCGACCAGGGTCTTCGCGTCGGCGTCCGGTGCGTGCCTGGTGCTGCCGCTCAGGTGCACGACGAGCGCCAGCCGCCCGAGCAGCTCGGTGGGAAGGAAACGGACCCGGCCCTTGTGGACGATGATGCCGTCCACGTCGTTCGCGGCCATCGCCGTGACCAGCCCGGCGAAGTCGGCGGCGGCCGACACCGGGCCGTCCGCCAGCGAATGATCGAGCGGGACCAGGAACGTCGTCCCGGAAGCCGAGTGCATGATCCGCTGGGTCCGTAGGGTCTTCCCGGACCAGCCGTACGCTTCAGCCATCTCTTCACACCCCATTTCCAATCGGGAATTCAGTTGGGATCGGCGGTCGCGGACCGTCGCTCCGCCAGGCGTCGTGCGAGTTCCTGCCAGGCCTGTCCGCTCGCCTCGGCGAGTTCCGCGACGAAGTCGACGCAGTGGTCCGGCAGGTCGCCGACGAGGCGTTCCCGCGTGTTCGCGTCCATCGCGGCCACCGCCAGAACGCTCAGCAGCAGCCGGCCGGACTCGTTGAACCGCAGCGACGGGTCGGATCGGAGCGCGCGCAGCATCGCGCCCGTCCGGTCCGGCCCGGCGGGCCGCGGAGCCGGGCCCCGGGCGCGTCGTGGATCGGGGTTCTGCTTGGGCGACGCGGCCCCGGCCCGCTGCTCGGCTGCCCGCTGCGCCGTGGCTCGCTGCGCCGTGGCCCGCTGTTCTCCGGCCCGCTGTTCTCCGGCCCGCTGTTCCCCGGCCCGCTGTTCCGGGACGACGGCCGTGGCCTGCCCGGTCAGCTGCATCCGGACGGACCGCACGGTGCCGGGGGACACCCCGGCCGCGGCGCTCACCGTGCGCAGCGAGGAGGTGGGATCGCGCAGCAGGATCTCCCTGGCGCGTTCGCGCCCGGAGGCCGCGCTCACCGGGCGCACCCGGCCGTCCCGGCCGATCCTGACCTCGGTCACCTGCGCTCCGTGCTGCTCGCGCAGCGCGCCGACGGTCTTGGGGGAGAGCCCCACGACCGAGGCCACCGCCCGGTTCGACCAGCCCGGGTGCTCCCGCAGGATGCGCCGGGCGGCCGACTTCCGGTCGGCGAGCGAAAGCGGCAGGCCGTGCCGCACGTTCGACTCCACCGCCAGCACGAAGGCGCCGGCGTCGTCGCCGTCGAAGTAACGGGCCCGGATCGCCCACTCTCCGCGCAACCGCGCGGCGCGCACCCGGTGGATCCCGTCGATCACCCGGTTCGTGCCCCGCTGTACGACGATCGGCGGCAGTTCAGCCTCCGAATCCAGCTCCGCGAGAGCACGCGCGTGCTCGGCGTCCTCCCCGGCGGATCGGGGTGAGCCCTTCAGGACGAGCTCGGCGATCGGGACCAACTCGACGTCGGAGCCGACGCCCGTCTCCCGCTCGCTACTGATCGCTTCGCCGCCTGCCACGTGACTCACCCCTCGTCTTCAGCGGAGCCTGTCGTGTCTTGAAGAGCACTCTTTCGCAAAATCATACCTTACACAAGGTATTTTTCTATAAACGCACTTTGACCTGGGCTTATATGCGTCTCTACTTCTTGATCATACCTTTACCACGGTATGTTTTCGGCTGTGCAAGCGAGGATTGTCCCCGGTTGCACAAGGCCGCCGGAGGCACACCGGCCGGCCGTACACGGAAGAGGTCCCGGCCGCCCGAAGGGGGAAAACCATGGGAAACGACTCACGAGCCGACACCACCCGCGCCCGGCTTGAGGAGAATCGCAACCGGCGCATCGAGATGCTGCGGACCGCGCCCGAACTCGCGGACCGGATGCCGCTGCACGAGGTCCTTGAGAGCACCGCCGAACCCGGCCTGCGGCTGCCGGAGATCGTCAAGCGGACCCTGACGGGATACGCCGACCGGCCCGCGCTCGCCGAGCGCGCCAAGGAGTTCGTCTCCGTGGCCGGCCGCACCGAACTGCGGCGGCTGTCCAGGTTCGACACGGTCTCGTACGGCGAGCTGTGGTCCCGGCTGAGCGCCGTCGCCGCCGACTTGCACCACCACGCGGAACACCCGCTGCGCGCCGGCGACCTCGTCGCGATCCTGGGCTTCGCCGGCGTCGACTACACGACCGTGGACCTGGCGTGCGGTCAGGTCGGCGCGGTCGCCGTGCCACTGCACAACACCGCCACGGTCGCCCACATCCGCCACCTGGTCGGCGAGGCCGCCCCACGCGTCTTCGCCACGAGCGCGGAGCGGCTGGGCACGGTGCTCGAAGCGCTGGAGGGGGACACCTCCGTCGTCCGGCTGATCGTGTTCGACCACTGTCCCGAGCTCGCCGAGCACCGGGAGAGCGTGGCGGACGCGCGCCGTCGGCTGGCCGAGGCCGCCTCGCCGATCTCGCTGGAGCTGCTGTCCGACGTCGTCGAGCGCGGGAGCGCGCTGCCGCCCGCGCCGGATCTGCCGCCGGTCGAAGACGCGCGGGACGTGCTGTCCGCACTGATCTACACCTCCGGCAGCACGGGCACTCCGAAGGGCGTCATCTTCCCGGAGTCGACCGTGTCCCTGATGTGGCGGCCGCCCGAGCAGAACCATCCGATGATCACGGCCAACTTCCTGCCGCAGAGCCATCTCGTCGCCAGGCGGCTCGTGGTCAAGACGCTCGCGCTGGGCGGCACCGCGTACTTCGTGGCCGACAGCAACCTCTCCACGCTGCTGGAGGATCTCGCGCTGATCCGGCCGACGGAGTTCGCCATGGTGCCGCGCGTCTGCGAGCTGCTCCACCAGAGCTATCTGAGCCGGCTGGACCAGGGGAGCGCCGAGCAGGCCGAGGAACTGCGGCGGCACTTCCGCGACGTGGTCCTCGGCGGCCGGGTCATCCACACGCCCTGCGGCTCCGCCCCGCTCGCGCCGGAGCTGGCCGCCTTCGTCGAGTCCTGCCTGGACGTCCCGTTATTCGACAGCTACGGCACCACCGAGACCGGGCTCGTCATGCTGGACCACCGCGTGCAGCGGGCGTTCGTGCTCGACTACAAGCTCGTCGACGTGCCCGAACTCGGCTACTTCACCACCGACACGCCGCATCCGCGGGGTGAGCTGCTGGTGCGGACCAAGCTGATCACCCCCGGCTACTACCGGCGCCCGGACGTCACCGCCGAGGCCTTCGACGACGACGGCTACTACCGCACCGGCGACATCATGGCCAAGGTCGAGCCCGACCGGCTCTACTACGTCGATCGCCGCAAGAACGTGCTCAAGCTCTCCCAGGGCGAGTTCGTGGCGCTGTCGAAGCTGGAGGCGGCCTACGTCGCCAGCCCGCTGGTGCAGCAGATCTTCCTGTACGGCAACAGCTCCCGCCCGTACCTGCTCGCCGTGGTGGTGCCGACCGCGGAGGCGCTCGGCCGGGCGTCCGGCGAGGCGGCGCTGAAGGCGGAGATCCACGAGTCGCTGCAGCGCATCGCGAAGCGCGCCGACCTAAAGCCGTACGAGATCCCGCGCGACCTGCTCGTCGAGACGGTGCCGTTCAGCCAGGAGAACGGGCTGCTCTCCGACTCGACCAAGCAACTGCGGCCGCGGCTCAAGGAGCACTACGGCGAACGGCTGGAGCGGCGTTACGCCGAGCTGGCCGAGGAGCAGATCGACGGCCTGCGCGGCCTGCGGCACGACGAGGGCCGCCCGGTCGTGGAGACGGTCGGCCGCGCCGTACGGGCGCTGCTCGGCGCGTCCGCCGGCGAGCCGGGCCCGGAGACGCGCTTCACCGACACGGGGGGAGACTCGCTGACCGCGCTGTCGCTCTCGAACCTGCTCAAGGAGATCTTCGGCACCGAGGTCCCGGTCGGCACGCTGCTCGGCCCGGCCAACAGCCTCGGCGAGATCGCCGGCCAGATCGAGCGGCTGCGTGACCCGTCCGCGCGACGGGCCACGTTCGCCGATGTGCACGGCGACCGGGCCACCGAGGCGCGGGCCGGGGAGCTCACGCTGGACAGGTTCGTCGACGAGGCGACGCTGACCGCGGCCACGGCGCTTCCCCGGCCGGCCGGCGCTCCCGCCACGGTGCTGCTCACCGGAGCCAACGGCTATCTCGGCCGCTTCCTGTGCCTGGAGCTGCTGCGGTCGCTGGCCGGCAGCGGCGGCACACTGATCTGCCTCGTGCGCGGCGCCGACGACGCGGCCGCCCGCGTGCGGCTGGAGGAGTCGCTGGACAGCGGGGACGTCGAGCTCAAGCGGCGGTTCGCCGAGCTGGCCGGCGACGGCGCGTTGCAGGTGCTGGCCGGCGACGTCGGCGCGCCGAACCTGGGCCTGCCCGAGCAGACCTGGCAGCGGCTGGCCGCGACGGTGGACGCCGTCGTGCACGCGGCCGCGCTGGTGAACCACGTGCTGCCCTACCGGCAGCTGTTCGGCCCCAACGTCGCCGGCACGGCCGAGGTCGTCCGGCTGGCCGTCACCACCCGGCTGAAGCCGGTCAGCTTCCTGTCCTCCGTGGCCGTCGCGTCACACGGAACCGGCATGTACGGAACCGGCGTGCCCGAGGACGCCGACATCCGCGTGGCCAGTCCGGTCCGGCCGATCGACGAGAGCCACGCCAACGGCTACGCCACCAGCAAGTGGGCGGGCGAGGTGCTGCTCCGGGAGGCGCACGACCGGTGCGGGCTGCCGGTGACCGTGTTCCGTTCGGGCATGATCCTCGCGCACAGCCGCTACACCGGGCAGCTCAACGTGCCGGACGCGTTCACCCGCCTGGTGCTGAGCCTGATCGCCACCGGAATCGCGCCCGGGTCGTTCTACCGCGGCGGCGACGCGGGCCGGGCCCACTACGACGGCCTGCCCGGCGACTTCGTCGCCGCCTCGGTGGCCGCCCTGGGATCCGGACTGGGATCCGGTGAGGGCTCCGGGGCGGCCGGGTATCGCACGTTCAACGTGGTCAACCCGCACGACGACGGCGTCTCGCTGGACACCGTCGTCGACTGGCTGGCCGGCTCCGGGATCGCCCTCCGCCGCGTCGACGACTACCAGGAGTGGTGCGAGCGGTTCGAGGCCGCGCTGCGCGAGCTGCCGGAGAAGCAGCGGCAGCACTCGCTCCTCCCGCTGATGCGCGCCTGGCGGGAGCCCGCGACGCCCCGGGCCGGGTCGGCGTTCCCCGCCGGCCGGTTCCAGGAAGCCGTACGGGACGTTCCCCATCTGTCCCGGACGCTGATCGAGAAGTACGTGTCGGACCTACGCCACCTGAACCTCGTCTGAGCCTGTTCCAACCGGGCGGCACGGGCTCTATGCGGGTAACACGGGCTCTATGCGGGCAACACGGGCCAGCCGTGCCGTGCCGCCCACGAGGCCAGCACCGGGTCGCCGCCGACGACCCGCGGGCTGCCGACGGCCGTCAGCAGGTCCAGGTCGCTGGAGTGATCGCCGTACGCGAAGCAGACGGCGGGGCTGACTCCGAGACTCCGGAGCAGCTCCGCCGCGGCCTCGGACTTGGCCGGGCCGATCATCGATCTCGCGACCTCGCCGGTCAGCCGTCCGTCGGCGCCGGCGACGAGCTCCGTGCACAGCACCTCGTCGCCGCCCACGTCCGCGGCCAGCGGATCGAGCACCGCCCGGCACGAGCCGGAGACCAGCACCACCAGGTCTCCGGCCGCGCGGTGTCCGGCGAGCGCCGCCACGGTGGAGCTCACGAAGGCATCCGGCCTCCGGCGATGCCGCGCGTACCAGCGGCCACCCGCCTCCGCCAGCGCCGCGCTCGGGACGCCGGCGAAGAGCCGGTAGTAGGCGCGGTTCGCGGCGGCCCTGCCCTCCCGCTCCGCCACCGCACCCAGCTCGGCCAGGGCGTCGCGGAACGCCGCGTCGTCGGGATCCAGCCAGTAACGTAGGAACTCGATCATGCTCTTTCCGGCCAGCAGCGTCTCGTCCACGTCGAAGAAGGCCACCCGAAGGGGCGCACTCGGCCTTTTCACAGCAAGATCCCAGTAACATACCTTCGCAAAGGTTTTTTCCTAGGATTCACCCAAGCGAGGGCAGAGTGGCTCAGGACCGTGCGGTTCAGACCCGGGCGCTGGTGCTCGCCGCGGCGGCGGAGGAATTCGCCGCGCACGGCTACGACGGCACGAAGCTGCTCAACGTGGTGGAACGCACCAGCATGACCAAAGGTGCGTTGTACGGACATTTCTCCTCCAAGGAAGAGCTCGCGGCCACCTTGATCGAGGAGGCCGGAGACGAGCTGGTCGCACGCGCGGAACGGCGCGCCGAGGACGCGGCGGCACTGCTGGCACTGCGGGAGACGATGCTCGATCTCACCCGGCACCTGCGCCGGGACCCGCTCGCCAGGTCCGCGTTGCGGCTCGCCGTGGAGGCCCCCCAGCTGGACCGGCGCGCTCTCGGACTGGTCGAACGGATCTCCCGGTCGCTGGCCCGGGCCGTGGCCCGGGCGCACGCGGAGAGCCGGGTGATGGGCAGGCACCCCCCCGACACCGTCGCCCGGCTCCTGATATCGCTGTTCTTCGAGATCCCGCATCCCGCCCCCCGCGACGACGCGGACGCCGCGCAACGGTTCGACGACCTGTGGACGGCCGTGTCCGGACCCCGGGACGGCGGCTCGGACACGGACTAGGCCGGTCGCGGCACCGTCAGCCGAGGAAGGCCTTCACGTACGCGTCCGCCGCGGGGGCGAACCGCAGGGCGCCGTGACCGGCGCCGGTGTGGACGTCGCGCCACCGCCGGTGCACCGGATCGCCCTCGGCCGGCCCGTGCCCGCCGTACTGGCCGCCGTACGCGGTGAACAGCCGGTCGACGGCGCTGACGCAGAGCTCCGCGGCGACCGCCGCGTCGCACCGGTTCCGCGCGATCGTCCGCGCGTCGACCAGGCCCTGGTCGGCCCGGCCGGCGGCCTCCTTGAGCAGCAGACGGGCGGCGTACGCCTCCGGCGACGACCGGGCGAGCGCCCGCAGGACGTCCGGATCCGGCGACGGGCGCCCGGCTCCGGTGGACCCGCAGTCCGCCACCGCGCCCAGGGCGGCTCCGACCAGGGGAGCGGCGAACATCACCGCCGCGACCAGCGTGTAGGGCACGTTGTGGCAGCGTGCGTGGCCGGCGCGCCGGGTGCCGAGCAGCTCGGGCAACGCGACCGTGCGGTGCTCGGGGACGAGCGTGTCGTGCAGCGTCACCGTGTTGGTGCCCGTCCCCCGCATGCCGTCGGCCCGCCAGGTGTCCTTGACCAGGAAGTCCCCGGCCGGAACGGCGAAGATCCGCACCGTCTCCCCGTCGCCGTCCGGCACCGTGCTGGCGAGCAGCACCCAGTCGGCGAAGTCCACCCCGCTGGCCCGGCCCCACTCGCCCCGGAGCAGCCAGCCGCCCGGCACGGGGGTGGCCTGGCCCGACGGCGGCATGACGGACGCGGCGATCAGAGTGTCGGGGCCCTGGCCCCAGATCTCCTCCCGCGCCCGCTCGGGCAGGTAGGCGGCGAGCCGTCCGTGCGCGGCGAAAAGGGTCGCGCACCACGCGGTCGCCGGGCAGCTCTCGCCCACCGTGATCGCCGCCTCCACCAGTGGCGCGAAGCCGCCGGCCGCCCCACCCCACTGGCTGGGGACGAAGTGCCGGGGGAAGCCCGCCTCCACCAGCGCGGCCACCGACTCCCGGCGGAGCCGGCGCGCGGCGTCCACCTCGGCGGCGTACCGGGCCGCGCAGTCCACGAGTCCGGTCACGTCCAGACGGTGGTCCGGAGATATCGAGGTCAGTGTCATCGGCGGTCCTGCCCACCACTCGTGTCGGGGCACAGCCTGAGCTCCACCGTGCCCGCGGCGACCTCGTCGCCGTCCTGCTCGGCGACCACGTGGACCATCATCCGGTCCGCCGCGAGACACCCGCGCTGCGGGCTGGCGGTGATCCGGACCGGGGTGCCGAGCTCGCAGAACGCCGCGAACTCGCTCCGCAGGCCGACGACCGAGGCCCGGAGACCGGCGGGCGGCCGGGCCGCGGCGAGCGCGGCCTGCCGGAACGCCTCCAGCACCACCATGCCCGGCACGTGGTCCACGTGGTGGTCGACCATCTCGGTGTTGCTGTCGTCGAGTCGCAGCAGCCACCCGTCGGCGTTCCCGTCGTCGGCCAGCAGCACGTCCTCCTTGCGGCGGCGGCCGACCTCGCCGGGGGAGAGGGGGCAGCCGAAGAAGGGCACGGACTCGTGCGGCGCGGACGCCGCCTTCCGGCCGCGGATCGCCTGGTACACGCGTGGGTCCACCGCCTGCGAAAGGAGGCTGCCGTGCCCGCAGACCACCCCGGCCACGCTGACCTCGACCTCCAGCCGCATGCACAGCCGGCGGCTGGTCCACTTGGCGGTGGGAGTGCAGGTGACCCGCAGGTTGACCGGGAGCCACGGCGCTGGGGAGGGTGGTGCGGTACCGTCGATGCCGAGCGTGACCCCGCCGAGGATGAACTTGTGCGTCTCGGGCACCCCGTAGAAGCGGTGCTGGATGTAGTAGCCGGCCTGCCGGAGCGCCTCCGTCGGCAGCATCGGGTCGGTCCAGCCGGAGTCGTCCTGCTGGTAGAGGCAGTGGTCGCGCGGCAGCATGGCCGCGATGATGAAACTGTCCGGCGTCTGCCGGACCCCGTCGGTGAGCAGCACGCGCTCGGCCGCGGACTTGTGGACCAGTTCGCGGGACACGAAGCGCGGGCCGGGTAACCGCGCGCCGCGGGCGGGTTGTGGCATCGCATCCCAGCCCCAGCCGAACGGGGACGACGACTGCCGGGGAGCCGGCAGGGTGACGTCTTCCGCCGAGAGTTGAGCACTCATCTCTAATCCCTTCTGATCAGGACTTGCGCGATCGCGTACGAGGGTGTCCTAGGTCACACGAGAGAAATATACGTCCGCGAAGGTATATTTTGGAACGGCTTCGACGATTGACTCGTGAGCCGACGAGGGGACTAGTGAACAGAGGCGAAACATACCGGGAAGGCGGTACGCTGAGTCGGACCCGGACAGAACGGATCACGCGTGTGAGTAAGATCGCCACTCCCAGAACCACGATCGCGCAGCGGGGGCAGCCCCGCAACGCGCCGCAGCAGGCACGGGCCGCGCAGACCCGGGCCCAGGTGCTCGCCTCGGCGGCCGAGCTGTTCGCCGACCGTGGATATCCGCACACCTCCATCGACCACATCGCCAAGCAGGTCGGCATGACCAAGGGCGCGGTGTACTTCCACTTCCGCGACAAGAAGGACATCGCCGCGGAGATCGTGCGCGAGCTGTACAACCGGTGGCGCGTGCGCCTGGACGAGGCACAGGCCATGGGCCTGCCGCCGATGGAGACCGTCCAGGCGTTGCTGAACAACGCCGCCAACAAGTTCTTCGAGGACGACATCGTGAAGGCCGGAGCCAGGATCCAGGCCGAGCGTTCGCTGTCCGACACGACCCTGCCCGAGCCGTACGTCGAGTGGATCGCCACGATCTCGACACTGCTGGCGAAGGCGAGCGGCGCCGGCCAGCTCCGCGACGGCATGGACCCCGAGTCCGCCGCGTACATGCTCGTGTCGGCGTTCTTCGGCCTGCAGCACGTCTGCGACGTCCTCAACCAGCGCGCCGACCTGCCCCGCCGCTGGGCGGAGATGAGCGGCCTGCTCTTCGCCTCCATCGCCGCCTCCCCGGAGTAGGACAGCCGCCGGGAGCACACCAAAGGAGACCTTCGCATGTCTGCTTCGATCCTCCCGGCAGTTCCCCTCGGCGCCGGCGGCCCGCCGGTCGGCGCGCAGGGCCTCGGCTGCATGGGCTTCAGCGAGTTCTACGGGCCGACGGCGCCGGACGAGGCCCGGGAGACCCTGCGGATCGCCCTCGACCTGGGCGTCACCATGTTCGACACCGCCGATCTTTACGGAGACGGCGACAACGAGAGGTTCCTCGGCCCCTTCGTCCGCGCGCACCGCGACCGGGTCTTCCTCGCCACCAAGTTCGGCATCGTCCGGCGGCCGGGCGAGAAGTCCTGGAGCGAGGTCCGCGGCGACCGGGCGTACGTGCGCCAGAGCGTCGACGCGAGCCTGAAGCGCCTCGGCATCGACGAGATCGACCTCTATTACGCGCATCGCCGCGACACGTCCGTCCCCATCGAGGAGACGGCCGGCGCCATGGCCGAGCTGGTGCGCGAGGGCAAGGTGCGGCACCTCGGCCTGTCGGAGGTGACCGGGGCCGAACTGCGCGCGGCGCACGGCGTGCACCCGATCGCGGCGCTGCAGTCCGAATGGTCGCTGTTCACCCGCGACATCGAGGATTCGGTGGTCCCGGCGGCGGCGGAGCTCGGCGTGGCGGTCGTCGCCTACTCGCCCCTCGGCCGGGGCTTCCTCACCGGAGCGTTCACCGGCGCCCAGGGGCTGAGCACGGGTGACGTCCGGTTGAAGATGCCGCGGTTCACCGGCGACCACGCCGACGCGAACGCCGCGCTCCTCGAACCCGTCCGCGACATCGCCGCGCGGCGCGAGGTCACTCCCGCGCAGGTCGCGCTCGCCTGGGTCCACCAGCGTTCCCGGGTCCACGGCCTTACGGTTCTACCCATTCCCGGCACGCGTTCTCCCGATCGGCTCCGGCAGAACGTCGCGGCCGCGACGCTGGCCCTGTCGGACGACGAGCTCGCCGCGCTGGAGCCGCTGGCCGCGAAGGTGGCCGGCGCGCGCTACCCCGACATGAGCTCCACCGCCACCGCCCGCGAGTGACCCGGGCGCACCCGGCGGCGCGGTTCAGTCCGGATGGTCGAGGTCGGTGGCGGCCAGCGCCCGGGCCATCGCGGTGCGGTTGCGGACGCCAAGCTTGCGGTAGATGTTTCCGAGGTGCGTCTCGACCGTCTTGGGCGTGACGTTCAGCTCCTGGGCGATCTGGCGGTTGGTCCTGCCTCGGGCCGCCAACCGGGCCACCCGCCACTCTCCGGGGGTCAGCCGAGCCGCGTGCGGTTCCGGCGGCCGCGTACCGGCCTCGGTCAGTGCGCTCCGCGCTCGCCGCGCGAGCTCCGCGGCTCCGCACTCCTCCGCCAGCCGGAGCGCCTCGGTCAGGGCGGCCCGCCCGGCCTGGGGGTGCTGCCGCCACGTGCGGCGGCCGAAGGCGTGCAGGGCCGTGGCGAGCTCCAGCCTGGCCGGGCCCGTCCGCAGCACCCGCACCGCCTCCTCCAGCAACTCCGGCTCGGCCCGGCCTCCGGTCACCGTCGCCGCCACCCGCAGCGCTCGGCCGAGGGCGCGTGGGGCGCCCCATCGGCGGGCCAGGTCGAGGTCCTCGGCGGCCAGCGCCAGGGCCGCGTCGCGGGCCCCGAGCACGTGCTTGCCCAGTGCGGCCACCATCCGCCACGGATACGAGGCCGGGTTCAGCCAGCCGTCCGCGAGCAACCGGCGGCCCACCTGCTCCGCCCGCCGGACCGCCTGCTCGGCCCGCCCATGGGCGAGGTCCAACTGGGCAGACATCAGGTCCAGGCGGCATTGCAATGCCTTGTAGGGTGAGACATCGGCGGACGCTCCGGCGAGCGCCTCGGCAGCGGCTGTCAGCCGCCCCTGTGCGAGGTGCACCTCTGCCAGGATCTCTCCGGCGAAGACCGGGGTCAGCGGGACCGGCACCCTGCCGATGAGTCGTACCACCTGCCGGATGCCGGCCTCGGCCTCGGCGAGGTGACCGCGCGCCAGCAGTGCGTGCACCCGGAGGTAGCCGATCAGCGCGGCCGTGTATGGCGAGCCCGTTTCACGCGCCGCGGACCAGTCGCCGTCGAGCTGCCGCAGCACGTCGTCATGGTCGGCGTCGATCAGGACCAGGTAGGAAAGCGACGACGACGCCTCCTGGTCGGCCATGCCGGACGAACGCAGCCGCAGCACCCGCAGCGCCGTGGAAACGGCCGCGTCCCGGTCGAGCTCGACGACGGCGGTCCAGAACGCGGTGAACCCGTGGAGCTGGCACCGCACCTCGTCGCTCAGCCTCGGCGCGGCCGAAAGCACCGCCAGGTGCCGCGCACCGGTGTGCCGCAGGTCCAGCTCGGCCGCCGCCGCCGCGATGATCTGCGTCCGCAGCCGGTGGTCCAGCTCCGCGTGCCCGTCGCCCAGCTCGGTGAGGGCGTTCTCCATGAGGGTGATCGCGTCGGCGTTGCGGCCGTTGAGGACCACCGCACGACCGAGCAGCTCGGTGGCCTCGGCCCGCCCGGCCGCGTCCGGGGCCAGCGCGGCCGCGCGTCGCAGGTAGCCGATCGCGGCCGGCCAGTCGAACCAGTACGCGATCTCGCCGGCCATCCGCACCAGGCCGGCGGTCGCCTCCGGGGTGGGCGGCTCCTGCAGGGCCCGCTCCAGGAATGCCAGCGCGGACCGTGGCGCCCCCCGGCTCGACGCGTGGTCGGCGGCGGCCACCAGCGTGTCCACCACCCAGCCGTCGCCTGAGGGCAGGGTCTCGAGCAGGTGGGCGGCGACCAGCGGTGCCGGATGCCCGGCGGCGAGCAGCTCGGCCGCTCGCCGATGCAGGCGGCTGCGCTCCACCACGGCGATGCCGGAGTGCACGGCGTGCCGGGTCAGGTCGTGGACGAACTCGAGCCGCCCGCCGCCGCGCAGGACGCCCGCCGCCACCAGTTCGTCGTGGCCCCGCGCGAGTGTCTCCGGGCCGCCCGCGAGTTCGGCGACGAGCCCCGGGCCGGCCTCCTCGCCCAGTACGGCGCATACCTGAGCGACCCGCACGGCCTCGGGGGTGAGGTGCGCGAGCACGGCGTCCATCCACCGGCTCAGCGCCGGCCCGCCGAGCGCACGCAACGCCTCCTCGTCACCCTCGGCCGCCGTGCCGCCGGCGGCACCCGCGGCCGCCGCCAGCTCCCGTACGAACAGCGGGTTGCCGCCGGTCAGGCGGTGACAGGCCGCGCACAGCCGGGTGCCCGCCGCCTCGCCGCCGACGGCGCGCACCAGGGCGGCCGTGCCGGCCGGCGTCAGCGGAGCCGGCCGCAGCACCGTCACGGCCGGATCGGCGGCGAGCTCCGCGAACGGCCCAGGCGCGGCGGACGGCCGACCGGCCAGCACCACCGCCATCGGCGACTCGGCCAGGCCGGGGAGCATGTGCAGGAACACGCGCAGCGAGAGGTCGTCGGCCCAGTGCACGTCGTCGACGACCAGCGCCACCGGACCGGCCTTGGCGAGGTTCACCAGCAGCCGGGCCAGCACGTGGAACGCCCCCAGGTCACCGGGCACGGGTCCGCCGAGGCGCGAAACGAGATGTGAGTCGAGCAGCGTGAGCGCCCGATGGGCGGGACCACGCAGCAGCCGCACCCGCTGTGCGGTGTCGGCGCCGAGCACCACCGGTTCGACCAGCTGACGCAGCACGCCGTAGCCGAACCGCTGCTCCAGCCGGCTGCCGCGGGCGCCGAGCACCCGGCAGCCGGCCGTCCTGCCGAGCCGGCGGGCGGCGCCGGCCAGCGCGCTCTTGCCGATGCCGGCCGGGCCCTCGATCAGCATCACACCGCCCTGTCCGCGCGCCGCCGCGGCGAAGAGCCCCCGCATCCGCCCCACCTCGGCGTCGCGCTCCAGCAAGGACGGTCCGTGATCCACCCGCCAAGTCTGCCAGCCGCGGATGATAGAGCGATCTCGTACGGACCGCCTCGGGGATTTCCCTAGAAATGGTTTCAAATCCGCCCGGCGTCCCGCGGCCACGATGCTCGGCAGGCCCCTCTGAGCTGCGGTGACGCGCCGCCGGCGGAGACAGGGGGTGACATTGGGGGGGACCCCGATGCCCCGGGGCCGCCGGTTGGCCGATCTTCTGATGGTGGCGCCCACTCGGGGCGGGCGTCCGACAGAAGAAGGAGGGCGCATGGTCACGGCAGAAGGGCTCGCCGCTTACCTCGACATCCGTCGCGATTCGCGCGGACACCTGCCGCAGCAGCTCATGGAGCAACTGGCCGAAGCGATCCGCGGTGGCCTCCTGCCCGCCGGGGCGCGGCTTCCGTCCACTCGCGCGATGGCCCAGTTGCTCGGAGTGTCCCGCGGGGTGGTGGTGTCGGCCTACGAGCTGCTGCTGGCCCGTGGCTTCGTCGAGGGACGGGCACGCTCGGGCACGTACGTCACGGGCGAGCCGTCACCACATCGCCGGAGCATCCCTTCGCCGCCCGTCCGGCCGGTCGTGGCGGACTTCACTCCCCGCGCCGCCACGGCCGGCGGCTTCCCGCTGGCCGCATGGCGGTCCGCCTGGCGCCAGGCCAGCTATCTGCCGCCGGACGGCGAGGCGGCTCCGCTGGGATCGGCCGCCCTCCGCGAGGCCGTCGCCGAGCACCTGCACCGGACCCGCGGGCTCGGTGTCGAGGCCCGTGACGTGGTGGTGGCCGTCGGGCTGCGGCAGGCCTGCTGGTTCCTGTTCGAGGCGATCGGACGGCTGAGCGGACAGCCGACCGGACAGCAGATCGGACAGCGGGAGGCCGGAGCGGCGACGGTGGCCGTCGAGCAGCCGGCGCCGGGATATCCCGTGCAGGCCGCGCGGCAGGCCGGATGGACGACCCACCCGCTGCCGGCCGACACGGAGGGCGCGCGGGTGGACCTGCTGGGCGGGATGGACGGGGTGCGCGCCGCCGTCGTGTTCGCCGAGGGCAACCATCCGTTCGGCGCGGTGCTGTCGCCGGCCCGCCGGCGGATGCTCGCGGAGTGGGCCCGGCGGACGGGCGGATATCTGGTGGACATCTGCACCGAGCAGACCGGGGCGGGTGACAGGCCGCTTCCTTCGCTGCTCGACCTGGCGGGCGGGCGAGTGATCCTCGCGGGGACGCTGGGCGACGGTCTCGCCCCGCCCGGGCTGGCGTACCTGGTGCTGCCGCGCCCACTGGTGCCGGTGGTCGCGCAGGTCGCGGGGGGTGACGACGGGCGGCTCGGCGGGACGGCGCAGGCGGCGTTCACCCGCCTGCTCGGTGACCGGGCGGTCGCCCAGCACGTCAGGCGCGCGTCGCGGCTGCACGCTCGGCGGCGCGAGGAGGTGCGTGCCGCGCTGGCACATGTCGGGCGGCCCGCCCGGCTGGTTCTCGGCCCCCGCGGTTCCAGCGCGGCACTGCTGTTACCCCGCCAGATCGTCGATTCCGTGGCGACCGAACTCGCCGGCCGCGGTGTGACCGTGGGCCGTCTGTCGGACCTGTACCAGGTGCGGGCGGGCGACGCCCCTGACGGAATCGTCCTCGGTTTCGGCCACCTGACCGACGAGGAACTGCACCACGGCCTTCAGGCCGTCCGCACCGTGCTGGCCGGTCTGACCCGAGCGCGGGCCGGCCGGGGCGTCGACGGTGGGCCTACGCACCCGTGTCCGGCCCCGTGTTCGGCACGGCCCGCGTCCGGCCGCCGCCCGCACGCCGGCGACAAGACCGATCTCGTGCCCGGCGTGCCGCGGCCTCCCGCCCGGTCATCCGCGGGTCCGCGGCGGTCTGGCGGTCCCCGCCGTAACGCGGTCCAGCGCGTGGACCAGCTCGACCCGGCCGCCGATGTGCAGCTTGCGGTAGGTGTTGGTCAGATGCAGCTCGACGGTCTTGGGAGTGACGAACAGGGTTTCGGCGATCTCGCGGTTGGACATGCCGGTGGCGGCCAGCTCGGCGACCCGGCGCTCTGTTGAGGTCAGCGCGGTGGTGCCGGGGCCGGCCGGCGCGGTCCGGGATCCGGCCGCCCCCGACATGGCGTCCACGCGCTCACGCAACGGGGGACAGTCGCACTGGGCCGCCAGCTCGGCGGCGTCGTCCAGCAGTTCGCGCGCCCAGCCGCGCCGGCCCCGCCGGTCGGCCGCGGCGGCCAGGTCCACCAGCGCCTTGGCGTACTCCAGCCGGGCGAGCGATCCGGCCAGCACGTCGACCGCCTCGGCCAGCAGCGGGAAGCCGTCCTGTGCGCCGAGCACGACGCCGGCGACCCGCAACGCGCGGCCCAGCGGCCGGGGCGCGCCCCAGCGGCGGGCCAGGGCCACCTCGGCCAGCGCGAGCTCCGCCGCCTGGTCGCCGTGACCCATCCGGTGCAGGGTGCGGGCCGCCTCGGTGCGCCAGGGAACGAACGCGGGGTTGTCGCCGCCGAAGCGGGCGAAGAGGCGACCGGCGTCCAGCGCCGCGGCCACCGCCCGCTCGCCGCCCACCGTACGGCGGAGCAGCCGCGCCCGTGTGTCGGCGTAGAAGTACATGGGCCCGGCCGGCGGTGGCTCCTCCGGCAGACCGGCCCACGCCAGCGCGGACCGCGCGCCGGCCAGGTCGCCGCGTTCGGCCAGGATGTCGGCCAGGAACGGGGCGACGAACGGCCGGCCGAGCCGTACGCCCGAACGCTCGACGGCCTCCACCGCCGTGCGCGCCTCCCGCTCCGCCTCGGCGAGATTGCCGCGCCACAGTTCGTGGAGCGCCGCCAGGGCGTGCGCGGGCCCGTGCGCCCGGACGCTGCCGCGGCGGTACGCCTCCCGCCGGGCATGGTCGATGCTCGTGCCGGCCAGGTCGTCCTCGGCGGCCAGGAGCGCCAGCCAGCCGCACACGAGCGGGCTGTCCCCGGTGCCGTGGCGCACCAGCAGCCCGTCGGAGAGGCCGCGGCGGGCGGCCTGCGCGGCCTGCGGGCGGGCCTCGAACGCGGCCCGCAGGGCGAGCACGCAGTCGAGCGCCCGCCCGCCGGCGCTCGGCGGCTCGTCGTCGCCCGCGGCCTGCCCCACCTCGTCGAGCAGGTGCAGCCGGCCGGGTTCCAGCACGGTCACGTTGACCAGGTACGCGTCCAGATGCCAGCGCAGCCCCGGGTCAGACGTCCTGTCCAGCGCCTGCCGCGCGTCACGCCAGGCTCGTACGGCGGCCTCCGTGTCGCCGCCGAACAGCAACGCCTCCCCGAGCCGTAGACCGGCCGCCGCCCGGGCGGCGGGCTCGACGGCCGACGCCAGGGCCTGCTCGCCGTAGCGCGCGGCGGCCTCGACATCGCTGTGCAGCGCGACGTCGGCGAGCTGGTCGACCAGGACCTGGCGGTCCCGGTCGCCGGTCACGTCGGGCAACGCCCGCCGCAGATAGGTGTACGCGCTGTCGGGGGAACCGCGGAACAGCGCGGTCTCGGCGGCGCGCCGCAGGTATCCGGCCGCGTCCGGCACCACGCCCGGGGGCACCTGCAGGATGTGCGCGGCGATCCGCTCCGGCTCCGCGCCCGTGGCGGCCAGGTGCAGCGCCGCCGCCCGGTGTCCCCGTAACCGGCGGGTGGTGTCCAGGTGCTCGTAGGCCGACCGTTGCAACAGCTGGTGCGGGTAGCCGAACCGGCCGGCGGGCGCGCGGACCAGCACATGACTCCGGATCAGCCGGTCGACGGCGGCGGCGGTGGCCTCGACGCCGAGGCCGGAGACCGCCGAGATCGCGGGCAGGTCCGCCTCGTTGCCCAGAAGGGCGACGGCATGCGCCACATCGACGGCGTCCTGCGGCAGGCCCCCCAGGTGGGGCCTCACCCGGGACGGAAGGAGCACCGTGGCCAGCCGGGCGGTGTTGCCGCTCGTGGGGGTGATGCCCTGTTCGACGCAGCCCCGGGCCAGCTCGGTCAGCAGGAGCGGGTTGCCGCCGCTGGAGTCGTGACAGGCGGCGACGAAGGCGTCGTCAGGCCGGGCGCCGAACATCGTCGCGAGCACGGCGGCGGTGCCGGGCAGCCCGAGCGGCCGCAGCCGTACGAACTCGGTGCTGGGCGTGCGCAGGATCTCGGCCAGCAGGTCGGGGACCGGCGCGCCGGACGTCATCGCCAGCATCATGGTCAGCGGCAGGCCGTCCAGCCGGGGCAGCAGGTAGGCCAGCAGGCGCAGAGAGGGCGGGTCGGCGTACTGGACGTCGTCGACGACGAGAGTCAGCGGTTCCGCCGTACACGCGTTCACCACCAGCCAGTACAGGCCGTGCAAAACCGGGAGGTCGCCGACGGGCCGGATCGCCTCCACGGTGAATACCGAGGCGGCCTGCGCGGCGGCGCCGGCGAACAGCGGACCCCGGCCGAACTCGGCTTCCGCGGTCAGCATCGGCTCGAACAATTGCCGCGTCACGCCGTAGGCGAACTCGCGTTCCAGCGGTGACCCCAGGGCTCGGGCCACGGAATGGCCGCCGTGACGCAGCCGTTCTCGTACCACGGTCAGCAGTCGCGTCTTGCCGATTCCGGGAGGACCCTCGACGACGAATATCCGCCCGCCCACGTCGGGGGTGGCGGCACGCGCCGCGTCGACCAGGATGGAGACGCCCTCGTCCCGCTCCTGTAGGGGCGGGTGCGCCGATCTCGGGACCATCCTGCGTTCGTGGTAGGGCGGTGGAGTGCGGGCGCGTGCTGCGCCGGCGTTTCACCGCGGTGACGGACCGGGATTCACTTCTCACAGCCTAACAAAATTGGTGGTTATTGCGCACCAAATCATCGGGCGCGGTGATTACTGGTCCATGGAATGCGGCGGCGAAGTGGCCCATTACGGGCACCCCGATGCAGAGATCCTGACATGGAACGCGAAGGGCGCACATCGGACGCCCGAAAGCACCCACGCAACGCAAAAGGGGCATAATGTCGACGATTTCCCGTCCCACCCGCTTCCGTTCCACGTCTCGGAGCCTCGCGCCCGTCGGCGCGACGCTGGTCGCGGCGGTGACCGGCGCGCTGCTCACCGCCTCACCGGCCCAGGCCGCCGACGGAGCCGGCATGTCGGCCTCGTGGAACTACTACCAGTCGGACGCGTTCCAGGTCGCCGCGACGCTGCCGGGAGTCAAGCTGACGTCGTTCGGCAGCGACCAGAACGGCTCGCGCAACCTCTACGGATCGATCGAGCACACCGCCAACGACGGCCGGTGCTCCCGGGTGGTGATCCGGGCGAACGGTTCCGATCTCGTCGACGAGACGACCTGCGGCAACGGCACCTACAAGACGTTCAACACCGGATCCGGCATCTTCGACAATGGACTTCTGGTGCTGGTCTACCGGACCATTCCCGGTACCACGAACGCCGACAAGTCCCTCTTCGTCGCCGTCCCGAGTTCGGTGTCCGACGCCGGGCTGCGCACCACGGGCACCGGAGCGAGCTGGTCCTACTACACGGCGACGGACTACACGTACTCGCTCGTGCGTCCCGGCGTGCGGCTCACCGGCTACGGCTCCGACGGGAGCAGCCGGTCGACGATCAACACCGTGGAGAAGACCGCGACCGGCTCCGGCTGCGCCTCGGCCACCGTCAAGGCCGGGGACGTGAGCACGAGCGGGTCGACCTGCACCAGCACCGCGGGGTATTTCGCTCGCTGGGATCTCGACGGCGGCCTCAACGTGAAGGCCTGCTACAAGCCGACGAGCGCGGCCGAAGCGTGCCTGTCGACCTACGTGCCGAAGCCCGCGTGAGTCCCGGCCGGTCGCGGTGAGGACCGGCGAGGGCGCGGTTGCACGGGCGGGCTTCGCGCGGTGTCGCCACCGGGGTCACAGCCAGCCCGCGTCCTCGGCGATGCGGACAGCGTCGATCTTGTTGCGGGCGCCGGTCTTGGTGATCGCGCCGGTGAGATAGTTGCGCACGGTGCCCACCGACAGGTGCAGCCGGGCGGCGATCTCCTCGGCCGAGGCGCCTCGGGCGGCGTCGCGCAGGACCGTGGCCTCGCGTGGGGTGAGGGGGCTCTCTCCGTACTCCATCGCCGAGGCCACCAGCTCCGCGTCCAGCACCCGCAGCCCGGCCGCCGTACGCCTGATCGCGTCGGCCAGGCGGTCGCCGGGGGCGTCCTTGACCAGGAACGCCTCGATGCCCGCCGACAGGGCCCGGCGTACCTGACCCGGCCGGCCCATCGCGGTCAGCACCAGGACGCGGCAGGAGGGCAGCACCTCCCGCAGCCGCGCGGCGGCGGTGATGCCGTCCAGCACGGGGAGGTCGATGTCGACGATCGCCACGTCCGGCCGCACCCGCAGCGCGGCGGGGACGATCTCGTCCCCGCGCGTCACCTCGGCCGCCACCTCCAGGTCGGGCTCCAGGCGCAGCAGGGCGGTGAGTGCGGCCCGGATCATGTGCATGTCCTCGGCCAGGAGGACGCGGATCACGTGGGCACCTCCATCGTCAGCCGGAATCCGCCCTCGGACGTGGGCCCGGCCTCGACCGTGCCGCCAATCTGCGCGGCCCGCTCCACCAGCCCGACCAGCCCGCCGCCGGAAGGCCCGGCGGTCCGCGCGTCGTCGGGTGGGAGGCCGTTGTTGACGATCTCCAGGTGGATGCGTCCGGCGCGGTTCGAGGTGGTGATCGAACAGGTGGTGGCGCGGCTGTGCCGCAGGATGTTCGTGACCCCCTCGCGTACGGCCCAGGCGAGCGCCTCGTCCTGCTCGCGGGACGGGGTGATCTCGGCGAGGTTGACCTGGCCGCCGATCCCGGTTGACTCCAGCAGGGCCGCGGCCCGGTGCACCTCGTCGGTGAGCGTCATCCGCCGGTAGCCGCGAGCCACCTGACGCACCTCCTGCGCGGCCTCCCTCGCCACCTGGACGAGGGCGCCGACCTCGGCCTTCGCGGCGGGAAGATCGCGGTCCATGAGCCGGGCGGCCAGGTCGCCCTTCAACACGATCGAGGTGAGGCTGTGGCCGAGCCCGTCGTGCAGGTCGCGGGAGATCCGCAACCGCTCCTTCAGCACCGCCGCCTCCGCCAGGTCGGCCCGCGCCTGCTCCAGCTCGGCGGTGACCCGGACCAGCCGTACGACGACGTAGATCATGGCGCCGGTGATGACGATGGTGAGGGCGTAGAAGTACGAGCCGGTCACGTTGTGGAAGATGCCCTGAAGCCACCAGTACTCCGCCGCCGCCATCGTCGTCACCAGGACCCCGCCCCAGCGCAGCGGGAGCAGCAGGAGCACCGGCCCGGCCAGGAGCGGCGCGGTCCCGGCCGACCAGCCGGTGAACCCGAGGACCTCCGGCAGGTAGGTGGCGACCCCCTGCACCGCCAGCGTCGCGGGCAGCCACCGGGATCGGGCGCCCGCGAAGGCCTGCCGTACGTGGAGGAAGTGCGGCAGGTAGAAAGCGGCCAGCACCGCGAGCAGCCGGGCGTTGAGCGACGCGGGGGCGGTCGCGAGGGAGGCCGCGAGAGGGATGATCGTGTAGCCGACGGAGACGAGGACGATCAGCGCGATGCCGAGCCGTCGTGCGGAGATGGAGGTCATGGTCGGCCAATTATGACTTTCTGGTCTCCCACCGGAACCACCTCCTGATCGAGAGCAGCGCGACCCCCGCCCACACCGCCAGAACCAGAGCCGGTACGGCCGCCGCCGCCAGGTCGGAGCCGAGTGTGCCCGGCCCGTAGGAGGCGCGGACCACGTCCACCACCGCGCTGGTGGGCAGGGCGGCGAAGAACGGGTGCAGCCAGGAGGGCAGCAGGTCCACGATCGGGCCCATCGCCCCGGACGCGAGGCCGGCCAGGAAGAAGAACGGGAGCGTCATGGGCGCGGCGAGCTCCCCGCGCGGGATCGCGGCCGTCCACGCCACCCCCAGCGTCGCCATCACCGCAGCACCCGCGACCGCGAACACCGCGAACAGCACCGGATCGCGCGGCAGCGGCACGTCGGCCAGGAGGTGTACGGCCACGGCTGAGATGACCATGACGATGACCGTCTGCGTGGCGGTGCTCGCGACCTCGCCGAGGAGGATCTGCCGGTCGGTGAGCCGGGTGGCGCGCAGCCGTTTGAGCAGGAGCTGGTCGCGGCGCATGGTCAGGGCGACGGTGATGTTCAGGAACGCGGTGCCCGACAGGATGAGCGCGAGCGTCCCCACGAACATCTGCGCCGCGGCCGTGACGCCGCCGGCCGTGACATTGCGCATCAGCGTCGGCATCCCGATCGCGAGGCCCAGCGGGGTGATCACCGAGGCGGGCAGCATCCCCTTGTCGCGCCAGAACAGCCGGGCGCTCAGCTTGTAGGTGGCCGTGAGGCTCATCGGCGTGGGTCCCATCGGAAGAGGAAGCGGACGGCGACCAGGGCGAGCAGGGCCCAGACGGTCAGGTTGAGGACGGGCCCGGTCAGCGTCGCGGGCTCGCCGCCCCCGTAGGCGAGCCCGGCGATCTCGACCATCGCCCCGGTCGGCAGCAGGTCGAGTGCCCATCGGACCCAGCCGGGGAGGAGGCCGGCGACGAACGGGCCGTACGCTCCGGCCCCGAGCGCGCTGGCCAGCATGAACGGGATCGTGGCGGGGGCGTTCAGGTCGGGACGGCGGGTCACGATCGAGAAGACGACGCCGATCAGTGCCAGCACTCCGGCCACCGTGACGACGCACGCCGCGAACAGCAGCGGCAACTCGGGGGGCGGCAGGGAGGTGAAGGTGTAGAGGATCACCGAAACGAGGGCCGACAGGAGAGCGGCCTGCGTCACGATGTTGACCAGCTCACCGCCGACGATGGCCCGGCCGCTTAGGCCCGAGGCGCGCAGCCGCTTGAGAACCAGCGACTCTCGCCTCGCCGACAGCGTCACGGCCGTCTGGGTGGTCGCGGCGATGGTCAGGAGCGTGGCGAGCAGGCCGAGATGCATGCCGAGCACCACCTCCACGTCGGGGCTCCTGAGCGAGGCGGTGACCAGCAACGGCAGGCCCGCGCCCAGGCAGACGCCGAGCACCGCGACGCCGCCCACGGCCCGCCCGTCGCGCCAGAACAGCCGCCCGCCCAGCCGCGCCACGGCCAGCACGTCACGCACGGGCGTCACGGGTGGTCGTGCTGTTCTGGGCTGTTTCGCCGTTGTGGGCCAGTTCCAGGAACAGGTCTTCCAGGGAGGCCGTACGGACCTCCAGGCCGCGCAGGCGCAGGCCGCGTTCGCTCGCCCAGCTCAGCAGCGTCTGGGCGGCCAGGTCGGGATCGGCGGCCTGGACCACGGCGACCTTGCCCCGCACGGTCGCGGGCAGCGGCAGCTCCCCGGGCTGGACCACGGACGGCAGCTCGAACGAGACCCGCCCCACCCGCGCGGCCAGCGTCTCGGCCATGTCGCCGCCGACGACGATCTCACCCCGGTCCATGATGGCCAGGTTCGTCGCCAGTTGCTGGGCCTCCTCCAGATAGTGGGTGGTCAGCAGCACGGTCGTCCCCCGGGCGGCGAGGTCGCGGACGACCTCCCAGACGTCGCGGCGGGCCTCGGGGTCCATGCCGGTCGTCGGCTCGTCGAGGAACAGCACGTCGGGCCGGCCCAGCAGGGCCAGCGCCAGGTCGAGGCGGCGTTTCTCGCCGCCGGACAGCTGCCGCACCTTCGTCTTCGCCTTCGCCGTCAGGCCAGCCAGCTCCAGCGCCTCACTCGCGGGGCGCGCGGCGGGAGTGAAGTCACGCCAGATCTCGACCGTCTGCCCGGCCGTCAGGTCGGGGAAGAATCCGGCCTCCTGCAGCATGATGCCGACGTTGCCGCGCACCTGGGCGCGGTCCCTGATCGGGTCGAGGCCCAGCACCCTGACCGTACCGGCGTCCGGCCTCCGGAACCCGGTGAGCAGCTCGATCGTCGTGGTCTTGCCCGCGCCGTTGCGGCCGAGCAGGGCGAAGACCGCGCCCGCCTCGACCTCGAACGAGATGTCGTCGACCGCCTGGAAACTGCCGTAGCTCTTGCTGAGGTGGTTCACCTGAATCGCTGCCACGCCTCGATCCTTGGCCAGGCGCGGCGGCGGAAACAGTGAGCAATTCACAACTTCGCGCGCAGCCCGCGGTTCCAGTCCGGGCCAACGTCGTGCGCGCGGATGTCCACCGGGGCCGTCTCGGTGAGAAGAGGGAAGCGGGACCAGAGGCCGACCGTGCTGTGCACCGTCCGATACGGGTACTCGGCGTGCGGCGCGGCCTCCCAGGAAGGCAGGGCCGCCGGCAGGAGTTCCTCCAGGCCGATCACATCCGGCCGGGCCGCGATCAGCGTGCGCGCCGTGCCGGCCGGGTCGGTGTTCTCGTCACTGGCGTTGTGCTGTAGGGCGACCAGATGATGTGGCTGTTTCACTCGGGGTAGTAGGTATCCGCCGAACTGGGCGAGCCAAGGGGCGACCGGCAGCAGCGCGGCCAGCGCGCCCCTCAATGGGAGCCCACGCGCGGTGCTCAGCGGAGGGTGAACCAGATCGTCTTGAGCTCGGTGTACTGCTCGAAGGCCTCGATGCCGTTGTCGCGGCCGCCGAAACCGGACGTACGGTATCCGCCGAAGGGTGTGGTGATGTTCCCCTCGGAGTAGCCGTTGACCGCGACGGTGCCGGCCCGCACGCCCCTGGCGATGCGGATCGCGGTGTCCACGTCGCGCGACCACACGGTGGCGGCAAGCCCGTAATCGGAGTCGTTGGCCAGGGAGATCGCCTCTTCGACAGTGTCGAACCCGAGGACGGCGACGACCGGCCCGAAGATCTCCTCGCGAGCCACCGCCATGTCGGGGCGTACGTCGTCCACCACCGTGGGCGCGACGTACCAGCCGCCCGTCTCGGTCAGCAGCCGCGTGCCGCCGGTCACGACTGTCGCCCCGTCGGCCTTCGCGCCCTCGATGTAGCGCAGGACCCGTTCGAGTGCGGCCTCCTCGATGAGAGGGCCGAGCTGGGTGGACTCGTCGGTCGGATCCCCGACGACACGCGACTGCGCCTCACGGGCGAGTGCGGCGACGAACCGGTCCTTGATGGCGTTGTCGACCAGGATCCGGGAGCCGGCCGAGCAGTTCTGCCCGGAGTTCCAGAAGGCGGCGTCGGCCAGATCCGCAGCCACTTCCTCGATGCGGTCAGCGTTGTCGGCCGTGACGATCTGCGGGCTCTTGCCGCCGCACTCGAGCACGATCTCCTTGAGGTTGGAGTCGGCCGAGTAGCGCAGGAACTGCCGGCCGACCGCGGTGGACCCGGTGAACGTCACCATGTCGACGTCGGGGTGCAGGCCGATGGCCCTGCCCGCCACGGGCCCCATGCCGGGGACGACATTGAACACGCCGTTCGGCAGACCGGCCTCGGTGGCAAGTTCGGCGATGCGCAGCGTCGTCAGGGACGCCAGCTCCGGTGGCTTGACGACCACCGAGTTTCCCGCGGCGAGGGCTGGGGCGATCTTCCACGCGAGCATCGCGGCGGGGAAGTTCCAGGGGAGGACCGCGCCCACGACGCCGATCGGCTCGCGCACGACAAGGCCCAGGTGCTCGGGCCCGGTGGCGGACACCTTGCCGAAGACCTTGTCCACCGCCTCGGCGTAGAACCGCAGCGTCGTCACCACGTCCGGGATGTCGAACTGCCGGCACTCGCTGATCGGCTTGCCCGCGTCGGCCGACTCGATCTGTGCGAGTTCTTCCGCGTTGGCCTCGATCAGCTCGGCAAGCCGGGTCAGGACCTGCTTGCGCTGCTCGGGCGCCGCCTGGCTCCAGGTGCCGGCGTCGAACGCGGCGCGTGCGGCCGCGACGGCCTTGTCGACGTCGTCAGGCGTGCAGGAGGCGACCGTGATCAGGGGCCGGCCGGTCGAGGGCGCGACGGAGACGAAGGTGCCACCGTCGCCGGCGTCGACGAACGCGCCGTCGATGTACGCCTGGGTCCGCACAGTGGCGGGCAGGGAGAGTGTCACGACACTGCCTTTCTGGGGGAGAAGATGACGTGGGAGGTGGGCAGGAGGACGCGGGCGACGCTGTGGCGTACACGAGGGCTCGCCGCCGCACCGGGAGGTGACCGGCTCAGGAGACCAGGAGCCTGAAACGGGGGAACACGTCGGCCCGAACCTCCTCCCACTGGCGGCGCAGCTCCCGGTACCGATCCGTGCCCTGCACGCCGGGCTCGACCCGGGGGGCGACCTCGACCACCTGGTCCACACCCTGGCGCGCCGAGGAGAAGGCACCGGTTCCCAGGCCGGCCAGGATCGCGGCGCCGATCGACGGCGCCTCGACCCGCAGCGCGGGGACCAGCGGCTGATCCAGCACGTCGGCCTTGATCTGGTTCCACTCGCTCGACCGCGCTTCGCCGTCGGAGATGGTCATGGTGTCCACCCGCAGGCCACGCTCGCGCAGCACGTCCAGCAGCGCCGGGTATTGATAGGCGATGCCCTCGAGCGTCGCCCGTACGAAGTGCGGCAGCCGGTGGTGACCGGAGATGCCGTGGTAGGCGGCGCGCACCTGGTCGTCCTGGACGGGGACGGTGGCTCCCTCCACGTAGGGGAAGCACAGCAGTCCGTCGCTGCCCCGCGCGATCTCGCGGGCGCCGGCGATGAGCTCGGCGTAGTCCAGCGCTCCGCCGAAGGTCGAGCGCAGCCACCGCAGGGTGGTGCCCGAGCCGACGGCGACCATCTCGTGCAGGTACCGGTCCGGCACCACGTGCGGCATGAGCCCCACGATGCCCGTCGGGTCGAATCGCGGCCGGGAGTCCACGGCACGCCAGCTCATCGAGCTGCCGGTGCCGATCGACACGTCGCCCGGGTCGATCACACCGGACCCGAGCGCGGCCGCCGGGTCGTCACCCCCACCGGCGACGAGCACCGTTCCGGGTAGGAGCCCGATCTCGTGTGCGGTGCCGCCCAGCTCGCCGCGCGGCTCCCACGGCGCGTAGCGCACGTCGGGCAGGATCTCGCGCGGGATCCCGGCGGCGGCGCACAACTCAGGACTCCACGTCCCCGTCCGCCAGTCGTTGAGGACCGACCGGGTCGGACCCGTCGGGTCGGTCCCGACGTCGCCGGTGAGCCGGTAGGCCAGGTAGTCCTTCGGCTGCAACGCGTGACGGACCCGGTGCCAGACCTCCGGCTGGTGCCGCCGGGTCCACGTCAGGTTCGCCAGCACCAGTCCGGGAATCGGCAGAGTGCCCGAACGCTCGATCAGGGCTTCGCGTCCCAGGCCGTCGTACAGCGCCGAGGTCTCCTCGGGGTCGCGGCGGTCGGTCCAGTGGATCACCGGAGCCAGCACCCGCCCGGCCTCGTCCAGGAGGACGGCGATGTCACGCTGCCCCACCAGGCACAGCGCGCTCACTTCCCGCGCGCTGACACCGGCGGACGACAGGACCTCGGGGATCGCGCGAGCCAGCGCCCGGTACCAGTCGTCGGCGTCGTTCTCCGCCCAGTCAGGGTGAGGGCGGTGCATCGGGTAGGTCTGCTCGGAGATCGCCACGACGCCCTGCTCGGGGTGCACGAGGGCTGCCTTGAGCGCGGACGACCCGACGTCCGCGCCGATGAGGTACGTCATCGCACGAGACCCGGATAGGGCTTGGGCTCGGGAGCCGGCAGCGGCTCGGGCGCGCCGGGGAACTGGGCGCGCCAGTACGAGGCGATCCAGTCGACCTGCTCCTGCGGCAGCTCCTCGACGTCGACGCCCAGCTGCTTGATGGTCAGGAACACCTCGCACGCGCCCTCCACGACCGAGGCGGTGTGGAACGCGTGCTCGAGGTCCGCACCGATGGCGATGAGCCCGTGGAAGCGCATGAACGTCGCGCCGCGGTCCTCCAGCGCCTCAGCGGTGAAGTCGGCCATCTGGTCGGTCTCGGGCTGGGAGTAGGGGGAGGTGTAGACCGGGCCACCGGTGGCCTCGACCAGGCCGGTGAGGATCGGCGGGAGGGTCCAGCCCAGGTTCGCCATCGTCATGACGGCCTTGCCGTGGGTGTGCACGATCGCACCGACTTCGGGGCGGCGCTTGCAGATGAGGGTGTGCATCGGCGTCTCGGACGTGGGGGCGCGCCGGCCGTCGACGACGTTGCCGTCAAGGTCGATGATGGCGATGTCCTCCGGCTCCAGGAAGTCGTACTGGGTGGAGGTCGGCGTCACCGCGAGCAGCCCGGGCTCCCCTGGGACGCGGAGACTGATGTTGCCCGCGGTGGAGTAGACCAGGCGCTCGGCCTGGAGTTTGCGGGCGTAGGCGACGACCTTCTGACGGGTGTCGAGCCACTTGGTGCTCATCGGGTCTTCTTTCTCGTAGTCGAGTCATGGGTCGGGAACTGCAGGGAGCGGACTCGCGAACGGCCGGGGCGCGCGTCCGAGAACGCGAAGCTCCGCGAGGCGGGGTGATCAGCGACGGCGGAAGAGGGCGCGCCGGGCCTGGGCGAACGCGATCCGGATCAGAACGCCCAGGACACCCGGGCGCAGGACGAGCCGCAGCAGGCCGGGGATGTCGTCGGCGTCGATCTCCACCTTGGCGGGCCAGGCACCCATGACGCCTTCCATCTGAATGCCGCCGTCCCGCACGCGCAGGCTGCGCGGCTCGAAGGGCAGCTCGCCGATCGGGGAGCTGACTTTCACGGGTTTCCTCCGTTCGTACGGGCCCAGTGGGCGGCGATGGCGCGCCCGGCCTGGGCGCGAGGTGCGATTCCCCGGGCGTCGAGGGGCTGGACGAACGTGACATGCGGGGCCCCTTCGGCCAGCGCGCCGTCGACGTTGCGGTTCGGTAAGGGCCCGGAGGCGAGGATGACCACGTCACACACCAGGTCCCTCACCCGGGTCCCGTCGACGACGCGAAGTGTGTGCACGCGGTCGCTCCCGAGGACCTCCAGTCCCGTTCCTCCCGCGACCACCTGGTCGGCCCACGTGGGCGATCCGGCGCCGACCGCGGTCACGTGGCCGCCGGCCCCACGGATCCGCTCCGCGATGTGCGGCGCCCACGGCCCGTCGCCCACGACCACGGCGCGCTTCCACAGTCGCACGCCGGTGCTCAGCAGGTGGTCGGCCACGGTCGCGGGCAGCACTCCCGCGGGCCGTTCACCGACGATGTTCAGGTCGGAAGCGGTGGCGGGGCGGAGTCCTCCCGCGTAGAACAGGTGGTCGGCCTCGACCCACCGGATCGCGCCCGGTGCGGTCAGCAGCAGACGCCGGTCGGTCCAGACGGCGGCCGCGGCCCCGAGCCGGAATTCGACACCGGCGCCGGTCGCGGCGCGGACCAGATCGCGCACCTCGGGCTTGTCCCACCCGGACTCGCCCCCGGCGACCGGGACCCGGTCGATCAGCAGTACGTCGTGTCCACCGCTTCGAGCGAGCTCGGTGGCGCAGCCCAGGCCGCTCGGGCCGGCGCCGACGACCAGCAGGCGGCTCACGACCCCACCGTCCCGCGCACGGTGTGGCGCACGGCATCCGGCCCGCACCCGGTCGCCATCGCCGTGAGGAACGAGATGCCGGCCAGGCACAACGAGCCCTGGCAACGCCCGTAGCCGGCGCCGGTGCGCTTGCGCACACCGTCGATGGACGTCGCCGGGACCGGCGCGCTCAGCGCCGCCTCGATCTCGGCGGCGCTGACGTGCTCGCACGCGCAGACGACCTGCCCGTACAGCGGGTCGACCTCCGTGAGCCGCTCGGGCTCGGGCGCGGTGCGCAGGCGTGGGACTCGCGGTAGCGCGGTGTGCGCGCCGGGCCGCTCGACCGCGTCCAGCCCGGCGGCCTGGAGCAGATCGAGGGTGTACTGCGCCGCGGCCGGGGAGATGCTCACCCCTGCCGAGCGGTCGGTGACGTGCACCAGGTTCGGCACGTGCGCGTCCACACGCAGGCGGTACGGCTCGTCGCCGGCCGGGCGGTTGGCGGCGAAGGTCTTGATCGCGTACGCCTCGGCCACAGCGGGCACCAGCCGAGCCGCCTCGGCGACGACCCGGGCGATCGTCTCGGCATCGGTGGCCCGGTCGTCCGGATCGGTGACGTCGGTGGCCGTCGGGCCCAGCAGCGCCGAACCGTGCGTGGTCGGCACGACGTTGATGCCCTTGGTGTCGGGAAGGTGGGTGCAGAACACGATCTGGCGCAGGGCGCCGGCGAAGGCCCTGTCGACCACGACATACTGCCCCTTGCGCGGCCAGGTCACCAGCGGGTCACCACCGGCCATCCGCGACACGGCGCCCGCGCCGACGCCCGCGGCGTTGACGACGAACCGTGCGCGGTAGCGTCCGGCGCCGGTGATCACCGTGCTGGTGCCGTCGTCCTCGTGCTCGATCGCCTCGACCCGCTCGCGTAGCCGGATCACCGCACCGTTGACGGCGGCCAGACTGGCGAACGCCGCCGTCAGGCGCATCGGGTCGATGATGCCCTCGTCCGGCAGGGACAGGCCGGCGACCGCGTCGGGGGTCACCAACGGCTCCGCCTCGCGTACCTCGCCGGCGCTGAGGATCCGCACCCGCACACCGCACGCAGCCGCCTCAGCCCTGGTGTGCTCCAGCCGCTCGGCCTCGCGGTCGCTCAGGGCCACCATCAGGCCGCCGATGCGCCGGTAGGGCACGTCCAGGCGCTCGCACAGCTCCTCCCAGAAGGGGTTGGAGGCGTTGATCAGGTCAGTCTCGAGCGTGCCCGGCCCACCGTAGTAAGACACCGCCACGCCCGCGTTGCCCTTGCTCGCGTGCTCCCCGACGTCACCCTCGGCCTCAAGCAGACATACGCTTGCGCTGGTGCGCGCCAGCCGCTCGGCCACGGCTGTGCCGAGGACGCCGCCACCGACCACCACCACGTCGTAGCGCGTAGTGGTCATCGGCCTCACCTCCGTCTCGAGAACGACGCCGGGCGGCGTCATCGCCGCTGGATCCGCGACCCGCGGCCGGAACCACCACCTACGATCAAATTCTGTTCGAAGCGGTGGATCTGAAGTTCGTTTCGAACATTACTCACTATCGCAAAAAACAGGCAAGTGTTGACATGTGAACCAGAACGATGTTCGATGCTCCGCAATACAACGAGGCGTCAAGGGCCGGGCAGCGGGGCCTGCCCTGCCCTTGAGATCTGGGTGCCTCGGACCGTTCGGCGGCCCGCACGCCCCACGTGCCGTGCCGCAAGAAGAAAGTGGGCACATCGATGCAGACGCAGCCCCATCAGGACTCACCCCAGGCCGCACCGGGCCCCGGCTCCTCATCCGCCCTCACCGATGGAGGCAAGACGCACTCGGGCGATCACGGGCTCAAGCCCAACTCGCTCGGCGCGCCGGCGATCGCCTTCTACATCATCGCCGCGGCCTCGCCCCTGACCGGCGTGGTCGGCCTCGTGCCGATCATGATCGGCCTCGGCAACGGCGCCGGAACCCCCGGCGCGTTCATCATCGCCGCGGGCATCCTGCTGCTGTTCGCGGTGGGCTACCTGGCCATGAGCCGGCACGTGACCAACGCCGGCGCCCTGTACGCCTACACCACCCTCGGCCTGGGCCGCGTCGTCGGACTCGGGTCGGCCGCGGTGACCGTCTTCGCCTACAGCTGCATCCAGTTCTCCCTGTACGGCGGCTTCGGCTACTACCTGTCCTCACTGCTGCACGACGCGGCAGGCGTCGACGTGCCCTGGTGGGTGTGCGCGATCGTCGCGATGCTCGCCTGCCTCGCACTGGGACTACAGGGCGTCCACGCCGGCGGCGTCATTCTGGGCGTGCTCATCACCCTCGAGTGCACCATGCTCCTGACCCTGGGCGCCGGGATCGTGTTCAGCTCCGACACCGCCGCCGCGAGTGAGGGCTTCAGCCTCACCCCGTTCTCCATTCCCACCGTCTTCGCCGCCGGTGTCGGGGTGTCCGTCATGCTCGCCCACACGACGTTCATCGGGTTCGAAGGATCGGCCATCTATGCCGAGGAGGCCAAGAACCCCCGGCGCACGATCCCCCGCGCCACCTACTTCGCCGTCGTCTTCATGGCCTGCGTCTACGCACTGACCTCCTACCTGGTCATCAACGCCATCGGCGTCGACGACGCCCAGGCCGTGGCCCAGAAGGAGTCCGGCAACCTGATCTTCTTCGTCGCGGACACCGTGCTCGGTGGCTGGATCGCGCACACCTTCCAGGTCCTGATCATCACCGCCTTGTTCGCCGCGATCGTCACCTTCCACAACAACCTCTCGCGCTACCTGTACGCGCTGGGCCGCCAGGGCCTGGTCTGGAACCGTCTCGGCCACACCCGCAAGGTCCAGAAGACCCCTCACGTCGCCGCTACGGTTCAGACCATCAGCGCCGCGGCCGTGGTCGCCGGCTTCGCCATCGCGGGCCTGGACCCCTACACGACCCTGTTCACCTGGCTCGCCGGCATCGGGACCATCGGCATCGTCACGGCGCAGATCCTGGCCGGCGTGGCCATCTTCGTCTTCTTCCGCCGCAACGACGTCGACAAGCGGCGCTGGCACACCGTCATCGCTCCGCTGCTCGCCATCGCGGGTCTCGGGAGCATCCTCGTCTTGGCGTTGTCCAGCCTCGACCTCCTGCTGGGTGCCTCCCAGGTTCTCACCTGGATCCTGATCGGCCTGCTGATCCTCTTCGGCTTGCTCGGGAGTGGGTACGCACTGTGGCTTCGCCGAAGCTCGCGCGAACGCTACGACCGCATGCAGGTCATGCTCACCGCGGGAGAGGCCCCGTCAGCGTCGGTGGCCGACGTCCGCAACACTTGATCCTCAACGAGCACCGCGCCCTGCGCCTGCGCGGCCCGGCTCGAAGCCGGTCGCGCAGGCACCCGCGCACCACCCCACATCGTGCACCGACACGAAAACCGAACGCCGCAGGAGACAACCGTGAGCCTCGAGGCACAACGCGCCCACATCCTCACCGGGCGGATGTACAACGACCTGACCGACGAACTGGTCGCCGCCCGCCAGCGGGCCGTGCTGCTCACCAACGCCTACAACGACAGCTTCGGCGCTCCCCAGGCCCACCGTGAGGCCCTCCTGCGTGACCTGCTCGACAACGTCGGTCCCGGCGCCCACTTCGAGCCCACCTTCCGGTGCGAGTTCGGCTACAACATCAGCGTCGGCGCCGGCTTCTACGCCAACTTCGACGCCGTCATGCTCGACGGCGCACGAATCACGATCGGCGACAACGTCCTGCTCGGACCGCGCGTGAGCATCTACACCTCCAACCACGCCGTCGATCCCGCCGAGCGCGTCGCCGGAGCCTGCTACGCCAAGCCCGTGACGATCGGCGACGGCGTGTGGATAGGAGGCGGGGTCACCGTCAACCCCGGCGTGACCATCGGCGACGGCGCGATCGTCGGCTCCGGGGCCGTCGTGACCCGGGACGTCCCCGCACGCGTCATCGCCGCCGGTAACCCCGCCCGGATCCTGCGCGAGATCACCGAGCAGGACGCCACCGGCTGGCGCTCCGACGTCCTTTAGGCACGCTCGACAGTTCCATGGCGTACGTCGAGCCCAACTGTGCGAACGCACACCTCGGTGTTGTGTTGTGCATGAACCGAACAGGATGCGAACATGGGCGGTGTGGTGACCCAGTCCTCTTCCGTACGTGAGTCCGAGCTCAGCCCTCCCCGACTGCGTACGCGCGAACGCCGTGCGCGCGTGCTCGAGCTCCTCGACGGCAAGGAGTTCGTCAGCGTAAAGGAGCTCGCCGACGAGTTCGGCCTCACCGAGATGTCGGTGCGGCGCGACCTGAACGCCATGGTCGCCGAGGGGCTGATCACCAGGGTTCGCGGCGGCGCCGGCCGCCCCGCGCACACCCCGACCTCCCGGCAGTACGCCGAGGCCGCTCAGCGCAACGCCGAGGCCAAGTTCAAGATCGCCCGTCGAGCCGCCACCCTCCTCGACCACGCCTCGGTGGTCTTCTTCTACTCCGGGTCCACGGTTGCCCGGGTCGCCGCAAGCCTGGACGCATCCGCGCAGACGTCCCTGACCGTGGTCACCAACTCCCTGCCGATCATCGACGACGTCAGCGCCTGGGGTGATCCTCACCTGGTGGCCGTCGGCGGCCTGTACCTGCCCGCCTACATGGCCTTCGTCGGCCCCCAGGCGGTGGCCGCGTTCGAGGGGGTCAGCGCCGACGTCGCGGTCCTCGGGTGCGACGGCCTGAGCGCCGACGGGGGCCTGACCACACCGCACCAGCTCGTGGCCGAGGTCGGCGCGACAATCGTGCGACGGGCCACCCGAAAGGTCGTCGTCGCCGACTCCAGCAAGGTCGGGCGCCGCGGCTTCACTCCCATCGCCCCTATTGAGGACATCGACGTGCTCGTGACCGACGACGGCGCCGACCCCACGGAAGTCGCCCGGTTGAGCGACACCGGCCTCGAAGTGATCGTCGTCTGACGACGTCACCACCGAGGCGCTCCGGCTTGCAGGCCTCGACCGGCCGCGCGCTCCTCTCCATCAGCCATGACGTCGCGCCGGGGGAGTCGCCGGCCCCGGAGCTCCGTCTGGACCTGCAAGCGGACGTACGTCGTCGCCAGGCAGCCTGGGGGCAGGTGATGTGCTGGGCGGTAGAGGTGAGGCGAGGGACGGTAGGCGGCGGCTGGATCGCTGTCATCTGTGCGCCGACACGTTGGAAATTGTCCGCTCATCCCCACACTTTGATGGGATATGTGCCCCCGGCAGGATTCGAACCTGCGGCACCCGCTTTAGGAGAGCGGTGCTCTATCCCCTGAGCTACGGAGGCAAGTGTGCGGTGCTAAGCCTAGCGAAAGGTTGGGGCGCTTGCGCCTCCACCCGGGGTGCGGTGGAGAAGTCGGTGGTCATCGGTCGGCCGACCTGCGGTAAAGGCATGGCAACTCGCCGCCGCTCGCACCAGGGAGGCCCCTTACCGTCGCTGGCTGTGACCGTAACACGACGCGGATCCCTGCGGCGGCGATCGATGACGCTCGTCGCGGCGATGATCGCGCCGGGGATCCTGGCTTCAGGCTTGCTCGTGGCCGATCTCGCGGGCTACGGGGAACGCACGCGGAGCGGCCTGGCGGATGAGGCCCGGCGCGTGCTCACCGAGCCTGTCGGCGGCGTACGAGGTGCCGGGCCGGGGCTGGCCGCCGAGGCGGCGTCGGGGGCGCGGCCGCTACCGGACCCCGACCGGGCCGCGCGGACGGCAAAGGCGCTGCTGGAACCGACGCCGGTGCCGGAGCCGTACGGGCCGGCGCGTCGCTATGAGGGGCTGGTGCGGCTTCCCGCTGTTCCCGTGCCGGTCGTCGGGCGGGTCTGGAAGGCGGTCCCCCGGAGCGTGCCGGAGAAAAGGCAGCCAATCAAACAGCCGGAACCCCGGAAGGAACGCCCGGCGTGTGCTCCGGAATGGGAGGGCACGTGGCTCTGGGATGCCTGCCGGGAGGGTGGCGGGCAGTAGGCGCATGAGCGGGAAAGGCGCAAACGCGACGTGATCGGTCGATAGCGCTTGAGCGAACCAGGGCACCGGCCCACCGGACGCTGTAGTAACGTGCGTCCCTGACCCAGGTCACGAGTTCGCAAACGGGGGAGTCGGAGCGTGTCATCTCCTCGGTCGGCCGGGCTGATCGCGGTCGTCACGGTGATGACCTCGCTCACCGGTGCCTCCACGGCCGCGGCGGCATCGGCGCGTACGACCGTCGACGCGAGCGCCCGTACGGACGCCGCCGTGTGGGCCGGCGAGCTCGGCAAGGAGCCCACCTCCTTGACTGAGCTGCGGCGTGAGGCCCAGAAGGCCTACAAGTCGATCGAGGACGCGAACCGGGCTTTGGTGGCGCGGCAGAAGAAGTTCGCCGGCGTGGAGAAGGAGCTTGCGGGCAAGCTCACCCGTCTCCAGCAGGCCACGGCCGAGCTCAACAGACTGCGCAAGCCGTTGTCCGACCTGGCGGCGTCGCTCTACCAGGATCCCTCGGTCGGGGGCCTCAGCCCGTTCATCGCCGGTGGGGACGGCACGGCCATCCTGCGCAGGATGAGCGACATGCAGCATCTGGTCGCCGGGCACAACACCGTTCTCAGCGAGGCGTCGAAGCTGCTCGAAGGTCAGCAGCGGCTCGCGCAGGAGGCGCAGGAGCTACGGGCGGCCAGCCTTCTCCAGGAGGCGCAGCTCAGCGCGCAGGTCACCCTCATGCGTAAGCGCTCCACGACGCTGGTCCGGTCGCTGACCAGGGCGCTGGTCAAACTTGGCGTGAAGATCGGCCAGGGGACAGAGGGCGCGGGCGGCTGCGATCCCACCCGGATCGCGCAGGCGGAGCAGTATCCGAACGGCCTTCTCCCCAAGAACATCCTGTGCCCCCTCCCACAGGGCGGGGAGACCCTGCGGGCGGACGCGGCGATCGCCTTCGCCGACCTGAACCTCGCCTACAAGAAACGCTTCGGCACGCCGATGTGCATCTCCGACAGCTACCGCAGCCTCGGCGAGCAGCAGGCCGTCTACTACCGGCGGCCCGGGTTCGCGGCCACGCCGGGCAAGAGCAACCACGGGCTGGGGCTCGCCGTCGACCTCTGCGGCGGCGTGCAGAGCTTCCGGTCCGCCCAGTTCAACTGGCTTGAGGCCAACGGCAAGAAGTACGGCTGGTTCCACCCCGACTGGGCCTATCACAGCCCCTTCGAGCCGTGGCACTGGGAGTACGACCCCAAGCTCGGCTCGCTGCTGCCCTAACTCGCGTCGAGCCGGACGGCCTGGCCGATGTAGTCGCGCAGCGCCGCCTCGTTGATTCCGTCCACTATCTTGATCTTGACGTGGCGGGTCTTCTTGCCGACTCCTTCGAGCAGGCCGTGCGCGTCCGTCATCTCCGCGCCGCGCTCGAAGGCGAAGGTGAGGTGGGTCTTGCTCTGGCTGATGACCGCGAGCATCTTCTTGCCGCGCCAGGCGGGCGAGCCGTAGGTGAGGCCTTCGGTCGCCTCGGGGGCCTCTTCGGCCATGAGGGCCCGCAGGGCCGCAACGAGTTCCCGGTATTTCGGGTCGAGCTTGGTCTCGACGTAGTCGTCGATCTCGGCGCTGCTCATGGTCGCGTATCTTGTCACCGCCCGGCGGTGCAGTCCATCGGAGAAGCCGCTCAGCGGGGGTGGATGGTCACCGAGAGCCTGCCCTGTGCCTGGGCCTGGGCGAGCCCGGCTGCCTGGGCGGGAGTGGTGGCCAGCACGAGCAGCCCTCCGCCGTCCGTGGAACCGGGCGGCCGGGCGATCACCTGGACCTGCTGGGCGACCGTCCGGGCCTCGAAGGGGCCGTCCTCGTACGCCGCCAGGACGTCGATCACGTCCCCCGGCGACAGCAGCCGGGCGGCGCCCGGGTCCGCGATCCGGACCGGCGTCGCGACCGAGTCCGGTGATCCGGAGAACCGGAACAGGCCCGGCCCGAGGAGGCGCGCGTCGGTGAGCGGCTCGCCCCGGCGGAGCGGGCCCGCGACCACCCTGCCGGTCACCGGGGAGCCGGCCGCGTACGCCCCGGCCGGTACGGCGTCGGGCGGCAGCCGTACGACCATCACGTCGGAGGCGGCGAGCCTGCCCCCGGCGAGGTCGCGGGCGGCGGCGAGCACCTCCACGCCCCGCGGCGCCCGTACGGCCGACAGCGCGCACGCCGCCGCGAGCCCGGCGAGGAGCGCGGCGAGGGCACGGCGACGGCGCACCGGGAGCCGTTTCAGGGCGCGCATGACGACCCGACCATCAGGGGAGATCGATCGGGAGCTTGATGCCGTCGAGGGCGTTGCCGCAGGGGCAGGGGCGCTCCTCCGGCAGGGCCTCCACGACCTGGGAGACCAGTGTGCGCATCCGCTCCACGTTGGCCGCGAAGAAGGCCAGCACCTCCTCGTGGGTGACCCCCTCGCCCGCCTCGACTCCGGCGTCGTGGTCGGTGACGAGGGCGAGCGTCGTGTAGCAGAGGGCCAGCTCGCGGGCGAGAACGGCCTCGGGGTGCCCGGTCATGCCGATGATCGACCAGCCCGCGCCCGCGTACCACTGCGACTCGGCGCGGGTGGAGAAGCGGGGACCCTCGATCACGACCAGCGTGCCACCGTCGACCGTGTCCCAGCCGGTGTCGCGGGCCGTGGCCGCGGCGGCGGCCCGGCCGGTGGGGCAGTAGGGGTCGGAGAACGACACGTGGACGGCGCCGCCCGCGTCGTAGTAGGTCTGCTCGCGGCTCTGGGTGCGGTCCACGAGCTGGTCGGGGATCACGAGGGCGCCCGGGCCGATCTCGGGGCGCAGGGACCCGACCGCGCTGGGCGCGAGGACCTGCCGGACGCCAAGTGACCGCAGGGCCCACATGTTGGCCCGGTAGGGGATGCGGTGCGGAGGATACGTGTGGCCGCGGCCGTGCCGGGGGATGAACGCGACGGACCTGCCGCCGATGCGGCCCACGGAGATCGTGTCACTGGGCGGGCCGTACGGCGTCGTCACGTCGACCTCGTGGGCGTCCTCCAGCAGGGAGTAGAGCCCGGATCCGCCGATGACGCCGATGTCTGCGCGATTGACCATGGGGCCGACCCTAGCGAACGGCGCCGTGCCTCCGGCGCGGTCCGGCGGCCCCTGTGGACAACCTCAGAATCTCAGGCGGCGGCGGTCGATCCCGACGACGAGGAGGTGCTCGTCGACGTGCTGGTCGAGGCGGTCTCTTTCTTCGCGGGCGCGGCCGAACCGCCCGAGTCACCCGAGCCGTTGGAGTCGGCGGACTTCGACGGCGTCGTCGTGCTGGACGTGGTCGTCGACGAGCTCGACAAACGGCTGTCGGTCCGGTAGAAGCCGGAGCCCTTGAACACGATGCCGACGGCGGAGAACACCTTGCGCAGCTTGCCCTGGCAGGCCGGGCACTCCGTGAGCGGGTCGTCAGAGAACTTCTGAACGGCCTCCAGCTGCTCCCCGCAAGCGGTACAGGCGTACTGGTAGGTGGGCACTCGCTCCTCCTGAGACTGGCACTCGACCGGGTCGATTGCTAATGGTATTCAACCAACAAGCGCAAACGCCACTCCAGCCCGGTTTATTGCCCCCCGGTGTCCCCTTCGCGCAGCCCCAGAAGAACCGTCAGCCGCCGCGTTCGCCGTACCAGCCGGCCAGCTTGCCCTTGCGGCTGACCGCGCGCAGGCGGCGCTCGACGGTCTCCCGCTGCGCCGCCGTGGTGACCACGAGAAGCTGGTCGCCGATCAGAAGCTGGGTCGTCGGCGTGGGCACGAACGACCGCCCGTTCCGTACGACGAGGGTCACCATGGTGTCGGTGGGCAGCCGCAGCTCGAAGATCTCCACGCCGTGCATGAGCGACCCGCGCGGGATGCGGACCTGCAGCAGGTCGGCCTTCAGCTCCTCCAGCGGCGCGGCCTCCACGTCGAGGTCGCGCGCCTCGCCCTCGGCGGCCAGGCCGAGCACCCGCGCGAGGTACGGCAGCGTCGGCCCCTGCAGGAGCGTGAACACGATCACGATGATGAAGACGTCGTTGAACAGGCCCTTCGCCCCCGGCACCCCCGCGCTCCAGGGGATCGTGGCGAGCACGATCGGCACCGCGCCGCGCAGCCCGGCCCACGACAGGAAGATCTGTTCCCGCCACGGCATCGACCCAAGACGCAGGAGCCGTACGAACAGGCTGGACACGAGGACCGACGCCGGCCGGGCGACCAGGACCAGCAACACCCCCGTCACCAGGGCGGGCACGATCACGACGGGCAGCTCCGCCGGGTCGGCCAGGATGCCGAGCATCACGAACAGCCCGATCTGGGCGAGCCACGCCGCGCCCTCCGCGAAGCCGCGGGTCGCGGCGCGGTGGGGGAGGCGGGCGTTGCCGAGGATCAGCGTCGCGACGTACACCGCGAGGAAGCCGCTGCCGTGCAGCAGCGCCGCCCCGCTGTAGGCGACGAACGCCAGCGCCAGCACCGCGATCGGGTAGAGGCCGGAGGCGGGCAGGGCCACCCGGCGCAGCGCGTACGCCCCGGCGGGGCCGACCGCGAGGCCCACGGTCGCGCCGATGGCCAGTTCGGCGACGGTGTCCAGCAGGGTGGCCGGAAGCGAGAGGGTCAGCGTCGAACTCACGCTCAGCGCCATCACGAGGATGACGGTGGGGGCGTCGTTGAAGCCCGACTCCGCCTCCAGGATCCCGGCGAGCCGGGGTGGCAGCGGCAGCCGCCGCAGCACGGAGAACACGGCAGCCGCGTCGGTGGAGGCGAGCACGGCGCCGAGCAGGAACGCCGACCGCCAGTCCAGGCCGAGCAGGGGCGCGACGCTCGCGGCGAGCACGGTGACGCTGACCGCGATGCCCACCGTGGCGAGCACGAGCGCGCTCGGCACGGAGTCGCGGACGTGACTCCAGTTGGTGGTCAGGCCGCCTTCGGCCAGGATCACCGCGAGCGCGATCAGGCCGAGTTCCTGGGCGAGGTGCGCGTTGTCGAAGTGGATGCCGCCGAGGCCGCGCTCGCCGAGCAGTAGGCCGAGGCACAGATAGATGAGCAGGGTGGGCAGGCCGGTGCGGTGCGCGATCCGGACGGACGCGATGGCCGCGATGACGACGGCGGCGGAGAGCAGCAGCCAGACGTTCAGACCCACCGCTCCTTTCTCCGCGCCTGCGCCAATCTTGTCACACCTGCAACAACCGGACGATTCCACTCGGAAGGGCAGCGAACCGTACATGCTGATCATGCGGCTCCGCCGGGACCCCCTCGATCAGCTCGCCCTCGTGCAGCAGCGCGACCGTCGGCACGTTGGGCCCGACGCGGGCCAGCGCCCGGTCGTAGAAGCCGCCGCCCCGGCCGAGCCGTACGCCCGTCACCCGGTCGACGGCGAGGGCGGGCACGAGGACCAGCGCGGCCGTCCTGATCGCGTCCACCCCGCGCCGGACGTCGACCGGCTCCATGACCCCGTACGGCCCCGGGGCGAGCGAGTCCGGGCCGTCGTACACCGCCCAGTCGAGCTCGCCGTCGGGCCGCTGCACCGGCAGGATCACGGTCGCGCCGTGCTTCCACAGGGCGAGGATCAGCCCGTGCGTGGACGGTTCCGTCCCGATCGACCAGTAGCAGGCGACGAGCCCGGCCATCTGCACCCACGGCTGGTCGAGGAGCGTCTCACGGATCGCGGCCGAGGACGCGCGCTGCGTGCGTTCGTCCAGCTCCGACCGGTCGCGGAGGATACGGCGACGCAGGTTCAGCTTGTCCACAGCCCGCTCCGTTAGTGTTCAACCATGGCTGACTTCGATCCCGTGACCAAAGCCGTCGTGCCCGCCGCGGGTCTGGGCACCCGCTTCCTTCCCGCGACGAAGGCGACCCCCAAGGAGATGCTGCCCATCGTCGACAAACCGGCCATCCAGTATGTGGTGGAGGAGGCCGTCTCCGCCGGACTGCTCGATGTCCTGATGGTGACCGGCCGCAACAAGCGTTCGATCGAGGATCACTTCGACGTAGCGTACGAGCTTGAGGACGCGTTGCGCGCCAAGGGCGACGAGGAGCGGCTCAGCCAGGTGAAGGAGCCGGTGGACCTCGCCACCATGCACTACGTGCGGCAGGGCGAGCCGAAGGGCCTCGGCCACGCCGTCCTGTGCGCCAAGCAGCACGTCGGCCACGAGCCGTTCGCCTGCCTGCTCGGCGACGACCTCATCGACCCCCGCGACCCGCTGCTCAGGCGCATGATCGAGGTGCGCGCGACGTACGGCGGCAGCGTCGTCGCGCTGATGGAGGTGCCGCGCGAGCACGTCTCCCTGTACGGCGCCGCCGCCATCGAGCCGACCGACGAGGACGACGTCGTCCGCGTCACCGACCTCGTGGAGAAGCCCCCGGCCGACGAGGCCCCCTCCAATTGGGCGATCATCGGCCGGTATGTGATCGACCCGGCCGTGTTCGAGGTGCTGGAGCGGACCCCGCCCGGGCGCGGCGGCGAGATCCAGCTCACCGACGCGCTGCGTACGCTGGCCGCGACGGCCCCCGGCGAGGGCGGGCCGGTGCACGGCGTGCTGTTCCGGGGCCGCCGCTACGACACCGGCAACAAGCTCGAATATCTGCAGACCGTGGTGCAGTTCGCCGCGAACCGGGGCGATCTCGCGCCCGACTTCCTGCCCTGGCTCCGGCAGTTCCTCGACCAGATCGAGTCCTGAGAGACATGAAGCCCGTCGACCGCCATCTCGCCGACATCCTCGCGGTGGTGCGCCCGCTCGCCCCGCTGGAGGTCGAGATCGACACCGCTCTCGGCGCCGTGCTGGCCGAGGACGTCGCCTCGCCCGTGCCGCTGCCGCCGTTCGACAACTCGGCGATGGACGGCTACGCCGTACGGGCCGAGGACGTCGCCGGGGCGCCCGTCACGCTGCCCGTGATCGGGGACGTGGCGGCGGGCGACGGCGGGCTGAACGCCGTCGGGCCCGGCCTGGTCGCCCGCGTCATGACCGGCGCGCCGATGCCGGCCGGGGCCGACGCCGTCGTCCCGGTCGAGTGGACGGACGGCGGCACCGCCCGCGTACGGATCGACCGGCCGGCCCCGCCGGGCAACGCGATCCGGCGGGCGGGCGAGGACGTCCTGGCGGGGGAGACGGTGCTCCGCGAGGGCGCCCGGATCGGCGCCGCCCAGGTCGGGATCCTCGCCGGAGCCGGCCGGCGGCGGGTGCGGGTGCGGCCCCGGCCGCGGGTCGTCGTCATCTCCACGGGTGCCGAGCTCGCCGAGCCCGGCACCCCGCTGGGCGCGGGCCAGATCTGGGAGTCCAACAGTTTCATGCTGACGGCCGCCGTACGGGAGGCCGGAGCGGATGCGTTCCGGGCCGGTTCGGTCTCCGACGACCCCAAGGAGTTCCTGGACGTTCTGGACGCCCAGCTCCTGCGGGCCGACGCCGTGATCACCAGCGGCGGCGTCTCGATGGGGGCGTACGAGCCGGTCAAGGAGGCCCTCTCGCCGCTGGGCACGGTGGCCTTCGAGAAGGTCGCGATGCAGCCGGGGATGCCGCAGGGCTTCGGCGTCGTCGGGCCGGACCGGGTGCCGATCTTCACGCTGCCGGGCAATCCGGTGTCGTCGTTCGTGTCGTTCGTGCTCTTCGTCCGACCGGCCCTGCGGGCCATGCAGGGGCTCCCGGTGGGGCCGCCGGAGGCCGTACGGGCCACCGTGACGGCGCCGCTGCGCTCGCCCGCCGGGAAGCGGTCCTACCTGCGGGCCGTGCTGACCGGGCGGACCGTCGCGCCGGTCACCGGCCAGGGTTCGCACCAGTTGGCGGCGCTGGCCGCGGCGAACGCGCTGATCGTGGTTCCGGAGGACGCGACCTCGCTGCCCGAGGGCGCCGAGGTGGAGGTGATTCCCCTATGAAACTCACTCACGTCGACGAGACCGGCGCCGCCCGGATGGTCGACGTCTCGGAGAAGGACGTCAGCGCCCGTACGGCGGTCGCGACCGGGCGCGTCCTGCTGTCGCCGGAGGCGGTGGCCGTGCTGCGGGCGGGCGACGTGCCCAAGGGCGACGCGCTCGGGGTGGCGCGGATCGCCGGGATCATGGGGGCCAAGCGCACGCCCGACCTGGTGCCGCTCTGCCACCCGATCGCCCTGACCGGCGTGAAGGTCGACCTGTCCGTCGTGGACGAGGGCGTCGAGATCACCGCCCGGGTCCGTACGGCGGACCGTACGGGCGTCGAGATGGAGGCCCTCACGGCCGTCACCGTCGCGGCGCTCGCCCTGGTCGACATGATCAAGGCGGTGGACCCGGCGGCGGTGATCAGCGACGTCCGGGTGGAGGAGAAGATCGGCGGCAAGACCGGCCACTGGGACCGCGACCCCGGCGACGCCCGCGACGTTTCCGGCGCTCGCGACGCCCGTGACCGTCTCGACCGGAAGTGAGGGCGGCGTGCGCGCGCTGGTGGTGACCGTCTCCAACAGGGCGTCCGCGGGCGTGTACGAGGACCGGTCCGGCCCGCTGCTGGCCTCCCTCCTCAAGGAGGCGGGCTGCGATGTGGTGGACGGGCCGCGGGTGGTCCCGGACGGCGAGCCCGTCGAGGCGGCGCTCCGTGAGGGCGTCGGCGCGGGATACGACGTGATCGTGACCACCGGCGGCACCGGCGTCACACCTCTGGACCTCACGCCCGAGATGACCCGCCGCGTCCTGGACCGGGAGATTCCCGGCATCGCCGAGGCCGTACGGCAGGTCAACCGCGAGAAGGTGCCGACGTCGATCCTGTCCCGCGGGCTCGCCGGGCAGGCCGGCCGGACGCTGGTGGTCAACCTCCCGGGGTCGTCCGGCGGCGTACGGGACGGCATGGCCGTGCTGGCCCCGATCCTGGCCCACGTGGTGGACCAGATCCGCGGCGGCGACCATGCCCGCTGACCGCTCGATGTCATGCGCACCCACGTGGCGCGTTGACGGTTCTCCGGTGGATGATTGACAAATGGATCGACTTCGCGGCTGGCCGGTGTCCCTGACCGAGGGGCCCGTGGGGCTACGGCCGCTGCGCCTGCGTGACGTCCGTGACTGGCGCGACACCCGGCTGCGCAACGCCGAGTGGCTCCGTCCGTGGGAGCCGAGCAACCCGGAGACCCCGCTGTTCCGCACCGGTCTCGGGCCGTACGTCTCGATGGTCGGCACGCTGCGCCGCGAGGCCCGCCAGGGGATGGCCATGCCCTGGGTCGTCACGTACGAGGGGCGGTTCGCCGGGCAGCTCACCGTGGGGGCGATCGTGTGGGGATCGGCCCGTTCCGCCCAGGTGGGCTACTGGGTGGACGGCAGGCTGGCCGGGCGGGGCATCATCCCGACCGCGCTCGCCATGGCCGTGGACCACTGCTTCTTCACGACCGGTTTACACCGTCTGGAGGCCAACATCCGGCCGGAGAACCAGGCCAGCCGCCGGGTCGTGGAGAAGCTCGGCTTCCGCGAGGAGGGCATCCGCCGGCGTCAGCTGCACATCGACGGCGCCTGGCGTGACCACATCTGCTACGCGCTGACCGTGGAGGACGTGCCGCGCGGGCTGCTCGTCCAGTGGCGCCGCACGATGAACTCGGCCGCCCGCCGCAGCGAGCCCAGCCCCGGATAGCGGCTTCGGCGGGTGTGCCCCGCCATCGCAACCGAGACACAAGTGGATCACCAGTGGGCCCCGTGATGCTTCGTCGCCGTAAGCGAAACCGCATCACGGGGAGACATCCGTATGAGGAAAAAGGCGTTATCCACCGCGGCGGCCGCTCTGACCGCCATGGCGGCCATGAGCGCGGCGGCTCCGGCACCCGCGTCCGCCGCGCCGGTGCGGATCGAGATTGTGACCGCCCACAGCGAGACCGTGCGGGAGTGGATCGACCCGTTCACCTGCCCGACGAACATGGTGCTCACCGCCCGCGCGCACTACGGCGACGAGAACGCCCCCACCACCTACTCCTGCGGCTTCATCCTCATCGAGGGTGAGCAGGCCCGGGTGTACATCGGCGACTGGACCGCCCGCCAGAAGGAGAGCAAGTCCGACTTCAGCGCCCCCGACCACCAGGCGGTCGTCGGCAGGTGGCACGAAGGCGACGAGAACGGCTACACGAGGTACCGCACCGCCACTGTGTACTGGCGGGGCCAGCGGGTGCTGCTGACCAGTGGGGACATCAGCGGTGCCTACCGGGAGAGCAACCACACCTGGCAGGCGCAGGGGACCGGGGTCATGACCGGCCGTAAGCACAGCGGGGACGAGAACGGCAACACGTGGTACCGATTCGCCAACGTAACCGTCGCGGGCTGACAGGAAAGGCACCGAAGACTGTGAGAACGTTCAGCAAGGCTCTGTCCGTCGTCGCCGTGGCCGCCGCCCTGTCCGCCACCACCATGACTTCGCCCGCCTCGGCGGCGGTGACGATCAAGGTGGAACAGGTCTTCAGCCAGACCGTGTGGGAGTGGACGGGCTACCAGTTCACCTGCCCGCAGAACCAGGTGCTCACCGGCCGTTCGCACTACGGGGACGAGAACGCCAAGACCACCTACTACTGCAGCCGGATTCTGATCAACGGCCTGCAGGTCGAGGTGCACGCCGGAGACTGGACCTCCCCACAGAGGGAGAGCAAGTCCGACTACAGCGCCCCGAACGACCAGGTGGTCGTCGGCAGGTGGCACGAGGGCGACGAGAACGGCTACACGAGGTACCGCAGCGCCGCGCTGTACTGGTCCACGCGGCAGATCAGGCTGGTCGACGGGGAAGTGAGCGGTCAGTACACCGAGAGCAGCCACACCTGGCAGGCCAGGGCCGGCAAGGTCATGACCGGCCGTACGCACTACGGGGACGAGAACGGCAAGACCACGTACCGGTCCGCCAGCGTGTATTTCGAGGAATGACCTCCCGGAGGGCGTCGGCCCGCCCATCGTCGGCGCGGCTGAAGCACTGATCGTCGGTTTCTGAATGTCATCGCCGGTACGGCCGGCCGGGGACGCCGCCGCGCCCCGGCCGGCCGTGCTCTGGATCCGCCTGGTACGGGTGGGACCACGCGGCTTCCGCGGGATCGAATTACATGAACAGCTTTGACGATCTCGCGACACACCGGACCGAATGCTCGTCATTCATCGACACGCGGTCCTACGGTGCGTGACGTGAACACCTCTCAGACGACACGAGTGCAGGGACGTGTTCACCATGCCCCCGAGCCCGCCCGTACGGCGTTCCGGAGGCTGATCCGGAGGTGGGCGCGTGGGTAGCGCCGTGCTCTACCTCGCCATCGTGGTGATGTGGCTCAGCGTCCTGCTGCCCATGTGGCTGCGCCGCGACCGCCACATCGACGACGACCTGTTCGAGGACCAGGCGGAGGCGACCACGCTGTCCGAGCCGCCCGCCGCAGGCTCGTCAGACCTCGAAGCCGGCCCCGAAGCCGACCCTGCAGACGGTTCCGCTCTTGAGGACGGTGCCGAGGAGAACGACGCCGACACGGTCGTCACCGCCCCTGAAAGGTCCACCTCGTCCCCGGATTCCGCCGCGCCGGCGTCCGCGGACCAGGCCGCCGACCAGGTCGCGGCGGAGAGACACACGCGGGCACGCAGGGTGGCCGCCCATCGCCGCGCCCGGATCCTCGCGCGCCGCCGCAGGCGCCTCCTGTGGAGCGTTCTGCTCGTCCTGGCCTCCGTGGTCACCGCGGCCGTCCGCGTGATGCCCTGGTGGGCGGTCGCGCCCTCCGGCGTGCTCCTCGTCGGCTACCTCGCCGTGCTGCGCGTGGCCGTACGCGCCGACCGGGAGCAGCGGGAGAAGGCAGCGCGGGCACGGGCGGCGTACCTGCGCCGGCAGCGGGAGCGCCGCCGCGCCCTGGCCGCCCTGGCCCGCGAGGCAGAGATCATCAAGTTCGAGGCGCGCAAGCGTTCGCAGGTCTTCGACCAGTACGCCGACGGGCGGCGCGCGGTCGGCGACTGATTCGGTGGCGCGAACACCCCGCAGAGTTTGGTAATCTAATCGAGGTCGTTGGGGCTATAGCGCAGTCCGGTAGCGCACTTCGTTCGCATCGAAGGGGTCTGGGGTTCAAATCCCCATAGCTCCACAACGATTTTGCAGGTGAGAAGGGGTCTCGGAGGTTCCTCCGGGGCCCCTTTTCCGATCTCGGAGTCGTCGCTCATGATCGATACGAACGAGCGGCGCGACTCACGAGGAGTCCACTCCTTTGACCAGTTCGGGCCGCTACGCGGCTTCGTGATGGGCGACTCCAACCCTCCCAACCGCACCGTGCCGGCTCGCAAGCTGCAGGCCTACCTGCGCTGGCGCAACGCCAAACGCCCGCCACCCCGACGTGCTCGCCGCCCAGCGACGCGAACGCGCCCGAATCCGCAGCGAGAAACAACGCGACTGGGGGCGACCCGCCAACGAAGCCGCCTGACCCACCCGGCGAACGTTCGTGGGCACCCCTGGACCGATGTGATCAGACTCCGGGATCACTGTCGGCGCGATGATGCGACTGCGGTCGCACGAAAGCAGGGACACCAGGGGGACGCGCGAGGGGCCTGCGTGATCAACGATTGGTCGCGTGATCGAGACCATCGCGGGGATCGGCATGTCACCCCTGGAGATCCTGCTTCTGCTGGGCGTCGTCGCCCTGCTGTCGTCGCGGTGGTGCCCACCCCCAGCCCGGCGGCCGGTCGCGCTCGCCGCGGCGGCGGTCGTCGCCCTGTCCGGGAGCGTGCTGACCGTGCGCGGGTTGCGCTGGCAGCTGGCGCCCGCGCTGGCCGGCGTCCTGGTCGCACTCGCGTTCGCCGTGCCAGTACTCGCTGGACGCCCGGCGTGGCCGGTGAGACGGTGGCTGACCCTGCCGGGAGTCGTGGTCTGCCTCGGCCTCGTTTGTGCGAGCGCGGCCGCCGCCTGGGCGGTGCCCGTGCCCGTGTTCCCCGGGCCGTCCGGTCCGTACGCGGTGGGCACAGCCGTGATGCAGTGGACCGACACCTCTCGCCCGGAGCCCGCCACCGATGAGCCCGGCGACCACCGCACGGTCGTGGTCCAGTTGTGGTACCCCGCGCCCAAGGGCACGGCCGGTCCCCGTGCCCGGTATCTCGGCCGCACCGAGCGGGAGGCGCGTACGGTCGCCGACGGCCTGACCGGCTACATCGGCGTGCCCGCCTTCCTGCTCGATGACGCGGTCCGTGCCCGCACCGGCGCCGTGTACGACGTGCCTGCGGCGGCCGGGCGGTTCCCGATCGTGCTGTTCTCTCCCGGGCTGGGAGGCGTGCGCACCCAGAACACCGCGTGGGCGGAGGAACTGGCCGGCCGCGGCTACGTCGTCGCGGCCCTCGACCACCCGTACGACTCCGCCGCCGTCGTGCTCGACGATGGACGGACGATCCGCACGCGGGTCGTGGCCACCGGCGACGACGAGGAGGACAGACGGCTCGCGACCGGCTGGACGGCGGTCAGGGCCGCCGATCTCAGCTTCGTCCTCACCCAGCTCGGCCGCCTCGACAGGGGAGAGATCCGCGGCCCGCTGACCGGACGGCTCGACACCGCGCGGGCGGCGGCGACCGGGCACTCCATCGGCGGAGGCGCCGCCCTGCGGGCCGCCCGCCAGGACTCCCGGTTCGCGGCGGTGATCGACCTGGACGGCTACCCGTACGACCCCGCGCCCCAGCCCTACCATCAGCCGGTGCTCGCGCTCACCCATCCCGTCGACCCGGCCGACAACCCGTCGTACATCCCTCGTCTCACCCGGATCATCGCGCTGAGCACGTCGGAGAGCTACCGGATCACGGTCCCCGGCGCGGCGCACCTCACCTTCGCCGACGCACCGCTCTACCTGCCGCCGGTGCCGTCCGTTGTCGGCTCCCTGGGCCGCACCGGGGGCCTGTCCGTCACCACGGCGGCCACCAGGGCCTTCCTCGACGCCACCCTGAGTGACAAACCCGGCGACCTGGCCACGCTCCTGCGCCCGTACGGCGACCTCGCCGTCCACCGGCCCGAGCCGAAGGACGACGGGGACCGTGACTGATGCGCTGTCCGCCGACGTTCAGCAGGGCCGAGGAAGTGGAGCGGAAGCGTCGATCAGGCCGAGGCGTCGGTCCTCTCGGAAGCGACAGACAGACGGGAGAGGAAGGGGGAGCGGCCGCGGAAGCCGGGGCGGAAGCGCGCAGGCGGTCCTGTGCTGAGGAACTCTTCCAGCCACGCCATGTGTTCGGTCTTCTCGTTGCGGATCGCCTGGGCCAGCACGAAGGTGCGTTGATCCCTGCCTTCGGTGAGGTCGCACAGGCCTCCGTAGGGGTGGACGGCGCGTCGTACGTCTTCGGTGAGTGTCGTGACCGGATCCTGCGCATCGCCGGGGAATCCCCACGGCGACGCATGTCCGCTTCCCAGGAACTGCCGGATGTCCCCGGGAAGCGTTCCGTCCAGTTCGTAGATGCGGTTGACGAGTGCGTCGAAGTGGTGGCGATCCTCATCGCGGATGTCTTTGAGGATCTGGCGTATTTCCTCATCGGCGAAACCGAGCGGATAAGCGGTCAGAATCGTGTACCGGTAGAAGGCGTCCAGCTCCGCTGCGGCGGCGGAGGTGAGCCGGTCGATCAGTTCATTCACATCTATGCCGGCTTGCTCGACGACTTCGCGTGCGCTGATCATGTCGGCTCCAGGCGGTCAGGTTGTGGAGAGTTCCAGCGGGGCGCGTTCCTTCGGGTTGAGCGCGAGGAAGGCGACCCCGGCCAGGGCGCCGCCGGCCAGGTCGGCCAGGAGCCAGACCCAGATCTTGGACCAGGCGAGAAGCCCCATGGAGGCGGCGCCGACGGCGACGGCCGGGTTGAAGGCGCCACCGGAAATGCCACCGACCGCGAACGCGCCGGCCGTCACGGTGAATCCGATGGCCAGGCCGTAGAAGCTGTTGCCAGGGTGGTCCCTGCTGGTGGCCGCGTTCAGCACCACGTACGCGAGCGCGAACGTGAACAGCGCCTCGGCCAGCAGCGCGACCCCCAGTTCGCGCCCAGAGGGCGACAGCGTCTGCACGCTGCGGGGATTGACGATATAGGTAGCGGTAAGCGCGGCGAGAACACCGCCCGCCAGCTGGGCGATCCAGTAGGGAACGGCGTCCGCCGGACTGCTCCGGCCGCGGAGGAGCATGGCCAAGGTCACGGCGGGGTTGTAGTGGGCACCGGAGACATGTCCTCCGGCGTACACCATGACCGTCAGGATCGCGCCGATGGCCACGGGCGCCAAGGGCGTCTTCGTCAAGACCGTGGCACCGACCGTAAGAACCAGGAAGTACGTTCCGATGAATTCCGTGATGTAGCTGCGCATGGATTGTCCTCTCTACGTGTGAACCGAGACCGGTCACGCAAGCGCGGCAGCGCATCCAGATAGTTCCATGATCCGCAGCTCAGGAGATTGCGGGCTTCTTACGGCCCTTTACGGACCCTTACGGATCGCCGAACCATAGATGAGGGCTCTTGTCAGATGCTCGGCATCCGCACACGCAGGAACTCCACGGCATCCGCCGAAAGGCGCGGCCGGCCCACGAATGAGGAACAGAAAGCGACCGAACAAAGGCGTTCAAAGAGAGAAGCCGCCGACTGTCTCCCCGTAATCAGATTGTCGGTCCCCTGTGCACAGAGTGTCTTGGTTTCGATTTCCCAAAGGCGGCTCGCACGCCAGAACCCGAGATCGACTTCACGCACAACCAGAGGTCTCACGGCCGCGCTGGCCGGCAGGGTGGTCAGGAGGTGGCGGCGACCAGGCCGATCACGATCAGTACCAGGGACAGGGTGGCGACCACCGATCCCGCGATCACGGAGGTTCTGCGGCCCCGCCTGACCTTGAAGACATACAGCAGGACGTACGGCAGGAAGGCCAGCACCACGAGGCCGGTTGCGGGGAGTGTCATGGCCCGCAGGACGCCCTTCGTGCCGGACGGCAGCGCCCGGTCGCCCTCGGGGGTGAGCTGGGCCCGCGTCACGTCCCCCGCCTCCGAGTCGGGTGAGGCGGCCACCGGGACCGCGTCTCCACCACTGTCGGGGACGAACCGGCCCTTGCAGTCGTAGCGTCCCTGACCGAGGGAGACGCAGGAGACGACGGTGAGGGTGCCGGGGGTGCCGATCTTCCCGGTCGCCAGCTGGAAGTCCGGCACCGCGACCACGAAGGGCAGCACGCCGAGCGTGAGCCAGCAGATCAGGAGGATGCCCATCCCGATCTTGCCCGGCATGCGGCGACCCGGGGTCACGGTCGTGGTGAGTCCCTCGAAAGCCTCGCTCAGGTCCATGAAGCCAGCATGGCGTCGCGCACTTGGGACTGACCTGGAACAGGCTTGCCGTGGCGCCCAGTGGCTTGCCCGCCCTGGCCGTGCGACGCGACCTCAGCGCGCTCGCGGCGGAGTTCGCGGCGGCTCGCGGGGCCGGCGAGCAGTCAGTGAACCCGATCACATCCGGCTGTCCTCCGTGGGTGCCCAGAACTGCAGCTTGAACAGCGAGAGGCGGATGACGTCCGCGGTGAAGTTCTCGTGGCTGAGGGGCTTGCGGTGGGCTCTGAACCGCCACTCCTGGCCTGGGCGGCCGAGATCGAAATCCCCGTCTTCATCGATTTCTTCGACGTACGAAGTGATCGCGCAGATCTTTCCGGAGGTCAGGTAGATGCTCCCGGACCGGCTTTCCTCCCAGTCCGAGGCGGGCGGCTCGCCGTCCCAGAGTTCGTACTCGATGAGAGCGTGACCGTAGTGGGCGGCGTCGAGCGCGATGCCGTCGGGACCGATGGTGATCCATTCGTCGCCGGAGGTGCCTCCGGCGACGCTCCACGGCGCTTCGACGTCCGCGACCCCCCGCAGGTACGGCTCTATCTTCCAGGGGTCGAGAAGGCGCTTGATGATCTCAGCCATGGCACTCCCTCGTGTGTGCTCGGTACGCGTGCCGATCATGGCGAACGGGACTGACAACTTCAGTGGGCCCGAGAGAAGGCTCGCAAGCAGAAGCTCGGCGGCGACGACAGGGTCGGGAGCGGTGACGTATTTCCCTTGACGGAGTGAGTGCTCACTCCGCACTATGGATCACATGACAGAAACGACGACACCACGCCGGCGAGCGCCGGCGATGAGCACCGAGCAACGCAGAGAGATGATCGTGGCCGCTGCGCTTCCGCTGGTCGCCGAACACGGCGCGGCCGTGACCACCAGCCAGATCGCCCGTGCGGCCGGCATCGGGGAGGGCACGATCTTCCGGGTCTTCGCCGACAAGGACGAGCTCCTCGACGCGTGTCTCGCCGAGGCGATGAACCCCGGCCACGTGCTACGCGAACTGGCCTCGATCTCCCTCGACGAACCGCTGGCCGATCGGCTGACGCAGGCGGCCGAGGCGCTGCGCGCCCACCTGGGCCGCATGGGCACCGTGATCGGCGCCCTGCACGGCAGCGGGCACCGCCGCGAGCGCGGCTCCGGAGACCGGCGGGCCACCGGTGGCAGGGAGGCGTCGATGAAGGCGACCCACGAGGCGATCGTCGAGCTGATCGAGCCCGACCGGGCGGCGCTGCGCCTGGAGCCCGGAAAGGTCGCGTCGGTCTTCCTGGGGATGCTCTTCACCCGGCCCCTTCCCGCGTCCGGCGACCTGGGCTCATCTCCCGGGGAGCTCGTCGACGTCCTCCTGCACGGCACCCTCGGCACCCCCGTGAGCGGCATCCCCGGGAGCCCGGCGTGACCATCACCTTGAACCACACCATCGTCCCCGCCGCGGACAACCGCGAGGCGGCCCGCTTCTTCGCCTCGATCATGGGTCTGGAGGAGCTGCCGCCCGCCGGCCGCGAGGGCCACTTCGCGCCCGTACGGGTGAACGACACGCTGACCCTGGACTTCATGACCGTGGACGACCCCATCGGCGTGCATCTGGCCTTCGACGTGGATCCGGACACGTTCGACCGGATCCTGGCCCGGCTGCGGGAGGCCGGGGTGCCCTACGGCAGCCATCCGGCCCATCCCGACAACGGCCGGATCGACCACCCTTTGTGCCCGCGCGGGCTGTTCTTCGTCGACGCCACGCGCAACCTCTACGAGGTCATGTCTCCCGCCTGACCGCGGTGGCGGCGACCATCGTCGTCCTGGCGTGTGGCCCGCCGTACCAGAACCGCCAGCCGAGGTCGTACACCTCGACGTCGGCCGCCCCGCACTCGCGGAGCACGGCGGCGTACCGGCGGGCGTTGCGGAAGTCGGCCAGGCGTAGCCTGCCGCCCGGCTTCAGCACGCGGAACGCCTCCCGTACGGCCAGCGCGCGCCCCTCGTCGTCGGGGATGTTGTGGACGGCGAGGCTCGACACGACCACGTCGAACTCCGCGTCGGCGAAGGGGAGGTCGCGCATGTCGGCGGTGACCAGGGTGACCCGGCCGGTGACTCCTTCGGCGGCGGCGTTGGCCGAAGTGGCCTCCGCCGTGTTGCCCGACTGGTCCGCGGTCCACAGGTCCAGCCCGGTCGCGTGGCCGCCGGGGACCCTCGCCGCGGCCCTGAGCAGGACGAGCCCGCGCCCGCAGCCGAGATCGAGGACACGTTCGTTCCCGGTGAGGCCGAGCCGGTCCAGTTCCTCGTCCCAGACCAGGAACTTGCCGCGCAATGTGGTGTGCGCGAAGAAGGCGGCGCCCGTCAGCATCATGATCCCGCCGACCAGGAGCACCACCGCCGGGGCGACCCAGTCGACGCCGAAGAGGATCACGGCGAGCCCGGTCTCCGCGATCCCGCCCACCGCCAGCCCGGCGAGCACCCCCGGCGCGTCCACCCCATAGTTCGCACGTGGCTTCACGATCAGTTTGTACCGCCGTCGGCGTCCGGCCGTACAGTGCCGGGCCTGACCGGACGGGGGACTCCGGATGAAAGTTGCAGGGCCGTGCGCCGTCCGTCCCAGGCGTACGGTCTCACGCGCCCGCGTTTCATTGACCACGAGTCCAGATTCCCGGACGATCCGGGGCAAGGGGGCCGGCCGACACAAGGAGTGGGGATGACACGGAGCAGAACGGGGACGGGCGCCTGGATCACGGCGGCCCTGCTGGCGGGGGCCGCGATCGTCGCGCCCGCGGCGGCCCGCGCGACCGCCGGGACCACGGTGGCCTATACGACGTTTCCGCCGAGCCCGTCGCCGACGGCGAGTCCCACTCCCTGCCCGGCGATACAGCCTCCGTCGGAGCAGAACACGCCGCCGACCGCCCCGGGAACGCCGCAGGACGTCCAGGTCTTCCTGACGCAGGTCCTCCTGCGCTGGGCGCCCGCCAGCGACGCGGACGGCATCGCCTGCTACCAGGTCCGCGAGGTGTGGAACGGCGCCGAAAGGGTCGTTGGGACCTTCGCGGGCACGGTCACCTCGGGCTCCGTCTACCTGCCCTGGCCGCCCGGCACGACTCCCTCCCAGGTCCACCAGCTTTACGTCGTGGCGGTGGACACGAAGGGCGCGGTCAGCCCGCCGTCCGGCTCCGTGTCCGTGACCATCTACAACGACATCGTCTACCCGCCCTCGCCCTCGGCCTCACCGGCCGTGGTCACCTGCCGGGTGACGGTCAGCTCCTCCGACTGGTGGAGCGGGATGAGCACGAGCATCACGATCACCAACGCGACCGAGACGCCCGTGAGCGGATGGCGCCTCAAGTTCATCTTCCCCGACCCCGGGCAGAAGCTGACCACGGGCTGGTCGGCCACCTGGTCGCAGGCCGGCTCCGAGGTGACGGCGGCGAACCTCGACTGGAACAAGACCATCGCGCCGGGCAAGTCCGTGACCATCGGCTTCCTCGGCAGCCACACCGGCTCGAACCCGTCGCCGACGAGGTACACCCTCAACGGCGCCTCCTGCGCCTCCTGACCGCTGCGGTTCCCGTCGCCCGGCCGAGGGACGGCGGGGCTGGGCGAGACGCTGACGCTCTGCGCGCTGGCCGCCGCTGCGCTGGGACCGATCACCTCGCTGCAGGCGACCGCGCGGACGTTGCAGGAGGCGGCCGTCCACGTCGAGCGGCTGGCCGACATCATGGAGTCGGCCCCCGAGCCACGGGGCGGGGTCCGGCTGTCCCGGCCGCGCGGCGGGATCCGGCTGACGAACGTCTCCTACCGTCACGACCCGCAGGCGCCGTGGACCCTCCGCGGAATCACCCTGGACGTCCGGCCGGGGGAGAAGGTCGCGCTGGTGGGCCGTACCGGCTCGGGCAAGAGCACGCTGGCCCGCCTCATGCTCGGCCTCCACCAGCCCACCACCGGCACGGTCGGCTTCGACGGCGTCCCGCTCGACGCGCTGGACCGGGGCGCGCTGCGCCGCCACTTCGGGGTGGTCACGCAGGAGCCGCATCTGTTCACCGGCACCATCCGGGACAACATTGCGCTGGCCCGCCCCGACGCGTCGCTCGCGGAGGTCGTGGAGGCCGCCCGGCTGGCCTGCCTCCACGAGGAGATCGAGGCGATGCCCCTCGGCTACGACACGCGACTGTCGGAGGGCATGGGCCTGTCGGGCGGTCAGCGGCAGCGGCTGGCGCTCGCCCGGGCCCTGCTCGGCCGTCCCACGGCGCTGCTGCTGGACGAGGCGACCAGCCACCTGGACACGGTCACCGAGGCCAGGATCGAGTGGAACCTCGCCATGCTGCCGTAGACCCGCATCGTCATCGCGCACCGCCTGAGCACCGTACGGGACGCCGGCCAGATCGTGGTGATCGACGGAAGGCGGATCGTGGAGCACGGCCGGCACCGGGACCTGCTGGCGCGCGGAGGGCACTACGCGGCACTAGTCGCAAACCAGGACGGGCCGGTCATCGGCCTAGTGATCGCCCAGCGACGGACAAGTAACCTCCAAGGCGCACCTGCGACCTTGAGTGAGCACGTTCCTTACCGGAAAGGTCTCATCAGAGATAAACGAGTTCGACACGACCGCTCGCCCGCTGGACGACAGCGAACTGGCCGCCGTCACCGGCGGGCTGCCCGCCAACTACGACTGGATGCACTACGACTGGCGCGACGCCGTCATCGAGGCCCTGCCGTAACCAGGCGACGGCGCCACGGCGCACGCTAGAACTGGAGGCCGGTCCCGCTCAGGCGGGGCCGGCCCTTCCGTTTCCGCCCACGACGCTCGGGGCCGGGGCACGGCGAGCGCCGGCTTTTTGCCGTGCGGCGCGCCGCGCCGGAACCACCGGCCGAGGTCGTGCACACCCCGCGCGCCGACGGCCCACGCTCGCGGAGCGCCGCGGCCGGAGTGAAATTTACAGAGCAGCGAACGGATGATCGCAGCGTGTGGCCGCACCCGCCCCTCGCAGGGTTGAACTTGTTCACCGCCACGCCGACGATCCGGGCAGACGATACCGGCTGGTTGACGAGGAGTGAAGAGGATGCGGAAGACGACGAGAACGGCTAGTTGGATCACCGCGGGGCTGCTGGCGGCCGCCGCGCTCACCCTGCCGACGACGGGCCAGGCCATGGCGTACACGACCCCGCGGCCGTCCCCGTCCCCGTCAGTGTCGCCCTCCGCGCCTACCTGCCCCACCACGCCGACGTCGCCGAACGCGCCGCCCAGCGCGCCGGGCACCCCGGAGGTGATCGGCGTGTACATGAACATGGCCCGGCTGCGCTGGGCCCCCGCCACCGACGACGACGGCATCGCCTGCTACCAGGTCCGGGAGAACCGCGACGGCGTCGCGGTCACCGTGGCGACGTTCTCGTCCACGGCCACGCTGGGCGACGTCTACCTGCCGTGGCCGCCCTACGGCGTGCCCTCCCAGATACACGAGTTGTACATCGTGGCCGTGGACACGAAGGGCGCGACCGGGCCCGCGTCGGGGACCGTCTCCGTGAAGATCGTCAACGACGTCGTCACCTCGCCGTCGGCGAGTCCGCGGCTCACCTGCCGCGTGGAGTACTATCCGTTCACCTGGCCGGGCGGGATGGCGGTGAACATCGCGCTCACCAACACGGGTTCCACCCCCATCTACAACTGGAAGCTCGATTTCAACTTCACCGCCGGTCAGCAGGTGACGTACGGGTGGGTGGCCATCTGGTCCCAGACCGGTACGAAGGTGACCGCGACGGCCCCGCCCTTTGTCAAGGACATCGCGCCCGGGCAGACGCTGAACATCGGGTTCAACGGCACCCACTCGGGGACCAACCCGAGTCCGGACGACTTCAGGCTCAACGACACCATCGGCTGCACCTCCTGACAGCGCCGCCTGACACCGCCGTCTGTCCGGCGGCGTCGCCCGCGTGTCCCACCGGTTTCGGCGTGGATCTCACCCGAGGCCGGCGTACTGGCGGGGGCGCAGCGCCTGCGCGCGCAGCGCGGCCAGTGCGGCGCGGCGGCCCGTGCCGGTGAGCCGCCAGACGTACGCGTCCCGGGCGGACCCGGAAGGCTCCCGGTCCCCCGCGAGGAACGGCCCTGCTGGGGACTCGGACGCCCGCACCCCGTCAGCCGCGAGGCCGAGGGCGTCGAGACGGTGCCGGAGCCGGGCCAGCGGATGGGAGAGGTCCACGCCGGTGACCCGGCCGCCGTCGGCCGAACGCCAGCCCTCGCCGTTGACCACCTCGGCGACCCGGTCGCGCAGGTCGCTGTCCGGTACGGCATCGCCGTCCACCAGGATCATCAACGCGGACTCGCGGATGGAGATCTCGAAGTCGTGTTCGCCGGGGGCGGGGACGAGCAGGGTGGCCGCGGCGGCCTCCCACAGGGCGGCGGGATCGTCCAGGAGGTTCCGGCCGGTGGTCGTGAGCACCAGCCGCCGCCCGCTGCGCCGCAGCGCCCCGAGGTCGTGGACGGCGATCCGCCGCAGTTCGGTCATGGCGGGCACGTCGGCCTCGCCGCGCACCGCCCGCGGCTCCGTGCCCGATCCCGTGCCCGATCCCGTGCCCGATCCCGTGCCCGATCCCGTGCCCGCCGCCCCCGTACGGAGGCCCGTGCGGGCGGCCCAGCCGAAGCGGCCCGCCGCCTCCGCCGCCACGGCCCGCCCGACGTTGAGCCGTTCGGTCAGGCGGACGCCCGTGCGGGCCAGGTCGAGCAGCCAGCGCAGCGGCTCCAGGTGGGGCTCGGCCGGCGCCTCGATGGGCGCGTGCAGCCGCACCTCGAAGGGCTGGGCGAGCTCGCGGCGGGCGGTGCCGCGCCCGAGCACCCAGCGGTTCAGCCGCTCGCCGTGCACCCGGTGGAGCCAGCAGTCGCCGCCCAGCTCCGTCCGCGGGGCGGTGAGCCAGCGGCGGGTCAGCTCCTCGCGGTCCACGGGTTCGCCGGCGACGATGGCGAGCTCCAGCGCGGCGGCGCAGGCGACGTGCGCCCCGAGCTCCTCCGGGCCCATGATCGAGCTCCAGGACAGCTCGGCGACGTCCGGGGGCAGCACCCCCGTCGACTCCAGCTCGCGGTGATAGGCCGAGGTGCCGGCCTCCTCGCCCTCCCGGGCGTACGTGAGCAGGATCCGGGCCGTGGCGGGGGAGTCGCACAGGGCGGCGTACCGCTCCATCCCGGCGAGGCGGAGCAGCTTGCCGAGCGCGCGCGCGATGGTCGCCTGGTCGCCCGGGACCTTGATCGGCAACGTGTACCAGAGGAACTCGCACACGTCGAACTGGCTGATCGTCTCCAGCGCCTCGCCGCCGGCGAGCCATTCGACCGCGACGCGGGCGGGCTCGGCGATGTCCGGTTCGGAGCGCTCCAGTTGGGCCAGGAGCGCGGCGACGTCAGGTGCGGGCATGACCCGCAGTCTGCCGTATCGACCCCATCGTTGACGACGACCCGGTATCACTGACGACCACCCCCTCTGGGCGCAACGGTACGGCCCAACCATACGGGGGTGTCAGATCCAGGAGTCGAACAGCATCCTCGCGTGCCAGGAGTCGTACGGGATGACCTCGGCCGCTATCACCGGATAGAGCCAGCCGAAGTTGACCAACGACAGGAGGACGAACGCGCCGACGACGGCGGTGCCGACCACCCGGCGGTTCGGCCGGGCGGGATCGGCCCGCCCGATGATGAGCCCGCAGCCCAGCACGATCGCCAGGATCATGAACGGCACCATCGGCATCGCGTAGAACGCGAACATCGTCCGGTTGTCGGAGATGGAGAAGTAGAACCACGGCAGCCACCCGGCGGCGTAGCCGAGCAGCACCGAGCCGGCGCGCCAGTCGCGGGTCGCGACGTACCAGGCGATCATGCCGATCAGCGCGAGGAGCCCGGCGAACCAGATGATCGGCGTGCCGGTGCCGAGGATCGAGTAGGAGCAGCTGGGCGCGCCGCACGTCGTGGGCGACTCGTAGAAGAACGCCACCGGGCGCAGCAGCAGCGGCCACTGCCAGGGCCTCGACTGGTACGGGTGGGTCTGTTCGAGGCCCGTGTGGAAGCTCAGCACCTGGTGCTGGTAGTCGAACCACGACCGGAGCGAGTCGAAGACGAAGTAGACCGGGCCGTTGGCGGTGGCCTGCTCCCAGTTGCGCCCGTAGCCCTTGTCGGTGACGAACCACCCCGTGAACGAGACGAGGTAGGCGAGGGCCGGGACGACGGCCATCCAGGCCGCCGCGAGCGGCAGGTCGCGCACGACGACGGCGCGGAAGGGGCGCGGCACCCCGGTGGTCCGCCGCGCGCCGAGGTCCCACAGCAGCACCATGACCCCGAACGCGATGATGTAGAAGGCGGCGGTCCACTTGGTGGCCAGGGCCGCGCCCAGGCAGAGCCCGGCGCCGAGGAGCCAGGGCCGCAGGCCCGTACGCGGGCCGTCGTCGGGCGACCCCGCCTCGTTCCAGGCGACCAGCCGGGAGCGGAACCAGTCGCGGTCGGCGACGAGGCAGGCGAACGCGGCGACCACCCAGAACATCAGGAAGATGTCCAGCAGGGCCGTGCGGGACAGCACGAAGTGGAGGGCGTCGAGAGAGAGCAGCAGACCGGCGACGCAGCCGAGCAGCGTCGAACGGGTCATCCTGCGGGCCGTGCGGGCGAGGATCAGGATCGACAGCGAGCCGAGCAGCGCGGCGGCGAACCGCCAGCCGTACGGGTTCGGGCCGAAGATCACCTCGCCGAGGCCGATCATCCACTTGCCGAGGGGCGGGTGCACCACGTACGAGGCGCACTCGCTGACGCTCGGGCACTGCTTGAAGATGTGGTCGTTCCCGGCGAGCAGGAGCTTGTCCGCGCCGTCCACGAACTGCCGCTCGGCGCCGTACCTGACCGTCGCCCACGAGTCCTTCGCGTAGTACGTCTCGTCGAAGACGACCGCGTGGGGCGTGCCCAGCCGGAAGAAGCGCAGGAACGCGCCGAACAACGCGATCACGATGGGGCCGACCCAGCCCCACATGACGCTGCCGGGCATGGGCGGCACCAGCCGGTCGCGAAGGGACACCGCGGGGGCTTCCCCCTCCGGTTCCTCTTCCGGCTGCTCGAACGCCTTGTGGGAATAGTCGGTCACGGCCACCCGGACAGATTACTGGTGAGTCCCCTCGGAGGACACGATTCGCGCGGTGATCGCGCTCTGCGCGCCTCTCACCGTGAATGTTTCACACCTTGGGCGAACGAGGAACGTCGCGGGGCGGCCGCGCGCCGGTCATAGGGTGGACGGGTGCTCGTTCTCGCCGCGGCGCCCATCGGCCAGCCCAAAGACGCCTCCCCCCGGCTTCGCGAGGTGCTCGCGACGGCCGACGTGATCGCGGCGGAGGACACCCGCCGGCTGCGACGGCTCACCGCCGACCTGGAGGTGACCCCGACGGGCCGGGTGGTGTCCTACTACGACGCGAACGAGAGCGCGCGGGCCGCCGAACTGCTGGAGGCGCTGCGCGAGGGGCGCACCGTCGTGGTGATCACCGACGCCGGCATGCCCGGGGTGTCCGACCCCGGCTACCGGCTCACCCGTCTCGCGGTCGAGGCCGGCCTGCCGGTGACGGCGCTGCCCGGCCCGTCGGCGGTGACGACGGCGCTCGCCGTGTCGGGACTGCCGAGCGACCGGTTCTGCTTCGAGGGCTTCCCGCCGCGCAAGCCGGGGGAGCGGGCCCGGCGGCTCGCCTCGCTGGCGGCCGAGGAGCGCACGATGGTCTTCTTCGAGGCGCCGCACCGCCTGCGGGCGACCCTGGAGGCGATGGCGGAGGCCTTCGGCCCCGGACGGCCCGCCGCCGTCTGCCGCGAGCTGACCAAGACGTACGAGGAGGTGCGGCGCGGCGGCCTCGGCGAGCTGGCCGACTGGGCGGCCGGCGAGGTCAGGGGAGAGATCACGCTCGTCGTGGCGGGCCGGACGGCCGAGGAGGCCGCGCCCGGCATCGACGAGCTGGTCGAGGAGGTGGCCCGGCGCGAGACCGCGGGAGTCCCCCGCAAGCAGGCCATCGTCGAGGTGGCCAAGGCCGCGGGCGTCTCCAGGCGCGACCTCTACAACGCCGTCCACACCTCCGTCTCCCCCTGACCGCTCTTTCCCTGGTCCGCCTGGTCACTTGGCTGCTCCGCCCGCGCTCCGGCCCGGCGCCGTACGAGGTCGCGCGCGGTGATCGCGGCGGCGAGGCAGGCGAGCGGGACGGCCGGCAACAGGTAGCGGTAGTCGAACTCGGCGGTCGCCGCCGGCGCCAGGATCAGGCCGGCCGACCCCAGCCAGGGCAGCAGCGCGGGCCCGCCGAGCTCGCGCCAGCGCCGCACCACGCCGTACAGGCCGAACAGCAGCAGCAGGCCCAGCACGAGGCCCGGCAGCCGGACGACCTTCTGGTAACCGATCATGAAGTCCGACCAGGGCGAGACGACCCGCGTCGCGGCCGGCCCGTTCTCGTACGCCTCGGCGTCCTTGTCGGTGGTGCTGTGGTACGAGCTCCACTTGGGCAGCTTGCGGGTGTAGTCGTTGGAGAACTCGTACTGCATGTAGGTCTTGGCGTCCGGGAAGCGCGGGCGGCCCCAGTGGAAGGCGCGGAGGAAGTCCTTGGCCACCGCCGCGAGGTAGTCGCCGGGCTGCGACAGGATCGCCTTCTTCGCGAACGCGCTCGCGTTCGCGTTGATCTCCGGGGTGAACTTCATGCCCGACCCGAACACGTGGAGCTGGTTCTGGTCGTCCCACCACAGGTACGCCTGGGAGTAGAGGCCGCGCTCGTCCGGCGGCGTGTTGATGCACAGCAGGGCGAGCTCCAGCTCGCGCCGCTCGTCGATGTCCATCTTGTGGCAGTCGGCGAACAGCGACGTCCGCATGTAGAGGATGACCCCGTCGCTGTTGGTCATCGCGAACTGCCCGTTCACCGCCTTGAACCAGCCCATGTACGCCAGGACGGGCAGCGCGCAGGCGACGACCATCGCGGCGATCGGCCGCCATCCGGCCCGCTTGATCACCAGGTACGCGACGACGAGCGCGAGGATCGGCAGGCCGATGCTCCGGGTCAGCGCCGTCACCGCGAGCAGCAGCCCGACGGCGGTCCCGCCGAGCCAGGTCATCCTCTCCCGCCACAGCACGAGCGTCACCACGCCCACCACGAGCAGGATGAACATGGCGTCCGACATGACCAGCTGTTCGAGCTGGATCTGGTAGGCGTCGAACAGCACGGGGGCCGCCGCGAGCGTGGCCCCCCAGCCCGGCAGCCCGAACCTCCTGGTCAGCAGCGCGTAGATCAGGACCGCCACGGCCAGCCCCATCAGGTGCTGGGTCAGGATGACGAGCGAGAAGCTGTGGAAGGGCCTGAGCAGGAGCAGCCAGAAGCTGTATCCGTCGGGGCGGATCGGGTGCGGCCGGGGGCGCAGCGCCACGGAGACGTAGTCGTAGGAGTCGTTGAACCACATCGCCGGGCCGAAGCCGAGCATCGTGACGATCCGCAGCACGAAGGCCACGCCCAGGGTGGCCGAGAAGATCCGGTGCCGGCGCACCAGGGCGACCGCGCGGCCCCATCGGCCGAGCGGCGCCGTGTCCACCGAGGGTGGATCCGCGACCGCGACCATCAGCGTCGCGCGGAGGCGACCGGCTGCCTTGGCAGGCGGGCGGGTCCGCGCTTCCTCCCCTCGGATCTCGTCGGTGATGTCTTCCGATTCCCGGGGCCGGGCCCGTCCTCTGCGTCGCCGTCCGGGCGGTGACGCGGGCCGCCCGCCGCTCCGGCGGTGGGTGGAGTCACGGTTACAGAATGCCAGCCGTTTCGCCGACTTGACTCGGACGCTACCGGGAAGCAGGCATCATTGGTGTCCTGCCGTCATATGCAAGGAGTTGCGACGTGGAACTTACCGTTGTCATGCCATGCCTCAATGAGGCCGAGACCGTTGAGATCTGTGTCCGCAAGGCCCTTGACTGCATGCGGGAGAACGGAGTCGACGGTGAGGTGGTCATCGCCGACAACGGCAGCACGGACGGCTCGCAACAGCTGGCCCGCGACGCGGGCGCCCGGGTTGTCCACGTCGACGCGAAGGGCTACGGCAACGCCCTGATCGGCGGCATCCGCGCCGCCCGCGGCAGGTACGTGATCATGGGCGACGCCGACGACTCCTACGACTTCACCAACCTGATGCCCTTCGTCGAGCAGCTCCGGGACGGCGCCGAGCTGGTCATGGGCAACCGGTTCCGCGGCGGGATCGCGCCGGGCGCCATGCCCCCGCTGCACCGCTACCTGGGCAACCCGGTCCTGTCCTTCATCGGCCGGCTGTTCTTCCCCAGCGAGATCGGCGACTTCCACTGCGGCCTGCGGGGCTTCCGCCGCGAATCGATCCTGCGGCTCGGGCTGCAGACCGGCGGCATGGAGTTCGCCTCCGAGATGGTCGTCAAGGCGACCCTGCAGGGGCTCGACGTCCGCGAGGTGCCGACCACCCTGTCGCCCGACGGCCGCTCCCGCCCGCCGCACCTGCGCTCCTGGCGGGACGGCTGGCGCCACCTGCGCTTCCTGATGCTCTACAGCCCGCGCTGGCTGTTCTTCATCCCCGGCCTGGTGCTGATGACCCTCGGTCTCGTCGCCGGCGCCGCGCTCACGTTCGGCCAGGTGCGCATCGGCAAGCTCGCCTTCGACGTCGACACGCTGGTCGGCGCGTCCGCGATGGTGGTGATCGGCTTCCAGGCCGTGCTGTTCGCGCTGTTCACCAAGGTGTACGCGGCTGAGGAGGGCTTCCTCCCCGAGGACCGGCGGGTCAGGAAGCTGGTCGACATCGTCACGCTGGAGCGCGGCCTGCTGGCCGGCGGCGCGCTCGCGGTGGCCGGTCTCGCCGGCCTGGTGGCCTCGCTGTCCCACTGGGGCGGCCGCGGCTTCGGCGAGCTGATCCCGGCCGAGTCGCTGCGTCTCGTCGTGCCGTCGGCGACCGCGTTCGTCATGAGCTTCCAGACGATCTTCGCGTCGCTGTTCATCAGCATCCTCGGCATCCGCCGCTCGCGGGAGACCCCGGCCGACATCGCCGCGTCCGCCGCCGAGGAGGCCGCCGAGGCCGTCAACCAGGACGTCAACCGCGAGTCCGTGGCCTGATCCGGAGTTCCCCGGGCCCCCGTGTGCCGCCCCTTTATCAAGGGGAGGCACCGGTCGCGGACCGATAGGATTCGCACATGGCGGCTACAGGAACGACAGCATCCGGGGAGTCGGCGTACTACGTGACGACGCCGATCTACTACGTCAACGACGCCCCGCACCTGGGCCACGCCTACACGACCGTCGCGGGCGACGTGCTCACCCGCTGGCACCGCCAGCGCGGCGAGAAGGTGTGGTACCTCACCGGCACGGACGAGCACGGTCAGAAGGTCATGCGCACGGCCGAGGCGAACGGCGTCACGCCCCAGGAGTGGTGCGACAAGCTCGTCGAGGACGCCTGGAAGCCGCTCTGGGAGCACCTCCAGATCGCCAACGACGACTTCATCCGTACGACCGAGCCGCGCCACACCGACCGCGTGCAGGAGTTCGTGCAGGACCTGTACGAGAAGGGCGAGATCTACAAGGGCGGCTACGAAGGGCCCTACTGCGTCGCCTGCGAGGAGTACAAGTCGCCCGGCGACCTGCTGGAGGGCGACCTGTGCCCGATCCACAAGCGCCCGGTGGAGTGGCTGAAGGAGGAGAACTACTTCTTCCGGACCTCCGCGTACGGCGAGCGGCTGCTGGAGTTCTACGAGAGCAACCCCGACTTCATCCGGCCCGCCTCGGCGCGCAACGAGGTCGTGTCGTTCGTGAAGCAGGGCCTGCAGGACCTGTCGATCTCGCGGTCGACCTTCGACTGGGGCGTCCCGATCCCCTGGGACACCAAGCACGTCATCTACGTGTGGGTCGACGCCCTGCTCAACTACGCCACGGCCGTCGGATACGGCTCGGACCAGGAGAAGTTCGACGCCACCTGGCCGGCGAACATCCACCTGGTCGGCAAGGACATCCTCCGCTTCCACGCGGTGATCTGGCCCGCCATGCTGATGGCGAACGGCCTGCCGCTGCCGCGCGGGGTCTTCGCCAACGGCTGGCTGATGGTCGGCGGCGAGAAGATGAGCAAGTCGAACCTGACCGGCATCTCGCCGCGCGAGCTGACCGAGCACTTCGGCGTGGACGCCTACCGCTACTACTTCCTGCGGGCGATCCCCTTCGGCCAGGACGGCTCGTTCTCGTGGGAGGACTTCTCCGCCCGCTACACCTCCGAACTCGCCAACGACTTCGGCAACCTGGCGTCCCGGGTGGCCGCGATGGTCGGCAAGTACTTCGACGGCAGGCTTCCCGAGGCGACGGATGCCGGTCCCGCCGAGCGGGCGATCGCGGACGGCCTGGCCGCCGCGGCGGCCCAGGCGGACACCCTGATCGGTGACAACCTGGACTTCTCCGCCGGCATCGGCGCGATCTTCGATTTCGTGAAGCAGGTCAACGGCTACCTCAGCGACCAGGCGCCCTGGAAGGTCGCCAAGGACGACTCGCCCGAGGGGCAGGCGCGCCTCGCGACGATCCTCTACACGGCGGCCGAGTCGCTGCGCGCCATCGCGGTGCTGCTGCACCCGGTGATGCCGGGCACCGCTGAGAAGCTCTGGGCGTCCCTCGGGGCGGAACCGCACCTCGGCGCGCTCGCGGACCAGCGGATCGCCGACGTCGCCACCTGGGGCCGGCTTCCCGCCGGGGCGCAGGTCGTCAAGGGAGAGATCCTCTTCCCGAGGCTGGAGAACGCCTGACCATGTCGCGAGAGCGTCCGGCGCCGCCCGAGGCGCTGCCCGCGGAGGTGTTCGACAGCCACTGCCACCTCGACATCATGGTCGGCAACCGGCAGGCGTCGTCCGGCGACCCGGTCGCGCTGGCCGCCCAGGCGGCCGGGGCGAGCGTCGAGTCGATCGTGGCCGAGGCGAGGGCGGTCGGCGTGACCCGCCTGGTGACCGTCGGGTACGACCTGCCGTCCTCCCGCTGGAACGCCGCCGTGGCCGCCGGGCACCGCGACGTGTACGCCGCGGTGGCCATCCACCCCAACGAGGCCCACGCGTCCACGCCCGAGGTCCTCGCCGAGATCGAGGACCTCGCGCGGCAGCCGGACGTGCGGGCGGTCGGGGAGACCGGGCTCGACTACTACCGCGACTGGGCCTCCAAGGAGGACCAGCACGCGAGCTTCCGCGCGCACATCGAGATCGCGAAGCGGACCGGGAAGGCCCTGGTGATCCACGACCGGGACGCGCACGACGACGTGCTCGCCGTGCTCGCCGACCAGGGCGCCCCGGACGTGGTCGTCTTCCACAGCTTCTCCGGCGACGCCGAGATGGCCAAGCGGTGCGTGGACGCGGGCTACTACATGTCGTTCTCCGGCCCGGTGACGTACAAGAACGCCGGATATCTCCGTGAGGCGGCGGCGGTGGCCCCGCCCGAGCTCGTGCTGGTCGAGACCGACGCGCCCTACCTGCCGCCGACGCCGCACCGGGGCAAGCCGAACGCGCCCTACCTGGTCCCGCTCACGCTCCGCTGCCTCGCCGAGGTCAAGGGCATGGACGTCGCCGATCTCGCGGCCCGGATCTCCGTCAACGGCGAGGCCGCGTTCGGCGCCTGGTGAGGCGCCCGCGCGGTGGCTCAGGCAGGCTGCGCCTGGCCGTGGTCCGGACCGGCGCGGGGATGCCCGACACTGGAGGCATGAGTCTGCTCGGGCCGGTCGAAGTGCGTGTGCTGGCGGAGAAGCTGAACCTCCGCCCGACGAAGAAGCTGGGGCAGAACTTCGTGATCGACGGCGGCACGGTCCGCCGGATCGTCCGGCTCGCCGAGGTCACCCCGCAGGACGTGGCGATCGAGATCGGCCCCGGGCTCGGCTCGCTCACCCTCGCGCTGCTGCCGCAGGTCGCCGAGGTCGTCGCCGTGGAGATCGACCCGGTGCTGGCCGGTCAGTTGCCGCTGACGGTCGAACAGCGGGCTCCCGAGGTGGCGGGCCGGCTGACCGTGGTGCACGCCGACGCGCTCAAGGTCGGCCCCGGCGACCTCCCGGCCGAGCCGACCGTGCTCGTGGCCAATCTGCCGTACAACGTGTCGGTGCCGGTCGTGCTGCACCTGCTGCGGGTGCTGCCGTCGCTGCGGCGCGGGCTGGTGATGGTGCAGGCGGAGGTCGCCGACCGCCTGGCCGCCGCGCCGGGCTCGCGGGTCTACGGCGTGCCCTCGGTCAAGGCCGCCTGGTACGCCGACGTGCGCCGGGCCGGGCCGGTCGGGCGCAACGTCTTCTGGCCCGCGCCGAACGTCGACTCGGGCCTGGTCTCCCTCGTACGGCGCGAGCCGCCGTCGACGACGGCGACCCGCGAGGAGGTCTTCGCGGCCGTCGACGCGGCTTTCGCCCAGCGCCGCAAGACGCTGCGCGCCGCGCTCGCCTCCTGGGCCGGTACGCCCGCCGCGGCCGAGGAGGCGCTGGTCGGGGCTGGAGTCGACCCCTCGGCTCGGGGCGAGCAACTGCGGATCGAGGACTTCGCCCGCATCGCCGAGCAGCGCCCCGCCAGAACCCCCCGCCCCGCGACCACTCCCTGACCCCCTGACCGCCACCCTCGCGCCGCCCGCGGCGTTCAGCCCGCGACGGCGGCGCCGAAGTCGAGGGTGTCCGCGCCGTCCGGCCCGGGAAGCACCGTCCGCTCGCCGGGCCTGGGAGAAGGTCCGGAGCCGGAAGACGCCCCGGCGCGGGGGATCCTCGTATAAATCGCCGCGCCCGTCACCCCGGCGTCCGGAGCCCCGGCCAGCACCCGGCCGTCCGCCGTGCCGCCGACGCTCCACCCCAGATGGTCGTACGGCGCGGGTCTGTCCTCCCGGAGCACGACGCGGCCGGGCGGACCGGTGAGCGGGATCACGTGGACCGCCCCCGCCTCGGGCACGCCCGGCAGCGCCTGTCCGGGAGCCCCGGCGAGCAGGGACGACCCGGCCATCGCGAGGGAGAAGCCGAACCGGCCGCGTTCGCCCGCCTCGGCCTGCGCGCCCAGCAGCCGGACGAACCGCGGCCCCGGACCGGCCGCCTGGAAGAGCAGGACGGCCCCCGCGTCACGGGTGTCGTACGGATCGGCTCCGGGGGCGCCTGCCGCCAGGTGACCCGCGCCGTACGCGAGGGAGTAGCCGAGGCGGTCGCCGGGATGGGACGGCAGGTCGCCGGTGAGGCCGGAGATGCTCCACCCGGCGCCCTGGTAGGCCCACGGCCGGGTCGCCACGTCGTAGATCACCGTGACGGCTCCGGTGTCCGCCTGGCCGTTCTCCTCCTGGTCCTCGAACGGCGCGCCCACGGCGAGGTCGAGCGGCCCGGCCGCGCCGCCGAGCCGCCCGAGGGCGAGCGACCAGCCGAACATGTCGCCCGGCTGGGACCCTCCCGGGACGCCGGGCGAGTCCTGGGTGATGCGCTGAGGCGTGCCGGGGTCGCGGCCGGTGAACCGATAGACGTAGACGGCTCCGGAGTCGACCTTGCCGTCGGCGTCCTCGTGCGGCGCGCCGGCCACGACCACCCCCTGCGCGCCCGCACCGCTCCCGGTGGCGCCGGTGCCGACATCGGGCGACGGGTCGCTCACGGCGAGGGACCAGCCGAAGTGGGCGTCGGTCCTGGCCTCGGGGGCGCGTAGCTCGGTCCGGGGCGCGCCGGGCGTGCCGAAGTCGCGCCCGCCCCAGTAGACGTACGCCACCCCCGCGCCGTGCGCCTGCACCTGACCCGCGCCCCCGTACGCGTAAGGGGTCGAGACCACGAGATCCAGGCACCGGTCGCCGTCGATGTGCGCGGCGCGAGCCGTCCAGCCGGGCGCCGCCGCGTCGAACGCGGTGACCACGGGCGCCGACCTCGATGGAGGCCCGCCGCGCAGGAGGTACAGACGGCCCGACCCCACCGCCGTGCTGTCCGGGCTCGGGGCCAGCGGGTCGGTGACCACCGCGTCGTCGAAGCCGTCTCCGTCGAAGTCGGCCGGGCCGGCCCGTGCGCAGTCGCCGCCCTCGGCTCCGGCTCCGGGCGTCGCCGCCGTCGCGCCGGTCGCCTCCCGGGCGGCGTCCGGCGTCCCTCCGGAGACAGGGCCCACGGGGGCAGGACTCACGGAGGCAGGGTTCACGGGGCCGGGACTTTCACGGCCGGGGCTTCGGGGGGCCGGGCTCGCCTGGGCAGGACTCACAGAGGCAGCAGTCCCAGCGGCAGGGCTCACGGGGGCCGGTTCCGGCGCGGCCCGCCGGGGCCCCTCCCCGGGCGCCTTCCCGTAGGCGTCCCCGGGCGGGGGGAGACGCACGTGGACGACCGGCGCGTGGGCGACGAACGAGCCGTCGAGGCGGGCGGCCGTACGGCCGGAGGGCAGCGCGTACTCGGCGCTGAGCGTGACCATCGCCCCCGGCGCGAGCGTGGCGGGCGCGGAGCGGGAGGCACGGGGGTGGTGCGGCACGCTCCGGTCGTCGAGAAGGTCGGGCGGGCCGGCCGGCTCAGCGTCGGCGCCGCCCATGTTGAGCATGATCCAGTCGATCCGGCACACCAGGCCGTCGCCGGCTTCGCCATCCTCGGCGGCACCCAGCCCGACCACGCGACCGTCACCCTCGCCGGCGCCGACCACGCGACCCTCGACCTCGGCGCCGTCTGCTGCGCTCGCGCTGAGCACCGCGGCTCGCGCCGCGCCACCGTCTGCCGCGCCACCGTCTGCCGCGCCGGAGCCGGCCGGGGCGGCGCCGGTCGGAGGGTGGCAGGCGGGGGGCGGGACGACGACCTGGACGTCACCGATCTCGATGCGGCGGCCCACGTCGCTCGCCCGGCCGACGGGCGGAGGGCCGCCGGAGCGGGAGGTCAGCAGCCCGACCACGAGGCCCGCGACGATGGCGAGAGCCACGGCGGAGGCGACCAGCGCGAGGAGCCTCCCGGTCCGCCGCCGGGGGCGCGGCACGGGCGGACGCGGCCCGGACGGAAGCACGGGCGGGTCCCACGGGCCCTCGATCACCTGGGTGGTCGGGTCGGGCCGGCTGCCGACGAGGTCGAGCAGCAGTTCCTGCGACGTGGGCCGGTTGCGCGGCTCCCGGTCGAGCGCCCGGCGGACCAGGCGGTCCAGCGGCGCGGGCAGCGTACCGAGATCGGGTGCGCTCTCCAGCAGACGGTGGGCGAGGACCATCGGGTCGCCCTCCCCAAAGGGGTGGCGCCCGGTGGCGGCGTACGCCACGAGGCAGCCCCAAGTGAAGACGTCGGCGGCGGGGGTGACCGGGAGACCCCGGAGCTGTTCGGGCGCCCACCAGCCGGGGGTGCCGACCAGTTCGTCGGTCCCCGTGTGGCCGTGGGTGGCGTCCACGGCCCGCGAGATCCCGAAGTCGATCACGCGGGGGCCGGACATCGACAGGATCACGTTCGACGGCTTGAGGTCACGGTGGACCAGCCCGGCGGCGTGGATCGCGGTCAGTGCCGCCGCCACGCCGAACGCGACGCCGTGCAGGGTGCCCGGCTCCAGCGGTCCGTCCGTCGCGATGTGCCGGTCGAGCGGTGTGCCGGGAATGTATTCGGTGACCATGTACGGCCGTCCGTCCGGCGTCTCGCCGTGACCGAGCACCTGGGCGGTGCAGAACGACGCGACGGCGCGGGCGTGCTCGACCTCCGAGGCGAACCGCGCCGTGAAGCCGGAGTCGCCCGAGCGCCCGGCCCGGATCACCTTGACCGCGACGTGCCGCCCCTCCGGGGAGACGCCCATGTAGACCGTGCCCATGCCGCCCGAGCCGATCCGGCCCACCAGCCGGTAGTCGCCGATCGTCTCCGGGTCGCTCGGGGCGAGGGGGGTGGTGGCGTCGGAATCGATCAGGGCTCCCAGGGGGCGGTGCCGGAGGCGGTCATGACGGAGACGTCACGGAAGCCGGCACGGGGGCGGATCTGAGGTCACCGTACCGGGACGTGTACGGCTTTCGCCCTTGTTTATGGGCTTCTCTTGGCCGGGCGCGGAACGGGACCACGTTAGGCTCGGGTCCCATGTCTGGAGCGAACCCGCAGGCCGCCCGCAGGGCCGGCCGCCAGGACGTCCCGCGGGCGGCGGCCCGATGAGCGCGATCACCGTACGCGTGCCCGCGAAGGTCAACCTGCAACTCGCGGTCGGGCCGTTGCGCGAGGACGGTTACCACGACCTCGTGAACGTCTTCCACGCCGTCTCGATCTTCGACGAGGTCACGGCCGCCGAGCCCGGCGACGTGTCGGCGGCCACGCCGCCGCTGACCGTGCGGATCGAGGGGGAGTCGGCGGGCGAGGTGCCCGCGAACGACGACAACCTGGCCGTACGGGCGGCCCGTGCGCTGGCCGGCCGGGCCGGTCGCTCCTACCGGGCCGACCTGCTGATCCGCAAGTCGATCCCGGTCGCGGGCGGCATGGCGGGGGGCAGCGCCGACGCGGCCGCCGCCCTGGTGGCCTGCAACGAGCTGTGGGGCCTCGGCCTGCCGCCGGAGGACCTCATGGAGATCGCCGCCGACGTCGGCAGCGACGTGCCGTTCGCCCTGTTCGGCGGCACGGCCGTGGGCACCGGCCGGGGTGAGCGGCTGTCGCGTCTGGAGACGTCGGGCTCCTTCCACTGGGTCTTCGCGCTCGCCGACGGCGGCCTGTCCACTCCCCGCGTGTACGGCGAGTGCGACCGCCTACGCGAGGAGGCCGGGACGGACCCCGGCCGTCCGGTGGCGAGCGAACCCCTGCTGGCCGCGCTGCGCGAGGGGGACGCCGTCGCCCTCGGGCGGGCACTGACCAACGACCTGCAGCCCGCGGCGCTGTCCCTGCGGCCGTCGCTCGCGCACACGCTGCACGCCGGCGACGAGCTGGGCGCCCTGGGCTCGCTCGTCTCCGGGTCGGGCCCGACCTGCGCGTTCCTCGCCGCGTCGGAGACGCACGCCGCGGAGATCGCCGCCGGGCTCAAGAACGCCGAGGGTTGCCGGGCCGCCGTCACGGCCACCGGCCCGGTCCCCGGAGCCGAGGTCGTCGGCTGAGACCCGCGTGCTCGCCGAATACGCTCAGGGGACCGAGGGCGGATAGGCTTGGCGGACGATGAACCTGGTCAATCTGGAGTCGGTCTCCCACGCCTTCGGCCTCAAGCCCCTGCTGGCCGATGTCTCTCTCGGCATCGAGCAGGGCGACCGGATCGGCGTCGTGGGCCGCAACGGCGGCGGCAAGACCACGCTCATCTCGATCATCTCCGGCACCCTGCGGCCCGACAGCGGGCGCGTGACGCACACGCGCAACCTGCGGGTGGGCATGCTCTCCCAGCGCGACGAGTTCGACCCGGACATGCCGGTGAAGGACATCGTCCTGGCCGGGCGGGCCGAGCACGAGTGGGCCGGCGACGCGGCGATCAGGGAGATCCTCGCCCGGCTGCTCGGTGACGTCGACCTGGCGTCCCCGGCCGGGGCCCTGTCCGGCGGTGAGCGCCGCCGTACGGCGCTGGCCAGGCTGCTGATCGGCGAGCACGACTTGATCGTCCTCGACGAGCCGACGAACCACCTCGACATCGAGGCCATCGCCTGGCTGGCCGGCCACCTGTCCCGGCGCAGGTCGGCGCTGCTGGTGGTCACGCACGACCGGTGGTTCCTCGACGCGGTGGCCACCCGGACCTGGGAGGTCGTGGACGGCACGGTCGAGCGGTACGAGGGCGGCTACGCCGCCTACGTCCTGGCCAAGGCCGAGCGCGCCCGCCTCGCCCAGGCGGCCGAGGAGCGCAGGCAGAACCTCATGCGCAAGGAGATCGCCTGGCTGCGGCGCGGCCCGCCGGCGCGTACGTCGAAGCCGAAGTTCCGGATCAACGCCGCCGAGGCGCTGATCGCGAACGAGCCGCCGCCGCGGGAGACGGTCGAGCTGCTCGGCTTCGCCTCGGCGCGGCTGGGCAAGACGGTCTTCGACCTGGAGGACGTGACGCTCCACGCGGGAGGTCCCGGCGCCGGGCCGCTCGTGCTCGACCACAGCACCTACCAGTTCGGCCCGGGTGACCGGATCGGGCTCATCGGGGTCAACGGCTCGGGCAAGTCGTCGGTGCTGCGCCTGCTGTCGGGCACGGTCACGCAGGACGCCGGCCGGGTCGTGCGGGGCCGGACCGTACGGCTCGCGCATCTGTCGCAGGAGCTGCACGATCTCGATCCGTCGCGGCGGGTGCTGGAGACGGTCGAGGAGGTGCGCAAGTACGTCCAGGTCGGCAAGAAGGAATGGTCGGCGTCCCAGCTGCTCGAACGTCTCGGCTTCCGGGGCGAGGCGCAGTGGAAGGTCGTCGGCGACCTGTCCGGCGGTGAGCGGCGGCGGCTCCAGCTCCTTCGGCTGATCATGGACGAGCCGAACGTGCTCCTGCTCGACGAGCCGACCAACGACCTCGACATCGAGACCCTCACCGAGCTGGAGGACCTGCTCGACGGCTGGGCCGGCACGCTGGTCGTGGTGAGCCACGACCGCTACTTCCTGGAACGGGTGGCCGACCGCTGCGTGGCCCTGCTCGGGGACGGCAGGCT
>NZ_BOOB01000053.1 GCF_016863015.1 Microbispora amethystogenes | reverse complement strand
TGCGGGACGTCTGGGCGGACTTCGAGTGCGAACTGGCCAAGTTCACCGGCGCGGCCAACCACGTGCACCTGCTGGTGAACCTCCCGCCCAAGGTCGCCCTGTCCCGCCTTGTCAACTCTGTGAAAAGGGGTGTCCTTCCGGCGGATGTGGACCGAGTTCCCCGAACCGGCCCGCCACTACTACCGGGCGAACAAGCTGTGGTCGGGTTCCTCACCCCCGGCCTGAAGGACTCCGTTGGTAAATCCGCAAATCCCCCTCTTGTCGGGTGGTGGCGGGCAGGATCGGTGTGCCGATCGTTGCCGGAGGTGGGACAGTGTCGCTGGATGCCCGAAATGATCACGGGGTGCCGGAGTTGACTGCGCGGGTGGTGCGGGCGGCATTCCCGAAGGGCGCACTGGCTGTTCGGGTGCGTGAAGCGCTCGGGCCGTTGTTCGCTGACGAGTCCTTCGCCGAGGCATTCTCCCGCCGTGGCCGTCCGGCGGTCTCGCCAGGAGCGCTGGTCTCGGTGCTGCAGTACGCGGAGGGGCTGACCGACCGACAGGCCGCCGACCAGGTGCGGGCGCCTATGGACTGGAAGTATCTGCTCGGGCTGGAGTTGGATGACCCCGGCTTCGACTTTTCCGTCCTGAGCGACTTTCGCGCCCGTCTGATCGAGCATGGCCTGGAAGACAGGATCCTCGAGGTGATCCTTCAGCGGGTCAGTGAGGTGGGGTTGCTGCGGTCCGGCGGCCGTCGGCGCACCGATTCCACGCACGTGCTGGCCGCGGTGCGGACGTTGAACCGGATGGAATTCGTCGGGGAAACCCTGCGGGCCGCGCTGGAGGCGCTGGCGGCGGCCGCCCCTCAGTGGCTGGAGGCGGTGATCACCAGCGAATGGGTCCACCGCTATGGGGCCCGGGTCGATTCCTATCGCTTCCCAAGGGGGGACAACGCCCGCCAGGAGTGGGCCGAACAGGTCGGCCGGGACGGTTTCGCTCTCCTGGAGGCGGTCCACGCCCCTGCCTCCCCTGGCTGGCTGCGCCAGATCCCGGCTGTCCAGGTGCTTGCCCGGGCCTGGATCGAGCAGTATCACCGCGATCAGGAGGGGGTGCGCTGGCGGGAGGGCAAAGACCTCCCGCCGGCCAGACAGCGGCTGTCCTCGCCCTATGGATCTCGATGCCCGCTACGGCCTCAAGCGCGGCGCGGGCTGGTGCGGCTACAAAGTCCACCTGAGCGAGACGTGTGAGCCGGACGCGCCGCGCCTGATCATTAGCGTGCTGACCACGGATGCCACAGTCACCGACACCGAGGTCACCGCGGATATCCACCAGGCGATGGCAGGACGCGGGCTGCTGCCCGCCGAGCACGTCGTGGATGCCGGGTACGTCACCGCCGCGCACATCGTCACCGCCCGCGACACACATGGGATCGATCTGGTGGGGCCGGTCGGAGCCGACACCCACCACGGCACTGCGGACGGTGAGGGGCCGGGCCTGTCCCAAAGCGCCTTCACCGTCGACTGGGACCGGTGCAAGGTGATCTGCCCGCAGGGCGCTGTCAGCATCAGCTGGTCCGGCCAGGTCAAATCCAGCGGCACCCCGATCAGCCGGGTCCAGTTCGCCGCCACCGACTGCCGTCCCTGCCCGCTGCGCCCGGCCTGCACCCGGGCCTCGCCCAAGGGCCGCTACGGGCACAACCTCACCCTGCTGCCCTGCGAGCAGCAAGAAGTCCTCGACCAGCGACGCCAGCAGCAGCTCACCCCGGAATGGAAACAGCGCTACGACATCCGCGCCGGAGTGGAAAGCACCATCTCCCAAGCCGTCCGCCGTACCGGCATCCGCCGGACCCGATATATCGGGTTATCCAAGACCCGCCTCGGCCACGTCTTCGCCGCCGCAGCCATCAACATCACCCGCATGGACGCCTGGCTCACCGAGTCCCCACTCGGCGCAACCCGCACATCCCGCCTGACCGACCTCGCCCTCACAGCCTGATCACCAAGCCCGATTTGCGGATTTACCAACGGAGTCCTGAAGGCCGGAGCACTGCGGACGAATCCGGTAGCGCCGGGGCAGTTCGCCGCCCCGCGCGTCCTTCGGCGGCTCGCCGCCGGGCGGCACGGGGATGTGCGTGTGCTCGGTGAACAGCAGCGCCTCGTGGCCGCGCTGCTCCACGAGACGCGCGAGCGTATCCGGACGAACCGCATCATGAGTTGCGAAGTACCCGAATCCCGTATTCATCCCGTCACCGTAACCCGCGTCCGCGTCCGTGGAGAGAGCGGCCCGAGGCGCGCGACGAAGCGGCGACCAGCGCAATCGTTTCCTCGGCGGACTCTCAAATGACATGCCGCATCGGTATCGGACGTCGCCTCGCTCAGTGCTTCCGGCCCGTCAAGGCCGTACCGTCAGGTACGGTAAGCCACCGATGCAACACCTTCCCTGGGCGTTTCCGACCGCGATGTCCGGGTAGGCGCGTTTGCCAACTACAGCGTCGGTCTCCCCCGCCGGCCCGTTGGAGTGTCATGAACCACACGCCCTTCGCCATGCCCAGGCTCACCGCCCTGATCAAACAGGCGGTCCCCCGGCTCCTCGAAGGCGTGGTGGCCCCTCTCGCCGTGTTCTACGCGGCGCTCGCGGTGCTCGGCCTGCGCGGCGCGCTGATGGCCGCGATCTCCTGGGTCTACCTCGGCGTGCTGTGGCGCCTGGTGCGGCGCCAGCCGGTGCCCGGCACAATGATCTTCGCCGCCATCGCCATCACCGTACGGACGGTGCTCGGCCTGTGGAGCGGCAGCGCGGTGGTCTACTTCATCCAGCCGGAACTCGGCACGATCGTGATCAGCATGGTGCTGCTGGCGTCCGTCCGGATGCGCCGCCCCCTCGTGGAGAAGCTGACGCTCGACTACATCCACCTGCCGTCCTTCGTGCTGCGGCACCAGCGCGTCCAGCGGTTCTTCGCCCGGATCACGCTGCTGTGGGCGTTCGTGCTGCTGGTCAACTCCAGCGTGAGCATCTGGCTGCTGCTGCACCAGTCGATCGGCACCTACCTGCTGGTCCGGACGACCGCCGTGGCGGTCATCACCGGGATCGCCTTCCTCGCGTCCGTCTGGGCGTTCCGCCGGGTCCTGCGGCGGCTGCACACGGAGGCCCCTGCGGTCACCGGTTGAGTGACGCCCGGGCCCGTGCGGGTGGTCACAGGCGGGGGCCGAGGAACGTGCCGCCGGTGGCGTCGATGAGGTCGCCGGTGATCCAGCGGGCGTCGTCGGAGGCGAGGAAGGCCACGATGTCGGCGATGTCGGACGGCCGGCCGATGCGGTTGAGCGCGGAGGCCGCCGCGGTGAGCGCCTCGAACTCCGGGCTGGAGTGGATCCAGGCGTTCGCCTCGGTGTCGGTCACGCCGGGCGCCACCGTGTTGACGGTGATCCCTCGTTCGCCCAGCGCGTGGGCCAGCGTCCGGCCGAGCACGTTGATCGCGCCCTTGGCCATGGAGTAGGCGAGTTCGTGGGTGATGGCGATGCGCGTGTCGGCGGACGAGATGTTGATGACGCGTCCGCCGTCGCTCAGCAGGGGCAGCGCCCGCTGGATGATGAAGAACGGCGCGCGCATGTTGAGCGCGATCAGCCGGTCGAACTCCTCGGGGGTCGTCCGGTCGATCGAGCCCATGCCCATCGTGCCGCCCGCGTTGTTGACCAGGATGTCCAGCGACCTCCCGGCCAGGCCCTCCTCCAGCCCGGCGAACAGCGTGTCGACGTCGCCGGCCACGCCGAGCTCCGCCCGGACGGCGAAGGCGCGACCGCCCTCCCGCTCGATCTCGGCGACCGTCTCCGTGGCCGCGGACTCGTCACGCCCGTAGTGCACGGCGACGTACGCGCCGTCCGCCGCCAGGCGCTGGGCGATCGCCCGGCCGATGCCCCGCGAACCACCGGTGACCAGCGCCGTCCTACCCGCCAGCTTGCTCATCACGCCCAGCTCCTCTGCTCATGCGGCGGCACGCAGCCAATTGTTTATGCCGCACACTGTTTGTCTATGTTATATACAGTTCTTGGCACGGGCGCAAGGAGAACCAGGAGGGCCGGTGGCGGCGAAAGGTGACAAGGGCGCCGGCGATCCGGCCCGCGGCATGGACCTTCTGTGGGGAACGGTCGGCAGGCCCAGCCGGGGCCCGAAGCCGAGCATGTCCGTCGACCGGATCACCGGGACCGCCGTCGAGATCGCCGACGCCGAAGGGCTGGCGGCCGTCTCCATGCAGCGCATCGCCGCCGCCTTCGGCTTCACGACCATGTCCCTGTACCGGTACGTGCCGGGGAAGGCGGAGCTGGTCGCCCTCATGATCGACACCGCGATCGGCGACCGCCCCGACCTCGGCGGGGTGCCGGGCGGGTGGCGCGACCGGCTGGCGGAATGGGCCCGCCGGTGCCTGCGGCTTTACGTGCGCCACCCCTGGCTGCTCGCGGCCACCGGCGGCAATCGCGTCATGGGCCCGAACGAGCTGGGCTGGCTGGACGCCGCGCTCGCCGTACTCGCGGACGCCGGTTTCACGCCGGTCGAGCAGCACGACGCGTTCCTGCTCGTGAACGGGCACGTCCGCAGCGTCGCGCAGTACACCACGGGTGCCGATCGGCTACGGGTCGACGAGTGGTCGGCCGATCTCGGGGAACGGCTCCGCCGGCACGGCGACCGTTTTCCGGCCCTGGTCGCCGCCATCGAGGGGGGCGGGTACTCCCAGACCACGGACGAGCCCCTGGAGTTCGGGCTCCGCTGTCTGCTGGACGGGCTGGACAGGCTCCTGACCGGCCGCGCCTCCCCCGGCTGAGGCACGGACCCCCGATACACGACAACGGCTTATTTCGCCCCCGACGGCCGCGGCCTCGCCCGGCGTGCGCCGGGCGAGGCCGCGGGTTTCAGGCGCGGGGTTCAGGCGCGGGGTTCAGGCGCGGGGTTCAGGCGCGGGGTTCAGGCGGGGTTCAGCAGGAGAGTTCAGCCGGCACACCCTGCCCGTCCGGATCGCGACCGCGATCCCGGACTGTCGCTGGATTTCAGTCCATCGTGTGGGCGCGCACCGCCTCGTCGCCCCGGGTGTGCCAGGCGTCGAACGTCAGGGCCGTGACCTTCCAGCCCTCGGCCTGCCGTACGAGCCCGAGCCGGTAGACGCCCCACACCTCCCACAGGCCGCCGCCGAGCCCCTCGTCGAGCACGTTGTAGGCGTAGCCCTTCGCGGTCACGTGCGCCTCGGCGCCGTCCACGGTCACCGCGAAGTTGCTCACGGTGTGGAAGCTCTGCTTGCGGGCGTGCAGGCCGGTACGCCAGCCGTCCACGAGGGCGTCGGCGGTGATCCGGGCCGGCTCCCCGCCGTTCAGGCTGGTGAAGTCGGCGTCCACCTCGTCGTCGAACAGTTCCCGGCACACCGGCCAGTTCTTTGCGTCGACGGTGTCGAAGACTGCGGTCACCACGTCCACGATCTCGGCGCGGTCGACCAGTGCGGCGATCTGATCCATGCGCCCCATCATGCCCGTGAGATCGTGTGATAGGCACGGTTCCCATGGGAATCGCACTTGTCACCGGCGCCTCGCGAGGGCTCGGCGCCGTCATCGCGGAACGGCTCGCCGCCGACGGCTGGCACGTCGCCGTCAACTACGCCAACGACACCGCCGGAGCCTCCGCCGTCGCCGACCGCATCGCCGCCGCCGGCGGCTCGGCGACCCCTGCCCGGTTCGACGTCACCGACGAGCGGTCCGTACGGGAGGGCGTGGCCGAGCTCGGGCGGGTCGACGTGGTGGTGAACAACGCCACCGGCCCGCAGCCGATGATGCCGGTGGAGAAGCAGACCTGGGACGACCACCTCGGCCAGCTCCGCTTCTTCGTCAAGGCCCCCCTGCTGCTCCTGCAGGCCGTGCTGCCCGGCATGCGCGAGGCCGGCTCGGGCCGGATCGTCAACGTGGGCAGCGAGGTCTCCGATCTCGGCAACGCCGAGTTCGGGCACTACGTCTCGGCCAAGGCCGCGATGCACGGGCTCACCCGGTCGTGGGCGCGGGAGCTGGGGCCGTACGGGATCACCGTCAACACGGTCGAGCCCGGCTGGATCCCGGTGGAGCGCCACGCGGACGTGCCGCCCGAGGACTACACCGGTTATCTGCGCGACGTGCCGCTGGGTCACATGGGCGTGCCGCTCGACATCGCCGAGGCGGTGGCCTTCCTGGCCTCGCCCGGCGCGCGGTTCGTCACCGGGCAGCGCCTCGCCGTCAACGGCGGCCGGACGATGAGCTGACCAAACCTTAAGAGAGGTAAAGAATCTGATGATCCCGAAGGGTTTTGACAAAAAATGAGTTAATGTCCGTTCATGTCCGGCGCATATTTCCCCCGCATCCAGACCGTCACCGGCGCCCTTCCCGTCTCCGAGATCGACGGGCCGGTGCTCCCCCACGAGCACCTGCGCACCGACACCCGCTGGGGGATCGGCGTGGACTCCGATCCCTGCCGGTGGCTGGACGAGGAGCGATATGTGCTGGCCGAGTTCAAGGACCTCGGCAGGGGCGAGGCGCTGGGTCTCGTCGTCGAGCACAGCTGCATCGGCATGGCCCGCGACCCCGCGTCCCTCGCCCGGATCTCCATGGCCGCGCGGGTCCCGATCGTCGCCGCCACCGGCTTCGCCCCCCAGCCGTTCGCCGGCGCGGCGATCACCCGGTACGGCGTCGACGACCTGACCGCCGACCTCCTCCACGAGATCGGCGCCGGGCTGGACGGGACCGGCGCCCGGCCGGGCGTCATCGTCGCCGCGTCGTGGGGTGAGACGCCCACCCCCGCCGAGGAGCGGGCGGTCACCGCCGCCGCCCGCGCCTCGCTGCGCACCGACCTCCCGGTGGCCGCGGGCGGGCTCGAACTGCTGGAACTGCTGCTCTCCCAGAACGTGCCCGCCCAGCGGCTCAGCGCCCCGGGCGCCGACACGCCGGCCCAGCGCAAGATCGCCGAGACCGGCGCGTACGTGAGCGTCTCCTGCGCGGACGACGTGCTCACCCTCCTCGACGCCGGTCACGCCGAGCGCATCCTGGTCAGCAGCGGCGTACGGCTGCGCGAGCACCTGGCCGGCTACGGCGGGCAGGGGTACGGCCGGCTGTTCTCCTCGGTCGTGCCGGCCCTGCGGGCCGCCGGGGTGGACGACGGCACCCTGCGTCTCGTCACCCACGACAACCCCCTCCGCTGGCTCACCGCCGGCCAGGGCCGCCTCGCCGCCTGACATCACGGCCTGACACACCGCCCGGACTCACCGATTCGTCTGGCCGCGCGGCCGGCGCAGGGTGAGGCGGAAGACACAGCCAGACGGAGCGCCGGACGTGACGGTGAGGTCGCCGCCGTGCGCCCGGGCGATCTGCCGGGCGATGGGCAGGCCGAGGCCGGTGCCGGGCACGTCGCCGTGGCCGCGCCAGAACCGCTCGAACACGCGCTCCCGCTCCTCTTCGGGGATGCCCGCCCCCCGGTCGGCGACCGTGACCACGGCCAGGCCGGGGGTGAGGCCGATCTCCACGGTCACGGGCGTGCCCTCCGGGCCGTAGCGCACGGCGTTGTCGACGAGGTTGGCGAGGGCGCGGGTCACCGTGGCCTCGTCGACCGGGCACATGGCCTCCGCCGGGCCCTCCAGACGAAGCGTCATCCGCTTTCCGGCGGCCAGCACCTCGGCGTGCCGGAGCACGTCACGCGCCACCTCCATGAGGTCGCCCGGGCGGCGGTCGAGCGTACGGGCGCGTCCGCGGGCCTCGGTCAGCAGGTCGTCGACGGTCGCCCGCAACCGCCCGGCCACGCTCCCCGAGCGGCGCAGGCCGTCGCGGTAGACCTCAAGGGTGGGCTCGGGGTGGGCGAGCAGGACCTCCGCGTTGGCCATCAGCACCGACAGCGGGCTGCGCAGCTCGTGGCTCGTCTCCTCCAGCAGCCGCCGCTGGGTCGTCGCGGCCGCCGCGAGCCGGTCCAGCATCGCGTCGAACTCGGCGGCCAGCGCCACCACCTCCAGCGGACCGCGGCCGAGCCCGATCCGGCGGCTCAGATCGGTGCCGCCGATGTCCCCGGCCACGGCGCGGATCCGGTTGATCGGCGCGACGGCCCGTCCCGCCCACCACCAGGCCGCCGCGGCGGCGGCCGGGGCGAGCGCGAGGATGGTCCAGGAGACCCACGGGGAGCGATGCGCCGAGGCGCTGCGCACGTGCTCGGCCCCGTTGAGCGCCTGCGCGGTCGTCTCGGTGTCGGTCAGCAGCACCACGCCGAACAGCAGCAGCGGCGGCACGTAGAACCCCAGGAAGGCGAGCACGGCCAGCCGGACGCGCAGCGAGCGCCACTGCCACTGCCGCCTCACGGCCCCTCCAGGCGGTAACCGGCCGCGGTGACGGTGGTGATGACGGGCGGGTCGCCGAGCTTCCTGCGCAGCCGGCTGAGGATCACCCGCACCGAGGTGGTGAAGGGGTTGGCGTTGGCGTCCCACACGTGCTCCAGCAGGTCCTCGGCCGACAGCACCCGGCCGGGATGGTGCATGAAGTAGCGCAACAGGGAGAACTCGCGCGACGTCAGCTCCAGCTCGGAGCCCGCCCGCCAGGCCCGGTGGGTGGCCGGGTCGAGTTCCAGGTCGCCCACCCGCAGCAGCGTGCCGTGCTGGTCGCCGCGGCGGCCCAGCGCCCGCAGCCGGGCCACCAGCTCGGCGAAGTGGAACGGCTTGACCAGGTAGTCGTCGGCGCCCGCGTCCAGCCCCGCGACGCGGTCGCCGACGGCGTCGCGGGCGGTGACGACGAGCGTGCGCCGGGGGCGGCGCAGGTGCGCGTCGCCGCCGAGCCGGCGCAGCAGGTCCAGGCCGTCGCCGTCGGGCAGGCCCAGATCCAGGCAGGCCACGTCGTAGGAGGTGACCCGCAGCGACTCCTCGGCCTCGAGGTACGTCGCCGCCACGTCCACGGCGTACGACTCGTTGCGCAGGCCGAGCGCGACCAGTTCCGACAGCTCGGGGTCGTCTTCGACGAGGAGCACGCGCACGGCGGGTCAGCCGGACCGCTCGGCGGTGACGGCGCCCGGTGCGCCCGTGACGGTCATGCGGCGGCCCTCGAACGCGACCTCCACACGGGGGCCGGCGCCGGTGGGATCGTCCGGGCGGAACCGCCCGGCGCCGCCCGACGGCACGAGCGTCAACGCCGGCGGCTTCGCCGGGATCTGGGCGGCCATCACCCCGCCCTCCTCGTTGACCGCGTACCAGGCGAGCACCGGGCCCTTGCCGGTGGTGAGCGTGACGTACGTGCGGGTGTCGGCGCCCTTCGCGACCGTGCCGGCGAGCGTGAGGCCCGACACCGCGCCGAAGACCTTTTCGAGCGAGGCCCGTTCCCTGCGGCCCTCCTGGGTCTGGCCGTTCAGCAGCGCCAGCACCCGCTGTTCGTGCGCGCGCAGCGCCGCCTCCGTGACCTCCGCCCCGGGCGGGGCCAGCGCGCGGACCGCGCTCGCCCCGGTCGCGAAGACGGTCAGCCTGCCCCCTTCGGCGGACACCTGGAACTCGCCTCCCCTCTCCAGCCGGTACGTCCCGACCATAGCCGCGAGATCCCCGCCACGGGCAGGAGTGGCGGCAGGGCCGGAAGCGCTGGGCGCGGGCAGCGGGCGTCCGGCCAGCAGCGCGGGTCCCACCGCCCGCAGCAGCGCCTCGGCCGAGAGCGCCGCGGTGTTCGACGCGATGGCGACCACGCGCCGCTGGGCCGGGACCCAGGCGACGACCGCGTTGTGGCCGACGTCGCCACCGCCGCCGGCGGTGCTCAGGAACCGCTCGCCGTAGACCGACCGGTCGAAGGCGACCCAGCCGGGCGTCTCCGACCTGCCGTCCCCGCGCGGCCACCCCGCGCGGGCGATGACCTCGGCCGACGCGGGCGTGACCACCCGGCCGGTGAACAGCGCGTACGTCCACTCCGCCAGGTCGGGCACGGTCATCGCCAGCCCGCCGTTGCCCTCCACGCCCCAGTAGGGACCGGCGAAGCCGCCCCGATGGCCCGGCTTCCCGTCGTCGAGGTAGCCGACCGCTCTCGGGCCGGGCGCGGCCGGGCTCCCGTCCCAGAAGCCGCCCGCCGTACGCCCGCCGGGAAGCCGCAGGACGGTGGAGGTCACGTAGTCCCGGTAGCCGCGGCCCGACAGGCGTTCGACGACGAGGGCCAGCAGGGTGTATCCGGCGTTGGAGTAGACGTACCCGGTGCCCGGCGGGAAGGCGAGCCTTAACCTGCCGATCGCGGCCAGCGCCGCGTCCGGCGACAGCGGCTCGTAGTCGCCGCCGTGGGTCCCGTTGAGGCCGCTGGTGTGCAGCAGAAGCTGCCTGATCGTCGCGTCGGCCACCGGGCCGCGCAACCGCGGCAGGATCGCGCCCACCCGGTCGTCGAGCGACAGCCTCCCCTCGTCGGCGAGCCGGAGGATCGCGGCCGCGGTGACCGCCTTGGTCACCGAGCCGATGCTGAACACCGTGCCGGGCGTGTTCGGCCGGTGGGCGCCGGTGTCGGCCATGCCGTACGCGGCGCGGCACTCGAACGCGCCGTCCCTGAGTATCGCGACCGACCCGCTGAACCCCGCCTTCGCCCACGCCCCGAACGCGCGGCCGAGCGCGGGGTCGCACGCGGACGCCTCGGGCGTACGCGCCGGCCGGCTCGGCCCGGCGCCGCACGCCGTCAGGAGCAGGGCGACGACGGTCAGTCCCGCCGGGAATCCGGCAAAGAATCTTCGCATGCGGGAAACGTACGGACCCCCGCGCGAACCTGATGTGAACGGAACCGGACTGCGCCGTCGCCCCGATCGTTCAGACCGGCTCCGGCCCGGAGTTGCGGGCGACGAGTTCGGCGCCGATGCGGGCGAGCTCGTCCCGGACGGAGCGCGGCTCGACGACCTCGATCAGGGCGCCCCACCCCGCGAGGTGACGGGCGAGGTCGAGCGGGGTCGGGGCGGCGAGGCGCACCCGGACGCGTCCCCCCACGTCACCGTCGGTGTGGCAGTGCCGCCCGAACCGGTCGCGCAGGACCGGCACGAACCGCTCCTCGACGAGCACAGTCGCCCACGTGCGCGAACGCCGCCCCTCGATCTCGTCGACGACCTCCTGCCAGGCGGCGGTGAGGACGAGGCCGGTAGGGCGTTCGGCGGTCTCGCCGGTCACCTCGGCCCGGACGATCCTGTCGACGCGGAAGGTCCGCCGTCCCCGGTCGGTTCCCGCCAGCAGATACCAGACGTCGTCCTTGTCGATCAGCCCCCACGGGTCGACCAGCCGCTCCGCGGGTTCCGCTTTCGGGCCGGCGTAGGTCAGGCGGACCCTGCGACGGCTCACCACGGCGGTCTGCAGCAGGTCGACCGTCTCGGGCCGCGGGCGGTCGCGTTCCCCCCACGGGACGGGATCGACCAGGGTCGCGTCGCGGGCGGCCTCGGCGTCGGCGCGGAAGGTCCGGGGCAGGGCCGCCAGGAGCTTGCGCAGCGCCGCTCCGGCCTCGGCCGACCCGGCCGCGGCCGGGCCGAGGAGCAGGAACAGCGCCTGCGCCTCGGGCGCCGACAGACCGCTCAGGTCGGTGCGGGCGCCGCCGACCAGCGACCAGCCGCCGCCACGCCCCGGCTGTGGATAGACCGGGACGCCCGCCGCCGACAGCGCCTCCAGGTCCCGGCGGGCGGTGGCCACGGACACCTCGAGCTCCACGGCCAGCTCGGCCGCGGTCACCCGGCCGCGAGCCTGCATCAGCAGCAGGACGGCGACGAGACGGTCGGCACGCACGGTTCCCGATTCTGCCCGGAAAAGTGCTCAGAAGGTGAGCACTTCACGTCGGAGGATTGAGGCATCACCCACTGAGAAGGGAAATTCCGATGTTGCGAGGCCTCACCACCGTCAGCTTCTACGCCGACGACGTCACCGCCGCCGTCCGCTGGTACGCCGGACTGCTCGGCATCGAGCCGTACTTCACGCGTTCCGTCGAGGAGACGCTCGCCTACGCCGAGTTCCGGATCGGCGACGACGAGGACGAGCTCGGCATCGTCGACCGCCGCTTCGCCCCCGGCCCCCGGCGGGACGAGCCCGCGGGCGCGGTCGTCTACTGGGCCGTGGACGACGTGGAGGCCGCCTTCGGACGGCTGCTCGCCCTCGGCGCCACGACGTACGAGAAGCCGGTGGAGCACGGCCCGGGCTTCGTCACCGCCTCCGTGGTCGATCCCTTCGGCAACGTCCTCGGCGTGATGTACAACCGGCACTTCCTGGAGGTCCACGACCGGTGACGGAGGCGCCGCGTCAGGAGTCGAAGCCGACGCCGAAGGCGTCGAGGGTGCGCAGCCAGGCGTTGCGGCGGCCCTCGTGCTCGTCGGCGCGGGCGATGGACCAGCGGGTGAGCTGGATGACGCCGGACCGCACCGGCTCGGGCGGGAAGGGCATCGGCTTGTGCCGCACCATCTCCAGCTCGGTCCGCTCGGTGAGACGCCCCTGCAGCAGGTCGAGCATCACGTTGCCGCCGAAGCGGGCCGCCCCCACGCCGAGGCCGGTGTATCCGGCCGCGTAGGCGAGGCGGGAGCCGTACGCCGTGCCGAAGAAGGCGCTGAACCGGCTGCAGGTGTCGATGACACCGCCCCAGCGGTGGGTGAAGCGCAGGCCGTGGAGCTGCGGGAACGTCTCGAAGAAGTGGGTGGCGAGCTTCTCGAAGGTGGCGTCGCGCTGGTCGTACTCGGGCCTGACCAGGCCGCCGTTGTGGTAGACGGCGTCGTAGCCGCCCCACAGGATGCGGTTGTCGTCGGTCAGCCGGTAGTAGTGGAACCGGTTGGCCGAGTCGCCGACGCCCTGGCGGTTCCGCCAGCCGATCTCCGCGAGGAGGTCGGCCGGCACCGGCTCGGTCATCAGCGCGTAGTCGTACACCGGAACCAGGAAGTGCCTGAGCCGGCGCAGCAGCGGCGGGAAGGCGCCGGTGCCGAGCGCCACCCGCCCGGCCCTGACGCGGCCCTTCGGCGTCCCCAGCTCCAACGCCGTGCCGTCGTCGTGCAGCGAGCGCACCGGCGTGTGCTCGAAGACGCGCACGCCGAGCCGGACGCAGACGTCGCGCAGCCCCCAGGCGAGGCGCGCCGGGTCGACCATGGCGACGCCGTCGCGGTCCCACACCCCGCCGAGGTAGGTCGGGGAGTCGACCTCGGCCCGCACCCGCTCCCGGTCGAGCCGCTCCAGCCGCACGCCGAGCGAGGCCGCCGCGCTGACCTCCTCGTCGAGCCCGGCGAGCTGCCACTCCTCGGTGGCGACACGCAGCTCGCCGGTCCGCTCGAAGGAGCAGTCGACGCCGTGGCGGGAGAGGGTCCGCTCGATCTCGTCGAGGTTCTCCCGGCCGAGCCGTTCCAGCGTCGCGATCTCCGCGGGCCAGCGGTCCCGGCCGTTGCCGAGCCCGTGCGTCAGGCTCGCCGCGCAGAACCCGCCGTTGCGGCCGGAGGCGGCCCACCCGACCGCGCGGCCCTCCAGGAGGACCACGTCGAGCGAGGGGTCGCGCTCCTTGGCCATCAGAGCCGTCCACAGCCCGGTGAAGCCGCCGCCGATCACCGCGAGGTCCGCCGTGACGTCTCCGGTCAGCGGCGGCAGCGGCTCGGGCGCGAGCGGCCGGTCGAGCCAGTACGGCCTGCGCTCCGCGTCGGCGAGCGCCTTCGACGGAACCACGAATTCCACTTCCTTCTTAGGCGTTGGCGCGGCGGCGGGCCAGGAGGGCGTTGCCGAGGGCGATCAGCACGCCGGCCGCGAAGATCAGCGTGCCCATGACGTTCACCTGCGGCGGGATGCCGACACGGGTGGCGCCCCAGATCCACAGCGGGAACGTCACCGTGCCGCCGGAGTTGAAGTTGGTGATGACGAAGTCGTCGATCGACAGCGCGAACGCCAGCATCGAGCCCGCCAGCACGCCCGGGAAGATCATCGGCAGGGTGACCAGCCGGAACGTCGTCCACGGCCCGGCGCCGAGGTCGCGCGCCGCCTCCTCCAGAGAGGCGTCCAGCGTCATCACCCGGGCCCGCACGGTCACGGCCACGAACGAGATCGAGAACATCACGTGCGAGATCACGATCGTCCAGAACCCGAGCGGCACGGCGAGCGTGACGAACAGCGACAGCAGCGACGCGCCCATCACGATCTCGGCGCAGGAGATCGCCGCGAACATCACCAGGTTCATCGCCCCGGCCCCGCGGAAGCGGTAGCGGCCGAGCGCCAGCCCGATCAGCGACCCGAGCACCCCGGCGACCAGCATCGTCAGCACGGCGATGACCAGCGAGTTCACCAGGGCCTGGGTGAGGTCGCCGATCTCGAACAGCTTGCCGTACCACTTGAGCGTGAAGCCCTGCCAGCTCGTGTTGAACCGGCCGTGGGTGTCGTTGAACCCGAAGAGGATCATGACGGCGATCGGCAGCACCAGCCACGCGATCACCAGCCAGGTGTAGATCTGCAGGCCGCGGCCCCGCAGCAGGCCACGCTTCATCGCGCCGCCACCTCCAGCACGTCCTCGGTGCCGAGCGCCCTCGCGTACGCGAAGATGCCGACCAGCAGCAGGGCCATCAGCGTGAACGACAGCGCCGAGGCGGTCGGGTAGTCCTGGTTGATCAGGAACTGGTTCTGGATGACGTTGCCGACCATCGTGTTGCTGGTGCCGCCGAGCACGGACGCGTTGACGTAGTCGGACGTGGCCGGGACGAACGTCATCAGCACTCCGGCGAACACCCCCGGCAGCGACAGCGGCAGCACGACCCGCAGGAAGGTCTGCGCCTTGCTGGCGTACAGGTCCTGCGCGGCCTCCAGGACCCGCGGGTCGATCCGCTCCAGCGCCACGTACATCGGCAGGATCATGAACGGCAGGAAGTTGTAGGCCAGGCCGCCGATCACCGCCGCGCTCGTGGCCAGGATGTGGAAGTCCTGCGGCACCAGCCCGGCCGACTTGAGCGGCCCGAGCAGCAGGCCGTTGTCGGACAGGAAGAACTGCCAGGAGATGGTGCGCAGCACGAACGACACGAGGAACGGCAGCAGCAGCATGAACAGGTAGACCGACTTGCGGCTACCCCCCTTGAAGGCGATCCAGTACGCCACGGGGAACCCGATGACGATCTGGATCAGCGTCGAGGCCAGGCCGTACACCAGCGACCGGATGATCTGGTCGTGGTAGGTGCTGATCCCGTCCACGTAGCTGTGCCAGTTGAACGTGAACGCGTAGCCGTTGACCACGTCGCCCGACTGCAGCGACAGCGACAGCATGACCACCGTCGGGATGACGAAGAAGATCGCCAGCCAGAGCGTGCCCGGGAAGAGCAGCGCGTACGGCGTCAGCGAAGCCCTGAGCCTGCTCATGCGGTCGTGATCGCCTGGAAGATGGACTCGAACTTCTTCTGCTCCTGCGGCGTCGCGAAGTTCTTGTAGCTGCGCAGCCTGGCGTAGTCGTCGTCGGTCGGGAACACCAGCTCGCTGCCCGCGACCATGTCGAGGAGCTTCTTGTCCTCGCCGGTGGCCTTGGCGGCGTCGGCGGCGATGACGTCCTTGGCGGCCGGGACCGGGGTGACGTAGTTGATGTACTCCGCCAGTTTCCCGGCGACGTCCACGTCGTAGAAGAAGTCCATCAGCGTGATCGCGTCGACCGGGTTCGCCGCGGTCTTCGGGATCATCATGTTGTCGGTCCAGATGGTCGCGCCCTCCTTGGGGAGCACGAACTTCAGGTCCGTGCCGTCGGAGACGTTCTTCTGGAAGACGTCGCCCGACCACGCCATCGTGAGCCAGATGTCGCCCTTGGCCAGCGGGTCGATGTACGCCTGGTCGTAGTACTTGCGCACGATGCCGGCGTCGCGCTGCGCCTGGAGCTTGGCCGCGGCCTTCTCCCAGTCGGCCTCGGTCGACTTGTCGGGGTCGATGCCGAGCGCGAACAGGCCGAAGTTGGCGATCTCCTGGGAGTCGGACATCATGCCGACCTTGCCCTTGTACTTCGGGTTCCACAGGTCGGCCATGCTGGTCGGCGGCGTGTCGACGTACTTCGGGTTGTACGCGATGCCGGTCATGCCGGACGCCCACGGGATGCTGTAGACGTTGCCGGGGTCGAACGACTCGTTCTTGTACCGCTCTCCGGCGTTGGCCGTGAAGTTCGGCAGCTTGGCGTGGTCGAGCGGGACGAGGTAGCCGAGCTGCACGAGCTGGGTGAAGTGCAGGCCGTTGGTGACGACCATCAGGTCGTAGTCGATCGACTGCCCGGCCGCGAGCTGCGGCTGGATCTTGGCGAACCAGCTCGGGTTGTCCTGGATGACCTCCTTGTAGGTCACCGTGATCCCGGTCTGCTTCGTGAACTGCTTGAGCTCGGGCTGCTTGGGATCCATGTAGAGCGGCCAGTTGGCGAAGTCCACGTGGCCGTTCTTGGTCTTGCCCGACCAGTACGCCTCCACCTCGGACTGGGCCTGCGCGGAGGAGGTCGGCTTGGCCGTGCCCTTGCCCTTCACGCCGCAGGCGGCGAGGGCGAGCCCGGCGGCCGACAGCCCCGCGAGCCGGAAGGCGTCGCGCCTGCCGAGCCGGCGCTGGGTCATGCCGCGGAGGAAGGCGGGGTCCTTCCCGTGGGGATGGTTCATGGGGTTCGTGTGCTCCGGGGAGTTCGGGGTTTTACCTCAGCGCGTAGGAGTGCCGGGGCTGCCAGGAGAGCCATACCTCGTCGCCGCGCTCGGCGGTGATCGTGCTGTCGTTCGCGTTCTGCTCGAACACCGTGATCTCGGCGCCGTCGCCGAGCACCACGACGTAGCTGTTGTACGTGCCGAGATAGACGACCTCGGCCACGGTCCCCCGGACGACGCTGAGGTCGCCCTCCGGCTGCTCCTTGGCGAGCTTGATCTTCTCAGGGCGGACGGTGAGATCGACGGTCTGCCCGGCGGAGAGCGCGCCGTCGGCCGGGACGAGGATCCGGTCGCTCGGGCCGAGGGCGAGCACGGCCGTGTCGCCGCTCACCTGCTGCACGGTGCCGCCGAACAGGTTGGAGGTGCCGATGAAGCCGGCGACGAACGTGCTGGCGGGCCGCTCGTAGATCTCGCGGGGGTCGGCGAGCTGCTCCACGAGGCCGTCGTTCATGACCGCGATGCGGTCGCTCATCGTCAGCGCCTCGCTCTGGTCGTGCGTCACGTAGACGAACGTGATGCCGACCTCGCGCTGGATGCGCTTGAGCTCGATCTGCATGGCCTGGCGGAGCTTGAGGTCGAGCGCGCCGAGCGGCTCGTCGAGCAGCAGCGCGCGGGGCCGGTTGACCAGCGCGCGGGCGAGCGCGACGCGCTGCTGCTGGCCGCCCGACATCTCCTTGGGACGGCGCTTCTCGCGGCCGGTGAGGTCCACGACCTCCAGGATCTCGCCGACGCGGCGCCTGATCTCCGCGTCGGGGACCTTCCTGCGCCTGAGCCCGAACGCGACGTTGTCCCAGACGTTCATGTGCGGGAACAGCGCGTACGACTGGAACACCATGTTGATGTCACGCTTGTTCGGCGGGACGTGCGTGACGTCCTCCCCGTGGAGCCTGACGACCCCCTGGGTGGGGTCCTCGAACCCGGCGATCATCCGCATGCTGGTGGTCTTGCCGCAGCCGGAGGGCCCGAGGAGGGAGAAGAACTCCCCTTCCGCGATCGCGAGGCTCACGCCCTTGACCGCCCGTACGACCTCGCCGTGCGAGACGTACTCCTTGACCACGTTGTCGAGTTCGATGGCGGGCACGCTGCCTGATCCGGGGGCGGCGGCGACCGCCGCCCCCGGGCCCGCCTGGATATCTGTCATTCCAGGCTTATCCCTCTTTATCGATAGGTCGTACGGCTCGCGCCGGGGGAACCTATTCGCCGATGTAGTGCATCACGTGCTTGACGCGGGTGTAGTCGTGCAGCCCGAAGACGGACAGGTCCTTGCCGTAGCCCGAGTGCTTGAAGCCGCCGTGCGGCATCTCGGACACGAACGGGATGTGGGTGTTGACCCAGACCACGCCGAAGTCGAGGCGCTTGGACATCCGCATCGCGCGCCCGTGGTCGGAGGTCCAGACGGAGCTCGACAGGCCGTAGCGGACGCCGTTCGCCTTGGCCAGCGCGTCGGCCTCGTCGGTGAACGTCTGGACGGTGATGACCGGGCCGAAGATCTCGTCCTGCACCATCTCGTCGTCCTGCCGCAGCCCGTCGACCACCGTCGGGGCGAAGAAGTAGCCCTTGTCGCCGACGCGGGCGCCGCCGGTGAGGACCGTCGCGTGCCCGGGAAGCCGCTCGAAGAACGACTCGACCCGGGCGAGCTGGTTGGCGTTGTTCAGCGGGCCGAAGTAGGCGTCCTCGTCGTCGAGCCCGCCCAGCCTGGTGGCGGCGGCGGCCTCGGTCAGCGCCGCGGCGAACTCGTCGTGGATGCTCTCGTGCACCAGCACGCGGCAGGCGGCGGTGCAGTCCTGACCGGCGTTGTAGAGGGCCGCCCCGGCGATCCCCTCGGCGACGGCCTTGATGTCCTTGACGTCGTCGAACACCACGACCGGGGCCTTGCCGCCCAGCTCCAGGTGGACCCGCTTGACGTCGTCGGCGGCGGTCCTCGCGACCGCCATGCCCGCGCCCACCGAGCCGGTGATCGCGACCATGCTCGCGGCCGGGTGGCCGACCACCAGCGAGCCGGTCTCCCGGTCGCCGGTGACGACGTTGAAGACACCGGCGGGCAGGACGTCGCCGAGGATCTCGGCCAGCTTCAGCGTGGAGGCCGGGGTGGTGTCGGACGGCTTGAGCACGACCGTGTTGCCCGCCGCGAGCGCGGGGGCGATCTTCCACACGGCCATCATCATCGGGTAGTTCCACGGCGTGACCTGGCCGATGACGCCGATCGGCTCGTGCCGGATAACGGAGGTGTGGTCGGCCATGAACTCGCCGGAGGTCGGGCCCTCCAGGGTGCGGGCCGCACCGGCGAAGAAGCGGAAGTGGTCCGCGGCGATCGGGGTCTCGTCCTCGGCCATGCGCGCCCGGGGCTTGCCGGTGTTGCGGCACTCCGCCTCGTTGATCTCGTCGGCCCGGGCCTCGATCGCGTCGGCGACCTTCAGCAGCAGCGCCGCGCGCTCACCCGGCGTCGTCTGGCCCCACGTCTCGAAGGCGGCCGTCGCGGCGGCGTACGCGGCGTCGACGTCCTCCTGACCCGACACCGGTGCCTGGGCGTAGACCTCCCCCGTCGTAGGGTCTACGACGTCGGAGAAACGGCCGCTCGCGGCGTCGACGAACTTCCCGTTCACGAAGTTCTGGAGACGGGTGGTCACCGTTGACCTCCTGTTGAGGTAGCTAGGATGTCGCGACTCTGACAGAGAAAAGAGCCTACGACAAGGGATTTCGTGGCTAAGATACCAAACTGCTACGGAATCGCTTGACGGAAGCGACTCAGCTGACACCATGTCAGAGCAAGATCGCAACGTGTCGAAAACGGTGCCGTAACACGAGGTCGGTAGGACCGACGCGCTCTCCAAGAGAGGACACCCCCCGAGGATGACGACTCCGCCTAAGTCCCGCGCGGCTGCCGCGAAGGGCGGGCCGGTGGTGCTCGACGAGATCTCCAAGCAGATCATCGAGCAGCTTCAGACGGACGGGCGCAGGCCGTACGCCGCGATCGGCAAGGCCGTGGGCCTGTCGGAGGCCGCGGTGCGCCAGCGGGTGCAGCGCCTGCTGGACCTCGGCGTCATGCAGATCGTCGCCGTGACCGACCCGCTGACCCTGGGCTTCCCCCGCCAGGCGATGATCGGCATCAAGTGCGAGGGCGACCTGGAGCAGGTCGCCGACGAACTGTCGCAGATCCCCGAGATCGACTACGTCGTGCTCACAGCCGGCTCGGTGGACATCATGGTCGAGGTGGTCTGCGAGGGCGACACCCACCTGCTGGAGATCCTCGGCAAGATCCGGGCCATCTCCAGCGTGCGCGCCACCGAGACGTTCGTCTACCTCAAGCTGCACAAGCAGACCTACTCCTGGGGCACGCGCTGACGTCTCCCGAGTCGTGACCGCTTCTAGGTTATGACGGCGACGGCGCGTACGGGGGCTCCGTCGGCGGCGTGGAGCCGCAGCGGCAGCAGGGAGACCTCGACGGCGCGCCCGGCGGCCTGGGCCTCCAGGAGCGGGCCGAGGTTGCGCAGGTTCTCCGCGATGACGCCGTGCGCCCCGCACAGCACCCGGTGCGCGGGCAGGTCGGCGGGAGCGGGAGTCGGGTCGACGCTGAGGGCGTCGACGCCGACGGTCCGCACGCCCGCGGCGACGATCAGGCGGGCGGTCTCCGCCTCCAGGTACGGGTGGGCCAGGTAGCCGGGCGCGCCCCAGTGGGCGTCCCAGCCGGTGGCGACCAGCAGGATGGTCCCCGGCCCCAGCCGCCCGGCGACCGGTCCGAGCATCGCGGGGGTGATCGGCGCCCGCGGCGGCAGCCCCCGGGCGTCGAGGACCGCCGCCGGGCCGAGGAACCGCTCCAGCGGCAGGTCGTCGAGCGCCGGCAGCGCGTCGTCGATGTGGCACGGCGCGTCCACGTGGGTGCCGGACTGCGACCCGAGGTGCAGGCGGAGGACGTTCACGCCCTCCTCCGCCACCGTGAGAGCGGGCGTGATCTCCACCTCCGGATCTCCGGGGTAGACCGGCATGCCGCTCACGACGGGCACCGACAGGTCGACGATCATCACTTCTCCCCCGCGTCCGGCCCTGCCCGGCGCGAGCAGGCCGTTCAGATCGTACGACCGGCGAAGGGATCAGTAGAGGTCCGTCCGGCGGTCGCGGTGGACGTCGTTGCGGGGGCCGGTGGCCTTGTCCCTGGCCCGGGTCAGGTCGCAGTCGGCCGTCAGCACGGCGGGGCCGTCCGTGAGCACGGGCCCGGCCAGCGGGTAACCGTCCGGCCCGATCAGCGACGTGCCGCGGACCCAGCTCACGCCGCGTTCGTCCGCGCACCGGTCGGCGACCGCGACGAACATGCGGTTGGCGGCGGCGGCGATCTGTGCGTACGCGACCAGCACCGGCCGCTCCCCCGCCGGCACCGGCGAGGCGGGCCAGTTGGTGGAGACGGCGAGCAGGTCCGCCCCGGCGAGCCCCGCCGAGCGCACCCATTCGGGGAACTCCAGGTCGTAACAGACCATCATGCCGATCCGGCCGAGCGCGGTGTCCACGACGGGTGGGGGCGCGTCGCCGGGGATGAACACGTCCCGCTCGTCGTGCCACAGGTGCGCCTTGCGGTAAACGGCCCTGGTCCCGGTGGCGTCGACCATGACCTGGCTGTTGCGCAGGACGCCGCCGGCCAGCTCGCAGAACCCGCCGACGATCACCAGGTCGTGGTCCCCGGCCAGCCTCTCCCACCCGGTCACGGTCGGGCCGTCGGCGGGCTCGGCGAGGCTCCTCGCCTCCTCGGCGCCGGTGAAGACGTAACCGCTGTTGACGAGCTCGGGCAGCACCACCAGCCGCGCGCCGGCTCCGGCCGCCTCCGTGATCGCCGCCTCCGCGGCGGCCCGGTTCGCCTCGGGCTCGCCCACCCGCAGCGCGACCTGCGCCACGGCGACCCGCGTCACGGCCGTACGCGGTGGTCCCGGGGTTGCTTCGATCACGGGCCGGCCTGTCATGCGTTCCTCCAGGTCAAGCGAGACCGCTTGAGTGTGCCTCACGGCCCCGAATAAGGACAATCGGGCCCATCGCGGGAAATAGGCTCCACGATGTGGACACGCACACCACGGTGGAGGACCTGCTGCGCTCCCCCGCGCTGCAACTGAGGGTCGTGGCCGGTGAGCGCGGCCTCGGCAGGTCGGTCTCCTGGGCCCACGTGAGCGAGCTGGAGGACCCGACCCCCTGGCTGCTCGGGGCCGAGGTCATCATGACGACCGGCATCGGCGTGCCGCGCGCCGCCGCCGCGCAGCGCGCGTACCTGGAGCGGCTGGACGACGCGGGGGTGGCCGCGCTCGCGCTCAGCGCGGGCCTGCACGTCCCGCCGCTGCGCCGGGCCTTCCTCGACGCCGCGGAGGAGCGGGGGTTCCCGGTGCTGGAGGTGCCGCTGGCCGTGCCGTTCATCGCGATCGCGCAGGAGGTCGCGGCGGCCGTGCAGGAGGACGCCCGGCAGCGGCTGGGAGCCCAGCTCCAGGTGTTCGGCGCGCTGCGCTGGCTCGCCTCGGAAGGGCTCGACACGGCGGGGCTGTTCCAGCGGCTCGAACGGCTGTCGGGGTACGCCATCCACCTGAGCACCCCGCAGGGGCGTCCGCTGCTGCCCGGCGTGCCCGCGCCCCCTCCCGGCGTACGGCTGCCCGCCTCGGCGGACGCGCCGCCGACCATCCCCGGCGGTTTCGCGCTCCCGGTCCCCGCGCCCGGCGGCCCGGCGGGGTGGCTGGTGGCCTTCGAACGGCAGGGCGCCCGCCCGGCCGGGCTGGCCGTGGTGCAGCACATCGCGACCGTCGCCGCGCTGCGGCTCGCGATGGTGCGCAGCCGGCGCGAGACGCTGCGGCGGCAGGGCGCGGAGACGCTGGCCGAACTGCTGCAGGACGTGCTCGACCCGGAGACCGCCCGGCGCAGGCTCGCCCTCATGGGCCTCCCGCCGGACGGCGAGGTCGTGCTGCTCGTGGTGCGCGACGCCGAGGACGACGCCGTCGTGGGCGCCCTCGGCGAGCACCCCCACCTCATGCTCCGCCGCCACCGCGACCTGTACGTGCTGACGCCGGCCTCCGTGATCAGCGGCGACGCGGGGACGGCCACCGCGCCGCGTGACCCGCGGGAGGACGGCCGGGCGGGCGACGGAGAGGCGGGGACGGCGTTGCGGGAGATCCCGGGGATCGCGGCCGGCGTCAGCCGACCGCTCCCACCCGGGTCGTCGCTGCGGGTCGCCCAGCGCGAGGCGCTGTGGGCGGCCTCCCGCGCCGCCGAGTCGGGCCGGCCGCTCGTGACGTACGGCGAGGACACCACGGGCCGGTGGCTCCCGGACGACGTGGGCGTGCTGGCCGCCCTGGTCGAGCACGTGCTCGGCGACGCCCTGCGGTACGACGCCGAGCACGGATCGGATCTGGTCACGTCGGTGCGGACCTGGATGGAGCGCGACCGCCGCGTCGACGACGCCGCGCGGGCCCTGCACGTCCACCCCAACACGCTGGCGTACCGGCTGCGCCGGTTCGGGGCGCTGACCGGCCGCGACCTGTCGGCGACCGGCGACTTCGCCGAGGTGTGGCTGGCCATCCGCGCCGCCTCCCAGCTCGGCGGTCTCTAGGGCCGGTACGGACCTCGGTCTTCAGGACGGCTTCGCGTGCCCGCGTGGCTCGCGGGCCGCGATCTCATGCCCCGGCGGTGGCTCAGGCCGGGTCCGGGAGATCCGTCGACGCGAGCCTGGCCGGGTCGATGACGGTGGAGATGGCGACGATCCGGCCCTCGACGACCGTGAACGCCATGACCGAGAGCGGAGTTCCGTCCTCGCGCCAGGAGACGAATCCGGGAAGGCCGTTGACGAGCACCGCTCGCCCTCGCGCGGCCGCGCCGGCGGCGACTCGCGCGGTCGCGCCGGCGGCGACCTTGGTGGCGCCGAGGACGACGACCACGCCGTCGGAGGTGTCGACGGTCAGCTTCACCTCGGGATCGAGCACGCGCAGCAAGCCCTCGAAGTCGCCGCCGTGAGCCGCCGCAAGGAAGGCCTGGACCACCTCGCGCTGTTCCCGTCCGGCGGCCCTCGGCCGTCCAGGCTCTTCAGGGTTCGCCCGCACCTTCCCGCGGGCGCGGCTGGCGAGCATCTTGGCGGCGTCGGCGGACCTGCCGAGAATCCGGCCGATCTCGTCGAACGGCACCGCGAACAGGTCGTGCAGCACGAACGCCAGCCGCTCGCTCGGCCGGAGCGATTCCAGGACGACCAGTAGTGCGACCCCGACCGAGTCGGCGAGCGCCACGTCGTCCTCCGGCGCGGGCCTGTCGTCGGCCGTCACCACGAGTTCGGCCAGCCGGTCGTCGTAGGGCGCCTCAGGGTGCGCCCGGCGCGACCGCAGAACATCCAGGCTGATCCGGCCGACCACCGTGGTCAGCCAGCCGGCGAGGTTGTCGATGGTCGCCGCGCCCTGACGGGAGAGCCGCAGCCAGGCCTCCTGGACCACGTCCTCCGCGTCGGCCTGCGAGCCGAGCATGCGGTAGGCGACCGCGTGCAGCCGGTCGCGCTGGGCCTCGAACGCCTCGCTCACCGGGTCGGCCGGGCTGGTGTCGAACATGTTGTTACCTTCCTCGAATCTGCCACGTCATGGGTGATGACGGGCCCGGACGGGCGCGGGTAACCGATGAAGGGGCGACACCGATGGAAGCACGCATGAAGAGCCGGGCGAATCCCGACGTGACGACGGCGATCCAGCACCTTTACAAGGCGATTCACGCGGGTGGCGTCGACCCGCGTGTGCTCGACCTGGTCCACCTGCGGGCCAGCCAGATCAACGGCTGCAGCCCGTGCGTCTTCGCCGGGGTCGCGGCGGCCAGGAGGCACGGGGAGACCGACGAACGGCTGCACAACGTGGCCGCCTGGCGCGAGACGCCCTTCTTCACCGAGTCGGAGCGAGCCGCGCTCGCGCTGACCGAGGCCGCCACCCGGATCCAGGACGGCGCGCCGGGTGTGACCGACGAGATCTGGGACGCCGCCGCCGCCCACTTCGACGAGGCGCAGCTGTCCGCGCTCAATCTGGAGATCGCGCTGACCAACTTCTTCAACCGGATCAACCGTACGATCCGGGAGCAGGCCGGCACGACCTGGTGACCTGGGCGGGGCGTCGTCCAACCGGAGGCCGCCCTCCGAAGCGAGGGATGACGCCCCGCCAGGTCAGCGGATGCCGACGTAGAAGCGGGTCTGGTCGCTGCGGTGGAGGGCGTGGTAGGCCTCGAACCTGGTGTTGTCCTCCAGCCACGCGACCGACTCGATGCCGAGCAGCGGCGTCGAGGTGGAGACCTCCAGGAGCGCCGCGTCCTCCCGGCTGGGGAAGACCGCCTCGATCCAGCGGTCGGCCGCCGCGGGCTCGATGCCGTACCGGCGGCGCAGCGTGTCATAGAGCGACTGGTTCTCCAGGACGACCCGCTCCAGGCCGGGGACGAGCCGGGCGGGCAGGGCGGTCTCCACGAGCAGCCACGGCTGGCCGTCGACGCGGCGGAGCCTGCGCAGCCGTACGACCTGCTCCCCCTGCGGGATCCGCAGCAGCGCGGCCTCCCTCTCGTCGGCCTCGCCGAGCGTCTGCCGGATGGTCTGGGTGGTCACCCGGCGCCCCGACTCCCGCAGGTCGTCGGCGGATCCGGACGTCGACCCGACGAACCTCAGCTCGGTCTTGCGGGGGGCGACGAAGGCCCCCTTGCCCTTCACCTTGTAGATCAGGCGCTGCTGGACCAGCTCGCGCAGCGCCTCCCTGACCACCGTGCGGGAGACGCCGAACAGGTCGCTCAGCTCGGCCTCCGACGGCAGCGGCCGGTCGGGGCCGCGCTCGCCGCTCTCGATCTCAGCGCGCAGCGCCCGCATGAGCTGCATCCACAGCGGTTCCGCCCCGTCACGGTCAAGGGGCGGATAGGTCAGGGTCACAGAAACCTCCTCGGCGGCACCGCAGCAGCATGCCCGACCAACGCCTGTCACTACAAGTGGCCGAGGCTGTCATCAAGATTACCCATGACTTCCGCACGGACCTGACCGGAAAGAGCCTCTTGACATGCCCGAAACGCCGTCTTAGTTTGCTTGTCACTACAGGCCTGTAATGACAAGTCGGCACCTGGGCCGACGCGTCCCAGCCGATCTCCCCCCTCGCGAACCCGCTCTGTCTGGAGACACCATGCACATGCGTCCCACACGCCGGCCCTGGCGCGCCGCCTCGGCCGCGGCGATCTCCGCCCTCGCCGTCCTGGCCGCGGGCTGCGGCTCCGGTGGCTCCGGTGACACCGCCGACGCCGCGGACGGGACCGCGAGCGGCGGCAGCGGCGGCGGCAAGCCCTTCATCGCGCTGAGCAACGGCTTCATCGGCAACGGCTGGCGGCAGACGATGATCGCCAAGTTCGAGGCCGCCGCCCAGCAGGCCAAGAGCGACGGGCTGATCGGCAAGTACAAGGTCGTCAACGCGCCCGGCGACAACTCCGCGACCGAGCAGGTCGCCCAGATCAAGAGCCTGCTGCTGCAGAAGCCCGACGCCCTGCTCATCGACCCGGCCTCGCCGACCGCTCTCCAGCCCGTCATCCAGCAGGCCTGCAACTCGGGCGTCAAGGTCGTGGTCTTCGACTCGGCCATCGACGCGCCCTGCGCGCACGTGCTGCAGAACAGCTTCGTCGACTGGGCGACGTACGCCGCGAAGCCGCTCCTGGAGGGCATCGGCGGCAAGGGCTCGGTCATCGTGAGCCGCGGCGTCGTCGGCTCCCAGCCCGAGGCCGAGATGCTCGACACCACCAAGAAGATCCTCGGGGACTACCCGGGGGTGAAGACCGTGGCGACGGTGACCGGCATGTGCGACGGCGCCACCGCGCAGAAGGCGGTCCTCGGCGTGCTGTCCAGCGTGCCGAAGGTCGACGGCGTCATCGGCTGCGGCGACGGCTACGGCGTCGCCCAGGCGTTCGCCACGGCCGGCAAGCCGGTGCCCGCGGTGGACTTCGAGACCAACGGCCGGGCGCTGAGCTACTGGCGGGACAACAAGATCGACAATGGCTCGGTCGCCGTCATGTCCGACCCCGGTCAGTCGGTCGCGGCCCTCTGGGAGGCACTCGACCTGCTCGACGGCAAGGACGTGCCCAAGCAGATGACCTTCCCGATCGTCCTGATCGAGCAGAAGGACCGCGACGCCTGGGCCGCGGCGCTCAAGCCCGACGAGTACGCCGCCTGGCCGTGGACCCGCGAACTGTTCCGGCAGCAGGTCGAGGCCGTCAAGTCCGGCGGCGAGCCGGTGCGGCCGCCGATCCCGTCGGCGCAGGGCTGACCCGCTCCACCCACCCGACGGCACGCAGGAGACGGAGGAGACCCGGGATGCACGTCGACAATCTCCCGGCCGGCGGCGCCGCGCCGCCGGGCACGGACACGGGACCGGCCGGTCCGCCGCCCGTCGTCACCGCCAGGGGCGTGACCAAGGCGTACGGGCGGACCCGGGCCCTGGCGGGCGTGGACCTGGCGGTCCGCGCGGGTGAGGTGCTCGGGCTGGTCGGCCACAACGGCGCCGGCAAGAGCACGCTCATGCGGGTCCTCGCCGGGCTGGAGCCCTGCGACACCGGCACGGTCCTCGTCCACGGCCGCCAGGCGTCCGCCGGAGACTTCCGCACGGTGCGGATGGCCTACCAGGAGACGTCACTGTGCCCCGATCTCACCGTGGCGGAGAACATGTGGGTGTCGTCGCGGCACTGCCTGCCCCGCGTCCGGTGGCGGCGCGCCGCGAGCGACGCGGTGCGCCGCCGCCTCGACGAGATGTTCCCCGGTCACGGCGTCTCCCCCCGCGACCGGGTGGAGGACCTGTCGCTCTCCCGCCGTCAGATGGTGGAGATCGCCCGCGCGTGCCTGGTGGACCGGCTCGACCTGCTGATCCTCGACGAGCCCACCGAGTCGCTCGGCCCGGACGCCGCCCGGTCGTTGTACGCCTACGTGCGGCGGCTGACCGAGGCCGGGACGGCCGTGCTGCTCATCTCGCACCGCATCCGGGAGGTCCTCTCGGTGGCCGACCGCGTCGCCGTCCTGCGCGACGGCGCGGTCACCGCCGAACGGCCCGCCTCCGGCCTGACCGAACCGGACGTCCTGGGGCTGATGGGCGCGCACGTCGCCGCTCCGCCGACGTTCGGGGCGCCGACCGCCGCCGGGACCATCGCCCGCGACACGGTGGCCGAACTGCTCGGGGCCACCGGCCCCGGCCTGCGGGAGGTCACCCTGCGGGTCGGCAAGGGCGAGGTCGTGGGCCTCGCCGGGCTGGCCGGCCAGGGCCAGCAGGAGGTGCTCGAACGCCTGTGGCGGCCCGTCCGGCGCGACACCACCGTCGGTGTGAGCCGGGCGTACGTGCCCGGCGACCGGCAGCGCTCGGGCGTGCTGCCCCTCTGGAGCGTGGGCGACAACCTGATCGTGACCGCGCTGCGCGGGATCGCCCGGCGCGGGCTGCGCCGCCCGGCGGAGGAGCGCGCGGTCGTCGCCGACTGGGTGAAGCGCCTGTCGATCAGGGGCGGCGCGGAGGCCGGGATCACCGAGCTGAGCGGCGGCAACCAGCAGAAGGTCATCGTCGCCCGCGCGTTCGCCTCCCCCGCCGGGCTCGTGCTGCTCGACGACCCGTTCCGGGGCGTGGACGTGCACACCAAGACCGATCTGTACGGCCTGATCCGGCAGGAGGCGGCGAAGGGCCGCAGCGTCGTCTGGTACTCCAGCGAGAACGCCGAGATGGCCCACTGCGACCGGGTCTACGTCTTCCGCGCCGGCCGGGTGGTGGCCGAGCTCACCGGCGAGGAGATCTCCGAGGAACGCATCATCGGCGTCTCCTTCGCCGAGAAGGGAGAAGACGACTGATGGCCCAGCTTCTCGCCCCCGCCCTGCCGGGCCGGGCGCGGATGCGCCGCTCCGCGCCCGCCGCGGTCAGCACCGTGGCCCTGATCGTGATGATCGGCGTCTGCTCGTCGCTCCAGCCGGGCGTGCTGACAGTAGAGGGCCTCACCCTGGTCCTGTCCGCGACCGTGCCGCTGGTGATCGCCGCGCAGGCCCAGATGACGCTGATGGCCGTCGGCGACATCGACCTCGGGATCGGCAACTTCGTCGGCCTGGTCACCGTGGTCTCCGCCACCCTGCTGGTGTCGTCGCCCCTGAAGGGCGTCCTCGTGCTGGCCGGGCTGGTCGCGGCGTACGCCGTCCTCGGCCTCCTCATCCACCTGCGTCAGGTGCCGGCGCTGATCGCGACCCTCGGCGCGTCGTTCGTCTGGCTCGGCCTCGGGCTGTTCCTACTGCCCACTCCAGGCGGCACGACCCCGGGATGGCTGGCGTCCTTCGGCGCGTGGCAGCCCGCCGGCCTCCCCGCGCCGCTGGTGCCCCTCGTGGTCGTCGCCCTGCTGGTCTACCTGCTCTCCGCGCGCAGCGCCCTCGGGGTGCGGATGCGCGGCCTCGGCAGCAACCCGGTCGCGCTGCGGCGGGCCGGGCTGCGCCCGGTGGCCTCCCGCGTCGCCGCCTACGCCACGGCGGGCGTGCTCGGCGTGCTGTCGGGACTCGTCCTGGCCTCCCAGACGGGCGGCGGTGACGTGTCGTCGGCCTCCAGCTACACGCTCATGACGGTGGCCGCGGTGATCCTCGGCGGCGGTTCCTTCGCCGGCGGCACCGCGGTGCCGTGGGGCGCGGCCGTCGGCGGAGTGACGCTGGGCCTGGTCAGCGTGGTTCTCAGCCTGCTCGACGTGCGGTCCGACATGCAGTCGGCCGTACAGGGAGTGATCGTCCTGGCCGTGCTCGCCGGCCGCGTCGTCGTGGGGAAGGTGCTGCGATGAACATCCGCGTGGCCGGGCCGCGCTCCTGGAGCGGCCCCTGGGTGTGGGGCTTCGCCGCCGCCGCGCTCGTGTGGCTGGTGATCCTGGTCATCTCGGGCCAGGGCGGCGGGCAGACGGTCTCGCTGGCCCTGTCCCTCGCGCCCTACCTCGTCATCGTCGGGCTCGGGCAGATGCTGGTCGTCACCGCGGGCCCGGGCAACATCGACGTGTCGGTCGCGTCGGTCATCTCGCTCGCCGGGTTCGTCTCGGTGGCAGTGGCCTCCGCGACCGGATCGGCGGCCGTCGGCGTCCTCGCGGGCATCGGCGCCGGCGTCCTCGTCGCGGCGGTCAGCACCGTGGCCATCCTCGGCCTGTCCGTCCCCCCGATCATCGCCACGCTCGCCGCGGGGCTCGTCGCCTCGTCGATCACGCTGTCGACGGCCAACGGCTTCACCGCCGTGCCGGACGCCGGTCTGCGCGCGGCGCTCAACCTCCGCCCGGCGGGCGTGCCGGTCCTCGCGCTGGCGATCGCGGTGCTGACCGTGCTCGTCGCCGCCCTGCTGCGCCGTACGGTCTACGGGCGGTCGCTGGTCGCGGTGGGGCAGAACCGCCGCGCCGCCGAACGGGCGGGCATCCCGGTCGCCCGCGTCGTCGCCATGACGTACCTGCTGAGCGGGGCGCTGGCCGGGCTGACCGGCGCGCTGCTCGCCGCCTACATCGCGCCCTCGGCCGACCTCGGCACCCGCTACCTGCTCGACTCCGTGGCCGTCGTGGTCATCGGCGGCACGCTGATCTCCGGCGGCCGGGCGGTCCCGGTGGGCGTGTGGGGCGCGGCCCTGTTCTTCATCCTCCTCGACGGCCTGGTCAACCTCGTCGGGTGGAGCACCGCGGCGCAGAACCTGCTCAAGGGCGGCCTGGTGCTCTTCGTCCTGTTCCTCGCAGGCGGAGGCGACCGGAGCGGAGGCCTTGCCTCCCTGTTCAGACGGCGTCCGCGACCCGCGGCCGCCACCCCAACCACCATCACCACCACTATCACAGGAGACGACACCGATGGCTGACACCGACGGCCTGCTCGACGCCCACGACTTCGGCACGTCCGGGCCCGCGGCGGGCGGCTTCCACGTCAAGGGCGCGCACGGGCAGGACTGGGGCCTGCGCAACCGCCTGTCGCGCATCTTCCGGCCGGACACCGGGCGCACGGTCATGCTGGCCTTCGACCACGGCTACTTCGTCGGGCCGATGGCCGGGCTGGAGCGCCTCGACACCCGGATCGCCCCGCTCACGCCGGACGCCGACGCGATCATGATGACCCGCGGCGCGCTGCGCACCAGCATCCCCCCGGCCACCGGCGCGGGAATCGTGCTGCGCGCCAGCGGCGGCCCGAGCATCCTGCGCGAGCTGTCCGACGAGCACATCGCGCTCGACATGGAGGACGCGCTGCGCCTCAACGCCGCCGCCGTGGCCATCCAGGTGTTCGTCGGCGGTGAGCACGAGTCGCGGTCGGTGGCCAACCTGGCCGCGCTGGTCGACGCCGGTCAGCGGCACGGCGTGGCCGTGCTCGGCGTCACCGCCGTCGGCAAGGACATGGTCCGCGACGCGCGCTACTTCCGCCTGGCCACCCGGATCAGCGCGGAGATGGGCGCCCACATCGTCAAGACGTACTACGTCGAGGACGGCTTCGAGACCGTCACCGCGAGCTGCCCGGTGCCGATCATCGTCGCGGGCGGCAAGAAGCTGCCGGAGCTGGACGCCCTGACGATGGCCTACCGGTCGATCCAGGAGGGCGCGGCGGGCGTCGACATGGGCCGCAACATCTTCCAGAGCGAGAGCCCCGCCGGGATGCTCGCCGCCGTCCGCGGGGTCGTGCACGACGGGCTCAAGCCCGAGGAGGCGTACGAGATCTTCAAGGAGAAGGCCGCCGGCGCCGCGATCTGAACCCCCAAGGGCGCGGGTCCGGTGAGCGCGCCGCCCGCGGACCCGCGCCCGTCATTCCCCCGGGAGCCTCCCATGTCGCACCATGTCCCCTCCGGCGAGCACGACGTCGTCGATCTCGCCGTCATCGGAGCCGGTATCAACGGGCTCGCCATCGCCCGGGACGCCGCGGCCCGCGGCCTGCGCGTCGTCGTCGTCGACCGCGCCGACGTGGGCTCGGGCACGTCGAGCACGTCCAGCCGGCTCATCCACGGCGGCCTCAAGTACCTGGAGCGCTACGACTTCGCGCTCGTGAACGAATCCATCCGGGAGCGGCACCTGCTGTTCCGCACCGCTCCCCACCTCGTCCGCGACTACCCGATGCTGATCCCCTTCTACAAGGGGAACACCCGGCCCGGCACGCTGATCCGCCTCGGCCTGCTGGCGTTCGACGTGCTGGCCCTGAACCGGGGACGCGGCCTGAGCCGGACCGTGCCGGTCCGCAAAGTGGCCCGCAGATGGCCGACGCTGTCCCGCGACGGCCTGCGCGGGGCCGCGCTCTTCCACGACGCGCAGGTGCCCTGGGCGGAGCGGCTCTGCGTCGAACTGTTCCTCGACGCGCGCCGCCTCGGCGCGCGGGTGCTCACCTACACCTCCGTCACCGGACTCGTCGTCGAGGGCGACCGCGTCGCGGGCCTGCGCACCGAGGACGTGCGGACCGGGGAGAGCGGCGAGATCCGGGCCGCCGTCACCGTCAACGCCGCCGGGCCCTGGATCGACCGGATCCTCGACGGGCAGATCGAGAGCCGCCGCCTGAACGGCGGCACCAAGGGCAGCCACGTCGTGCTCGACCCGTTCCCCGGCGCCCCCGACACCTGCATCTTCTTCGAGGCGGCGGCCGACGGCAGGCCGATCTTCGTCTTTCCCTGGCAGGGCCGCTACGTGCTCGGCAGCACCGACCTGACGTACGAGGGCGACCTGGACGAGGTCGTCGCGAGCGACGCGGAGATCGACTATCTGCTCGCGGAGACCAACCGGATCTTCCCGGGGGCCGGGTTGACCTCCGGCGACGTGCTGTGGAGCGTCGCCGGGATCCGGCCCCTGCCGTACACGGCCGGGGTGTCGGACAACGCGAAGATCAGCCGTGGGCACACGGTGCTCGACCACGGCCCGGCGTACCGGGGGCTGCTGACCGTCATCGGCGGCAAGCTCACCACCCACCGGGCGCTCGCGGAGGACGTCACCGACGCGGCGCTGCGCGTGCTCGGCCGCCGCCCCCGCCCGTGCGTCACCCGGGAACGGCCGCTGCCCGGCGCGGAGACCTCGGCCTGGCCGGAGTTCGTCCGCGACTTCCTGCGCGACTCCCCGCTCGACCGGGCGTCCTCCCGCCGCCTGCTCCAGCTCTACGGCGTCCGCGCCCGCAGGGTGCTGGAGATCGCCGCCGGGGACCCCTCGCTCGCCGAGGTGGTCGACAAGGAGACCGGGGCGCTCGCCGCCGAGGTCGTCATGGCCGTGCGCGAGGAGGGGGCGGTGACGCTGGGCGACGTCATGCTGCGACGTATCCTTGTCGGTCTCAACGGCGACATGGGTCTGGACAGCGCCGCGACCTGCGCGGATGTCGCCGTACGCCACCTGGGCTGGGACGAGGACCGGGCCCGCTCGGAGGTGGCCGCGTACGAGAAGGAGTTGCGGCGTCACCGTCCCCGGGCTCTGGCCGAGGCGGCGGGCGGGGGCGTGGGCGGGAGCAGCGGCAGCGGCAGCGGGAGGACGGCATGACGAACCAGGCCACGTGTTACATCGGGGTCGACGTGGGCCTCACCGCGTCGAAGGCGGCGGCGTTCGACGCGGAGGGCCGCGAGGTGGGGGTGGTGCACGCCCGCACGCCGCGCACCAGCGTGACGGCCCACCGCCATGACGTGGACATGGCCGGGCTGGCCGAGACCGTCGTGTCGCTGCTCGGCGATCTCGCGGGCAAGCTCGCGGCCGACGGCTACGTGCCGGCCGGGATCGGGGTCGCGGCGCACGGCAACGGGCTCTATCCCGTGGACGAGTCGCTGCGGCCGGTCGGGCCGGCCATCGCGTCGTCCGACAGCCGGGCACAGCACATCGTGGACGCGATCGAGCCGGAGGCGGCCCGCCGCCTCGCCGCCGAGACGGGCTCCATCCCGTGGGCCGCCCAGCCCGCCGTGCTGCTGCGCTGGATGCACGACGCCGAGCCGGAGGCGTACGCGAGGACCCGGTGGGCGCTGTCGTGCAAGGACTGGGTGACGTCCCGGCTCACCGGCGTCCCCAGCGCCGACTACAGCGACGCGAGCGCGTTCGGGATGGTCGCGCTGGACACCCGCGCCTACACCCCGACGGCGCTCGAACTCGTGGGGCTGCCGGCCGCGGACCTCGGCCGCTTCCCGCCGCTGCGGGAGTCGGGGCAGATCGTCGCCGGGCTGAGCGCGCGGGTCGCGGAGCTGACCGGGCTGCCCGAGGGGCTGCCGGTGATCGCGGGCTGCATGGACTGCGTGGCCGCGACGCTCGGCGCGGGCGGCCGGGCGCCGGGCGACGTCACGATCATCGTGGGGACGTGGGCCATCAACGGGGTCGTCGTCCCCGCGGCGACGCCCGCGCCCGAGGTCACGCTCAGCGCGCTGATGCCCGACTCCGGGACGATGCTCGCCATGGAGGTCGCGCCCACGTCGGCCGCCAACCTCGACTGGCTGAGCTCGGCCTCGGCCCCGCACCGGCAGACCGGCGGCGGCGTCCCGGCCGCGGACCTGCTGGAGGAGGCGGCGACGGTCGCCGCGGGCGCCGGCGGGCTGCTGTTCCTGCCCTTCGTCAACGGCGCCCCCGAGCATCCGGCGGCCTCGGGGACGTTCCTCGGCCTCTCCGCCGTCCACCGTCGCGGGCACCTCACCCGCGCGGTGATCGAGGGGGTCGCCCAGTATCACCGGGTCCAGCTCGACCGGGTCCTGGCCAGCGGGGCCGACGTCGGCGACCGGCCCTGGCGGCTGGCCGGCGGCGGCGCGCGGTCGGAGGTCTGGGCGCAGGTCTTCGCCGACGTGCTCGGCCGGCCCGTCCGGCGGCAGCTCACCAGCGAGCTGGGCGCGCGGGGGGTCGCCTCACTGCTGCCCGCCGCGCTCGGCCACAGCGACGTGCTCTGGTCGGTCAGCGACACCGACGATCTGTGCGTGCGTCCCGGCCCCGCCCGGGAGGCGTACGTCCGGCAGGCGGAGGTGTTCGACCGGTGCCTCACCGGGATGTCGGCCGCATGGGTGGAAATCGAGCGGTACCGTACGGCGGGGTTCGAACCCGCTCCCGCGGCCTCCGCGGGCTGAGCCCCGCCCGCCGCTCCGGCGTGGATCCGTCGTCGCGTGGCGCCCGCGTCGCGGGCGCGTGGAGGCCGGACGTCGCGCGGGACGTCCGGCGGACGCGTGACCCGGTGTCGCGGCCGTGCGGGGCCGCGAACGCCGTGGGCGTCACGGTGACGGCCGCGCGGAGACGGCGGGTGCGGGGGCGGTGTGCGGGCGGCAGGTGTCTCACCTGCCGCCCGCGCCCGCCGCGAACGCTTGGCCGCCGTCAGAGCTTGGGCTTGTGCGCCTGGTAGAGCCAGGCGTCGAACAGGGCGCCGAGGTCCTGGCCGGAGAGCCGCTCGGCGAGGTCCACGAAGTCCTTCGTAGTGACGGTGGAGTGCCGGTTCTCCTCCGTCCACGTGCGCAGCAGCGTGAAGAACGTCTCGTCGCCGATCTTCTTGCGCAGGGCGTGCACGGTCATGGCGCCGCGCGTGTAGATCGCGTCGCCGTCGAACATGCCGGCGCGCCCCGGATCGCCCGTCTTCAGCTTCCAGAAGTCGCCGCCGCTCTTCTTCTTGTAGAGCTTCGCGAAGGTCTTCTCGGCCGACGGGCCGCCGTGCTGCTCCTCGTACAGCCACTCGGCGTACGTCGCGAAGCCCTCGTTGAGCCAGATGTCCTTCCAGCTCCGCAGGCCGACGCTGTCGCCGAACCACTGGTGGGCCAGCTCGTGCACGATGACCAGGTCGTCGGCCATGCCCTTGTCGTACACCGGCCTGCCCTGGGTCTCCAGCGAGTAGAGGACGCCGAGGCGGTCGGCGATGCCGCCGGTGGACGCGAACGGGTAGGCGCCGAAGACCTTGGACTCCCAGCTGATCGCCTTGGCCGTGGTGCGGTGCAGGTACCTGAACTCCTTGGCCAGGGAGGGGTCGTACGCCGTGATGTTGGGGATGCCGTCGACGACGCCCTCGGTGACCTTGAACTTCCCGATCGCTACCGTGGCGAGGTACGGCGCCATGGGCTGGGACATCTCCCACCTCCACGTGCTGTAGCCGCCGCGGACTCCGACGATCCCGGAGTTCTTCGGCTCGCCGTTCGCGAGGACCGTGACGCCGTGGGGCGCGGAGATCTGGAAGCTGAAGGTGGCCTTGTCGCGGGGGTTGTCGTTGACGGGGAACCAGCTGCGGGCGCCGTCCGGCTCGGCCACGACGACGGCGCCGTCCGTGGTGTCGATCCAGCCGGAGGCGCCGAGCGCCTCGTCCTGGATCGGCTTGGGCCGGCCCGCGTAGGACACCTCGACCGTGAACTTCTCCCCCGACGGCAGCCCGTGCCGGGGAGTGACGACGAGCTCCTGACCCTTCCGGCGGTACGCGGCCCGCTTGCCGTTCACCTCGACCCGGCTGATCCTCGGCCCGGAGAAGTCGAGGTTGAAGCGGGACAGGTTCGTGGTCGCCGTGGCCGTGATCGTGGTGGTGGCGCTGATGTGGTGCGTCTTCGGCGTGAACCTCAGCTTGATCGTGTAGTGGCCGGCGTCGTATCCGCCGTTGCCCGCGTGCGGGAAGTACGGGTCTCCCAGGCCGGCGGAGCCCGGCGTGTAGGTGTCGGCCACGGCCGCGGGGGCGGCGACCAGGGAGGCGGTCAACGTGAGACCGGCGGCGAGGGCGGCCGCCAGGGGGGATGATCTGCGAAGCATGGGCACCATCGTGGTGCATCACGCCGCGAGATTGGCACTTGTCGCGATTTATGGGGTTTTCAGGCTGGACCAATGATCACGAATCCCCGAAACGGGCGGAAATCCTCCGATAGGCTCGGGGACCTATGCGGATCGCCAGCGTCTCCTTCCGATACGGACGGCGCGACCCGTGGGTCCTGTCCGACGCCGATCTGGTCCTCGACCCGGGGGACGTCGCCGAGGTCGCGGGCCCGAACGGCACCGGCAAGTCGACCCTCCTGCGGCTCGCCGCCGGGCTGCTCAGGCCCGTACGCGGACGCGTGGAGGACCGCCCCCGGGTCGTCGGGTACGCCCCCGAGCGCTTCCCCGCCGACCAGCCGTTCACGGTGGCGGCCTACCTGCGGCACATGGCGGCGGTCCGCCGGGTGGCCCAGGACGCGATCGGCCACTGGAGCGAACGGCTCGGGATGGACCACCTGCTCGGCCGGGACCTGCCGGACCTGTCCAAGGGCAGCGCCCACAAGGTGGGCCTCGCCCAGGCGCTGCTCGCCGAGCCGGGGCTGCTCGTGCTCGACGAGCCGTTCGCCGGGCTCGACGCCGCGACCCGCGCCGAGCTTCCCCGGATCATCGCGGAGATCAGCGCGCGCGGCGGGATCGTGGTGGTGAGCGACCACCAGGGCGACCTGCGTGACTTCCCCGGCCTGCGCCGTTTCGAGGTCCGCGACCGCGCCGTACGGGAACTGGAGCCGGTTGAGAAGGCCGGCGAGGCGCCCCTGACCGTGCTGGAGGTCGCGGTGCCCGCGGTGAGGGCCGCGGAACTGGCCGACCGCCTGCGCGCCGAAGGCTGCACGGTGCGTGTCACGGCCCGCGTCGCCCGGGAGGCCGCGGAATGACCCCCGTGATCGCCCTGACGCGGTTCCGCGTCGCCGGATACGTCGCCTCGCACCGGGCCCTGCAGCCGCTGCTCGCGCTGCTGGCGCTGCTCGCGATCCTCTACGCGGGCGCCGTGCCCGCCGGTCAGGAGATCGCCGCCACGGCCGACTCGGCGGCCATGCTCGTGCCGGTGCTCGCGTGGGCCGCCCGCGGCCTGCTGGACACCGAGCCGGACGAACAGCGCGCCGTCGCCCTGTCCGCCCTGGGAGGGCGGGAGCCGGTGAGCGGGCTGCTGGCGGCGTTCGCGTCACTGCTCGTGCTGGCCGCGATCGCCGAGGCCGCGTTGCTCGCCCGCCTGGCGGGCTCCCCCACCCTCGGCGTGCTGCTGACCGGCGTGTGGCTGCACCTGCTGTCGGTGGCGGCGGGGCTCGTCCTCGGGGCGCTGACGAGCCGCCCGATCCTGCGCTCCCCGGCGGTCTCCACGATGGCTCTGATCTTCGGCTACCTGTGGATGCTGGCGCTCAGCTTCGCCGGGGCCCGCTGGCTCACCGTGCCGGTGATGGCCTGGATGCGGGACGCGCACCACGGTGTGCTGCTGGAGCAGCCACTCCTGCTCACGGCGCAGTCGCTGCTGTGGCCCGCGATCGGCCTGGCGGCCTACGGGTGGCTGCGCCGTACCCGGCCGTAGCCCGCCACGGCCGACCCGCTACGGCTGCGGCGCGGCGGCGAGCTGGCCGCACGCCCCGTCGATCTCCCGGCCCCGGGTGTCCCGTACGGTGACGGCGACGCCGTGGGACTCCAGGCGGCGCACGAAGGCCCGCTCGTCCTCGGGACGCGACGCGGTCCACTTCGAGCCGGGGGTGGGGTTGAGCGGGATGAGGTTGACGTGCACCAGCTTGCCCTTGAGCAGGCGGCCGAGCAGGTCGGCCCGCCACTCCTGGTCGTTGACGTCCTTGATCAGCGCGTACTCGATGGAGACCCGCCGCTTGGTTTTGGCCGCGTAGCTCCAGGCCGCGTCGAGCACCTCGGCGACCTTCCACCGGGTGTTGATCGGCACGAGCGTGTCCCTGAGCTCGTCGTCCGGGGCGTGGAGGGAGACGGCGAGCGTCACCGGCAGGCCCTCCTCGGCCAGCTTGCCGATCGCCGGCACCAGGCCGACCGTGGAGACGGTGACCCCGCGGGCCGAGATGCCGAGGCCCTCCGGCGAGGGATCGACCATGCGGCGGACGGCGCCGATGACGGCCTTGTAGTTGGCCATCGGCTCGCCCATCCCCATGAAGACCACGTTGGTGACGCGGCCCGGCCCGCCCGGGACCTCGCCCCGGGCCAGCGCCCGCGCCCCCGCGACGACCTGCTCGACGATCTCGGCGGTGGACATGTTGCGGGTGAGCCCCGCCTGTCCCGTCGCGCAGAACGGGCAGTTCATGCCACACCCGGCCTGGGAGGACACGCACATCGTGACGCGGTCGGGATAACGCATGAGGACCGACTCGACCAGCGAGCCGTCGAACAGCTTCCACAGGGTCTTGCGGGTGGTGCCGCCGTCACAGGTGATCTCGCGTACGGAGGTCAGCAGCGGAGGCATGAGCTGCTCCACCAGCCGCTCGCGCAGCGGCGCCGGCAGGTCGGTCATCTGCTCCGGCGAGCCGGTCAGCCGGGTGAAGTAGTGCCGCGAGAGCTGGTCGGCGCGGAACGGCTTCTCGCCGATCTCGGCCACGGCCGCCCTGCGCTCGGCCATCGTCAGGTCGGCCAGATGACGCTGCGGCTTGGCCCGTCGGGGCGCGACGAAGGTCAGCTGCCCGGTCTTCGGCTGCTCGCTCACGCGAAACCCTTTCCATCTCGTCGCGGCCGTCCTCTTAACGGCTGCCGCGAGCGGTTCTACATTCTGTCTGGCGGCGAAATCCCGCAGGCCTACGAGAGGTGAGGTGTGGACATCACTGTCGTGCTCACCAGCCCCAACCCCTACGGGAGCCGCACGCTGACGATCGAAGCCGACCGGACCTCCTCCGTAGCTTACCTTCGCGACGCGCGGGGGATCGTCCACGGAGCGGTCTGGCTGGCCAACCACGTGCCGGCGCCCGCCGAGGACGACCTCGCGCGGGTGGACGCCGGGCTGCCCCCGGTGCTGCCCGCGGCCCGCACCACGCGGCCGCAGGGCACCGCGCCGCTCGACCCGGCGGCGCTGTCGGTGCTGTGGTTCGAGGAGGGCGACGGCGTCGCCCTGTACGAGAACGGCGAACTCCTCGCGGTCATTCCGTCGTGGGCCGACCTGGAACGCGGCCTGCCGGGGTACGCCAGGGACGCGGTCGGGGAGTCGCCGTACGCCTGGTCGCTCACCGAGGCGCTGGAGGGCCTGGCCCCCCGCGTGGCCAAGGCCCGCGCCTACTGGCAGTGGCGGCAGGCGGAGGGAAGCTGGGCCACCTTCCAGCAGTTCGTGCTGGGCCACCTCGACAGCAGACTCGGCCCGCCGGGACGCTACTGGGACGTCGGCGGCGACCGTCTCCCCCTCGTCGGCGTGAGCGAACGCCCGCCGACGTTCACCAGGGACTACACGGTCCTGTCGACCGTGGGCATGAGCTGCCAGCGGATGCCTACCGCGGAGATGTACGACACGGCGTGCCGGGTGGAACTCGCGCTCGCGACCAGGCAGGATCCGAGGGTCGCCGCACGGGTGTTCGCCTGGCTCGGGCAGTACCCGTGGCGTTCGGTGACCTGGCTGGGGCATGGTCACACGGCCCGCTGGTTCCAGAAGCCGGCGACGTTTCCCCTGGGCGGCGGGCACGAGGGGGTCCTCATGCTGATGGACCCGCCAGGACTACCGGACATGTCCGGATTCATGTTTGGCGGGGACGTCGTACGGTGGCTGTGGCTGCTCCCGCTCACCGACGCCGAACTCCGCCTGGTGGCCGAGCACGGTCACCGGGCGGTGACCGAGCGGCTCGCCCTCACCAGCCGGATCTGACCCTGCCGCCGGTTCTTCAGGCGACCGGGACGAGCAGCGTGAGCAGCAGCCAGGTGGGGACGAGCGTGAACAGCAGCGAGTCGAGACGGTCCATCGCGCCGCCGTGGCCCGGCAGCAGCGTGCCCATGTCCTTGATCCCGATGTCGCGCTTGATCACCGATTCGACCAGGTCGCCGAGCGTCGCGCAGGCGACTCCCGCCAGCCCGACGATCGCGCCCGCCCAGTAATCGCCGCCCAACAGGAAGTGCACCAGTAAGGCGCCGGCGACGACGCAGGCGAGGGTGGACCCGGCGAAGCCCTCCCAGGTCTTCTTCGGGCTGATGAGCGGCGACATGCGGTGCTTGCCAAGGAAGATCCCGGCGAAGTAGCCCCCGATGTCGCTGCAGACCGTCACCGCGACGAACACGATCACCCGGTCGGGCCCGTCCTCGGGGGCCAGCAGCAGGGGTACGAACCCGGCGATCAGCGCCGGATAGGCGGCGACGAACAGCGCGCCCGTCGCGTCCTTGACGAAGCCCTCGGCGCCCTGGAACATCCGCCAGGTCAGCAGCACCATCACGGTCACCGCGAACGCGCCGACGAGGAACGTGGCACCGCCCCAGTAGGGGCCGAGCACCATGGCCGCCATGCCCGCGAGCAGCGGCGCGAGGGGCACCCGCACACCATGGTCGCCGAGCGCCTTGACGATCTCGTGCACTCCCACGCCGACGGCCACCAGGACCACGACCAGGAACGCCACCTTGACAAAGTAGAGCGAGCCGATGACCACCGCGCCCAGTGCGACGCCGACCGCCACGGCGGCCGGGAGGTTGCGCCCGGTGCGGCCGGTCGCCTTCCCGGCGTCTCCGGACGGGTGCCCCGGCACGCCCGCGTCCGCCGGATCATCCCTCTCGGTGCCGTGTCCCGCACCGGAGGGGCCGGTCGCGCCCCCCGCCGGGTTCCGGTCGCCGGCGGCAGCAGTTCCGTCCACAGCGTCTCACCCTCCATATACGCGTGATCCTTGTGCCGCACCTGCCCATGGCGCGGCACAAGGATCACGGTCATGCCGTACGGCCCCAGGTCGTGTCTGACATACCAAGCCCTGTCAGGCACTCCCCGGAGACCGCGGCGTCAGACCTCGAGCAGCTCGGCTTCCTTGTGCTTCAGCAGCTCGTCGATCTTCGCGACGTGCTTCTGGGTGAGGTCGTCGAGCTCCTTGACCGCACGGTGGACCTCGTCCTCGCCGGCCTCGCCGTCCTTGACGAGCTTGTCGAGGATCTCCTTGGCGTGCCGCCGGATGTTCCGCACGGAGACCCGGCCGTGCTCGGCCTTGTTGCGGGCGACCTTGATGTACTCCTTGCGGCGCTCCTCCGACAGCTCGGGGAACACCACGCGGATCACGGAGCCGTCGTTGCTGGGGTTGACGCCGAGGTCGCTGTCGCGGATGGCCCTCTCGACCGCGTTCAGCGAGCCCTTGTCGTACGGCTGCACGAGCACCATGCGCGCCTCGGGGACGTGGAACGACGCGAGCTGCTGGACGGGCGTCGGCGACCCGTAGTAGTCAACGTTGATCTTGTTGAACATCGAGGGCGTGACGCGGCCGGTGCGGATGCTCGCGAAGTCGTCCTTGGCGACCGTCACCGCCTTGTCCATCTTCTCCTCGGCCTCGAGGAGGGTTTCGTCGATCACTGCGGCTCCCTACTTCCCTGCCGGACTCACCAGCGTGCCGATCTTCTCACCGCGGACCGCCCGCAGGATGTTGCCCTCGCCCATGAGGTCGAAGACCACGATGGGCAGGCCGTTGTCCATGCACAGGCTGATCGCGGTGGCGTCCATGACCCCGAGGCCCCGCGTCAGCACCTCACCGTACTCAAGCTGGTCGAACCGGACCGCGTCGGGGTTCTTGCGCGGATCCGAGTCGTACACGCCGTCGACCTGGGTGCCCTTCAGCAGCGCCTCGGCGCCGATCTCCAGCGCGCGCTGCGCGGCACAGGTGTCGGTCGAGAAGAACGGCGATCCGAGGCCCGCGCCGAAGATGACCACGCGCCCCTTCTCCAGGTGGCGGATCGCGCGGCGCGGCAGGAACGGCTCGGCCACCTGCTGCATCGTGATGGCCGTCTGCACCCGGGTGTCGATGCCGCGCTTCTCCAGGAAGTCCTGCAGGGCGAGACAGTTGATGACCGTCCCCAGCATCCCCATGTAGTCGGCCCGGGCGCGGTCCATGCCGCCCTGCGACAGGGCCGCGCCGCGGAACATATTGCCCCCGCCGACGACGACGGCCACCTGCACGCCCTCGCGGACGGCCTCGGCGACCGAGTCCGCGAGCTGGGCGACGACGCGCGGGTCGATCCCGAGGGACTCGCCACCGGCGAACGCCTCACCCGACAGCTTCAGCATCACCCGCTTCCACCGCAGCGGCCCGTCGTACGACGAAGCCGCCGGCGTGGCGGGTCTGGTGTTCTCCTGCACGGCGGCGGCCTCCTCGTGTCGCGTGGGTCGATCCTGGCAATTAAGCCTAAGCCTGGCCGACCTTGTAGCGGGTGAAGGCCAGGACCTTGACGCCGGCCTCGTCCGCGACCTTCGCGATGGTCTTCTTGTTGTCCTTGACGAACGCCTGCTCAAGGAGCGTGAAGTCCTTGTACCAGCCGTTGACCCGGCCATCGACGATCTTCGGGATGGCGCCCTCGGGCTTGCCCTCCTCGCGGGTCATCTGCTCGAACAGCGACCGCTCCTTCTCGATGACCTCGGCGGGCACCTCGGCGGGGCTGAGGTACTTCGGGGCCATCGCGGCGGTGTGCTGGGCGATGTCCTTGGCGATCTCGGCGTTCGGCGTGTCGAGCTGCACGAGCACACCCACGGCCGGCGGGAGCTGCGGGTCGGTCTTGTGCATGTAGGAGGTGATGAAGCCACCCTCCAGCACCGAGAACCGGCGGATCTCGATCTTCTCGCCGAGCGCCGCGTTGGCCTCGTCGAGCAGCTCCTTGACGGTCTTGCCGTTCAGCTCGGACTCGAGCAGGGACGGCACGTCGGCGGGCCTGCTCGCGGCGATGTGCGCGACGATGTCGGCGGCGAGCTCCTGGAAACGCTCGTTCTTGGCGACGAAGTCCGTCTCGCAGTTGAGCTCCAGCAGCGCCGCGAGGGAGTCGCCCTCGTGCTTGACGGCCACGAGGCCGTTCGACGCGGTGCGGGCCTCGCGCTTGCCGACATCCTTGGCGCCCTTGAGGCGCAGGATGTCGACGGCCTTGTCGAAGTCGCCCTCGGACTCCTCGAGCGCCTTCTTGCAGTCCATCATGCCGGCGGCGGTCAGCTCACGAAGCCGCTTGACGTCGGCCATGTTTACGGAAGCCATTGTCCATTTCCTCTTCGGGACCCGGATGCGAATCGTCATGGGGGCAGGGCCGGCCGGTGTGGCGCGCCCGCCCGGTGGAGCCGTGGGCGCCGGTGCCCGGTTGAGGCACCGGCGCCTGGGACCAGGTCTTCCCTGGGGTCCCCGCCTGTCGGAAGCGGCCGGAGGCCGAGCCGGCGGGGACCGGTGGCCGATCCCTAGGCCTGCTCGGCCTGCTCGCCCTGCTCGGCGGCGGGGGCCTCGGCAGCCGGGGCCTCAGCGGTCTCGGCGGCCGGAGCCTCGGCGGTCTCGGTGGCCTCGGCGGCCTCGGCGGCCGGAGCCTCAGCGGTCTCGGCGGCCGGAGCCTCGGCGGCGGGGGCCTCCAGGAGCTCGCGCTCCCACTCGGCCAGCGGCTCGGCGGCGGCGACGCCCGCGGGCTTCTCGTCACCGCGGCCGGCGCCCGCACGGGTCATCAGGCCGTCGGCGACGGCGTCGGCGATCACGCGAGTGAGGAGGCTGACGGCGCGGATGGCGTCGTCGTTGCCCGGGATCGGGTAGTCGACCTCGTCCGGGTCGCAGTTGGTGTCCAGGATCGCGACGACCGGGATGCCGAGCTTCTTGGCCTCGTTGATCGCGATGTGCTCCTTCTTGGTGTCCACGACCCAGACCGCGCTCGGAACACGGGCCATGTCACGGATACCGCCGAGGGTGCGCTCGAGCTTCTCCTTCTCGCGGCGGCGCATGAGGAGCTCCTTCTTGGTGAGCCCGGAGCCGGCCACGTTGTCGAAGTCGAGCTCCTCCAGCTCCTTGAGCCGCTGGAGCCTCTTGTGCACGGTGGAGAAGTTGGTGAGCATGCCGCCCAGCCAGCGCTGGTTCACGTACGGCATGCCGACGCGCGACGCCTGCTCGACGATCGACTCCTGCGCCTGCTTCTTCGTGCCGATGAACATGATGGTGCCGCCGTGCGCGACGGTCTCCTTCACGAAGTCGTAGGCACGGTCGATGTACGACAGCGACTTCTGCAGGTCGATGATGTAGATGCCGTTGCGCTCGGTGAAGATGAAGCGCTTCATCTTCGGGTTCCACCGGCGGGTCTGGTGGCCGAAGTGAACGCCGCTCTCCAGCAGCTGCCGCATGGTGACGACAGGGGCCATGGTGATGGTCCTCCATGGTCGTGTGCCCTCGGGCACGGTCTCGGTTGGTCACGCGGGCCCTATTGCCCGCGCCCTGACGCCCCGGGCCGCCGCTTTCACCGGACGCGGTCCGGACCGAGAAAGGCGGCTCGTGAATGGGCGTGCGAATTCGGCCTAGCAGGCCGTCGAACAGTCTACCCGGATCCGCCCCTTCCGATGACCCTCCACGGGCGCGGCCCCCGGCGGCACCCCGCACACTCCTCCCGGCACCCCGGAAAGTGACCTTCACCTCGGCGATTCCCACGGGTGCGGCCCGCTCGGCGCACCCCCTCGGCTTCGGGGCGCCGAGGCGGCTTCAGGGGAGCCAGGCGGCGGGATGCTCCCCCTGGCGGGGCGGCGGGGTCGTCCAGCCCGGTCGCGCACCCCCGGCGAGGCCGGGAGGCGTCACATAGGTGAGAGTGCCGAAGGGGCTGTCCATCGTCGCCAGCAGATCCTCGGCCGGGGGGACCGACACTCCCCCGCCGTCGATCCGGCCGAGATCGTCGAGCCACGCGGCGGTCCTCGCCAGCGACACCTCGACGTGCCAGGAGCCGCCTTCGGCCGCGCGCCGGATCAGCGCCGCGACCGCGCCGAAGGCCGCCAGATATCCCGTGCCGTGGTCGAGGGCCTGGGCGGGCAGCGGCGCGGGCCGCTGGCCGTCGCCGTTCTCATGGGCGATCCCGCTCGCCATCTGGACCAGACTGTCGAACCCCCGCCTGGAGGCCCACGGCCCCCGGCTTCCGTAGGCGGAGACGTCGACGCGGACGACGCCGGGCCGCAGGGCGGCCAGGTCGTCCGGCCCGAAGCCCCTGGCCTGGAGCGTCCCGGGCCGATACGCCTGGATGACGACGTCGGCCCCGCGGACCAGCTCCCGCAGCCGGTCCCGGCCCGCCTCCGAGCGCAGGTCGACGTGGCACGACCGCTTGCCGAACGCCGTCTCCACCACGAGCCCCGGCACCTCCGGCAGGTGCGCGGCGCCCACCCGCAGGACCTCCGCGCCGTAGGCAGCGAGCGTGCGGGCGGCCACCGGACCGGCGATCACCCTGGTGAGATCGAGCACCCGGACGCCGCTGAGCGGTCGTTCCCCGCCGCCCGCGCCACGCTCCCCCACCTCACCCGGACCCGAACCGTGCCCCACACCCGCGCCGCGCTCCCCCATCTCACCCAGACCCGGACCGTGCCCCGCGGAAAGGTCCACGCCACCACCTGCGCCGCGGGCCCCACCTCGCGCTCCGCCTTCAACTTCACCGGCACGGTGACCGGCCCCACGGCCGTTGTCCCGGCCGCCGGGGCCCGAGAGGCGGGAGAGACCGACCAGAGGAAGGCCGGCGAGGGCCTGCGCCTGCGGGTGCGCGAGCCATTCCGCCCTGCTCCGCATCGCGGCGGCGCAGCCACCCTCCCGGACGACCGCCTCCTCGACCTCCACGGCCGTACGACCGGCGCAGGCCCTCTCGACGGCCTCCCTGCCCGACCCCGGGGCGAGCCCGAGCGCGCGCAGGGCGGCGTCCCGGTGGTGGTCGAAGTTGCAGTGGAGCCGGACCCAGCCGTCGGAGGCGGGGTAGTCCCCCGACAGGGCCGCCCAGACGTCCATGGCCTTCCCGTCCGTACGGAAGTGGCGCTCGCTCTGGAAGGCCACGGCGGCGTGGCGGACGTCGATCGCCACCTCGGGATCACGGCTTCCCGGCCCCGAGTTCGGCGCAGAGTTCGGTCCGGAGTTCGGCGCAAGGTCCGGCGCTGGGTTCAGCCCGAAGTTGGGCGCTGGCTTCGGCTCGGGGCTCGGTTCAGGGACCGACTCAACGGCGCGCCCGCGCCCGGCGGCGTACGCGGCCACGGCAGCGTTCACCGCGCCGGCCGAGGCCGCGGCCATCGTGCCGAGCCGGAAGACGGACGGCAGCACGGGGTCCTGGCCCGTGACATGCACGGCGGGCAGGGCGACTCCGACGCTCGCCCCCAGCTCCGCGATGAGCTTTTCGATCACCACCGGCTCCTCACTCCCGAACCCCCCGGCGGACGCTCCGCTCGCACGACGCGTCACCTGGCGCAGCCCTTCGCCGTCCCACTGGCGTGGACCGGGCATGGGTTGGGGCAAGTATGCACATCGGTGCGCAACCCAGCCCGATGCGGTCCCCCCGCCGAACGGGGCCCGGCGGTCCCTCCTCGGCCCCCGCGAGAAGGGACCGCCCATCCGCCCGCCCGCCCGCCGATATCGCCCGTACGGCAGGCGGGCGAGGGCTACCTTCCGTTCTGGCGGGCCGCCTCTTCCGCGGCCCGCCGCCGAACCGCAGCCGCCGAGAGAGATCAATCCATGACCGATGCCCTGCCCGACATCCTGCTCTCCCGGTTCGCCGCCGGCCCGTTGCGGATCGGCACCCGCACCTCGGCCCTTGCCAGGGTCCAGGCCGAGAACGTGGCCGCGCTGATCGGCAAGCACGCGCCCGGCATCGAGACCGAGATCGCGCCCACCCAGGTCAGCGCCGACCTGTGGCCCGGTGACCTGGCCGAAGTCGGCGGCAAGGGAGCCTTCTCGAAGGAGATCGACCGCGCCCTCGTGTCCGGCCAGATCGACATCGCGGTCCACTGCATGAAAGACGTCCCAGGAGACGTTCCCCTGGCCGAGGGCACCGCCTTCGGCGCCTACCTGCCCCGAGACGACGTCCACGACGTGGTCATCACCCGCGACGGCACACCGCTCGCCGGCCTGCCCCCCGGATCCCTGATCGGTACCAGCTCGGTGCGCCGCCGCGCGCAGCTGACCATGTACCGGCCCGGCCTTCGCACGGAACGCGTCCGCGGCAACATCGATACCCGGCTGGACAAGCTGCTTGAAGACGGGAGCCACTACGCCGCCCTGGTCCTGGCCCGAGCCGGGCTGGTACGGCTGGGCATTCTCGACCGGTACCACCACGAGGTGCTCCCCGTGGAGTTCCACTCCTGCGACACCGGTGTCGTCTCCATGGTGCCCGCGGTCGGCGCGGGCACGATCGGCGTCCAGGCCCGGCACGCGGACGGCCCCGTGATGCGGCTGCTCGGCGAGCTCAACGACGCTGTGACCACCCGGTACATCCTGGCCGAGCGGACCATGCTGCACATGCTGCGTGGCCACTGCAACAGCCCGATCGCCGGATACGCCGCGCGGACCGCCGACGGCAGGCTGTCGCTGTTCGGCATGGTGTTCAACCGCGACGGAAGCGAGCTCGTCCGCTCCCACGCCTGGGGCGACCTGGACGACGCGGCCGCCCTCGGCTCCCGCGTGGCCGCCGACCTGCTCCACCAGGGGGCGCACCGCCTGATCAGCGCCACCCGCGAGTGACCACGGATGTCACCCTGCCCGTTCCGAACCGCAGGGGTGTGCGGCCAGGCCCGTCACCTCGTGATCGATGAGGGAGAGGGCGGCGCTCCGCCGACCCGCCCGCCTGGGCCGAGGCATGGACCGGCGCGGACCGGCGCGGACCGGGCCGTGGGCTGGGGTAGATAGCCACGCTCGTGCCCAGCCTGCCGCGGCCACCCCTCCCGATCTCCGGCGGCGGACCGAGCTGTGGACAAGGAAGCGCTCTCGGTTCCGCGCCTGTGGATCGCTGCGCCTGTCCACAGAAAGGCGTTCGGCAGGACGCGGCCGAGGCGGGCTCGGCGAGTGTCGGGGGCCGGAGGTGGTCCCATGGCCGCGAAGGATCAACTGGGCAGGCACGGCGAGCAGCTGGCCGTGACCTATCTGACGGCGCGAGGCATGCGCGTCCTCGACCGGAACTGGCGCTGCGCCGACGGCGAGATCGACATCGTCGCCCGTGACGGGAACGCGCTGGTGGTCGTGGAGGTGAAGACCCGCTCCGGGCGCAGCCACGGCACCGCGTTCGAGGCGGTGACCGGTGAGAAGCTGCTGCGCCTGCGCGCCCTGGCCGGCCGGTGGCTGGCCGCGCACACCGAGCGGTTCGACACGATCCGGGTCGACGTGATCGCGCTGGAGAGGTTCGCCGGCGACTTCTCGCTCAGGCACGAACGCGGGGTGGTCTGAGGTGCCCGTCGCCCGGACCCACTGCGCCGGCATCGTGGGCGTCGCCGGACGCCTCGTGGAGGTCGAGGCCGACGTCGGCCGCGGCGTCGCGGGAACGCACTTCATCGGGCTCCTCGACACCGCGATCAGCGAGGCCCGTGGCCGCGTGCGGTCCGCGCTGATCAACAGCGGGTTCGCCTGGCCCGACGCGCGGATCACCGTGAGCCTGTTCCCCGCCACCCTGCCCAAACGAGGATCGATCTTCGATCTGGCCATCGCGGTCGCGATCCTCGCCGCGGCCGGCGCGGTGCCCGCACAGCGGATCGCGACGCCGGCGTTCCTGGGCGAGCTCGGTCTCGACGGCCGGGTTCGGCCCGTCAGGGGTGTGTTGCCCGCCGCGCTCGCCGCGGCCCAGGCGGGCGTGGGCACCATCGTGGTGCCCGCGTTCAACGCCACCGAGGCCGCGCTGGTGCCCGGCCTCACCGTCGTTCCGGTCGCCGGCCTCGGCGAGCTCGTGGGGTGGCTGCGAGCGGGCGACCTGCGCCGGCTCCCGGTGGTGGCGGACGCCGCGTCCCTGTCGCGGGACGACGACCGCACGGAGGACGCCCCCGGGCCCGACCTGTGCGACGTCGCCGGGCAGCCGATGGGCCGCAAGGCGCTGGAGGTGTGTGCCGCCGGAGGGCACAACCTGTGGATGCTTGGTCCCCCGGGGAGCGGCAAGACCATGCTCGCCGAGCGCCTGCCGACCCTGCTGCCTCCCCTGGACCAGGACAAGGCCCTGGAGGTGTCGGCCATCCACTCGGTGGCGGGCACGCTGCCGGCGGGACGCCCACTGCTCACCCGGCCGCCTTTCATGGCCCCGCATCACAGCGCGACGATGGCGGCCGTCGTCGGGGGCGGGAGCGGCGGCGTGGTGCGGCCCGGGGCGGTCTCGCTCGCGCACCGTGGCGTGCTCTTCCTCGACGAGGCGCCCGAGTTCGCGGCCACCGTGCTCGACTCCCTGCGCCAGCCGCTCGAGTCGGGGGCGGTCACAATCGCCCGGGCCGTCGGCACGGTCACGTTCCCCGCCCGGTTCATGTTGGTGCTGGCGGCGAATCCCTGCCCCTGCGGGCTTCAGGGCACCGCGGGGCATCCCTGCAGATGCACCCCGGCGGGCCGGCGCCGCTACCTCGACCGGCTCTCGGGGCCGCTGCTGGACCGCGTCGACGTCAAGGTGCGGGTCGGCCGGGCCACCCGGGCCGAGTTGCTCGCGGACCGGCACTTCGTGGAGAACAGCGCGACCGTGGCCGAGCGGGTCAGGCAGGCCCGGGAGCGGGCCGCCCGGAGGCTCGCCGGCACTCCGTGGCACACCAACGCCGAGGTGTCCTCGTCCGCGCTGCATCGCCGGTTCCGCCTGCCCGACAGCGTGATGGCCCCGCTGCACCGGGGGCTCGACGTGGGCACGCTCAGCGCACGCGGCCTCGACCGCGTGCTCCGGATCTCCTGGACGCTCGCGGACCTCGCGGGCGAAGACCGTCCGGGCCGCACCGAGACATCGGCGGCCCTCGCACTATGGCTCGGAGTGGACTGATGCGAGTGACCGACTCCTCGAAGGAAACCGAACGGCCCGGGGAGCCCGGATGGCCGGATGGAGCGCGACTCCCCGGCGAGGCGGAACGGCCAGGCGGAGCGGGGCAACCGGACCAGGCGGGACAGTCGGACAGAGCGGAGCGGCCGGGCGAGGCTGAACAGCCGGACGGAGCGGAACAGCGGGCGCGGCCGGATGAGGCGGTGCGGCTGGCGCGGGTGGCTCTCATGCGCATGGCGGAGGCGGGTGACGCGGTGATGGGCCGCCTGATCGCCCGCTGCGGCCCGGTGTCCGCCATGGAGCAGGCGAGGCGGGGAGCGCTCGACCCCGGCTTCGTACGCGAGGAGAGCGACCGAGGCGGTCCATCGACCCGTAATGGGGACCTCGATCGGCACGCGGCCGCCTGGGCGGCCCGCTACAGAGATCCTGCCGCCGACCTCGCTGAGGGTCGCCGGCAGGGGGCGCGGCTCGTCGTCCCGGGCGACGCCGAGTGGCCCACCCAGCTTGACGACCTGGGAGATGTCAGGCCTTTCGGGCTCTGGGTGGACGGACGGGCGAACCTGCGCTTCTCCTGCCTGCGTTCGGTGTCGGTCGTCGGGGCCAGAGCCGCCACCGCGTACGGCACGACCGTGGCGGCCGAGTTCGCCATGAGTCTCGGTGGGCGAGGCTGGACCGTGATCAGCGGCGGCGCGTACGGGATCGACGGCGCCGCGCATCGGGGTGCCCTGGCCTCCGGCACACCGACGATCGTCGTGCTGGCCTGCGGAACGGACGTCTGTTATCCCAGCGCCCACGAGGACCTGTTCCGCGCCGTGCGGGAGCAGGGGGTGATCGTCAGCGAATGGCCGCCGGGGGCCCACCCCACCCGGCTCCGCTTCCTCGTCCGCAACCGAGTGATCGCCGCCCTGTCCCGGGGAACGGTCGTCGTCCAGGCCGCCGCCCGCAGCGGAGCGCTCAACACGGCCTCCCACGCCTCAGGTCTCACCAGGCATCTGATGGCCGTGCCCGGTCCCATCACCACCGACGTCTCCGCGGGCTGCCACATCCTGATCCGGCAGGGCAAGGCCGTCTGCGTGACCTCCGCCGAGGAGATCGTCGAAGTGGTCGGCGCCATCGGGGACGACCTCGCCCCGGAGCGACGCGGCCCCGTCTGGCCTCGTGACGGGCTGAACGACGAGACCAGGCGCGTCCTGGAGGCCATCCCGGCGCGGGGCGCCGCGGGTCCCGCCGCGATCGCCGTCACCGCCGGCGTCGACATCGGGACGGCGCTGTCCTGCCTCGGCGGCCTGGCCGCCGCCGGCTTCGTCGAGAACGCCGACCGGGGATGGCGGCTGCGGCCCACCGCCCGGGGCTGACACGTCAACCCGGCACTCCCCCGCGCCGCCCCGAACGCGCGTAGGTTCACCAGTGCGGGCCGCCGGCGCGGCCCGTCGAGGTGGCAGGGAGCGCGAAGGGAAGGGCCGGCATGACAGCGGGCGAAAGGCGGGATCACGGGCGGTTCGATGTCGTGCTGGAGCAGTTCGAACGGCATCTGCGTCTCGAACGGGACCTGTCGCCCCACACGGTGCGGGCCTACCGGGGTGACGTCACCGCACTGATCACTCACCTGACCACCGCCGGGCAGACGGACCTGTCCGGCCTGGACATCACCGCCCTGCGTGACTGGCTGGGCGACCAGCACCAGGCCGGCCGCTCCCGGGCGACGCTGGCCCGCCGGACGGCGTGTGCCCGGGTCTTCACCGCCTTCTGCCACCGCCGGGGCTGGCTGGCGAACGACCCGGGTCTGCTTCTCGGCACCGCCAAGGCGGAGCGCCGGCTGCCCAAGGTGCTGGATCAGACCGAGGCCGGGGCCGTTCTCGACGCGCCCGCACCGGACGAACCCAAGGACCTGCGCGACCGGGCCATGCTCGAACTGTTGTACGCCACAGGCATGCGGGTGAGCGAGTTGTGCGGCCTGGACGTCGACGACGTGGACCGGGACCGCAACACGGTCCGGGTGATGGGAAAGGGGCGCAGGGAGCGGACCGTCCCGTTCGGCCTGCCCGCGCTCCGGGCCCTCGACGCGTGGTGTGTGCGCGGCAGGCCTCTTTGGGTCCGCGAAGGAAGCGGTCCGGCGCTCTTCCTCGGCGTCCGGGGAGGGCGCGTCGACCAGGGCACCGTCCGGCGAGTCGTCCACGCCCGGCTGGCGCAGGTCGAGGGGGCGCCCGACATGGGTCCGCACGGGCTCCGCCACACCGCCGCCACCCACCTGCTCGAAGGCGGGGCCGACCTCCGGTCCGTCCAGGAACTGCTCGGACACGCCTCGTTGGCCACCACGCAGATCTACACCCATGTGTCGATAGAACGGCTCCGGGCGGCCTACCGTCAGGCCCACCCCCGGGCCTGACGACTCCTCGTCCCGATCCTCAGCCGGCCAACCCTGCCCTCCACCAGCGCACGGCCGGGCCAGGCCTGGGCCATCCGCATGGAAGCCCGCCCGGTCTGACGCCTCGTCGCGGCTGTCAGGGGCCGCCGGCGGGCCAGCGGGGCAGGAGACGGACCTGTCCCTGCCCGAAGAGGAGGAGCGGATCGAGGTAGAGCCGGCCACTCGACCGGCCCCGGTCACTCATCACGCCCCCGTCGCTCAACAGACCCCAGTGCAGGCAGGACACCGGGCAGTGCTCGGCGCCGTCCTCGACGACGCCGATGACCTGTCCGGCCGCGACGACCTCACCGGGGCGTACCAGGGCACGCACCGGCAGGTAGGTGGTGCGCAACCCTCCGGCGTGCACGACCGTCACGACTCCCCGCCCGGCGATCCGCCCCGCCACACCGGCTCTTCCCGGCCCCGCGGCCCTGACCTCCTCGCCGGGCTCCGCCGCGAGGTCCACTCCTCGATGCCCGGCGAGCCAGCGCTGTGCGGGCGGATCGAAGCGCCTGAGCGGCCGTGCGTGCTTAGAAAGCGGCCACGTCCACCTGGACGCTCCTCCGGGGAGCCGCATCCCCTCCGCCCGGGACGGGCTGGACGAAGCCGCCTCGCGCGGATGGCCCGCCGCCAGGGCCCGCTCCACCTCGGGCGGATGGCCCGCCGCCGCGGAGTGCTCCGTCCCGGGCGGAAGGGCCTCAGTGGGTCTGGCCGCCCGCATCGGCGCGGCGGAAGGGTGGGGCGCCTTCGAGGACGCGGGTGCCGGGGACGGCTTCGGAGGAGGATTCGGGAGAAGAACGGCGCCGGTGAAGCGGGCGGCGTCCGAGGGAGAGGCCAGAGCCGCGATCAGCAGGACGAGGACGAGCGGATACGTGACGAGACGCATGCGGGCCAGGATGTGCCGTACAGTCCCGCGCCAGGCGACCGAGCGCCGTTCTGTGGACAGGCACTCCACGGAGGACAGCCGTCGCACACGATCAGCCGCCGTGACGGTCACTGCCGTAATCAGGCAGCCACTCTCGTGCCGGAAACAGGACTCGTCCTCGATCAGCCGCCGCGCCTGAGCGGCCACCGTGCCAGTTGAGCCGGCCTCGTGCCGGAGCAGGGCTCCTACTCGATCAGCCGCCGCACACAATCAGCCGCTGTGCCGCGTCAGCCGCCCTCGTATCGGATGAGGGCTCGTCATCGATCAGCCACGCTGGAGCAGGCCGCCTCATGCTCTGTCGGCGGCCCACCGGATGGGCCGCCGTACCGGGTCGGCCGAGGTCGGACGCGGTCAGTTGGAGAAGCCTTCCTTCGGCATCTCGAGGTCCGGCTTGGCCAGTTCCTCGACGTTGACGTCCTTGAAGGTCACGACCCGCACGTTCTTCACGAAGCGGGCCGGGCGGTACATGTCCCAGACCCAGGCGTCCTGCATCTTGACGTCGAAGAAGACGTCGCCGTTCTCGGCGGTGCGCACGTCGAGATCGACGGAGTTGGTGAGATAGAAGCGCCGCTCGGTCTCGACCACGTAGGTGAACAGTCCGACCACATCGCGGTACTCCCGGTAGAGCTGCAACTCCATCTCGGTCTCGTACTTTTCGAGATCTTCGGCGCTCATCCCGGTCCTCCTCTTCCGCTCCCCGTCGAGATCCCTGCCGAGACTCCCGTCGAGGTCCCCATCAAGATCGCCGGTTGAGACCGGTCCTCTTCAGAGGACACCGGCCCCGACCTCATTCTCGCGCATGTCCCCATCCTGCCCCGTCCACAGTCCCCCCGCCGGGACCGGTGTCCCATGAGTCACCCTGGCCACCGTCACGAACGAGAACCGGTGCTGGGCACACGGCCCGTGGCGGGCCAGCGCCCGTCTGTGGCCCGGTGTCACGTACCCCTTGTGCAGGGCGAAGCCGTACTGCGGGTAGGTCTCGTCGAGACCGTGCATCAGCCGGTCCCTGGTCACCTTCGCCACGATCGAGGCCGCCGCCACGCATGCCGCGACTTGGTCGCCCTTCCAGACGGCCAGCGACGGCGCGGGCAACCCGGCCACCGGGAAGCCGTCCACGAGCACGTAACCGGGGACGAGTCCCAGCCCGGCGACGGCCCGCCGCATGCCGGAGATGTTGCACTTGTGCAGGCCGCGCTCGTCGATCTCCCGGGGCGGGATGACGACCACGCTCACGGCCCGCGCGGTCGCCATGATCCGCTCGTGAAGACGCTCGCGGACGGCCTCGGTCAGCAGCTTGGAGTCGCCCAGCCCGTCGATCTCCCGCCCCAGCACGACCGCGGCGACCACCAGCGGTCCGGCGCAGGCGCCGCGCCCGGCCTCGTCCACCCCGGCGACCGGCGTGAAACCCCGCCGGGCCAGGGCCCGCTCGTAGCCGTAGAGTCCGGAGTCCCGCCGTACGACACTCGGGCGCGGACGATAGGCAGCTGTCATGACGAGAAGCAGATTACGCCCCATTCGCGACCCGCGATACGGCCGAAACCGCCTTCGGCGGCAAAGCCGCAGGTGAGATCAGCGAACGACCGAGAAAGTGTCGGGGCGGGACAGGAGCGAGATCCGGTTCAGCGGCCAGTAGCGCAGGAACGCGCGCCCGATGATGTCGTCCTCCGAGATCGTGCCCTGGTGTCCATCGTCCAGGTAGAAGCGCGAGTCCGCGGAGTTGTTCCGGTGGTCGCCCATCAGCCACACCCGTCCCTTGGGGACCTTCACGTCGAAGTCCCGGCCGGAGGGGTAGACCCCGGGGTAGAGGTACTTGCCCTCCTCGTCCAGAGGCGTCCCGTTCACGGTGATGCGGCGCTTGTCGTCGCAGCACTTCACATGGTCGCCGCCGACGCCGATCACCCGCTTGATCGTGTCCTCGCCGTCCCAGCCCTTGAAGACCACGATGTCGCCGCGCTCCACGGACCCCAGCTTGTACGCGAGCTTGTTGACCACGACGTAGTCGTTGATCAGCAGCGTGTTCTGCATCGACTCCGACGGAATGTAGAACGACTGCAGGAGGAACGTGTGGATCAGCAGCGCGGCGACCACCCCGCCGACCATGTACAGGAGGGTGTCCCGCAGGCCTGAGCCCTTCTTGGCGGCGTCCTTCTCCTGCTTCCCGGGCCCGGTCTCCGTCGGCACCGTCTCCGGAGGCACCGTCTCCGGAGGTCCGGCCCCGGCCGGGCTCTCGTCCACGGGACGCACGGGCCCGCCGCCCGCGCCTAAGCGGCTCTCGTCGGCCTCGCTCACTTGCTCTCGCTCTCTCCTCCGGGCTCGCGCACGTCCGCCCTACCGCCGCCGCCTGAGCCTGCGCCCCATCCGGCGCCCCACGGCGACCAGCGGCACGGCCCCGGCGAAGCCGGCCGCGAACGGCGCCGCTCCGGCGGCGGCCTGGAAGCCCGGCTGCCCGAACGTGTCCGGGATCGGCAGGATCTTGGCCCGGTCGAACGGCCAGACGATGACGAACGCGCGCCCGATCACCTTGTCGGCGGGGATCGTACCGCCGCCCGGGTCACCGGTGTGCAGGCGGGAGTCCCAGGAGAGCGAGCGGTGGTCGCCCATGACCCACAGGCGGCCCGGCGGCACGGTGACCTCGAACGGCCGGTCCGACGGCGCGTTGCCCGGGTACAAATACGACTTCTCTTCGAGCGGCACGCCGTTCACGGTGACGCGGCCCTGGGCGTCGCAGCACTTGACCTTGTCTCCGGGCACGCCGATGACCCGCTTGATGTAGTCCTTCTCCCCCGGGACCATTCCGAAGGCCGTGCCGATCCAGCGCATGGCCCCGACGACGGGGTTCGACGGCTCCTCTATCTGCACCTCGGGATCCCAGGAGTCCACTCCGGAGAACACGACGACGTCGCCGCGCGCGATGTCGCGTACGCGGTAGACGAGCTTGTTGACCAGGACCCGGTCGTTGATGAGGAGCGTGTTCTCCATCGACCCCGACGGGATGTAGAACGCCTGGACCACGAAAGACTTGATCAGCAGGGCCAGAGCGAGAGCGACCACGATCAGAACGGGCAACTCACGCCAGAACGAGCCTTTCTTCTTGCCGTCCTCGGCGTTCTGCTTGACGTCTTCGGCGACCACGTCCACCCCGTCCTCGACAGGCGACTCGTGCCCGGCCCCTGTCCTCGCTAGCCAACGCTGCTGAGCCTAGATGATGTCCAGGACGGCGAGCGTCGAGGACACCGCATCCCCGGCCAAAAAGAAAGTGGCCCGCACCTGAGGCACGGACCACGATCCCCAAGGCCCTACTTGGCGGCCGGCAGCGCCTCGCGCTTCTCGCGGATGCGGGCGGCCTTTCCGCGCAGGTCACGCATGTAGTACAGCTTGGCCCTGCGGACGTCGCCGCGGGTGACCAGCGTGATCTTCTCGATCACCGGGCTGTGGACCGGGAAGGTGCGCTCGACGCCGACGCCGTAGCTGACCTTGCGGACCGTGAACGTCTCACGGATGCCGCCGCCCTGACGGCGCAGGACGAACCCCTTGAACACCTGGATACGGGACCGGTTGCCCTCGACGACGCGGACGTGAACCTCCAGCGTGTCACCCGGGCGGAAGTCCGGTACGTCGCTGCGCAGGGCAGCCTTCTCGAGCTCCTGGATCTGCGTGTGCATGGCGGCGGTTCCTCATTGACATGAGCACGCGGAGGTCCACCCGGCCGGGCCGCGGCTCGGCATCGAGGGGGACACGCGCGCTTGGCTTGATACGTCTTGTCTGCCACCCCTCGACCGGGGCTCACCCGGACATGCGGAAGTAGGCAGCAGCGACTCAGTCTGCCACATCTTCCGGCGCTGCGCGAAACTCGCCGCCCGACCCGCCGACCGACCCGCCGACCGACCCGCCGACCGACACTGCGGCGGACCGGCGTTCCTCGAACTCCTCGACGACCCGCCGGTCGTGCTTGTCGAAGCTCTCCCGGTCGAGTCTGGCGGCCAGTTCCGGCCTGCGCTCCAGCGTGCGGCGCAGCGCCTCATCCCGCCGCCACCGGGCGATCCTGCCGTGATGACCCGACAGGAGGACCTCGGGCACCTCGTGCCCCCGCCACACGGGCGGTTTCGTGTAGACGGGGCCTTCCAGCAGGTTGGCCATGGCACCCGGGGCGAAGGAGTCGTCGGCCACCGACCGCGCGTTGCCGAGGACCCCGGGCAGCAGCCTGCCCACGGCCTCGACCATCACCAGGACGGCGGCCTCTCCCCCGGCCAGGACGTAGTCGCCGATGCTCACCTCGTCGGCCCGCAGGCGGGCGCCGTACTCGGCCACGACCCGGGAGTCGATGCCCTCGTAGCGCGCGGGCGCGAACAGCAGCCACGGCTCCTTGGCGTACTCCAGCGCCACTTCCTGGGTGAACGGCCGTCCGCTCGGCGTGGGCACGATCATCCGGGGCAGCGTGTCCTCGCCGGAGGCGGCGCGTCCCTCCCCGATCACGGCGTCGACGGCCGCACCCCAGATCTCCGGCTTCATCACCATGCCGGGCCCGCCGCCGTACGGCGTGTCGTCCACCGTCTTGTGGACGTCGTGGGTCCAGTCGCGGAGCTGGTGCAGGTGGATGTCCAGGATGCCGCGCTCGCGCGCCTTGCCCATCAAGGAGACGTCGAGCGGGGCGAAGTACTCCGGGAAGATCGAGATGATGTCGACGCGCATGCGGCCGCTCCTACTCCGCCCCGGTGTCGAGCTCGGTGTCGAGCAGTCCGGGCGGAGGGTCGACGACCAGGATCCCCTTCCCGAGGTCGATCTCGGGCACGAGCGCCTTGACGAACGGGATGTACGCGTCGTCGAGGGCCGGCCGGGTCACCACCAGCAGGTCCTGGCCGTGGTGGAGGACGTCGCCCACCTCGCCGACCCGTTCTCCCTCGGTCGTCACGACCGTCAGGCCGATGAGTTCGTGGTCGTGGAACTCGTCGGGGTCCTCCAGCGGCGGCAGGTCGGCGGAGTCCACGACGAGCAGGGTGCCGCGCAGCGCCTCGGCGGCGTCGCGGTTCGCCACGCCCTCGATGGTCAGCAGCAGGATGTCCTTGTGCCACCGGGACCGCTCGACGGTCACCGGGCCGGCCGAGGCCGGGTCGGTGACCAGCGTCGTACCCGGGGCGAACCGCGAGTCGGGGTCGTCGGTGCGCACCTCGACCGTGACCTCGCCCCGCACGCCGTGCGGACGGCCGATCCTGCCCACGACTAGCTGCACGTGCCGCCTACCTCCGCCAACAATCCTTCTTCGTCACTTTTCGTCCCGAGGCGCCGCCGCATCCCTGCGACCGCCTCGCGACCACTCGCGGAAAGTCCCGGAAAACACACCGGGGGACCCCGGTGCGGGGTCCCCCGGGCGCGAGCGTCGCCGCTGGAGCGGGCTCAGCGCGCCTCTTCAAGGTCGACCAGGTCGATCCGCACGTACTTGCCGTCCGACAGGGCGTTGACGACGGTGCGCAACGCCCTGGCCGTACGGCCGCCACGGCCGATCACCTTGCCGAGGTCGTCGGGGTGAACCCGGACCTCGAGAACGCGCCCGGTGCGAATGCGCCGGGCGCGGACCCGGACGTCGTCCGGATGCTCGACGATGCCCTTGACCAGGTGTTCGAGGGCTTCCTCGAGCACCTCAGGCCTCGCCTTCCGGCTTCTCCTCCGCGGCCGGGACCTCGGCGGTCTCTTCGGCCTTCGCAGGCTTCCTGGCCTTCTTCGGCGTGGTGGCGGCGGCGCCGGAGTCGCTCGACAGCGACTCCCGGGCCGCGGCCTCGTACGCCGCGTGCCGGTCGGGCTTGGGCTCGGCGACCAGGAGCGGAGTGGCGGGGGCCGGCTCGCCCTTGAACTTCTGCCAGTCGCCGGTCAGCTTGAAGATCTTGAGGACCGGGTCGGTCGGCTGCGCGCCGACGCTCAGCCAGTACTGCGCCCGCTCGGAGTTCACCTCGATGCGCGAGGGGTTCTCCTTCGGGTGGTAGAGGCCGATCTCCTCGATCGCCCGGCCGTCCCGCTTGCTCCGGGCGTCGGCGATGACGATGCGGTACTGCGGGTTGCGGATCATTCCGAGCCGCTTGAGCTTGATCTTGACTGCCACGGGTGTGGTCTCTCCTGCATTAGAGCGTGGGTGAGCGGTGTCTCGTCGAGTGGGGCACGACGGGAGCCCGCTCGAGGGACAGACGCGACCGGCAGAGGTGAGAGGGCATCCGCCTGGTCACGATGTTCCAGCCTGACATTCTGCCAGATGATTGCGCATGCTCGGGCAACGACGGCCCCGCCGCCGCTCCCGGTTTTCCCCCCTCCCGGGAAAAGGGGCACCCGGAATGGACCCGAAGAGGCTCCGCCGGTGACGGGGAGACACGCGCCCTCGTGGAAAGGGCGCCCGATCAGGCGAACTGACCGGCGGGATCAGCCGTCCAACAGGCATGCGAGTAATCACGAGCACAGCCGGCGTCGCGGCGGCGGCGGCCATCCTGCTGTCCACCGGCTACGCCCTGTCCGCCGTCGACGCCGCGCGTCCGGCGTCCGGAGCATCGGCCGCGGGCCCGGGCGGAGGTTCCGGCGAGGGTACGGGCAGGGCCGCCGGCGCGGTCTCCGCCGCTCCGGCACCGGCCGCCTCGTCGGCACCGGCGGCGCACGACACGATCCGCGCCGCCTCCGTCTCCACCACCTCCACCGGCTTCTCCGCCAAGGCGCCCGCGCGGTGCCGTACGACGGGACTGCGGGCCCGCGTCGGACGGCAGGACCCGGGAGCGGGGAACCGCTACGCGCCGCTCGTGCTGACCAACACCTCGGGCCGGACCTGCTGGGTCTACGGCTTCGTCGGGCTCGTCCTGATCGACGGCCGAGGCGACGTGCTGCGCACCCGTACCCGCCGGGAGAGCGTGACGCCGCACCGGGTCACGCTGCGGCCCGGCGCGAGCGCGCACGCGCGACTGCACTGGACGGTGGTGCCGACCGACCACGAGACCCGGTGCCCCGCCTCGGCCCGGCTGATGATCATTCCACCGGACGAGGTGGCGCACCTGGAGGTCCCGTTCAGCGCCACGGTCTGCGACGACGGCAGGATCGACGCCAGGCCGATGGCCCCCGGCGCCGGCCTCTGACCCCGCCGGCCGGCCGTTACTTCTGGCCCGGCAGCTTGAGCTTGGAGGGGTCGAAGCCGGGCGGAAGCTCCAGGCCGGGGGGCAGCTGACCGCCGTTCCCGAGGTTGCCGAGCAGGCCCTTGGGCAGCTTCGGCTCGTCCGAGCCGTCCGAGGCCGCGTTCGCCCCGGCCTTGCCCAGCGCGGCCTTGCGGGGGTCGCCGCTGACGCGGCGGCCCTTCTTGGGCTTCTGCGCCTTCTGCTTGCGCCCGCCGGGCATGCCCGGGATGCCCATGCCCTGGGTCATCCGCTTCATCATCTTCTGGGCCTCGAAGAACCGGACGACCAGGTTGTTCACCTCGGTGACCGTCACTCCGGAGCCCTTGGCGATGCGCGCCCGGCGGGAGCCGTTGATGATCTTCGGGTCCTGCCGCTCGCCGGGGGTCATCGAGCGGATGATGGCGGCGACGCGGTCCAGGTCGCGGTCGTCGACCTGGTTGAGCTGCTCGCGCATCTGGCCCATGCCCGGCATCATGCCGAGGAGGTTCTTGATGGGCCCCATGCGGCGGACCATCATCATCTGCTCGAGGAAGTCGTCGAGGGTGAAGCCGTCGCCGGAGACGAGCTTGCCCGCCATCTTGGCGGCCTCCTGCTCGTCGAACGTCTTCTGCGCCTGCTCGATCAGGGTGAGGATGTCACCCATGTCGAGGATGCGGCCCGCCATCCGGTCGGGGTGGAAGGCGTCGAAGTCCTCGAGCTTCTCGCCGGTGCTGGCGAACATGATCGGCCGGCCGGTGACGTGCCGCACCGACAGGGCCGCGCCGCCGCGGGCGTCGCCGTCGAGCTTGGTCAGCACGACGCCGTCGAAGCCGACGCCGTCCATGAAGGCGCGGGCGGTGCTCACCGCGTCCTGGCCGATCATCGCGTCGAGCACGAACAGGACCTCGTCCGGCGTGACCGCGTCGCGGATGTCGGCGGCCTGCTTCATCAGCTCCTGGTCGATGCCGAGGCGGCCGGCGGTGTCGACGATGACCACGTCGTGCTGCTGGCGCCGCGCGTGGTCCACCGACTGCCGCGCCACCGCGACCGGGTCGCCCACGCCGTTGCCGGGCTCGGGGGCGTACACCGCCACTCCGGCCCGCTCGGCCATGACGGCGAGCTGCTGCACGGCGTTGGGGCGCTGGAGGTCACAGGCCACGAGCAGCGGGGCGTGCCCCTGCTCGCTCAGCCACCTCGCGAGCTTGCCGGCGAGGGTCGTCTTGCCCGAGCCCTGGAGACCGGCCAGCATGATCACGGTCGGCGGGTTCTTGGCGTAGCGCAGCCGCCGCGTCTCACCGCCCAGCACCTCGATGAGCTCGTCGTTGACGATCTTCACGACCTGCTGGGCGGGGTTCAGCGCCTGAGAGACCTCGGCGCCGCGGGCCCGCTCCTTGATCCGGGCCACGAAGTCCTTCACGACCGGCAGCGCGACGTCCGCCTCAAGAAGCGCGATGCGGATCTCGCGGCAGGTCGCGTCGATGTCGGCGTCGGAAAGCCTGCCTTTGGACCGAAGGGAGGAGAAGACCGAAGTCAGCCGGTCGGAAAGCGTCTCGAACACGTGTTTGGCCAGCCTCGAAGCGAGTGGACGGGTCGGTGAACCATCAGTCTCCCCAGACTATCCGCCCGTACGGCGTTCACGCCCGCGCCGCCGTGGTGAGATCGCCGGGCGGCGGACCGGGGGCGTCACCGGAACGCGCCGACGTGCGATGTCAGGGCGTGCTCGACGAGCGTGATCAGGGTGCTCTTCACCGATCCCCGGTCCCGGGCGTCCGTACGGACGATCGGGACCCCGGGTGAGATCGTGAGCGCCTCCCGCAGTTCGTCCTCCGAGTGGGTGTACTGCCCGTCGAAGCCGTTGACGCCGACGACGAACGGCAGCCGCGCCTCCTCGAAGTAGTCCACCGCGGGAAAACTGTCGGCCAACCGCCGGGTGTCGACCAGCACCACCGCACCGATCGCCCCCCGCACCAGGTCATCCCACATGAACCAGAACCGATGCTGACCCGGCGTACCGAACAGATACAAGATCAGATCCCGATCCAGCGACACCCGCCCGAAGTCCATCGCCACCGTCGTGGTCGTCTTGTGCGGCACCAGCCCCACATCATCCACACCCGCCGACGCGTCGGTCATCACCGCCTCCGTCGTCAGCGGCACAATCTCCGACACCGCCCCCACGAAAGTCGTCTTGCCCACACCGAAACCCCCCGCGACCACGATCTTCGTCGAGGTCAGCCCCCGGCTAGAGCCTGCGAAGTCCACTGAGCACCCTTTCCAGCAAGTTCAGATCCGGCTTACCCGCCTCCAACTGCGGCTGATGCACATGCACCAACCCCTCCGCCGCCATGTCCGCGATAACCACACGGACCACACCCAGCGGAATCCGCAGCAACGCCGACACCTCCGCCACCGACCGCACCTGACGGCACAGCGTGCTGATCGCCTGGCGCTCCGGGGTGAACGTGGAAAGGTCCTGCTGCACCGAGGTGGCGGAGGACACGAGCGCTTCCATCGCCAGCTGGACGCGTGGCGCCGTGCGTCCTCCCGTCACCGCGTAGGGGCGTACGAGGGAGCTCTGCTCCGTCTGCGCCGGCCTCGGGTTGGGGGTCGCACCGCCGTACTGCCGGTGGGCGTCGGCCACCGGCGAGTAGGGCTCGTTGTTCCAGCCGCCGCCTGCCACAACGTCCTCCTGACGTTCTTGTTATCGCTCGGACGCCTGGTGGCCGCGCTCCGGAATCCCGGTGGCCACCCGGTGCGCCCGCTCCCGGGCGCGTCTCCCGACCTGTCGTCCCGCGGGTCTCACCTCGCGGAACGGCGGGTCACCTCGGGTGGGAGGACTGCAGCTCGGCCCGGACCGCGGGGGTCAGCACCTGCCCCGCACGCTCCACCAGCAACGTCATCTGATAGGCCACCAGACCGAGATCGGAGTCGGCCGCCGCCAGAACCGCCAGACACGACCCGTCACTGATCGACATGATCAGCAACAACCCCCGCTGCATCTCCACCACGGTCTGCGTGACGGGACCTCCCTCGAACACCCGGGACGCCCCCTGCGTCAGACTGATCAACCCCGCGGCCACCGCCGCCAGCTGATCCGCCCGATCCTTGGGAAATCCGTCCGAGAACGCCAGAGGCAACCCGTCGGCCGACACCACCACAGTGTGCGCCACACCGGGCACGTTGTTCACGAAGTCCGTGATCAACCAGTTGATGCCGCGTGCGGCCTGACTCATCTCCCTCATCAGTCCTCCTTCTCACTGTCCTGGGCATCAGGCATGCCCAGGGACGCCGCCCCGGGGTATCCCTGGTCCTCTCCGGCCTCCCCGCGCGCGACCGCACGGCCCTGCCGTACGCCCTGCTGGAAGCTGGAGAGCCTGCTGCGCACCCGCTCGGGCGAGAGCACGGGCGGGGGTGGCGGCGGGGTGACCGCCGCCGCGGGGGCGGGTTCCGCGGAGGGCGCCGGAGCGGTGGCCGAACCCGGCACGAGGTTGGCCTTGGGCACCCGCTTGGGCAGACCCGACGAGGTGACCCCGCCAAGGGCCGGTTCGCTGGCCGCCTGGGCCGCCTGCCAGCCGACGTCGGCCGGGGACGACCAGGCCCTGCTCTCCGCGCCGTCCTCGTCGGAGTCGCTCTTCTCCTCCGGGCCGTCGGCCTTCTTGAACCAGTCCGACTCGACCGCGGCGAAGATGGGGAGGTACTCCTCCTCCGACTCCAGCGGCGAGCTTCGCACCACCGGAAGCGGGCCGGTGTTGTCCTCGCCTTCGAAGGGACCGCGTCCGGCCCACCCGGGCCAGCCCCCGCCGCCGTCCTCCTGCCCTGCCGGCCAGGAGGTGCTCCCCGGCGGCGGCAGGTGGCCGGGCCAGGGCGTGTCGACGGGCGCCTCACCCACGCGGCCGCGGCTGAAGGGATTGGTGTCGAACGGACTGGACTCGAACGCGCCCGAATCGAACCCGCCCGTTTCGAACGGACGCGAGTCGAAGGGCCCGGAGTCGAAGGTCGTGGTCTCGAACGGGTCCCGCTCGGCCGGCGTCTTCTCGAACGGCGTCCTGCCGGCGAAGTCCCTGTCGACGGACTCCTTGTCGAGGGGCGTCTTGTCGAAGGCCGCCCGGTCGAAGGGGCCGGACTCGAACGGACTGCGGGCGAACGGATCGGGCTGGCCGAACGCGCCGCTGTCGAACGGGTTGCGGGCGAAGGGGTCCGGCTCCGCGGGGCGCTCGAAGCCGCCCGATTCGAAGGGGTTGCGGGCGAAGGGGTCGTTGCCCGTGTTCCGCTGCGGCGGCTCGAACGGATTGCGCGAGAACGGGTCGGGATCGAAGCCGGTCGTCTCGCGCGGGAAGGTCTCGAACGGCCCGCGCTCGAAGGAGGCGGCGGCCGGGGTGCCGACCCCCGGCGCGTCCGCCCCGAACACGGGGGTGCGCGGCGGGTTCTCGAACGGGGTCGGGCTGGCGAGAGCGGGCGCGCCGAACGCGGGCTCCCCGAACGCGGGAGCGCCGAACTGCGGCCCGGTCCCGACGGCCGGCATCGGGCTGGTCAGCTCCGGCTGGGGCATGCCCGGCACCCCCGGGAAGGCCGGGCCGGCGTGGGCCAGCAGCGACTCGGGCAGCAGCACCATGGCCGTCAGGCCGCCGGTGTCCTGCTGGCGCAACTGCACCCGGATGCCGTGGCGCAGCGCTAGGCGGCCGACCACGAACAGGCCCATCCGGCGGGACACCGACACGTCCACCACCGGCGGGTTCGCCAGGCGGTGGTTCGTCTCGGCCAGTTCCTCGGGCGTCATGCCGATGCCGAGGTCGCTCACGGAGATGATCAGGCCGCCGCCGTCGATGCGGTTGCTCGACACCGTGACCTTGGTGTCGCGGGGCGAGAAGGAGATGGCGTTCTCGACCAGCTCGGCCACCAGGTGGACGACGTCGTTGACGGCCTGGCCGACGATCGACGCGCCGGGCTGCACCTGGATGTCGACGCGCTCGTAGCTCTCGACCTCCGACAGGGAGGCGCGGACGATGTCGACGATGGGCACCGGCTGGCCCCACCGGCGCGCGGCCTCCTGCCCGGCGAGGACCAGCAGGTTCTCACTGTTGCGGCGCATGCGGGTGGCCAGGTGGTCGAGCTTGAACAGGTTGCCCAGCCGGTCTTCGTCCTGCTCGCCCTGCTCCAGGCCCTCGATCAGGGAGAGCTGGCGCTCCACCAGGGTCTGCGTACGCCGCGACAGGTTCACGAACATCGCGTTGACGTTGCTGCGCAGGCGCGCCTCGTCACCCGCGAGGCGGATGGCCTCACGGTGGACCTCGTCGAAGGCCCGCGCCACCTCGCCGATCTCGTCACGGCCGACCACGCCGATGGGGGCGATGGCCGGCACCTGGGCGGCGTCTCCGGCCTCCCGCAGCTTCTGGACCGTGTCGGGCAGACGGTGCCCGGCGACCTCCAGCGCCTCACTGCGCAGTCGCCGCAGCGGGCGTACGAGCGAGCGGGCGACGCCGGTGGTGACGAGCAGCACCGCGATCAGCAGGAGGACCACCGCGACGGCGATGACGACGGCCCGCTGCTGCTCGTCGTCCTTGAGCGACTGGGCGCGCACCACGATCGCCGACGTCAGCTTGGCCTCGACGGTGCGCATCCGGTTGATCGGCTGCGAGATCGCGTCGAACCACAGGCGGGTGTCGTCGCGTACGGACTGGTCGAGGCCTCTCAGGTCGAAGCCCGAGTTGGCCCGGTCGAGCACGAGCGTCCGGAGGAACTCCGCCTCGTCGACCCGGCCGCCGGACACCGTGTTGTCGTAGTCGGTCCGTTCCTCCGGCGTGGCGCTCTTGCGGAACGCGCGCAGCTCGCTCTCCTGGGCGGACATCGCGCCGAGGAAGCTCTGGAGCTGCGCCTGCTCGAACCGGCCGGAGGTCAGCACCGTGGACAGCAGGCCGCGCTGCAGAGAGGCGTTCTCCTTCGCGCGGGCGAGGGCGGCCAGGGTGACCGACATCGCGCCGAGCCGGTCGTCGACCGTGCCCTTGGACAGTTCGTCCTGCAGAGCCAGCAGGTTGCCGATGACGAGGGTGTACTGGTCGAGCACGGCTCGCGGCTGCAGGTTCCCCTCCGCGGTCTGACCGCGCAGCGACTCCACCCCGTCGAGCTTGCCGAGGATGTGCTCGATCTCGGCCGAGCCCCGGTCGCCCACGCCCGTCCTGACCTCGTTCGCCAGGTTGCGTACGGCCGTGGCCGCCTTGTTCGTGAGGATGGTCTGCGCCTTGACGGCGGCGGCCGCCTTGGGCGGGCGGCCGATCGTGGCGCTCCACGCGGACCGGTCCCGCTCGTTCTGCAACTCGTGGGTGAGGTTCGCGACGCGGTCCACCAGCCGGGCCAGGTCGCTCGTCTGCTGGTACTGCGACGCGGTGGTCACCGAGCTGACGATGCGGAACCCACCGAGCACCAGGGCGGCCAGCGTCGGGATGAGGATCAGGGCCACCAGCCGTGAACGCACCCGCCAGTTACGCAGGAGGAAACGGCTTCCCTCGTCGGGCTCCTGCTCAGCCGGAACCCCGGTCCCGGGGCTCTCGTCGGTCCGGGGGTCTAGTGTCCTCACAGGCTTCGCAACCTCTCGCCGTATGTGCGCACAGGGGGGAATGTCTCGTCACGGATGTGGTTGGCGTGACACGGGAGACGTCCTGCAGGCGAGGGTAATTGCAGCACACCGACACCAGGGAGGCCAACCGAACACCCGTGCACAAACAACCTATACAGGCACGGAGATGATGTTATTTGATTAAATATCGGGTCGTCTTCATTACCGGATTCTGCCCTTCCGGCTAGGTCACCATCTCACGAAACCACAGGCAGAAGGCTCGGAATCCGGTGAAGCGGGCAGCCCGGAGGGGCGCGCCCGCGCCCGGACGCCACGAAGGGCGGCACCCCGGGGGTACCGCCCTCGCCGCCCTCTCGCCGAGGGCTCACGGGACAGCGCTCAGTAGGTCCTGCCGTACGCGGCGCGGACCGTGAGCACGTACTCGACCAGGCTGATGAGCGTGGACTTGACGGCGTCCCGCGACCTGGCGTCCGTACGGACGACCGGAACGTGCGGGGGCAGCGACAGCGCCTCGCGGACCTCCTCCTCCGAGTGGAGGAACTGTCCCTCCCAGCCGTTCATCGCGACGAGGAACGGAAGCTGGGCCTCCTCGAAGTAGTCGATGGCCGGGAAACAGTCGGCGAGCCTGCGGCTGTCCACCAGCACGACCGCCCCGATGGCTCCGCGGACGAGGTCGTCCCACATGAACCAGAAGCGGTGCTGGCCCGGCGTCCCGAACAGGTAGAGGATGAGGTCCTGGTCGAGCGACAGCCGGCCGAAGTCCATCGCGACCGTCGTGGTCGTCTTGTTCGGCGTGAGCCCCAGGTCGTCGATGCCGGCGCTGGCGTCGGTCATCACGGCCTCGGTCGTCAGCGGAAGGATCTCGGAGACGGCACCGACGAAGGTCGTCTTCCCGACGCCGAACCCACCCGCCACGACGATCTTCGTCGAGGTAAGACCACGACTAGAGCCTGCGTAGTCCACTGAGCACCCTTTCGAGCAGGTTGAGGTCTGGCTGTCCCTGGTTGAGCTGCGGCATGTGCAGGCGGACCAGACCCTCGTCGGCCATGTCGGCGATGAGCACACGGGCCACGCCGAGCGGGACCCGGAGCAGCGCCGAGATCTCCGCGACCGATCGTACGGTACGACACAGCATCATGATCGATTCCTGCTCCGGACTGAGCAGGGAATAGTCATTGCTCTTCAAGGCCACCGATGATACGAGCGTTTCCATCGCCAGGTGATAGCGCGGCTCGGCTCGCCCGCCGGTGACGGCGTACGGACGGAACAGAGGCTCGTCCTCTGTCCCGTCACGATCCCGCATGCCCCACTCCCATGATCATCGCCGCGATGTCTGCAGCTCGGCGCGCAGCGCCGGGGTGAGCACCTGTCCGGCCCGTTCCACGAGCAGGGTCATCTGGTAGGCCACCAGACCCATGTCGCAGTCCGGGGAGGCCAGCACGGCCAGGCAGGAGCCGTCGCTGATCGCCATGACCAGCAGCAGGCCGCGCTGCATCTCGACCACGGTCTGGGTGACCGAGCCTCCCTCGAACACTCGCGAGGCGCCGACGGTGAGGCTGAGCAGGCCGGCGGCGACCGCCGCGAGCTGGTCGGCCCGGTCATGGGGGAAGCCGTCCGATTGGGCCAGCCGCAGGCCGTCCGACGAGACCACCACAGCGTGCGCCACCCCGGGGGTGGTGCCGACGAAGTCGGTGATCAGCCAGTCGAACCTGCGTGCTTCCACGCTCAGCTCAGTCACGAGCCCTCCTCCTCTTTACCCGACCCTTCGGTGAGGCCGCCGGCCGCTTGGGCCCGGCCCCGCCGCACACCCTGCTGGAAGCTGGAGAGGCGGTTGCGGACCGCCTCGGCCGAGACCGGCGGACGCGGGGGCGCCGCGGCGCTCTCCGCACCGACCGAGCCGGGCACCAGGTTGGCCTTCGGCATGCGCTTGGGCAGTCCGGCCGCGGTGACGCCGCCGAGCGACGGGTCCCGCACGCTCGCCGCGGCCTGGAAACCGCTGTCGGCCCGCGACCGCCACACGCCGGTGTCGCCGGACTGCTCCGCGGGGGTCTCCCGCCTGTCCGCCGGCGCGTCCCCCCGCCCGTCCCCCGGTCCATTTGCCGGTCCGTTCGCCGGTGCGGGGGCCGCGGCGGCCCTGGGGGTTCTCGCGATCTCCCCGGTGCTCTCCGCGGCGCTCTCCCCGTCCGTACGCGGAACCGCGGTGGGACCGGTGTCGGAAGGACGGCGGAACCAGGCCGACTCGACCGAGGCGAAGATCGGCAGGAACTCGTCGCCGCGCTCCAGCGGCGAGTCCTCCACCGCGGGAAGCGGACCGGTCGCCGACGCGAGGTCACCGGAGCCGTCGGCTCGCCCCATCGCGGGGGGCGGCGGGAAGGCGGTCGGCCCCGTGTTTCCCGGCGACCCCGCGCTCCCCGGCGCCGGAGCGAAGACGTTCGGTCCCGTGTCTCCCCGCGCCGGGGTGAACGCGCTGGGTCCCGTGCTCTGAGGAGACGGCGGGAACGCGTTCGGACCGGTGCTCGCCGGGGAACCCGCGCTGTGCGGGGACGACGGGAACGCGGTCGGCCCCGTGCTTCCCGGGGAACCCGCGCTCTGCGGCGGCGGGAAGGCGTTCGGACCCGTGCCCTGCGAGGACGACGGGAACGCGTTCGGCCCAGTGCCGTGAACGGAGGGGGTGAACGCGTGCTCACCCGTGCTCTGCGCCGACGGCGGGAAGGCGTTCGGCCCGGTGCCCTGCGCCGACGGCGGGAAGGCGTTCGGCCCGGTCGTGCCGGCCGGCGTGGCCGTGTCCCGGCGCGGGAGCGGGGTCGGCCCGGTGGGCAGCGACGGCCAGGAGGATTCGGACCGGCTTGGCGCGGGCTCCTCACCCATCGGCGTGCCGAACGCCGGCGGCCACGACGCGCCCGGCTGCTCGCCGAAGGCCGGGCGGGGGAGATCCGCGTCCGGAGACCCTCCGGGTGCTCCGGGCATCGGCTGCGGTCCCGAGTTTCCCGTGTACGTGTTTCCTGTATACGCGCTTTCGGCCGGCGGCGCCTCGGCGGGACCCGGCGGGCCGTACGGGTGCTCGGCCGGCGCGGGCGGCGCCTCCCTGACCGGAGCGCCGAAGGCGGAGAAGCCGCCCGAGCCGTTCCCGCCGGACCCGGCGCCGCTCGGCGCCGGGGGCCGGCGCGATCCCACGCCGCCGGCCGCGCCGTTGCCGGGGTTCCACGGCTCGAACGGACCCGCTCCCGGCGCCTGACCGGCCGGGTTGGGCTCGGCGAACGCCTGCCGGGCCGGCAGGCCGGCCGCGGTCTGCCCGACCGGGACGGACGGACGCGGCATGAGGGGCTGGTCGGCGTTGGAGATGAGTTGCGCGGGGAACAGCACCATCGCGATGATGCCCGCGCCGTCGCCCCGGCGCAGCTGCACCCGGATGCCGTGGCGCAGCGCGAGGCGGCCGACCACGAACAGGCCCATCCGGCGGGAGACCGACACGTCGATCGTGGGCGGCTCGGCGAGGCGGCGGTTGATCTCCGCCAGTTCCTCGGCGGACATGCCGATCCCGGCGTCGGTGACCCCGAGCATCACGGCCCCGCCCTCGACCGGGCTGCTGGAGACCACGACCTTGGTGTTGCGCGGCGAGAAGGCGATGGCGTTCTCGACGAGCTCGGCCAGGAGGTGGACGACGTCGTTGGCGGCGTGCCCGGCCAGGGCGATGCTGCGCGGGATCCGGACGACGACCCGTTCGTAGTCCTCGACCTCCGACAGCGAGGCGCGGACCACGTCGACCAGCCGGGCGGGCTGGCTGCGCTTGCGCGGCGGCTCGTGCCCGGCGAGCACCAGGAGGTTCTCACTGTTGCGGCGCATGCGGGTGGCGAGGTGGTCCAGCTTGAACAGGTCGGCGAGGCGCCGGCCGTCCTCCTCGCCCCGCTCCAGGCCGTCGATCAGCGAGATCTGCCGCTCCACCAGCGTCTGGGTGCGGCGCGACAGGTTCACGAACATCGAGTTGACGTTGGCGCGCAGGCGCGACTCCTCGGCGGCCAGCCGTACGGCCTGCAGGTGGACCTCGTCGAAGGCCTGGGCGACCTCGCCGATCTCGTCGGTGCTGCCGACCGCGATCGGCTGCACCTGCGACTCCCGGTCGGGGTCGTCCGACTCGCGCATCCGCCGCACGATCTCGGGCAGCCGGCGTCCGGCGATGTCGAGCGCCTCCACCCGCAGGCGGCGCAGCGGCCGGACCATCGACCGCGCGATGAGCGCGGTGGTGGCCAGCACGAGCACCAGGAGGGCGAGGATCAGCGCCCCGGCGATGAGGGCGTTGCGCTGTTCGGCCGACTGCAGGTCACGGGTCCGGTCCTGCACCAGCGACGACACGCGGCCCTCGACGGCCGACATCTGCTCGATGGTCTTGGTGCTGTCCTGGAACCACCGCTGGGCCGTGGTGTCCCTGCTGCGGTAACGGCTGAGGGACTGGTTCTGCAGGCCCAGCCTGAGCGCCCACGACTTGGTCAGCTCGCCGTTCACGACGCTCGGGTCGGCGAAGAGGGTCACCAGGCGGGCCGCCTCGGCCTGCGGGGCCTCCGAGTAGAACGTCGCGAGGTAGCTCGCCTGGCGCGACTGGGCGGCCAGGAAGTCCTGCAGCTCGAAGGTGGTGAAGGTCTGGTTGCGCTCCATGAACTCGCGGGTGAGGGCGGCCCGCTGCAGGGCCACCTCCTCCTTGGCGTGGGCGAGACCGCCCAGCGCGCGGACGTTGCCCACGATCTCGGTGGCGCTGTCGCTGGCGCCCAGTTCGTCGTGCAGGCGCAGGATGTTGGCGATCAGCGCGCTGTAGTCCTCCGGCGCGCCGTTGGCGCGGATGCCGGCGAGGCTGGCGAAACGGCTGGTGAGCTGCTGGGCCTGCTCCCCCGCCCGCGCGCCGTAGTCCGCGTCGACGTTCTTGAGGTCGGCCCTCACCTGCTGCACCAGAGGGTCGACCACCGCGCGCTGCTGGGCTCGGGTGAGCTCGGTCTGGCCGTCGATGTCGAACTTGCGCCTGGTGTTGCCTCCCCAGACGAACAGGTCGCGTTCGAGGGCGAGCTGCTCGGCCAGGTCCCGCAGGTGCACCGAGTACTCCGCCGCCGACCTGGTCCGCTGGTAGCCGGTCAGGCTGTCCATCGAGCTGACGACGCGGAGACCGGCGAGGAGCACGGCCACGAGCGTCGGGGCGAGGATCAGCGCCGTCAGGCGTGTGGGAACCCTCCAGTTGCGCGGTGAGAACGGGCTCCTCCGCCTGCGGTTATCGGTATTCGACTGCTCCATGCTCACCGGCCCCGCCATCGTTCGGCCTGCCTTCACGCGTCTGGACAGCATGAAGTGACATAGCTCTATAAGCGGGGACAATTCGACCACAAGGTCATCAAGGTGAGCGGCCCTACCCCTGCCGCAGCACCCCAATTGTTACCAAGAGGTGAGGATCGTGACCCTTATCACCTGAGGGCCGCGAGGACGTGCTCCCGTACCTGGATCCGCTGCTGTTCGTCCACAATGGGGCGGCCCGTACGATCCGCCACATAGAAGACATCCACCGCTTCTGCGCCCAGAGTCTCCACACGCGCGGCCCGTACGTCAAGTCCGCACTCGCCGAAGGCACGGCCGATCCGCCACAGCAGACCGGGTCTGTCGTGCGCTCTCACCTCCACCACACTCGCCGTGTTGGACGCGTCGTCGAGCAGGGTGACGCGCGGCGGCGCCACCGGCACCCGGGAAGGGCGCATGGACCTCGCCCGCCGGGCCAGGCGCTGCTCGATGTCGAGCCGTCCGGCCAGGACGAGGCGCAGGTCGGCCTCCAGCGTCGCCGGATCCGGCGGCGAGCCGTACTCGGGGACGACGACGAACTCGATGACGGCGGTCGACCCGGCGGACGCGGCGGAGGCGGCGCGCACCGCCATCCGGTGCGCCGCGAGCACCCCGGCCGCCCGCCACAACAGGCCCGGCCGGTCCGGCGCGACCACGGTGACCGCGCTGCCGTTCACCCGCACCGCTCCGCCGCCGTGCCGGGCGAGCGCCGCCTGCTCGGGCGACAACGCGGGCGCGGGCGCCGGCGGCGCGCCGGACAGCACCGACCTCACCCGCCGGACCAGGTCGGAGACCAGGGACGCCTTCCAGGAGTTCCACGCGGCCGGGCCGGTCGCGGAGCCGTCGGCCACGGCGAGCGCGGCCAGCAGTTCGAGGACCTCCCGGGAGCCGATCGCCTCGGCCACCCGGGAGATGGTCACCGGGTCGTCGAGGTCCCGCCGGGTGGCGGTCTCGGGCAGCAGCAGGTGATGCCGCACCACCGTGGCGAGGATCTCCACGTCCGCCTGCGGCAGGCCCATCCGGGCGCCGATGTCCCGGGCGACGATCTCACCGGTGGTCGAGTGGTCGCCCGGCCAGCCCTTGCCGATGTCGTGCAGGAGCGCCGAGATGAGCAGCAAATCCGGGCGGGACACCTCGCGGGTGAAGGCGGCGGCGCCGGCCGCGGTCTCGATGAGGTGCCGGTCCACGGTGTACCGGTGGACCGGGTTGCGCTGGGGACGGTGCCGCACGCGCTCCCAGTCGGGGATCAGCTTGACCAGCACGCCGGCCTGGTCGAGCTCCTCCCAGACCGGTACGGCGGCGCGGCCCGCGCCGAGCAGCGCCACCAGCGCGCCGCGGGCCTCCGGGGGCCACGGCACGGGCAGCGGAGGCGACTGGGCGGCGAGCGCGCTGACCGTCGCCGGCGCCAGCGGCAGCCCCGCCTCGGCGGCGGCCGCCGCCGCCCGCAGCACGAGCGTGGGGTCGGAGCGCGGGGTGACGCCGCGGGCCAGCACGACCTCGCCGCCGTGTTCGACGACGCCGTCCGCGAGCGGCCGCCGTCCGCGCGGCGCGGGACCGGTCAGCAGCCGGTCGACGGTGCGCCAGGTGGCGTCGAAGGCGTGGGAGATGGTGCGGCCGGCCTCCGCCAGGCGGCGCATCAGCGCCTCGGCGTCGAGCATGCCGAGCGTCCCGGCGACCGCGTCCTGCTCCTGGAGGACCAGGCGGTCGGTTCCCCGGGCGGTGACCAGGTGCAGCCCGTGCCTGATGTCCAGCAGTAGTTCGTACGCCTCGCGGACCCGGGGGCCGGGGGCCGAGGCCACCCAGGCGGCGGCCACGGCCTGCATCGCCTGCACGTCGCGCAGGCCGCCCCTGGCGTCCTTGAGGTCGGGTTCGAGGAGGAAGGCCAGCTCGCCGCCGGTCTCGGCGCGTTTGTCCGCCGACGCCCGCAGCTCGGCCAGCCGGCGCCGGGAGTCGGCCCGCCACTCCACGAGCACCGCCTCCCGGGCGGACCGGGTCAGTTCGGGATCGCCCACCACGTGCCGCGCCTGGATGAGCCCGAGCACGGCCTTGAGGTCCTCCCTGGCGACCTTCACCGCCTCGTCCACGGTGCGGACGGAGTGGTCGAGACCGATCCCGGAGTCCCAGATGGGGTACCAGATGCGATCGGCGATCCTCGCCACGTCCTCGCGCCCGTTGTGGAGCAGGACGAGGTCCAGGTCACTGCCGGGGGCGAGTTCGCCCCGGCCCAGGCTGCCGACCGCGACCAGGGCCACGCCGCTGATCCCGATGGGAGCGGCGGGGCCTCGCTCGTCGGGGAGGCCGCCCTTCCCTCCCGATCCCTCCTCCCGCGCGTACGGCCGGGTGGCCGCCGTGCGGAACAGATCGGTGAGCCATCTGTCGATGTCCGCGGCCCGGTCCTTGCGGGTCGCGGCGAACGAGCGCGCCTCCCCTCTCATCATCCGGTTACAGCGCCTCCGGTCCGCGCTCCCCGGTGCGGACCCGGATGACCGTGTCCACGGGAACCGACCAGACCTTGCCGTCGCCGATCTTGCCTGTCTGCGCCGCCTTGACGATGACGTCGATGACGTCCTCGGCGTCGTCCTCCTCGGCCAGGACCTCGACCCGGACCTTGGGCACCAGGTCGACCTGGTACTCGGCGCCCCGGTAGACCTCGGTGTGGCCGCGCTGACGGCCGTAGCCGCTGGCCTCCGAGACCGTCATGCCCTTGATGCCGAACTGCTCCAGGGCGGCCTTCACGTCGTCCAGTTTGAACGGCTTGATGACTGCGGTGATGAGTTTCATGCGTCGACCTTCTTCGTCTGTGCCGCGGAAACGGGCCCGTTGACGGAGGTCACTCCCGAGGAGTGAACGGTGCCGAGGTCGTACCCGGTCTCGGCGTGGGTGGTGATGTCGATGCCGGTGACCTCGTCCTCCTGCTCGATCCGGAAGCCCATCGTCTTGTCGATGATCTTCCCGATCACGTAGGCCATGATGAAGGAGTAGAGGCCCACCGCGACAGGGCCGAGCGCCTGGACGCCGAGCTGCGAGATCGGGCCGCCGTAGATGAGGCCCTCGTTCTGGCCGTCGGCGAAGGGGTAGCGGGCGATGAGACCGAGGGAGACCGCGCCGATCGCGCCGCCGACCAGGTGGACGCCGACCACGTCGAGCGAGTCGTCGAAGCCGAAGCGGTACTTCAGGCCCACGGCGTAGGCGCAGACCGCGCCGGCCACGAGGCCGAGCACGAGCGCCGCCCACGGGTCGACGAAACCACAGGCGGGGGTGATGGCGACCAGACCGGCCACGGCGCCGGAGGCGACGCCGAGGGTGGTGGAGTGGCCGTCGCGCAGCTTCTCCACGAGGATCCAGGCGCCGGCGGCGGCGGCCGTGGCGACCTGGGTGTTCATGAACGCGAGACCGGCGGTGCCGTCGACGGCGAGCTCGGAGCCCGCGTTGAAGCCGAACCAGCCGAACCACAGCAGGCCCACGCCGAGCAGGACCAGGGTGAGGTTGTGCGGGCGCATGGGGTCCTTGCGCCAGCCGGTCCGCTTGCCGAGCACGAACGCGAGCGCGAGGCCCGCTGCTCCGGCGTTCACGTGGACGACCGTGCCGCCGGCGAAGTCCTCGATACCGAGATTGGCCAGCCAGCCGCCGCCCCAGACCCAGTGCGCGACCGGGAAGTAGACCAGCGTCGCCCAGGCGATGCCGAAGACCACCCAGGCGCCGAACTTGGCGCGGTCGGCGATGGCGCCGCTGATGAGGGCGACGGTGATGATCGCGAAGGTGAGCTGGAAAGCGGAGAACACCAGGTTCGGCATGCCGGTGCCGTCGTCCTTGGTGGCCGTGTCGATGAGGCTCTGGAGACCCATGGCGTCGCCGCCGCCGATGAGCTTGTTGATGAAGTTGTCCCCGTCACCGAAGGCGTCAAAGGCCAGCGAGTGGCCGTACAGAACCCAGGTGAGGGTAACGGTGATGATGCTGACGAACGACATCATCATCATGTTCAGGACGCTCTTGGCCCTGGTCATGCCCCCGTAGAAGAACGCGAGCCCGGGCGTCATCAACAGCACCAGCGCGGTCGCTGTGATCATCCAGGCGGTGGTACCGGTATCGATCTTCACCGACGCGGCCCTCCTTACATTTGGCGTGTGGCCGGTTATCACTCCCTCAGTGGCGTCGTCCCGGGCTTCCTCGGCCGGCTGGCTCACTGACGTTGGCGAAAGCGTGTTCTTCCGCCGTTTCAGCTCATGACCATGCGTGTTTCACTGGTGTGAAACTCGCCGATGCCGTGTTTCGGCCAGGTTTCGGACGTGCTGGGAACGACAAAACGCGCACCCCTGGGAGGGTGCGCGTCGTCGTGATACCGGTACGGCCGGCCGTCAGGCGGCGCTGGCCATCTTCCGCAGCCGCGTCAGCGCGTCGCGCTCGATCCGCCGGGCGCGGTCACGGCCGATGCCGTAACGCTCGCCCACCTCGGTGAGGGTGTGCTCCCGGCCGTCCACCAGGCCGTACCGCCAGCGGAGCATGTCGCGGATCTGGCCCTCCAGGCCGGTCAGCCACTGCTCCAGGCGCTCCTTCTCCAGCGTGGCCATGGCCTGCTGCTCCGGGTCCGCCCACGTCTCGTCGGCGATCATGTCGCCCAGCTCGGTCTCGTCCTCGTCGCCCACCCCGAGCTGGAGCGAGACGGGGTCGGACGCCCAGCGACGCAGCTCCTGCACACGCTCGATCGGCAGGTCGAGCACCGCGGCGAGGTCGGCGTCGGTCGGCTCGGCGTCGAACTCGGCCAGCATGTCCCGGCGGACCCGCATGAGCCGGGTCATCTGCTCTCCCGCGTGGGTGGGCAGCCGCACCGGCCGCGCCTGCTCGTGGATCGAGCGGCCGACCGACTGCCGGATCCACCAGGTGGCGTAGGTCGAGAACTTGTATCCCCGGCGGTAGTCGAACTTCTCCACCGCCCGGACCAGCCCGAGGTTGCCCTCCTGCACAAGGTCGATCAGGGGCATCCCCCGCCCCGAGTACTTCCTCGCCACGGCGACCACGAGACGCAGGTTGGCCTGGATGAACTCGTCCTTCGCCCGCCGCCCCGAAACGGCGATGCGCTCAAGCTCCTCGTCGGTCGCATCCGCGGCCTTGGGCTCCGCCCGCCCGCTGTCGAGCAACTGCTCGGCGAACAACCCCGCCTCGATCCGCTTGGCGAGCTCGACCTCCTGATCCGCGGTCAGCAACGGAACGCGGCCGATCTCGGCCAGATACGTCCCCAGCAGATCCCGGTCAGAGACCTGCTGCTCATGCGTCCGATTCCCCGTCGCCATACGATGGCACCTCGTTCCGCCGCCCGCGATATGCAATAAGTGAGCCGGCGAACCGGACACGTCCGCCCCGCTCGGCGTGGCCTCCGGCTTCCTGCTCCTGACCCGGTCAACGGCCGGTCCATGGCAAAGATTCCCCAAATGAATACGACCGGGGAATGGTTTACAGTTCCTCCCCAAGGAGGATGCGGGGCCGGGAAAAAAGCCGATTACCCAGATCTCGCGGGTCTAAACAAGGCGGCGTCCCCCGCGCCACACCTGTGCCACCAGTGGCACGCCGGGCCGGTACGCCAGGTGGACGTACGACGGCGCCTCCAGGATGACGAGGTCCGCGCGGGAGCCGACACACAGGGCGCCGACGTCGGTGCGCCGCAGCGCCCGCGCGCCGCCACGGGTGGCCGCGCGTACGGCCTCCAGCGGCGTCATGCCCATCTCCCGTACGGCCAGGGCGACGCAGAACGGCATCGACGTGGTGAACGACGACCCCGGGTTGCAGTCGGTGGCGAGGGCCACGGCGACCCCGGCGTCGAGCAGCCGCCGCGCGTCGGGGTACGGCGACCTGGTGGAGAACTCGGCCCCCGGCAGCAGCGTGGCGACCACCCCGGAGGACGCGAGCGCGTCCACGTCGGCGTCGGCGAGATAGGTGCAGTGGTCGGCCGACGCCGCCCCCATCTCGCAGGCCAGCCGTACGCCCGGCCCCTCCTCCAGCTGGTTCGCGTGCACCCTGACCTGGAGCCCGGCCGCGCGGCCCGCCGCGAGCACCCGCCTCGCGTGCTCCTCGCCGAACGCGCCGCGCTCGCAGAACACGTCCACCCATCGGGCGAACGGCGCGCACGCCTCCAGCATCGGGCCGGTCACCAGCTCGACGTACGCGTCGGGGGTGGTCTCCGGCGGGACGACGTGCGCGCCCAGGAAGGTGGTCTCCTCGGTGAACTGCCGCGCGATCTCCAGGCTGCGGCGCTCGTGCTCGACGGTGAGGCCGTACCCGCTCTTGATCTCGAAGGTCGTGGTGCCCTGCGTCGTCATCTCCGCGACCAGCAGCGCGGTCGTGGAGACGAGCTCGGGGATGGTCGCCGCCCGGGTCGCGGCGACGGTCGCGCGGATGCCGCCCGCCGTGTAGGGCCGGCCGGCCATCCGCGCGGCGAACTCCTCGGTGCGGTCGCCCGCGAACACGAGATGGGCGTGGCTGTCGACAAACCCCGGGATGACGGCGCGTCCCTCGACGCCGACCCGCTCGTCGGCGGCCGGGGCGTCGCCCGAGGGCCCGATCCAGCGGACCACCCCGTTCTCCGCGACCAGCGCGGCGTCCCGGATCTCCTCCCGTTCGGGGTCCGCCGTGAACAGCAGTCCGATCTCGGTGAAAACCGTGGAATTCGCGTCGCTCGGCCACACGTCTCCTGATCCTCGCCAGGCCCCGCGCCGCGCAAACCCGCCGGGCCCACCTGGGATCCCCTTTAGGGGCCGACCAGTGCCACTAAGTCGTTCTCAGACCGCGGCAGACAAGTCGTCACTAGCCGCCGACAAGGGCCGTTGCCGACTCTGCGTTCAGGCGGAGCGCGGCGCCGGACGGGACGACCGGACGGTATCCGACACCGAGCCTCGTGGACGAGACGACAGGAGTGACGGCGGCGTGAACACAGGCAGCGCGGGCGTGGCCGAAGGCACCGGCGCGGACTCTCACCTGCTCGCGGACATCGTCATGGCCGCCGTGCGCCGGGGGACGGAGTCCCGCTCGGCGGGTGAGGAGACGCGGAACGGCCGGGACTGGGAGATCCACTCCGGCACGCCGTGGACGTACGTGACGCCGGCCGGGTGCGCGATGCCGGCGCAGGGGTGGAAACTGCACGTCTCGGCGACGCAGCTGTCGGCCGCGGTCGTGCTGGCGCGGACGGCCGAAGTGCTGGTGCGGCGCCGGGTGCCCTTCAAGTTCGCCGCGACGTTCGAGGAGCTGAGCGGCCTGCTGTCGAGGGACGTCGACCGCGGAACGCTCGGCAAGTTCATCACGGTGTATCCGCCCGACGACGCCGCGGCCGTGTCGATCGCCGAGGAGCTGCACTCCGCCACCTACGGCCTGCCCGGCCCGCCGATCCTGTCCGACCGGCCCTATCGGCCCGGGAGCCCGGTCCACTACCGCTACGGCGTGTTCTCGGCCACGAGCGTGCTCGACAACGACGGGACCTACGCCTCCCTTCTGGTCGCCCCCGACGGCACGACCGTGAAGGACAGCCGCAACGCCTGGTACTCGCCGCCGGCCTGGGCGGTCAGCCCGTTCCCTTCGGGGCGGGCGCCGGCGCGCACCACCGCGCCCGAGGCGGTGCTGCTGGCGGACCGGTTCGTGGTGCGGCAGGCGATCCGGCACAGCGCGAAAGGCGGCGTGTTCCTCGCCGAGGACCGGCTCTCGGGGGCCAGGGTCGTCGTCAAGCAGGCGCGCCCGCACCTCGGTTCCACCCTGCAGGGCCGTGACGAGTGCGACCAGCTCCGTCACGAGGCCGCCATGCTCGACCTGTTCGGCCCGCCGGGGATCACGGCGCGCAAGGTGGACCTGTTCGAGCAGAGCGACAACCTGTTCCTCGTACAGGAGCATCTCGACGGGACCATGCTCACCGTCTGGGCCGGCGAGCGAACCGGCCCGGACCGGCGGGGGCACGACGAGGTGCTCACTGTGGTGCGCGGGCTGACCGCCCTGGTCGCGGCCGTGCACGAGCAGGGCTACGTGCTGCGGGACCTCACGCCCAACAACGTCCTCGTCACCGCCGGCGGCGGCTGCCGCCTCGTCGACCTGGAGATGGCCGCCATCCCCGGCACGCCCGTGGCGAGAGCCTTCACTCCGGGCTTCGCACCGCCCGAGCAGATGAACGCGCCCAGGCACGCTCCGGCTCCCGGCGTCGAGGCCGACCTGTACGCGCTCGGGGCCACCGTGTTCTTCCTGACCACGGGCTGCCCGCCCATGCTGGCGGACGACGGGCCGGACGAGGAACGGTCCTGGGGCGACCGGGTGCGGACGCTCGTGAGCGTGGCGACGGCGGGCGATCCGGTGGCCGAGGCGTTCGCTCCGATGATCTCGGGACTGATGCGCGAGGAACGGTCGGAACGCTGGGATCTGCGGCGCGTCGAGGAGTTCCTCGCCAAACTGGACGCCGAGCCCCTGCCGTTCGTCTCCGTGCGGCCGGTGCGCCGTCTCGGTGCGGACGAAGGGGACCGCCTGCTGCGGGACGGGGTCGCCCACCTCGTAAGGACCATGGCCCGGCCGGCGCCCGGCGGGCCGGACCCGCTGCGCCTGTGGCCCGTCACCGGGTTCGGGGCCGACGCGGACCCCTGCGCGGTGCAGTACGGCTCGGCGGGGGTCCTGACGGTGCTGGCGTCCCTGCTCGACGGTCCTTTCGCCCGCGACCCCGGTCTTCCGGCGACGTGGCGGACCGATGTCACCGGCACGCTCGCGGACGCGGCGGGGTGGACGCTGCGGCGCCTCGACCGCGAGCCACGGCCCTCCCCCGGGCTCTACTTCGGGCGGGCGGGCATCGCCTGGGGACTGCACGAGGCGGGCCGGGTGCTCGGTGACGACGACATGTGCGCCGCGGGCGTCGAACTGGCGTCCGGACTGCCGGACAGCTGGCCGAACCCCGACGTGTGCCACGGCCTGTCGGGGACGGGGCTGACGCTGCTGCACTTCTGGCGGGCCACCGGGGACGGCCGCTTCCGCGACAAGGCCGGCCGTTGCGCCGACAGTCTGCTCGCCGCGGCCGAGCGCACAGCCGGGACGGTGCTGTGGCCGATCCCCGCGACCTTCGCGTCCTCGCTGGCCGGAGTCGTGCACTACGGCTTCGCCCACGGCGTCGCCGGCGTGGGGGCCTTCCTGCTCGCCGCCGGCCTGGCTCTCGGCCGCGACGACTGCCTGGAGACGGCCGCGGCCGGTGGGCGCACGCTGGTGGAGGCGGCCGAGATCATGGACGGCGCCGCGTGGTGGGACCAGGGTCCGGCCGGCGGCGCCAGGATGCCGCACTGGTGCAACGGCTCCTCGGGCGTCGGCACCTTCCTGATCCGGCTGCACCGCGCCACCGGCGACCGGCGGTTCCTCGACGCCGCCAGGGGGGCGGCGCGCACCGTCCACCTGAGCCGGGTCTCCTCGGGAAGCTCCCAGTGTCACGGCCTGGCCGGTGACGGGCAGTTCCTGCTCGACATGGCCGACCTGCTCGGCGAACCGGCCTACCACGACCAGGCCGGGGAACTGGCCGCGTACCTGTGGGCGCGGGCGGTGTCGCGCGACGGGTTGCTGCTGGTGCCCGACGAGAACGGGTTCGAGCTGAGCGCCGGCTGGAACACCGGCCTGGCAGGGGTGCTGGACTTCCTCCACCGGCTGCGCCACGGCGGGCCCCGCTCCTGGATGGCCGACGCCGGCGACGGGGCGGCCCGATGACCGCCCCCGTCATCACCGGCACGGCCGGCGAGGAGACCGCGCACCGCTCCTCCGAGACGCGGCGGATCAACTTCCGGTTCTCCCGGCGCGGGCGGTACGCCGCCTGCCTGTCCGCCCGTGGTCGTGGTCCCCTCGTCCCGGAGCTGTGGGATCTCGGCGGCGGGACTCCGGTGCCCATGACGCTGGGCCAGCCGGCCGGCGAGAGCTCCTGGAGCACGGTCGTCCCGACCGACGGCGGCAGGATCCTGCTGGGCCGCGCCCAGGCGGGAGGCGTGCACCGCCTGCTCCTCATCACCCCCGGCGAGGCGCCGGCGCCGATGCCGACCACCTTCCACGGCGGCGGATTCCGGCTGGTGGCCGGCGGGCCGGAGGGAGCCGCCGCCCTGGCCTTCCACGGCGCCGGGGAGGGCCGGACGACGGTGTGGCGCGTGCCCGCGGAGCCCGGTCCCCTGGAAGCGGTCGCCACCGTCCCGGCCGTCCTCGGAGGGGGCGTCTGGCTCGACGCGTTCGGCCGGCGCCTGGCCCTGTCCCGCCACGGGGACGAGCCGGGCACCGTGGTGCTGGATCTGGCGGACGGCTCGCTGTCGCCGCTGCAGGGCCTGGCCGGCGGCGAGCACCTCCTGCTCGCGGCCCCGCGGGGCGGTGTGCTGCTCACGACGCTCCGCCACGAGGGCGCCTATCGCCTGGGCGTGCGCGGCACGGACGACGACGGCCCCACCGTCTTTCCCCGCCCGTTGAACGAGATCGACGGCGCGGTCACACCGCTGGCCTTCGATCCGGAGGGAAGGCGGCTGGCGCTCCTGGTCACCCGCGGGGTCCGCTCCCACCTGCTCGTGTACGACCTGACGACGGAGGAGATCCGGGAGGCCGCCCTTCCGGCCGGGGCGCTGTATCCGAGTGCCCACTGGAGCACGGCCGGCCTGCACGTGATCCACACGACGCCGGACCGTCCCTACGCCCCGCTGACCGTGCTGAACGCGTCCGGTGCGCCCGCCACCCGGCGAGGCGGTGAGCGGGCGGCCGCCCGGGCGCGGAGCTACGACGGTCCCGGCGGCCGCATCGAGGCCGTGGTCTACGGCGACCCGGCCCGGAGCCGGCAGGTGGTGCTGGCGCTGCACGGAGGGCCGGAGGCCGCCTGGCAGCTCTCCTTCGATCCCCTCTTCCAGCAGATGGCCGCGCGGGGCATCGCCGTCGTCGCGCCCAACCAGCGCGGAAGCACCGGCTACGGGGCGGCGCACCGCGACGCGATCCGCGGGGCGTGGGGCGGGCCCGACCTGGCGGACATCCTTCACCTGGGCCGCGTCGTCGGCGCCGGACGCGGGCTCGGCGCCAGCCGCCCGATGCTGTACGGCGCCAGCTACGGGGCGTACCTCGCGCTCCTGGCGGTCGCCGCGGACCCGCACCTGTGGTCGCGGGCCGCAGTGGTCGCGCCGTTCCTGTCGGGGCGGGAGCTCTACACCGACGGCCCGGCCACGGTCCGGGCGATGCTCGACCGCCTGGGCGGCCTGGAGGAGATCACGGACGACGAACTCGGCCCCCGTGACCTGCTGCGGCTGGCCGGCCGTCTGCGGCTGCCGCTTCTCGTGGTCCACGGAGAACACGACGACGTGATTCCCGTGAGCCACTCCCGGCGGCTGCGCGACCGGCTCGCCGAGATCGCCCCGCCGGGCGCCGAACTCACCTACCTGGAGGTCACCGGCGCGGGGCACGACCCGTTGACCGGCCGCGACGCCCATCTCGTCCGTGACCGCCTCGTCCACTTCCTGGGCACCGGCTCCGCTCGGTGGAGCTGACGCCCGGAGCACCGCCGTACGCCAGGCCGCGTACGGCCCCGAGGCCCCGCAGGCTCGCCCTTCGCATCCGCGGCGAGCCTGCGGCACCAGGAGCCGCCGCATGACAGAGCGGTGGCCCGGTACGAAAGGAGAACCGCATGGAACTCGACGTCAAGGCCCTGGACATGCTCCCCGCCTCCGAGGAGAGCGAGCTGTACCCGTGCCAGATCACCTGCGCCGGAGGCAGGACCTGCGGCGGCTGGACCTGCTGGAGCACCGACTACTGACGCGCCAGAGGAACCGTGGAACTGGACATCAACGCCCTGGACATGCTCCCCGTCCCCGAGGAGAGCGAGCTGTACCCGTGCCAGTTCACCTGCACCCGCTGGACCTGCGGCGCCGCGAGCCTTACGGACCAGCCCTGATCGGTCAGGGGCACCGGACACACAACACCGCGAAGCGCGAGAAAACGAATCAAGGAGGAACCGTGGAACTCGACATCAACGCACTGGACATGCTTCCCGCCCCCGAGGAGAGCCGGCTGATGGCGTGCACCGTCACCTGCGGCAGGTCCTGCTACGGGGCCACCGGCACCTGTGGCATCACCCAGATCTGAGCACCTGCTGAGCAGGCGCTCCGCTCCTGTCCGCTCACCTGCCTCGGCAGGACCCGCGGCGTGACGGAGCCGTCCACGTGACGGAGCCGCCGCGAGCGCCCAGGGACGGCCGTCCTCGGCCGGTCGTCCCTGGGCGCGACATCCCTCCCAGCTCGCCCCGCCGCGCCCGACGGTGTTCGCGGCGGCCGACCGGAAAGAGAGTGAGACGATGCCCGGCCCCGCCCCGAGATCATCCGAAGAGCAGGTGAGCCACGGGCACGGCGACCGTCTCATCGCCGCCCTTAGCCGGGACTCCTGGATGCCGCTGGCCGCGACCGCGACCGGCTCGATCGCCACGACCGCCGTCGCGCTTGCCCTGCCCGCGGCGCTCGCCGCCGCCGTGAACGCCGTCGTCACCGGCCGGGGGGCGCTGACGGCGACCGCGTACCTCGCGCTCCTGCTCGCCGGCGCCGCGCTGGCCGAGGTCGCCACCGGAATCACGAGCACCACCGCGACAGCCTCGGCGATCGGTACGCTGCGCCTGCGTGTCGCCGGTCACCTCCTGTCGGCCGACGTCTCCGGCGCCACCCGCTTCTCCACCGGTGAGCTCGTCAACCGTCTCGTGAGCAACACGGCGACGGCCGGGTCCGCGCCGGTGACCCTGCTGGGGACGCTCACGGGCGTGGCCGCCTCCGCCGGCGCCGTCGTCGCGCTGTTCGCCGTCGACCCGCGCGCGGGCCTCGCCTTCCTCGCCGGGACGCCCGTCCTGGTCGTCGTGCTGCGCGTGTTCGTCTCCCGTGTGTCGGGGCTGTACGACGAGTACCAGAGCGCGCAGGGCCGCCTGGCCGCCCGCCTCACCGAGACCCTGGCCGGCATCCGCACGGTCAGGGCCGCGGGCACCGCGAGCCGGGAGATCGACCGTGTGCTCCGGCCGCTGGCGGACCTCTCCTCCACCGGGCACGCCCTCTGGAGGGCGCAGTCGCGCACCGTGTGGCAGATCATGCTGCTGATGCCGCTCGTGGAGATCCTCGTGCTGGCGGTCGCCGGGCTCGGCGTCGCCGAGGGCAGGCTCACTCCGGGCGCACTCGTGGCCGTGGCCGGATACGCCGCGCTCGGCCTGACCTTCGTCGAGCAGATCGACCCGCTGCTGGGCCTGGCCTACGGCCGGTCCGCGGCCGTCCGGGTGCTGGAGGTGCTCGCGCTGCCGGTCCTGCCCGCGGGCCGCCGCCGGTTGCCGGACGGCCCGGGGGCGCTGTCCTTCCGCGGCGTGACCGTCACGCGGGGAGACGCCCGGGTGCTCGACGACGTCGACCTGGAGATTCCCGCCGGGGCGCTGACCGCGGTCGTCGGCCGCTCCGGCGCCGGCAAGACCACTCTCGCCATGCTCGCCGGGCGGCTGACGGAGCCCGATCGTGGCCGGGTGCTGCTCGACGGGCTGAGCCTGAGCGACCTCGAGCCGGGGTGCCTGCGCGACGCCGTGGCCTACGCGTTCGAACGACCCGCCCTCCTCGGCGGGGACATCGCCTCGGCCATCGCGTACGGCACGGCCGGGACGACGCGCGAGGCCGTCCGCGCGGCGGCGAGGGCCGCGGAGGTCGACGACGTGGTCTCCCGTCTCCCCCTCGGGTACGACACCCCGTCGGCCGGGGCACCGCTGTCCGGCGGCGAGATCCAGCGGCTCGGGCTCGCCCGCGCGTTGCTGCGGCGGGCCCGCCTGACCATCCTCGACGACGCCACCAGCGGCCTCGACACCGTGACCGAGGCGCAGGTGACCCGCACCCTCGTGGAGGGGATGCGCGGCAGGACGCGCCTGGTCGTCGCCCACCGTCCGGCCACGGCGGCCAGGGCGGACCTGGTGATCTGGCTGGAGGCGGGGCGGGTACGCGGCCGCGGCACCCACCGGGAGCTGTGGCGGCACCGGGACTACCGAGACCTCTTCGCCCCGGATGCGCCGGATTCCCGCGGGGAACCGCACGGCGGCGAGCCCGCCGGGGTCGCCTCGCGGCAGGAGGCGTCGTGTCCGCGGTGACCACCGCCCGGCGGCAGTCCCCGCCGGCCTCTCCTCCGCCCGCCGGCGATCGCGCTCAGGGGCCGTGGCGGCTGCTGGCGGCCCTGCTGCGCCGGCGCCCGCGCCCCCTCGCCCTGGTCATGGCCTGGTCGATCGTCGAGGCGGCTCCGGCTCTGCTGTCCGGCCTGCTGGTCGCGACGGCGGTCGACCGCGGCTTCCGCGCCGGGCGCCCCGGGCTGGGCCTCGTCCTGCTCGGCCTGCTGGCCGCGGCGATGCTGGTGGGAGCGATCGCGACCCGGCTGATGTTCCCGCACCTCGCCGCGGTGGTCGAGCCTCTCCGCGACGACCTGGTACGCGCCGTGGTCGAGGCGACCGTGACCCACGCGTCGGCCGGGGAGCAGGCGCCCGACGGTGCCGCCGTCAACCGCCTCACCGAGCAGATCGAGACGGTCCGCGCCCTGTTGTCGGCGGTGCTGAGAAACACCCGGCAGGTCGGGGTCGCCGTGGTCGCCGCCGTCGCGGGGCTCCTGCTGCTGTCTCCGCTCGCCGCGGCCGTCGTCGCCGGGCCCGTGCTGGTCGCCGCGTTCGCGTTCGTCCGGCTGCTGCGCCTGCTCGCCGCGCGTCAGCGCGACCTCCTCCTCGCCGGGGAGAGGCTGACGGCCGAGGTCACTCCCGCCCTCGGGGGGCTGCGGGACATCGCGGCCTGCGGGGCGAGGGACCAGGCGAGGGAGTCGGTCCGGTCGCTCGTGGCCGCGCAGGCCGCGGCGATGCGCGCGCTCGCGTGGGCGGGCGCCAGGCGACGGCTGGTCGTCACGATCGGCGCGCACGTGCCCATGGTCGCGCTGCTGCTCGCGGCCGGGCCGCTGACGGCGAGCGGCCGGCTGACCGCCGGGGAGATCGTGGGGGCACTGACCTATCTGTCCACCGGTCTCGAGCCCGCCGTGCGCACCCTCCTCGGCACCGTCGGCTCCTGGGGGATCACCCTGGCGGTGACCGCCCAGCGGCTCGGCGACGTCGTGACGCCACTCCCGCCGCGGGACGAGCCCGCGTGCGTCCCGGAGACGCCGGTCGGCCACGACCTCCGGACGGACCGCCTGACCTTCGCCTACTCGCCCCGGGCGGAGCCGGTCGTACGGGAACTCGACCTCACGGTCGGCGAAGGCGAGCACCTGGTCGTGGTCGGCCCCAGCGGCATCGGCAAGTCCACCCTGGCCATGCTGCTGTCCGGGCTCCGCCGGCCCACCGAGGGCGTGGTCCGGCTCGGCGGGCTCGCGCTGGACGCGGTGCCCCGGCGGCACCTGCACGAGGTCGTGGCGCTGGTGCCCCAGGAGGCGTACGTCTTCGCCGGGACGGTCCGCGAGAACCTGGGCTATCTCCGCCCCGCCGGGGAGGCGACCGCCGACGAGCGGCTCCTCGCGGCGGCGGACGCCGTCGGCGCCGGGCCGCTGCTCACGCGGCTGGGCGGGCTCGACGGCGCGATCGACGAACCGTCCACCCTGTCCGCGGGGGAACGGCAGCTCGTCACCCTCGCGCGCGCGTACGCCTCCCGGGCGCGGATCGTGATCCTCGACGAGGCCACCTGCCACCTCGACCCCGCCGGCGAGGCACGGGCCGAGGCCGCCTTCGCGGCCAGGCAGGGGACGCTCATCGTCATCGCCCACCGCGTCAGCTCGGCCGCCCGGGCCGACCGCGTCCTGCTCCTGGACGGCGCACGCGCGATCACCGGCACGCACCGGGACCTCGTGACGCGCTCGCCTCTCTACGCCGACCTGGTCGGTCACTGGAACCACGACGCCCCGGGACGGGACCGGCTGCCGGAGTGATCCCGGAGCGATCTTCGCGCCCCTCAGGACAGCACGGCGACCCCTCAGGACAGCACGGAAGGACCTGCACATGCGACACCCCGGACCTACCGACATCATCTGGGACATCACGTACGCGTGCCCCCTGCGCTGCACCCACTGCTATTCGGAGTCGGGCAGGCGGCCCGCCCGGCAGTTGGGCCACGAGGACATGCTCAGGGTGGCCGACGCGATCGTCTCCCTGGGCCCGCGGGCGGTCGAGTTCGCGGGTGGCGAGCCCCTGCTCGTCAGGGACGTTCACGAGGTGGCCGAGCGCATCTCCCGGGCCGGTGTCGAGGTCAATCTCTACACCAGCGGGTGGACGCTGACACCGGCGGCGGCCGAGGAGGCGGCCCGGGTGTTCACGAGGATCACGGTGAGCGTCGACGGAGCCGACGCCGCCACCCACGACCGGATCAGGGGCAGGGCCGGCTCCTTCGACCGCGCGATGAACGCGCTGGCCCTCCTCGACGACGTCTCGCGCCGCCGGACGGCCCGCGGCGACGCCCCCGTGATGTTCGGAGTCGACTGCGCGGTGATGCGCGGCAACTTCGACCAGATGGGCGACCTCTGCACGACCGTCACCTCCCGGTTCGAGCGGATCCGGTTCCTCACGTTCGGGGCCGCGATACCGTCGGGGCTGGCCAGCAGGCCCGGCTTCGGCGACCTGGAGCTCCTCACCGGCGAGCAGGTCCGGACGCTCACCAGCCCCGAGCACCACGACACGCTGCGGGCCCGGGTTCCCTCCTCGGTCGTGGTGAACACCAACGACAACGCGATGCTGCTGATGCGGCCCGAACTCGTGGAGCGCTACGGGTTCCCCCTGCTGCAGATCGAGCCCGACGGAGAGGTGCGCGCCATGCCCATCTACGAGGGCACCGTCGGCAGCCTGCTGAGCGAGGATCCGGCGGTGCTGTGGGCACGCGCGGTCGCGCGGTGGAGCGACCCCTTCGTCGTCGAGACCCTTTCCGCGGTGCGCACCTGGGCGGACTGGGCGGAGGCGACCCGCCGCATCGACTACCGCTTCGGATCCGACGCGGTCAGGCGGCGCATCGACCGGCGGCCCGACTACCAGGCCACGCCCGTCTGACGTCCGCCGGCCGTACCGCCGGATCAGGGGATCAGCGGGGCGAGCGCCTCTCGGAGCAGCGCGCCCGCGTCGCCGAGGACGTGCCGTCCGTCCGTCACGACGCGCCGCCCGCCGGACACCACCGAGTGCACGTCGGCGGCCGTCGCGGCGAAGATCACCGAGGCGACCGCCGACGCCCGCGTCGCCCCCGCCGTCCGGACCGAGTCGAGCCGTACGGAGACGAGGTCGGCCCACGCGCCCGGCACCAGGCACCCCGCGTCGGGGAAGCCCAGGGACGCCTGCCCGGCGGCGGTGGCGGCGTGCAGGAGGTCGGCGGCCGGCCAGTGGCCGCGCTCCCCCGTGACCAGCCGCTCGTCCAGCTCGACCGCCCGGGCCTCCTCGAACAGGTCGATGACCGCCTGGCTGTCGCTGCCCAGCGTGACGGGCGAGCCGGCGTCCAGGAGCCGGCGGGCGGGGCCGACGCCGTCGGCGAGGTCCCGCTCGGTGGTGGGACACATGCACACGTGGCTGGTCGACCCGCCCAGCAGCGCCACGTCCACGTCGGACAGGTGGGTGGCGTGCACCGCCGTCGAGCGCGGCCCGAGCGCGCCGTGGTCGTGCAGCACCTGCACGGGCGTCGCGGCGTACGCCTCCACGCACGCCTCGTTCTCGGCCCGCTGCTCGGACACGTGGGCGTGCAGCGGGCCGGTGTGCCGGTGGGCGAAGTCGACGACGACGTGCATCTGCTCGGGGGGCACCGCTCGCACGGAGTGGATGGCCGCGCCGATCTCCACGTCCCGCGCGCCCTCGTGGGCCCGCGCCAGCGCGTCGGCCCTGGCCGCCCAGCGCTCGGCGTCCCCGTCGCCGAACCGCACCTGGGGGCCGGCGAGGGCGTCGCCGATGCCGCCGGTCAGGTAGCAGGTGTCCAGCAGGGCGATGCGCAGCCCGGCCCGCCTGGCCGCCTCGACCAGCGCCTCGCCCATCGCGTTCGGGTCCGCGTACGGCGTGCCCCCGGGCCCGTGGTGCAGGTAGTGGAACTCGGCCACGGCGGTGATCCCGGCGAGCGCCATCTCCGCGTACGTCGCGGTGGCCAGCGCGAGGTAGCGGTCCGGGTCGAGCGTCTCGGCGACCGCGTACATCCGCTCCCGCCAGCTCCAGAAGTCGCCCCGGCCCGTCTGGGTGTGGCCGCGCAGCGCGCGGTGGAAGGCGTGCGAGTGGCAGTTGGCCAGGCCGGGCAGGGTCAGCCCGGCCAGCCGCTCGGCTCCCGGCGGAGGCGGCACGCCCGGCCGGACGTCCCCGATGCGGGAGCCCTCGATCGCCACCGCGACGCTCTCCACGACCTCGCCGGGCGGCAGCCACGCCATCTCGCACCAGTAAGTCACGTGCACCGGTCCTCCAGGTGGGCGGCAAGACGGGTGGCGTGGCGGGCGCCACGGCCGGTCCGACGGGCCGTCAGCGGGTGGGCCCCGCCGCCGGCCGCACGGTGATCTCGGTGACGTGCGCGTCCGGGGTCGCCGTCACGGCGGCCAGCACGGCGCGCGCCACCGACTCCGCCTCCAGATACCTTCCCGGCTCGTACGGCTCACCCTCCTGCTCGCGCACGTCCCTTTGCATGTCCGTGCCCACCCGCCCGGGGAAGATCGAGGTGACCCGTACGCCGTTCGGCTGCTCCTCCTCGCGCAGCACGTCGCCGTAGGCGCGGAGGGCGAACTTGCTGGCGGCGTAGGAGCCCCAGTTGGGGTTGGCCCGCTGCCCCGCGCCGGAGTTGATCAGCACGACGTGCCCCCGGGCCGCCCGGAGGGCGGGCAGCAGCAGCCGGGTCAGCTCGGCGACCGCGACGACGTTGACGTCCAGCGTCCGGCGCCACACCTCGGCCGGGGTGTCGGCGAGGTGGCCGAGCCTGGCGATCCCCGCGCTGTGCACCAGCAGGTCGAGCCGTTCGATCCCCTCCACCTCGGCGGGGGTCAGGTCGGTGAGCTCCACCGCCCAGGGACGGGACCCGGGCAGCTCGTGGCAGAGCGCGTCGAGCGCCGTGCCGTCCCGGCCGCCGAGCAGCAGGTCGTGCGTGGGGGCGAGGGCGCGGGCGATCGCCGCGCCGATACCGCGCGAGGCGCCGGTGATCAAAGCCGTGGGTCGCATGGAGCACTACCTTAGGTCGCCACGTCAGTCACCGCCGTCCCGCCCCGCGCACGCCGGCCGGCGTCTGTGTGGACGGCGCTGGAACGCGGCGGGGCGCCCCGGCCCACTGACCGGAGCGCCCCGCCTCCGGCCCGGCCACCGGGCGCGCCCGCACGCGCGTTGCCCCCGGCGTCCGGGTCGGTGGTGAAGGAGAGGTAACGCACCTCCTGCCTTCCCGGCTCCCGGTCGAAAGAAGCTGTGGTCAGGTGTAAGGGCTGCTCACGGTTCCCCATCGCCGACCCGACTCGCCCGCCCTCCGGTCGTCCGGTCAGGTCGCGACGAGGAACTGCGTGGCGGCGAGCTCCCGGTAGAGCGCGTCGGCCGCGACGAGCTCGTCGTGGGTGCCCCAGGCCCGCACGCGCCCGGCCTCCATCACCACGATCCGGTCGGCCCCGGTCACGGTGGACAGGCGGTGGGCGATCACCAGGACCGTCGTCTCCCGCGCCACCTCCGCCACGACCTCCCGCAGGCGCAGCTCGTTGACGGCGTCGAGCTGGGACGTCGCCTCGTCGAGCAGCAGCAGCCTCGGCCGGCGCAGCAGCGCCCTGGCGATGGCCACCCGCTGCCGCTCCCCTCCCGACAGCAGGACGCCGCGGTGCCCGACCGGCGTCTCCAACCCTTCGGGCAGCCGCTCGACCAGGTCGTCGAGGCGGGTGCGGGCCAGTGCGCGGGCGATCTCCTCGCCGGTCGCCTCCGGCGCGCCGAAGACCAGGTTCTCCCGCAGCGTCCCGGCGAGCACGGGGGCGTCCTGCTCGACGTACCCGAGCATGGACCGCAGCTCGCCGAGCGGCCAGTCGCGGATGTCGCGCCCGCCGATCGCGATGGCGCCCTCGTCCGCCTCGTAGAACCGCTCGATCAGGCCGAACACCGTCGACTTGCCCGCGCCGGAAGGGCCGACCAGCGCGGTCATGCCGCCCGCGGGCACCTCGAAGGTCACGCCGTGGTGCACGATCGGCCGGTCCTCGTCGTACCGGAAGACGACGTCGGTGAACGTCACCCCGACGGGGTCGCCGCCCGCCTGGGTGGGCATGGGCGCGGGCGCGGCGACCGGTTCGGCGGGCAGCAGGGCGATCTCCTGGATGCGGGTGACCGCGGCCAGGCCGTTCTGCATCTGGGTGAGGCTCTGGATGACCTGCCCGATCGGGGAGACCAGGTAGAACAGGTACATGAGGAACGCGATCAGGGCGGAGATCTCCATCTCCCCCGACGCGACCCGCGCGCCGCCGACCCCCAGCACAGCGAGGAACGCGAGCTGGATCGACGTCCACGCGCCGACCCCGGCCAGCGACGTCCATCCGGCGGCGGCCACCCCGCGGTCGCGCGCCTCGGTGGCCGCGGCGGTCACCACCGCGGTCTCGCGGATCTCCGCGCCGCTGGCCTTGACCGTACGGAACGCCTGAAGCGCCCGGTCGAGCATCGAGCCCATCTCGCCCAGCGCCTCCTGGGCCCGCAGCGAGGCCCGCCGGATGCGCGGGGCGATCACCACGCCCATGACCGCGACCAGGGCGACGACGGCCAGGGTGACCCCGAGCAGCAGGCCGTCCATGACCGCCATCATCACGGCCGCTCCGAGGAACGTGAACGCGCCTCCGACCAGCGACGCCAGCGCGTCCGTGCAGACGGCCCGCAGCAGGGTGGTGTCGGAGCCGACGCGGGACAGCAGGTCGCCGGGGCTGAGCCGGTCCACCTCGGGGACCCTGAGCCGCAGGATGCGGTCCACCAGCGTCCGGCGCGAGGCGAGCACGATGGTCTCGCCCATGCGTTCGAGCAGGAAGCGCCCCGCCGCCGCGACCAGCGCGCCGGCCATGACCGCGGCCGAGAGGCCGAGCACCGGCCCGGTCGTCGTGCCGCCCGCGCCGAACGCGTCGATCACCTGCTTGGCCATCAGCGGCATCGCGAGCCCGGCGAGGCTGCCGGCGAGGCTGAGCAGGCCGCCCAGCAGAAGCGTCCGCCGATGAGGACGGACCTGGTCGAGCAGCACCCGCCAGGCGGCCCGGTCCCCCAGGGACGCCTTGCGCTGCCGGGCGGGTGAACCGTCGCCGGGGTCGTCGCCGTCCGTCGCCACCGCAACCCCCTCCGCGAGAGCCCACTCTGCGATCTTCTGTGGACCCTAACGCAGCGGAAAAGCCGGTGCGCGCGGGGATTTCGCCCCTCTGGGCGACGGCTCCGACCGGCCGGCGACCTCGGGCGACAGCGGCGGGCGACCCCTCAGCCTCGTACGCCGTACAGCAGCCGGAGGTCCCTGATGGTGTCCATGATCTCGTACCACGTGAGGCACAGGGAGGCCTCGGCCTCCTCGGTGCGCGCCTCGGCCGCCATCAGGCGGTCGCCGGTGAGGAACGCCGCCTCCTGTTTGAGTTGCGCCGCCATTTTCCGGAACACGAATCGCCCGCGAGACTCCATGCCGACCCTCCCGCCCCCCGACAGCATTTACCTAGGGTGAAATACCCACATAATCGGGCGAAATTCTTTTCGTCGAAGGCTCAGCGGGCGCGGGGGCGTCCCGACCGCCAGTGCCGCCCGGCCCGCTCGGCGCCCCGCTCCGCGCCCCGCCGGGGACGCGGGGCCATCGCCCGCCGCCGGTGACGCCGTACGGGCGACGCGGGCGACGCGGGCGCGGGCAGGTCGTGACGGCCGGAGACGAACTCCTGCACGGCGATCTTCACCCGGATGACCGGCCTGCGCCAGCGCTCCTCGCGATGGACCGCCTTGGCCATGAGGCGGGGCCGGGGCCGCCGCGCCCGCTCCGAGTAGAACCAGCGGGCCCACGGCGAGCCGGGGCGGGCCACCCGCACCGCTCCCACGTACAGCGACGGCGGCACGAACAGTCCCAGCAGGCCGCTCCAGATCTTCCCCTTGAGCAGGGTGATCACGGCGAAGACGAGGTTGACCACGAGGAAGGCGGGGGCGGTCCAGTCGCCGGCGGTGGTGCCGCCGTCCCAGCCGAGCGGGTGCAGCCCGAACAGGAGCAGTCCGGTGGCCGCGATCGCCACGAAGACCGCGTCGACCGAGGTGCGGCCCTCCTCCTGCCAGTAGACGTCGCGCAGGTGCAGGATCAGCGCGAACTCGTCGAGCACGAGGGCCGCGCCCACGCCGAAGACGGCCGAACTGAACGAGTACCACCCCTGGGAGACGCCCGACAGGACCAGCCCGGCCACCCCGCCGAGCAGGGTGAGCACCACCCCGAAGACGACGTGGTGGATGTGCATCTCGCCGACGCTGACGTTGCCGAACCACCGCGTCCGGGCCCTGATCAGCCGCACGTTCACCCGCGTGCAGAGGAACGCCGTGATCAGCGCCACGAAGAAGCAGAACAACGGCAGGCGGTGCGCGTCGACGACGCGTTCGCGAAACCAGTCGGCCATACAGATATCAGTCCCCTGGTCTCCGATGCTACGGCTCACCTCGGAGTGGTCAGGCAACGGTCATGCGAGGAAGCCGCGCAGCAGCGCGGCCGTCCCCTCCAGGTGCTCGGCCACCGCCCGGCCCGCCGCCTCGGGGTCGCCGTCCAGGATCGCGGCGGCGATGGCGGCGTGCTGCACCGCCGCGTGCTCGATGTTGGGACCCAGCACCGGGATCGCGTTGAGCAGGTCGGTGACCCGCAGCCGGGCGTCCGCGCACGCGGCGGCCAGCAGCGGTGAGCCGGTCAGCTCCGCGATGGCGAGGTGGAAGGCGATGTCCCTGCGGCGGTAGTCGGCCGGGGCGGCGTCGTTCACCTCGGCCAGCCGGGCCTTCAGCGTCTCCCGCTGACCCGGGGTCAGCTCGGTCGTCGCGAGGACCCGGGCCGCCCCGCACTCCACGGCCATCCGGAACGTCAGGGCGTCTTCGAGCTCGTCCTCACCCATCCGGGTGAGCGCTCTGCGCAGGTCGCCCTTGCGCGGGCTCGGCGGGCGGTAGACGACGAACGCGCCGCCGTACCTGCCCCGCCGTACGTCGAGGTAGCCGGCTTCCTGCAGGGCGCGGATCGCCTCGCGCAGGGTGACCCGGCTGATGCCGAGCCGGGCCGCGAGCTCCCGCTCGGGCGGCAGTTTCTCCCCGTGCGCGACGACTCCCAGCTTGACGGCCTGGAGCAGGCGCTCGACCGTCTCCTCGAACGCGTTGCCCGCCCGCACCGGCCGCAGCAGCGACATGGGCGCGGGAGCGGGCGCCCGCGCCGGGGTGCTGTCCATGCCTCGCCGTCCCTCCGCCCCTTCGCAGCCCAAGCACCGCGTGTGCCGGCACGTCCCGCCACGCCCTCGTACGTCCCAGGTGACCAGCGGCGGGGCCGCCGGGTCCGTCGCGCGGCGGCGCCCCGCTACGCGATGGAGGTTCGTCCCGGGTGTTGTTGACGACGAGGGGAGCAGGGTGCTTGCATGCCTTCAATGGTCTGATTCTAGACAATTGGACGGGAGGCGTCGTGCTCGGCGTGGAACGACTTCGCGACGATGTCGAGGCGGGCCGGGTCGACACGGTCCTGCTCGCCGTCACCGACATGCAGGGACGGCTGCAGGGCAAGCGGCTGTCGGCGCGGTACTTCCTGGAGGAGGTGCTGGACCACGCCGCGGAGGGCTGCAACTACCTGCTCGCCGTGGACGTCGACATGAACACCGTGAACGGCTACGCCATGTCGTCCTGGGAGCGCGGTTACGGCGACTTCGTGATGCGGCCCGACCTGTCGACGCTGCGCCGGGTGCCCTGGCACGAGGGCACCGTGCTGCTGCTGGCCGACCTGGTGTGGGAGGACGGCTCGGACGTCGTGGCCTCTCCCCGGCAGATCCTGCGCCGCCAGCTCGCCCGGCTCGCCGAGCGCGGCTGGACCGCCCAGGTCGGCACCGAGCTGGAGTTCGTCGTCTACGACGACAGCTACGAGCAGGCGTGGCAGCGGGGCTACCGCGATCTCACCCCGGCCAACCTCTACAACGTCGACTACTCGCTGCTCGGCACCTCGCGCATCGAGCCGCTGCTGCGGAAGATCAGGCTCGGCATGGAGGGCGCCGGGCTGTACGTCGAGTCCGCCAAGGGCGAGTGCAACCTGGGCCAGCACGAGATCGCCTTCCGTTACGCCGATGCGCTGACCACCTGCGACAACCACGTGTTCTACAAGAACGGCGCCAAGGAGATCGCCGCCCAGGAGGGCCGGTCGATCACCTTCATGGCCAAGCCGAACCAGCGCGAGGGCAACTCCTGCCACATCCACCTCTCGCTGCGGGACGCCGACGGCGGGCCGGTCATGGCGGGCGACGGGCCGTACGGGCTGTCGGAGACCGGGCGGCGGTTCGTGGCCGGTCAGCTCGCGGGGTTGCGCGAGCTCACGCTCTCCTACGCTCCCAACATCAATTCCTACAAGCGCTTCGTGCCCGGCAGCTTCGCGCCCACGGCCGTGAAGTGGGGGGTGGACAACCGCACCTGCTCGATGCGGCTGGTCGGCCACGGGTCCTCGTTGCGGGTGGAGAACCGGGTGCCGGGCGGCGACGTGAACCCGTACCTCGCGGTCGCGGCCATGATCGCGGCCGGGTTGCGCGGCGTGGACGCGGAGCTCGATCTGGAGGAGCCGTTCGGCGGGAACGCCTACGACTCCCCGGCCGAGCGGGTGCCGGCCACGCTCCGCGACGCCCTGGCCCTGTGGGAGGGATCGAGCATCGCCGAGGAGGCGTTCGGCAAGGACGTGGTCGACCACTACGCCAACAACGCGAGGGTCGAACTGGCCGCCTTCGACGCGGCGGTCACCGACTGGGAGCTCTATCGGGGGTTCGAACGGCTGTGAAGATAGTCAATCCGGCGACCGAGGAAGTGATCGCCGAGGTCGAGATGGCGGACGCCGCCGAGGTGGACCGCGCCGTCGAGCGGGCCGTACGGGCCTTCCCCGCCTGGCGGGCGGTCGCGCCCGGCGACCGGGCCCGGCTGCTGCGCCGCTTCGCGCGGCTCGTGGAGGAGCACGCGGAGGAGCTGGCGCGGCTGGAGATCACCGGCGCCGGGCACACCGCGGGCAACGCGCGCTGGGAGGCGGGCAACGTCCGCGACGTGCTCGACTTCTACGCGGGCGCGCCCGAGCGCGACCACGGCAGGCAGATCCCGGTGGCGGGCGGGGTGGACGTCACCTTCGCCGAGCCGCTGGGCGTGGTCGGGATCATCGTGCCGTGGAACTTCCCGATGGTCATCATGACCTGGGGGGTCGCCCCGGCCCTGGCCGCCGGCAACACGGTGATCGTGAAGCCCGCCGAGTGGACGCCGCTGACCGCGCTGCGGCTGGCCGAGCTCGCCCTGGAGGCCGGGCTGCCGGAGGGAGTGCTCCAGGTCGTCCCCGGCGAGGGGGAGGTCGCGGGAGCCCGCCTCGTCGAGCACCCGGACGTACGGAAGATCGTGTTCACCGGCTCGACCGAGGTCGGGAAGCTGATCGCCGCGAAGGCCGCCGAGCAGGTCAAGCGGGTCACACTGGAGCTGGGCGGCAAGAGCGCCAACATCGTCTTCGCCGACTCCGACCTGGAAAAGGCGGCCGCCTCGGCCCCGATGGCGGTCTTCGACAACTCCGGCCAGGACTGCTGCGCCCGCTCGCGCATCCTGGTGGAGCGTTCCGTCCACGACGACTTCCTCGCGCGGCTCACCGAGGCCGTACGCGAGGTGAAGGTCGGGGACCCGAACGACCCGGCGTCGCAGATGGGCCCGCTGATCAGCGCCGAGCACCGGGAGCGGGTCGCCTCGTTCGTCACCGAGGCGGACGTGTACGCGCGGGGGTCGTGCCCGACCGGGCCGGGCTACTGGTTCCCGCCGACGGTGCTCGCCGGGTCGTCCTCGGAGTCCTTTCGGAGGGCGTTCACCGAGGAGATCTTCGGGCCGGTGGTCGCCGTCGTGCCGTTCGAGGACGAGGCCGACGCGGTGCGGATCGCCAACGACACGGCGTACGGCCTGTCGGGGTCGATCTGGACCCGCGACGTCGGCCGGGCGCTGCGCGTGGCACGGGCCGTCGAGGCGGGCAACCTGTCGGTCAACTCGCACTCCAGCGTCCGCTACTGGACCCCCTTCGGCGGCTTCAAGCAGTCGGGCCTGGGCCGTGAGCTCGGCCCCGACGCACTGTCCGCCTTCACCGAGACCAAGAACGTCTTCATCTCCACGGAGTAGATCAATGCAGCGTTTGCAGGACCGCGTCGCCGTCATCACCGGGGCGGGCAGCGGCATCGGGCTGGCCACGGCCCGCCGGTTCGCCGAGGAGGGCGCGAAGGTCGTGGTCGCCGACCTCGACGAGACGGCCGGGGCCAAGGCCGCCGACGAGGTGGGCGGCCTGTTCGTCCGCGTGGACGTGGCGAACGAGGACGACGTGGCCCGGATGTACCGGACCGCGTCCGAGGAGTTCGGCAGCGTGGACATCGCGTTCAACAACGCGGGCATCTCCCCGCCCGACGACGACTCGATCCTGGAGACCGGGATCGACGCGTGGCGCCGGGTGCAGGAGGTCAACCTCACCAGCGTGTACCTGTGCTGCAAGCACGTCATTCCGTACATGCGGCGGCAGGGCAAGGGGTCGATCATCAACACCGCGTCGTTCGTCGCGGTGATGGGCTCGGCCACCTCGCAGATCTCCTACACCGCGTCCAAGGGCGGGGTGCTCGCGATGAGCCGGGAACTGGGCGTCCAGTTCGCCCGCGAGGGCATCCGGGTGAACGCGCTGTGCCCCGGACCGGTGGACACCCCGCTGCTGCGGGAACTGTTCGCCAAGGACCCCGAGCGCGCGCAGCGCCGCCTGGTCCACGTGCCGATCGGCCGCTTCGCCCGGGCCGAGGAGATCGCCGCGGCGGTCGCGTTCCTCGCCTCCGACGACGCGTCGTTCATCACCGCCTCGGAGTTCCTGGTCGACGGCGGCATCTCCGGCGCGTACGTCACCCCGCTGTAGGCGGAAGCGTCCTGTCAGACGAGGGGGGAGGCAGGGCATGTCCCGTCCGGTCATCGGCGTGACCTGCTATGTGGAGCCGGCGCGGTTCACCGTGTGGGACATGCCGGCGGCGCTGCTGCCGTACATGTACGTCGACCACGTCGTGCGGGCGGGCGGGCAGCCGGTCATCCTGCCGCCCGCCGGGGAGCCCGCCGCGCTGGCCGGCCGTCTCGACGGGCTGATCATCGCGGGCGGGGGCGACATCGACCCCGCGCGGTACGGGGCCGCCCCCGCCGAGCAGACCGGCTACATCCGGAAATTTCGTGATGACGCCGAGTTCGGGCTGATGGGCGCCGCGCTGGCGGCCGGGCTGCCGTTCCTGGGCATCTGCCGCGGCCTGCAGGTGCTCAACGTGGCGCTCGGCGGCACCCTCCACCAGCACCTTCCCGCGGTCGTGGACCACACGGGCCACTCCCCCGCCCCTGGAGTCTTCGGCCGCCTCCCCGTACGGCTGTCGCCGTCGCTGGCCAAGGTCTACGGGGACGAGGAGTTGGCCCCGGCGCACTACCACCACCAGGCGATCGACCGCCTGGCCGAGGGCCTGGAGGTCACCGCCCGCTCGGACGACGGCACCATCGAGGCCGTCGAGGTCACCGGCGCGGCGTTCGCCCTCGCCGTCCAGTGGCACCCCGAGGCCGACGAGGACGGCCCCCTCTTCCGCGCTCTCGTCGAGGCCGCCGGAACCCGCTCCTGATCCTCGTGTGGCGGTCAGTCCGTCATCCAGAGGTACCAGTCTCCGCCGAGGTGACGATCCAACTCGTCGAGTTCTCCTCCGTCGTCAGCCCCCTTGGGCAGGTAGGCCATGCCGTACCGCTCCAGGGACAGGAGCGACCCCGACCCGGCGATGGCGAAGCTGACACCGTCCCCCTTCAGCCGCTGGGGAGAGGTGACCGTGAAGAGACCGACCCTCTTTTGTCCCTCACCGGCGGTCCCGGCAACCACCGCGTGCGCGTAGTCGTTCAGGGCTGCTTCGGACAGCGTGAAGCCCACCCACGTGCACGCTCCACTGACGGCCGCCACCAGTGTGACCAGCGCGATGACCGGCGCCAGCGCGACCGTGAAGACCGGACGATGCCGCTTGGTTACCACTACCGCCGTGAGCCAGGTGCAGAACAGCAGAAGCCAGCCGAGCGCGATCGGCTCACGAAGCATCCACCTGACGCCGGGGGTGGCCGCCGCCGTCATGGTCACCATCGACAACAGCGTGGTCGCGACCGGCACCACGATCCATACCGCCCGGACAGTCCACGGAACCGCGCGCATCGAATCCCCTCCCGAAACGGCACCGCGATTGAGAGCCGGCATGGCAGTCATCCGGGGAGACCAAGCTCCGAGGCGGGGCTCTCAGCGCCTGCGGCTGCCTTCTGTTTTGCCTATTCGTGCGACCTCATGAGGTCCGGAACCGCACATCCACACACCGACGCCGTTTCGCATGTCCGGCTTCAAACCGAGTCGATGGCCAGGACACAGTGGCCAGACGTGGAAAAACTCGTCGATGTAGTCCGCTTGAATGTTCACCGCGATCTCTACCAGAGTGTCCTGAAACCCGATCCCGAACACTTCCCACCCGTGCACGACCACTCCCTCCCGAGCGGGTTCACCCATCGAGACGGTGGGGGCGATGTCCCAGGCGACGGCAGCGGGAAAGTCCGAAAGCACCAGCCGAAGAGCACGTTCGGCATGAGCGAACCGCAGGGCGAGCAATCGTCTTCTAAGGTCGTCCCCGAAGAGCAGGCCGTCTTCGGCGTGAATTCTCCGCAGCTCTGCGATGGCCTCCGCACCGAGGCGATCCACCTCGGCATCAAACGCCTCGTCCTCCCGCAGCAGCGAGACCCACTGCGCGAACTGATCGTAGGGATCCAAGTGCTGTCCGTATGCAGAGACTCAATGGACGTCGAACGGCAGGCCTCGCGGGTGCCGCGGCGGGGAGCGTGGATGGCGCCGGTCGCGCGGTGGGCATCACTTCTCCGAGGGCCGGTCACGAAACATGTCAGCTATGATCATCACGCTTGCGATGAGGATACCTGGAATGATTCCGGCCGCCAGACCGCCGGCGACCGTCCCCTGGTTGAGGACAGCCACGACGGTGATCACCAGAACCGTCCCGGTGCCGCACAGTACTGCGAAGGCAACTTCTCGCCCCGTCACCCTACGTCGAGCCATAAGCGACCCTCCTGCGAACGAAGGGGGGCGGCCACACCAGGTGCGGCCACCCCCGAGTTCTATTCAGCTACTTGTTGTTGTTCGCGTGCTGAACACTGTAAATACCCGAAAGGATATAGCCGACCACGGCCGACATGACGATGGAGACCTGCCTGCCCGCCTTCGTGCCGAGCGCCCAACGAATTGCTCGGGTAAGAGCCGAGCCAAGCTTGTTGGCCAACGAGCGTATCTTTCCGATCAGCCACTTTCCCCACTTGGTCCTGAGGAACTTGCTCGCCCCAGGAACAGCGAGAGCTGCCTTGACGACGGAACCTATCAGCTTGCTCCCCAAGTTTCCCCAGGTGAACCCGCCGTCCCAACGCGTCTCCACCCAGTAACTGATACCTGTCGCCGCTGCCACCGCGACGACATGGCAGAGCGCGATTCCAAGGCCAGACGTGGCGCCGCCGCAGGCGGCGAGAACAACCGTTTCGACTATACCGTCGACCGCTCCTACGGCGATGTTGCAGGCAGCGCTCGACCAACTCAACCCGTTGGGGCATCTCCCGTCGAGGTCCCTGCAGTTTATCGGGTCTGAATTGCAGTAATCGTAGGCATTGGCGCTCGCCCCGACCACCGGATCGACCTGAAGGAATCGGCCGGTCGCGGGATTGTAGAGGCGGACTCCCATGAGGACGATGTCGGCGACGGTGTCGCTGGCGCGTTGGGCGCCTCCCAGCCATTCGTAGCGGTCGTTGGTGTTGACCGCGCGGTCAAGGCCGTATTCGGTCTGTTCGGCGTAGTTGTCCACTCCGGTGGCGCTGCTGCTGTCGGCGCAGGTCGCGATCACGTCGCCGTGCAGGTTGGTGAGTTGCAGCGTGAGCGTGCCGCCGCTGGTCTGCGTGGCTTCCAGGCCGGTGAACGCGGTGACGTTGCGGGTCCAGCTGCCGTTGGCCTCGCCGATCCAGGCCGGCGAGTCGCCGCCACCGATGTAGTGGTTGGTCTGGGTGCCGGCCGATGACGTGGTCTGGCGGATGCGGCCGAGCGGGTCGAGGGTGAAGGTCTTGGTCGTGGACGCCTGGGTGAGGGTCCTGACCATGTCGCCCGCGTAGTAGCCGGCCGTGACCGCCGCGCCGTTGGCCGTGGACGAGGCTGGGACGGCGGTCGTACGGCCGAAGGCGTCATAGGAGTACCCCGAATCGGTGATCCGGTCGGCCGAGTCGAAGGTGTGGGTTGCGGTCGTCGGGGTTGTCGAGGTGGAGCAGGAGCCGTCGTCGGCCGCGGGGTAGCTCGCCTGGGAGGTGCGGTTGGTGTCCACGTCGAACCCGTAGGTACGGGTCTCGCACGACAGGTTGTAGGTGTCGGCGACCTTGGTCAGGCGTCCGGCGGTGTCGTAGGTGTAGCGCTGTCGGCTGCCGTTCGGCCCGGTCGTCTCCGCCGTCCGGCCGTCGGCGTCCGGAGTCGCGGTGAATGCCAGCCAGGTCGTGCCCGACTTGGCGTAGGTCAGGCTGGTTTGTTTGCCGGCGCCATCCCACGTGCTGGTGGCGGTCAGACCGTTCGGGTACACCTGCTTGCTGAGGTTGCCGGCGGCGTCGAAGGCAGCCGTGAAGGAGCCGATCGTGGAGACCGCGATTCCCGTCGGCACACCGCGCCGCTCGGTCTTTCCCGCGGCGTCGGTGCCGTCGTAGGTGTAGGTGTAGGTGCCCTTGCCGTCGTTGACCGAGGCCACCCGGCCCGCTGTGTCGAATGTCGTGAGGGCGGTGTTGCCATCCGCGTCCGTGGTCGAGTAGGCCCGGCCCAGGGCGTCGTAGGCGGTCGTAACCGAGACCCCGCCGGCGGTGACCCCGGTCCGCAGACCGGTGGCACTGTCGTAGGCATAGGTCCGGTCCGGCAGCGCGGTGCTGCCGGCGCCGGTCTCCGTCACGCTGGTCTGGCTCGCGCGGCCCGCGGCGTCGACCGTCACCGTCGACGTCCGCGTCGCTGAACCCGATGTCTCCACGGTCTGAGCGGTCTGACCCCAGTAGCCATAGGTGGTGGCGGTGACAGGCAGGGTCCCGCCGCTGGAGGGGCCAGCGGCGGCGGCTTCGCGGCACACGAGCCCGGACCACTGGGGTTTGCCACCGCACGAGGGGTACGTGGAGTTGGCGGCGGCGGTGTAGTAGGTCGTGGTCGCGGTGCCCGCATCCGAGCCCGAGGAGGACGGCATGCGCCGCTCAACCTGCCGGCCTGCATCGTCGTAGCGGACCTTCCGGATGATGTCCGTGCCGCCCGCGACGACGGTCTTCTGGCTGGTCGGTTGGAAGAGGTCCCAGCCGGAGGGGTCGCCGGAGACGATCGGGGCGTAACCGGTCTTCTCGGTGTGGGTGTCGCCCGCCGCGACCACGCCTGCTCCATTGACGACCAGGGGCTTCACCGTCGTCGTGGTCACGAGGTGGTAGTCGGTGTCCGGGTCGGGCTTGCCCTCGTCATAGGTGTAGTCGGTGTGCTGGCGGGCGGACACAAGCGTGCCGTCCGTGAGCATCGCCTGGTGGGCGGGCCCGTAACTGCTGACGACGTCCCCGTCGTCGTTGTAGACCGTGACGTCCGCCAGCAGGTCAGCGCGCTCGGCGGTGCTGGCGCGCCCGGCCACGTACGCGTCCGTCGAGGACGTGGGCGTCAGAGCCTCGATCCGGTTGCCTGCGGACAGCTCCCAGATGGTATTGCCGTTGTCGTCGTACCTAGTCGCCGAGACCTGCCAGGCGCCCGCGCCGTACGTGGCCGTGTTCACGGCGCGGCCGTTGACGTCCATGTACGTCAGCGCCGCGTACGGGTAGTCGGCCGCCACCGGGGCGTAGGACCCGTCGCCGGCCTGCGGGGGCACGCGCCAGGCGGGGAAGACCGCAGTGCCGGTGCGGGGCAGGTCGGTGGTCTGCGACCAGGTCGCGGCGGTGGCGCCGGTGACGTCGACGGGCGAGTTGATCGGCACTCCGTAGGAGACCGCCTGGACGATGTCGGTGGCGCCTGCCTCGCGCTGGACGTCGGCGACCCGGCCCGAGGTGTCGTAGTTCACCCGCCAGGGGTTGAGCCCCGGTGGGGTGATCTGCGAGATCCGGCCGGCGGCGTTGTAGTAGTAGGTGAGGGTCAGGGTGGTGCGGGGGTCCGTCGCCGTGCGCAGGTGGCCGGTGGAGTCGTAAGTGTAGGTGGCGAGGGTGGTGGTCTTCATCGCCGAGGTGGCGGGGTCGTAGGCGGTGTAGGAGATGGACTTGACCAGGCCGGTGTAGTCGCCCCAGCCGCTGGACACGCCGCTCGCCGTGGTGCTTCCCGCGTAGGTGATGTCGAGTGTCTTGCAGCCGGCGACCAGAGTGGTGCAGGTGACCCCGGCGGGAACGGGGGCGAGCATCCGGCTGACCCGTCCGGAGGCGTCGTAGGTGTAGGTGGTGGTGTTCTCGGCGCCCGCCTCGTCGATCGAGCTGACCGCCCATGCGCCGCCGGTGGCGGTGAAGACGGTCTTGGTGCCCGCCGTGTCGGTGTGGGTGAACTGGGTGGCCGAGTCCTTGACGACCTTCGACCCGTCGGATGCGTCGGAGATGCCCTGATAGGTGCCGTCCGGCTGGACGGTGTAGGTCTCGGTTGAGCCGTCGGTGCCAGTGAACAGCACG
>NZ_BOOB01000052.1 GCF_016863015.1 Microbispora amethystogenes | reverse complement strand
CCCTCTCCCTCTTCAACCAGTCCTGACCCACCGCACGCCGTGGACGTCCGGAACGTGTGCGAGTCTGACTCCGCGTTCCGGACGTCCATTTCTGCTCCCGGTGTCGCTTCCGGGGGGCGCTCCCCATTACGCTCCGCCTATTACTCCCCGCCTATTACTCTCAGCGGAGAACTTCGACCAGGAGGTGGCAGCAATGAGCCGGCGTAGCGAACCGACGGTGATCCGGCAGCCGGCCAGGAGCAACCGGGTGCTCGCGCCGGTGGCCGCGTTCGTGATCGGCGCGGTGGTGGCCGGTGGCGTGGTGTTCGCCGCGACCCGGCCCGACGCGACCGAGCAGGCGGTGAACCGGATCCGCGCCGAGGACGCCGTCCGCGACAAGGCGCAGATCAAGGAGCTGACCGAGCTGGCCCGCACCACCCGCGACAAGCTCGTGCCCGTGCTGGAGGGGCTGGAGCGCGTGATGCCCGTGGAGGGCGACGCCGCCTTCCCCGCCGCCGTTCCCTCTGCCGCCCCCTCTGCCTCCGCCGAGGTCGGGAAACCCGAGAAGGCGACCGGCGCCGACATCGCGAACTGGCGGCAGGCGACCGCCGCCGCCGTCCAGTCGTTCGCCGACCCGCCCTCGGGCGAGACGTACACCAACCTGGCGAGGTCGGGCCTCGCCTCCGGCGTGCGGCAGCTCGCCACCACCGTCGACAGCTACGTGGCCGCGCAGGCGCTCACGGGACCGGCCCGCACGAACATGCTGGCCCTCGCCGCCCGGCAGCGCATGGATGCGATCTTCACGTGGTCGGTCGGCGCCACCGCCCTCGACGCGGTCAGCGTCGACGCGGGCAGCGGGCACCAGCACGTCTACCTGCCGGCCGCGCCCGGCAGCGGGGCGCTCACGGCCGACGACTCGGAAGAGGGCCACTAGCACCTACGCGCCGTTCAGCCGCGGGTCCACTTCTGGTTGGACCCGCCGGTGCAGTCCCAGAGCTGCAGAAGCGCGCCGTTCGCGCTGCCCCGGTCCACGATGTCCACGCACCGGTTGGCCTGGATGTTGACGAGGTCTCCGGCCGGCGTGAGGGTGAAGCGCTGGGCTCCGGTGCCGTTGCACGTGTAGAGCTGGATCGGCGTGCCGTTGGCGGTGCCCGCCGCCGCGGCGTCCATGCACTTGCCCATCGCGCGCACGGTGCCGTCGCCGCCCACCGTCCACTGCTGCGCGACGGTGCCGTTGCAGTCGTACATCTGCAGCCGGGCGCCGTCCGCGGGATTGGCGCTCGGGATGTCCACGCAGCGGCCGTTCATGGCGGATTTGAGCGCGGTGCCGGTGCCGCTCCCGTCGTTGTTCCAGGCGGAGACGCGGACGTAGTCGACCAGCATCGTCTGCGGGAACGCGGTGGTGCCGTCGGGGTTGCCCGGCCAGTAGCCGCCGACCGCGACGTTCAGGATCATGAAGAACGGGTGGTCGAACACCCACTGGTTGCCGCGGATGTCGGCCGGCGTGACGCGGAAGTACTCCGCGCCGTCGAGGTACCAGACGATGAGGCCGGGCGACCAGTCGACCCGGTAGTTGTGGAAGCCGTCGCCCAGGGGCGCGCCGATTGTGCGGTTGTCCCCGACGCCGCCGCTGCCCGAGTAGCCGGGGCCGTGCACGGTGCCGTAGACCGTGTTCGGGGCGTTGCCGACGTTCTCCATGATGTCGATCTCACCGGTGTTCGGCCAGTTGCCGCCGCCGAGCATCCAGAAGGCCGGCCAGATGCCCTGGCCCTTGGGAATCTTGATGCTCGCCTCGAAGCGGCCGTACGCCTGGCTGAACCTGTCTGCCGTCAGGATGCGGCCGGAGGTGTACTGGCAGGTGCCGTAGTGGCACTGGTAGCCGGCGGGGTTCTCCTTGCGGGCGGTGATGGCCAGGTGACCCTGCCCGTCCTGGTACACGTTCCGGGTGGAGTCGGTGTAGTACTCCAGCTCGTTGTTGCCCCAGCCGCCACCGCCGATGTCGAACTTCCACTTCGCCGGGTCGACGGCGCTGCCCGCCGCGCCGTTGAACTCGTCCGACCAGGTGACGGGGCCGATGGCGGCCTCGGCCCGCTCGGCGCCTCCGGGAACGCCGCTCAGGGCGCCGGACAGGCCGGCGGCCAGGGCCGCCGCGATCAGGAGTAACCGGGGTCTGCGCATGGGGGTCTCCGGTCCGGGGGGTAGAGATTCGGAGCGTGGTTGCCGATGCAACACCCACTTCACGCGCGCTGTCAATAGTAAAGTTTACTTTTTGTTGCGCTCGGTCAGGCTCTTCGAGGCGCGCGCGGCGACCGTCTCCGCGGGCCTGCCGAGCAGCCGTACGAGATCGCCGGTCTGCTCTTCCAGCGCTCCCGCGCGCACCTGCGCGTTGATCCAGCTCATCGGCCCCGGCCCGGCGTCGGGCACCTCCCGGTAGGGCACGCCGAGCGCCTCCGCGACCTCCGGATAGCTCCACAACGGTCCGGTGAGGTCGTACGCCCGACCGAGATGCCCCTCGCCGGTCAGGACGTTCGCCGCCGCCTCGGCGAGATCCGACCGGAACGCCGTGTTCAGCCCGCGGCCTCCGGTGCTGCTGGTGATCTCGCCGTCGTCGGCCCGCGGCACGAACGCGTCACTGTAGAAGGGGTGACGCAGGATCGTGTACGGCAGGCCGCTGCGGAGTATCGCCTGCTCGGTGGCGTGGTAGGCCTCCGTCATGCCGGTGGCGGCGACGCCGGCCCCGAGAAAGCTCGTGAACACGACGGCGCCGACCCCCACCTCCTTGGCCGCGGCCACGGCGTTCAGGTGCTGTCCGATCCTGCGCGCGGTGTCGAGTTCCGGCGAGGAGACGAGCAGCAGACGCGTGGCCCCGTCGAACGCCGCACGCAGGCTCGCCGGGTCGTCGTAGTCACCACGCCGTACCAGCACGCCCTCGGGCGCCCGGCCGGGGTCGCGTACCGCGGCCACCACCTCCGCACGGGTACGCAGGTGGTCGACGACGAGGCGGCCGAGCGCGCCGGAGGCGGCGGAGATCACGATCACGGGATGAGTCAACCGCTCGCCGGGACGAGGCCGCCACTGCTTTATGACCGATTCATGACCGATTCATGACCGAGAATGACGGTCGTGAGCCGTCCCCCCATCGCCTCGGTCCCGGCCGGACCCGTCGACGTGCCGCGCGTCGTCGCCGAACTCGCCGGAAGCGACACCGTCACCCCCGTCTGGCGCAACGAGGTCGGCGGCCTCACGTTCCGGCTGGGCGGCACAGGCGAGGGCACGGGCGGCACGAGATACGTCAAATGGGCCGCCACCGGCACACCCGGGATCGACCTGGCCGGTGAGGCGGAACGACTGACCTGGGCACGACAGTGGACCGCCGTCCCGAAGGTGCTCGCGCACGGATCGGACGCGGACGGCGCCTGGCTCGTCACCGCCGCGCTCCCCGGCCGTTCGGCGGTGGATCCGCGCTGGGCCGCCGATCCCGGCACCGCGGCGGCCGCGATCGGCCGGGGCCTGCGCCTGCTGCACGACGCGCTGCCGGTGGCTCGGTGCCCGTACGACTGGGGAGTCGAGCGCCGGCTCCGGCGAGCCGGCGAGCGCCTCGGCCCGGCCGAGGCGCGGCGTCTCGGCCGCCCGCCCGCCCCCGACCGGCTCGTCGTCTGTCATGGGGACGCCTGCGCCCCCAACACCCTCCTGCACGACGACGGGACGTTCGCCGGGCACGTCGACCTCGGCTCGCTGGGCGTGGCCGACCGGTGGGCCGACCTCGCGGTCGCCGCCTGGAGCACCGAGTGGAACTACGGCCCGGGCCACGACGGCGAGGTGTACGACGCGTACGGCGTCGCCCCCGATTCGGAGCGCATCGCCTACTACCGCCTGCTGTGGGACCTCACCTGACCGGTAAAGCCGCGGCTCCCTGGACGGTCTCCGATGTTCACGCGAGGTTCAGCCGTTCCCGCGAGGGTGCATTCGGAGCCGGAGCGATCCCCCCGGCGGAACGAAAGGGCACCGCACATGAGCGAGGGGCACCCTCACCCCCACCCCCATCCCCATCCCCATCCCCACGGGCACGACCACGGGCACGGGCACGACGCCGGGGAGATGGCGACGGTCGTGGACATGGACATCCCCGACGAGGCGCTTTCGCCGGGTGAGCTCTCGCGCCGTCAGATGTTCCGGCGGGCCGGGCTGCTCGGCGCCGGCCTGACCGCCGCGAGCGTGCTCGGCGCCCCCGGCACGGCCGCCGCGACCGGCGCGACGAGCACCGGCCATGACGACCGGGAGCCGAAGGACGGATTCCTGTGGCTCGCGGGCGACCACCACATCCACACGCAGTACAGCTCCGACGCCATGTACCGGGTCGTCGACCAGGTGCGGCACGCCAACGCGTACGGGCTCGACTGGATGGTCGTCACCGACCACGGCAGCGTCACCCACGCCAAGATCGGCGTGGAGAAGGTCAACCCCGACATCGTCGCGGCGCGTCAGGCGGTCAGGGACACCCTCGTCTTCCAGGGCCTGGAGTGGAACATCCCGGCCGCCGAGCACGGCACGGTGTTCGTCGCCCCGGGACGTGGCGAGGTGGAGACCCTGAAGGAGTTCGAGAACTCCTTCGACGGCGCGGTGAAGGGCGCCACGGCGAGCACGCCGCAGAACGAGGCTCTCGCCGTCGCGGGGCTGAACTTCCTGTCCCAGGCCGTGAAGCGCCGCCGCGTGCCGGACGCGCTCTTCCTGGCCAACCACCCCGCGCGCAAGGGCATCGACTCGCCGCACGAGATCCGCGCCTGGCGCGACACGGCGCCGGAGATCGCGGTCGGCATGGAGGGCGCGCCGGGCCACCAGGCCGCCGGCATCCCCAAGCCCAACGGGCCCGGCTCCGGGCGGGGCTACTACGACAACAGCCCGAGCGCCGACTCCTTCCCCGGCTATCCGGCGGAGAGCTACAAGACCTTCGGCGGCTTCGACTGGATGACCGCGACCGTCGGCGGCCTGTGGGACAGCCTGCTCGCCGAGGGCAGGCCGTGGTGGATCACCGCCAACTCCGACTCGCACACCGTCTACGGCGACGCCGGCGACCGCGGGCCGAACAGCGACTTCAACGCCAACGGCCGATACGAGGACCCGGTCTACAAGGGCGTGCCGAACCTGTCCAACGGCGACTTCTGGCCCGGCTACTACAGCCGCACCCACGTCGGCGCGACCTCCTTCGCGTACAACGCGGTCATGGACGGCATCCGCCGGGGCCGCGTCTGGGTGGACCACGGCGGCCTGATCAGCGGCCTCGTCGTCCGCGCCCGGGCGCGCGGCAACGGCGGCGGCGTCACGCTCGGCGACACGCTGTCCGTCCGCCCCGGCACCAAGGTCGAGGTGTCCATCCAGATCACGCTGGCGAACCAGCCCAACTGGGCGCAGTTCATCCCCACGCTGGCCCGGGTGGACGTCATCCAGGGCGACGTGACCGGCCCGGTCTCCGACAAGGACGTCTTCACCACCCCGAAGACCAAGGTCGTCACGTCGTACGAGGTCGGGAAGAACAGCGGAACCGTCACCTTCACCTACCAGGTGGGGGCCGTCGACCACCCGGTCTACGTGCGGCTGCGCGGCACCGACGGCAACCGCGTCGCCCCCGGCCTGCTCGGCCCGTCGGTGGACCCGCACGGCCCGGCGATGGACGTGCTCGGCGACGCCGACCCCTGGAAGGACCTGTGGTTCTACAGCAACCCCGTCTGGATCGTGCCGCGCCGATGATCGTCGGTCTGGACAACGGCTCCCGTACGGTGGCACAGGCCGAGCATCTCCTCCACCAGGTGGTGGAGGCGCTCGGCCTGTCGTCCGGGATCGTCGGCTGCACCCACTTCGTCCGCACCGGTGACCTGCCGCACGTCGCCTGCTCGCTGACCCTGGCCGGGCACCTGGAGAGGTCCCGGCTCCCCGAGGGGGTGTCGGCCGCCCTCGGCGACAGCCGTACGGGGCCGGACGCGGAGGGCGCGGCGGTGGCGGCGGCCGAGCACGCGGCCCGTACGAGCGGGCGGGTCGTGCTGTTCCCCGGCGGCGACGACCTGCCGGCGACGCTCACGGTCGGCGAGCTGCTGGACCGGACGGCGATCGACCGGGTGGTCGTGCTCGCCCAGCCCGAACCTCCGGCCGGCGACGTGGTTCTGGTCACCAACGGCCACGTCCGCCCGGTCTGGCGGGACGGGCTGATGACCCTGCTCGCCATGCCCGCTCCGGGCGCGCGGATCGCGCCGGCCGAGGTGCCGGACCCGACCCCCTGCTGCGCCGACCACATGTCGTGATCGGTTCGGTATCGAACCTCTAGTGGATTTTGGACAGATTACGGTCAATGATCACTTGTACCCTTTTTCCTCGCTCCTTGAGGTACATGTGAGAAAGATCTTGCGAGTGGTCGCGGCCCAGATGTTCGCCGCCGCCTTCGTCGTCACCGCCCTGACCACCCCCGCGCACGCCGACACGACCGAGAGCGACGCCGACATCGCCCTCGAATGGCAGAGCGTGTACGACACCTACCACTTCACCGACGCCACCCCGCCCGCGTCCGGTTCCGGCCGCAGCCGGGTCGTCAACAGCATCTCCGTCGACATCGACTCGCCGATGCCGCTGACGTTCTACAAGTACTCGGACTTCAACAACCACATCGGCAAGAACCCGTTCCTGAAGCGGGTCGTCACGCACAAGGAGTGGAAGGCGGCGTCCACGACCTACCGCAACCTCACGGCGATCGAGGAGATCCCGTACGAGGGCATGATCGTGGTGAGCAAGACGCACGCGCAGCAGCGCCTGCACCTGAACGGGTTCTACTACGAGACCGACAGCTGGTCACAGCCCAACGTGGTCACGCACCAGAAGATCGAATTCACCCCGCTGCCCGGCGGGAAGACCCGGGTGACGGAGAACCTCGCCTTCGAGGCGGACGACTCGCTGATCGACTTCGTCGCGGCGAACGGCACCGCCGCTCACCAGCAGCTCCAGACGGCCCTGAAGCAGGCGATCGAGAGCGGCGAGCTCTGATCGGGCCCTGCTTCCGGCCCTGCTGATCGGGCTCTGACCTGCGAGATCGGGCGTCCTCCCCGCTGGGAGGACGCCCGTTTCATACTGTTCCATGCCGTTCCGCACTCAGCGCCCGCTGTAGCCCCTGTCCTCGGCGCTCTGGAGGTTCTGGTTGATGGAGCAGCTGCGGGCCCCGCTTCCGCAGTTGCCGTTGATCGTGTTGGTGTAGACGCTGACGCTCGACACCTGCTGGACGCCGGAGTAGTCGACGGCGCTGTTGCCCGCCGGAGCGTTCACGTTGTGCCGTCCCGTGCTCAGCTGGTAGGGCGGGCTGTCCATCGTGGGGGCGCCGGCCGAGTTGACTCCGCCCGTCTGCTGACCACCACCGCCGTACCCCCTGCCGTACCCTCCACCGTGGCCGGCGAGCCGGGCGCCTCCGCCGTGTCCCCTGCCGTGTCCCCTGCCATGTCCTTTGCCGTGCCCTGTGAGGTGGCCGGGTTCCTCGGCATGTGGCACGCCGTCCGGATGAGCGGCCGGATGAGCGGCTGGATGCGCGGCTGGATGCGCCGCGGCGGCCGCGCCTGCCGGGCGGCCCGCACCGGTCGGATGGGCCGAGCCGGACGAATGGCCGTCGTGACCAGGGCCGGGGCCGGGACCGGGATCGGCGGGGGCCACGAGAGCCGTTCGCGAGACCGGCTCCATGAGTTCGGGGACCAGGTGGCGGGAGCCGGTGACACCGGACATCGCGACACCGGACACTGCGACGAAGAGCACGGCGAGGGCAAGGGACCGGGTGTACTCCGCCACCGCCCGGAGCCTCCCTTTGCCTGCCCCTCCTTTGCCTGCTCTGGCGTCGCCCATCCGGTCCACCCCCGCTCCCGCCGCTTCCTGGGTACAAGCGGCGCATCCCGCTCATACCCCTCGCTCCCCGCCTGTTTCCCTCTCCGCGTAGCCAAGCGCCGGTCAGGATGTGGCGGGTCAGGATGCGGCGACCGCGGTGAGCACGTCGAGCCGGGCGGCGCGGCGGGCCGGGAGCAGCCCCGCCAGCAGCCCCGCCAGGGCGGCCACGGCCACGACGAGCAGGAGCTGACCGGCCGGCAGCATGAGCGTGGCCTCGCTGGTGCGGCCCAGCGCGGCGACCGTACCGGCCGCGAAGGCGACACCCAGGGCGACGCCGGCGACGATCGCCAGCGCCGCGACGAGGACCGCCTCACCGCGGATCATCCAGCGGAGCTGGGCGCCGGTCATGCCGACCGCCCGCAGCAACCCGATCTCCCGGGTCCGCTCGATGATGGACAGGGCGAGCGTGTTCGTGATGCCCATCAGCGCGATGAGGACGGTGAGCATCAGCAGCACGGTCACCAGCCCGAGGACCTGGTCGATCATCAGAGTCCGCCCGGCCACCGCCGCCGCCTGGTCGCGCACCTGCGCGGTCGGCGAGTCCGCGAGGGCGCCGTCGATCGCCTTCCTGGCCTCGGCGTCGCTCACCCCGTCGGCCACCTTGACGAAGACGCTCGCGTCGACGTGCTCCTTGTAGTTCCGCTGGTAGGTGTCGAGCGAGACGATGTAGCTGGTGGACAGGGCCTGGGCGTCGCGGTCCCGCAGCAGCCCGACGACCTTGAGACGTCGCGTCCCCGTACGGGAGAACGTCATCGCGATGCTGTCGCCGACCGTGAGGTTCCGCTCCTTGGCGACGTTCGCGGCCAGGACGATCCCGCCCGCCGTGTTGTCCGCCGTGTTGTCCGCCGTGTTGTCCGAGAGGGCGTCCAGCCGTCCGGCGACCATGTGCAGCGAGGTGACGCGGGACAGCGTGGCCGGGTCGACCGCCGTCAGCGCCTCGGTCGTCTGCCCGTCCTTCCAGTGCCCGTAACGGATCCGCGAGGCCACCGCGACCTGCGGCAGTTCGCTCACGTGGTGGTAGGCGTGCTCGGGCAGGCCGCCGAGCATCTCGTTGCGCGCGCTCTCCACCACGTAGTCGGCGGAGACCGCCTCGGTGTACGACCGCGCGGCCGACTCCCTGATCGAGGCGCCCAGCACGGTGGTGAAGCTGATGAGCGCGAGGCCGAACGCGAGGGCCAGGGCGGTGGCGGAGGTACGCCGGGGCGCCCGCGCGGCCGACTCGCGCGCCAGCCGTCCGGGGACGCCGGTCACGGCGAGCGGCCGTCCGAGCAGCCGGACCATGCCCGGGGTGACCGCCGGCCCGAGCAGGGCCAGCCCCACGACGGCGCACACCGCCGCCCCGCCGAGCACGACGACCGAACCCGGCCCGGCCAGGACGATCGCCAGCCCCGCCAGGCCGAGTGCGGTGAGGACCGCGCCGGCCCCAGTACGGATCATGGTGCGGCCCCAGCCGGACCGCCCGGCGACGCCCTCGGCCGCCGTACGCCGCATGGCCTCGACCGGGGCCACCCGGGCGGCGCGGCGGGCCGGCCCCAGGGCCGACAGGACGGTGACGCCGACGCCGACCACGAGCGAGACGACCAGGGTCCGCGCGGTGACGTCGAGCCCGCCGCCCGGCAGCGTCATCCCGAACGATCCGGCGAGGCGGCGCAGCCCGCTCGCCACGGCGATGCCGAGGCCGGTGCCCGCGACGGAGGCGAGCACGCCCACGAACAACGCCTCGCCCAGCACCGAGCGCATGACCTGGGCACCGGTCGCCCCGGCCGCGCGCAGCAGGGCGAGCTCCCGGGTGCGGTGGGTGACGACGATCGAGAAGGTGTTGGCGATGAGGAACGCGCCGACGAGCAGGGCCGCCGCCGCGAGGGCCAGCAGCATCACCTGCAGGTAGGAGACCTGGTTCTTCGCCGCGGCGGCGCTGCTCGCCGCGATGTCGCGGCTGGAGGAGACCTCGTACCGCGAGCCGAGTGCGGCGCTCACGGCGCCGCGCACCCGCTGGACGTCGGCGCCGTCGGCGGCGACGACGGCGACCTCGGAGACGTCCGTGCCGAGGGCGAGCAGCCGCTGCGCGGCCGGCCGTGCCACCAGGGCCACCGTGCTGTTCGGCAGCCCGTCGGCCTGCGCGAACCCGGCCAGTCCCACGACGCGCAGCCGGGCCGTCCGTTCGGCCCGCACGGTGACCTCGGCGCCGAGGCCGATGCGGTGCTGGCGGGCGGTCGCGACGTCGACCACGACCTCCCCGTCGGCGGCCGGCGCACGCCCGGACCGGAGGGTGAACGGCCCGACGGGAGCGGGCTCCCAGGAGGCGAGCAGCGACGGCCCCGAGGGCACGATGGTCTTCCCCCCGGCTTCGAGCAGCCCCTGACCGCGTACGACGGGGGTGGCGGCGGCCACGCCGGGCACGGCCCTGATCCTGTCGACGATCTCGGCCGGCAGCGGGTCGCGTGCCACCTCCACGCCCATCGCCGAGTCGAACGCGACGGCCTCCCGGATGGTCAGGTCGACGCCCGCGGTGGCCGTACGGAACTGCTCGTCGAGCAGCCGCTGGGAGGTGTCGGTCAGCACCAGGCTGCCGGTGACGAAGGTGACGCCGAGCAGGACGGCGAGCAGGGTCAGCGCGAGCCTGCCCCGGCGTGCGAGGGTGTTGCGGATGATCAGACGCCACATTGTGATCACTTCTCCTTGCCGGACCGCGCGGAGGAGCCGAGGCCGGCCATGCGCGAGAGGATCTCGGGGACGGTGGGGTCGGGCAGTTCACCGACGACGCGGCCGTCGGCGAGGAAGACCACCCGGTCGGCGTACGCCGCGGCGGTCGCGTCGTGGGTGACCATGACGATGGTCTGGCCCAGCTCGTGGGCGGCATGGCGCAGGAAGCCGAGCAGCGCCTCGCCCGCCCGCGAGTCGAGGTTGCCGGTCGGCTCGTCGGCGAACACGATCCGCGGCCGGGCGGCCAGCGCCCGCGCCACGGCGGCCCGCTGCTGCTGCCCGCCGGACAGCTCGGCCGGACGGTGCAGCAGCCGGTCCGCCAGCCCGAGCATCTCGACGAGTTCGTCGATCCAGGCCTGGTCGGCGCGCCGCCCGGCGAGGGTCAGCGGCAGCTCGATGTTCTCGGCGGCGGTCAACGTGGGCACCAGGTTGAAACTCTGGAACACGAAGCCGACGTGCTCGCGGCGCAGCAGCGTGCGCTGCCGCTCGCTCAGCCCGGCCAGGTCGGTGTCCCCGATCAGCACCTGGCCCTCGTCCACGGTGTCGAGGCCCGCCAGGGCGTGCATCAGGGTGGACTTGCCCGACCCGGACGGCCCCATCACGGCGGTGAACCGCCCGGCGGGGATCGACAGGGTGGCGCCGTCGAGAGCGCGGACGGCGGTGTCGCCGCGGCCGTAGATCTTCACGACGTCCCGGGCCAGCGCGGCGACCGCGGTACGCGGGGATTTGCCGGTGAGAGTCTCGGTGAGGGTCATGGAAGGCTCCTGGGGTCTTGGGGTTCGCGGGGTCGGGGTGCGCGGGTCAGAGGAGGGCGAGCCAGCGGCGCCGGGCCCGGCGCGTGCCGGCGGGGGCGGGCCTGGTGGCCGGGAAGGTTCTCCGGTGCTGTTCCGCCTCCTGCAGCAGCTCGTGGTGCCGCAGGTGGATCAGCTCGGGAAGAACGGGGAGAAGGGGGTTCACGGTGGCCTCCGGTTCGGGCTGTGCCGGCTGTGTCGGGCTGTTGTGTCGGGCTGTGTCCGGCTTCGGGGTGACAGCACGACAGTCCCGGTCCGGGCTGTCCGCGGGCTGGCCGTGCGCTGGCCCGCGCCGGCCCTGCCGGACAGGCCGGAACGGAAAGGGCCGGACAGCGGGCGGACAGCGGACCGCCAGAGAAGGACGGCACGCTTTCCGGCATGGCAGACGAAAGCCGTCAGGGGGCGGCGGAGACGACGAGCATTCGGGTGCCGGCCATGCTGTGCCGGACGTGTGTCCGCCTGCTCAGCAGGCACGTACGGGACGTTCCTGGCATCGCCTCGTTCGAGATCGACGCCGCCGGGGGGCTCCTGCGCGTACGCGGGCCAGTGGACGCCGGAGAGCTCCTGGCGACGCTCGCCTCGGCGGGGTTCGCGGGCGACCGGTGCCGTCACCTGCGGCCGGACGCCGGTTGACCGGAGTTCGCGCCGCTCAGGTCGTGAGCGCGGTGGCCGTCTCCCGGGCGCGGGCGGCCTCGTCCGGCAGGCCCGCCGTCTCGGCGCAGGCGGCCAGGAACGACCACAGCCGGGCCCTGGCCCAAGGGAACTCGCCATCCTTCAGCAGCGCCAGCGCGTCCCGGCACTCGCGGACGGCGGCCCCGGCGTCGCCGCGGGCGTACGCCATGCGGGCGCGGCCCCACGCCGCCCACGCCTGGCAGCGGGGGTTGTACGCCCGGCGCGCCACGTCCTGAGCCTGGGCGAGCAGCGCCGCGACGTCGTCGCCCTCGTCCAGGTCGAGCCGGGTGTGGGCGGTGTGTACGAGGGCGAAGGCCAGCCCGTGGAGAGACCCCCGGCCCCGCACCCAGTCGACCGACTCCCCGAGGACCGTCAGGGCCTCCTCCCGCCGCCCGGACTCACGCAGCGCGATGCCGAGATGCGCCAGGATCGCGCTGCCCATGATGCGGTCGCCGGCCGAATGGGACAGGTCGAGACAGAACCTCCACTCCCTGACCGCGGCCTCGAAGTCGCCCAGGCGCAGGGTCAGCAGCGAGTCGAGATACTGGGTCATGAACCGCCACCAGCCGTCGTCGGAGTCGCCGAGGTCGCGGCGGCTCTGCGCGACCATCGCGCGGCAGCGCTCGGGGTCCCCGCCGTACTGGCCGGCCCAGGCCACCACGAGCCGGGAGATCGCGGCGTTGGGCACGTCGCCGATCTCCTCGAAGACGGCGAGGCTCTTCTCCGCGGCGGCCACCGAGTGGGGCGTCGGATAGTAGACGTGGAGGAGGCCGATGCCCTGCAGCGCGCGGGCCCGTGCGCCGGTGGAGCCGCCGCCGGTCTCCAGCAGCGCGGTCAGCGCCCGCGTGCCCTCGTGACGCAGCCCGTAGTTCCAGAACCACAGGAGCGCGCAGGCCAGGCGGAACCCGCTCTCGGCGTCGCCGCTGTCGACGGCGTGGTCCACGGCGGCGCGGAAGTTGTCGTGCTCGTCGCCCAGCCGCGCGAAGACCGCGATGTCCCTGACCCGCCTGCCGTGCTCCTCGGCGTAGCGGGCGAAACAGCCGAGATGACGGTCGCGGCAGGCCCCGGCCTCACCAGCCTCCTCCAGACGGGCCCACGCGTAGTCGCGTACGGTGACGAGCAACCGGAACCGCCCGGTGGCCGGCTCGGGCACCACGAGAGACCGGTCGACCAGCCGGAACAGCAGGTCGAGCACCTCGCCCCGGACGATGCCGTCGAAGGCGCACACCTCCTCGGCGGCGGCCGGCGTCCAGCCGCCCCGGAACACCGCGAGGCGGCGCAGCAGCCGCCGCTCGGCCTCCGGCAGCAGGTCGTGGCTCCAGTCGAGCGTGGCGCGCAGCGTGCGGTGCCGGGCCTCGCCCGTACGCGGTCCCGCCGTCAGCAGGGAGAACCTGTCGGCCAGGCGGGCTTCGATGTCGGCCGGAGACAGCGCCTTCACCCGGGCGGCGGCCAGTTCGATGGCGAGCGGCATGCCGTCGAGCCGACGGCAGATGGACGCGACGACGGGCGCCGTCTCGGCGTCGAGGGTGAACGAAGGCCGTACGGCGCGGGCCCGCTCCACGAAGAGCCGCACCGCCGGCCCGGCGTTGTCCGGCTCGTCGGTGACCGGACCGGAGGGGATGGCGAGCGGACCCACCGCGACCTGGACCTCACCGGGGATCGCCAGCGCCTCCCGGCTGGTGGCCAGCACGCGCAGCCCCGGGCAGGCCGCGGCCAGCCGCTCCACGAGGGCGGCCACCTCGTCCACCACGTGCTCGCAGTTGTCGACCACCAGCAGCGGACGGCCGTCCCGCAGGTACTCCTCCAGAGCATCGGCCGGCGCCGCGCCCTGCGGTGCGACGCCCAGTTCGGCGGCGAAGGCGCCGGCGACGTCCGTCCCGGGCTCCAGCGCCGCGAGGCGGACCAGCAGCACCCGGTCGGCGAGCGTCTCGTCCACGTGACGGGCGATCTCGTACGCGAGGGTCGTCTTGCCCATCCCGCCCGGGCCGGTCAGCGTCACGACCCGTGCCTCCGCCAGGCGTTCCAGCGTCGTCGCGATGTCGTCCTGACGGCCGATCACCGACGTCAGTCGCTGCGGCAGCCGCAGTTGCCGCCGCTGGGTGAGCTGCGCAGGCGGTGGGCCGGCCGGTGAAGTGGACGGGGGGACGGAGGGCGGGATGGATGGCGGGGCGGCGGCGGACGGCACCTGCTGGCGGAGGATGGCCTCGGCGAGCGCCTGGAGCTCCGGCGACGGATCGATCCCGAGCTCGTCGGCGAGCCCCCGCCGCAGCGCCTGGTAGGCGGCCAGCGCCTCCGCCTGCCGCCCGCCGCGATAGAGCGCGAGCATCAGCAGGCGGTGCAGCCGCTCCCGCAGCGGGTGCCGCGCGACCAGGCGTTCGATGTCGGCGACGGCCTCGTTGTGGCCGCCGGACTCCAGCAGGAGCTCGTAGCGGTCCTCGACCGCGCCCAGCCGCAGCTCCTCCAGCCGGGCGCTCTCGGTCGTCGCCCACGCGGTGGCGCCCACGTCGGCCAGCGCGGGCCCCCGCCACAGCCGCAGCGCCTCGTCCAGGCGGCCCAGGGCCGCGGTGACGTTCCCGGCGGCCGTCTCCGCACGGGCCGAGACGAGCAGCCGCTCGAACACGTGGACGTCGACGGACTCCGGCGGCACCGCCAGCCGGTATCCGGGCGCCTGCGTGACCAGGACGTCCCCGCCCAGGCCGGCGGCGGCGAGAGCGCGGCGCAGCTTCGACACCCGGATCTGCAGCGCGTTCGCCGCGTCCGCCGGCAGGTCCTCGCCCCACAACGCGTCGGTCAGGCTGTCCACCGGCACCACCCGGCCGCAGGACAGCGCCAGCCGGGCGAGCAGGGCCCGTACGGACGGCGGCAGCGCCGCTGTACCTGCCGCTGGACCCGCCGTGGGACCTGCCGCTGAACCCGCGCCGTCCACCCGCACCTCGGTCGGCCCGAGGACCGCGAACGTCACAGCCGTGTCCCGCATGTCACTCCTCTTGCATCCCCCGTACGGCGGAGATTGCCCAATATTACGGGGCGATGAGTGATTTGCCGGGTTGACTGGCCGACGTGGTCAGGCGGCCGGCCAGTGCGGCCGCGTCGCGGCCGATCCAGCCGAGGACGGACGAGCCGCGGGCGCTCTGCCAGGGCAGCCCGAGGAAGTACAGCCCGGGCCATTCGGTGACGCCCTCCTGGTGCATCGGGGCGCCGCGCTCGTCCAGCACCGGCACGTGCAGCCAGGGGTAGTGCGGGCGGAATCCGGTCGCCCACACGACCGCGCCGGGACGAAGGCGCCTCCCGCCCGCGAGGAGCACCTCCGGCCCTTCGGCCCCCACGACGCGCTCCACCCGTTCCACCCGCCGCATCAGCCGCTTCACGTCCATACCGATGATCATGTCCGGCCGGCCTCTGAGGCGCCGCCCGAGCCGGCTGCCGGCGCGGACGTCCATGAACCCGAGCCGGGAGAACCACCAGAACAGGTCCCGGCCGAGCATCCGCTGGGGCAACGCCAGGCCCAGCGACGGCGCGGACAGCCGGACCCGCCGCCCACTGCCGGCCAGCTCCTCGGCGATCTGCACGCCGGTGTTGCCCGCCCCAACGACCAGGACCTCCCCCATGGGAAGCTGCTCCGGGCGGCGGTAGGCGCTGCTGTGCACCTGGACCACCTCCGGGGCGAGGCCGGAGGCGAAGTCCGGCGTCCGCGGCGTGTGGAACGCGCCCGCCGCGACCACCACCCGGGCCGCCGTGCAAGACCCCGCCGTGGTCTCGACCCGGAACCCGTCCCCGTCTCTTTCCCTGTGGCTTTCCCCGTGTCTTTCCCCGTACGGCCGTACGGCGGTGACCTGGTGTTCCAGACGGACCGGGAGGGCGAAGCGCCGCACGTACTCCTCCAGGTAGGCGGCGACCTCGTCCTTGCCGGGATGGCCGTCCGGGTCACCCGGGAACGGCAGACCCGGCAGCGCGTCGTACCGGCGCGGGGTGAACAACGTGAGCGAGTCCCATCGGTGCCGCCATGCGTCGCCCACCCGCTTGTTCGCGTCGAGGATGGCGAACCGCAGGCCGGCCCGGCGCAGGTGGTAGCCCAGCGCCAGCCCGGCCTGCCCGCCGCCGACGATCAGCGTGTCGTAGTCAGGGCGGGAGCTCATCGTGCCACCTCATACCCGGCGTCGGCGATGGCCTCGCGGACGGCGGCCGGATCGGCGGCGCCCGTCACCAGCACGGTCTTGGCGGTGAAGTCGACGGCCACCGAGCCGACGCCCGGCACCTCGCCGACGGACTCCGCGATCGCCTTCACGCAGTGACCGCAGCTGATGGTGGGGACGGACAACACAAGCTGGTTCATCGTTCGCTCCTTCGGGTTCCGAGCCGCCGAGTGCGGCCCGGACGCTTCGCACCCTCCCGTACGCCGCTGTCCGTCCCCTGTCCCCCTCTGTCCCCCGCCGCTGTCTCCCGCTGCCGCCCGCGGACAGCGGCGGGAAAGCGCCGCGCGAAAGCGTCCGAGTCGTTCACCTGAACTAACTCGGACTCACTCGGACTCACTAATGGGAGGTGGGGAGCGATGACGACCGCGACGAGCGTCACGGTCTCCCGCGCGCTGGAGATCGGCGGGATGACATGCGCGTCCTGCGTACGCAGGGTGGAAAAGGCCCTCACTCGCGTCGACGGCGTGACGACGGCCGAGGTGAACCTCGCCACCGAGGTCGCCACGGTCGCCTTCGACCCGGCGCGCGTCACGGTCGAGATGCTCGCGGAGTCGGTGGGCCGGGCCGGATACACGGCCGCCCCCGTACGCGAGAACCCGGAGGCGGGCGGGCCGCAGCCGGACGGACCGCAGCCGGAACCGGAGGACGAACAGGACGCGGACCGGGAGGTCACCCGGCTGAAGCGCACCTGGCAGGTCACCCTCGCCGCCGGGCTGTCGATGATGGTGCTGATGTACGTGCCGCTGCCCATCGACGCGATGGACTGGCTGATGCCGCTGCTGCTGGTCGTCGCGACGATCGTGCAGTTCTGGGCGGGCCGCCCCTTCTACCGCGCCGCCTGGGCGGCGGGCCGGCACGGCGCGGTCAACATGCACACGCTCGTCGCCATGGGCACGACCGTGGCGTACGGCTACAGCGCGTTCGTCACCCTCTGGCCGGCCGCGGCGGAGCGGGCCGGGCTACCCCTGCACGTGTACTTCGAGATCTCCGTCGTCGTCATCGCACTCGTTCTCATGGGCCGGTGGATGGAGGCGCGGGCCAAGAAGCGGACCACCTCCGCCATCCGGGAGCTGCTCGGTCTGCGGCCGAAGACGGCGCGCGTCCTGCGCGGAGACGCCGAGGTCGAGGTGCCGGTCGAGGAGGTCGCCGTCGGCGACCTGATCCGGGTGCGTCCCGGCGAGAAGATCGCCGTCGACGGCGTGGTGACCGCCGGCTCCACCACCGTGGACGAGAGCATGATCACTGGCGAGAGCATGCCGGTGCGCAGGGGCGAGGGCGACCCGCTGATCGGGTCCACCGTCAACCGCACCGGGTCGGTGGTGATGCGGGCCACCGCCGTGGGGCAGGACACGACGCTGGCCCAGATCGTCCGGCTGGTGGAGGAGGCGCAGGGGTCCAAGGCGCCCCTGCAGCGTCTTGCCGACACCGTGTCCGGCTGGTTCGTGCCGGCCGTGATCGGCGTCGCCGTGCTCACCTTCGGCGTCTGGGCGCTCTTCGGCCCCGACCAGGGACGGCTCGCGTTCGGCATCGGCACCGCCATCGCCGTGCTCATCATCGCCTGCCCGTGCGCACTCGGCCTGGCCACCCCCACCGCGATCATGGTGGGCACCGGCAAGGCCGCCGAGCTGGGCATCCTGATCTCCGGCGGCAACGCGCTCGAACAGGCCCGCCGCCTCACCACCGTCGTACTCGACAAGACCGGCACGCTCACCCGGGGCCGTCCGGGCGTGACCCATCTGACCCCCGCGCCCGGATTCGACGCCGACGAACTTCTGGCGTACGTCGCCGCGGCGGAGACGGGGTCCGAGCATCCCCTCGGCGAGGCGATCGTCACCCGGGCCCGGGAGGCCGGGCTCAGCCTGCCGCAGGTGGAGCGTTTCGAGGCCTTACCCGGCCACGGCGTGGAGGCCTGCGTCGGCGGCCGTAAGGTGCTCGCGGGCAACATCGCGCTCATGCGGCGTCACGGCGTGCCGACCACCGAACCGGAGCCGGTCGCCGCCCAGACGGCTGCAGTGGTCGCCGCAGTGATCGCCGCGGAAGGCGCCACTCCCGTGTACGTCGCGCTCGACGGCCGCCTCGCCGGGGTGATCGGGGTGGCCGACACGATCCGGCCCGAGTCCCGTGAGGCCGTCGAACGGCTGCGCGCGCTCGGACTGGACGTGTGGATGCTGACCGGCGACAACCAGGTGACCGCCGACGTCGTCGCCCGGCAGGTCGGGATCGACCACGTCATCGCCGACGTACGGCCCGAGGACAAGGCCGCCCGCGTGGCCGCCCTGCGCGAGAGCGGCGCGGTCGTCGCGATGGTCGGCGACGGGATCAACGACGCCCCGGCGCTCGCCACGGCCGACCTCGGCATCGCCATCGGCACCGGCACCGACGTCGCCATCGCCGCCTCCGACATCACCCTCGTCGGCGGCGACCTGCGCGGGATCGTCTCGGCCATCGACCTGTCGCGCCGCACCGTGTCCACCATCAAGCAAGGGCTGACCTGGGCGTTCGCCTACAACGTGCTGCTGATCCCGGTCGCCGCCGGAGTGCTGTATCCCTTCAACGGCGTGCTCCTCGACCCCTCCCTCGCCGCCGCCGCGATGGCCATGAGCTCGGTCAGCGTGGTCACCAACGCCCTGCGCCTGCGCCGCTTCCGGCCCGGCACGTCCCGGTCGTGGGGTTCCCGGCTCGCCGACTGGAGCTACCTCCTGGGCATCGCCGCACTCGCCGTCGCCGTGGGTGCCGGCTTCACCGCCCTCAGCCGTACGGAGGCGGCGCAGCGCGGGATGAACGGCGTGCTCGCCTGGGTGCAGGAAACCGGCATGCCGATGCGCCCGACCATGAGCGTGATGATGACGGCCGAGACCGAACCCGTGCCCGCGGAGGAGGCCGGCGTCCGGATGGACGTCCAGGTCCCCCGTGACGTCGTGCCCGGCGTCCCCACCACCGTGCGCATCCGCGTCACGGACCCCGCCACCGGCCGCCCCGTCGAGGACGTCGTACGCAGCCACGAGGCGTGGATCCACTTCGTCGTCACCCGGGCCGACCTGGGCACCTTCGCCCACGTCCACCCCGAGCCCACCGGCCGGGCCGGCGAGTTCTCCGTCCGGCTGACCTTCCCGACCGCCGGACGCTACCTCGTCAACGCCGAGTTCCGGCGGCAGGGCGAGATGGCCGACGTCCTCAACCACCATGAGCTCACGATCGGCGACCCGGAGACCGCCCCGGCCGTACGGACCACCTCCCCGTCGCCGTCGCCGTCGCCATCGCCGTCGCCTCGCGAGCAGGTCGTCGGCGGCCTGCGGGTCACCCTGACCGGCGACGCCGAGGTAGGCGGCAGAAGCGACTTCACGTTCCGCTTCGCCGACGCCGCCACCGGCAGGCCCGTCTCCGGCCTGCGCCCCTACCTGGCCGCCGCCGGGCACATCGTGGTCATGCCGCTCGACGGCAGCGGCTTCGCCCACGAGCACGCCGAGGCCGAGGACGACAAGGGCCGCCCGGTCTTCGCCCTGCCGGGGCAGACCTTCGGGCCCGAACTCGGCCTGCACGCCGAGTTCCCCCGCCCCGGCCTCTACCGCCTGTGGGGACAGTTCCGCGACGCGACCGGCCAGGTGCTCACCACCACCTTCACGGTCGAGGCCACAGCCGAGGCCACGGTCGAGGCCCCCTGAATCGACCGCCACAGATCGCAGCACAGATCCCAGGAGAGAGCCCCGCCGCATCTCCCCACACGCCACGCTGAGCCGGCAGGGCGTCGCCGGGGTCTTCACCCCACGTTCGGCATCTGCGCGGCGTCCGCTCCTCACGCCCCGCCCCTACACCCGCAGCCGGGTGCTGTTGGGATTGCGGTAGGTGAAGGCCCAGCGGTCGTCGCCCACCTTGCGGCGGGTGTAGCGACTCGGGTGGCGGTAGCGGTCGCGGTTGTGGAACTGGCATGCCGGCCCGAGCAGCTTGAGGTCGGTCAGCCCTCCGCTGCACCAGTTGTCGGCGTGGTCGATCTGGCACAAGGTGGCGGGCAGCGGGCAGCCGTCCACCCAGCAGGTGGCATACCGGGCGAAGACGGCCCGGCGCTGGGCCGGGGTGGCCAGGCGGACCTTACGGCCCATGTCCAGCACCTGCCCTGCGGCGTTCATGACGATCCTCACCAGAGTGCTGGTGCGAGCCAGCCGGTGCACGCTGGAGACGGGCAGCAGATGCCCGGTCGCCAGGATCAGCCCCGGCAACCCCCGCAACCACACCCCCGGCGGACCATTCACCCCCACCCCCGACCGAGCACCGGCGCTGCCTACCGCCCACGGCGGACCGCCGTGTTCCGCACCCGGCGAAGTGTCGGCTTCCACCCCCGCCCAGCCGCCACCTCCCAGCCAGGCGTCACCTCCCGGCCACGCGTCACCTCCCGGCCAGGGCTCATCTCCCGGCCAGGCACCGCCGCCCTGTTCCGCACCTGGCGAAACGTCGGCTCCCACCCCCGCCCAGGCTTCACCGCCAGGCCAAGCGTCGCCGCCGTGTTCCGCACCCGGCGGAACGTCGGCTCCCAACCCCGGCCAGGCGCTGCCGCCGTGCTCGGCACCCGGCGGAGCGTCCGAGCCCGTGCCCCACGGGGTATCGAGTCCCGCACCAGCCATCCCGCCCTGCGTCTCAGCCGACGCGGAGGCATGCGGGTAGTCCCCTGTCTCACCGTCACGAGCAGGACAGCCGCCGCCAGAGCGGTTCCGGCCAGCGCGGCCGGGAGGACGGTACTCCCCCGGTCGGTCCCCGCCGGGGCGGCCGTAGGCACGGCGGTCTCCGGGACAGTCCCCGCTGGGGCTGTCCTCGCTGTGGGGGCCAGGGGCGTCGTCACACTCGGACGAGGGATCAGGGGCATTCGCCTGCGGCGCACATGTGCGCCGCGAATCCCACCCTTGCCATCTCCGCATGTCTGCCTCGTCGGCGCGACCCTGCCAGGCGTCACCGACCGCACCACGGTCGGCGGCATGCGCAGGATCGGCATGCGCAGGATCGGCATGCGCAGGATCGGCATGCGCAGGATCGGCATGCGCAGGATCGGCGTGCGCGGGATTGGCGTGCGCGGGGTTGGTGTGCGCGGGGTTGGTGGAGTGGGCGTGGTCGACTGTGGGGGCGGTGTCTGTAGGGGCGGTGTCTGTAGGGGCGGTGTCTGTGGGGGCAGTGTCTGGCGGGTCATCGGGGAGGGATTCGGCGTTGACCAGCACCAGGAGCTCGGTGGCGATCTTGCTCTCCAGGAGCGCGATCAGCGCGTCGGCGTTCCGCACACTCAGCGTCCGGTCATCGCCCTCGGCCTTCGGCTTGGCGTAGACGTCGAGCCAGTGCTGCAACCGCGCGGCGGCCTCCACCGGCAGGTAGAACTCCCCCTCCACACCGCCGTTCCTGCGCCGACGCACCCGGAAGAACCGGCGGTCGAAGTCCGCCTGCTCATCCTTCTCATGCCCGTCAGGGTCGAGCACCGCGCGCAGGTATCGCCCCGCCTTGGCCACCTCCGCCGCGCCCGCCGATTTAGCCAGCTCCAGCAAGATCCCCTCGGCGGTGGTGGCCTGGTCGTCGGTCAGCCCGGCGGTGGCGGTGCAGATCGCCTCCACAATGCCCTCGGGCAAGCTGCCCTCCGCGAACAGGCGGCGCACGTCCTGCAGGCGGACCAGCTCCACGCTCATCGTCAGCAACCGGCCGGCTCCCGCAGGGGTCATCCCCCCGGCGGAACGCAGCCACAACTTGGTGGAGGCATGCCCATGGCTCTTCGCCTCCCCGGCCCGGTGGACGCGGCCGACCCGGGCGGCCAACGCGCTGGTGATGCGGTCACGGGCCGACAACAACTCCTCGGCCTCAGCCAGGCAGACACCCGAGTCCTCCGGCACCGGTGCCAGCGCCACCGCCCGCGCCGCCTCGACAACCGCAGCCACCGCCACCCATGACGACGACCCCGCGCCGGAAGCACCACCACAAGCATCGCTGAATGCATCCCCGGTGTGATGGGCGGCGGCGGGAGAACCGGCTCCGAGGTCGGGAACATCGGCATCGCCAAGAGCCCCATCAGAGGAAGGGTCGCTCGTGATTCCGTCGCTGACGGGGTCATCAACGGCAGCGGTACCGGCACGAGACGTGAATGCCCGAACGAAAGTGAAATGCGCCGGGGTGCCGAATCGAATCGCGTCCTCTCGCGCGTCGGGATCGACGATCGGCACGTATTCACGGGCAAGCGAACCCTCGGGAGACCAAAGGGGCGAGCGGGAGATAAGCCGCTCCCACCAGTCGCCATCGCCGTCATCGTTCGAACGATGAGGGTGTGCAGGGTCATAGTTGAACAGATCCATCACACCTCCCCATCAATTCGAAAGCCTGTATTAATTCTCCCATGGCAACGCGCCGTGAACACCCCAGCGCCGAGAATAGTTGGGGCTACAGCGCAAATTTCCTATTCGCCACTTATGCGGAATTCACCCCCTTGCCCCTTATGCACAAATGGGGATGGGACTGCGAACTCAGGCTCAGGGGACGGTGGCCAGAAGATCGGCCAGGGCGTGGACCGCTCTGGAGATGCCGACGGCGGCGAGACCGGCACCCACGAGGTTGAGGCAGATGGACAGCACACAGCCCTGGCCCCCGCGCAGCGGGCGGGGAATCGGGTTCTGCGGCTCCAGGCCGTACCAGAGGGACCGCGGCTCCAGCAGGAGGAACAGGATCGCGCCCACCCCGCCCACCCAGAAGAGCCAGAACCAGGCCCATCTGTTGCCCCAGCGCGGCTGACCCGCGCCGAGCATGGTGAGGAGAGTGACGAGCCACGCTGCGCCGACGATCCAGGGCGCGCCGGGGAATGGCACCTGGAAGGCCCATGGTGAGCGCGAGTTGTTTTGGTCGCCGGCCCAGCGCCAGACGACTGACACACGCTGGTCGCCGGTCTCGGTTTCGCGCGCGAGATCACGGCGGACGCGGGCGGCGTCCGTGCCCCGATCGACCTCGTACCACATCAGAGGGCCGGCCGACCACCGTAACCGCAGCGGACCGCCGTTGAAAACGATCACGGAGGTGACCTGATCCGCACGCAGCGCCGCCTCGAACTCGGCGGCCGTGCTCTCGCGCGGGAAAGTGCTCAGAACGGTCAGAAAAGCGCCCCAGAGCAGGATGACAAGCAGTACGACGCGTATCCACAGGCCCGCGATCCGGAAGGGAACCCGCATGACCGGCGCTCTCTCCTGCGGATACACGCCCCTCCGATCGTCAAGGCCCGTACGGACGTCACTACCGGACTACCGCGGGCATTTTCACCCCACTGCGGGACCACTGTGGGACGCGGCCCGACACGAAGTGCGGCGACGGCGTCACAGCGACGTGCCGTTCGAATCCGCCCATGCGCTGTTCACAGACCCCGGCTCGCGAACGCGACGTGCCACCACCGGCGCGTACCGCTCACGGTCCGAAACGACAGTCGCGAAACCCGCCCATTCCGCTCCATGCCGACCCATGCCGAAAGCGTACGTGTTCATCGCCCGGAGCACGTACGCCCGTTCGGAGCAGGGCATGAAACGAAGACAAAGCAGATATGACTCGCTACAGCCGATCCTGGCGGGGCATCACGACCTCGCGGGCTATCAGGAGCAGGGCGGCCGCCAGGGGGATTCCGAGCAGCGCGCCGACGATGCCGAGCAACGCGCCGCCGAGCAGCGCCCCGACGATGGTCGCCACGGGCGGTACGTCGACCGACGACTTGAACACCTTCGGGGAGATCCAGTAGTTCTCCACCTGCTGGTAGATGATGAAGAACACCGTGCAGGCGACGCCCACCTGGACCGACACGAGGAAGCCCACCCCCGAGGCCACCACCGCGCCGATGACCGCGCCGGCCAGCGGGATCAGGTCGGTGACCGCGACGAAGATGGCCAGCGCCAGCGCGTACGGCACCTTCAGCATGGACAGGAACAGGAAGGTCACCACTCCGGCGATCAACGAGATGATCAGGTTCCCGGCGACGTAGCCGCCGATCTGGTTGATGATCTCGTCGCCGAGCAGCCGGACCCGCGTACGGCGCGAGCGCGGCACGAACCGGTAGGCCGTCTCCTTGATGGAGTTGAGGGACCCGAGGAAGTAGAGCGTCAGGATGAGCAGGGTGAACCCGCTGAACAGCGCGCTGATCAGGATGCTCGCCACGCCGAGGAGACCGCCGAACATCTGGGTGGCCAGCTTGTCGCCGGTCACGTACTGCTGGAGTTTGTCCAGGACCTGGTAGCGCTCGTCCACCGAGCGGATCAGCGGGTGGTTCTGCAGTTGCTGCACATACTCCGGCAGGTGACCGAAGAACCCGGTGGTCTGCTCGGTCAGCGGCGGCACGACCGCGAGGCCGAAGGCGACGAAGAACGCGATCACCGACCCGAACACGATCGTGATCGCGACGCGGCGGGACAGGTTCCGGCGCTGGAGGGCCTCGACCGCGGGATTCAGGCCGATGGCCAGGAACAACGAGACCACGATCAGCACGAGCGCCGAACCCGCGCTGGCGATCGCCTGCACCAGCAGCCAGGCGGTGAGCACGCCGAGGGCTCCGGTCAGGCCGAACATGAACGGGTTGCTCCGCAGTGGGCGCCCGGGCATGCCGAACGGCCGGTCGAGGGGCGTCATCGCGACCCCGTCACCCGCCCGGTCGTCCGTACCCGCGTCGGTAGCGACGCCTGCACGCGTGTCCCGGACCGTCTCGCCGCCGGTCCCGCCACCGGCGTCGGCATCGGTGTCGGCATCTGTGCCAGCCACCGGCCGGTCTGGAGACGTCGGAGAGTCGGCCGGCTCCACTGTCCCTTCACTCTGACCAGGGAGTGAGGGGAAGACGCTGGAGATGCCGCTGGAGATGCCACTGGAGATGTCGCTGCCTGGGGAACGACCGGTGTCGGACACGCCTCCCCTACTGCCCAAACAATCTACGATTTATCGTGACAAATGCCGTGCAGCGCACCCTCATCCCGGCGCGCGTCAAGGGCGGTCAAGGGGCGATCCGGGAGCATCCGGAGCACCCGGGGTCTCGGGAGCACTGGGGGCACGGCCCGGGGCACGCGCGGCCTTCGCCTCTCGCGCGTGGCGTTCGATCGCGCCGTTGATCTCCGCGCCGAACAGCACGACCAGCGAGGAGAGATACAGCCAGAGCATGAGCACGACCACCGCGCCCAGGGCGCCGTACGTCTGGTCGAAGCGGCCGAAGCCGCTGACGAAGACCGACAGGCCCACCGAGACCAGCAGCAGGGCCGGTATGGCGAGTCCCAGGCCCCACCCGACCGACCGCCACCCGGGTTCCAGCCGGGCGCCGGGGACGTACCGGTAGAGCAGCGCCAGCCCCACGCCGAAGAGCAGGACGAGCATCACCCAGCGCCCGGCCGAGACGGCCGCGCGAGCCGTCGCGCCGAGCCCCAGGTGACCCAGCACCACCGGGAACGCGGCCACGAGCGCCAGCAGGACGGAGGTCCCCGCGATGGCGGCGACCGTGAGCAGCAGAGCCGTCAGCCGGGTACGGAGGAAGCCGCGGTCCCGCCGGCTGCCGTAGATCGCGTCGACGGCCCGGACGAGCGCCTGTACGGCACGGGACGAGGCCCACAGCAGCGCGACCAGGCTGAGCGCCAGTGGCGCGCCGAAACCCCGGTGCCCGGCGCGCACCGCATTGGTGAGCTGGGAGACGAGCAGCCGGGCGACGTCCGGGGGCAGCGGCCGGGTGAACGACGCCAGTTGCCCGGCCACCTGCCGGGGGTCGGCCACCAGCCCGTAGACCGCCACCACGACCATCAGCATCGGAAAGATCGACAGCGTTCCCCAGAACGCGATGCCGGCGGCCAGCAGGGACAGGCGCTCGCGGGACGCCTCCTCCCGCACCCGCCGGATGATCGCCGGCCACTGCCCGGCCGGAGGCCACACCCGTCCCATGATCACGCCGTCCCGGCGCGATCCCGGCCGAACGGAGCGAACTCCGCCACAAGCCGCATCTAGTCGCTCTGCCGCTGCGGCTCGCTGATCTCCTTGACCACGGGCGTGAGCAGGTCGGCGGTGAGCTGGTGCATCTGGAGCAGCAGGTCGTCGATGGTCAGCATGCCGACCACCCCCGCCTCGTCCGCCACCGGCAGCCTGCGGAAGGAGTGACGGCGGAAGGTGTCGAACGCCACCTCCACCTCGTCGCCGGGCCGCACCACGACGGGACGCTCCGACATCACCCGGCCGACGGGCGTGTCCCCGTCCCCGTCGCGGGCGAGCACGCGAAGGGTGAGGTCGCGGTCGGTCACGACGCCCGTGACGCCCTGCCCCTCCGAGACGACAACGCACCCGACGCCCGAATAGTCCATGTGCCGCGCGACGTCCCGCACCGGGGTGACCGGCGGGACGACCACCACGGGCGTGGACATCACATCTCTGATCTTCATGGCCGGCACTCCCCCCGCGCCCGCCCAGGGCCCTGTCTTCAGCTCACTCCTACCCGCCGTACGGAAGTCCCGTCCTATTTGTGACCTAGTGCTCTTTTTATTCCCAAAAATCCAGATAAGGGTGTATTTGGAGGTGATGACCATGATCACGCTGAGCGTCATCAAGGCCGACACCGGAGGCTTCGTCGGCCACTCCGCCGTGCATCCCCGGTTGGTCGCCGAGGCCAGGCGGGAGATCGAGCGGGCCAAGTCCTCAGGACTGCTCGTCGACGGCGCCGTCGAAAGCTGCGGCGACGACATCTCGCTCATCATGACCCACACCTACGGCCCGGAGGCGGGGCTGATCCACTCCTTCGCCTGGGACACCTTCCAGGCGACCACCCACATCGCCAAGGATCTCGGCCTGTACGGCGCCGGGCAGGACCTGCTGTCGGACGCCTTCTCCGGCAACCTGCGCGGCATGGGCCCGGGCTACGCGGAGCTGGAGTTCGAGGAGCGGCCGTCCGAGCCCGTGCTGTGCTTCCTGGCGGACAAGACCGAGCCGGGCGCGTGGAACCTGCCGCTCTACAAGATGTTCGCCGACCCGTCCAACACCGCCGGCCTGGTGATCGACGAGAAGATGCACGCCGGGTTCGCGTTCGAGGTGTTCGACCTCTACGAGGACCGCCGCATCGTCTTCGACTGCCCGGCCGACCTGTACGACATGCTCATGTACATCGGCGCCCCGGCCCGCTACGTGGTCCACGGCGTACGGTCCAAGACGCTGGGCACGACGGCGGCGGCGACCAGCACCCAGCGGCTGTCGCTGATCGCGGGGAAGTATGTCGGCAAGGACGATCCGGTCATGATCGTACGCTGCCAGTCGGGCCTGCCGGCCGTCGGCGAGGCGCTGGAGCCGTTCGCGTTCGCGTACTCGGTGGCGGGGTGCATGCGCGGCTCGCACCACGCGCCGTTCATGCCGGTGCCCGTCGGGCAGGCGCACCCGTCCCGCTTCGACGGCCCGCCCCGGGTGGTCGCGCTGGGCTTCCAGATCAAGGACGGCAGGCTGGTCGGCCCGCGCGACATGTTCGACGACCCGGCCTTCGACGGCGCGCGGCGGCAGGCGAACGAGGTGATGGACTATCTGCGCCGCCACGGCCCCTTCGAGCCGCACCGGCTGCCGCTGGAAGACCTGGAATACACCACGATGGCCTCTCTCACCAAGCGCCTGGCGCACCGCTGGACGCCGATCACGACCGAGGTCGCCACACCGGCGGGGTTGTGATGAGAGGGTCGTGATGAGAAGGCTGTGATGAGCATGAAGGCGGCGGTCGGCGACCGGCTGGTCGTCGAGAGCGTCCAGCGGGGCGGGACGGGCCGCGTGGGGATCGTGATGGCGCTCTACCACACCGACGGCTCGCCGCCCTACCTCGTACGCTGGCTGGACGAGGAGGGGGAGACGCTGTGCTTCTACCCGGGCCCCGACGCCCGGATCGAGCACTTCGTGGAGTGGCGCCCGGAGAGCCCATAAGAGCACTGAGCCCGCAAGGCGTCAGGAACGCAGGCACTCCATGACGTCCTCGTCGCTCGTCTGGGTGAAGTCCTCGTACCACGCGCCGATGGCCCAGAAGTGGTCCGGGGTGTCCAGGCACACGATCTCGTCGGCGTCCCCGCGCAGGCTCGCGATCGTCTCGGGCGCGCCCACCGGCACCGCCAGCACCACCCTGGACGCGCCGTGCGCGCGGGCGACCTGGCAGGCGGCGCGGGCCGTCCCGCCCGTCGCGATCCCGTCGTCCACCACGATCACCGTACGGCCGGCCAGGTCGACGGGCTCGCGGCCGCGCCGGAACCGGCCGGCCCGGCGCTCCAGTTCGGCCCGCTCCCGGCGTTCGACGACCGCCATCTCGTCGTCGGTGAGCCGGGCGAGCCGTACGACGTCGGGGTTGACCACCCGCACGCCGCCCTCGCCGATGGCGCCGAACCCCAGCTCGGGCTGGTACGGCACGCCCAGCTTGCGGACGAGGATCACGTCCAGGGGCGCGTCGAGGGCCCGGGCGACCTGGAGCGCCACGGGCACCCCGCCGCGGGGCAGCCCGACGACGACCACGTCACCCTGGATGTCACCGGAGTCACGGAGCTCACGCAGGCGCTCGCCGAGGAGGAGCCCAGCGTCACGACGATCCACAAACACGACATTCACCCCCAAAACTGACGGTACGCGGCCTCGACGGGCAGGGAGAGCCGCGGGTGAGACCTGATCGCCTGTCCTGCATACTGGGGCGGTGACCGCGACCGACCGGGCCCCCGGCGGGGAGCTTCCCCGGCACCGGCCGACTCTGGCCGAGATCGCCAATCTGGCGGGCGTGTCTCCGCCGACCGTGTCGAGGGTGCTCAACGGGCAGGCCGGGGTCGCCCTGGCCACCCGGCAGCGGGTGGAGTCGGTGCTGCGGGAGCACGGCTACCGGCGGCGTGACAGCGAGCCCGCCGCCATCCTGGAACTGGTCTTCCACGCCCTGGAGAGCCTGTGGGCACTGGAGATCATCCAGGGCGTCGAGCAGGTCGCGCGGGAGCGCGGGCTGGCCGTGGTGCTGACCGAGATGCAGGGCAGGCTCACCCCCGGCAGGGCCTGGACCGAACAGGTGCTCGCCCGCCGTCCCACCGGAGTCGTGGCGGTCTTCTCCGAGCTCACCGTGCAGCAGCAGTCCCAGCTCGCCACCCGTTCGATCCCCCTGGTCGTGCTGGACCCGACCGGGGAGCCGCTGCACCAGACGCCGTCCGTCGGGGCCACCAACTGGAGCGGCGGGATGGCCGCCACCCGGCACCTGCTCGACCTCGGCCATCACCGCGTCGCCATGCTGAGCGGGCCCACGCAGTGGCCGTGCTGCCGGGCCCGGCTCGACGGTTTCCGGGCCGCGATGGACGCGGCGGGCGTCTACGTGGACCCCGCCCTCGTGCGGATCAGCACCCTCTATGTGGAGGGCGGGTTACGCGACGGCGCCGAACTCCTGCGCCTGCCCGACCCGCCGACCGCCGTCTTCTGCTCCAACGACCTGCAGGCCCTCGGCGTGTACGAGGCCGCCAGGCGGGCCGGGCTGCGCGTCCCGGAGGACCTCAGCGTGATCGGGTTCGACGACCTGTCGTTCACCCAGTGGGCCGGGCCGCCCATGACGACCGTACGGCAGCCGCTCGTGCAGATGGGGGCCACCGCCGCGCGGATGGTCCTCCGGCTCGCCGACGGCGAGCCGCTCGAACAGCACCGCGTCGAACTCGCCACCACCCTCGTCGTACGGGAGAGCACCGCGCCGCCGCGCACCTGACTCCTTCACGGCCGACGGCCCCAGGTGGCCCACCGCCACAGCCACTCCAGCGGGCCGTACCGGTGCGTGCGCTGCCAGAGCACGGACCACAGCCACTGGACGGCGAGGATGACGGCCGAGGTCGCCACCACTCTCGCCGAGGACCATGCCTCCGGCGAGCACCCGCAGAGGCGGGCGGCCAGCAGGACGAGGACGGTCGCGGTCAGGTAGTTGGTCAGCGCCATCCGGCCGAGCGGCGCGAAGACGGCCCGCAGCGCCGGCCGGAGCGGCGACCGCAGCAGCACGAGCAGAGCGCAGACGTAGACCCCCGCGAGTAGCAGCCCGGACAGGGCGAGCGCCCGCCCGAAGCCGGGGTCACCGGCGTCCTGGCCGGCCGACCACCACAGCGCGGGCGCCGCCGCGACCGCGAAGGCCAGCCCGAGCAGCGCCGGAACCCGGGTGGACCGCTCGATCCGGGCCGTGACGCCGTATCGGGTCAGTGCGGAGCCCAGCAGGAACAACCCGGCGACCAGGGTGAACCTCTCGCCGCCGAGGAAGAGCGACACCGCGACGAGCACGGGGGCGAGCCCGGCAACCAGCCGGCGCGGGAGCCACGTCGAAGGCAGCAGGATCACCAGGCCGATGACGGCGTACGTGCTCAGGATGTCGCCGGGCCAGAGCAGGAGGAAGTGCGCCAGCCCGGCCGCGAGCAGCACGAGGAGCCGGCGCAGCAGGATCACCCTCGGCCGTGCCACCCGGGCGGCGGCCGACTCCAGCAGCAGCGAGAACCCGACGCCGAACAGCAGCGAGAAGATCGGGAAGAAGCGCTGCTCGACGAGCAGGCCCATCCAGGCGTCGTCGGGGGTCGGCGGCTCGGCAGCCCGCCAGAGGTCTCCGGTGTGGGCGATGGGTTTGACGTTGGCGAGCAGGATCCCGCACAGCGCGAAGCCGCGCACCACGTCGAGCGCCGTGATGCGCTCACGTCGCGTGGCGTGTTCCGTGGGAGTTGTCGTAGGAGCTTCCATGAAAGCCGCATCCTGCGGGGACCCGTACGGCTCCGGCATCGGCCGCAAGCGGGAATCGGGCGGCACGGGACCATACTTTCGGCCGGTTCTGCCCGGGCCGCCGATCTCATAGCCTCGGGCCTGTGTTCATCCAAGCCGGGGAGTACGAAGCCGGGGAGTACGGGGGCAGGAGGTACGGGGGCGGGCGGGCCTGGAGATGGGCGGCCGACGCCCTGCTGGCCGCCGTGTTCGTCGTGGTCCTGGCGTTCTGGGCCTCCCTCATCGCCGGCAGCTGGGGTGACGGCTACTGGCGGTTCGACTGCGCCGCGGGCGCCGCGGTCTGCGCCATCGCCCTGGCCCGGCGACGCGACCGGGCGTGGGCGGCGGTGGCGGGCCTGGCCGTGGCGGCGACCGCCGTCCTGGCCGCCAGGTTCGCCGGCCTGCCCGCCGAGCCCGGCCCCGGGATGGCCCTCGGCCTGGCCGTGCTGGTCGCCTCGGCGGTCAGGAACCTGCCGGTCCGTACGGCCTGCGGCGTGGCGGCCGGCGGCCTGGCCGTGGCCGTCGGCAGCCTGCTGACCGCGCACACGTTCGCCGCCGGGGTGCCGTCGGTCACCGCGATGAACCTCGCGACCTGGGCCGCCGCCGTCGCGGCCGGGCTGTGCCCGCGGCTGCTCGACGCCCGCAGGCGGGCCGTCGCGGAGGCGGTGCGCCAGGCCGAACGGCTGGCGCTGGCCCGGGAGTTGCACGACGTCGTCGCCCACCACGTCACCGGCATCGTGGTGCAGGCGCAGGCCGCCCGGCTCGTCGCGAGCCGGAGCCCCGAGAAGGCGGGCGACGCCCTGGGCCAGATCGAGACGGCCGGGTCCGACGCGCTGGCCGCGATGCGACGCGTCGTCGGCCTGCTGCGCGTCGCCGAGCGTGGGGCGGGCGGCTCCCGCGACGGCGCGGCCGTCGCCGGGCCCGAAAGGCTCGGCGACCTGGTCGGGCGGTTCGAGGCCGGGGGCCGCCCGGTGCGCCTGCGGCTGCCGCGCGAGGAGGAGACGGCGGCGTGGCCGCCCGAGGTGGCCTCCACGGTCTACCGGGTGGTGCAGGAGTCGCTGACCAACATCGCGCGCCACGCGCCGCGGGCCCGTGCGGTCACGGTCAGCGTCGAACGGGACCGGGACGTCGTCGTCGTGGAGGTCGCCGACGACGCGCCGCCAGGGCCGCGCGGGCCCGGGGCGCGTGGGGGATCGCGGGGTGGATCGCGGGGTGGATCGCGGGGTGGATCGCGGGGTGGATCGCGGGGTGGATACGGCCTGCTCGGAATGCGCGAGCGGGTCGAGGCGCTCGGCGGCACGCTGCGGGCCGGGCCGCGCCCCGGATCCGGCTGGTCGGTGCTCGCCACCCTCCCTATGCCCCACCATGAACCCCGCCTGGAACCCCGGCGCGACCGGTGAAGACGATCAAAGTCCTGGTGGCCGACGACCAGGCGATGGTCCGCGGCGGCCTGCGGCTGATCCTGGAGGACCAGCCCGACATCGAGGTGGTCGCCGAGGCGGCCGACGGCGCCGAGGCCGTCGAACTGGCCCGGCGGCTGCGACCGGACGTGTGCCTGGTCGACGTGCGGATGCCCCGGCTCGACGGCATCGAGGTCACCCGCCTCCTGGCGGGCCCAGGAGTCGCCGAGCCGTTCAAGGTGGTCGTGGTCACGACCTTCGACCTGGACGAGTACGTGTACGGCGCGCTGCGGGCCGGCGCGGTGGGCTTCGTGCTGAAGGACTGCGGACCCGCCCTGCTGGTGGAGGCGGTGCGGGCCGCGCGGGCCGGGGACGCCCTCGTCTCCCCCTCCGTCACCCTGCGACTGCTGCGCCACCTCACCACCCACTGGACCACTCATCCGGCCGCCCGGCTTGATCATCCCCTCTCGAACCGGGAGATCGAGGTCGTCCGGGCCGTCGCGCGGGGCCGTACCAACCAGGAGATCGCCGCTGAGCTGTTCATCTCGCTCAGCACGGTCAAGACCCACGTGTCGGGCATCCAGGCCAAGCTCGGCGTGCGCAACCGCGTCCAGATCGCCGCATGGGCCTGGGAGAACCACGTCATGGGTCGTACGTGACACAACAGCCCAAAATGTGTCAAATCACCTGAAACGGGCAGAAGGGGGACAGCAGAACTAGAGGAGGGTGGCAGCATGGCCGTAAGCGGCATCATCTCCGCCATAATCATCGGACTCATCATCGGCGCCCTCGGCCGGCTGGTCGTGCCCGGGCGTCAGGCCATCCCGATCTGGCTGACCATGGTGATCGGCATCATCGCCGCCCTCATCGGCACGGCGATAGCCCGTGGTCTCGGAGTGGCGACCACCCCCGGCATCGACTGGCTGGAACTGATCATCCAGGTGGCCCTGGCGGCCCTGGGCGTCGTCGCCGCCGTGGCCGTCTTCCGCCGCAGAAGCGTCGGATAGGCTCACCCGGCGTCTTCTCCGACGGCCCCGGCACATGCCGGGGCCGTCGGCGCGTTCCGGGACTTCACCGACCTTTACGCAATCACCGACTTCCTTTGATTTCCCCCGCCCCTGGGCGGCGTACGGTCGTTTCTCGGGGGTCGACATGAACTGCGGTGAAGAGACGTGTGTCACCTGCTCGGACGAGGCGGTCGCGGTCACCGTCGTACGGCTCCTCGACGCCGGCCTCGCGCTCGCCGACACCGGCCGCGGCCGGGAGGTGGTGAGCGTCGCCCTGGTGGACGTCCGGCCGGGCGACGTCGTGCTGGTCCACGCCAAGGAGGCCATCGCCGTGGTCCCCGGTGGTCTGGAGTCCGGTGGTCTGGTCTCCGGTGAATGGAGGCGCTCGTGAAAGAGGCGGGCCCGATGACGGCGCCGGTGGAGCACCGCATGCGCTGGGAATTCGGCGTGCTCGTGCCGCCGGGTTTCCCCGGCGAGCCGTCGGCCGGTGTGACCGAGTGCCTCCTCGAGGCGGACCCGGACGCGACGATCGACCTGCGCCTGCGGTTCCTGCACGTCAGGTGCAGGACGGTGGAGCGGGAGGAGGACGACGGCTACTGGCCGGTGCCAAAGCTCACCGTCGCCGGGCACGACTACCTCGGCTTCGACGAGGCCGTCGAGCGGGAGACCCGGGCCGTCCTGCCCCTGACGGACGGGCGGCGCACGGTCGAGGTCCACGTGCCCGGGGGCCGGGAGATCGAGCCGATCATCGCCGCGAGCGGGGAGCGTACGGGCCGCGTCATCTGCGAGCACCAGCCGATCCACGCGGAGATGCGGGTCTCCGCCGAGCGGCTGCCCGGCCCGTACGGGCTGGTCAGGCTGAGGGTCGAGGTGCACAACACGGCCCGCTGGGAGCGTGCGGACGCGCCGCGCGAGGAGGCCCTGCGGCACTCGCTGGTCGCGGCCCACCTGCTGATCGGCGTCAGCGGAGGAGCGTTCGGCCCGGCCCCCGCCGGCGAAAGCCCGCAGGTTCGGGGGACGTGACGGCGATGCACGAGTTCGGGATCGCCGAGGCCGTTCTCGACGCCGTGGAGCACCGCGCGAAGGGCAGGCGGGTGCGCCGGGCCCGGGTGCGGGCGGGCGCCCTGCTCCGCATCTCCCCCAACGTCCTGGCGCAGGCGTTCAGCCTCGCCGCCACCGGCACGGTGGCCGAGGGGGCGAGGCTCGACCTGGTCGTCGAGCCCGTCCGGCTCATCTGCCGGGGCTGCGGGCACTCCGCCCTGTGCGACGACCCGATGACGATCTGCGGCAGGTGCGGGGGCATCGACATCGACAGCGAGGGCGGGGACCGTCTCGTCCTGGAGTCCGTCCACGTCGTGGAGGCGGCCCATGTGCCTGGGAATTCCGGGCGAGATCGTGGAGATCCCGTCCGATCGGACTGACCTCGCCAAGGTCGACGTGAGCGGGGTCCGCCGGGCCGTCAACATCGACCTGCTCGACGGCCAGCCGCTGCGGCCCGGCGACTGGGTCCTCATCCACGTCGGTTTCGCCCTGTCGAAGATCGACGAGGACGAGGCCAGGGCCGCGCTGGAGTTCCTGGAGGGCATCGGCCAGGCGTACGAGGACGAACTCGCGGCGCTGCGCGACTCGGGCCCGGAGCCGGAGGGGTGAATGATGCGCTTCGTCGACGAGTACCGCGACGCGGACAAGGCACGGGCGCTGTCCGCGGCGATCGCGGGCCTGTGCGAGCCGGGGCGGACCTACACGTTCATGGAGGTGTGCGGCGGCCACACGCACACCATCTACAAGCACGGACTGGAGGACCACCTGCCCGAGTCGGTCACGCTGGTGCACGGCCCCGGCTGCCCGGTGTGCGTGATCCCGATGGGCCGGGTGGACGACGCGATCCACATCGCCGAGCGGCCCGGCGTCATCATGACCTCGTTCGGGGACATGACGCGGGTGCCCGGCGGCCGGGGGTCGTTCCTCGACGCCGCCGCCCGGGGCGCCGACATCCGCATGGTCTACTCCCCGCTGGACGCGCTGAAGATCGCCCGAAGCAACCCGGACCGGCAGGTGGTCTTCATGGCCATAGGGTTCGAGACCACCACGCCGTCGACCGCCGTGACCGTGCTGCGGGCGGCGGCCGAGGGCCTGCGCAACTTCTCGGTCATGTGCAACCACGTCATGATCATCCCGGCGATCACGGCGATCCTGGACTCCCCCGGCCTGCGTCTCGACGGGTTCGTCGGGCCCGGCCACGTGTCCACGGTCATCGGCTGCCGGCCGTACGAATTCGTCGCCCGCGACTACGGCAGGCCGCTGGTGGTGGCGGGCTTCGAGCCGCTCGACATCCTCCAGGCGATCCACATGCTGCTGCTCCAGATCGCGGAGGGGAGGTCGGAGGTCGAGAACCAGTACGCCAGGGTCGTGCCGTGGGCGGGCAACCCCAGGGCGCTGCGGGCCGTCGACGAGGTGATGGAGCCGCGGCCGCGCTTCGAGTGGCGCGGCCTCGGGTCCATCCCCCGCTCCGCTCTGCGCATCCGGGAGAAGTACGCGGCGTACGACGCGGAGCGGCGGTTCGACGTGCCCGGCGGCCGGGTGGCCGATCCCAAGGCGTGCCAGTGCGGCGAGGTCCTCAAGGGCGCGCTCAAGCCGTGGGAGTGCAAGGTGTTCGGCACGGCCTGCACCCCCGAGACGCCGATCGGCACCTGCATGGTGTCGTCCGAGGGCGCCTGCGCGGCCTACTACAACTTCGGCCGCTTCTCGCGGCGGCGGGTGCGGGAGGCGTCAAGGGAGGCACCGAGGGAGGCACCGAGGTGACGAGCCGTGAGGAGCAGGTGCTCGAACGCATCGACCGGGCGCGGCGGCGGAAGGCCCGGGTGCGTGAGGAGCACATCACGATGGCCCACGGCGCGGGCGGCAGGGCGACGCAGACCCTGATCGAGGCGGTCTTCCTCGACGCGTTCCGCAACCCGCTGCTGGAACCGCTGGAGGACGGCGCGGTGATCCAGGTGCCGGCCTTCACGGCGCCGGGCGGGGCCTGCGCCCGGCTCGCGTTCACCACCGACTCCTACGTGGTCTCGCCGCTGTTCTTCCCCGGCGGCGACATCGGCGACCTCGCGGTCAACGGGACGGTCAACGACCTGGCCGTGTGCGGGGCGAGGCCGTTGTATCTCTCCGCCGGGTTCGTGCTGGAGGAGGGCTTCCCGGTCGAGGACCTGCGGCGGGTCGCCGCCTCGATGGCCCGGGCCGCCGCCGCGGCGGGTGTGGCGATCGTGACCGGGGACACCAAGGTGGTGCAGCGCGGCAAGGCCGACGGCTGCTACGTCACCACCGCAGGAGTGGGCCTGCTGGACCGCGACACGCGACTCGGCGTCGCGCGCGCCCGTCCCGGCGACGCCGTGCTCGTGTCCGGCCCGATCGGGGAGCACGGCGTGACGATCATGCTGGCCCGGGGCGAGCTGGACATCGAGGCCGACGTCACGTCGGACACCGCCCCCCTGAACGGGCTGATCACCGCACTTCTCCAGGCCACGGGGGCCGTACGGTGCCTGCGGGACGCGACCCGGGGCGGCGTCGCGACGATCCTCAACGAGATCGCCCGCGCCTCGGACGTCGCCGTCGTGGTCGACGAGGACGCCGTTCCGGTCCGGCCGGACGTGCGCGGGGCCTGCGAACTGCTCGGGATCGACCCGCTCTACGTCGCCTGCGAGGGCCGGGTCGTCGTGGTCGTGGCCGGGGAGGCGGCGGAGGAGGCGCTCGCCGCCCTGCGCGGCCATCCGCTCGGCGCGGGTGCCGCGATCATCGGCCGCGTCGCGGCTGATCCCCCAAGCCTGGTGCTGCTCAGGACCGCCTTCGGCGGCACCCGGATCGTCGACGTTCTGGTCGGCGACCCCCTACCGAGAATCTGTTAGCCGGGATCTGCCGGCCGGTCGCGGGCGGCGGCGACGGCGGCTTGGCCGAGGCTGACGCCGCCGTCGTTCGGGGGGACGTGATGGTGGGTCAGCACGGTGAAGCGGCGTTCCTCCAGCAGGGTGACGGCCCGGTCGAGCAGGAGCAGGTTCTGGAAGACGCCGCCGGAGAGCGCCACTGCCGACAGGCCGGTGGTCTCCCGCAGGTGGTCGCAGCCGTCGGCGACGACGTGGGCCAGGGTGTTGTGGAAGCGCGCGGCCACCACCTCACGCGGAGTGCCCGACCGCAGGTCGTCGGCCGCCGCGCGGACCAGGTCCACGCCCGGCACCGTGAACGACGCCGTGAACGACGCCGTGAACGGCCCTTCGCCTGAGATGAGGGGGCACGCGTAGGCGTCGTCCACCCGGAGATCGGCGATCTGCTCCAGTTCGACGGCCGCCTGGCCCTCGTAGGTGATCTCGTCGCGGGTGCCCACGAGCGCGGCGACCGCGTCGAACAGCCGGCCCGCGCTGGACGTGCGCGGCGCGTTCACGCCGCGCCGTGCCATCGCGGTCACCACCCCCCACCGGCGGGCGTTGCGGCGTACGACGCCGAGATCGCCGGGGACGTCGCCCTCGTAGGCGAGGTCGAGGTAGGCCGCCGCCATCCGCCAGGGCTGCCGGATCGCCGCCGCGCCTCCCGGCATCGGCACCGTCGCGAGGTGACCGGCCCGCTCGAACCCGGCGAGATCGGCGACGAGGAACTCCCCACCCCACAGCGTGCCGTCGAGGCCGTACCCGAGGCCGTCGAAGGCCACCCCGATCACCGGCCCGGCGACGCCGTTGTCGGCCAGGCAGGACGCGACGTGGGCGTGGTGATGCTGCACGCCGACCAGGTCCGCGTCCCGTTCGAGGATCCAGTCGAGGGCGTACTTCGTGGACAGGTAGTCGGGGTGCAGGTCATGGGCGATCACCTCGGGCACGACGTCGAACAGCCGCATGAAGTGGGTGACGCCCTCGGTGAACGACCTGAGGGTCTCGTGGTTCTCCAGGTCGCCGATGTGCTGGGACACGAAGGCCCGGTCATCCCTGGCCAGGCAGAAGGTGTGCTTGAGCTCCGCGCCGCAGGCGAGCACGGGCCGCGGCGCGCCCCCGGCGAGCGGCAGCGGGTGGGGCGCGTAACCCCGGGAACGCCTGATCGGCAGCGCCCGCCCCCGGAAGACGCGCACGACCGAGTCGTCCGTACGGACGTGGATTGGCCGGTCGTGGGTCAGGAAGGCGTCGGCGACGCCGCCGAGCCGTTCCCGGACCTCCTCGTCCCGGTGGACGATCGGCTCGTCGGAGACGTTCCCACTGGTCAGCACGATCGGCTCGGCCAGCGCCCGGAGCAGCAGGTGGTGCAGCGGGGTGTAGGGCAGCAGCACTCCCAGCCACCGGTTCCCCGGTGCCACAGACGGCGCCACAGACGGCGCCACAGAAGGTGTCGCAGAAGGTGTCGCAGAAGGGGCCACCCCGGCGGCGTCCAGGCGGCGCAGCAGCACGACGGGCCGGGCGGGGCCGGTGAGCAGGCGTTCCTCGGCGGCGCTCACCTCGCACAGCAGCCGCGCCTCCGCGAGGCCGCCCGCCATCACCGCGAAGGGCTTGTCCTCGCGGTGCTTGCGCGCCCGCAGCGCCGCGACCGCGGTCTCGTCCCCCGCGAGCGCCGCCAGGTGGAAGCCGCCGAGTCCCTTCACCGCCAGCACCCGGCCACGCCGGAGCAGCCGTACGGACTCCTCCAGCGGGTCTCCCCTCTCCTCTCCGCCGCCGGGGAGCAGCAGCCGCAGCCGGGGCCCGCAGGCGGGGCAGCACACCGGCTGGGCGTGGAAGCGCCGGTCGGCGGGGTCGTGGTACTCCCGGGCGCAGTCCGGGCACATGCGGAAGCCCGCCATCGTGGTGTTCGCCCGGTCGTAGGGCACGTCGCGGACGATCGTGAAGCGCGGGCCGCAGCAGGTGCAGTTGGTGAAGGCGTAGCCGTACCGGCGGCCGGCCGGGTCGGCGACGTCGCACAGGCACGCGTCGCAGGTCGCCACGTCGGGGGAGACAAGCGCGCGCCGGTCCGCCCAAGGGAGACCCCGGGGGAGGTCCGGGGCGGGGCTCGGCGCGATGACGAAGTCACGACGGCCGGTCACCGCGGCCGGGCCGGTGCTGATCCGCTCGATGACCGCGAGCGGCGGCGGATCCGCGGCCAGCGCGGCCAGGAACGCCTCGACGAGCGCGCCGCCGCCCTCGACCTCGATGAACACCCCGCGTTCGTCGTTGCCGACCAGCCCGGCGAGGCCCAGCCGCGTGGCGAGGCCGTACACGAAGGGCCGGAAGCCGACCCCCTGCACGACCCCCTCGACCCGGACGGCGACGGCACGCCTGCTCACGGGCCCATTGTCTCAGGCCGCTGTCTCAGGACACGGCTGACACTGCTCAGCCGGAAGCCTGCTCCGGCAGGTCGAAGACGTCGTCGAGGGAGATGACCTGCAGCAGATGGCGCAGGTAGGTGGTCAGCGCGACGATCCGGAAGGCCGCCCCGCGTTCCTCGGCCCCCCGGTAGAGGTTCATCACGACCGCGATGCCCGAGGAGTCGACGAACCTCAGCCCGGCCAGGTCGAGCTCGATCACCCGCGGGTTGTCCGCGAGCACCTTGTCCGCCTCTTCGGCCGCCTCGTCCACGGTGGTGTAGTCGAGCTCGCCGGTCAGCACCAGGCGCGCGGTGCCGGGCTCGGGAGTGACGTACTCGACCAGTAACGGCGGCGTGTCCTGCATCAAGGGCTCGTCTCTTCGGTTTCGGGGTGATCGGGGGCGCCACGGGCCGCGCCCGCCGCTCTCATGCCCTCGGCGAGAAACGCCCGGGTCCGAGGGCAGTCTGTCAGCTCGCCGCGCAGAACGGCCAATCCGAGCACGACGGACTCGCCCGGCACCCCGCGCGCCGCCAGCACCGCGCAGGTCCAGGTGACGAAGTCCGTGAAAACCGACATCTCGCCGAGATACAGCGCGGCGCCGAGGAAGTCGGTGATGTGCCCCAGATCCTCCGCCGTCTGCTCCAGCTGCCACGGGTCGTAGTCCCGCATCGGCGGGTAGGAGGCGGCGAGCAGCTCCAGCGCCCGTGGCAGCAGCTCGCCCCGGCGCCGGGCGAGGCAGGCGTACTCGTCGTCGGGCGGCAACTCGGCGCCGTTCCCCGTCGCGAACATCAGCGACCCGTTGTCGAGCAGGTCGGCGGCGACGTCTGCGGCCGGAGCCCAGGCGTCCGCGCCGATCAGGCGGGCGATCCGGTCGTCGGCGCCGAACGCGGCCCCGCCCGCCAGGACGGGGACGCCGGCGGTCCGGCAGGCGGCGACGGCCCGGTGCGCGCGGGGCAGCCACACGGGCAGTGTGCAGCCGAGCGCGACCACTTCGGGGTTCACCTGCCCGATCCACTCGACCAGATGAGGTGTGGGCACGCTGGCGCCCAGGAAGTCGACCCGCCATCCGTGCAGGCGCAGCACCTCGGCCAGGAGGCGGGTGGGCAGGGAGTGCTGCTCCCTCTCGACGCAGGCGACCACGACCCGCCCGCGGGCGGGAGGCGGGGCCACCCTCCGGGCGACGGCGGCGACGACCCGCTCGCTGACCGCGGACGCCGCGTGCTCCTGGGCCACGGACCACCGGTTGACCGCCCACAGCCGGCCGACCCGGCGCTGGGCCGGCGCGATCACCCGCAGCAGCACGTCCTGGGCGGACACGCCCTCGTCGAGCATCCCGAAGACCAGGTCGACCGCGCCGAACTCGTCGGCCTCCTCGATCTGCCGCAGATAACCGACGATCTCGCTCGTGAAACCCGCCGTCGCCACCGGGGCGCTCACCATCGACCGGCCACGGGCCGAAGGGGGAGCTGTGGGCATCTTCCCATGTCACGCCCCCTCGGCTAAGTCGTCCCTCTCACGTTACCCGTGCGGGTGAGTCGCCGGACGGGCGGGCGGCGGTCGCCGCCTCGATGCCCTCGGCCAGCAGCGCGCGGGCGCGCGGGCAGTCGGCCAGCACGTCGCGGAAGAGCCGCAGGCCGAGCACCACCGACGCGGCGGGCACCTTCCGGGCCGTCAGCACCTCACAGGTCCACGTGACGAAGTCGGTGAACAGGCTCGTGTCGTGGACGTACAGCGCGGCGGCGAGGAAGTCGGCGATGTGCCCGAGATCCTCCGCGGTGTGCTCAAGCTGCCGCTCGCTGTATCCGCCCATCGGGGCGTACGACTCCCTGAGCAGGTCAAGCACCCTCGCCAGCACGTCGGCGCGGTGCCGGGTCAGGTATCCGTACTCCTCGTCGCCCAGGTGGACCTCCCCGTCGCTGCCGGCGGCGAACGACGGCAGCCCGGCGGCGAGCCGGTCGGCGGCGGCGTCGGCGGTGGGCGCCCACGCGTCCGCGCCCAGCAGGCGGGCGAAGCGGCCATCGGGACCGAACGCGGCCCCGCCCGCGAGCACCGGGACGCCCACGGCGCGGCAGGCGGCGATGGTGGCGTGCGCCCGGGGCAGCCGGGTCGCGATCATGCAGCCGAGCGCCACCACGTCGGGGCCGGTCTGGTGCAGGTGCGTGATCAGGTGCGGGCCCGGCACGCTGGCCCCCAGGAAGTCGACCCGCCATCCCCGCAGCCGCAGCACCTCGGCCAGCATGCGGGTGGGGAGGGCGTGATACTCCCCGTCGGCGCAGGCCACCGTCACCCGGCCGCGCGTCGGGGTGGGCCGCACCCGCCCGGCGATCGCCGCGACGGCCCGCTCGCTGACCGCGGTGGCGCCGTGCTCGCGGGCCACCGACCAGTCGTTGGCCGCCCACAGCTCACCCACCCTGCGCTGGCCGGCGGCGACGACCCGCAGCAGCACGTCCTCGGCGGGGACGCCCTCGTCGATCAGGCCCACGACGAGATCGATCGCGCCGTACTCGTCGGCCTCGCCGATCAGCTTCAGGTAGCGCTCCACCGCGCTTTCGACGCCGGTCATCCAGTGGTCTCCGCCCACACCATCGTGGCGCCTGTCGTGGCGCCCGTCGTCGTACCGGTCGCCGGTTCCTGACCGCCCGCCCGTACGGCGAGCAGTGCGCGGTCGTCCTGCTGGCCGCCCGCGAGCCACTCGCTGCTGATCTGCTCCAGCCGCTCCACCAGCGCGTCGACCGGCATGCCGCGACAGGTCGCCAGGGCGTCCTTGAGCCGTTCCTCGCCGAACATCTCGCGCCCGGTCGGGCCGCCGAAGGCCTCGGTGATGCCGTCGCTGTACAGCAGGCACACCTCGCCGGGGGCCAGGTCGACCGTGACCGGCCGCAGCACGGTCTTCTTGAGCGCGCCGAGGAGGGAGCCGCGGGCGGGCACCTCCTCCACCGTGCCGTCCCCGCGCAGGACCAGCGGCGCCGGATGGCCCGCCACGGCCAGATCCACCAGCACGTGCTCGCCGGGGGCCTCGCGGAGCGCCGCGAGGATCAGCGTGACGTAGGAGTTCGGCGCCGGAGAGGCGAGCAGCGACCGGTTCAGCAGCTGGAGCAGCCGGACGGGGCGGCTTTCCAGCAGCAGCAGCGCGCGCAGGCTCTGCCTGACCTGACCGGCCAGTACGGCCGCGCGGGCGCCCTTGCCGCAGACGTCGCCCAGGATGATCAGAGGCGGCCGTTCCACGATGCCGGACTCGATGCCGTGACCGGCTCCGGTCTCGGGCAGGTAGACGTCGTAGAAGTCGCCGCCCACGGCGCCGGCCTGCTGGGACGACCGGAGCCTCCCGCCGAGGCGCATACCCTCGACCTCGGGCAGGTCGGGCGGCAGCAGGCCGTCGATCAGGATGGTGTTGATCGCGCTCTGCTCCCGGAAGAGCATGGCCGCCGAGAGCGCCGCGCCCGCCCGTGACGCGAGGTCGCGCGCCATCGCCAGGGCCTCCTCGTCGAACGGGGGCCGGTCGGCGCGGCGGACCAGCGCCATCGCCCCGGCGGGGACGCTGTTGCCGGGCAGCGGGAACACCAGCAGGTCACCGGCCGGGCCGAACCCGTCGGGCAGCAGCCAGTCCGGCACGGCGCCCGCGTCCTGCCGCCCGCCCGAGCCGTGCGTCAGGCCCGCGAGCGCGTCGTTCAGGCCGGGCACCTGCAGCGCGGTCGCGAGCGGCAGGACGCCCTCCTCCGGCGCGGGGCGCCCGGCGGCGGCCCTCACCCACTCGACCCGGCGGTTCGTCGCGGGCGGCAGCACCACGACCGCCACGTCGCACAGGAACTCGGCGCCCAGATCGACGGCGGCCCGGGCGCATCGGCGCGGGTGGAGCGACGCGAACAGGCGGCGCGCGGCCTCCAGCAGGAACTCGGTGCGGCGCGGCAGGGACGGCACCTCGCTCAGGTAGAGGGCGCGATGGTCGCCGACCGCCTCCGTCCGCACCCGGATCACCCGGCCGCCGTACGTCACGGTGTCCGATCCAGCCGGGCAGAGCTCTGAGGGGACCGGCCCGCCTGGGACGATCTCCGGCGCCATCCGGACCGCCGCCGCGTTGGCCAGCAGCACGACGCCGCCGGCGTCGCACAGCACGATTCCCTCGTCACTGCCGTCCAGCAGCGCCGCGACGTCGCCGGGCGTCGCCCGCGCGGCTCCCGCGTTCGCGGAGCCGGTGGCGCCTCTCACCCGTGCGTTCTCCTCAATGGCCTCTGTCTCAATGACCTTGGTCCTCGGATCGTCGTCTTTGCCAGACTACCTTCGGCCACGACGGCTCGATCCCCGGGCTAGAGGCTGTCCTGGAGCAGGACCAGGGCGGCGGCGCCGAACAGCCCGGCGTCGCGGCCCAGCGAGGTCGGGTCCACCCGCAGGCGGCGCAGGAAGCCGAGCCCCGCGTCCCGCTCGATCGCCTGCCTGAGCGGGTCGAACAGGATCGGCCCCGCCGCGGCCACGCCCCCTCCGATGACGACGTGGTCGAGGTCGAACAGGGCGGACGCCGTGAGGACGGCGGTGGCCAGCGCGCCCGCCGCCCGCCGGAAGGCGCGAACGGCGGTGGGATGACCCACGCGGGCGTCGGCGGCCAGGGCGCGGGCGTCCGCGCCGGTCCAGCCGTTCGCGGCGGCCCAGCGGACCATGCCGGGCCCGCTGGCGACGGTCTCGACGCATCCCACGCCGCCGCAGGGGCACGGGTCGCCGCCGGGATCGACGGTGATGTGACCGATGTGGCCGGCGTTGCCGGTCGGGCCGACGTACGGCACGCCGTCCAGCACGAACCCGCCGCCCACACCGGTGGACACGACCATGCCGAGCATCGCCCGGCTCCGCGCGGCCGGGTCTCCGTCGGTGAGCCCGCGCCACCACTCGCCCAGCGCCATGCACTGGGCGTCGCCCGCGAGCCGTACGGGACGGCCGGGCAGTGTCTCGCCGAGCGCGTCGACCAGCGGGAAGTCACGCCAGGCGGGGATGTTCACCGGGCTGACCGTGCCGCGCCGGGGGTCGAGCGGCCCGGCGGAGCCGATCCCGATCCCGTCGAGGCGGCCGGGCGCGACACGCTCGGTGATCCGGCGCACGACCTCCGACAGCGTCCGGCCGGCCGACTCGGGGCCGCGCAGCGGCACCTCGGCCCGGGCCAGCATCTCCCCGTCGGGCGCGACCGCCGCGGCGGCGAACTTCGTGCCGCCGATGTCCACCGCGAGCACGGTCATCGCCGCGTCCCCGGTCTCTCCACCACGGTCGCTCCCGCCACTTAACCGGATAAGGCCACGCAACGGTAGTCGCTTGACGACCGTCGCGTCAACGCTCCGCCACCGGCGTCCGGGGACCCCCGGCGAACCGGTTCAGCGGTAAATGTTCGGCCCCGCCGACATCCGCGGGGCGGAGGCGGGAAGGGCCGCGAGAGGACCCGGCCGAGCGAGCAGAAGGGAACGAAGGCTTTCCATAATTCCGATCGATTTGGTAGGGTTCGTAGGTGCATTTCGACTACACCATGGCGATCGGCTCCTTCCTGGTCGCCGTCGTCGTCGGCCTGACGGGGATGGGCGGGGGCGCCCTCATGACGCCCATGCTCGTGACGTTCTTCGGCGTGCCGCCCCTCGCCGCCGTCTCCAGCGACCTCGTCGCCGCCGCCGTCATGAAGCCGGTGGGCAGCTTCGTGCACCTGCGCCGGGGCACGGTCAACCTGAGGCTCGTCGCCTGGCTGTGCGCGGGCTCGGTCCCTGCCGCGTTCTGCGGCGTGCTCATCGCCCGTGCCCTCGGCACCGGCGAGGGCGTGCAGAGCGTGATCCAGAAGGGCCTCGGCATCGCGCTGCTCATCGCCGCGGCGGGCCTGGCCGTCCGCGGCTACCTCGCGATGCGCGACCGCGCCGAGGGCCGCACCCCCGAGACCGGCCGCCGCACCGCCGCCCCCGGCGAGCCGGCCGCGACCGAGATGCCGTCGGTCGCCGTACGGCCGGTGCCGACCGCGCTGGTGGGGGCCGTCGGCGGGCTCGTCGTCGGCATCACCTCGGTCGGCTCGGGGTCGCTGATCATCGTGGCCCTGCTGGCGCTCTACCCCGCGCTGAAGGCCAACCAGCTCGTCGGGACCGACCTGGTCCAGGCCGTGCCTCTGGTCATGTCGGCCGCGCTCGGCCACCTGCTCTTCGGCGAGTTCACGCTGTCGGTCACGGTCGCGCTGCTGGCGGGCTCGATCCCGGGGGTCTACCTCGGCTCGCGGATCTCCTCCCGCGCCCCCGGCGGCCTGATCCGCCGCGCCCTGGCCTTCGTGCTGCTCGCCTCGGCGCTGAAGATGTTCGGCGTCGGCAACGCGCAGACCGTCTGGGCGCTGCTCGCCGTGCTGCTGCTCGCCCCGGCCTTCTGGATGGTCCTGCGGGTGCGTTGCGGCCTGCCGCCGCTGCCCTGGACCCGTACGGCGGACTCCTCAGCGGACTCCTCCGGCAGAGATCCCGACCGGGTCGCCGCGCAGTAGGAACCACTGCTCACGGCGCGGGCGGGTGGCGGCGCAGGGAGTGCCAGACGGGCTCGGGCAGCAGCCGGGCGGCCTCGTCGAGGTCCGCCTCCGGCGCGCCGGCGATCCACCGCCGCGTGACCTCGGCCACCGGGCCGATCAGCAGCATCTCGATCACCGGCACGGGCAGGTCGGCGATCGCCCCCGACGCGACGTGCGGGCGCAGCCACGCCACCAGCGCGTCCATGCGCGGCGTCTTCGCGACGGCCGCCGCCCCGGTCTCCACGTGCCCGAGGTACGGCGAGGCGTGGACGAACCTCGCCTTGGCCGGGTGCTCCCGTGCGAAGCCGAGGTAGGCGACGACGATCGCGCGCACGCCCGCGCGGGGGTCGTCCACGCCCTCCACGGCCTCGACCAGCGCGTCGAGCAGGTCGGCCAGGCACGCGGAGTAGAGCGCGGTCGCGAGGCCGGGGAAGCTGCCGAAGTGGTGATAGAGGCTGCCGACGCTGATCCCGCCACGGTCGGTGACCGCCCGCATCGTGAAGCCCTGCGGGCCTTCGTCGGCGTACACCGCGAGCGCGGTGTCGAGCAGCCGCCGCGCCGTCTCCTCGCCGCGCCGCTGCCGGGTCACGCCGTCTCGGTCAGGGCCGCGGCCTGCCTCCACAGCGCCTCCGCGACCGCGGCGTCCCGCGCGACGGGGGCGAGCGGGGTCTCCCGGTCGATCTCGAAGTCGCGGCCGGTGCCGCCGGAGGCGTCGAGGGCGAGGCGCACGACGGGCCGCGCGCCGGCCTCCGGGGTGTCCCAGGTGCTCTTGACCGCCTTGAGCACCAGCCCGAGCGGGCCGCCCCTGGCCCCGAGGCCGGTCCGGATCACGCCCGGGTGGACCGCGTCGATCGTCACCCCGGCATCCTGCCACCGCCGGGCGAACAGCGGCACCATCAGGAGGTTGCACAGCTTGGTGTCCGCGTACGTGCGGATGGGGTGGAAGTCCAGCCCGGTCGCGGTGCGGCCGGGGTCGGACCGGCCCTTGACGTACAGGCCCGCGCTGACCTGAACCACCCGTGTGCCGCTCTCGCGCAGCCGCTCCTCCAGCAGGTGGTTGAGCAGGAACGGCGCGAGGTGGTTGACCGCGAACGCACGCTCGACGCCGTCCGAAGTGATCTCACGGCGGGCCGGCCAAACGCCCGCGTTGTGCACCAGCACGTCGAGGCGCGGGCAGGCATCCAGCACGGCGCGGGCCGCCTCCCGCACCGACGCGGCCTCGCCCAGGTCGGCGACGACCAGCAGGGCGTCGCCCGGCAGGGCCGCCCGCGCCGCCTCTCCCCGTACGGGGTCCCGGGCGACGATCACGACCCGGTACCCCTCCTCGACGAGGCGGGCCGCGACCGCCTGCCCGATGCCGCGGGAACCCCCGGTGACCACTGCCGTACGCGTCATGCGAGCGACTCTAATTAGAGAAACTCTCTAGAGCAAATCTCTAATTCAGAGCGACCGCAACGCGGGCAGCAGTTCCTTCTCCGACCACTCGAAGAACTCCCGCTGGCGCTCCCGGCCGACCTGGACGAGCGCGAGGTGGGTGAACCCGGCGTCGGTGTACTGCCGCACCGCCTCGACCACGGCGTCCACGTCGGCGCCGCAGGGCACCTTCTCCGCAACGTCCTCCGGCCGTACGGTCTCGGTCGCGGCGGCGAAGTTGACCGGGGCGGGCAGCTCGGACATGACCTTCCAGCCCGTCACCGCCCAGCGCCACATCCGGTGCGCCCGCTCGACGGCGGCGTCCTTGTCGGGGTCGTAGCAGACGGCGAGCTGGCCGTACACCGGCTTGCCCTCGCCGCCCGACGCGGCGAACTTCTCGACCAGCGAGCCGTCCGGGTCGGTCGCGATGAGGCCGTCGCCGAGCTCGGCCGCGATGTCCGCCGACTGCCCGCCGGACGCCGCGACCGCGATCGGCACCGGGCGCTCCGGAAGATCGAAGACCCGGGCGGAGTCGATGTCGAAGTACTCGCCCCGGTAGTTGCGGTAGCCGCCCTGGAAGAGCTCCCTGATGACCTCGATGGCCTCGCGGAACATCTCGTGCCGGGTGTTGACCGGCGGCCACCCGTGCCCCACGACGTGCTCGTTCAGGTTCTCGCCCGCCCCGAGCCCGAGCGTGAACCGCCCGTCGCTGAGCACCCCCACGGTGGCCGCCTTCTGCGCCACCACCGCGGGGTGGTAGCGCATGATCGGGCAGGTGACGTAGGTCATCAGCGGCAGCCGTTCGGTGGCCTGCGCCACCGCGCCGAGCACGGACCAGGCGTACGGGGAGTGCCCCATCTCGTCCAGCCAGGGGAAGTAGTGGTCGGAGATGACGGCGTAGTCGAAACCGGCCCGCTCGGCCGTGACCGCGTCCTCCACCAGCTCCTTCGCCGGGCTCTGCTCGCACATGAGTGTGAAACCGATCTCTGCCATACCGCGACCCCTACCCAGGTCCGCCCAGGTCAGACGAGCCGCTCAGAGGGCCGGTCAGACGGCGCGGTGGTACTGGTCGGGCCAGTTGCCGTCGGCGCCCAGCTCCCGGGCCGCGTGGTTCGGCCAGTAGGGGTCGCGCAGCAGCGCGCGGCCGAGCATCACCGCGTCGGCCTGCCCGGACGCCACGATCTCCTCCGCCTGGCGCGGCTCGGTGACGAGCCCGACGGCCGAGGCGCGCAGGTCGGTCTCGGCCCGCACCCGGGCCGCGAACGGCACCTGGTAGCCGGGGCCGGTCGCGATGCGCGCCCGCGGCGCGTTGCCGCCGGACGACACGTCCAGCAGGTCGACGCCGTGGGAGAGCAGTTCCTTGGCCAGCCGTACGGTGTCGTCCGCCGTCCAGCCCTCGCGAGGGTCCTCGGGATTCTCGCTGAGCCAGTCGGTCGCCGAGACGCGGAAGAACACCGGGAGGTCCTCGGGCCACTCCGCGCGCACCGCGTCGACCACCTCCAGGGCGAGGCGGGCGCGGTTCTCGAAGGAGCCGCCGTACGCGTCGGTGCGGTGGTTGGTGAACGGCGACAGGAACTGGTGGATCAGGTAGCCGTGGGCGCCGTGGACCTCTGCGACCTTGAAGCCCGCCGCGAGCGCCCGGCGCGCCGCCGCCGCGAAGTCGCCGACGAGCCGCCGGATGTCCTCCTCGCCCAGCTCGTGGGGCACCGGGTGGCCCTCGTCGAACGGGATCGCGCTCGGCGCGACCGGCTGCCAGCCGTGCTCCTCCGGGCCGACCGGCCCGCCGCCGCGCCAAGTGCGGTCCGTCGACGCCTTGCGGCCGGCGTGGGCGAGCTGGACGCCGGGCACCGCGCCGTGCTCGGTCAGGAACCGGGTGATCCGGCCGAAGGCCTCCTGCTGGCGCTCGTTCCACAGGCCCACGTCGGCGGGGCTGATCCGGCCCTCCGGCGACACGGCGGTGGCCTCGGTCATGACCAGGCCGGCTCCGCCCACCGCCCTCGACCCGAGGTGGGTGAGATGCCAGTCGGTGGGCACGCCCTGCTCCGGGCCCTCCACCGCCGCGGAGTACTGGCACATAGGCGACATCCAGGCACGGTTGGGGATGGTCAGGTTCCGCAGGGCCAGGGGCTCGAACAACGCGCTCACGGCCGCGCTCCTCTCGTCGTCGGGACGCTAGTACGATATCCGTCGTACTACGGCATCTGTCAAACTACGAAGACCTTCGTACAATGAGGGGTTCACGAAGGGAGCCACCGATGTCGTCCGCCCCTCCTCAGCTCCGGACACTCGACCATCCGGACAGCGCCGAGATCCGGCTCGAAGACGTGCTGCACGCACTGTCCGATCCCGCCCGCCTCCACGTGGTGCACTACCTCGCGGGCGGCGGCGAGGCGTCCTGCTCGGAGATTGACCTCGCCGTCAGCAAGTCGACCAGCACCCATCACTTCCGGGTACTGCGCGAGGCGGGGGTGATCAGGCAGGTCTACCGGGGCACCGCCAAGATGAGCTGCCTGCGCCGGGAGGACCTCGACACCCTCTTCCCCGGCCTGCTGGAGGCCGTGCTGCGCGCGTACGAGACGCGGTGCGTCCCGCGCGCGTAACCGTCCAATCCGCCTTGACCAGTTACCGGCTTTACGTTACCTTTGTAACTGCCTAAGAAAATAAAGACAGTTACAACGGCGATGGGGCGGCAATGATGTTCTACGACTACTCCCTGGCCACCGAGAGGGTCACCGAACTGCACCGCGCGGCGGACCACGCCCGCGTCGCGAGCCGCATGGCCGCGGCCCGGCGCTGGTCGCGCCTCGCATCCTGGGCCGAGCGCCAGGCCCGGCGGGCGGGCGACCTGGGCTGAGCGATATGGGCTGAGCGATATGGCTGACGCCCGGGCGCCGACAGTGTGAGGAGGCGTGGATGCGGGTCCGCGACGTCCCGGGCACGGCGGTGGTGAAACCGACTCCCCCCGCCCTGATGGAGGACGCGGGCACCGGCCTCGACTACGGCACCCGGCCCGACCGGCTGCCCGGCCTGCTCACCCCGTGCGACCGGTTCTTCGTCCGCAACCACGCGCCGACCCCCCGTCTCGACCCCCGCGCCTGGACGCTGCGCGTCGAGGGCGCCGGCGTCCGGCGAGCCGTCGACTACACCTACGACGACCTGTGGCACCGGTTCCCGCTCGTGTCGGTCGTCCGTACGCTGGAGTGCGCCGGCAACCGGCGCGCCCTGTTCGCCGCCGAGTGCGGGCGCCGCTTCGACGGGGTCCAGTGGGAGCGTGGCGCGATCGGCACCGCCGAGTGGACCGGCGTCCCGCTGCGCGACCTGCTCGAACCCGCCGGTCTCACCGGCGCCGCCGTCGAGGTCATGCCCGAAGGGCTCGACGAGGGCCGCGCACGCCGCCCGATGCCCCTCGCCAAGGCCCTGGCCCCCGACACCCTGCTCGCACTCGCCATGAACGGTGAGATTCTGCCGCCGGACCACGGCTTTCCCGCCCGCGTGGTGGTCTCGGGCTGGCTCGGCGCCGCCGCGATCAAATGGGTGGGCCGGATCGAGGTCTCCGACCGGCCGCTGCGCGTGCCGTGGAACACCGACGACTACGTGCTCGTGACACCCGGCGAGCCCGCCCTGCCCATCACCTCCACTCCCGTCGCGTGCCTGGTCGAACTGCCCTGGCCGGCCCGGCTGCGGTCCGGCCCGCGCCTGGTCCGCGGCCGGGCGTACGCCGGCGAGGACCGGGTGGCGGCGGTCGACTACCGGATCGACGACGGACCCTGGCGGCCGGCCACACTCGACGGGCCGGACCTCTCCGGCGTCTGGACCCGCTGGCGCTTCGCCTGGGACCCCGCCCCCGGGGCACATGTGGTGCGCGTGCGCGCGACCGACGAGCACGGCCGCCCCCAGCCGGACGCCACCCCCTGGAACGCTCTCGGCTACTGCCACAACTCGGTGCTCCCCCACCCCGTCCTCGTGGCCTGACGGAGGAGCCCTCAGGGGACCAGGACCACCTTGCCGATGGTGGCGCGAGTCTCCAGCGCCGTGTGCGCGGCGGCGGCGTCCTTGAGCGCGAAGCTCTGTACGAGCGGCGTCAGCGTGCCCGACGCGGCGGCGGCGAGCGCCCGCTCCTCCAGGCCTCGCAGGCCGCCCGGCCGCCGCAGCACCCGCGGGCCGACGGCCACGGACGCGGTGATGCCGCGCGCGTAGAGATCCTCGGTGGTCAGCCTGGTCGGCCCGCCCGCCGCGTCGGCCCAGCCGAACAGCACGAGCCTGCCGCCGAGGCCGAGCAGTTCCAGGGCCTGCCGGCCGAGGTCCCCGCCGACGCCGTCCAGCGCCAGCGTGACCTCCCGCTCGCCGAGGGCGGCCCGGACCGTCTCCGGCCAGCCGGGGGCGGTGTAGTCCACGGCATGGGCGGCGCCCAGACCGAGCACCCGGTGCGTCTTCGCCGCGCCGCCGGCCAGCCCGACGACGGTGGCCCCCGCCCGCAGCGCCGCCTGGACGAGCAGGCTGCCGATGCCGCCCGCCGCCGCCGTCACCAGGACGACGTCGTCCGCCCGGATCTCCGCCACGTCGAGGATCCCCATGGTGGTCCGGCCGGTGCCGATCATCGCCACCGCCTCGCCGAAGCCCAGGCCGTCCGGGATCTCGTGGATCGCGGCCGCGTCCCGTACGGCCAGCTCGGCGTAGCCGCCGGGGGCCATGCCGAGGTGGGCGACCACCCGCCTGCCGACCAGGGCGGGATCGGTCTCCGGCCCGGTCGCGTCGACGATCCCGGCGACCTCACGGCCGGGAATCGTCGGCAGGTCGGGCACCGGGATCGGGCCCCCGCCGTACTTCCCGGCCCGCAGCACGGTGTCGACCAGGTGGACCCCGGCCGCCCGCACGGCGATGCGGACCTGGCCGGGACCGGGCTCGGGATCGGCGACCTCCTCGTGGACGAGGTTGCCGGCAGGGCCGAAGGCGTGCAGTCGGACCGCGTACATGCGGCTGTCTCCCCTCCGCGGACATCTGAGCAGGTCCGTTATAGATCGCTTTCACCCCCTGGCGACATCGGACGATGGTCCTAGGTCGTGTCTGGCAAATGCTGCCCGTCGCGAGCGGGGATCCAGGTGGATGCATCGCAAGGCGGAGGAGCAGCCGATAACAGCGAGGCGGTGTGCCTGGCGCTGGCCAACCGGGACGCGGCGGCGAGGTGGCGGATCGGTTTTGTTCACCGAGTCGATGTCGGTATTCGTTGGGTTTTCCCCGGGCAGGCTCTATGATCGCTGCGAGTCACCTTCGCTTACCGCCGGTCAGGGAGACAGACACGTGGCCGATGACGCGCCGCCGCCGGGCATCGACGCCAGTGTCCCCAACCCCGCCCGCATGTACGACTACTTCCTCGGCGGGAAGAACAACTACGCGGCCGACCGGGAGGCGGCGGAGCGGGTCCTGCGGGTCGCGCCCGAGGCCCGCGTACTGGCCCGCCGCAACCGCGCCTTCCTGCGCCGCGCCGTACGCCATCTGGTTACCGAGGCCGGCATCCGGCAGTTCGTGGACATCGGCACCGGGCTGCCCGCCCAGGGCGGGGTCCACGAGGTGGCCCACGAACTGGATCCCACCGTGCGGGTGGCGTACGTCGACCACGACCCGGTCGTGCTCGCGCACGCCAGGGCCCTGCTGTCGGGCGCCGGCTCCACCGTCACCGTACGGGGCGACCTGCGGCGGCCCGAGGAGATCCTCGCCGATCCTGGGCTGCGCTCGCTGATCGACCTGTCGCAGCCGGTCGCGATCCTGCTCGTGGCCGTGGTGCACTTCCTGTCCAGGGACGACAAGCCGGCCGAGCTCGTGGCCCGGCTGCGGGACGCCGTCGTCCCCGGGAGTCACCTCGTGCTGTCCCACGTCACGGACGAGGAGCGGGGCGGCGCGGCACGGGAGGGGGCGGCGGTCTACCGGGGTTCCGACGCGGGCATCACCCTGCGGAACCGCGAGGAGATCCACGGCCTGTTCGACGGTTTCGACCTCCTCGATCCCGGCCTCGTCCCGCTGGACGACTGGCGGCCCGGCGACGAGAATCCACTCCTACGGCAGGCCCGGCGCAACCTGCCCACCTGGTTCCTCTGCGGGGTCGGCCGAATTCCCTGAAAAAGCCGTGAATATTGTGTTACGTCCTTCCTGTACTGGTTTCTTCCTTTAGGTGCGATACGCGACAATATGCGTCATCGCATTGGATGGGAGGAGACGCATGCTGAAGCGCAACAGACTGTTCGGCCCGAAGACCCGCGTGACCTTCGCACTGCCCGTCGACCAGCCCCTGGGGACGGTCAGCGTGGTCGGCGACTTCAACGACTGGCTGCCCGGCTGCCACGAACTGCTGCGGCGCAGGAACGGCACCCGTACCGTGTCGGTGATCCTCCCGCCCGGCGCGCACCGGTTCCGCTACCTCGCGACGGGCGGCGTGTGGTTCGACGACGAGAGCGCCGACCACGTGGACGAGCGCGGCAGCGTGCTCCACCTCTGATAAGGGCCGTTTCCTCTTCCATAACTCGGGCATACGGGAACGATCGTGACACCCAGGCCCTTCTGGAAGGGGAAACCATGAAGGCACTCACCTGGCACGGCAAGCGCGACGTGCGGGTGGAGGAGGTTCCGGACCCAGCGATCAAGGAACCGACCGACGCGATCATCCGAGTCACCACGACCGCCATCTGCGGCTCCGACCTCCACCTTTACGAGGTGCTCGGTCCGTTCATCGGGGAGGGCGACGTCCTCGGCCACGAGCCGATGGGGATCGTTGAGGAGGTCGGCGCGGGGGTCACCCACATCGCCCCCGGCGACCGCGTCGTGATCCCGTTCAACATCTCGTGCGGCCACTGCTACATGTGCGACCGGGCGTTGTTCGCCCAGTGCGAGACCACCCAGGTCCGCGAGTACGACACCGGCGCCGCGCTGTTCGGCTACACCAAGCTGTACGGCGAGGTGCCCGGCGGCCAGGCGGAGTATCTCCGCGTGCCGCAGGCCCACTTCGGGCCGATCAAGGTGCCGGAAGGGCCGCCGGACGAGAGGTTCGTCTACCTCTCCGACGTGCTGCCCACCTCGTGGCAGGCGGTCGAGTGGGCGGAGATCCCCGACGGCGGCAGCGTCACGGTCTTCGGCCTCGGCCCGATCGGGCAGATGTCGGCCCGCATCGCGCGCCACCGCGGCTACCGGGTGATCGCCGTGGACCTCGTGCCCGAGCGTCTGGAGATGGCCCGCAGGCACGGCATCGAGGTCATCGATGCCAACGACACCGACAATGTGCCCGAGGCGGTCCGGTCGATGACCGGCGGCCGGGGCACCGACTCGGTCATCGACGCGGTCGGCATGGAGGCGCACGGCTAAACCGTCGGCAAGTTCGCCCAGACGGTCACCGGGATGCTGCCCGACAAGGCGGCCGCCGCCATGATGACCCGGGCCGGCCTCGACCGGCTCGCCGCCCTGCAGGACGCCATCGAGACCGTGCGGCGCGGCGGCACGATCTCGATCAGCGGCGTGTACGGCGGGATGACCGACCCCATGCCGATGCTGCGGATGTTCGACAAGGGGATCGCGCTGCGGATGGGCCAGGCCCACGTCAAACGGTGGATCGACGACCTCATGCCGCTCGTGACCGACGACGCCGACCCGCTGGGGGTCGAGGACCTGGCGACCCACCGGCTGCCGCTCGATCAGGCGCCGCACGGCTACGAGATCTTCCAGAAGAAGGAGGACGGCGCCATCAAGGTCCTGCTCACGCCCTGACCGGCACGGCCCGTCTCGTCCGTCCGCGTAGGGCGGTCGCGAGGAAGACCGCCCCGAACACCAGGCCGACGAGCAGGGCGATCGACGCCCCGGTCGCGACGTTCCACACCGTGGAGACCCACACTCCCGCCAGCGCGCAGGCGACCCCGATCGCCGCGGCGATCGGGAACAGCAGCGCGATCCTGTCGCTGAGCAGGCGGGCCGTCGCGGCCGGGCCGACGATCAGCGCGACGGCGAGGATCGTCCCGAGGGCGGGCACAGTGGCGACGACGGTCACCACGACGACCGCCAGCAGGGCGAAGTCGAGCAGCACGGTGGGCAGCCCGAGCGCCGCGGCGCCCACCGGGTCGAAGGCCGCGAGCAGCAGTTCCTTGCCCACCAGGGCCAGCAGGAGCAGCACGCCCACGGTGACGGCCACGGTCGCCGCGAGGTCGCCCGTGCTCACCGCGAGGACGTCGCCCACCGTGTACGCCGCGAGGTCGCGGGTGAACCCGTCCTGCGACGACACCAGCACGACCCCCAGGCCGAAGCCGCCCGACAGGGCGATGCCGGTCGCCGTGGTGAAGTCCTGACCTCGGCCCCGGCTGAAGACCAGGACGGCGGCGACCACCAGCAGCCCGAACAGCCCCCCGCCGAGATAGAGGTTCACCCCGAGCATGGCGGCGACCACGATGCCCGGGAACGTCGCGTGGGTGAGGGCCATCGTGAAGAACGGCAGCCGCCGGGCGACGACGAACACCCCGGTCACCCCGCCGAGCACGCCGACCAGGACCGCCTCGACGAGGGCCCGGTGGACGGTGGAGTCGAGCCAGGTCATGCCGCCTCCAGGACGTCGAGTTCCTCGGACGTGACGCGGCGCCGGGCCTGATCGAGCTTCGCACGCCGGCGGGCGAACGCGGCGGCGTGGGCCAGCCCGTACAACCCCACCAGGACGAGCACCACGGTCGCCCCGGAGGCGAGCCGGAGGCCGTACCCGATCGACGCCTCGTAGCTCGCCACCAGCCCGAGCCATCCGGCGGCGGCGCCGAGGAGCGCGGCGAGCGGCACGATGACCACGAGCCGGTCCGACAGGGCGCGGGCCGCCGCGGCCGGCACGATCAGCAGCGCGATCACGAGGATCGTGCCGACCGCCTTGACGGCGGCGACGACGACCAGGGCGACCGCGACGTTGACCACGAGGTCGAGCAGGCCGACGCGCACCCCGGCCGCGCGGGCGCCCACGGGGTCGAAGGCCCGCAGCAGCAGCGGCCGCCGCAGCGCCGCCAGCAGCGCCACGACCAGCACCGTCACGACGGCGGTCTGCACGAGCTGCTCCTCGGTGACGGTGAGCACCCGGCCGAACAGGAATGCGGTGAGGTCGGAGGTGAACCCCGTCTGCCGCGACACCAGCACGACGCCGACCGCGAACAGCGTGGTCAGCAGCACGGCGAGCGCGGCGTCCTCGCTCACCCTGCGGCGGGCGGTGAGCAGCGTGAGCAGGACCGCCGTGACGACCCCGGCGGCGAGCGCGCCCCAGAAGACGCCGCCGTCCCCCGCCATGATGTGGCCGATGACCACCCCGGGGAAGACGGTGTGCGTCAGGGTGTCGCTGACGAAGGCCAGGCGGCGCAGCAGCACCAGCACGCCGACGGTGCCCGCGAGCGCGCCGAGGACGACCAGCTCGGCCAGCGCCCGCGCCATGAACGGAAGCTGGAACGGCTCGAAGAAGATCATGACCGCGCCGCCCTCACGTCTGGGTGACGATCACGCGGTCGCCGCGCAGTTCGAGCGCGTGCCCGCCGTACGTCGCGCGCAGCCGCTCAGGGGTCAGCACGTCGCCGGTCGGGCCGAAGCCGAACTGGTGCCGGTTGAGCAGGCACACCTCGTCGCAGGCGAGGTGCGCGATGGCGAGGTCGTGGGTGCTGACGACGACCGAGGCGCCCTGCTCCTTGAGCGAGCCGATCGCCTCCAGCAGCGCGTGCTGGCTGACCGCGTCGACGCCGTTGAACGGCTCGTCGAGCAGCAGCATCCGGGGCCCGGCGGCGATGGCCCGGGCCAGCAGCACCCGCTGGCGCTGCCCGCCCGACAACGTGCCGAACCGGTCGCGGGCCCGCGCGGCCAGCCCGACCCGCTCCAGCGCCCCGGCGACCTCGGCCCGGTCGGCGGCCGACGGCCGGCGCAGCCAGCCGATCCGGCGGTAGCGGCCCATCATCACCACCTGCTCGACCGACACCGGGAAGTCGGGGTCGAGCGTGTCGGCCTGCGGCACGTACGCCACGTCGCGGCGGGCCTGCGCCGGGGTGGTGCCCAGCACCTCGATCCGGCCGCGGACGACCGGGACCAGCCCGAGCAGCGCCTTGATCAGCGTCGACTTGCCCGCGCCGTTCGGGCCGATCAGCGCCACGGCCTCGCCCTCGTGGACGACGCCGTCCAGCTCCTCCAGCACCGGGACGTCGCCGTAGGCCACGCTCGCCCGGTCGATCACCAGGGTCGGCGCCCGCTCGCTCATGTGGACGTCCCCCTCAACGCGTTGACGATGGTGTCGGTATTGTGCTCCTCCATCTGCAGATAGGTCGCACCGGCCGACCCCTCGGGGCCGAGCGAGTCGCCGTACAACGCGTCCTCACCGGCCACGACGGTCACCCCGGCCTCGCGGCCGATCGCCTCGGCGGTCTTGGGCGGCAGCGACGCCTCCGAGAAGATCGCCGCCGTCCCGGTCGCCCTGATCTCGGCGACGAGATCGGCGACCTGCTTGGCCGACAGTTCGGCGGAGGTGTCGAAGCTCGGGATGATCGACCCGACGAAGGTCAGCTTGTAGCGGTCGAGGTAGTAGCCAAAGGCGTCGTGGTTCGTCACCAGCTTGCGCCGGTCGGCCGGGATCGAGCCGATCTTCCGGGCGATGTCGGCGTCGAGCGCGTCCAGCTTCGCGTCGTACGCCGCCAGGTTGGCCTGGTAGGCGGCGGCGTCGCCCGGATCGGCGGCGGCGAACGCCCTGCCGATCGTGGCGGCCATCGTCTTGACGTTCAGCGGGTTGTGCCAGATGTGCGGATCGCGCGCGCCCTCCTCCGCGTCGCCCCCGCGGACGGGCACGCCCTGCGAGGCGTCGACCACCGGGCCGTCGAAGCCGGCGGCCCGGATCGTGTCGTCGAGCCACTTCTCCAGGCCCACGCCGTTCTTCACGAGCACGTCGGCCTCCGCGATGGCCCGCATGTCCGCGGGCGACGGCTCGTAGTCGTGCGGATCGACGTTCGGCCGGAGCAGCTGGTGGACGGTGACCCGGTCACCGCCGAGGTTGCGGGCGAAGTCGGCGACCTGGGTGGTGGTCGCGACCACCTTCAGCGGCAGCGACGGGTCATCGGGAGCCGGGGGCTCCGCGCCGCCGCATCCCGCGGCGAACAGGACGAGCAGCGCGGCGGACGACAGGGTTCGGGCAAGCGGCGAGAGCACGACAGATCCTCAAGTCGGCGTATCAGGGGAGACATCCCACTCAACTGTCCCGCAAATGAAAATCATTGTCAAACCGCCGCGTTTCCCGCTTGGCGTCTATCGGCGGGTGCGGGCGGCGAGGACGGCGCGGGCCGTGCCGGGGTTGTCGGCGAAGACGCCGTCGACGCCGAGGTCGAGCAGGCGCGACAACCAGCCCGTCACGTCGCCGGTCGTGCGCGGGTACGCCGGGTTGGCCGGGTCCCCGAGCCGGAAGTCGGCCGGAAGCTGGGAGTTCTCGTCGCGAAGCGTCCACACGTGCACGTCCAGCCCCGCCCGGTGGGCGTCGCGCACAAGCGTCGTCGGCGCGAGCAGGCGGCCGTCGGGGCCCGTGGGGACCACCCGCGAGGTCGCCGCGCCGATCCCGTCGGCGTACGACGCGACGTCCTTGAGGCCCGCGGGCGTCACCATCCGGTCGTAGGTGAGCGGGTCGCCCGCCGCCACCCGGTCGTACGGCGCGCCGGACCCGTTGACCAGCTGGATCAGCGGCAGGCGGGTCCTCCCGCGCAGCTCGCGTAGGTTGGCCGTCTCGAACGACTGGATGAACACCGGGTCGTGCCGGTCACGCCAGCCGTGCCGGCCGAGCACCTCCAGCAGCGGCTCCTCCAGCGACAGCCCGATGGAGTCGAAGTAGGTGGGGTGCTTGGTCTCCGGGTAGACGCCCACGCCGCGCCGCTGGGCCAGCTCCACGACCTCGTCGAACGTCGGGATCTGGGCCAGGCCGTCCAGGGCCGCGTTGTCCGGGCGCAGGTCGGGGATGCGCTCGGTGGCCCGCAGCGTGCGCAGTTCGGCCAGCGTGAAGTCCTCGGTGAACCAGCCGGTGACCGGGACCCCGTCGATGGTCTTGGTGGTGCGGCGAGCGGCGAACTCGGGGTGGTTCTCCACGTCGGTGGTCCCCGAGATCTCGTTCTCGTGCCGGGCCACCAGGACGTGGTCCTTGGTGGAGACGAGGTCGGGCTCGATGTAGTCGGCCCCGAGCGCGATCGCCGTCTCGTACGACAGCAGCGTGTGCTCCGGCCGCAGGGCGCTGGCGCCCCGGTGCCCGATGACGAGGGGTTGACGCTCCCGCCCGGCGGCGGCGGGTTCCGGCTGGTGTGACACAGCGGCCACGGTACCCGCGATGAGGACGGACAGGACGACGACGGCTGATCTGCGGATCATGGTCATGTCCCGGACGCTAGACGTGTCAGGCGTACCGGACGTGACCTTCCCGTGCCTTCCCCGGGAAACGCGTACGGCTCCCGGGTGACCCGGGAGCCGTACGGACAGAAGCGGTGAGACGCCGGATCAGACCTGGCCGGCCTTCTCCAGGGCGGAGCAGCAGGTGTCGGTGATCAGGCGGGTGACCAGGTAGGGGTCGACGTTGGCGTTGGGGCGCCGGTCCTCGATGTAACCGCACTTGTCGACCTCGACCTGCCACGGGATGCGGACCGACGCGCCGCGGTCGGAGACGCCGTAGCTGAACTTGTCCCACGGAGCGGTCTCGTGGTGGCCGGTCAGCCGGTCCTCGATGCCGTGGCCGTAGTGCTTGACGTGCTCCACCGCGTTGTCGGCCAGGGCCTCGCAGGCGGTGATGATCGGCTCGTAGCCCTCACGCATGGCCTTGGTGGAGAAGTTGGTGTGCGCGCCGGCGCCGTTCCAGTCGCCCTTGACCGGCTTGGGGTCGAGCGTCGCGGCGACGTCGAACTCCTCGGCGGTGCGGTAGAGCAGCCAGCGGGCGACCCACATGTGGTCGCCGACCTCCAGCGGACCCCCCGGACCCACCTGGAACTCCCACTGGCCGGGCATGACCTCGGCGTTGATGCCGGAGATCTTCAGGCCGGCGGCGAGGCAGCGGTCGAGGTGCAGCTCGACGATGTCGCGGCCGAAGACCTCGTCGGCGCCGACGCCGCAGTAGTAACCGCCCTGCGGGGCCGGGAAGCCGCCCAGCGGGAAGCCGAGCGGGCGGCCCTCCTTGAAGAAGGTGTACTCCTGCTCGATGCCGAACCACGGCTCCTGCGCGGCGAACCGCTCGTCCACCTCGGCGAGCGCGGCGCGGGTGTTGGTGGCGTGCGGAGTCATGTCGGTGTGCAGGACCTCGCACATGACCAGAACGTGGTCGCCGCCGCGGATCGGGTCCGGGCAGATGAAGACGGGCTTGAGCACCAGGTCGGAGGAGTGACCGGTGGCCTGGTTGGTGCTGGACCCGTCGAAGCCCCACAGCCCCGGCTCGGCGCCGTCGGCGAGGACCTTCGTCTTGGAACGGAGCTTCGCGGTCGGCTCCGTGCCGTCGATCCAGATGTACTCGGCCTTGTAGGTCACGTCGATCCCTTTCGAAGCGAGGCGGCCTGGCGTTCGTCCGCCACGCTTGAGAGTGCCGTTCTGGCATTTCGTAACCTTTGCCCGTTTGTAACCAGGGTGTTAACGCGTGTTCTTTGCTTGACAAACCGCTGCCCCGTTGTGACCGGGAGCACATGATCCGCGCCTTTGGGGGCAGACGGAGACCGTCCACGAATCGCACACCGCACCAGGGAGTGAGGGCAGATGGTCTTACTGGGCCTGCTTCTGGTTTTGGTCGCGGCGGCGGCGGTGATCGAGGTGTCGGTCAACGACACCGCGAACACCCTGCCGGTCACGATCCTTGACCGCACCTTCAACCTCAGCCCGTTCGAGTTCTTCATCGCCGGCGTGGTGACCGCCGCCGTGTTCGTCGTCGGTCTGATGCTCATCACCGGCGGCCTGCGCCGCGGGGCCGTCAGGCGGCGCAAGGCGCGCGAGGCGCGCCTCGCCGAGCGGGACCGCGTGTCCCGCCTGGAGGCCGAGAAGCGCGAGCTGGAGCGCCGCCTCCAGTCGTCTCCCGCCACCGAGGCCGAGGCCGAGCGGGACGGCGTCGCTCCGGTTACCGCGGCCTACCCCAAGGTCGACCGGGACCGGGACGGCGTCGACGACAGGGTCGAGGACCGTGCCGCCGAGCGCGCTGCCGACCGTGCCGCCGACCGTGCCGAGATCCGCGCCGAGGACCGAGCGCGGGACAGGGCGGGGGACACCGCACCGCACCGCTACTCCGTGCCCCGGCAGTCGTCGCCGGACCAGCTGGTCGCGGGTGGCCGGCACGCGAGCGACGACCGGCGCGCCTGACCGGCGTGCCCGACCAGGCGTGCCCGACCAGGCGTGACCGGGCAGCGTGACCGGGCAGTGTGCCCGGGCGGCGGCCCGCCCCCTCAGCGGGAGACACACCTATGAGGGGGCGGGCTGCAGCCGGTTCCGCTGCCGGTGGGCCTCGCCGCCCAGACCCGCCGGAGGCCGCACCCTGGTCACCTCCCGCCCCCGCGCGCAGGCGATCTCCGCGAAGGTGACGGCGTTGCGTACGGCGGCGCCGCCCGGATCGTTGTTGAAGTAGACGTAGGCGTCCGGCACGTCGCCCAGCCGGTCGACCCAGCTGGTCAGCGCACGCCGCCCGTACGCCGGCCAGGGGTCGGCCCGGCCCTCGTGGAAGCGCAGGTAGACCCAGCTCGTGGTGCGCCACAGGGGCCCCGCCGGCCGTCCGAGCCGGTCGGCCCAGCACAGGGCGGCCCCGAACTCCGTCAGCAGATCGCGGATCTCGGCGGTCCACCACGAGGCGTGCCGCGGCTCCACCGCGACCCGCACCGAGGACGGGAACCGGGCCAGGCAGGCCCGCAGCCGTACGGCGTCGGCCTGCAGGGTCGGCGGCAACTGGAGCAGGATGGGCCCCAGCTTGGGGCCGAGGCCCTCGGCCACGCCCATCAGCCGGTCCACCGGCTCCTCCGGGTCCTTCAGCCGCTTGATGTGGGTGAGGAAGCGGCTGGCCTTGACGGCCATGACGAAGTCCGCCGGGGTGCGCTCCCGCCACGACTCGAACGTCTCCCGTTTCGGCAGCCGGTAGAAGGCGTTGTTGTTCTCGACCGTGGCGAAGATCTCGCCGTACCTCTCCAGCCACAGCCGCTGCGGCACTCCCCCGTAGACGAGGTCACGCCAGTCGGCGTACTGCCATCCGGAGGTCCCCACCAGCACGGGCATGTCCGGTTCCTACCCCGCGAACGGCATAGATCGCAGATCACCGGGCACGCGTCGTCACGACCGACTGAAAAACCCCCAGCGAGCCGGAGGGGCGCGCCGCCGATCTGGACTGAGGAGCGAGGAACGAGCGACGAGGGAAGCGCTCATGGCGCGCCTCCGGCACGACCGGCCGGAACGTGAGCGCCCCGATGAGCGAAGCGGGAAACACAGAAGGAGCACGATGATTCAGGGCAGGACGATCGCATTTCTCGTGGCCCCGGAGGGGATCGAGCAGGTCGAGCTCACCGAGCCGTGGAAGGCCGTCGAGCAGGCGGGCGGCACGCCGAAGCTGATCTCCACCGAGCGGGGCCGGGTGCAGGCGTTCAACCACCTCGACAAGGCCGACACCTTCCCCGTGGACGCGGTGGCGGGCGACGTCTCGGCGTCCGACTTCGACGGGCTGGTCCTCCCCGGCGGAGTCGCCAACCCCGACTTCCTGCGCATGCAGCCGGAAGCCGTACGGTTCGTCAAGGAGTTCTTCGACGCGGGCAAGCCCGTCGCGGCCATCTGCCACGCGCCGTGGACGCTGGTGGAGGCCGACGTGGTGCGCGAGCGCACGCTCACCTCGTGGCCGAGCCTGCGGACCGACCTGCGCAACGCCGGGGCGACCTGGGTGGACAAGGAGGTCGTGGTCTGCACCGGCGGCCCGAACACGCTGGTGACCAGCCGCAAGCCGGACGACCTCAAGGCGTTCTGCCAGGCCGCCGTGGAAGCGTTCGGCGGCTGAGCCCGCGCACGGCGCGGATCGTTCCAGAAGCACTTTCCGAGCGGATCACGGTCTGCCATGCTTTTCCGGTGCTACCCCGTGGACACACTGCATGACCGAGGTCTTCACGCTCGGAGAGGCGCTGGCCGTCGTCTCGGCCGACCGGCTGCGCCATGACATGGGCACCCGCCTCGACGTGGAGGGACCCGAGCTGACGACGGCGGTCGGCCTGGCCCGGCTCGACCACTCGGTGAGCTGGCTGGGCCGGGTCAGCGCCGACGAGCTCGGCGTCCGCACGCTGACCGTCCTGCGCGGCGAGGGCGTGGACGTCTCGGCCGTACGGGTCGACCCGACGGCCTCCACCGGCCTCGTCGTACGCCAGCGGCGCATCGGGCGGTCGTCGCACGCGGCGTACTACCGAGGCGGGTCGGCGGGCTCGCGCCTGACGACCGGCGACGTGCCCGGCGAGGCCGTCCAGTCGGCCCGGATCCTGCACGTCACCGGCGTCACCGTCGGGCTGAGCGGCTACGCCTACAGCGCCGTCCACCACGCGGCGAAACTCGCCAAGGACGCCGGCGTGCTCGTCTCCGTCGACGTCAACCACCGCCCGCACCTGTGGGACAGCGTGGAGGAGGCGCGACAGGGCCTGACCGAGCTGGCCGCCTGCGCCGACGTGCTCTTCGCGACCCAGGACGAGCTCGGGCTCGTGGAGCCGGCGCTCGCGTCGGTCCCCGAGCTGGTCGTGACCCGGGGCGCCAAGGGCGCCAGCGCCACCGTGGAGGGCCTGCGTTACGACACCCAGGCCGCCCCCGTGACGTCCGTCGACCCCGCCGAGGTCGGCGGCGCGTTCGTGGCGGGCTACCTCAGCGCGATCCTCGACGAACTCCACCCCTCTGACCGGCTCAAGCGCGGCATCTCCGTGGCCGCCTTCGCCGTGGCCAGCCCCAGCTCGTGGCAGGGCCTCCCCACCCGCGGCGAGCTTCCGCCGTAAAGGTCCGCAATATCCTGATCAAGCCCGGTACCATCCGTGATGTACGACGAGGAGGGGTGCCGTGGACGAGCAGAGGGCACCGGCGGGCGTTGATCCGTTCGCACCCAGTGTCGCCCGGATGTACGACTACTACCTGGGCGGCAAGGACAACTTCGCGGTGGACCGCGAGGCCGCCCAGAAGATCATCGAGATCCTGCCCAACCTTCCGGACATCGCCCGGGAGAACCGCGAGTTCCTGGTCCGGACCGTGACGTACCTCTCCCGGCAGGGCATCCGGCAGTTCCTCGACATCGGCGCCGGGCTTCCCACGCAGCGCAACGTCCACCAGGTCGCCCAGGAAATGGCTCCCGAGTCGCGCGTCGTCTACGTGGACAACGACCCCATCGTCCTGGTCCACGCCCGGGCGATCCTCGCCGAGAACGAGCGGGTGATCGCGGTCGGCGCGGACATGCGGGATCCCGAGGCGCTCCTGGCCGATCCGGAGGTCACCGCGCACCTCGACTTCTCCGAGCCGCTCGCCGTCCTCCTGCTCGGGGTGCTGCACTTCGTCCCCGACGACGACGAGGCCCTGAAGATCGTCTCAGCGCTCCGGGCCCCGCTGGCGCCGGGCGGCTACCTGGTGGTCTCGCACGGCTCGCTCGGCGAACTGAGCGAGAGCCAGGAGGAGGAGGGCCGCAAGGTCTTCAGCCGCACCTCCGTCCCCGGCACCACCTCCCGGTCGCGGGACCAGGTCCTCGCCTTCTTCGACGGCCTCGACCTGGTCGAGCCGGGGGTGGTGCCGCTGCAGGACTGGCGGCCCGACGCCGAGTACCTCTCTGTACGGGAGGGTAAGGCCGGCGCGCTCGGCGGCGTCGGCCGCGTGCGCTGATCACCTCGCCGCGAGGCGCGGGACGTTGCGACATTGGTACCGTCCCGTAACACCCCGCCCGGAGAATCAGAGCAATGGTCTGAAGGCAGACCAAAGGAGCCGGGCATGCCAGATCCTGTCGGTGACGTGCGTGATGTCGTCACGGGCTGGGCCGGACGGCCGCTGACCTTCACCCCGATCACGGGCGGGCTCAGCCACCACGTCGCCAGGATCGACAGCGCGGGCGGCGACCGCTGGATCCTGCGGGTGCTCGATCCGCGCATCACCGAGGCGGGTCTCGGCATCCCGCTCGACCAGGAGATCGCCAACACGGTCGCCGCGGCGGCGGCCGGCGTCGGCCCCCGGGTCGTGCACGTGCTGCCGGGCGCCCTCGTCCTGGAGTACGTCGAGGGCGTCACCCTCGACGTCCCGGCCGTGGCGGCGCGGATCGAGGAGGTGGCGGCCGCCTGCCGCCGCCTGCACGCCGGGCCCCGGTTCGCCAACGACTTCTCCATCTTCGGCACGCTCCGCGACTACCTGGCCCGGTGCCGGGCCCACGACCTGGCGCTGCCGGCCGGGTTCGAGGACGTGCTGCCGCTGGCGCACGACATCGAGGCGGCGTTCGCCCGCCGCCCGCTGCCGTCCGTCCCCTGCCACAACGACCTGATCTGCGGCAACCTCATCGCCACGAGCGGCGGCGTCCGCATCGTGGACTACCAGCTGTCCGGCAACAACGACCCCTGCTTCGAACTGGGCGACATCGCCGCCGAGGCCGGTTTCGACCCCGGCCAGGTCGTACGGCTCACACGGGCCTACTTCGGCGACGACGAGCACGTCCCCCGCGTACGACTGAACCTGATCATGGCCAACCTCACCTGGGCGCTGTGGTTCGTCGTCCACCGGGGGCTGGTCCGCGACCGCGCCCTGCCCGCCCTGGACTACGACGCGGAGGCGGCCGAGAAGTTCGCCCGCGCCGTACGGGACCTGGCGGACCCCTGCTTCGGCCGGCTGACCGACGAGGTCAGCGGCCGGATATCCCGCACCGGTTAGAGGAGGCCTCATGGCGCACACCCTCGACGACGACGCCCAACGACTCGCGGAACTCGGCTACAAGCAGGAACTGGCCCGCACCTGGAGCGGGTTCTCCAACTTCGCGATCTCCTTCTCCATCATCTCGATCCTGGCCGGCTGCTTCACCACCTTCAGCCAGGCCTGGAACAACGGCGGGCCCCTGGCGATCTCCGTCGGCTGGCCGCTGATCTCGGCGTTCATCCTGATCATCGGCTTCTGCATGGCGGAGCTGGTCTCCGCGTACCCCACGGCGGGCGGCATCTACTGGTGGGCCGCCAAGCTCGGCAGGCCGGTCCACGGCTGGTTCACCGGCTGGCTGAACCTGATCGGGCTGATCGCGGTCACGGCGTCGGTCGACTACGGCTGCGCGACGTTCCTCAACATCGTGGTCGGCCGGTTCAGCGACTCCTGGGCGAACGGCAACGCGCTGCACCAGACCTTCCTGCTGTTCGCGATCGTCCTGGTGCTGCACGCGCTGATCAACATCTTCAGCCACCGGCTGATCTCGCTGCTGCAGAACATCTCGGTGTGGTGGCACGTGTTCGGCGCGGCGGCCGTCGTGCTGATCCTGGTCTTCGGCCCGTCGAAGCACCAGAGCGTGGGCTTCCTGTTCGAGACGTTCAACCACTCCGGCTTCGGCGACGGCGACTCCGGGCCCGCCTTCTGGCTGTACGTGCTGCCGCTGGGCTTCCTGCTCACGCAGTACACGATCACCGGCTTCGACGCCTGCGCGCACGTGTCGGAGGAGACGCACGGCGCGGCCCGCGCGGCGGCCAAGGGCCTGTGGCAGTCGATCTTCTACTCCGCGATCGGCGGCTGGATCCTGCTGCTGGCCTTCCTGTTCGCCGCCACGAACGTGGAGGCCGTCGACGCCGAGGGCGGCTTCGTCGGGGCCATCTTCACCTCGTCGCTGTCGTCCACCCTCGCCACGGTCGTCTTCGGCATCTCCACGATCGGGCAGTTCTTCTGCGGGATGAGCTGCGTGACCTCGATGTCCCGGATGACGTACGCCTTCTCCCGCGACGGCGCGGTGCCGGGCTGGCGGCTGTGGTCCAAGGTCGACCGCAACCGCACGCCGGTCAACGCGATCATCGGCGGCTGCGCCGTCGCGCTGCTGATCACCCTGCCCGCGTTGTACGCCCCCGAGGGCTCCGCGACGCCGGTGGCGTTCCTGGCCGTGGTGTCCATCGCGGTCATCGGGCTCTACCTCGCGTTCCTCATCCCGATCTGGCTGCGGCTGCGCGCGGGCGACGCCTTCCAGACCGGCCCGTGGACGCTGGGCCGCAAATACAAGGTGCTCTGCTGGATCGCGGTGATCGAGATCGCGATCATCTCGGTCTACTTCGTGCTGCCCATCTCACCCGCGGGCGTGCCCGGCAACGCCGATTTCACCTGGACGTCGGTCAACTACGCCCCCCTCGCCGTAGGCGCCGTGCTCGTCGGCATCGCCCTGTGGTGGCGCCTGTCGGCCAGGCACTGGTTCACCGGCCCCCGCCGCACCGTCGACGACGTGGACCAGCCCGAACCGGTCGCCTGATCCCGGCTTTCAGGTGGGCTCACCCAGCTGTTCGGCCAGCCGGTCCAGGCCGCCCCTGATGAGCCGCCCGTATCCGTCGTCGCCGAGCGCGCCGATCTCGGCCCGCGCCTTCTGGAGGTGCTCCCGGGCGCGGCCGAGATCGTCCAGCTTGCGGTAGCACTCGGCCAGGTTCAGGTGCAGCGACGGATACAGGCCGGCCACCGAGAGCGGCACGCCGGCCTCGGCGACCCGCTCGTCGGTGACGAGATCGGCGGCGGCCAGCGCGCGCAGATCCCACATCAGCTCCTGCCGAACGTCGTCCTGCACGTCGGCCATCGAGTGGGCGAGGACGCAGACGTGCAGCGGGTCGCCCTGCTCACCGCCGATGTCATCCCAGATCTGCGCGAACAGGTCGCGAGCGGCGTCACGCTGACCTTGGCCGTGATGCAACTCCACCGCCTGGCCGATCCGGGTCATCGTCGGGTCGGTGGTCATGGGCGGCACCTCTCACCGTCGCGAATGATCGCGGTCAGCGTAGCGCCCGGGGCTTCCGGCCGCAGGTCACGAGGGGCGGAGCTCAGGAGGATTCGAAGGCGGTGGCGACGGCCCGGCGGGTCTCCTCCATGGAGGCCCGGCCGAGCTCGTGGGCGACCGACGTCATCTCCACGTCCGGCATGCCGCAGGGGATCGCGAGGTTCCACGGCGTGAGGTCGCCCTCCACGTTGAGGGCGAAGCCGTGGCTCGTGACCGCCCGGCTCGCCCGCATGCCGATGGACACGATCTTGCGGCCGGTGTCCCTGGTCCACACGCCCGTAAGCAGTTCCGACCCCGGCGGGGTGTCGCGCCGCTCGGCGTGGACGCCGAGGGCGGCCAGCGCCTCCACCAGGCGCAGTTCGACCTCGCGGATGTAGTCGACCACGCCCTCGCCGGTGTCCAGCTTCACGACCAGGTAGCCCACGAGCTGCCCGGGGCCGTGGTAGGTGAGCTGGCCGCCGCGGCCGGTCGGCACCACGGGGATGCCGGCCGCCGGGTCGGGGAGGTGGGACTCCAGTGTGCGCTTGCCGACGGTGAAGACCGGCGGATGACTCAGCAGCCACAGTGTGTCGGGCCGCGCGTCGTCCTGCCGTTCCTCGACCAGGGCGGCCATGCGTTCCATGGCCTTCTCGTAGTCGACCAGGTCGTCCTGGATCAGCGTCAGGGGCCGTCGCCGCATCATCGCTCACCTCTCCCGATGTGAGCATATTCCGATGTGAGCCATAGACGCGCCCGCGCGGCCCCCCGCCGCCTACCTGCGGCCGTACGAGTAGTCGTAGCCCGGCGCGGACGCGGCCGGGGCCTTGGGGAAGATGATCCACATGATGATGTAGGCCACGAACTGGGGGCCGGGCAGGAGGCAGGACAACAGGAACAACACGCGGATGACGGTCGGCGAGGTGCCCCACCGCTCCGCGAGCCCCCCGCAGACACCGGCGATCATCTTGTGCTGTCTCGATCGGTACATCGTCGGTTCCTTTCGTCACCCGGTACAACGGACCGTTCAACACGTCAGGTTCCGCCAGGGACCCTGATAAAACCCTGACTCTCCCTGAGGCGTCCCTGATTTGGCGATTCCGGGGTCCGCGCCGGTGATCTTCTCGTGGAAGGGGGCATATAGGGAGCCAAAAGACCGTCGTGGGAGTTACACATGGACATAGCGACCCTGCAGGGGCAGACCCGGCTGTACCTGCGGCAGAAGATCACCATGATGGTGAACAGGTACGTCGTCCATGTGGCCGGTCCCGGCGGTTCCGAGGGCGAGCTGGTGGGCTTCGCCGAGCAGAAGCGGATGGCGCTCAAGGAGCAGGTGACGCTCTACACCGACGAGTCGCGTGAGACGGTCCTCGCCGGTTTCAAGGCGCGCAAGGTGCTCGACATCGCCGGCGAGTACGACGTCGTGGACCACACCGGAGCCTCGATCGGCACCTTCCGGAAGAACTTCGGCCAGTCGCTGCTCCGCTCGACCTGGCACCTCCAGCAGCCCGGCCTGCCGACGCTGACCGGGCACGAGCGGAACTTCGTGGTCGCGCTGCTCCGCCGCTTCGCCGACTCGCTGGAGTGGCTGCCGTACCACTTCGACTTCAGCATCGGCGCCTCGATCGCGTTCTCGGTCGACCGCCGCTGGGGCCTGCGCGACCGGTACGCCATCGAGATCCACGACCCGCGCCTCGACCGCCGCCTGGTCATCGCCATGGCCGTGGCCCTCGACGCGCTCCAATCCAGGTGAGGGAATCCCCGGAACGGCAGCGACTGTTATAGTCGACGGGTAGCCGTATGGTTCTGGCTCCGTTCGAGCCCATACGCGCTCCGCACATCTTCCGTCGGCGTCCAGCCGGCACGAGACCTCCCGCGCGATCCGTGATCTGACGGGCGACTCTCCGTCCTACCGGGCGCGGCGTCCCACGATCCGCTTCCAGCGGACAACCCCATGATTCGTGCGTGTGAGTCCCGCGAGGACTCCGCACACCTCCACACCGAGGAGTCCTGTGACCCCCACCACTCTCACCGTTCCCAAGCCGCGCGTCTCCGCCCGTACGCGGCGGGCGCCGGCCGGGGACGGCCCCGCGACCGTCGCCACCGAGGTCGGCGGCCTGCTCGACTTCGCCGGCCGGAACGCCGTGATCCGGTCCCGCGGCTACCTGCCCGGGCCGAAGGACGTGGCCGTCCCGGCCGCGCTCATGGCGCGGTACGGCCTGCGCCGCGGCGACCTCGTCAGGGGCGCCGGGGAGAACGGCCGGCTCGCCTCCGTCGTCTCGCTGAACGGCGCCCCGGTCGACACCGGTGCGTCCAGGCCCGACTTCGCCGACCTCGTGCCGATCCATCCCGACGAGCGGCTGCGCCTGGAGACGACGCCGAACGTCCTGGCCACCCGCGTCATCGACCTGTTCGCCCCGGTCGGCAAGGGCCAGCGCGGCCTGATCGTCGCCCCGCCGAAGGCCGGCAAGACGATGTTCCTCAAGGCCGTCGCGAACGCGATCACGGCCAACCACCCCGAGTGTCACCTCATGGTCGTCCTGGTGGACGAGCGGCCCGAGGAGGTCACCGACATGCGCGAGTCGGTCCGGGCCGAGGTGGTCGCCTCGACCTTCGACCGCCCGCCGCTGGACCACATCGTGGCGGCCGAGCTGGCCGTCGAGCGGGCCAAGCGGCTGGTGGAGACCGGCCGGGACGTGGTCGTGCTCATCGACTCGATCACCCGCCTCGGCCGGGCGTACAACATGGCCGCGCCGAGCGGCGGGCGGGTGCTCACCGGCGGCATGGACGCGCGGGCCCTGCACCAGCCCAAGAAGGTGCTCGGCGCCGCCCGCAACATTCAGGACGGCGGCTCGCTGACGATCCTCGCGACCGCGCTGGTCGAGACGGGCTCGAAGATGGACGACAACCTCTTCGAGGAGTTCAAGAGCACCGGCAACATGGAGCTCAAACTGAGCCGGAGCCTCGCCGACCGCCGCGTCTTCCCCGCCGTCGACGTCGTCGCGTCCGGCACCCGCCGGGAGGAGCTGCTGCTCGACGCCGCCGAACTGCCGCTGATCTGGCGGCTGCGGCGGGCGTTGCAGGACCAGGAGTCGTTCGAGCGCTTCCTCGGCTCGCTGAAGAACACCGGCTCGAACGCCGAACTCCTCCTGGCCCTGTCGAGGGGTTAGACGCCGATGGGGTGCCAGACGGTCTTGGTCTCCAGGAACGCCGACATCCGCTCGATGCCGGGGTCGGCGAGCCAGTCCACGCGGCCGGCCGGGGGCCGGAGCACCCGCTTGAGGTTCTCGGCGGCGAGTTCCTCGCACGTGACGGCGAGTTCGGGGTCCGCACCCGTCAGGTCGATGCCGTTGACGTCCATGTGGCCCGCGAGCCAGGGAGCGATCTCGGCGGCCGAGCCGGTGAGGATGTTCACCACCCCGCCCGGCAGGTCGGAGGTCGCCAGCACCTCGGCCAGCGTGATCGCCGGCAGCGGCGCCCGCTCGGAGGCCACGACCACGCACGTGTTCCCGGTCACGATCACCGGCGCGATCACGCTGACCAGGCCCAGCAGCGGGCCCATCGGCGGGGCGACCACGGCCACCACGCCGGTCGGCTCCGGGCTCGACAGGTTGAAGTACGGCCCGGCGACGGGGTTGGCCGACCCCAGGACCGCCCCGATCTTGTCGGACCAGCCCGCGTACCAGACCAGCCGGTCGACCGCCGCGTCCACCAGCTCGCCGGCCTTCTTCGCGGAGACGCCGTCGGCGTCGACGACCTCGGCGGCGAACTGCGCGCGCCTGCCCTCCAGCATCTCGGCGATCCGATACAGGATCTGGCCCCTGTTGTACGCCGTGGCGCCCGACCACCCGGAGAACGCCTTCCTGGCGGCCGAGACGGCGTCCCTGGCGTCCTTGCGCGAGGCCCTGGCGGCGTTGGCGAGGAAGTCTCCCTTGGAGGAGGTCACGGCATACGACCTTCCGCTCTCCGAACGCGGGAACGCGCCGCCGACGAACAGCTTGTACGTCTTGCGCACGGCCAGCCGCGCGGCCTGCTCACTCATCGAAGGTTCCAATCTCGAGCGGACGGGCGGGCTGGTAGGTCTGGCCGCACCGGCACACGCCGCCACGGTGCGCGAACCACCCGTGCCGTACGGCGAAGCGGCGGGAGCGGCGGCCCCGGGAGAAGCCCTCGCCGGCTCCCGCGTCGGCCCGGCGGGCCAGGCGGCGGCGACGTCCGTCGTCGCAGCGGGCGTGCGGCCTGGCCTCATGACGGTCGCATCGGTCATACCGCAAGGTAGGCCTCCAGACCGTGCCGCCCGCCCTCGCGGCCGTACCCCGACTCCTTGAAGCCGCCGAACGGCGAGGCGGGGTCGAACCGGTTGAACGTGTTGGACCAGACGACGCCCGCCCGCAGCCGGGACGCCGCCCACAGCATGAGCGAGCCCTTCTCGGTCCACACGCCCGCCGACAGCCCGTACGGCGTGTTGTTGGCCTTCTCCACCGCCTCTGCGGGGGTGCGGAACGTCAGCACCGACAGCACCGGACCGAAGATCTCCTCGCGGGCGATCCGGTGCGACTGGGCGACGCCGGTGAACAGGGTCGGCGGGAACCAGTATCCGCGGTCCGGGATCGGGCAGGAGGGCGACCAGCGCTCGGCGCCCTCCGCCTCCCCGGCCTCCGAGAGCTCGCGGATCTTGGCGAGCTGCTCGGCCGAGTTGATCGCGCCGATGTCGGTGTTCTTGTCCAGCGGGTCGCCGAGCCTGAGCGTGCCGAGGCGCCGCTTGAGCGCCTCCAGCAGGTCGGCGGCGACCGACTCCTGCACCAGCAGCCGCGACCCGGCGCAGCAGACGTGGCCCTGGTTGAAGAAGATGCCGTTGACGACCCCCTCGACGGCCTGGTCGATCGGGGCGTCCTCGAACACGATGTTGGCGGCCTTGCCGCCGAGTTCCAGCGTGAGCTTCTTGCGGGTGCCCGCGAGGCTCCTCGCGATGTGGCGGCCGACCTCGGTGGAGCCGGTGAAGGCGACCTTGTCCACGCCGGGGTGGGCGACGAGCGCGGCGCCGGTCTCGCCCGCGCCGGTGACGATGTTGACGACCCCCGGCGGCAGGTCGGCCTGCCGGCAGATCTCGGCGAAGGCGAGCGCGGTCAGCGGCGTCGTCTCGGCGGGCTTGAGCACGACCGTGTTGCCGCAGGCCAGCGCGGGCGCGATCTTCCAGGCCAGCATGAGCAGGGGGAAGTTCCACGGGATGACCTGCCCGGCCACCCCCAGCGGCCGCGGGTTCTCACCGAACCCGGCGTACGCCAGCTTGTCGGCCCATCCGGCGTAGTAGAAGAAGTGGGCGGCGACCAGCGGGAGGTCCACGTCGCGCGACTCACGGATCGGCTTGCCGTTGTCGAGCGTCTCCAGCACGGCCAGCTCACGCGCCCGCTCCTGGATGATCCGGGCGATCCGGAACAGGTACTTGGCCCGCTCGGCCCCGGGCATGCCCGACCAGGCGGGAAACGCCTTGGCGGCGGCCTGCACGGCGCGGTCGACGTCGGCCTCCCCCGCCCACGCGACTTCCGCGAGCACCTCCTCGGTGGCCGGGTTGACGGTCTTGTGGCGCTCCTCGCCCTGCGGCTCGACCCACTCGCCGTTGATGAAAAGGCCGTACGACGGCCGGATGTCGACGATGTCCCGCGACTCGGGCGCGGGTGCGTATTCGAACATGACTCAGCCTCAGTCGAGCGTGAAGTAGTCGGGACCCGCGTACCGGCCGGTGGCCATCTTCTGCCGCTGCATGAGCAGGTCGTTCAGCAGCGAGGAGGCGCCCAGGCGGAACCAGTCGGGGTGCAGCCAGTCGGGCCCCGCGGTCTCGTTGACGAGCACCAGATACTTGATCGCGTCCTTGGTGGTGCGGATGCCGCCCGCGGGCTTCACACCCACCTGACGGCCGGTCGCGGCGCGGAAGTCGCGCACGGCCTCCAGCATCACGAGCGTCACCGGGAGGGTCGCGGCCGGCGACACCTTGCCGGTCGAGGTCTTGATGAAATCGCCTCCGGCGATCATCGCCAGCCAGGAGGCCCGCCGCACGTTGTCGTACGTCGCGAGCTCACCGGTCTCCAGGATCACCTTCAGATGGGTGTCGCCGCAGGCCTTCTTGATGGCGACGATCTCCTCGTACACCTTGAGGTAGTCGCCGGCGAGGAACGCGCCGCGGTCGATGACCATGTCGATCTCGGACGCGCCCGCGGCCACCGCGAGGGAGGTCTCGGTGACCTTCACCTCCAGGGAGGACCGTCCGCTGGGGAACGACGTGGCGACCGACGCCACCTTCACCCCCGAGCCGGTGAGGGCGGACACGGCCGTCGCGACCAGGTCGGGGTAGACGCAGACCGCGGCGACCGGCGGCACGGAGGCGTCGCCGGGGTCGGGCCGCATGGCCTTGGCGCACATCGCCCTGACCTTGCCGGGGGTGTCGGCGCCCTCCAGAGTCGTCAGGTCGACCATTCCGATGGCCATGTCGACGGCCTGTTTCTTGGCGGTCGTCTTGATCGATCGCGTGCCCAGCATCGCGGCGCGGGCGTCCGCGCCGACCCGGTCGACCCCGGGAAGGCCGTGCAGGAACGCCCGCAGCGTCGAATTTGAGGAGGCGACCTCCGCGAGCGGAGTAGTCATAGTTGGCACGGAACCAGCATCGCCGACCACGGCGAATGATTCCAAACCCGGGGACCCAGGTGTTCCTAAGGCATCGCCTTAGCCGCCTTAGACGGCGTAGGCCACCGGCCGCACACGAGCCGGCCGAGAGATAGGACATCCGCCCGATGTGGCGGGGGGCGTCTTAGACCGAACCTTGAGGTGTACGGAAAGAAGCCTCGAACAAGGAGACCCGCGATGGGGCCGGAACTGCACTACCAGATCATGATCAACCGGGCCGCCGAGCTCCAGGAGGAGGCCGCCTCGCACCGGCGTGCCCGCCAGGCGCTGGCCGGCCTCAAGGCGCAGCAGCGCGCCCGCCGCCTGCGCGGGACGTTCGGCAAGCTCCGCAACTCGTGACCCGCGTACGAAGGCCCGGCCGGACCCTCCCTCCCGGCCGGGCTTGCCAGCCCCCGTAGGGCAAAAAAGCAGGCGAAGCCAGACAAAGGGTCATGACATGCTTTACGACATGACACGCCGGGCGGTTAGCCCCGTCTTCGTGGGGCGGGACGCGGAGCTGGAGACCCTCGCCGAGGCCTACGACCAGGCCCGCAAGCAGGCCACCGCGGCGGTGTTGATCGGCGGCGAGGCAGGGGTGGGGAAGACCCGCCTCGCCGGCCGGTTCGCGGAGGAGGCCGCGGAGGACGGCGCCCACGTGCTCGTCGGGGGCTGCGTGGAGCTGTCCGCCGAGGGTCTCGCGTACGCCCCGTTCACCGCCGCGCTGCGCCAGCTGGTCAGGGAGTCCGGGGCCGCCGAGGTCACCGCGCTGCTGCCGGACGGCGCCGGCCGTGACCTGGCCAGGCTGCTGCCCGAGTTCGGCGAGCCGACCGGCGACGGGGAGACGGAGTCGGCCCGCGCCCGGCTGTTCGAGCTGATCCTCACGCTGCTGGAACGGCTCGCCGAGCGGCGGCCGGTCGTCCTCATCATCGAGGACGTCCACTGGGCCGACCGCTCCAGCCGCGACCTGATCGCCTTCCTCAGCCGCAACCTGAGGACGGCCCCCGTCCTGATGGTCATGACGTACCGGTCGGACGAGCTGCACCGCACCCATCCCCTGCGGCCCGTGCTGGCCGAGCTGGGCCGGGTCGACGGGGTGGTGCGCCTCGACCTGCCGCGCTTCACCCAGGACGAGGTCGCCGCGCAGATGGCCGGGATCCTCGGCGTCACCCCCGCGTTCGCCAGGGTCGACCGGGTCTTCGAGCGCAGCGGCGGCATCCCGCTGTTCGTGGAGGCGCTGCTCGACTGCGGCGAGGAGTGTTCCTTCCCCGACTCGCTGCACGACCTCATCATCGGGTCGGTGGAACGCCTGCCGGAGGAGAGCCAGCGGGTGCTCCGCATCGCCGCCGCCGGGGGCGTCCGGGTGGGACACGCCCTGCTCGCGGCGGTGAGCGGGCTCTCGGACGTGGACCTCGAGGACGCGCTGCGGCCGGCCATCGCCGCCAACGTGCTGCAGGTCGCCGACGGCGGGGCGTACGCCTTCCGGCACGCCCTGATCCGCGAGGCGGTGCACGACGAGCTGCTCCCGGGCGAGCACGCCCGCATGCACGCGCGGTACGCCGAGGAGATCGACCGCGACCGCACGCTGGTGCCCCCGGGCCGGGCGGCCATCGAGATCGCCCACCACTGGTACTCCGCCCGCGACGACCGGTGGGCGCTGATCTCCGCCTGGGAGGCCGCGGAGAAGGCGGCCAAGTCGTTCGCCTACACCGAGCAGATCCAGCTGCTCGAACGCGTGCTGACGCTGTGGGACAAGGTGCCGGGCGCCGCCGGCCACATCGGCCAGGACCACTGCACGGTGCTCGAACGGGCCTCGGAGGCGGCGTACGTCAGCGGCGACATGGAGCAGAGCCTCAAGTATGTGCGCGGCGCGCTGTCCGAGCTGGACGAACGGACCGCCCCGGAGCGGGTGGCCGAGCTGCTGGTCCGCATGGCGAACGTCAAGTCGCAGAAGGCCAAGCCCGGCAGCCTGGACGACCTGCGCCGCGCCGAGGGCCTGGTCCCGCTGCCCGGCGACACCCGCACGCTCGTGCTGACCCGGCTCGGCACGATGCTGATGTGCTCCGACCAGGTCGTCGAGGGCACGGCGGTCACGCAGGAGGCGCTGCGCACGGCCCGCGAGAAGGGGCACGAGGTGCAGGAGGCCGACCTGCTGATCAACCTCGCGCTCGGCCACTCCATCAACGGCGACCTGGAGACCACGTTCGCGCTCAACGAGCGGGCGCTGGCGATGGGCACCCGCCTGGACTCGCCCCGGATCATCCTGCGCGCCCTCGGCAACAACGTCGACGCCCTCGACAACCTCGGCCGCTCGGAGGAGGCGGTTCAGCTCGCCCTGGAGGGGGAGAAGCTCTCCCGCCGGTACGGCAGGTTCCGCCACCAGGGGGTGTTCATCGCCAACAACCGGGCGGAGGCGCTGGAGTCGCTCGGCCGGTGGGACGAGGCCATCGAGGTCATCGACCGGGCCATGACCATGGGCCCCACCATGCGCACCCGCTGGCACATGCTGCGCGTGCGGGCGGACATCGCGATCAGCCGGGGCGAGGAGGACCTGGCCCAGGACATCCTCTCCGAGGTCGGCGCCTTCTCCCCGCGCCGCGAGGAGCAGACGCAGGAGTGGACGAACAACACCCGCCTGGTGCTCGCCTTCCACCTGCTGCGCGGCGAGCCGCTCAAGGCGCTGGACCTCCTGGAGGCCGCGCTCGACCACCCGCCGCTGTCGCGCAAGGCGATGCTGGCCGGGCGGCTGCTGGCGTCGATCCGGTACGTCTGCGACGCCGCGGCGCCGGTCGCGCCCGAGCGGGTCGCGAAGGTGCGGGCGCAGGGCGACCGCCTGGCGGGGAACCTGGGCGACGGACCGGTGAACGAGGCGTTCGGCCTGGTCTACCGGGGAGAGTTCGACGCGGCGGCGCAGGCGTGGCGGCGGCTCCGCCGCCCGTACGTGCAGGCCAAGGCGCTGCTGCTCGCGGCGGTGGACGCCGCCGCGCGCGGCGACCGCGAGGGGGCCTCCGCGCGGCTGCACGAGGCCTGCCCGCTCGCCGTCGCGCTCCGCGCGACCCCGCTGGTCACCCAGATGGAGACGCTGGCCCGCCGCGTCGGCACGCCGCTCTCCAAGGCACCGCTGTCCGATCCCACGCCGTCGGCCGCTCCGCCGGTTAGGTCCGGACGGCAGGCCGACCTGACCCCCCGTGAGCTGGAGGTGCTCCGCCTGGTGGCCGCCGGGCGGAGCAACCGCGACATCGCGGCCGAGCTGTTCATCTCGGCCAAGACCGTCAGCGTCCACGTGTCGAACATCCTGCCGAAGCTGGGCGTGTCGACCCGGGGAGAGGCCGCCGCCGCGGCCCACCGCCTGTCTCTCCTGGACTAACCGAACAGGGGCTCCACCAGCAGCAGGACACCGAAGACGGCGAACGCCGCGGCGGCGCCGTATTTGATCCACTTTTCCGGCAGGCGGCTGCCGAGGAAGCGCCCGACGAGGATCGCCAGCGCGTCGGCCGCGACCATGCCGATGGTCGAGCCGACCCAGGTGCCGAACCAGCCGTGCTGGGTGGCCAGCGTGATGGTGGCGAGCATCGTCTTGTCGCCCAGCTCGCTGAGGAAGAACGCGACGGCGACGGCGACGAACGCGTTGCGGGTCGTCCTGGCCGCCTTGCCCTCCTCCTCCTCGCTGAGCTCGTCGCCGCGCAGCGTCCACAGCGCGAAGGCGAGGAACGCGACGCCCGCGACGATCGAGATGGCGGTGGTGGGGAGCGCGTCGCCGACGACCCTGCCGAGGGCGACGCTGCCGAGATGCACGACCGCGGTCGCGACGGTGATGCCGGCCAGCACCGGGAGCGTCTTGAACCGGGTGGCGAAGGTCAGGGCCATGAGCTGGCTCTTGTCGCCGAGCTCGGCCACGAAGATGACGACGAGGGAGATCCAGAGGGCTTGCACGGGTCGCCTTCCGAGGGGAGATGCGACCGGGCCGCCGTACGACACCCGGGGAGCGGGCACGACTTCGGCCCGGCAGCATGTGGTCATGACTGTCGGGCCGAAGGTCTCGTCCGCCACGAGGGCTCCACGACCGGGCGGGTGAACCGCCAGTGTGTCGATCAGTGGATTTCGGACTACTCCCCTTCGGTGTCCTCCCAGTCTAATCGACCTAAAGACTCGCTCCCACCAGCACGGGCTCGTTGACGAGCCACACGCCGAACTTCTCGTGCACGCCGTCGCGCACCTCGCGGGCCAGCGCGAGCAGCTCGCCCGCGCTCGCCTCCCCGGTGGGGTTGGTGAGGGCCAGCGTGTGTTTCGTGGAGATGCGGGCCCGGCCCTTCTCGTAGCCCTTGGGGAACCCGGCGTTCTCGATCAGCCACGCCGCCGGGACCTTCACCGAGCCGCCGGGCATGTCCCAGCGCGGATGGCCGGGGGCGCGACGCTCCAGGGCCGCCGCCTCGTCCGGGCCGAGCACGGGGTTGGTGAAGAAGGACCCCGCGCTGCGCGTGTCCGGGTCGCCGGGGTCGAGCACCATCCCCTTGCCGCGCCGCAACTCCAGCACCGCCTCGCGCGCCTCGGCCAGCGGCACCCGCTCGCCGATCTCCACCCCGAGCCGCGCGGCCAGTTCGCGGTACGCCACGGGCCCCGACAGCGCGGACCGCTCCAGGGCGTAGGTGACCGCCAGCACCACGTGCCGGTCGGGGTCCTGCTTGAAGGCGCTGTGCCGGTAGGCGAAACCGCACTCCGCCGCCGTGAGGTCGGCCACCTCGCCGGTCCTCCGGTCGTACACGCGGACGCCGGTGACGGTCTGCGAGACGTCCTGCCCGTACGCCCCGACGTTCTGGATCGGGGTGGAGCCCACCAGGCCGGGAATGCCCGACAGGCACTCGACCCCCGACAGACCCTCGGCGACGCACCGGGCGACCAGGGCGTCCCAGTCCTCCCCCGCCTGCGCGGTCACGAACACGCGCCCGTCCCCGTCCGGCGCCGACTCGACGCCCCGGGTGACGACGCGGACCACCAGCCCGCCGAACCCGTCGTCGCCGACGAGCAGGTTGCTGCCGCCGCCGAGCACCAGCACGGGTTCCTTGTCGCGGTCGGCCTCGGCCACCATCGCGACCAGGTCGCCGGTGGTGGCCGCCTCGGCGAACGCCCGGGCCGGGCCGCCCGTACGCAGGGTGGTGTACCGGGCGAGGGCCACCCCTGCCAGCCGGTCAGCCATTCGTCTCCTCAGCGCGTCCCCCCAGGCTGCGTAGAGGAACCCGGGGCCGTGTAGAGGAACAGGATAGCCACCCCGCCCCGGCCCTCCCTCTCACGGAGTGGGAGGGGCGTCCCGATCGGGTGGCGAGTCTGCGTCGGCGTCGGTGCCGGTCTCGACGCCGGTCTCGGCGATGGACCGGTCGATCCGGGAGGCGGCCGAACTGCCGTCCCACAGAAGCTGGGAGGCGACCATCGACGCCTCGCCCGACGGGGTCAGTGCCGTCTCGATCGTCCCTCCGGGGGCGACGTCCCGCTTGACCTCGGTGATCTGCTCGTGGCCCGCCGCCCGCGCGGCCTCCCGCGCGTTCCCCGCGCGGGGTGACGGCAGCCCACCCCCCTGGGCGTCCCCGGCCTTGCCCGGATCCTGCGTCTGCGTCGCCACGCCGGCGGTGTCGTCGTGCTCCCGCTGGGTCGTGACCGGCTCGTTGACGACGCCCTCGGTCTCTGAAGTGTCTCGCTCGCTCACGATCCGACCGCTACCCAGCACCGGCGCCGCCAAGCACCCTCATGGCCCGTCGTAGCCGGTCGCGGCTGATCGGGGCCGGTCAGGAGAGCTGGACCACCGCGCGGGCCTTGGACAGGACCCGGGAGTCGCCGGACCTCGCCGTGAGCGTGACCACGACGCGCTTGTCCTCGCGCTTCTCCTCCACGACCCCGCTGATCGTGATCGTCGCGCCGTTGTCGTCGTCGGGCACCACGACCATGGACGAGAAGCGGACGCCGTACTCGACCACCGCGCCGGGGTCGCCCGCCCAGTCGGTCACGAACCGGCCGCCCTGCGCCATCGTGTACATGCCGTGCGCGATGACGTCGGGCAGGCCGACCGCCTTCGCGTAACGCTCGTTCCAGTGGATGGGGTTGAAGTCGCCCGAGGCCCCGGCGTACCGCACCAGGTCGACCCGGCGGACCCGGTACTCGGCGGCCGGGATCTCCTGGCCGGCCTCCACGTCGTCGTACTTGACCGTCGCCGCCATGTCAGGCCGCCCCTCCGCGCTCCACGATGATGTTGAAGGTCCGGCAGACCAGCTCGCCGGAGGTGGTGTGCACGTCGCTGCGCACGGTCAGGAACTCGTTGCGGCCGACGCTGCGGATCTCCGCGATGGTCGAGGCGCACACGAGCTCGTCGCCCGCCTGGATGGGCCGCTCGTACTCGAACCGCTGCTCGCCGTGCACGACCATGGAGAAGTCGAGCCCCAGCTCGGGGTCGGTGAGCGCGTCGCCGGTGCCGAGGAGGCTGAACACGATCGGGAAGGTCGGCGGCGCCACGACGTCCGGGTGCCCGGCCGCCACGGCGGCCTGCCGGTCGTGGTAGATCGGGTTGTCGTCGCCGATCGCGGTGGCGAACTCGCTGATCTTGACGCGGCTGACCTCGTAGGGCGCGGACGCCTGGTACGTCCGCCCGACGAAGTCGCGATTCAGAGGCATCGGCCGTGCTCCTTAGAGAATGAGCTCCCCGGGGGATGAGCGGGTGACCGTACGCTAGCAACACCCGATCCGGCCCGCCGTCACCGCCGCACCGAAGCAGAGACCGGCAGCGCGAGCACCGAGACAGCAGCGCCGACACGAAAACCGGCGCCTCCGCGAGGGAGACGCCGGTCATACGTGATCCATGGCCCGCTGCCGACGGCCTGGAGTGCCGAGGCCCGGGACAGCGTGGGGCCGTGTTCGTGCCGGAGTGACACCGATGCCCCGGAGCGACGCTCCTGGAGGACGCCGGGAAGCCGGCCGCCGCGTTCGCGGCGCGGAATCACACGCGCCGGACCACGCTACGGTCAGCGGGTCTCGCGGTGCGCCCGGTGCGTCTTGCAGTTGGGGCAGTACTTCTTCAGCTCAAGCCGATCCGGGTCGTTGCGCCGGTTCTTCCGCGTGATGTAGTTGCGGTGCTTGCACTCCTGGCAGGCCAGCGTGATCTTCGGCCTAACGTCTGTGGCAGCCACGTGGGAGTGCCTTTCTGCGTTTGGGACTACTGGACAACCCAGGCCGGGGTCGCCTTCGTGAGGTGACCCGGCAGGGTAGTAGCGGAGGCCGGACTTGAACCGGCGACACAGCGATTATGAGCCGCTTGCTCTGCCTGACTGAGCTACTCCGCCTCGGCCGGAGAAACCGCACCCGGCCACGCAAGGATACCCGACCCGTACGGCTCTTCGCGCATCGGGATCAGCCGTGATCGGGATCGGTCAGCCGGTGGGGAAGAGGCACCCCCACCAAGCCGAAAGCCCCACCCGGCAACGCTCCCAGAGGAACACCGCTCAGATAGGACTTTCCGGCCAGAGCCCCCAAACGGAATCGAACCGTTGACCTTCTCCTTACCATGGAGACGCTCTGCCGACTGAGCTATAGGGGCGGGCCCGGCTGCGCTCTCGCGCCTCGCGGACAGGTGTAACCATACACGGCCACGCTGACCGATGCGAACTCGAATACCCCCGCGCTCACGGTGTCGGCAGCACCCCGGAGAGATCGGCCGCGGGCCGCTGGCGGACCGGCACCTCGGCGGCGACGGCGTACCTGCTGAAGTAGCCCTTTCCCCGGACGGGGGTCACGTTGCTGAGCGTCACCGTGGCGTCGTACGGCGCGTCCTCGCAGGCGGGCAGGCACCAGGTGCCGCTGAGCTTGCCCGCGCCGACGGCCCGGGTCGGCCCCCAGGAACGCCAGACGACCGCGCTGATCGTGCTGAACTCCGAAAGGACCAGGATCGCCGGCCGCTGGTCGGGGCGCCCCTGCTCCGAACCCCGCAGGTTGAGCACGTACACCGGTGTCTCTGCGGCCGGGCCGGCCGGCGACGCGCCGCAGCCGGAGACCCCCGCGGCGAGGGCCGCGCCCGCGACGGCGAGCGTGGTGACAGTGGTGGCCAGGCGCATCGATTCCCCCTCGGCACTGTGAGTGCCCGAGATCGACGAGGATTACGCCTGCGGCCCGGCTACCTGACGGCCGTACGGGTGTCGCCGGCCCGCTCCGGCAGGGCGATCACCTCGCACAGGTCGGCGAGGTCGACGAACCGGGCGACCTCCTCGACCGACAGGCAGTCGGCGACCAGCCGTCCGTGCCGCCGCACGCGCAGCACCTGGCGGTCGCGGCGGTACGCCGGAACGATCTCGTACCCGTCGGGACCCACCCATCGCCTGTCCATAGGGGAACAAGCTATCGGTTCTTCCCACGGTTATCTCCCGTCCCTTGGGAATCGGGTTTAAGTAAGGACCTAACCGACCCCAAGCGCCGGAGCGCACAGTGAGCGTGCCAGACCACCCCGCTCACGAAAGGCATCGCGCGATGTCCGACGCCCCCGCCCCGCACCCCGCCAACCTCCCCGCCCCCAACCTGCTGGGCTTCCGCATCACCCACCGCGCGATGCGAGCCGACTCCCGGCGCCTCGCCGACGCCACCGGCGAGATCGCCGCGGGCCGGCAGCCGTGCGGCCCCGAGCGCGCCGCCGCGATCAAGAACTACGTGGTCAAGCTGTGCCAGGGCATCCATCACCACCACAAGGCGGAGGACGACCACCTGTGGCCCCTGCTGGTCCGGTCGGCGGGCGCCGAGGTGGACCTGAGCGAGCTGAGCGAGGACCACTCCGAGCTCGATCCGCTGCTGGCGGAGATCCAGTCCGTCGCGGGCGACCCCGCCGAGCTGGCCAAGCCGATGCGCCGCCTGGCCGACCTGCTGGACGAGCACATCGCGGAGGAGGAGCGGCAGCTCTTCCCGGTCATCATGCGGCACGTCACGGCGAAGGACTGGGAGGAGCTGGAGAAGCACGTCCGCAAGGGCGGCGACCCGCGGTTCGAGCTGCCCCGCATCGAGCGGCACGCGCGGCCGGAGGAGCTGGCCGAGCTGCGCAGGCTGGCCGGGCCCGTCCTGGTCGTCATGCTGGCGCTGCTGCGTCCGGGCCACCGTCGCCGCGAGCGTCTCGTGTTCGGCGCGGTGTGAGCGCCCGGCGGGCGGCCTCCTCCCAGTGCGGGGAGCCGGCCTGCCGGGCCACCTCGGCGGCCCGCCGGTAGTGGGCGTCCGCGTCGCCGGGCCGGCCCAGGAACACGGCGAGGTCGCCCAGCGTGTGGGCCACCGGCCCGGCCGTGACCGATCCCGAGTGCAGGCCGGCCAGCTCGCCGTCGTACGGCAGCAGCAGCTCGTAGCACTCGGCGGCCACCTCCCGGTCGCCCAGCGCCGCCGCGTTGTCCGACCGCATCGACATCAGCAGCAGCCAGTAGTAGTCGCGCCGGGGCCGGTGCCCGGGCAGCCACACGGCGCGGGCCTCGTCGAGACGACCGGCGCCGACGAGCGCGCGGGTGTACATCTCCATGCTGTCCTCACGCAGGCGCTCCCAGAGGACGGTGAGTTCCTCCACCATCCCGGCGAGGCGCCCGGCCGCCAGCGCGACGACGAAGCGGCCGACCATCCCCACCATCGCGCCGTTCGCGTCGCCGGTGCGGGCCAGCCGTTCGCCGAGCTCGCCGTACGCGCGGTCGGCCCGCTCCAGGTCTCCTGTCACCAGCAGGCGCAGGGCGTCGAGGAAGGCGAGGATGCCGAGGGCCAGGCCGAGCTGGCCGGTCGTCGACAGCGCGGCGCCACGGTCGGCGTGCTCGCGCGCCGACGCCCAGTCGTTGCGGCCGAGCGCGACCATGAGCAGCGCGAAGTGGCCGAGCGTCTGGTAGCCGAGCAGTCCCGCGGCGGCGGACGCGGCCAGCAGGTCGTGGCCGAGCGTCTCCAGCTCCGCCCTCCGGCCCGGCGCGAGGCAGGCCCAGTAGCGGGCGTTGAGCGCCATGCAGCGCAGCCGGGGGTCGCCGAGGGCGTCCGCGATCTCCAGCGCCTCGGCGCTCGCCGTCTCGACGCGCTCCGCGTCGTGCCCTTCGAGCGCGTGGCAGAGGGCGACGAGCATGCGGCAGCGCAGCTCCCCCGCCTCCGCCGGCATCGAGCCCTCGATCGCCCCGACGAGGCGGGGGTCGTACACGCGGTCGGGCTGGATGGTCCAGATGACCGGCGCGTCGAACGACGTGACCGCGCGGGCGATCGCCGCCCGGTCGCGCATCTCCTCGGCCAGCGTGAGGGCCCTCTCCCGGTTCCGGAGCGCGGTGATCACGTCGCCCGCGTGCGCCTGGGCGGACACCAGGTCGCACAGCAGGTCGAGCCGGACGTCCCGGGGCGGCTCGCCGGTCCCCTCGGTCAGCAGGTCGAGCGCGTCCAGGGCGCCCTGCAGCAGCGTCGCCGCCTCGCCGTACGCGTGGTAGACCGACCAGGCCTGGCGGGCGGCGCGCGCCGCGTACCCGGCCGCCGTGAGGGCGGTCGCGGTGGTCGCGGCGGCGAGCGCGTGGTGCCCGAGCGCCCCCACGTCGCCGGGCCGCACGTGTTCCAGCGCCGTGAGGACCCTGCCGTGGATCCGCGTACGGCGCAGCCGGGGGATGTCCTCGTACAACGTCTCGCGGACGAGCACATGGGCGAAGCGGACGTGGCCGGGGCGCGGCTCCTCCAGCAGGCCGGACAGCACGCCCGCCTCCAGGCCGTCGAGCACGGTCTCCTCGTCGGCCCCCGGCATCGCGACGAGCACGTCCGCGTCGGCCTCCCGGCCGAGGACGGCGGCGGTGCGGAGCGTCGTCTGCGCCGTGGCGGGCAGCCGGGCGAGGCGGCGGCGGATCAGGTCGCGGACGCCCGGCGGCAGCGCGTGGGCCGCGGCCGGGCCGTCCACCGCGAGCAGCCGGGCCGTCTCGGCCACGAACAGGGGGTTGCCGCCGGTCCGCTCGGTGACCGTGCGGACCAGCGTCTCGTCCACCTCCGCGCCGGAGCGCTCGGTGAGCAGACGCGCCACCTCCGCCTCGCCGAGGCCACCCAGGGTGATGTTCTCCACGGCCTGGACGGCGAGCGCGGCGGCGGTGGCCGTGAGGTCGTCGCCCGCCTCCGCCGGCCGGTGCGTCAGCAGGACGAGGACCGGTGTGCGGGCCAGGCGGCCGGCGAGATGACGCAGCAGCTGGAGGGTCTCCTCGTCGGCGCGGTGCACGTCCTCCAGCACGATCAGCAGCGGTCCGGGCACGCCCTCCAGGTAGTCGCCGGCCGCCCGCGCCAGCCAGAACTGGCCCACGGGCGCGGCGTCGTCGGTCAGCAGCGGCGCGAGCCTGGCCGCCGTCCCGGGCTCCGGCGGGCGGGTGGCGGAAAGGTCGCGCAGCACCTCGCTCCAGGCCCACGCGGGCGGCACGCCGCCGGTCGTCTCCGGACAGCGGCCGACCACGGTCTGCCAGCCGTCCCCCGACAACCGCCGCACCAGCGCGTCGGCGAGCGTGCTCTTGCCCGAGCCCGCCTCGCCGCCGAGCCAGGCGATGCGGAAGCCGTCCCGCGCCTGCCCGGCCGCGGAGACCAGCCGGGACAGCTCCGCCGTACGGCCGACCATCCGGAAGGCGGCGGGGGCGGGCTCGGCCCGCGGCTCCCGTACGGGCGGGCCGATCACGGGGGCCGGGTCGAGCGACTCGGCCTGGGCGAGGATGTCCGCTTCCAGCGTGCGCAGCGCGGGCCCGGGGTCGACGCCGAGCTGGTCGGCGAGCAGGGCGCGGGTGCGGCGCAGGGCCGCGAGCGCCTCCCCCTGCCGTCCGCCCCGGTAGTAGGCCAGCGCGAGCAGCCGTACGGCGTTCTCGCGCAGGGGATGCTCGGTGAGGTGGCGCTCCAGCTCGGGGACGATCTCGGCGTGGCGGCCCAGCGCGAGCGCCGCCTCGGCGCGGTACTCGGCCGCGACCACCCGCAGTTCGTCCAGGTGGTTCACCTCGGGGGCGGCCCACTCCTCGTCGCCGAACTCGGCGTACGCCGGGCCGGTCCACAGCGCCAGGGCCTCGTTGACGAGGTCGAGCGCCCGGGCGGGCGCGCCCTCGGCGAGAAGGCCGGAGGCGGCCTCGACCAGCCGGGGGAAGCGCCAGGCGTCCACGTCGTCCGGCTCCAGCGCGAGGCGGTAGCCGGGCGGAGCGGTCACCAGCACGCGGGCGGCGGCGCGGGGCGCGCGGCCCGGCTCCAGCACGCGGCGCAGGTTGGAGACGTAGACCTGCAACGCCCCCAGCGCCCGCGGCGGCGGCTGGCCCTTCCACAGGTCGTCCACGAACCGGTCGGTCGACACCACGTGGCCGTGCGCGCAGACGAGCCGGGCGAGCACGGCGCGCTGGAGCGACGTCCCGAGGTCCGCGCGGCGGCCGTCGACCTCCGCCGTGATTCGCCCCAATATTCTCAATCGCACCATAACGGGTTAAGCATATGTACGGACCCGGCCGCGGCAGCAGGAGACAACACCACACCGCGGTGGTGAATTTCTTCCACTCGATCGACGCAGCGGGTAGGAATTGTTACTCTGAGTAGGGCTGAACTAGTGCAATGTTCAACTGAGCCCTACCTCTGGAAGGCGGGACGCGTTCGCCGTGCCGCCGTCGAAGCGCTTCGTCAGGTCGCCCGGACCTCCCCCACGGCCCCCCATGGCTCCGTCAGTGGTCCCCGGCGTCGAGAAGAGCGAAGGGAGCCACCGTGGAGACGTGGACGGCACCGAGCCCAGCCCCCACCCGATGGTGGGTGCTGGGCATGCGCGGAGAGTTGGATCTCCACGCGGTGCGGCATCTCCACGAGCCCCTGCGCGGCCTGATCGAGGCCAGGGGCCCGTGGCTCGCCCTCGATCTGAGCGAGGTGCGGTTCATCGACACCACCGGGGTCGGGCTGCTGGTGCGCCTGGCGCACCACCTGCGCGGCCGGGAGGGCGACCTGGCGCTGATCGCACCCGGAGGCCCGGTGCTGCGGATCCTCCGCTGGACGAACCTGACCCGGCTGTTCCGCGTGCTCGACACCGCCGACGCGCTCGCCGACCTCGCCACCGACTGCCCGCCCCGCCTCGGCAGGGCGACCTGACGTTCCTTATCGGACCGCGGCCCGGGCGGCGGCGACGATGAAGGCGGCGGTCGCGGCAGGCTGGGAGACCATGACGGCGTGGGAGGCGCCCGGCAGTTCCAGGACCGCCGACTTGGCGCGCTTGGCCATGAACCTCTGGGCGGCGGGCGGGATGGCCTTGTCGGAGCCCGCGACGAGATACCAGGAGGGGATGCTGCGCCAGGCCGGTGCGCCGCTGGGCCCCGACAGGGCGCCCACCGACACGGGCCGCTGGGTGGCGGCCATCAGCCGGGTGGTGGACTCGGGCAGGTCGGCGGCGAAGACCGCGCGGAACTTCGCCGGGTCGATGTAGCCGTCGACGCCGCCCGGGTAGGGACGGGGGACGAGCGCGGTGGGCAGTGTGCTGCCGGGGAACCGGTCGCTCAGCTCCAGCGACGTCTCACCGCTGTCGGGGGCGAAGCCCGCGACGTAGACGAGCGCCTTGACGTTGGAGTTGCCCGCGGCGGCATTGGTGATCACCGCACCGCCGTACGAGTGGCCGACCAGCACGACCGGGCCCGGGACGCTCGCGAGGACGCTGGAGACGTAGGCGGAGTCTCCGGCGAGGTCGCGCAGCGGGTTGGCGACGGCGAGGACGGCGTAGCCGGCCGCCTGGAGGCGGGCGACGACGCCGTTCCACCCCGACGCGTCGGCGAACGCGCCGTGGACGAGAACGACGGTCGGCTTGACGTTCGTGGTCGCCGCCGTGACCCCCGCCACCGCGTTCGGTGTCGTGGAGGAGAACGGCAGGGCGACGGCTCCGAGGACGACGAGTAAGACGCGCCGAAAGGACATGATCCAGCTCCGTTCAAAAAAGTGGCGGTGATGCGGTGGCTCAGGGCGTGCGGAGGAACTTCAGCAGGACGCGGGTCATCTCCGCCGGGTGCTCCTCGAAGATCCAGTGGCCGGAGTCGGCGACGACCTTCCCCTGCACGTTCTCGGCGTACTCGCGCACCTGGTCGGGGACGAACCTGCCGAGACTGTGGTCGGCGCCCAGCGCCAGGACGGGCATGGGCAGCTTGTGCTTCGCGAGCTTCCTGTTGTCGGCGACGTCCCGGTCCAGGGCGCGGAACCACTCGAAGCTCGCCCGCAGCCTGCGGTCGTCGCTCAGGTGCCCGGCGTACTCGCGGACGGCTCCCGCCTCCGCCGCGCGGTCCTTGTGGACGGCGAGCAGGCCGATGAACCGCTTGATCCACAGGGCCTCACGGCCCTCGATGATCTGCTCGGGCAGGCCGTTGCGGACGGTGAAGAAGCCGAAGTTCCAGAACCCCGGCCCCTGGGGGGTCAGGGAGGGGAAGGTGTAGAGCCTGCTGTCGGGGATGGGCGCCTCGCTGAGCACGAGCTTGGCGACCCGGTCCGGGTGCCGGGCCGCGTACGAGTAGGCGACCATGGTCCCGATGTCGTGGCCGACCAGGTTGATGTCGTGGTCCAGGCCCAGCCGGGTGAGCAGGCCGTGCAGGTCGGCGGCCATCGTCTTCTTGTCGTAGCCGCCGCGCGGAGCGCTGGAGCCGCCGGCGCCGCGCAGGTCGGGCGCGATGACCGTGTAGTGCTCGGCCAGGGCGGGCATGATCCCGCGCCACTCGTACCAGGACTCGGGATAGCCGTGCAGCAGCACGAGCGTCGGCCCGTGCCCGCCGCGCACGTAGTTGACGGTGATGCCGTTCACGTGCGCGGTGCGCTCCGTGAAGCCGGCGGGGACCCGGGGTCCGGCGGCCGCGCCGGCCGCCGGCACGGCCGCGGTGGCGGCCAGCGAGGCGAGCAGGAGGACGCTGGAAAGGATGGTGCGGCGCATGTGGTCTTCTCTCCGCAGGTGGCTGGGGGATCAGCGGCGGGCCGGACACGCGGATGGGGAATCGGCGCGCGGACCACGGCGAGCGCGGGGACGGACCGGTCGTCGTCGACAGGCCGAGCGTGCCGCCGAGAGCGAACCTACGAACGGAGCGGACGGCCGCGCGTCAGTCAGGTGACTGCGTCACCGCGCGTCACCGATCATCGGCGATCGCGCCAGCTCGGCGCGGGAGGTGATGCCCAGCTTGGGGAAGATCCGGTACAGGTGGGCGCCGATGGTGCGGTGCGACACGTAGAGCCGTTCGCCGATCTCCCGGTTCGTCATGCCCTCGGCGACCAGCTGGACGATCTGGAGTTCCTGCGCGGTGAGCTTGTCCCGGACCCCGATCGACCGCTGCTCGCTCCTCTCCCCCGACGCGCGAAGCTGCCGGCGGGCCCGCTCGCTCCAGGGGACGGCGCCCAGCGCGTCGAAGGTCTCCCGCGCGGCGCGCAGGAGCGGCCTGGCCGGGGAGACGCGGCGCCGGCGTCGCAGCCATTCGCCGTAGGCGAGTTGCGTCTGGGCCCGGGCGAACGGCCAGCGCTCGGCGTCGGACGCGAGCGCCTCCTCGAAGAGCGCCTCCGCCTGCGAGTCGCCGGCCAGCAGCGGTCTGGCCAGGCGCAGCCCGGCCCGCAGCGCGGGTGACGGCGTCCTGCGCGCCACCGCCTCCATCTCCGCCAGGATGACGCGCCCCTCCCCGACGTTGCCGCTGTGCGCGGCCGCGTCGGCGAGCATGCCGAGGACGTAGCAGCGGAGCGCGATGTGGTGGCTCGGATCGGCCGGATCGTGCATGCGGGCCAGATGGTCGTAGGCCTCGGCGAACCTCCCCTCGCCCAGAGCCACCATCCCGCGCGCCGTCTGCACGGTCGCCAGGACCGGGCGCACGCCCGTGGTCAGGCTCAGTCTCTCGGCTTCCGTCGCCAGGGCGAGGGCGTGGTCCCGCTCGCCGCGGAGGGCGGCCAGCAGCGCCTGCGTGGACAGGGCCGTGCCGTACATGAGCGGCTGGCCGGTCTCCTGGGCCAGCCGCGCCGCCTCGTGCACCGCCGGAATCGCCACATCCAGGTTGACCAGGAGGACCGCGCTCCACGCCCGGGCGCTCAGCGCGCGGGCCAGCAACTGCAGCCGCCCGTGGGACCGCAGGCCGGTCAGGGCGGCCGCGGAGAGCCTTTCGGCCAGGTCCAGGGCTCCCACCAGGACGGCGGCCGTGCCCAGGAGCCGGGCCGCCTGCGGGTCGACGACCGGCTGGGACGTCACCTGGCGCAGCCCGTCGATGACCACGCTGCCGCGATCGATCGGGGCAGCGTAGGCGAGGATCGCGAGCAGCTGCGGATGCCGGCGGTCGACGGCCAGCTTCTCGGCCGCGGCGACGACGCGCCGCCGCGCCTCCGGTCCCGGCTCCACCCAGAAGCACCGCAGCGCCGCGCTCCACAGAATGCGCAGCGCCCGTTCGTGGTCTCCCTCGGCGGCCACCGTCTCGGCGAGGTCGGCCAGGGCGAGCGGCCCGACCGCGTGGTCGCCCGTCCCGTCGTCGAAGGCGCCCCTGATCCAGAGCACGCGCGTGCGCTGCTGGGGAGACAGGTCGAGCGATTCGGTCTGGCGCAGCAGGCGGGCGACGACGTCGTGGTCGCCGAGCTCGACGGAGACGTCCGCGGCCCGCAGCAACCGCTCCGCGCGTTCGCGGGGATCGTGGCTGAGCCTGGCCGCCTGTTCGAGCGCGCTGACGGCCAGCGTCGCCACTCCGCGCTGCTGGGCGCGGGCGGCGATCGCGTCGAGGGCGGCCGCGACGCCGTCGTCGGGCCCGGAGCCGGCCGCGGCCCGATGCCAGGTCTCGCGGTCGGCCAGGTCGCCCGGGAGCCCGCCGGAGCTCTCGGCCAGCACGTCCGCGATCGCGGCGTGGGCCGCGTGACGCTGCGGCAGGCTCGCCGCCTGGTAGACGGCCGAGCGCATGAGGGGGTGCCGGAAGTCGATCCGCCCCTGGCTCGCCGTGACCAGCCGCGCGGCGACGGCCGGGGCGAGGTCCTGGTCTCCGGCGCCGTGACCCAGGCGCGCGGCCGCCGACAGCGTCTCGGAGAGCGCGCTGCCGTCGTTGACCGCGGCGACGAGCAGCAGCGCACGCGTGGCGGGGGGAAGCTCCGCCACCCGCGAGCCGAAGGCCTTCTCCAGGCGCACGGTCAGCGGCGGCCACGACGTGCGGAGCATGGCGTCCCCGTCCAGCTCACGCCAGGCGCGCGGCAGCTCCGTCAGCGCCAGGGGATTGCCGGCCGCCTCCCGCAGCACGCGCTGCCGCGTCCCCGGCGCCAGTCCGGGGGCGACCAGGTCCAGCAGGCTCCCGGCGGCCGCCTCCGGCAGACCTTCCAGCGCCACGGCTGGCAACCCCATGTCGTCCAGGGCGGAGGCGAAACCCTCGCGGATCCCGGCGAGCAGCAGCACCGGTTCGGACTCCAGGCGACGCGCCACGAAAGCGAGCACCTGGGCGCTGGCCTGGTCGAGCCAGTGCGCGTCGTCCACGACGAGCAGCGTGGGGGCGCGGGTGGCGACCTCGGCCAGCAGGTTCAGCGTCGCCAGCGCGACCAGGTACAGGTCGGGCACGGTCGTGTCCGTCATCCCGAACGCCGCCCGCAGGCGTTCCCGCTGCGGGCCCGGCAGCCGGTCGTCGTACGCCTGGAGCGGGTGCAGAAGCTGGTGCAGACCCGCGTACGGCAGGAGCGCCTCCGACTGCACGCCGACCGCGGTGAGGACCCTGAGCCCGCGCTCGGCGGCGATCGCGGCCGCGGCCGCGAGCAGGGCGGACTTCCCCATGCCCGCCTCGCCTCTCACGACCAGGCCGCCGCCCTCGTCGCCGACCCGGTCGATCATGCCGGTCAGCCGGCGGAGCTCCGCCTCACGGCCGACAAGTGGCGTCGCAGCCGCGCCTTCCGACATTTGACCAGACATAGTCACCTATTCCGCACCAAATGCCGTAATGGTCAACTCATTCGACTGCGGCTGCCGCGATCTCCAGAAATATGGCGATATCGCTTTATAGCTCGCCACGATGCCTATCGCCAACACCCGGTGCGGCGGCGAGGGAGCGGGGCTTGTCAGTCCAGCCTGATCTCCACCGGGGTGTCGTCGCGCGGCGGCGCCACCGGACGACAGCTCTGGCCGCACCCGCCGAACGAGGGGTCGAGCGGGGTGAACTTCGTCTCCGGCGTGCCGCTCAGCGCCTTGAGCATCGTGTCCTTCCAGATGGGGCCGGGGACGCTGGCGCCGAACACCTCGCCGTAGTAACGGCCGCCGATCGTCACGCCGTTCAGCTTGTACTTCGACGTGCCGCGCGGGTCGCCGAGGCTGACCGCGCCGGCCAGGTCGGGGGTGAACCCGGCGAACCAGGCGGAGGAGGAGTTGTCGTTGGTGCCGGTCTTGCCGGCCGCGTCGCGGCCGATGCCGCCGACCGCCGCCATCGTGCCCTTGGTCAGGACGCCGGACAGCACGTACGCCGCCGCGTCCGCCACCTCGGGGGCGAAGACCTGACGGCACTTGGGCCGGTAGTCCGTCGTCTTTCCGGAGCTGTCGGTGATCCGGCTGATCGCCATCGGCGCGCAGTACTTCCCGCGCGCCCCGATCGCGGCGTAGGCGTTCGCGACCGTCACCGGGTCCATCTCGTTGATACCGAGGGTGAACGTCTCGAACTCCTGGAGCGCGCCGCCGTCGGAGCGGTGGATGCCCAGCGACTTGGCCGTCTTGACCACCTCGCAGAGCCCGGCCCGCCGCTCCAGCTCCATGAAGAACGTGTTGACCGAGTGCCAGGTGCCGGTCTGCAGGGTCAGCCAGCCGGGCGACCCCTCGTCGTTGGTGACCGTGAAGCCGGTCTCGCCCACGTTCGTGCCGTCACAGCTCTTGAACGCCATTGAGGACGGTGCGGTGTAGCCGGCGCCCGCGCTGAACCCGTCGTTGACCTTCATGCCCTGCTTCAACACGGTGAGCAGGGTGAACGTCTTGAAGGTCGAACCCGCCTGAAAGCCGATGCCGCCGCCGTGCGCCGCGTCCGCGACCAGGTTGAAGGACATCTCGTGCCTGATCTTGCGTGTCCCGTACGGCCGGCTCGCGGCCATCGCCCGGATGGCCCCGGTGCCGGGCTGCACCAGCGCCTCGGCGGCCACCGGGTTGTCGGACGGGTCGACCCACTTCCGGATCGCCGCGTCCGCCGCCGCCTGCATCGAGGGGTCGATCGTGGTCCTGATGGTCAGGCCGCCCCGGTTGAGGAACCGCACCCGGTCCTTGGCCGTCTTGCCGAAGTCGGAGTTGTTGAGGATCTCGTTGCGCACATAGACGCAGAAGTACGGATATTTGCTGGACTCGCAGCCGCCGGGCAGCTTCGTCCCCTTGTACCCGATCTTGGTGGCCTTCGCCTTGGTCGCCTCGGCTTCGGTGATCTTGCCCAGCTCGGCCATCCGGTCGAGCACGACGTTGCGCCGCTTCAGCAGCCGGTCGCGGTGGGTCTTGCCGAGGTTGGGGTCGGTGGCGTTCGGGTCCTGCACCGCGCCCGCCAGCGTCGCCGCCTGCGGCAGCGTCAGCTCGCTCGCGTCGACCCCGAAGAACCGCTTCGCCGCCGCCTCGACGCCGTACGCGCCCGCGCCGAAGTAGGCGATGTTCAGGTACTTCTCCAGGATCTCGTCCTTGGAGTACTTCTTCTCCACGCCCATCGCGTAGCGCAGCTCGTTGAGCTTGCGGGCGTAGCTGGCCTCCAGGGCCTTGTTCTTCTCCGCCTCGGTGTCGGCCGAGTTCAGCAGCACCTGCTTGACGTACTGCTGGGTGATCGAGGAGCCCCCCTGGGCCACCCCGCCCGCCTGCATGTTCCTGGCCAGCGCGCGGAGCGTGCCCTCGATGTCGATCGGGCCGTGCTCGTAGTAGCGGTAGTCCTCGATCGAGATGATGGCCGTCTTCATGACGTCGGCCATCTCGCCGAGCGGGACGACCTCGCGGTACTGCTCGTAGAACCGCGCGATCTCGTGGCCCTTGACGTCCTGGACCACCGAGACCTGCGCGAGCGGAGGCTCGGGAAGGTCACGTGGTTCGAGGCCGACGTCCTTGACGGCCGACACCAGGCCGACCCCCGCGCCGCCGACCGCCGGCAGCGCGATCCCCGCGACCAGCACGCCCGCCGCCGCTCCCATGGCGGCCAGACGCAGCATCTTCCCCGTGGCGTTCACCGGATCATCCCCACTCGATCTTCCCCGTCCCCCGAATCGATAAGGACAAGGTTATAAGCGCGTAAAGGGATTCGCCGACGCGGTGCTACGACAGCAGGCCGAGGCCGCGCACGAGGACGGCGGCGGTCCGCGCCACGACCTCGTCGTCCGCCGAGCCGCCGGCGTCGAGGCGGTTGGTGTAGATCGCCAGGATGATCGGAGCCGCGTCCTCGGCCGGCCAGACGACGGCGATGTCGTTGGCGGTGCCGTACGTGCCGCCGGTGCCGGTCTTGTCGCCCACGATCCACTTCGGGGGCAGCCCGGCGCGGATGCGCTTGCCGCCGGTCGTGGCGCCGCGCAGCCACCCGACGAGCCGGGACCGGTCCGCCGCGTCGAGCGCGCCGCCGGCGGTGAGCGCGCGCAGGTCGCGGGCGATCGCAAGGGGCGTCGTGGTGTCGCGCCTCTCCTTGGGCGACCACACGTTCAACTCGGGCTCCCAGCGGTCGAGACGGGAGACCGCGTCGCCGAGCGAACGGAAGTAACGGGTCAGGCCCTTGGGCCCGCCGACCCGCTTCAGCAGCAGGTCGCCGGCGGTGTTGTCGCTGTGGACGACCGCCGCCTGGCACAGCGCGGCGAGCGTCATCCCGTCGTCCACGTGCTTGCCCGTATCCGGCGAGTACGGCTTCAGCTCATCGGCCGTCCAGTGGACCACCTGCCGGGTCAGCTCGGCTTCGGTGGTGCCGGCCAGCACCGCCCCGGCGGCGAACGCCTTGAAGGTGGACGCCAGCGGGAACCGCTCGCCCTCCCGGTAGCCGATCGTGCTCCCGGTCGCCGTGTCGATCGCGTACGCGCCGATGCGGCCCCGGAAGGAGGCCTCCAGCTTGCGCAGCGCCTTCCGTACGGCCGCCTCGCCGTGCGCGGGCGCCGAGGCCCGGGCCGAGGGCGTGGTCTGGGCCGAGTGCGTCGCGGGAGGTCCGCCCGGACCGGGCACGCCCCCGCCCGCACCGGCCCCGCAGGCGGCGCACGCCAGGACGGCGACCACCGGTACGGCGGCTTTCCACCCGCCCAGCCGTCTCATGACACAGGAGCCAACCAGAGGCGACGGAGTCATGTCCAATGTGCCGCGTCCCGTGGGTCGTCACTCGGTGATCTGCCGCCGGACGGCGGGGCTGAGGCCCGAGAGGAGACGGTCGGCGCGGCCGTCGGCGGTCGCCCGCAGCAGCGCCGCGATGACGGCCGGGGGCACGTTGTCGAGGACCCGCCACGCCCGCCGTGTCGTCATCGACTCGACCAGCCGGACCGCGGTCGTGGTGGGACCGAGCGCGGTGAGGATCGCGGCGGCGCTCCGGTCCGCGACCCCCGCCATGACCAGGGTGCCCCGGCCCGTGGGCATCGCGCGCAGCACCGCGGCGGCCCCAGCGGCGGCCATGTGGTCGACGGCCCGTCCCGCTCTCGCCGTCCCCATCAGGGCCAGCACCGTCGCCGCCGCCGACGGCTCGCCCGCCATGGCGTCCAGCAGCCCGCCCGCGACCGCCGGGTCCAGGGCGTCGAGCAGCGACGCGGCCACCTGCCGCGGCTGCGCGAGCAACAGACGCGCTCCCTCTGCCGGTGACACCCGCCGGATCGTCTCCACCGTCGGCGCGCCCTGGGACACCCCCGGCGGTGTCACGGACGGCGAGCCGCCGCGGAGACCTCCAGCGTGGCCGCGTTCTGGCGGCCCGCCACAGGGAGCACCGCCCGGCCTGCCTCCATGAGTACGGCCGGGAGCCCTGGCCGGCTCCGGCGACGGCGTGTCCACACGCTCACGCCCCGCGCTCCGCTCGGGCGACCGTACGCCCGCATCCTCGCGCTTCGCATCCCGCGCGGGCGCCGACGCCGGGGGTTTCCGCGGCGGCTCGGCTGTCGCCCCACGACCGGGGGCCGGAGCAGTCCGGGGCGTCGGGCCGTTGAGGATCGTTCGCAGGATGGCGTCGGCGTTCTCCGCTGTCATGCGCCGGGCGGGATCCTTCTCCAGTAGCCCGGTCACCACGCGGGACAGCGGCCCGGGCCGTGTCGGCTCCGGGTCGTCGCTGATGACGGCCAGCATGGTCGCGTGCTCGTTGCCCCGGCGGAAGGGCGAGCGGCCCTCGACGGCCCAGAAGAGGGTGACGCCGAGCGACCACAGGTCGGACGCCGCGCTCGCCGCCTCTCCCTTGATCCGTTCCGGCGCCATGAACTCGGGGGTGCCGAGCAGGCGGCTCCGGGCCGTGAGGCCGCTCGTCCCGGAGATCTGGGCGATGCCGAAGTCGACCAGGACGACCCTCCCGGCCCGGCTGATCAGGATGTTGGCGGGCTTGACGTCCCGGTGCACCACGCCGACGGCGTGCGCGGCGGTCAGGCCGCCCAGCACGTCGCGGGCGACGGACGCGGCCGTCCTCTCGGCCAGCACGCCCTCCTTGATCTGGTCATCCAGACTGACGCCCTCGACGTGGGCCATGACGATCCACGGCCTGCCGTCCGCCTCGAAGACGTCGTGCACCACGACGACCGAGGGGTGCGCGACCTGGGCGAGGGACCGCGCCTCCCGGAGCGCCCTCGCCCGCTGGACCTCGGCCCGCTCGCCGTACGGCCACAGGGGGATCTCCTTCATGGCGACCAGGCGCTCCAGCGCCTTGTCCCAGGCGAGCCACACCGCGCCCATGCCGCCCCGGCCCAGCAGGGACCGCAGTTCGTACCGGCCCACGACGACCTGCCCGGGCCGCGCCGGGCCGCCGACCGTCATGCCGGCGGAGTCAGTCGTCATCGGGGAGCAGTTCGACCCCGCCGGAGCGCTCCGGGGCTGGCCGCGACAACCGGAGGGTGCGGGTGTCCGGCATGCGGCGCAGTTCCTGGTCCTCGACCGAGCCGTAGCCGTCGGCGACGTGCTCGGCGCGGGTTCCCGTCGGCCCTCGCGACGGGTCGTCGGGACGAGGTGTGGGAACCGACGGGAGCGGCCCGGTGTCCCCTGTACGGGGGGACCAGATGCCCCAGATGTCCGTGGCGCCGTTGGCGGGCCCCGCGGTCGGCGGCCGGGTCATCGCCCCGGCGGTGAAGCTGCCCCGCGCGGCGCGGAACTCGTGCTGCTCGGCGAGCGCGAGCACCTTCTCGTAGTTGCCGGGCCGCTGCATCAGCTTCACCGCGACCGGCAGGCACTCGATGAGCAGGAAGAGCAGGAAGAGCAGCAGCCGGGTCATGCTGAGGCTCATGTCCTTGCCGGTGATCTCGTTGAGCGCCTGCATCCTGATGAGCAGCCCGTTGGTGGTGAGGTTCTCCGCGTCGAAGGACTGCTGTAGGTCCCCCTGCCGCCTCTGGGCCGCGTCGAGCTGCGCCCGCGCCTTCGGCAACGCCTCCTGCGCGCTGGTGAGGCGGACCTGCTTGGCCTCCTGGCCGCTGTCGGTCAGCTCCTTCTTGCGCTTCTCGATCTGCCCGTTCAGCAGGTCGATGCGGCGCTTGTTCTTGTCGTACGCGCGCTTGCTGTCCCGGGCGAGCGGGCCGTCGCCCTTCTTCGGGCAGGACGGCCCTCCGTAGAGCTGGCACTGCCACTCGGTGTAGTGCTGGTCGGCGAGCTTCCGCTCGCTGTCCCGTTCGGCGGTGAGCGCGACGATCTGCGGGTCCTGGTCGGTGGCGACGGGGACGTCGCCACCGGAGGAGACCACCTTCTCCAGGTTCGCGACCTCCTGGCGGAGCTGGCCGATGGTCTTACCGGTCACGCCCTGTTGCTGCTGCGCGACGAATACGTCCGCCCGCCGCTGCTTGATCTCGACGATCTGCGCGTCGATTTCGGACTTGAAGATCTGCAGGACCAATGGTGTGGAGATGACGAAACCGAGAAGGAGCGCCATGAGGATTCGGGGGACGGCCAGCGGCCAGCGGCGCGGAGCGTCCGCCCTCATCGTGCTGACCAGCCAGCGGTCGAGGCTCAGGATCATCAGGCCCCACACCAGCCCGGCGAGGAGGGAGACGACGACGTTGAGCCCGAGCGCGCTGCTCAGGGCGAACGTCATCGAGATCGTGGCGAGGACGCCCGTCGTGAGGACGGCGCCCCCGATGCCCTCGAACTTGGGTTTCTCGGTCGGGCAACGTTCCAGGACCTCCGATCTCGCTCCGGACAACGCAATCAGAAAGTCCCTCATGTTTCTCCCGGGAGATTGGAGTTCTGGCCTGTGCCGTACACACGGAAACATCGCGTGACGCGCGCCACACCGCTATCGTAGTTCTCCTATGTCACGTTTCGCGATATCGCGGGAATTTACCGTGATGTCATCACAGAAGGTGGGCGCATTCGAGAACTTCTCGCCGGGGACGGCACTGGGGATGACACCGGGGACGGGGACAAGCGCGGGGACAGGGACGGGGACACGGACGGGGCGGGGTTCGGGGTCGAGGACGGGGCACGAGGCATGACGCGGGACGCCGTGCCGGAGCCCGACGAGGACCTGCTCGGCAAGGCCCTCGCCCGGGCCGTCGCGGGACTCACTGCCACCGGCAGGCTCGTCGTCGTGGAGGTCGCCGCCGACGGCATGACGACCTTCGAGATCCACCGGGACGAGCACGGCACCGCGCTCGGCCGCCAGTGGGTGCTGCCGTGGATCACGCTGACGGCGGAGCACGGCTGGGGCGAGGACGCCCGGCAGGCCCTGCTGCGCGCCGCCGGTCTGCCCACGCCCGGTTCGGAGGTCGTCGTCGTGAGTTCGTCCCCCGAGAGCGCGACGGCCTTACAGGCACTGGAGTGGCTGCGCGAGGCGCGCACGGCACAGGTGTTCTCCACCACCGCGCCGATCACCGGGCTGGTCAGGGACGTCCTCGTCGGCGACCCGCTGTGCCGGTCGTACGACCTCGTGGTGATGCGGCCCGCCGGGGCCGGCGGACGGCTGGAGCTGGCGGGCAAGCTGCTGTTCCCGGTCGGCTCCCGCGCCGGGACCCGGACGGAGCTCACCGTCCGCTGCGCGCCGGGCGGCGAGCACGGCACGGCCCTCGCCGTCGTCACCCGGCAGGGCCGCGAGCCGCGGCTGCTCTCCGTGCACAGCGCCAGGGTCGACCCCGGGCCGTACGTCGTCACCGCCGAGCTGGTGCGGCCGGGCAGGGTGCGGTTCGCGGGGCTGCCCGGCCTCACCGCCGATCGGCGGACCTGGGACGATCTCCTCGCCGACGTGCCGGACCGGCTGCCGCCCAGGACCGGCCCGGCCCATCTGATCTGCGCGGTCGAGGTGTGCGGACCGGACGTCAAGGTCGAGGAGCGGCTGGGCCGCGCCCGCCAGATGATCGCCTTCCTGTCCGGCGAGCCCGCGGAGGCGCCGCGCGTCTCCCTCGTCTCGTACGGCGCGCACTCCTTCGACCGGTCCGTACGGGACCGGCCCGTCGAGGTCGTCGCCTGGCAGGCGTCGGCGGAGGCGGCCCTGAAAGGGCTGGACACCCTGGAGGAACGGGGGGCCGTCACCCAGGGTTACCCGTACCACCCGCACGCCGCGCAGGTGGAGGACATGCTGGCGACGGTGGCGGCCCGGCTCAGCCGGAGCAAGTCGCCGCCAAGCCGGCACGTGCTGCTCACCATCGGCGACCGCCGCCCGCATCCGATGCGGGCGGACCGCTCCGGCGTCCTGCCCTGCCCGCAGCGGCACGACTGGCAGTCGCTGCTCGCGCACCTGGAGCAGCTCCCCGGGTTCGCGTTCGGCGCGATCTGCGACCAGCCCGAGGACGGCCGGGCGCACCGGATCTGGCGTCATCTCGGCGCCCAGGCGCTGGCCCACCTCGACGCCCTCGACCTCCAGGGACTGGCCGCCGGCCTCGGGCTCGCCGCGCCCGCCGCCGTCCACGTCCCGTTTCCCCTGCTCGACGAGACGGAGTGAACACCGGCATGCAGCCCGATCCGAAGCCGGGGCGGCCCGCCCACGACATCGCCATGTGGGGCGCGCCGGGCAGCGGCAAGACGACGCTGCTGGCCGCCCTGGACATCGCCCTGATGCGCAGGGACGACGACTGGAGGATCGTCGGCTCGGACCCCGCGTCGTCGGAGTTCCTGATCGAGCGGACGAACGCGCTGTCCTCCGGCAAGGTGTTCCCCGAGGCGAGCCAGGGCTTGGAGCACTACCACTGGACGCTGTACGGCCCCGGCGAGCGGCACAGGCGGCGGTGGTGGCGCAAGGCGGGCAGACCGGAGCCGTTCGAGGTCGGCATCGGCATGATCGACGCGCCGGGCGGCCTCTTCAGCGCCGGTCCCCGGCGGCTCGACTACGGCCCGGACGTGCTGGACGACCTGCGTGAGCGGATGCTGAACGACCTGGTGAAGAGCCGTGGCATCGTCTTCCTCTTCGACCCGATCCGCGAGTTCGAGCGCGGCGACGCCTTCGACCATCTCCATCCGCCGCTCAAGCGGCTCACCGAGCGGATGCGCGACCTCGGCCGGCTCACCGGCGGCCGGCTCCCGCACCACGTCGCCGTGTGCGTCACGAAGTTCGACGACCCGCGCGTGCTGGAGACGGCCGAGAAGATGCACCTGCTCGCTCCGGAGCCCGACGACCCGTACGGCTTCCCCCGCGTGTCCGACGACGACGCCCAGGACCTGTTCCGGCAGTTGTGCGACCTGTCGGCCAACGGCAACGCCGACATGGTCCTCAACGCGCTCGGCCGCTACTTCCACCCCGACCGGGTGCGGTTCTTCGTCACCTCGTCGATCGGCTTCTACGTCCATCCGCAGACGAGGGCGTTCGACTGGCACGACTACCAGAACCTGCTGCCCGAGGACGACGACCTGCGCATCCGCGGGCCGATCCACCCGATCAACGTGGTCGAGCCCATGCTGTGGCTCGGGCGGCGGCTCGCCGCCGACAAGGAGACCCCGCGGTGAACGGGGACGGCGCGCGGAGAATCGGCTTCGAGTGGGCGCTCGAAGGCAAGGAGCACGGCAGCTACGACGAGTACGGCCTGCTGAGATGGAGCGCCGAACGGCTCGCCCACGTCTTCGACAAGCTCAGGGCGAGGTACGCCGCCGGCACCCCCTCCGAGCTGCCCCAGGTGACGATCGTCCCTGCGGGGCTCGAAGACAAGGACACCGGCGAGCAGTCCCACAACGTGGTCCTGGCGATCCACACCTGGTCCGACAACCGTGACTTCACGGGCCGGAAGGTCGCCTACACCCGGTGGTTCTTCGTGCCGTACCACCAGCTCCAGGACCACCCGGTGTCGTACCAGGCGCTGTACGCGGCGTTCGACGCGCTCCCGCCGACCCCGGAGCCGCCGCTGACCGTGGCCGTGCCGGCGCTCGACCCGCGCGCCGTCATGCCGGGGCCGGACGCGCTGGCCGCCGCCGCGCTGCTGGCCTCCGGGCAGCAGGTCTGCCTCGTCGGCGCGGACGGCGTCCCGATGGCCCAGCGGTTGCGCTTCGTCGACACGGTCATGGCGCTGCTGCCGTACGGCCTGCGGACCAGGTTCAGCGCGGCGACCTGGACCAGCAGCACGACGAAACACCGGATCAAGCTCTCCTTCGCCCGCTACGCCCCAGAGGGTGTCCAGGCCGTCCAGTGGGGCCAGGGCGCGGACATTCCCCAAGACGAGTACTCGGCGAAGTACCACCGCATTCTGCGCAACCGTGACGTGGACTACCCCGACCTGATCGGATGGCTCGCGGGACGGACCGAACCCCTGTCGTTCAACGACGGCGACCGCCCCCGGGTCTTCGATCTCCTCCACCAGTCGGCCTCCCCGTCACCTCCCACGCGACCAGCCCCCAAACCCACACCCGCGCCCGCTGTGAGCAGAGCCCCCGAGGTGGTGGAGGCAGCTCACCAGGGCCCCACGGTCGCCGTTCTCGCCCGCAAGCTCGCCGGCGCCTCAAGGAAGGACACCGGGCCGGCCCTGGACGCGCTCCTGGCGGTCGTGTGGACCCCGTCCGACAGAGAGGCCCTGGCAGACGCCCTCTTCACGTACACCTGCTTCCACCATGTGATCGATCAGCAGGACGACCGCGACCACCTGTACGAGCGGCTGGTCTCGGCGGCCTTCCAGCCGGACGAGCAGTCGATGTGGAAGGGAAAGTGCCGGGCCCTGCTGAGGGCCAACAGCACACCGAAGACCGTGCGACGCCTCCTGAAAGGCCTGTCCAGGCAGCAGTGGTGGCAGTTCGGCACCTGGGCCCGGCGGCATCGGCTGGCGTGCACCGTCGGCGTCCTGGTGTTCGCCGTCGCCTTCGCCAGTGCAGCCACCCTGCGGCTTCTTCTGCCCGGCGACGACGCCCCGGCACAGCAGGCTCTCCCTTTGCCGCCGCCGCAGAAGGTCGTCCTCGTGAGGGACGCGGCGGCGCAGCCGTACGTGACGGAGGTCGTCAAGGAGGCGCTCCGCCGCGCGGGGTATCAGCCGGACGCCCAGGTGCAGGGCGCTCCCTCCGTGCTGATCGGCTACGACCCCGCCGCCTACGACGACATGAATGCCGCAGGCCTGACCCCCGTGGGCGATTTTCCCTCCAGCACGCGGGACGTCCTGCTCGTGCGGGGCGGAGAAGGGGACATTCCCAAGAACATTCTCGTCCGCAAAACCTTCAGCAAGGACGTGGAGAAGCGTATCCGCGAGCTCTATCCCGAATCACACCTGATCCGCGTCCCGGACAGCGAGCTGACGGAGTCGCTGATCAAGCGGGATGCGGAAGCCGCCATCGTGTCCGACGGCGTCGCCGCCCAGGGTTACACGGCTTCGGACGGGCTCCGTGACCTGCTTCCCGAGCGGAGGATTGTCGTCGGGGCCGACTCCGCGCTGAAGTCGGCCCTGGAGCCGGCGATGGACGGTTTGAAGAAGGAGGGCGTCACGTCCTCCGGCAACTCTCAGGCGGACGCGAAGGCGTTCGTCGACCGGATCTACTCACCCGCTCCCGCGCTCGCGTCCTCCGCGAAACCCGTGAGCGAACCGCCGAGAGGCTCGGGGGACCTCATCCTGATCACCAGTGTCGTCGCCGCCGTCGCCGGACTGGCGGGGGCGGTTCTCCTCGTCTGGAGGCCCTCTCGGTTCAAGGGGTCGCTGATCGGGCGGCCTCGGGTGTGAGCGGCGTTCCGGCCACGCTCGGAACCGCCTTCGCGGTGTTCGCGGGCACCAACATCGATGACGTGGTCATCCTGACCGTGCTGTTCCTTTCGGCCCGCGCCCGGGGCCGGCCCCGTCCCTGGCAGATCGTGACGGGGCAGTACGCCGGGATCGCGGCGCTCGTCGCCGTGTCGGGCGTCGCCGCCCTCGGCCTCGCCGTCGTACCGGATCAATGGGTGGGCCTGCTCGGCCTGGTCCCGCTCGCCCTCGGCGTACGCGGCCTGGTCGCGGCGGCGCGTTCGTCCGGCGGGGACGACGGCCCCGCGCCCGCGGTGGCCACCGGAGTCCTCTCCGTCGCGGGCGTCACCGTCGCCAACGGCGCGGACAACGTCTCCGTCTACACGCCCCTGTTCCGCTCCATCGGTCCGGCGGCCAGCCTGCTCACCATCGCCGTGTTCGCCGTCCTGGTCGCCGTCTGGTGCGCGGCGGCGTCCTGGCTGGGCTCACACAAAAAGATCATCGAGTTCGCCGAACGATTCGGGCACTGGCTCGTCCCAATCGTGTTCGTCGCGATCGGCGCGCTGATTGTGCTCGAATCCGGCGTCATCGGCCGTCTGACCGATTTCCTCTGAGGCCGTTCGCTCGTCGCCCACGGGGGAGGGCCGTGCCCTCCCCCGCCAGTGGGCGGCGGCGCGATACCCGGCGTCGGAACTTGTTCAGGAAAACCAAGTGGGCGTGCAGGACGAACACGCAGCGCCTGCCGGTTCCGACGCCTCGCTGTAATCGGCCATGCACCATCGGTAAAATCATGGCGTGCAGCTCAGGTACAACTTCCGCCTCCACCCGACGCCGGGTCAGCGTGCCGCGCTGGCACGGGCGTTCGGTTGCGCGCGGGTCGTGTACAACGACGGGCTGCGGGCACGGCAGGACGCCCGGGAGCACGGCTTGCCGTACATCTCCGATGGCGAGTTGTCCACGCGGGTCATCACCGACGCGAAGAAGACACCGGAGCGTTCCTGGCTGGGCGAGGTGTCCGCCGTGGTGTTACAGCAGGCGCTCGCCGACCTGAACAAGGCGTACCGGAACTTCCTGGACTCGGTCACGGGCAAGCGGAAGGGGCCGAAGGCTGCTCTGCCGCGGTTCCGGTCGAAGAAGGACCATCGGCAGGCGATCCGCTTCACCAAGAACGCCCGGTTCTCCATCACCGAGCGTGGGAGGCTTCGCCTGCCGAAGATCGGTGACGTGCCAG
>NZ_BOOB01000051.1 GCF_016863015.1 Microbispora amethystogenes | reverse complement strand
CAGATCCCACTGCACCGGGACACCGGTCGCCCGCACGTCGTTGATCAGGCGGGTGAGGAAGTTGTCGTAGTCGGTCCAGTTGCCGTTGTCGCCCGGGAAGCGGGAGATCGCGTAACCGTCGGCACCCCACAGGTCGTGCACCAGCAGCACGAACTCCCCGCCCAGCGAACGGGTACGCAGCAACTGCGCCCGGGTGGCGTTCCACCGCCGGTCGTACTTGCCCGACACCCACCCGCCCGGACCGTCCAGCTGCGCACCACCCGCCCGCATGTACCGGTACTTCACATCCGTGAAGAAATGGTCGGGCGGGTTGGCACCGTTCTCCGTCATGCCGTAGATCCACCCCGACGCCCGGTATGTGGGGGAACCACTCCCGGCGGAGAAGTTGACCGTGATCGACTCGTCCGCCGCCTGGGCCGGCCCGGCGGTCGCGACGACCGAGGCGGCGACGAGCGCCGCGGCCGACAGCAGCGCGGCCAGGCCGCGGCGGCGCCTGTGCCGCCGGCTGAATCCGATGCTCACTCGTGGCTCCTTCGACGGAAGGGGTGGGGATGGCGGGACAGGCCGTGTCCTGGAAACCGCAGCGTCTCCGCCGGTCTCATTGAATCGATTCGCGGCGGAACTCTGTCAAGGAGATCGCGAACCGTTTCGACAACCCGGATCGTGGCCTGATGGCCGTCGGCCTGCGACGACGGACGACCTGCGGCCGGATCGACTCATCGGTAGAGGATGAAATGTTCATCGACGGGCACTGGAACCGATTCGACGAGGATCCGACACGCGGAAGAGCCCGCAGTGTCGGACGCTCCTGCCCCACCGCGGCCGGCATGTGCGAGCGACAGTTCCCAGGTTCTGGCCAGGACATCGCGATTGGTGCCGCACGCCGGGCGTGCGCGCGGATTCACCCCTAACGTCCCCCCTAAAGCTCCACAGGCCCAGGGACGGGGAACGGCAACATCATTACAGTGAAGACATGTCTGGTGAAATGGCGCCCGGTCGGGGCGAGCTGCGCGCGTCTGACAAGGATCGAGAGCAGGTCGTGGAGCTGCTACGAGTCGCCGCCGGAGACGGCCGGTTGAGCGCGGACGAGCTGGACGGACGGCTCGAAGCTGCGCTGACGGCGCGTACGTACGGGGAGCTCGACGCGCTGCTCACGGACCTTCCGGGGGCCGGACCGGCGTTGGCGCGTGGTGTCGCGGCCACTCTTCCGAAGGAGTTGACGCGGATCGCGGTCGGCAGCGCGAGTGCGAAGCGCGACGGCGATTGGGTGGTGCCGCAGCGCATGCAGGTCGAGTGCAAGAGCGGATCCGTCGTTCTCGACTTCACCGGTGCCGTCATCACGTCACCCACGTTGGAGATCGAGGCGTCGGTGGGCAGCGGATCGGTGACGCTGGTGGTTCCGCCGGACGTCCTCGTGGACGTCGAGGATGTGGCGGTGGGCAGTGGCAAGGTAGAGAATCGCACGCGTGTCGCCCCCGGCACGCCGGTTCGGCTACGCGTCCACGTAACGGGGAAGGTCGGCCCGGGCAGCATCACCGTGCGATAGCCAGGGCCACCCGCCGCAGTTTCCGGCAATGGATGCTGCGGCGTCCGAGGCCGGACAACCCACTCCCCCGCTGACGGTTCGGGCAGCCCTCGGGCATGCGGGCCTTTTCCGAGGGCCCGGGTCCCGGGGCTCGCCCGAGCGGTAGGTGCCGGGCGGTGTGCGGTGCCGGCTCGCGCGCTGTGCGCCACGGGTCAGCGCAGGCGCGGGTCGGCGCAGGCACGGGTCGGCGCAGGCACGGGTCAGCGCAGGCGGGGGTCGAGGGCGTCGCGGACGACG
>NZ_BOOB01000050.1 GCF_016863015.1 Microbispora amethystogenes | reverse complement strand
GAACGTCTGCGCGGTGTTGAGCTGCAGGCCCCACGACACGTCGGGGTACTGCAGGCCGACCCCGAGGTAGTCGAGCGTCGCCTCGCCCGCGATCACGTTGCCGACGTTCAGCATCGCGACCACGAAGACCGGCGCGACCGCGTTGGGCAGGATGTGCCGGACCATCAGCCTGCGGTCGCTCGCGCCCAGCATGCGGGCGGCGGCGACGTAGTCCATGTGCTTGATCGCGATGACCTGGCCGCGCATCAGGCGGGTCATCGTCGTCCAGCCGAGCAGGACGAGGACCAGCGTCATCGCCCACATCCCGTGGTCGGGGAAGGCCACCAGCACGACCGTCGCCCCCAGCACGAAGGGGATGCCGAAGAACACGTCGGTGGTCCGGGAGATCAGCGCGTCGGCGAGGCCCCCGTAGAACCCGCCCACGAGCCCGAGCACGATGGCGATCAGCAGGGCGAACACGGTCACCGCGACGCCGACCACGATTGACGCCCGGGTGCCGTGCACGACCTGCGACCAGTAGTCGCAGCCCTGCAGGTCGTACCCGAACAACGCGCCGCTCTGCGGGCCGCGCTTGGACATGCGCAGGTCGCAGCGCTCGTTCGGGCCCAGGGCGGCGAACAGGCCGGGGAAGGCCGCCATCGCCGACGCGACCAGCAGGACGGCGGCGGAGAGCCAGAAGACCACCCGGCCGCGCAGTTCCAGCCAGGCGTCACGCGCGAGCACGGCGGATCCTCGGGTCGAGCACGCCGTACAGCAGGTCGACGGCGAGGTTGGCGGCGATGAAGACCATGACGAGCAGGGTGACGACGCCGACGACGACCGGGCCCTCCTGGAGCTGGATCGACTGGAACACCTGCTGGCCGATCCCGGGCAGGTTGAAGATGCCCTCGGTGACGACCGCGCCCGCCATGAGGTTGCCGAAGTCGACGCCGAGGAAGGTCACGACCGGGATCAGCGAGTTGCGCAGCGCGTGCAGCCCGACGACCCGCCGCCGGACCAGCCCCTTCGCGGTCGCCGTACGGACGTAGTCGGCGCGCAGGTTCTCCACCAGAGAAGTGCGGGTGAGCCGGGCGACGTACGCCAGGCCGAACGAGCCGAGCACCATGCCGGGCAGCAGGTAGCTCCCCGGCCAGCCGTCGTCGGTCCCCGCGGTCGGGAACAGCCCCAGGTTGAGGCCCAGCACGATCTGGGCCGTGTAGCCGACCACGAACACCGGGACCGCGATGACGAACGTGGTGCCGGCGAGGACCGCCGTGTCGGCGGCGCCGCCCCGGCGCAGCCCGGCGAGGACGCCGAGGCCGATCCCCACGACGAGCTCGAAGACCCAGGCGGTCAGCGCGAGCTGCGCGGTGACCGCCCACCGGTCCTGGAGCAGCTCGCTCACCGGCTGCCCGGTGAAGGTCTCCCCCAGGTCGCCGTGGAACACCCCGAGCATGTAGTGGCCGTACTGCACGAGCAGCGGCTCGTCGAGGTGGTAGCGCTGCCGCATGACGGCGAGCACCTGCTCGGGCACCGGCTTGTCGCCCGCGAGGGCCAGCATCGGGTCGCCGGGCAGCGCGAACACCATCGTGTAGATCAGGAAGGTGGTCACGACGAAGACCGGGACCGCCTGCGCCAGCCGCCGCGCGGCGTACCTCACTCCCCCGTCACCCCTGCTTCACGCTGATCGCGTAGAGGTTCTTGCTGTACGGGGTCACGTTCACGCCGCTGATCCGGGTGGAGAAGCCGACCTGGTTCTGCCAGTTCCACAGCGGGATCATCGGCATCTCGGCGAGCGCGACGTCCTCAGCCTTCTGGTAGAGCGGCAGGCTGGCGTCGAGGCCGGGCGCCGAGTTGGCCTGCTTGATCAGGTCGTCGAACTCCTTGTTCTCCCAGCCCATGCGGTTGCCCGCGCCCCACATGTACTCCAGGTAGTCCTGCGGGCTCGGGTAGTCCATGACCCAGTTGTTCCGGTACGGGCCGTCCTCCTTGCGCTCGCGCAGCGACGACAGGTAGTCGGAGGCCGGGACCTTGCGCAGCTTGATGTCGGAGATCCCGAGGTTCTGCTTGAGCTGGTTGGCGACGGCGGTCATCCACTGCTCGTAGCTGGGGTCGGCGTTGGAGAACCACAGGGTCAGCGTGCCGCTGAACCCGCCGGCCTGGTCGAACAGCGCCTTGGCCTTCGCCGGGTCGTACGCGCAGGCCTCGCCGCAGGCGTTCTCCCGGTAGCCGGGCACCAGCGGCGCGAGCAGCGACGCCATCGGCTTGAACGCGCCGTCGTAGACGGCGTCCACGATCGCCTTCCGGTCGATCGCCATCGAGAACGCCCGGCGCAGGTCGCGGTTGGCGAACCGCTTGTCGAACGTCGGGAAGCCGAGGTAGTCCATCGTGCCGTCCGGAGTCCGCAGGAACCGGTCGCCGAGCAGCCGCTGCGCCTCGGCCGTGCTGGCCGGCGGGATCGTGGTCAGCAGGTCCACCCGCCCGGCCCGCAGGTCGGTGTAGGCGGTGTCGCGGCCGGCGTAGATCCGGAAGGTGACCGCGCCGGCCTTCGCCCTGCGCTCGCCGTTGTAGGCCGGCGAGCGCTTCACCTTGATCTGCCGGTCGTGCTCCCAGGCGCCGTCGAGGACGAACGGCCCGTTCCCGACGGGCGCCTGGTCGTACGCCTTGAGGTCGGCGAACGCCGCCTTCGGCATCGGCGCGAACGCGATGTACGCCAGCGTGATCGGGAACTGGCTGAACGGCGCGGTGAGCGTGACCTCCAGGGTGTGGTCGTCCACGACCTTGAGGCCGCTCAGCTTGTCGGTGGACGGGTCGCCCTTCTCGGGGTTGAGCTTGTCGTACCCCTCGATGTTGGCGAAGTAGTAGTTGTTGGTCCAGCCGTTCGGGCCGTACGCCGTGGCGTTCCAGGAGTCGGCGAAGCTCTGGGCGGTGACGGGCTCGCCGTTGCTGAACACGCCCCCCTGCCTGATCTTGATCGTCCAGACCTTCTGGTCGGTGCTGGTCACCGACTCGGCCGCGCGCATCACCGGCCTGCCGCTGGCTGCGTCGATGGAGACCGGGGTCTCGAAGAGCGTGTCGAGCACGGTGATCGAGTAGTCGCTGGACGTGTTGCCGGGAGTGAGGTGGTCGGGCTCGGTCAGCGCGACGGAGAAACGGTCGGCGTCCGCGCCCTTCGCGCCGCCGGACGAGGATCCCCCGCAGCCGCCGCTCAGCATGACCGCGGCCGCGGCGAGGGCGGCCGCCCGGCTTCTCGTGACCCGCACTGTGCTCCGCCTCTCCGTGGTGTTGCGGGTGAGGGTAGGAAACGGGGCCGCCGTCGGCATCGGAGACTTTACGTATTGCTCGCGGGATCTTTACCGGGCAGTCTGAGCGTGGAGGGATCGATGAACCCAATCAGCCTCAGCGCGCGCGGCCTGCACGCGGTCGCCGAGCTGGGCTTCCAGGTGGCCCGGCAGGGGGCGCACGGGGCGATGACCGCGCTGGGCGAGGTCATTCCCGTGGAGGCCTACGAGTTCGTCGCCTTCGACCCGGCGACGGGCCGGCACCGCTCGCTGGTCTCGGCCGGCTACACCCGCGTGGACGACGACGCGGCCGAGGAGTACGCCGGGCTCGACGCCTACCGCCGGGCGATGTCCGCACGGACGCCGGTCGTCATGGGCTCTCCCGGCACCGAACGCTACTTCCGCCGTCATCTGGAGCCGTACGGCTGGCGCTCGGGGATCACCACGCCGCTGTTCCTGACCGGCGGGCGCTACACCGGCCTGCTGCACGTCGGCTCGCGCGCCGACCTGCCGCCCGAGGCGCCCGCGGTGATCAGCGCGGTGTCGCCCGCCCTGGCCCACCTCACCGACGTGACCCGCTGCGTGGTCGATCCCCTCGGCCTGCCGCCGGGCTTCCACGCGCTGTCGTTCGAGCGCGGCGGCCGGCGGCGCGACGTGGCGGGCTGGCCGCCCTCACGGGCCCTCGCCGCCGAGCCGGCCATGGCGGACCTCGCGCGGGAGTTCATCGACTCACGGGAGCTGTCCCGCCGCGGGCTGTGGCTCGACGGCACGGGCCAGTGGCGGGAGATGCGCCTGCACCGGGCCGGCGTCGGCTTCCACGGCTCGATCCAGGGCGCGGTCGTCGCCGAGCGCCCCTGCGTACTGCCGTACGACCTGACCACCCGGGAGGTCGAGGTGCTGACCCGGGTCGCGCGGGGCGACTCCAATCCCCAGATCGCCGCCGCGCTCGTGCTGAGCGTGCGCACCGTGACCACCCATCTGGAGCACATCTTCGCGAAGCTGGGCTGCGACAGCCGTACGCGTCTGACGACCAAGGTTCTCGCCGAGGGATTGGGCCGGCTCGACATCGCATAATGATCGCCCTGGCGGGACGCGCCGGGGCCAGGTCCGACATTATTGGCGCATGTCGGTTCACGAGCGTCGGCGGCTCCCCACGGGTCTGGAGCTGCTGTTCGGCGACGGCGGCGACGGCCGGGTGCTGTCCGCCGACCTGCCGTCGGGGTCCCTCGTGTGGCCGGACCCCGACTACGACAGGATGCGCACCCATCACCGCCCGTCGTTCTGGCTGAGCGACGAGCCGGTGCCCGCCGGGCTGTGGGCCCGGCTGCGCGCCGAGCACCCCCGATCGGGCCTGTGGCCGGTGCTGCTCGAGGACGGCGTGCAGCCCTGGGCGGCCGGGCAGATCGCCCCCGACTCGCCCGACCAGGTCGACTACTTCAGCGCGGCCGGGTTCATGGCCGAGGCGTGGCAGGACCTGCTGCTGGGCCACGAGGCCTACCTCGCGCCGTACGGGGCCGAGTGCCCGGGGCCCGCGCCGCCCGCCGCGCCGGTGGCCGACCCCGACGTGGTGGCCGACTGGTACGCCGACGTGATCGCCGAGCGCATGACGCTCCTGGGCCTGACCGCGGTGGGCCGCGGCGCCGACGCGATGGTCGCGATCGGCTGGCAGGGGGCGCTGCACCACAACGAGTGGACCGTGCCGCTGGCCGCCGTCGTGCGCAGCTGGGAGGAACGGTTCGGGGCGCGGGTCGTCGGCATGGGGTTCAACACGCTCGATCTCAGCGTCGCCGCGCCGCCCGCGACTCCGGCGCACGCGTTGCACGTCGCGGCGGAGCACTGGACGTTCTGCCCCGACAGCGTCCTGCAGGGGCCGGGAACGCTGGCCGACTACGCCGAACAGCTCGTGGGCAGCAACGCCTGGTCATTCTGGTGGGATTAAAGGTTTTCGCGGTTTTCCAGAGTGATCGGCATTCGACACAACGAACTTACCGGAATAATCAATCTTGGTTGATCCGGAGCGAGGGAGGCCGAGTGGACGGCGCGGAACTGGGTGGCCCGGACTCGGGCGGCCCAGACACGGCTGGCGCGGACATGGCTGGCGCGGACATGGCCGGCGCGAGCGCAGGAGGCCGGGAACCGGACGACTCGTGGACCGCCAAGGTGGCGGGCCTCGACCCCAGCCGGGCCAACATCGCGCGGATGAGCGACTACCTGCTCGGGGGCAAGGACAACTTCGCCGCCGACCGGGAGTTCGCCGAGAGCCTGATGGCCATCGCCCCCGAGGTGAAGACGATGGCCGTGGACACCCGGACGTTCCTCGAACGGGTGGTCCGCTTCCTGGTCGACCAGGGCGTGCGGCAGTTCCTCAACGTGGCGTCGGGGTTGCCGACCCGCCGCAACACCCACGAGGTCGCCCAGGAGCTCGCGCCGGACGCGCGGGTGGTGTACGTGGACGACGACCCGGTGGTGCTCAGCCACGCCCGGGCCCTGCTCGCCCGCACCCCCGGCACCGGGGTGGTCAAGGGCTCGATCCTGCGCCCGGCGGAGATGCTGGCCGACCCCGAGATGCTCAGGCTCGTCGACTTCCGGCAGCCGGTCGGGCTGCTGATCCCGGCCCGGCTGCAGTATCTCCCCGACTCCGCCGAGCCGTACAAGTGCGTGGCGTACGTGCGCGACCACCTCGCCCCCGGCAGCTACCTCGCCGTCGGCCACGCCGTCTTCGACACCCGTCCCGAGCTGGCCGGACCGCTCGTCGAGCTGTTCCGCCAGATCGTGGCCCGGGCCGACGAGGTGCCGCGGACCAGGGAGAAGGTGCTGCGCTTCTTCGACGGGACCGAGCTCGTCGAGCCCGGCCTCGTCTACATCCGCCAGTGGCGGCCGGAGGCGGAGGAGAGCGCCGCGCGGTCCCAGCGGGTGTGGATCGTCGGCGGCGTCGGCCGCGTTCCCTGACCGCCCCCGCCCGCCGGGGCCGGTCAGCGGACGAGCACGCACGAGGGGGTGCCCACGGCCAGCGTCTGGCCTCCGTGCTCCGGCAGCCCCTCCTTCAGCCCGAGCGCGACGACCACGTCCGACCGCTGGCAGGCCACGTAGAGACGGTCGCCGTCGATCGCGAAGTGCCGCGGCCACCGGCCCCCCGCGGGCGCCTCGGCCACCATCGTGAGCCGGGGCCCGTCGACGGCGAAGACGGCGACGGTGTCGGGTCCCCGGTTGGCGACGTACAGGTGACGGCCGTCGGCGGACAGGGCGATGTGGGACGGCAGGTTCTCCCCCTCGGCGCCGCTCGCCCGGACCGTCCCCGCCTCCCGCCAGGAGGCGTCGTAGACGCGCACGGTCCCGTCGAGCTCGCCGGTGACGTACCAGTGACCCTCGTGGTGCAGGAAGTGCCGGGGGCCGCTGCCGGGGGCCAGCCGTACGGAACCCTCGGGGTGCGGGCGCATGCCGGGCAGGAAGCGGCGGACCTCGTCGGTGCCGAGGTCGGTCACGTACAGGACGCCGTCGGGGCCGAAGACGGCCATGTGGGCGTGCGGGCCCTCCTGTCGTTCGGGGTGGGGACCCCGGCCCTCGTGCGGGAACGTCAGCGGGCCGGGCTCGGGCATGCCGTCCTCCCCCAGCCGGTACGCCGTGACGGTCCCGTCGCCGTAGTTGGCGATCGCGAGCCACTCGCCCCGGTCGTCGAGCGCGAGATGACACGGCAGCGACCCGCCGCTCGGGTGCTCGGCCAGCAGGCGCGGAGCGGCCCGGTCCTCGCCTGCGGCGAGGACCGCGAGGCCGCCCTCCCCTTCGCGTTCGAGCACGGCGTAGAGCAGCGGCAGGCGGGGGTGCCCGGCGACGAAGGACGGCCCGGACACGGCCGTCTCGGCCACCGGCTCCAGCCGCCCCTCCGCGTCCGGCCGGGCCACCGTCAGACCGGGGCCCGATCCCTCCGTGTCGGGCGTGTATCCGCCGATCACCAGGTCGCCGGGTCGGGGCATCGTCACTCCAGGGGGATGAGTCGGGCCGATAAGTGATCGAATGCTATCGGCGCGGCGGCCCTCGTCCGTCAGGAACCCGTCAGGTGGCGGGTCAGATATCCCGTCAGGGGCCCTGTCAGGCGGCCCCTAGAGCCTGTCAGGCGGCGGGCAGGCGGAGCACGAAACGGGCGCCGCCCGACGGCGCCTCCTCGACCTCGACGCTGCCCCGGTGGGCCTCGGCGATGACCCGGGTGATCACGAGTCCGAGCCCGCCGCCGTCGTGGTCGCGGTGGCCGCCGAGCCGGGTGAACCGCTGGAACACCCGCCTCCGGTCGGCCTCGGGAACCCCGTCCCCGTCGTCGTCCACCAGCATCCGCGCCACGCCGTCATGTCGTGACACCTCCACCACCACGCCGCGGCGGGCGTACCGCTGGGCGTTGTCCAGCAGGTTGGTGAGCACCTGGCGCATCTGCTCGCGTACGGCGCTGACGTTGACCTGGCCGGACAGGCGGACCGTGACCGGGAAGGGATCGCGGCGCGAGGCGACCTCCCGGCCGACGAGGTCGCCCAGGTCGACCAGTTCGCGCCCCTCGTCACCCGCCTGCCGCCCGGTCAGCAGGAGCATGCTCGTGACCACCGCCTCCGCTCGGTCGAGGCTGGGCAGCAGGCGCTCGGTCAGCGACGCGACGTCGGCTTCGGCGTCCTGAGCGGCGTCCTCCAGTTCGAGCCGTACGGCTGTGAGCGGGGTGCGTAGCTCGTGCGACAGGTCGGCGGCGAACCAGCGCAGCCGGTCGCACTCGGCCGCGAGAGCCTTCCGCGCGCGTCGTTCCATCATCGTGGCGGCGGCCGCGTACACCAGCAGGCCCGCACCCGCGTAGACCGAGATTCGCTTGGTCAGCATCAGATCGCCCCGTACCCCTATCTCTTCTTTAGACATATACGACAAGAAGGGTTATGGGGTTGCAGCTACGCATCTTTTACTCAAATGGCGACAGAGATGACGAAACCGGTCAGATTCCCTCGCTCAAGAGCGAGCCTGGCTCGCATCGGCGCCATAGCGGAGCCCGTCGACGAGCAGCCCGACCATGCGCCGGCTGAAAGCCGCTCCCTCGCCCGCCATGGGCAGGCACAGGTTGGCGACGGCATGGAGAAGGTCCTCGGGACCGACGCCGGTGCGGATCTCGCCGCTCGCCGTGGCGGCGTCGAGCAGGGACCCGAGTGCGGGCCCCAGCCGTCCCATGAAGTAGCCCGGCAGGGCGTCGAACGCCGGATCGCCCGAGTGGAGGGCGGCGGCGAGGCCTCGCTTGGTCGCGACGAACTCGGTGTACCGGTGGAGCCACCGGGCGAGCGCCTCTCCCGGCCCGTGCTCCGCCATCAGCGCCGGGGCCGCCTCGGCGCAGGCGTCCACCTCGCGCTGGAACACGGCCTTGACCAGGTCGGAACGCTGGGGGAAGTGCCGGTACAGCGTGCCGACTCCGACCCCGGCCAGGTCGGCGATCTCCTTCGCGGGCGCGTCCACGCCCGAGGTGGCGAAGACGGATTTCGCCGCCGTGAGCAGGGAGTCGACGTTGCGCTGCGCGTCGGCGCGCAGCCGGCGCGGCGCACGCCCGGGCGCGCCGCCCGTGCCGGCGGTGGTGCCAGCGCCGGTGGCGCCAGCGGCGTCCGCCCTGCCGGCACTGCTCGCGCCGCCCGCACCGCCAGCACCGCTCGCACCGCCTGCATCGCTGGCACCGCCCGCACCGCTCGCACCGCCTGCATCGCTGGCACCGCCCGCACCGCTCGCACCGCCGGCACCGCCACCGCCCGCACCGCCGGCACCGCTCGCACCGCTCATGCCGCCTGGGCCGCTCGTGGCGTCCGTGCTGCCCGTGCTGCCCGTGCCGCCGGTCGAGCCGGGTCCGGCCGGCACAGCGTTCTCCGGCACCGCATCCTCCGTCACGGCCCTCCTCCACTTGCGTAACCGGAAAGGCTTTCCGTATAGTCGTTTCCGGAAAGCCGTTCCGCTTCGCCTCAGGATACGGCACGCTCCGGCGTCTCGCATGCCGGATTTCACACCCCTCTGCTCGCAGGACCCGGCGGCCACCGCCTGGTCATCGTCACCACTCGTCGTCAGGAGTTCTCACATGCGTTACCGACCCCTGGGCCGCACCGGCATCAAGGTCAGCCCCTTCGCCCTCGGCGCGATAATGTTCGCCACGTCCTTCGGCAACCCCGACCCCGACGACTCGATCCGCATCATCCACAAGGCACTGGACGCGGGGATCAACTTCATCGACACCGCCGACGTCTACGGCGACTCCGAAGAGGTCGTGGGCAGAGCGCTCCGGGGACGTCGCGACGACGTCGTCCTGGCGACCAAAATGGGCCGCCCGATGGGCGACGACCCCAACCGGCAGGGCGCCTCGCGGCGCTGGGTCATGACCGCGGTCGAGAACTCGCTGCGCCGTCTGGGGACGGACCACATCGACCTCTTCCAGATCCACCGGCCGGACCCCGACACCGACGTCGAGGAGACGCTCTCCGCGCTCACCGACCTGATCCGCAGCGGGAAGGTCCGCGCGATCGGATCGTCCACGATGCCCGCCTCCGACATCGTCGAGGCGCAGTGGGTCGCCGAGCGGCGCGGCCTCGAACGGTTCCACACCGAGCAGCCGCCCTACTCGATCCTCAACCGCGGCATCGAGAGCGAGGTGCTGCCGGTCGCGCAGCGTTTCGGCATGGGCACGCTGGTGTGGAGCCCGCTCGCGCAGGGGCTGCTCACCGGCCGCGTCCGGAAGGGGCAGCACAACGACCTGCGCCGCGCGGGCCTCTTCCGGCACCTGAACGACGAGCGCCGGCTCGACGCCGTCGAGCGGCTCATCCCGGTCGCCGAGAAGGCGGGCCTGCCGATGACCCACCTCGCGATGGCGTTCGCGATCGCTCATCCCGGCGTTACCAGCGCGATCATCGGGCCGCGCACGATGGAGCACTTCGACGACCTGCTCGCCGGCGTCGACGTCACGCTCACCGACGAGATCCTCGACCAGATCGACGAGATCGTCCCGCCCGGCACCGACGTCGGCGCGCTCGACCAGGCCTACCGGCCCCCGGCCCTCCTGCGCCCGGACCTCCGCCGCCGGCCGGTCACCGAACGCTCCGCCGCCTGAAAGCGCCCCCGCCACCGATCCCACCCGCCGCCGGCCCCGCCCGGCGCCCGCTCAAGGAGTCTCGCATGAGCACGCCGTTCACCGAAGCCGCCGGCATTCCCGTCGGCGATCCCACCCCTGTCACGACCTTCAGCCCTGTCGTGCTGCCGGTCCCTGGCCGGCCCGTCGATCTGCGGATCAAGGTCTCCGCGCCCGCGACCGGGGGCGACCTGCCCGTGATCCTCCTGTCGCACGGCCACGGGCCGTCGAACTTCGTGTCCTCCCTGCACGGCTACGGGCCCCTCGCGGACTTCTGGGCCGCCCACGGTTTCGTCGTGATCCAGCCCACCCACCTGGACTCGACGACGCTGGGGCTACGCGAAGCGTACGACCCGGAGGCGCCGGTGTACTGGCGGTCCCGGGCCGAGGACATGCGTCACATCCTGGATCACCTCGATCGGATCGAGGCCGCCGTACCGGGGCTCAAGGGACGCCTGGACCACAGCCGGATCGCCGCGGCCGGGCACTCGATGGGCGGGCACACCGTAGGACTGCTGTGCGGCCAGGGGGTCGCCGATCCGGCCGACGGGACGCCGGTGGACCTCTCCGACGCCCGCGTCAGGGCGGGCGTGCTCCTCGCTCCGCCGGGCGGAGGTGAGGACCTCGCCGCGTTCGCGTCCGAGCACCTCTCCGTCCTGAAGACCACGGACTTCGCCTCGATGACCACGCCCGCCCTCGTCATCGTCGGCGAGAACGACCACAACCCGGCGTTCTCCGACCGGAAGGACTGGCACACCGACGCCTACCACCTGAGCCCCGGTCCCAAGAGCCTGCTGACGCTGTTCGGGGCCGAGCACGGCCTCGGCGGCGTGGCCATGTACGACGGGGCGGAGACGACCGACGAGAACCCCGAGCGCGTCGCCGCGCTGCGGGCGCTCGTCTGGGCCTATCTCCGCACCACGCTCTACCCCGGCGACTCCGCCTGGGCCGACGCGACCGACGCGCTGAACGCCATGCCTGAACCGCTGGGGGCGGTGGAGTCGAAGTGAACCGGTGAGTGCCGGGCCGTAACGGTCGTTTCGCGGGTAATTTCCCTTCCCCCACTTCCCCAAGGCGCATGTCTCGCACCAATAGTGCGGGTACGGAACATATGTCGCTTGTGTCCGCGTAGTGCCGGATTGTAGGAGGTTCTCCGGTGGTGCCTCTCCGCGCGGAAGCTCTCCGATCCGAACCGGTCCCGCCGGTCCTGCGCCTCGGCGTGGCCGCGCTGCTGACCGCCGCGGCGGCCGCGGTCACCCTGGCCGCGCCGCCTCCGGCGGACGCCGCGACGACGCACCGCCATCGGCCGCGCGCCGTCGCGGCCAAACCCGGACCGGGCGTACGGCAGGTGGCCCGGGGCTCCCGGATCCACGCGAGGGCCTACCGGTCCGGCAACGGCCGATACAACCAGAATCTCGTCGGTGTCTACACGCCGTCCTTCCTGGGCGGCCCGCAGCAGAGCACCGTCACCAACGCCGGGCAGAACAACGTGCAGAACGCCTCCGGAGGCGGGGACGTCTGCCAGTTCATGCGCTGACCGAGGCCGGTGACCGCCTCACCGGCCTCACTGATCCCGCCGGTGAGACCGGTCAGATCCGATGCCTGCGCCACCGCTGGTCGGCGTCGGCCCAGGCGGCGTCCCACGCCCGGTAGCGGGCGCGGTCCAGCCGCCGCCGCGCGAGGACGAGACCGGCGGCGGCCAGTGCGAGGGCGCCGGCCATGACGCCGAAGGCGGCGAGCCCCGCCCGGGCGGTCATCTCGGCGCGATGCGGCGGCGGTGTGACCGGTCTGCCCTCGCCGTCGATCCACAGCCGGGCCCGGGGCCCGTCCCGCAGCAGGAGGGCCGCCGGCACCATGCCTTCGCGGACCCCGCCGTCCGGCAGCGGCCAGCGCGCCGCCGTCGCCCCCAACAGGACGTGCGCGTCGGCCGCGCTCGCGGTGGCCCCGCCCGTCAGCGTCGCCTCGACCAGGTGCCGCGCCCCCGGCCCCGCCGCCGCGTGCCCGCCTCCGTACGCCGCGCGGGCGGCCAGCGCGGCGGGCCACACCGCGAGCAGGACCGCGACCAGCACGGCCGCCACGAGCCCCGCCTCGATCCGGTCCGACCGGCGGCGCAGCGGGTTGCGGTCGGGCCGGTAGCGGCGCAGCCCCGCCACGACCCAGCGGGCGATCGATCTCATGGCACACCTCCCACGCACGGTCCACGCCACCGTCAGCCCCCAGAGTGAGCCCCCGGAGTGGAGCCCCCAGAGTGAGCCCTGAAGGGTCGCTGCCGGAGGTCCGGCGGACCGGACGGCGTGGGCGGGACCTCGGGCGGGCCGGCGGTCCGTCTCCACTGCCCACGGCTCCGCCTTCCACGCACGCGCAGACCACACGAAAGTGAGGAAATCCGGCCGAAAGCACTCAGGCCGCGCATGCCCCACAGTGGAGGCGCGCGGCGGCACGCGGCGGCACGCGGCGGCGACCGACGTGGCCGGTTTGTCACCAGCGGCTCCGGACGACCTGCCCCTGGCTCCACACGCCCACCCCGGCGCTTCGCCGCTACGAGCCGATCCGTCCCGCGCCGGTATTCGGCGCCCTGCGGCGGCGGAGGCTTACTCCAGGACGTCGGAAGGGGTGCGCCGGACGCTTTCGCTCTCGTCGAGGACGAAGCCCATTCTCATGATCATCTGAGGCGCCTCGCCGGAGCACAGGTGCCTGCGGATGAACTCGCGCAGCTCGCACATCTCCAGCGCCTGGGTGTGGAAGGCGACGCTCACCCCGTACGCGGAGGCGTGCAGCAGCATCCGCTGCAGTCCCTCCCCCGCGGTCAGCCAGTCCTCCCGGGCGTCGCCCGGCGTGCTGAGCAGCGCCACGAGGCCGGTCGAGGTGGACACCCGCTCCTCGGGGGCCGCCCCCCACTCGTGTCCCCTGCTGTAGTCGCGGGACGCGAAGTGCTGCGGGTAGGTCCGCCGGGGATCGGTCGGGTAGCCCGCCACCGGCACGCCGTCCCGCCGCACGCTCCCCGGAGGCCGGGCCCAGCGCGTGAGTTCGAGCACGAACTGCCGGTCCTGCGCCTGCACGTCCTGGGCCGCCCCGGTGAGCGCTGCGAGCACCCGCGCCGGAGCCTCCGACCTGACGGGCGCGAGGTGCGCCCCCTCGGCCGCGGCCTCCCGTACGAGCGCGTCGGTCAGCGGGTCGGGCATGGGCAGCGCGGTGAACCCGGCCCGGTGGGTGCGGCGGCGCTGGACCTCGCCGTACAGCAGGCGGGTGTGCTCGCCCGGTTCGCGTCCCGGCCGCACCCGCACGGTGGCCAGCAGCATCGGGCCCTCCGGATTCGGCAGCCGGCGGACCTCGGGCTCGTACCCGAGCGCCATCAGCGTGATCCGCACGTTGAACAGCGCGGCGCCGCAACTGATGATCATCTGGCGGCCGGTCGGATCGGAGACGCGCAGCCTCCGGTCCGGGTCGGCGCGCAGGCTGATCTCGTCACCGGAGACGGCGAACGACCAGGGCTGGGTGTTGTGGATCGAGGGCGCCCACAGGGCGGCCTCCACGGCCTCCCGCGCCGCCTGCGCGATCCCTTCAGATGTGCGAGTGTTCACGGTCTTTCCCCCTCGCAGGGCGCGTACCGGCCTTGCCGCCGTAGCGCGCCGAGCTACAGCAGCGGCGGCGCGATGAGCAGGTCGTCGACGAGGAAGGCGAGGTCGTCGGCGTCGACCTCCACGACGCCTTCGACCCGGCGTACGGCGTGCAGCAGCGGCTTCACGACAGATCTGCGGGGCACCTGCCCCTTGATCGTGACCACTCCGCCGGAGACGGCGATGCCGAGGTCGCCGAGGTCGAGATCCATCCGGCCGGCGACCCGCTCGATCTCGGCCCGGATCTCCGCCGCGGGCCGTGCGAAGACGCGCAGCAGATCGCCCTGGTGGACGGTGCCCACGATGCGGCCGCTCATGGCGTCGATCACCGGGAGCTGCTTGACGCGGTTGCGGTGCATCAGCCGGGCCGCGTCGCGCACGGGAGTGCCGCCGGTCACCGTGATCGCCGGTCGCGTCATGATCTCGCCGGCGTTCGTGCCCGCCGCCTTGCGCTGCTCCACGCGCCGGCGCGGACCGCCGAACACGTGCTCGCCCAGGTCGATCTCCTTCAGCAGCATGTCGTCCTCGGAGACCACTCCCACCGGGCGCCGGTCGGCGTCGATGACCGTGACCGCCCCCACACCGAACCGCCGCATGGTGGCGACGAGGTCCGCGAACGACGCGTCCATCCGCACCGCGATGGCCACCTTGCCCATGACATCCTTCACCTTCGCCGTCATGACGACGCCTCCCATCTCTCCATGCCAGCGTGCCCCGCCGGCGTTCCCCCGGGTGAGCGGTGAAGGTCCCGAGTGGGCGGGACTTTCGGCCACCGATCCTTCCGGAGGGCACGCCCGCGCCGGGATGGTGGCGAAGGGCCCGGCTGGGAGGGTCGTCGGTCCCTTCGCGCCGGGTCCGCGGCGCGATGCGATGGGAGATGAAGGACCACGTCCGGAAGGAGCCGATCATGCACATGAAGGTGCGGGACGTCATGACGAGTGAGGTCGCCTCCGTCAACGGCAGCACGCCGTTCCGCGACGTGGCCGAGATCATGATCGCCCATGGGGTCAGCGCGGTGCCCGTCGTGGACGGCGAGGGCCACGTCATCGGCCTGGTCTCCGAGGCCGACCTGCTGCGCAAGGAGGAGTATCGCGAGCAGTTCTACCGCGAGGGCTACCGGCCGCCCCTGCGCGCCCGAATTCGCGAGGCCGTGGGCCACGGGGCCGCACGGACCCAGGAGCGGGCCCGGGGCGTGACCGCGGCCGAGATCATGTCCGCTCCCGCGTTCACCACCCGGCCGTACACCAGCGTGGTCAGCGTGGCCCGCCTGATGAGCGAGCACGGCGTCAAGCGCCTGCCGGTCGTGGACGACGAGGACGTGCTCGTCGGCATCATCAGCCGCCACGACCTGCTCAAGGTCCTCGCCCGCGGCGACGCCGACATCGCCCGCGAGATACGCGAGGACGTCGTCGGCACCTGCCTGTGGGCCGACCTGTCGGGCGTCGAGGTGTCGGTCGAGAACGGGGTGGTGACCCTCACCGGCTCCGTCGGACGCCGCTCGCAGGCCCGCGTTCTCACGCGGATGGTCGAGCGGACCAACGGAGTGCTGGGCGTGGCCGACCGCCTCGAATGGAAAGAGGACGACCTCGGCCCCTGGGAGGGACGCTGACGTATTTTTCGGGCCGGGTTCGGTGCTACGGCGGGCGCCGTTCACCTGGGCCGATGCGGACGGAGAACGGGTGCCGGGGAAGACGCGGATGCCCGTGTTTTTGCGCGGAAGTGGTTTTCACCGGCCGATCGGCGGTAGCCAGACAAGGACCGACAAAGCGAGAGACAAGGAGAAGCGCGTGATCACCCACGAGCAGATCCCCATGGTGCTCGACCACCCGGTCCACGACTCGAACGGCGACAAGATCGGCGACGTCGCGCACGTCTTCCTGGACGACGCTACCGGCCTGCCGAAGTGGCTCTGCCTGAAGACCGGCCTGCTGCACACCAAGCAGGCTTTCGTTCCCCTCCACGAGGCGAACGTGACGGCCGACGGGATCGAGGTCCCGTACGACAAGGAGCACGTCAAGAACGCCCCCGACGTCGACCTGGAGGAGGGCGGGCACCTGTCCGCCGAGCAGGAGCGCCTGCTTTACCGCCACTACGACATGGGCTGGGACGAGGCCTGGGAACGCGCCAACGAGGCCGACAGCCTGACCGGCTGGGCCGACAGCGGCGGGCGGCGCGAGCGCGAGCGCCTGGGCCGCCCCGGCGAGACCGCGGACGGCACCGTCGACGCGGGGACGGGGACGGACTACGCGGTGACCCACCGCGGGGAGCGGTATGGCACCGACGACCCGTCGCTCGGCTCCATGGACCGGCTGGACGCCGAGATCCCCGGCACGCGGCCCGGTGAGCCGCTCGCGCCGCGCGACCCGGCCACCCGCTCCGGCGAGCTCTTCGGCGGCGGCGACACCGGCGTCACCTCCAGCGAGCCGTACGACATGGACGACCCGGCGAGCAGGTCACAGGAGCGGTTCGAGGACGGCGACCCGGTGAGCGGTTCCGGGGAACGGTTCGCCGGCGACGCCGGCACCCGCGCCGAGAAGCGTTTCGACGCCACTCCGGACATCCGCGCCGGGCAGCGTTTCGGCACCGACGCGAAGAACCGCGACCGCTACGAGGATCCGGACGCCGAGCGGGACCGCGACCATCGGGGCCCCGGCCTCTGATCCCGGTTCCGGCACGGGCGTTCGCCCGTCACCAGCCCCGTTGCCCCGGTGTGCCTCCGCCGCCGGGGCAGCGGCGTGTCCGGACCCCGTCCGCTCCACGCGTCGACGCATCCGGGGCCGGACCGCAGCGGCGAGGCTCCCCGGGGCGGTGCGACCGGACGTCGCCGGGCACCCACAGGGCTCCCCCGCCGCGTCGGCCCACCACGTCAACCCGCTGCGTCGACCAAGGCCGGGGCCGGGCCGCCCTGGCGAGGCGTCCGGGCCGGGGCTCGGGTCAGTGCGAGCGGTTGTCGCCGGGGGTCGAGAGGGGGTCCTCCTCGATCACCTCGCCGCGCACCACCCGGCCGCGGGAGCCGTCCCCGCGCCCGGACCGCGCCTGAGCGGATGCCGCCGGGTCCGGCTCCACCTGGCCGAACAGCGGCGCGTACGGCGAGCGGGCGGCGAGCCACCGTACGCGGCGGCCGAGGAACCACGACAGCCACCGGCGGGCGATCGGCCGGGTGAACGGCAGGATCAGGAAGAACCCGAACACGTCGCTCAGGAAGCCGGGGGTCATCAGCAGGGTGCCGCCGGCCACGATCATCGCGCCGTCGGCCAGTTCGCGGTCGGGCATCCGTCCCGACTCGACCGCGCCGCGCAGCGCGGCCCACGCCCGCCGTCCCTCGCGGCGCACCAGCCAGGCCCCGACGAGGCTGTCGGCGATGAGCAGGGCGACCGTCTGCCACCCGCCGATCACGCTGCCCACCTGGATCAGAAACCAGATCTCCAGGACGGGCACCACGAGGAACCCCAGGAACAGCCCGATCCGCACCATTTCTCGCCCCACTCACCCCGGCACCCGTACGTTGCGGTCAACGTCCCCGCGCCCGCCGGGGTTCCTGTGGATCGCCTTCGCGCTTATCGCCGTGGGCGAAACCGCTCCCCCAGGCCGGCGATGCCCCAGAGGGCGACGCGCCAGAACGCCTCAAGAATGATCTTACGGCTCATCTTGCTGCTGCCCACGGTGCGCTCGACGAACGTGATCGGCGCCTCCTTCACCCGCAGGCCCTGCCGCACGGTCCGGAGCGTGAGGTCCACCTGGAAGCAGTAGCCCTGCGACTCGACGCCGTCCAGCTCGATCTTCTCCAGGGTGGCCGCGCGGTAGGCGCGGAAGCCCGCCGTGGCGTCGCGGACCGGGATGCCGAGCACCAGCCGCACGTAGGTGTTCGCGCCCCGGGACAGGAACTCGCGCGAGACCGGCCAGTTGACGGTCTTGCCGCCGGGCACCCAGCGCGAGCCGATGGCGAGGTCGGCGCCGTCGGCCACCAGGTCGAGCAGCTTGTGCAGCTCCTCGGGCTGGTGGGAGCCGTCGGCGTCCATCTCCACCAGCACGTCGTAGCCCTCGGCGAGGCCCCACCGGAACCCGGCGATGTAGGCCGCGCCGAGCCCCTGCTTGCTCGTCCGGTGCATGACGTGCACGTGGTCGTCCCGCTCGGCCAGCTCGTCGGCGATCCGGCCGGTGCCGTCCGGGCTGTTGTCGTCGGCGACGAGGAGGTGGACGTCGGGCAGCGCCTCGCGGAGCCGCCGCGTGATTAACGGGAGGTTCTCCCGCTCGTTGTACGTGGGGACGATAACGAGCACCCGCCCTGGGGTCCGCTCCATCAGCTTCTCCTCCGCCCAGAGATGGCCCCAGAGATGGCCGCCACCGTCGCTCCGGCTCCCATGAGTACCAAAACCCACTCCGGTAGCGCACCTACCCGCGCCGCCACCGTCTTCTGCGTCCTGACCGGCACGTCCAGCACATTCATGCCCGCCACGAGCTCACCGGTCCGCCAGCCGACCCGGCCGTCCGGGCCGACGTACGCGGAGATCCCCGTGGTCGCGGCGGTGACCACCGCGCGGTTGAACTCCACCGCGCGCAGCTGCGACATCGCGAGCTGCTGCGGGGGCAGGTTGGTGAGCGCGTAGCTGGCGTTGTTGGTCTGCACCACCAGCGGCGTGCCGCCCGCCAGCACCGTGTCGCGCACCGTGCCGTCGAACGCGACCTCGTAACACTCCACCGCGCCGATCGTGACCGGCCCCATCCGCAGCGCGCCCGGCCGGTCGCCCGCGACGGACTGCCGGCCGACCAGGTTGGCCCGCGACGACAGGGCCAGGAACACGTCCTTGAACGGGGTGTACTCCCCGAACGGCACGAGCCGCCGCTTGTCGTAGTAGGCGCCGGGCCCGGTGACCGGGTCCCAGACCACCCCGCGGGTGGCCCGGTTCTCGGCGCCGATCTTGACGACCGCGCCGACCAGGATCGGCACGCCGATGTCCTTGGCCGCCGAGTCGATGACCTCCCGGGCGTACGCGTTGTCGTAGGGGTCGATGTCGGTGGAGTTCTCCGGCCAGACCACGATGTCGGGGCGCGTGAGCGTGCCGACGCGCACGGCCTGCGCCATGCGGTGCGTCTCGTCGGCGTGGTTGCGCAGCACGACGGCGGGTTCGTCGCCGAGGAAGTCCATCCCCCGCCCAGGGACGTTGCCCTGGATGACCCCGATCCGCACAGTCCTGCCCTCGTCGCCGGGCCGGGGCACGACAAGCCCCAGCACAGGTACGGCTATCGCGGCGAGGAACGTTCCGGCAACCACCCGGTCGGCGCGCCACCTCGCCGGACGCCCCCTGACCAGCGCGGCGAGCAGTGCGCCCGTGAGGGCCACGGTGAAACTTACAAGCGGCGCGCCGCCCAGCGCGGCGAAGCCCGTGTACGGCGACTCACCCTGGCTGAAGGCCAGCCGCGCCCACGGGAAGCCCCCGACGGGGAACAGCCCCCTGGCCCATTCCTGCGCCACCCACAGGCAGGCGACCCACAGCGGCCACAGGCGCAGCCGCATCACGAGCACGGCCGCGACGGCCAGCGCCGCCCAGAACAGGCTCTCGACGCCCACCAGGGCCAGCCAGGCGTCGTCTCCGATGGGACGGACCCAGGCCAGCGTGGGCAGCAGGAACGCGAGCCCTCCCGCGTACCCGATCCAGGCGGCCCGGCGGAGGCGGGCGCCGCGCAGGGCGAGGGCGAGCAGCGCCACGCCCAGCGGGGCGCAGAACCACCAGCCGGACGGCGGGAAGGCCAGGTAGAGCAGTACGCCGCCCACGACGGATGCGGCGAGGCGGGCCGGCGCCTCCGGCGCCCGCCACGAGCCCGCGCGGGAGGCGGCCGACGCCGGCTCCTGCGCCGTCTTCAATGCCACGGAGCGGTCTCTCCTCGCCTCTTCCGAGCACCGGTGCGTCCGTTGGAAGCCCGATGAACTGCCGCGAGCCGGTGCCACGCCTGCCCCGTACTCACCGAGGTCCAGGGTCGCAGACGACTCCGGAGCCCGCCAAACCGAGCCCCGGCCACTCTACGGCCGCCGCAGTGGTGATCTTCGCGAAGAGGAGAGGGGGAAAGGGGTCCCGGGCGCCCTTCGGACCGGTTCCGTCCCGTCGGCGGCGGGCGCGGAGCTCCGTTGTCTACTGGGCGCCCGGGCCCCTCCTGGGTCCAACCCCCCGGCCGGCTGGGGTGCCCCGCCTAGGCGGGACGCGGCTCTGCGCCTGGTGTGCTGACGGAGGTGTTCCCAGGTCAGGCCCGGGAGCCACGCTCCGTCATCGACGCAGGAGCCGACGGCGCCACAGTACGGCCAACCGGTCAGTCCCGTGCTGGACTGCGCAGCAAACTACCGACCTCAGCGCAGTTGTCAACCACCCTCCGACCAGCGCAAACACCACGTTTCCGCAGGTAGGAGGGGTGCCCGGCTCAGCGCCGTCCCAGGCCCTCCAGAACCTCCGGCAGCTCACCCCTGTGGACGACTCCGAGGCGGCTCGTGGCGCGGGTGAGGGCGACGTAGAGGTCGCTCGGCCCGCGGGGCGACTCGCGCAGGATCAGCCCCGGCTCGACCACGATCACCGCGTCGAACTCCAGCCCCTTGGCCTCGGCGACCGGCAGCACCGCGACCGGCGCGTCCAGCGCCGCCGGGCCCGTCCCGACCGCGGCGCCCGGCACCGCCGACCGTACGATGTCCCCGATCTCCGCCGCCATGCCCGCCGGGACGATCACCACGACGCGGCCCTCCTCGACCACCTCCGCGGCGGCCAGCGGGCCCGTCTCGGCCAGGGAGGCGACCGGCAGGGCCCACGGCCGCTCCCCGGTCTCCCGCACCGACTCCGGCGCCTTGAGGTCGGGGCCGACGAGCTGGAGCACGCGGGCGGCGACCTCCATCAGCTCGGCGGGGGTGCGGTAGTTGACGGTGAGGCGCTCCTCGCGCCACCGGCCCGCGACGTACGGGTCGAGGACCCGGCCCCAGCTCGCGGCGCCGGCGGCCGACCCGGTCTGCGCGATGTCCCCGACGATCGTCATCGACCGGCTCGGGCAGCGGCGCATCACCATCCGCCAGGCCATCTCCGACAGCTCCTGCGCCTCGTCCACGATCACGTGGCCGAAGGCCCACGTACGGTCCCGGGCGGCCCGCTCGGCGGTGGTGAGGTAGGGGTCGTCGGCCTGGTGCCGCTCGGCGAAGCGCTCGGCGTCCATCACGTCGGCGAGGCCGGTCAGCTCCAGCACCTCGCGGGCGTAGGCGATGCGCTCCTCGCGCTCCTGCTCGGCCCTGCGGGCCGCGCGCAGCACGCCCTCGTCGATGTCCCCGAGCAGCTCGGCGGCCTCGTCGAGCAGCGGCACGTCGGCCTCGCTCCACCAGTTCTCCCCCTGCTTGTCGCCGGGCCTCTCGCCCGGCCTGGGGGGCTCGCGCAGCAGCAGGTCGCACTCCCGCGCGTCCAGCCCCGCCGCGGTCATCCGGCCGCGGTCGGTGAACAGGCCGATCAGCAGCTGCTGGGGCGTGAGGTACGGCCACAGCCGGTTGAGCGCCACCCGCACCGGTTCCTCGGTGCGCAGCTCCTCACGCAGGTCGGCGAAGTCGGCCTCGTCGAGCGAGGCCCGCCCGAGGTGCCGGGCCGCCTGCCGGGTGAGCGCGGTCAGCAGGTGCCGGACGAACACGGCCCTGGCCTGGTTGTGCGGCCGGCGCGAGCGGCCGGCCTTCGAGCGGGCCGCCTCCAGCGTCTGCCGGTCGAGGGTGAGGGTGAACTTGTCGAGCCTGATCTGCACGGGTGTGCGCGGCATCCGCTGGCGCTCCCGCACGGCCCGCTCGATCACCCGGGCCATCGCGCCCCGGCCCTTGACCGCGGCGGCCTCGGCGGGCTCCCGCCTGCCCGGGGTGACCCCCGGATACAGCTCACCGGCCGTGGACAGCAGCACGTCGGTCTCGCCGAGGGACGGCAGCACCTGCTCGATGTAGCGCAGGAACGTCGGGTTGGGCCCGAGGATCAGCACGCCGCGGCGTTCCAGCCGCTCCCGGTAGGTGTAGAGCAGGTAGGCCGCGCGGTGCAGGGCCACCACGGTCTTGCCGGTGCCCGGCCCGCCCTGGACGACGAGCACGCCGTTCAGGTCGCTTCGGATGATCTTGTCCTGCTCGGCCTGGATCGTCGCGACGATGTCGCGCATGCGGCCGGTGCGCTTCTCGCCGAGCGCGGCCAGCAGGGCCGCCTCGCCGTTCAGCGTGGCCCGGTCGGCCTCGCTGATGCGGTCGAGGTCGAGCAGGTCGTCGTCGATCGAGGTGACCGTACGGCCGCGGCTGTGCAGGTGGCGCCGCCGGGTGACGCCCATCGGGGCGGCCGGGGTGGCCCGGTAGAACGGCTGCGCGACCGGGGCCCGCCAGTCGATCAGCAGCCGCTGCTGGTCGTCGTCGGACAGGCCGATGCGGCCGATGTAGAGCCGCCTCTCGTCGGCCTGGTCCTGGCCGGCCCGGTCCTCGCCGGCGTGGCTCTCCTCCGCCCGGCTCTCCGCCGGCTCGCCGTCCTCGGCGAGGTCGAGCCGGCCGAAGCACAGGCCGTGCTCCACGGCCCACAGACGGGCGAGACGCTGGGCGTACATGCCGGCGAACGAGTCGCGCTCCGAACGGTTCTGGTGGGTGCCGGAGGCCCCCTGGGCCAGCACGGCGTCGAGCTGCCCGCGCGTGCGTTCCCGCAGCACGTCGAGGCGCTCGTACAGCGTCGCGACGTACTTCTGCTCCCGGGCCAGCTCGCCCGTCGAAGATGGTGGCATAGGCCGCCAGATTCTACGTGCCGTCCCGCCCTTCCCCATCATCGGGCGTGACGAAGTCACATATGCGTCCCCTGGTGGGACGTTTGCCCGCTTTGGCAGGTCACCCCTCGGCGGCGCCCACGTCCGGTTCCCTTCCGAGCACCGGGGAGCGGTAGTCGTACGGCGTGCTGAGGACGACCGTCGTGCGGGTGCTGACGTTCGCGGAGGCGCGGATCTGCTGGAGCAGTTCCTCCAGGGCGAGCGGCGAGGCGACGCGGACCTTGAGGATGTAACTTTCATCCCCCGCGACGCTGTGGCAGGCCTCGATCGCGGTCAGATGGCTGAGCCGCACCGGGGCGTCGTCCGGCGCGGAGGGGTCGTTCGGCTTGATCGAGACGAACGCCGTCAGGGGCAGACCGATCTCGTCGTAGTCGACGAGCGCGGCGTATCCACGGATCACTCCGCGCTTTTCGAGCCTGCGTACGCGCTGGTGAACGGCGGAGACCGACAGCCCGGTCTCCTTGGCCAGATCGGTGAAGCTCATCCGGCCGTCCGCCGCCAGCAGCGTGACGATGCGGCGATCTATCTCCTCCACCCCTGCAACGGTAGCGGCGGCGGGACCCGCCCGGGGAATCGCCGCCGGACCCCGGCGGCGGTGGAACGCTCTCACTCCCGGGCCCTCACCGGCGCGTCCTCACGGCGCGTCCTCAGAGGGGGATGTTGCCGTGCTTGCGGGGAGGCGGCTGCCGGCGCTTGTTGCGCAGCATCGCGAGCCCCCGCGCGACCGCCGCCCGGGTGTCCGCCGGATCGATCACGTCGTCGACCAGCCCGCGCTCCGCCGCGAAGTACGGATGCATGAGCTGCGCCGTGTATTCCGCGACGAGCTCGGACCGCAGCCCGTCGGGATCGTTGGCGGCGGCCAGTTCCCTGCGGTGGATGACGTTCACGGCGCCCTCGGCCCCCATCACCGCGATCTCGTTGGTGGGCCAGGCGAGCGAGAGGTCGCCGCCGATGGACCGCGAGTCCATCACGATGTACGCCCCGCCGTACGCCTTGCGCACGATCACCTGGACGCGCGGCACCGTCGCCTCGCAGTAGGCGTACAGGAGCTTGGCGCCGTGCCGGATGATCCCCGCGTGCTCCTGGTCGGTTCCCGGCAGGAAGCCCGGCACGTCGACCAGCGTCACGAGCGGGATCCCGAAGGCGTCGCAGAAGCGCACGAACCGGGCCGCCTTCTGGGCGGCGTCCGCGTCGAGCACCCCGGCCAGCACCATCGGCTGGTTGCCGACGGCTCCGACCACCTCCCCGTCGACGCGGCCCAGGGCGCAGACGACGTTCCGCGCCCAGCCCTCGTACACCTCCAGGAACTCCCCGTCGTCCACGATCTCGGCGAGCACCGTGCGCATGTCGTACGGCTTGCTCGCCTCCACGGGCACGATCTCCGGGAGCCGCGGGCGCACGTCCGTCGTCGCGCCGCACGGCGGCAGGGCCGGCGAGGGTTCCATGTTGTTGCCCGGCAGCAGCGAGACCAGGTAACGCACGTCCTCCAGGCAGCTCTCCTCGTCGTCGTGGACGAACGCGGCCACCCCCGTGCGCCTGCCGTGGACGTCGGCGCCGCCGAGTTCGTCGTGGCCCACCTCCTGCCCGGTGACGGCCCGTACGACGTCGGGGCCGGTGAGGTACATCCGCGCGACGTCGCGCACCATGAAGGTGAAGTCGGCGAGCGCCGGGGAGTAGGCCGCTCCCCCGGCGCAGGGCCCGAGGATGACGCTGATCTGCGGCACGACCCCCGACGCCTGCACGTTGCGGCGGAAGATGCCGCCGTAGCCGTCGAGGGACATGACCCCTTCCTGGATGCGCGCCCCGCCGCTGTCGTTGATCCCGATGAGCGGCGCGCCGTTCTCGACGGCCAGGTCCATCACCTTGTGGATCTTCTCCGCGTGCGCCTCGCCGAGCGAGCCGCCGAAGACGGTGAAGTCCTGGGCGTAGACGAAGACCCGGCGGCCGCCGATCGTCCCGGAGCCCGCCACGACGCCGTCGGTGTGCGGGCGCTGCTCGGCCATGCCCAGGGTGTGGGCCCGGTGCCGCCGGTAGATGTCGACCTCCACGAACGACCCCTCGTCGAGCAGGAGGTCCAGCCGTTCACGTGCCGTGCGCTTGCCGAGGGAGTGCTGCCGGTCGACCTGTTCGCGCCGCCCGGCCAGGATGCGCCGCCTCAGCCGCCCGTGCTCCTCGCGGAGCACGGGCATCGGCCGCGCCTGGTCCGCCGGCTCGGGCGCCCTCCCGCCGGCGGGAGGGCGTCCGTCCCGGCTCCCGCCGCCCTGACGGGGCACCGCCACCGGGAGGAATTCAGTCCGCGGAGTCGCCACCGCCTCTCCCCTCCTCGCTCGTCGTTTTCGCCGTCCTCGCCGTATCGTCGCTTTTTCCGGCCGGGCCGGGCATCTCCTGAATTGCGCACAGAAACAGGCAGGTGAAACGCCGGAATTCGCGGCTCCGCATTCTCGGATATGCGGGCCGGTACGCACTGATGGAACGATGCGAGAACGCGGGAATTCATTTCCGGGCGTTTTCCGCGTGGCCGGACCGGCCCGGCGCCGACCGGCCGCTCGCGCAGAAAGGCGAAAGGGAACAGCGATGACCAGTACACGCCCCACAGCCGGGACCCCCGCGGCACCGGCCGTGACCGTGAGTCAGGACGACGCGGCGGCCGTGCTCTCGGTGATGCGGTCCCTGTCCGGCGCGTGGGCCGGGCACGACGCCGAGACCATGGCGAAGCTCTACACCGACGACGCCACCCTGATCCTGCCCGGCGTCACCTACCTCAAGGGCCGCGCCGCGATCAGTGACTACATGGACGCCGCCTTCGCGGGGAAGTGGAAGGGCACCCGGGTGGCCGGTGTCCCCCTGGAGCTCAGGTACGCCGCCGCCGACGTGATCGTGCTGGTCTCGCAGGGCGGGGCCTACCGGCCGGGGTCGGCCGAGGTCACGGCGGAGGACGCCATCAGGGGAATGTGGCTCTTCACCAGGCGGGACGGGCAGTGGGCCATCAGCGGCTACGTCAACACGCCGCTGGGCGCCGCGGTCCCGCTCCCCGACACGGCCGGCTGATCCGCCGGCTGAGACACGGCCGGACACAGCCGGACACGAGGAAGGGCGGAGGCGCCGGTCACCCGGCGCCTCCGCCCTTCTCCGTCACTTCATGCACTCACTTCATGCACTCCATGAGACGTCACTTCGTGGAACTCACCCGGCGAGCCCGGCGAACCCGGCGGCGGGGCGGGTGCGCCTCCGGTCGAGCCACCACTGCACGACGACGAGGTTCACGACCCAGCCCAGCCAGCGGGCGGCCTCGATGAGGTAGACCGGGTCGACGGCGACCGGCAGGTGGGTTCCCACCACCACGACGGCCAGGCCCGTGTAGTTGACGCCGGCCACGATCGCGAAGTTGTAGAGCATCCAGCGGCGGTGCTCGGCGAACCGGCGGCGCCGTGCCATGAGATACCCCATCACCGTCGTGACCAGCCAGAGGACGGCCGCCGTGGAGACGCCGACGCGGCCGGGCACGGGCGTGAACGGCAGCATGACGACCGCCGCCACCGCGCTCGGGATCGCGCCGGCGAAGACGTACACGCGTCCGGACCACCGGTGGACCGCCGGATGGCGCCGGCGCAGCCACGGCCACATCTGCAGGAAGATCGTCACCTGCGCGACGGTGCCGAAGACGATGTGCCCGATCAGCACGGCGTACTTCGGCGGAAAGCCCGCGGGCAGGACGACCCGGGCCCGGGCCGGGTCCAGCGTCAGGTACGGCGGCAGCTCGTAGGCGAGGAAGGCCGCGACCACGATCCCCAGCGGGATGATCCACGGCCTGCGCCACCAGGCGCGGGGCCGCCGCGCCGCGGGGGCGGCCGGGCGGCCGCCGGGCCGCCCCTCCGGCCGCCGGACCGGCGTCGCCCGCGGCGCCGTCCTCTCCGTGTCCGGAATCACCGTCGGTTCCTCCTGTCGGCATCGGCGCGTCGCCCACCTGGCCGCCTCGTGGGCCTGCGGCTCATGGGCCTCCCGCCGCCGGGACGGCCCCGCGGGCTCCCGGGCGGGCCGGGATCGGCCGGACGCCGGGCCCGCGGGGAGTGCGGATCAGATGTAGAGCGTGTTCGGTTCGAGCCCGCACAGGACACGCCCGTACAGCTCGTAGTTGGTGTCGGGGTGCAGGATGGCGTGCAGGTTGAGCGTCTGGACGTCCCGCGCGATCCGCTGCATCGGCACCGAGGTGTAGACGGAGGAGGCCCCGCTCGCGGAGTTGTAGACGTCCACGGCCTCCTTGGCCCGCTCGTAGGCGCAGCCCAGGTCGAGCCGGATGCGGGCCCGCTCCTCGATCTCCCACTCCTCCCCCGCGGCGCTCTTGTGGTCCAGCAGCGCGGCCGCGCGGTGGGCGTGGAACTCGGCCTCGTCGATCAGCGCGGCGGCCTTGGCCACCTTCAGATGGGTGATCGGCGCCTCACGCTGGCTCTCGTAGGCGGTGTAGGTGATCTTCCGTCCGGGGAGCCGCTCGAAGAAGACCTCCCGCGCGGCCCGGGCGAGGCCGAGCACGGTGCCGACGGTGGAGGTGGCGGCGGTCGGCAGCATCGGCGTGCGGTAGACGGGCGTCGCGGCGTTCCGCTCGGACGCGTAGTGCTCCTGCAGCACCGGGCCCATCGGCAGGACCCGCCGCATCGGCACGAACAGGTCCCTGGCCACGGTCGTCACGCTGCCGGACGCCCGGAGCCCGGAGGTGTGCCAGTCGTCGACGATCTCCAGGTCGGACACCGGGACCAGGGCCAGGACCGGCCACTGACCGGCGCCGTCCGGGGTGGGCGCCATCGCGACGATCGAGTTCCACTGGCTGTGCAGCGCACCGGTGTTGAAGGCCCATCTGCCGTTCACCGTGAGGCCGCCGTCGGCGGGGGTCGCGGCGCCGCCCGGGCTGAGCAGCCCGGACACCCGCACGTCGGGGGTGGCGAAGACCTCGTCCTGGACCTCGTCGGGGAACAGGCCGGTCAGCCAGGAGCAGATCGACCAGACCGCGAAGGTCCAGCCGGTGGACGCGTCTCCCCGCGCCAGCTCGGTCACGACGTCGACGACGGTGCGCGTGTCGCACTCGTAGCCGCCGTACCGGGCGGGCACGCGCAGCCGGAGCAGGCCGGCGTCCTCGATCGCCTCGACGACCTCGTCGGGCAGCCGTCTGTTCTCCTCCGCCCAGCTCGCGTGCTTCTGGAGCAGCGGCACCAGTTCCGAGGCGCGACGAACCAGTTCGTCCCTCGTCGGTGCTGTTGCGATGTCCATGGAGCGCTCCTCGTGAAGGCAGCCCCGACTGTGCCGCGCACCGCCGGGGTCGTCGACGTCCTGGCCGGGCCACGCCGCCGGAACCCGCATGTGGGCGGTGGCGGCGCGGTCGCATATCCGACCCTCGCCCATTCGTTTCTCGCGGCGCTTCTTCTGGATTGCACTCACAGCGCAATCGATGAGAAGCCCTCGCGCCGGCCGCTGGAGAAGCATTCATGGTGGCGGTGCGCCGGCTCGCCCGAAGGCGTCCGGCGACCCGGGCCGGTCGCCGTACGGCGCCGCGGCTTTCCACGCGCGGCGTCCTGCGGAAAGCGCCGCGGAAACAGTGCCGCACGAAAACGGCGCCGCACGAAAACGGCGCCGCGCGGAGACAGGCCCTTTTCCTTATCGAGCGTTCGAGGAGATGACCGCAATGGGCAACCGGGTCGCGGACCGAGTGGTGCTGCTGGGCGGGAGCATGTGCGGCCTGCTGGCGGCCAGGGTGCTCGCCGACGCGTTCGCCGAGGTCGTGATCGTGGACCGGGACGACCTGACGGACGTCACCGGCCCCCGGCGGGGCGTGCCGCACGGCCGCCACGCGCACGGCCTCGTCGCGCGCGGCCACCAGATTCTGGAAGGGCACTTTCCCGGCCTGACCGAGCAGATGCGCGCGGCGGGCGTCGAACCGGGCGACTTCAACGGCGACATCCGCTGGTACGTCAACGGGCGGAGGCTCAAGCCGTCCCGGTCAGGGCTCGTCTCCGTACCCGCCACCCGGCCGGTCCTGGAGCACCATGTCCGCCGGCGGGTACAGAACATCCCCAACGTGGTCTTCATGGAGGGATACGACGTCGCCGGACTGGCGACGACGCCTGACGGGGACACGGTGACCGGAGCCCGGATCCAGCGGCGGACGGAGGGCTCGCGGGAGGAGGTGCTGGACGCCGACCTCGTGATCGACGCCACCGGCCGGGGGTCGCGCACCCCGGCGTGGCTGGCCGACCTGGGCTACGCCCGGCCGGAGGAGGAACGGGTCACGATCGGGCTGGCCTACACCACCCGCCACTACCGGCTGCGTTCCGACCCGTTCGGCGACGACCTGGCGATCATCCCGGCCCCGACGCCGGATCATCCGCGCGGCGCGTTCTTCTACAAGCTCCCCGGCTACGGCGGGCGGATCGAACTGTCGCTCACCGGGATGCTGGGCGACCACCCGCCGGCCGACCCCGAGGGGTTCGAGGCCTTCGCGCGGTCGCTTCCGGTGCCCGAGATCTACGAGGCGATCCGGGACGCCGAACCGCTGGACGACCCGGTGTCGTTCCGGTTCCCGGCGAGCGTCTGGCGGCACTACGAGCGCCTCGGCCGCTTCCCCGAGCGCCTGCTCGTCATGGGCGACGCGGTGTGCAGCTTCAACCCCCTCTACGCCCAGGGGATGACCGTCACGGCGCTGGAGTCGCTGACGCTGCGGCGGCACCTCGCCTCCGGCCGGCTGCCCCGGCCCGCGGCGTTCTTCCGCGACGTCGCCGCGAACGTGCGCGGGCCGTGGGAGTTCTCCGCCGGGGCCGACCTCGGCTACCCGGGTGTCGAGGGGCGGCGCACGCCGCGGACCCGGCTCGCGAACGCGTACGTGGCCCGCCTGCAGAGCGCGGCGGTGCACGACGCGCGGCTCGGCGACGCCTTCATCCGGGCGGCCGGGCTCATCGACCCCCCGCAGGCCCTCCTGCGGCCCGCCAACGTGACGCGCGTCCTGCGGCACATGTGGCGGCGGCCCGCCGAGGACGACGCCGGGACGCGGGCGGTACGGCAGAGCGACGCGGTCGCCGACGTGTGACCCGGGCCCGTCACGCACAACCGTGATCCAGAGCCGTGACCCAGAGCCGTGATCTCCAGAGCCGTGACCACGGCAGACGACGAACCCACGAGGTGGTGTCCATGCGCCAGTTCCACATCGACATCCCGGAAGCCGACCTCGACGACCTCCATCGGCGGCTGGCCGCCACCCGGTGGCCCGGGGAGGCGCCGGGCGGCGGGTACGGCGGCTGGGACCGCGGGGTCCCCCTCGACTACCTGAAGAGCCTCACCGGCTACTGGCGGACGGGCTTCGACTGGCGGGCCGCGGAGGCGCGGCTCAACCTCCTGCCCCAGTTCGTCACCGAGATCGACGGGGTCGACGTGCACTTCGCGCACGTGAGGTCCGCCGAGCCGGACGCCCTGCCGCTGATCGTCACGCACGGCTGGCCGGGCTCCTTCGCCGAGTTCGCCGGGATCGCCGGGCCGCTGACCGACCCGGCCGCGCACGGCGGAGACCCCGCCGACGCCTTCCACCTGGTGATTCCCTCCATGCCCGGCTACGGCTTCTCCGGCCATCCCCGGGAGGAGGGGTGGTCCACCGACCGGGTGGCGCGGGCCTGGGCGGAGCTGATGCGGCGGCTCGGCTACGACCGGTACGTCGCCCAGGGCGGCGACTGGGGCATGCCGGTCTCCCTCCGGCTCGGCCTGGCCGACCCCGCCGGAGTCGCGGGCGTGCACCTCAACATGTTCGCCGCGTTCCCGCCCGAGGACCCGGCCACCTGGGGTGAGCTGAGCCCGTCCGACCTGGAGCGGCTGGACTTCGCCCGCCGCTTCGAGGAGGACGGGTCGGGCTGGCGCAAGATCCAGTCGACCCGCCCGCAGACCCTCGCGTACGCGCTGACCGACTCGCCCGCCGGTCAGCTCGCCTGGATCGTGGAGAAGTTCTTCGAGTGGACGGACTCCGCGAAGGCGCCGGAGGACGCGGTCGACCGCGACCAGATGCTGACCATCGCCGCCCTCTACTGGTTCACGCGGTCGGCCGGCTCCAGCGCCCAGCTCTACTACGAGTCCAGCCACCGCGACGCCGACTTCGTACGGACCTGGGGCGGGCCGTGGCCGCTCCGCGCGCCGGTCGGCGTCGCGTGCTTCCCGGCCGACGCGGTGCGGCCGGTCCGATCCTTCGCCGAGCGGGCGCTGCCGTCGCTGGCGCGGTGGACCGAGTTCGACCGGGGTGGCCACTTCGCGGCGATGGAGCAGCCCGCGCTCCTGGTGTCCGACATCCGCGAGTTCGCCCGCCCGCTCCGCGATCCGGGCAGGTGACGACGCCGCCCGGTGAGCGGCCCGACGAGCGGCACAGCCGGCCGGTGTCGCGACCGGCCGGCTGTCACGCGTCCGGGCCGTACTCGTCGTGGCGGCGGACCCAGGACATGAAGGGGCCGTCGCCGCGGCCCGGGGGCGACTCCCAGTCCTCCTGCCGCCCGAGCGCGGTGAGGTCCAGCCAGTTGTAGGTCGCGGTGAGCAGGTCGGTGCCGCGCGCGTACGTCGAGTAGGTGTGGAAGACCTCGCCGTCCCACCGGTCGCGGAGGAACACGCTGACGCCGTGGATCTCCCGTAGCTCCGCGCCGGTGTACCAGGGCGCGCCGGCCCGCTCGTGCTCCGCCCTGGTCCGGTAGTTGTAGAAGATCGGGGCGACCGACTCGTCCAGGGTGACGTGGAAGTCGTGGTTGAAGTCGCCGCCGTAGGACGAGTACCAGGGGATCTGCCAGCCCATCCTGGCCCGGTACGCCTCGATCGCGCCGAAGGGGGCGCGGGACACCAGGGCCAGCGTGGTGTCGCGGGCGTGCAGATGGGCCAGGTGACCGACGCCGTCGACCGTCAGCGAACAGCTCCGGCAGCCGGCGTCCCAGCCCGGGTCGAACATGAAGTGGTAGACGATCAGCTGGCGGCGGCCCTCGAACAGGTCGGGCAGCCTCGCCTCCCCGTACGGCCCCGTGAAGAGATACTCCTTGTCGATCCTGACCATCGGCAGCGACCGGCGCCGCGTGTTGACGGCGTCGCGGGCGCGGGTGAGCGCCTTCTCCTCGGCCAGCAGTTCGACGCGGGCGGCCAGCCACTCGTCCCGCGACACCACGCGGGGCAGGTTCACGTTCCTGTCCGGTTCTGTCGTGCCCGGTTCCATGCGGTTCCTCCGGGTTCGTCTCAGGCTTCTTCCGGTCGTGCGACGGCCCCGGTGCCGCAGGGCACCGGGGCGCGGGAGAGGATAGCCGATCCGGTTACGTACCGCACACCCCCTGCCACTCTTCGCTCGGACCGCTCTTCGCCCGGGCGCGGCCTCCTACCCGTTCGCCGCGTCGAGGGCCGCGAACTGGCCCGGCGTACGGCCCTCACCGGCCGGCCCCCGGTAGGCCTGGGCGATGCCGAGCCACCGTTCGGCGTCGGCGCCGACGGCGGCGAGCGCGAGGTCGTCAGGGTGCCGCCGCCGGGTCACCAGCAGGCAGAAGTCGGCGGCCGGGCCGGTGATCCGCTGCTCGGCGTCCGGCGGGCCGAAGGCCCACACCTCGCCCGACGGCGCGGTCAGCTCGTAACGGAACAGCACATCCGGCGGGGTCAGGCCACGCGACTGGTAGCCGAAGTCCCACACCATGACCGCGAACCCGACCAGGTGCCTGATCCGGTCGGTCCACTCGCGCCGTACGCCGAGGGCGTCGTAGACGTCCTGGCCATGCGCGACGACCTCCATGAGCCCGGCGCAGGCGAGCACGGACGGCGGCAGCGGCCGCACCAGCCAGGGCACCGTCCGGTCCGGCGGGACCGCGGCCAGCGCGCCGATCGCGGAGGTGCGCTCGGCCCGCCAGCGGGCGAGCAGCTCCGGCGGCTCGGCCAGGTACCGCTCGACGGCGGCGTTCACCGCGCCGTTGAAGTCGCGTGAGGCGGCGCTGGTCATCGTGGTGAACGCCTCGGCGTCCGAGGCGGCCGTACCGGCGAGGTTGAAGATGAAGGCGAGGTGCGCGATCTGGTGCGCGACCGTCCACCCGGGCGCGGGAGTGGGCAGCGCCCACTGCGCGGGTTCCAGGTCGGCGACCAGCTTGTCGAGTTCGTCGCTCTCCGCGGCCAGATCGCGGAAGACGTCCGGCGAGTCCGTCATGTGTCCGTCCTTTCGGCGGTGGATTCTCGGGTTGATTCCGGTGGTCGAGCAGGTTCGCGGGCTCCGCGGTCGCGGCGTCACCGCCTGGTCAGGCCGCCGACCAGGGAGGCCGCTCCGCGCCGCCCGCTGGTGGAGCCGTCGGGCGCGGGCGCGCCGTACCTGACCGGCACGCCCCGCTCCCGCGCCGCCTCGACGATGGCGGGCATGGCCCGCTCGGCGAGCGCGGCGATGGTCATCGCGGGGTTGACCGTCAGCGCCCCGGGCACGGCCGAGCCGTCGGTGACGAAGATGCCGGGATGTCCGCGCAGTTCGTGGCGGTCGTCCAGCGCGGAGCTCGCGGGGTCGTCGCCGATGCGGCAGGACGCCAGCGGGTGCACGGTGTAGGCGCCGACCACGTCGTTGGTCCACGGCATGACCTCGGCCAGCCCGTCGCGCTCCAGGATGTCGCGCACCGCGGCGTCCGCCTCGCTCCAGCCGCGCAACGTGTTGGCGGTGGGGTGGTAGCTCAGGTTGCCGCGGCCCAGCATCTGCTGGGAGAGGCGCATCGCGTTCCCGGTGGCCGGAGGCGGCCCGAAGACGCCTTCGTTGTCGTCCTCGACCATGATGAAGACGGTCAGCCACGACTGCCAGCGCCGCAGGATCTCCTTCTTCTCCACGCCGAACCACGTGGGCCCGGTCGCGCCGGGTGCCTGGGCGAGGATCGTGCCCAGCCCCGGCGGGAAGTACAGCTGCTCCAGGGAGAACCGGGAGTGCTCGGGCAGCGACGGGTCGAGCCGGTCCCAGTTCGCCACGACCGGGCCGCGGCCGATCTGGTTGGCGGCGTACGCCAGGCCGTCGCCGCGCTCCAGGCCGAGGACCTCCCGCACCCGGTCCTCGTCGACGATCGCGGTGTTGAGCCGTTCGCCGTTGCCGGAGAAGTAGCGGCCCACCGCGTACGGCATCGGGCCCAGGGCGGGCTCCGAGCGTTGCAGGATCACCGGCGTCGCGCCGGCTCCGGCCGCCAGCACCACCAGCTTGGCGTCGATGACGCCGCTGGAGTCGTGCACCCGGTAGTCCTCGCCGTCGACGACGTCGTAGTGGACCCGGTAGCCGCCGTCGTCGGTGCGCGACAGGTGCTGCACCTCGTGCAGCGGCCGGATCTCGGTGCCGTGCGCGATCGCGGCGGGCAGGTAGTTCAGCAGCAGGGACCGCTTGGCGTCGAACCTGCAGCCGGCCATCATCCAGTTGCAGTTGGTGCACCTGTCGTTGTCCACCGCGACGGGCACCGGGTTGGCCGTGCCGCCCGCGTGCGCGCACGCCGCCGCCCACAGGCCGCCCGCGTACGTGACGTCCGGCCAGTCCTGCTGGCTGACGGGCAGCGCCTCGGCGACGCGGTCGTACCAGGGGTCCAGGGTGTCCCGGGTCAGGGCCGCGGGCCACATCCGCCTGCCGATGCTGCCCCTGCGCTCGAAGACGAACCCCGGCGCGCGGGGCATCGCCGCGAAGTAGACGACGCTGCCGCCGCCCACGCAGTTGCCGCCGAGCACGCTCATCCCGTCGCCGACGACGAAGTCGAAGATCCTTGTATAGGAGGAGCCGAGCTTGAAGTCGTGGTCGAAGTCCTCGCCCTTGAGCCAGGGGCCGCGTTCGAGCAGCACGACCTTGGCGCCGCCCGCGGCGAGATGGTAGGCGGCGATCGCCCCGCCGAAGCCGCTGCCGATGACGAGGACGTCGGTGCGCTCCGTGGCACTTCCGGTGCCGCTCCCGGCGCCGCCTCCGGTGCCGCTCATGCCGGGCTCCCCGATGCCGTGGTGCCGGGATGGCGCCGCGCCAGCGGCCGGCCGTACGAGTACTCGGGGAAGCGCCACAGCCCGTCGGAGTCCGGCGCGGCGAGGTTCATGGCGGCCAGCCCCGGATGTCCCTCCGCGATGGCGTCGAGGGTGTGCATGTGCGCCGCGGTGTCGAACGCCATGTTGCTGAACAGCGCCAGGCTGATCCACAGCTCCTTCTCCGGATGGCCGGGGGCGGTGAGCGTCTGGACCAGGGCGACCCGGTCGTCGAACGGCAGGGCGACGAACCCGGGCAGCGCGGGATCGAGGGAGAGCCCCTCGCGGGCCGCGTGCTCCCGCGCCCGCTCGTTCAGGGTCGTGACGTACCAGTCCAGCCCCTGCGACAGCCCGGCCGCCGGCGTCTCGATCAGTTCGACGGCCCCCGCCGCCACGGCTCCGGGGCCGGACGCGGCGCCCGCGACCGCCCGGTCGCCGGGGAACCGCTTCTCGCCCGGGACGATCGTGTCCGCGAACGCTTCGAGCGTCAGCACTCTGACCTTCACATCGTCGTTTTCCTCCGGCCGCACGATATTCACCTCCTGTTGCCGCGTCCGTTCGATTTCTCGCGGATTTCGACCGCGTCCTTTCGGCACGTTCTTTTCCGCGCATCCCTTTCGGCGCATCCTTCTCGAGGCGCTCTCGGATATACCGGCCGGACATCCGCCAATCCATCGTCCGAGCCCGGCCGGGCGCCGCGCATCTTTCAAAATGTCATCCCGATGTCACCCCGCGGCGGCGGCCACCGATATGCCCGCCCGTACGGCGAGGGCGGGTGCGCCTGCGATCGCACGGGCCGGGGATGCCGCGCCGCGGGACCGAACTCGACGCGTTTGCCCTCCTTTGTGCGGGGTAGCCAGGACATCGCCTCGACGTTTCGCGAGGAGCGGAGAGGATCGGCGCGACCAGGTGAGAAAGAGCGGACGACCGCCGCAGGTCCCCGCTCCGCGCTCGCGTGCGCGCGTGAATGTTTGACAGAACGGCCTGGCCCGTCGCCTGCCCGGCGGCTCGCCCACCAGGTCCTCTCTGAAGTCCGGCTCGTGCGCGGAAGGGAGGAGTGCTGGACGATGGGATCGCGAGCGCGCCCCGGAGGGCCGGAGACCCACGTCGTCGCGGTCGACGCGCTGATGCCGGGGTTCTCACCGCGGCACGTCGAGGACCGGGCCCACGCGCAGCGGCTGGCGCAGACGGAGACGCCGCTTCCCCCGATCCTGGTGCACCGGGACACGATGCGGGTGATCGACGGAATGCACCGGCTCAGGGCCGCGCGGTTGAACGGCCGCCGGCACATCGAGGTGACCTTCTTCGACGGGAGCGAGGAGGAGGCCTTCGTCCGTGCCGTCGAGGAGAACGTCGCGCACGGCCTGCCGCTCTCACTGGCCGACCGCAAGGACGCCGCGCTGCGGATCCTCGCCGCGTATCCGCAGTGGTCGGACCGGGCGATCGCCACGCGTACCGGCCTGGCCGCCAAGACCGTGGGCGCGCTGCGCGACTGTTCGTCCGGCGAAACGCCCCAGTCGAACACCCGGCTCGGCTCCGACGGGCGGGTGCGCCCGCTGAGCGCGACGGAGGGCAGGAAGCGGGCGGCCGAGGCGATCAGCGAGCTGCCGGAGACGTCGCTGCGGGAGATCGCGAAGATCGCCGGAGTCTCCCTCGGCACGGCCCACGACGTCAGGGCCCGGCTGCGGCGCGGCGACGCCCCCGTTCCGGCCGGCCGCCGGGGCGGCGGGCGGCGCGGGCAGGAGCCGTCCCGCCTCACCGCGGGTGCGGGCGGGCGCGCCGTACGCGCGGCCACCGCCCGGGACAACTCGGCTCTGCTGCGGAGGCTGATGCGGGACCCGGCGCTGCGGCACACCGACCCGGGCCGGCAACTGCTCCGGCTTCTGCAGGGCCGGTCCATCGCCGTCGAGGACTGGGCCCGGCTGGTCGACGCCGTCCCCGCGCACTGCGCGGAGGCCGTCGCGGAGGTCGCCCGGCGGTGCGCCGCCAGCTGGGCCGAGTTCGCCCGCGAGCTGGAGCGCCGCCACATCGCGGAGCGGGACCCGGCGGCCGAATAGCCGCCCGGGATCGCGCGCCGAATTCAGGGCGGAATTCGCCCGCCACATCGTGTGCCGATCACGGCTGCCCGTTTTCCGGACCGGTCCGTCTTTTCGCCTGCCGTTTATCGCGGTGTGCCGATCGCGCGACCGCCTGCCGCGCTTCACGGGCAGGTCGCGTTCAAACGCGGCCGATTGACTGAGAATACGCAACTGCTAGCCTTGATTCATGCGCTTGACAAGCTTGACAACACCTGCTCGGGGCTGCGGCGCATATCGGAGTGCGACCGGCCGGCCCGCAGGTCGGAGAACGACCTGGCCTGGGCGCTGACAGGCGCCGTGCCGGGGCTCGCGCTCCTCCCTTCATTTCGGATCTGCTGATCCCGACTGCTACAGGAATCACGCCGTCCTGCCGTCGTGTCTCTCGCGGCCCGGACGGCGGCACCCCGCGACTCCGGGAAGGAATTCGATGAACGACGGCAGAGAACAGGCCGTGCGGCGCGCGGTCAGATCCATCAGGGAGAATTTCGGCGAACCACTCACCATCGACGACCTTGCCCGCGCGGCGATGTTCAGCAAGTTTCACTTCACCCGCGTTTTCCAGCAGGTGACGGGCGTGTCCCCGGGGCGGTTCCTGTCCGCCATCCGGTTGCAGGAGGCGAAGCGGCTCCTGCTCTCGACCACGCTGAGCGTCACGGAGATCAGCAACCGGGTCGGCTACACCAGCGTCGGCACCTTCAGCACGCGGTTCAAGAGCAGCGTGGGCCTCTGCCCCAGCACCTACCGTCAGGTCGGCGGGGTCGCCTCCCGCATCCCGACGGAGGAGCGCCGCCCCGGCTTCCACCAGGTGACCCTCCGCGGGGAGATCTCCTCGCCGCAGGTCCCCGGGCAACGCACGATCTTCGTCGGCCTGTTCCCCGACGCCATCCCGCAGGGGCGGCCGGTCCGGTGCCGCGTCCTGCACCACCCGCAGCCGTTCGTGCTGGAGGACGTCCCGCAGGGCTCGTGGCACCTGCTGGCCCAGTCCGTCACCGGCGGGCGCGAGGAGTACATCGACGACCTGCCGCCCTTCGTCGCCGCCTACGGGCCGATCACCGTGCGGCCGGGCGTGAGCATGGCGCCGGTGCGCCTGAGACTGCGCCCCATGCGCGACCTCGATCCTCCCGTGCTGCTGGCCCTTCTCGACGCCCGCCGGACGGCGCTCCAGGCCACCGCCGGCTGAGCCCGTGTGACTCCCCGCCGAGAACACGTGACGACGACCCCCGGCCGGGGGTCGTCGTCATGTGTGTGAAGAGGCCGGTCTCCCGTCAGCCCCGGCTCTCCGCCCGCCAGTCCCGGGAGGCCGGGTGCACCGTCATCGGCAGGCCGCCGCGTACGCGCAGGGAGAGCATCGGCTCGGGCACCACCGCGTGGCCCGGCAGCCCGGTCAGCCGGAGGTCCCGGGCCACCATGGCGACCACGAAGACGGCCTCCATCATGCCGAGGTGGTTGCCCACGCAGAACCGGGGGCCCGCGCCGAAGGGGATGTAGGCGTAGCGCGGCCGGTCGTCGCGGCGTTCGGGGTCGAAGCGGCCGGGATCGAACCGCTCCGGCGCGTCCCAGAACGCCGGATGCCGGTGCAGCGTGTACGGGCAGACCAGCACGTCGGAGCCGGCCGGCACGTGGTAGCCGCCGATCTCGTCGTCCTGGAGCGCCTGCCGGGTGAGGATCCACACCGGCGGGTAGAGCCGGATGGCCTCCTCCACGACCATGGCGGTGTACCGCAGCAGGTGCAGGTCCTCGTACTCCGGCAGCCGGTCGCCGAGGACGTCCCGCGCCTCGGCGCGCACCCGGTCCCTGACCTCGGGATGCCGGTCCAGCAGGTGGAAGGTCCAGCCGAGCGTGCTCGCCGTCGTCTCGTGCCCGGCGAGCAGCAACGTGACCAGTTCGTCCCGCAGCCGCTTGCGGCCGACCCGGGGATCGGCCTCCTCCCGGGCGGAGACGATCAGGCGGGACAGGGCGTCGTCACCGCCGGCCGGGCAGGTCGAGCGGTCGGCGACCAGCCGGTCGACGACCCGCTGCAACTCGGCGCGGGCCCGGCGGAACCGCAACTGCTTGGGCAGCGGCACCCACGTCGGCACCATGCCCTGCGACACCATCTCGAACATCGCCTGGTCCTGCACCGTCTCGAACGCGTGCCCGAGGGAGCGGAACGGGCCGAGGTCGGCGTCGAGCAGCGTGCGTCCCAGGACGCCGAGGGTGAGGCCGGTCATCTCCCGCAGCACGTCCACCGGCCCGCGGCCCTCGCGGGCGCGCAGCCGGCCCACCAGGGCCGCGGCCTCCGCCGCGACGGCCCCGGCCTGCAGGGCGATCCGCCGGTTCTGGAACGCGGGCTGGACCGTCCTGCGCTGCTCGCGCCACAGCTCGCCCTCGCTCGTCAGCAGCCCGTCGCCGAGCGCTCGCTTGGCCTGCATCAGGCCGATGCCCTTGTGGTAGTTGGCGCTGTTGTCGGCGAGCACGTGCTTGGCGTGGTCGGGATGGTTGAAGAAGTAGAGCGAGCGCGGCCCGATGCGCAACCGGACCGCGTCGCCGTAGCGGGCCGCCGTGGTCATCAGCGCGAGCCGGTCAACGGCCAGTTTCCGCAGCAGGCCGGGCGTCGCCCACAGGGACGGCCCCGGCGGCGTACGGCCCGGAGGGGCGCCCGCGGGCGCGCCCTGCCGGTGACCGTGCTGGAGGCGGGTCGTGGCGGTCATGCGGTCACCTCGCTGTGCTCGGGCATCAGCCGGCGGAAACGGCCTCCCAGGAACAGCAACGCGTCACGGTCGCCGGTTCCGTCGAGGGACAGCACGTTTCCCAGGAAGATCGTGTGGTCGCCGCCGTCGTAGCTGCGCCACAGCGCGCACTCGAACCGGGCGAGCGCGCCGGAGATCAGCGGCACCTGCGTGCGCGGGCCCGGCAGACACTCCGCGGCGTCGAACGGGGCGCCGCCCAGCGAACGCCAGTGGTTGGCGAAGTGCCGCGCCAGGTCCTCCTGGTGCGCGGCCAGCACCGACACGCCGAAGAAGCGCGCTCCGGCGAGGCGCTCGTGCATGACGGCGTCGCGGCGGACGCAGACCAGCACCAGCGGCGGGTCGAGCGACACCGAGGTGAAGGAGTTCGCCGTCATGCCGTGCGGGTGCGGGCCGCCGACCGTCACGACGGTGACGCCGGTGGCGAAGGCGCCGAGGGCCTCACGCAGCCCCCGGCCGTCCGCCCCGCGCGGGGACGGCGTGGTCTCGCGGCGCGGGGACGGCATGGTCTCGCGGTTCATGAGGCCCTCCCCGCCGGCGCCGGCGCCGGGTGCGCGTACGGGTCGAGCGCCCGGGTGAGCGACTCGGGCACCCGGGAGGGCACGGTGCGGCTGTTGGGCCCGCGCATGCAGGCCACCCGCTGCCGGCCCCGGGCGACCAGCGTCTCCCCGCCGCCCGGATCCTGCCGTACGTAGTCGAAGGCGAACTCGAGCTGGGTCTGCGCCAGGTCGACCAGGCGCATCCTGATGGACAGTTCGTCGAAGGCCGTGATCTCGGCGAAGAACTCGCAGTCGACCCTGAGCGTGAACAGCTTGAGGTCGTCGCGCAGCTCCTCCAGGACCGCCGGGGCGCGTTCCTTCAGGAACATCTCCCGGCAGCGTCCCTGCCAGCGCAGATAGTTGACGTAGTACACGTTCCCGACGAGGTTGGTCTCCTCGAAGCCGACCGTGTGCCGGTACTCGAAGTAGGTCTCCATCCCGTTCCCCTTGTCGTCGTTCATCGCCTATCTCCGCCCTTCGGCGAGCACCGCGAACACGACCGGGCCGGGCTCGCCGCGCAGGGTGGTGACGAGCGTCCCGATCCGCAGGCCCCCGGAGACGAGGACCGTCCAGTCCGGCGCCTCCGGCGGCGCCAGGGTGAGCGGCGCGTCCGCGGGCAGGCCCGCCTTGCGCAGGCACTCCGCGGCGGCCCACACGCGGGTGGCGGCGGCGTCGCGCCCCTCCCCCGTCTCGTCGGCGACCAGGCCCGCCAGGCGTCCGTACGGGCCGAGCAGGGCCTGCCACTCCTCGGCGGGCCGCTCCGCCACCGGTTCGACGTCGCAGGCCACGGTGGCCGCCGGGCCGTCCCCGGCGACGCAGAGGGTGACGTCGGCCCCGTGGGAGGCCGAGATCGCCGGGCCGCCGGTCTCGCCGCCGAGCTCCGGCCGGCCGTCCGGGCGGTGGCGCACCTCCGCCCGGCGGCCGAGGACCCGGCCCGCCGCCAGCTCGGTGAAGGCCCCACGGCCGGTGCCGTTGGCGCTGCCGGTGCCGTTGGCGCTGCCGCTTCCGTTGGCGCTGCCGTTTCCGTTGCCGTTCAAGGTCCCGTTGCCGTTGGCGTTGGCGTGCTCGCGCGGCGGGTCCGGCTCGACGGCCACCGCCGCCGCGACGCCGAGCAGCTCTTCGGCGGTGCGCTCCAGGTAGGGGCCGAGCAGCGGCGCCGGCCACGGGCCGCGCCCGTCTCCCTTGCGCACCGCCCGCAGGCGCAGCCCCTCCCAGCGCTCGACGACCTCGCCGGTGTCCGTGCGGACCGCGACGTCGTAGACGTACAGGTCGCCGTCCCGGTAGCGCTCGGCGGCGCGCAGCCGCAGCCTGCCGCCGGAGGGCACCTCGCCAAGCGGATGGATGCGGTCCACCCCGGCGGGCAGCAGCGTGGCGTGCGGGACGCACACCTGCAGGCCGTGCATCAGCGCGTCGCGCAGGCCGGGGTCGCCGAGCAGCAGGTCGCCGGAGAGGAACCCGGCGAACCAGTCCTGCGCCGCCACGGCCGCCACGTCGGCGTCGACGTCGTGGGCCGCAGCCCGGTGGTAGCCGAGCAGCCGCTGGAACCTGCGGCCCTGGAACAGCAGGCCGCCGTACAGGTCGCCCGCCGGGTCCAGCCGCACCTCGGGCACGTCGTCCCCGACCGGGTACGGCGGGCCGTCCGGGACCGGCTCCCCGGTGAACAGCAGCCGGGCGCGGAAGTGGTCGGCGGCGAAGCCGGTCTCCTCGCTGCGGATCACCGCCTCGACGACGTCGTCACCGGTGGCCGCGACGGCGATGTGGATCTTCGTCGAGCCGCCGGGCGGCACCACGACGGGCCGGAGGAACTCCGCGTCCTCGATCACCGGCGTGGTGGTCCGGCCGGTCGCGGCGGCGGCGTTCTGGGCCATCGCCTCCATGCCGAAGACCGCCGGGAACAGCATGTTGCCGTCGAGCAGGTGGTCGTCGAGGTAGGGATCGGTGCCGGAGCTCAGCTCCGTCTCGGTGACCAGCTCGACGCCGTGGTAGCGGACGAGCGGCCGGTCCACGAAGCGCAGCAGGGGCAGCGGCGGCAGGTCGTACCGCACGGTGCGGATGCCCTCGGTGCGGCCGCTGATCACCACCACCGGCGGCGCGGCGGGGTCGGCCACGAGCCTGCGCAGGATCTCGACGCCCTGCGTCGGCGGGATCGGGGTGATGCCGTCGCGCGACAGCGACTCGACGACCGACAGTCTCTCCCCCATGCCCACACCGGACCAGACCGACCATTCCAGGCAGAGGGCCCGGCAGCCGGGGTGCCGCTCGGCCAGGTCCTCGGTGAGGGCGGCCAGCCACTCGTTGGCCGTGGAGTAGTGCGCCTCGCCGCGCAGCCCGGCCCGGCCGACGATGCTGCCGAAGGTCACCAGCAGCCGCAGCCGCCCGGCGTCCACCGCGTCCAGCACCGTCTTCAGGCCGTCCACCTTGGGGGCCAGGGCGTCGCGGAAGGCGGTCATGTCCAGGCCGGTGAGCGCGGCGGGCTCGTTGCGTCCGGCGCCGTGCAGCACCGCGGTCACCGGGCCGAGCGCCCGCTCGGCCTCCGCGACCGCCGCCCGCACCCCGCCGGGGTCGGTGACGTCGGCCCGGCCGTACCAGACGGTGACGCCGGCGTCGGTCATGCGGCTCAGGTTGGCGGCCAGCTCATGGTCCTGCTCGGGGTCGGAGCGGCCGATCAGCGCCAGGCGGGCGCCGCTGCCGGTGGCCAGGGCCAGGGCGCACTCCGCGGTGATGCCCTTGCCGCCGCCGGTCACGAGCAGCACGTCGCCGTCGCCGATCGGGTGCCGTACGGCCTCGGACCGCACCGGCATGGCCCGCAGCGTGGGCACCCGCCGGGTTCCGCCCGCGTCGTAGCAGACCTCCGCGAAGTGCGTCGTCGCCGCCACCTCGGTCACGATCCGATCCGTCAGCGTGTCGTCCACCGGAACGCCGTCCGCCGAGTGGTGGCCCTGCTCGCGGTCGTCCGGGAGGCGCACGACGGTGACGCGCAGGTGGGGCGCCTCCAGCCGGAGCGTCTTCGCCAGCCCGGTCGCGCCGCGGCGGCCCTGCTGGACCAGCACGAACCGGCCGCCGGACGGGCCGGCCAGGGCCGCCCGCGCGCCCTCCAGCGCCGCTTCGAGGTGCTCCTCCGCGCAGTCCGGCGGCAGGCACACCAGGGCGCCGGCGCCGACTCCCGCACCTTCCAGAGCGCGGCCGAGGGAGGCGGCGAAGGGGTGCCCCTCCGGCGCGTGGACCGTCCACGGGCCGTCCGCCTCGCGGGCCGGGCGGGCCGGCGGCTCCGCCGGGTCGAGATCGACGGCGAAGGGCCGGATCCAGGGCGCGGCCCCCGCCACGATCGGCGCCTGCCGCGCGTCGCTCTCCTGGCCCGTCCCGGCGAGTTCGTCGAGGGCCTCGGCGAGCTCCCTGACGGTCGCGGTGGCGAAGTTGGTCGGCATCGCGACCGGGGGCATGCCCAGTCGTTTGGCGGCCTGGTTGACGATCTGGCCCACGGTGATCGAGCTCAGGTGCAGGTCGTCGAGCAGGCGGCTGTCGTCTGCCACGGCGTCCGGCGGCAGTTCGGCGCGCTCGGCCGCGAGGGAGCGCAGCAGGCCGGCGCTCGACTCCGAGGGGTCCGCGGGTTCGCCGTCGCCATCCCCGCCGGTCGCGTCCTCGCCGGTCGCGTCGGTGGAGGACGGCCGGGAGGTTTCCGAGACGCCGACCGTGGGGGCCTGCTCGCACGGGCTGGCGAAGAACGTGAACTCCGCGCCGATCTCCAGCGGGCGGACCAGGCGGCCCTCGAACAGCGCTCCGTGGGCGACGGGGGCACCGGTCACGTAGGCGGCGCCCGCCACCCCGAGCAGCGCGCCGAGCGACTCGTCGTCGGTGTCCAGCGCGACCGCCGGGACGTCCGTGATCGCCGAGGCCAGCCCGCTGAGCACCCGGCCGGGACCGACCTCGACGAGCAGGTCGACGTCCCGCACCGACGCGAGCGCCTGCGCGAACCGCACGGGGCTGGTGATCTGGCGGCGCAGCAGCGGCGCGACCTCGGTGTCGCGCGGCAGCGCCTCGCCGGTGACGGTCGAGACGACCGTACGCGTGACCGGCCCGAACTCCGCTCCGGCGAGCCACTCGGCGAACGCGTCGGCCGCCGGCGCCACCAGCGGGGAGTGGAACGCGTGCGAGACGGGCAGGCGGGTGCAGGTCACCCCGGCGCGCTCGGCGGCCCGCCCGAACGCCTCGACGGCCTCGACGGAGCCCGCGACCACGGTCTGGCCCGGCCCGTTGTATCCGGCGATCACCACGGGGATGTCGCCCGCCAGGCCCTCGACCACGTCGCCGAGAGCGGCCACGCCCGCCATGGTGCCCTCGGCGCTGTGCTCGGCCATTGCCCCGCCACGGGCGCGGGCCACCCTCAGCAGGGTCTCCTCGTCCATGGCGCCGGCCCAGTGCAGCGCCGTGATCTCCCCGAGGCTGTGGCCGACCGCGGCGACCGCGTCCACGCCGAGGACCGACAGCGCCCGCAGGCCCGCGGCGGACCCGGTCACGATCCGGGGCTGGGCCACCGCCGTCGCCACCGTGTCGCCGGTCGCGGGCAGCGCCGCCCTGCCGTACAGCTCGTCCACCTCGGCGAACCGCCGCCGCAGCGCGCCGCCGCCGGTTCCGGTGCCCGAGCCCTGCCCGGGGAACAGGTAGCCGACCCGCGCGGGGCCGTCTGCCCGGCCGAGGAAGGTGCGGCCGTCCGAGGCGTACAGGGACGTCTGACCCGCGTCGAGGGCCTCGCGCACCCGCCGCAGCCGGCGCTCTGCGTCCTCCGGCGAGGAGACGACGACCGCCGCGCGGTACGGCAGGTCGCGCAGCTCGCCCTGGAGCGCGGCGGCGAGGTCGGCGAGCTGGGCGTAGGCCAGCCCCGGCACGAAGTCGATCAGCCGGGTCAGCCGGTCGCCCAGTTCCTCCGCCGAGGAGCCGTCCACGAGCAGCAGTTCCGCGTCCTGGATCGAGGCCGCCACGGCCCGGGTGCGGGAGTCGAAGCCGGACCGGCGGCGCGGGCCGTTCCCTTCGTCAGCGCCGTCCCCGTCGAGGACCAGGTGGGTGTTGATGCCGCCGAAGCCCATGGCCGTGACCCCGGCGCGCAGGTGCGCGTCCTCGGGCCAGGGCTCGGCCGCGCGCAGGGCGCGCAGCGCCGCGCCCTCCTCGGTGAGCAGTTCGTGCGGCTCCATGCAGCCCACCGCCGGCGGCAGCACCCGGTGGTACACGGCCATGGCGGCCTTGATGAGGCCCGCCACCCCGGCCGCCGCCTTGGTGTGGCCGATCATTCCCTTGACCGAGCCGATCGCGGCGGGCGGGGCCGCCGGGCCGGCGTCCGTCCTGGCCGTCGACAGGGCCTTCAGCTCGGTCGCGTCGCCGACCGCCGTGCCCGTGCCGTGGCCCTCGAACAGCGCCGCCGTCTCGACGCCGAAGCCCGCGCGCTCGTAGGCGCGGCGCAGCGCCAGCCGGTATCCGTCGAGCTCCGGGCGGGTGATGCCGCCCCGGCCGTCGGACGACACGCCCCAGCCCGCGATCGTGGCGTAGACGCGGTGCCCCGCCTCCAGGGCGTCCCGCTCCCGCATCAGCACGACCATGCCGCAGCCCTCGCCCGGCCAGAAGCCGTTGGAGCGGCGGTCGTAAACCCGCATCTCCTCGCGGGCGAGGGCTCCCGTCTTGGCGAACCCGATGATCTCGAAGGGGTCGATGGACAGGTCGACGCCTCCGGCGATTGCGATGTCGATCTCGTCTTCGAGCAGCGACCTCGCGGCGGTCACCACCGACAGCAGCGAGGAGGAGCACGCGCCGTCGACGGTGTAGCCGCCGCCCTTGAGGTCGAAGTGGTTGCAGACGCGGCCGGCGATCGTGTTGGACAGGCCGCCCGCGAGGGTGTCCTCGTCCACCGGCGGGAACGGCCTCTTGTACGCCGCCTCGAACTCGCCGAGGAACCCCGCGAGCCGGTCGTCGTCCCAGCTCTGCTCCTTCAGCGCCGCGGCGAGCAGACGGCGCACGTACGGCCAGCGCAGGCGCATCTGGTTGGCGCGGACGAACTCGCCGGTGAGCGTGTTGCCCACCACCACCCCGGTGCGTTCGCGGGCCAGCCCCTCGGCGGCGGGGAACCCGGCGTCGGCGAGCGCCGCGCCGGCCACGTCGAGCGCGAGCCAGTGCGTCAGGTCGGTGGACCGGTACGTGCTGCCCGCGATCTTGTGAGCCACCCGGTCGAAGGCGTAGCCCTCGATGACCGCGGCGTTGCGGGCGTAGAACCGGTCCGGGGCCGCGGGGTCGGGGTCCCAGTAGTCCTCCAGCCGCATCCGCACGTCGGGCAGGCGGCGGAAGGCGCGACGTCCGGCCACCGCGTTGTCCCACAGCTCGTCCGGGGAGGTGGCGTCGGGATAGCGGCAGGCCATCCCGACGATCGCGATCCTCGTCATGCCGGCACCGCCTTCCGGCCGTTGGCGACGGGCTGCTTGGCGACGGGCTGCTTGGCGTCGGGCTGCAGGGTGCCGGGCGTCACGCTCGGGGCGGCCGGCTCGGCGGCCGCGCGCTCCTGCGCCTCCCGCCGGAGCCTGGCCCGCTCGGAGACGTGCAGCGCCCACAGGTACGTGCCGCGGACGAGGCAGACCGCCGCGGTGGCGAAGAACAGGCCGTACGCGATGTGGATCGCGGTCAGGATCCCGTAGACGGTCGCGACCCCCGCCCCGAAGGCGAACTGCGCGGCGGGCCGGGACGGCGTGGTGCCGGGGTCGGTGATCATGTAGTTGGTGTAGAGGACGAACGCGACGCCGGTGACCACCGCCAGCGCGCCGGGGATCGCCGTGCCGAAGACGAGACCGCGGACGACCGCCTGCAGGGCGAAGAAGCTCACCCAACCGGCGACCAGCCACATGCGGCCGGTCAGCTTCGCGTTGATCATCGTGCCCGCGACCAGGATGATGGCCGGGATCAGCCAGTCGAACGGGGCGCCGACACGCTCGGTGAAGTGGTAGCCCGGCGCGATGCTGGCCCACGGGAACAGCAGCAGGATGACCGCGATGCCGAGGTTGGAGGGGTTCATGAAGTGGCGCAGCCTGCCGCGCACGGGCGCCCGCAGCACCCACTTCGCGCCGACGGCGACGACCACCCCGAACATCATCACCTGGACCTGGTCGTTGACGTAGATCAGCATGTTCACGGCGAGGCTGGTGATGTGGGCCGGATAGAGGAACTCGACCAGGCCGCGCACGCCGTTCCCGGCGAAGCGGGGCGGGCGCCCCTCGGCCCGGGCGCCGAGCGTCTCCAGCGTGATCTCGACCGTGTAGCCGGTGGCGAGGGCGATGAAGGGCCACAACCATGGCTGCTCGAAGCCGAGGACGGTGTAGCCCAGGGCGTTGAACACCGAGATCGAGATGGCGAAGCGCCGCAGCGCCGTGATGACCTTCGGATCGTGCCGGGGTGGTGTGCTGGTCTGGGTGGTCATGCCGCCTGCCTCTCCTTCGCCTGCGTGCCGAGGCGCAGCGAGTGCCATCCCGGCCGCAGCCACAGCTCCTGTTCGCGTATCTCGCCGGTGCCGTCGCGCCAGCACAGCCGCACCTGCACGGGCTCCGAGACGTTCTGGCCGAGGCCCACGTGCACCTCGCTGCTGCGCTTGCCCGAGTGCCCGCTGCCGCCGTCGACCCGGGAGACGAGCCTGCGGCCGTCGGGCGTGGTCACGGTCACCTGCGTCCCGACCGCCGGCGTCCCCGGGCCGTCCGGCGTCCCCTGCGCATACCCGGCGGCGCCCGGCGCGGGGTCGCGGGTCAGCCGCAGCCCGAGGAACGAGCCGGTGGAGGGACTCTGGTTGTGGTAGAACACGGGCTCGCCCCACTGCCGCGCGACGGCGAAGTCGAGCCGGCCGTCGCCGTCGGCGTCCCCGGTGGCGATGCCCCTGGTCGGCGTCGGCACGGCCAGGCCGAGATCCCCGGCCACGTTGGCGTACCCGCCGCCGTCGTCGCGCCTGGCGAAGAAGTTCAGCGTCTGGTGGCCGGCGATGTCGTCGTTCGCCCTGACGTTCGGCCACAGCCAGGGGTGCTCCACCACCAGGTCGTTGGCCGCGGCCAGCTCCTGCAGCTGCGGCCACCGGTCGGTCTGGCCCTTGACGAACCCGTCCGCCTGCACGATGGCGAGCCTGCCGCTGTTGTCGAAGTCGGCCATCTTGACGTCCCAGCCCCAGCCCGACCAGGCCGTGCCCATCTCGGCGCTGCGGTCCTCCCACGGCGCCGTGCCGCCGGCCAGGTCCGCCCGTACGGCGGAGGTGTCACGGGCGGTCGACATGTACTGGAAGTTGCTCTCCTGCACGCCGTAGGAGGTGGTGATGTTGCTGACGAACATGTCGTAGACGCCGTCGCCGTTGAGATCGCCGAAGTCGACGCCCATGCCCTTGAACGAGTCGGCGCCGATCCGCTTGGACTTGGGGGTCATCGGCGTGCGCACGCCCGACACCGGAGTGAACTGGATCTTCCCCGGGGTGGACTGGTTGTGGAGCAGGGCGTCCCTGCCGTGGTCCTGGGCGAGGTACAGCTCCGGCCGCATGTCGCCGTCGAGGTCGTTGGCTCCGGCGGCGAGCACCCAGCCCTTGGAGACGTCCTCGGGCAGGACGTTCTCGACGCACTGGAAGGAGACCGACGGGCGGGAGCCGCCGGTGGCTCCGGTCCACCGCAGGACGAAGTCCGCGCCGCCGTTCATCGCGTTGGACAGCGACCGGTTCATCGACACGCCACCGCTGACGGTGTCGTCGAGCACCGGCCCGTCGGGGAAGTAGTTGCCGATGTAGATGTCGTCGTGGCCGTCACCGTCGAAGTCGTCCACGACGGCCGTGTTGGAGTTCCACTGCGGTCCCGTGTAGGTGCCCGTGCCCGAGCCGGGGACCAGTTCGACCGGCACGTACGCCTGGGCGGTCAACGCGTCCGCGTCGGTCTTCGCGTCGGCGCCGCTCTTGGCGTCGGCGCCGGTCTGGGCGCCGGCCTTGGCCAGGTAGACGATCGGGGTGCGGCCCCACATGTAGACGAGCAGGTCCATCCTGCCGTCCTCGTTGAAGTCGCCGGGGACGCAGCCCATCGGGGCCATCGCGTGGTTCATCGGCAGCGGGCGCGGGTCCAGCGCGAACGGCGCGTACCGGCCGGAGCGCGCTCCCGGCACGGGGGTGACGACCACCTGGTCGATGCGCGGGTCGGTGACGCACAGGTCGTTGGCGAGGCCGTCGCCGTCGAGGTCGTTCATCGCTATCCCGGCCCCGACGGAGGAGATCCAGGCGTCGATGTCGGCGTAGTCCTTGTTCACCTTGCGGATCGTCTGCTCGGGATATCCGCTCGGCATCCCGATGGACATCGGCGCGAAGGCGTACCTCTGCGCCACGCTCGCCGTCTCGGCGGCGGAGGGCACGGGCGGGCGGACCACCAGGAAGCCGACGACCATGACGGCCAGCGCGACGATTCCCGGCAGTTGCCCGCGCAGCCGGCTGAGTGTCCCTGTCATCGTGAAACCCTTCCGGACTCGGCGAAGCTGTCCGCGACCCGCCGGCGCCACATCTCGTAGGCCGCGGGATCCCGCCTGGCCTCGTCGTCACCGGGGCGCGCCACACGGGAGACGCGGGCCGCCTCCTCCGGCGTCGTGTCGCAGAACACCGCCGTGGCGACGCCCGTGTGGGGCACGATCAGACCGGCGCGGATCCGGGCCTCGGCCGCGAACGCGGAACCCTGGGCGACCTGGGGCCGGTACTCCCCGGCGCGCCACGCCAGCGAGCGCAGTTCCGCCTCGTCGGCGCCGCCCGCGTACGTGGCCGCGAGCCCGGTGCCGCTGTACAGGTCGGCCCGCCGGTGCTCGGGGAACCTCTCGATGAGCGTGGCGACCTGGTCGACGTCGGTGCCGCCGACGAACCACAGCGCCCGTCCGATGCCCTGGTCGATCGCGTGCGGGGCGTACCCCCGCCCGTCGCCCCCGGGCCAGGGGAACCGCGGGTCCTGGTACTGCTCGTGGACGTACCTGCGAGTGTGGAAGTAGGCCTGGTGGAAGCCGTAGCCGTCGAGCGCGAGCCACTTCAGCAGAGGGTCCATCTCCTCCGCGCGCGGCCAGCGGAACCTCGGGACCCGCGCCATCGCCCATCCGACGCCGACGTAGACCATGTAGTCGTGGTCGCGCCCCCGTCCTTCCAGGAAGCGGGCGATCCGCCGGCCGCCCAGGGGGGACAGCGCGTCGACGACGGCGAACCCCATCGCGGCGCCTTCGTAGGCGAATCCCCGGAACCGGTCCGGAATCTCTTCCAGTCGAATTTCCGCGTCCGCCGGATAACGTGCCTCGGCGGCGTCCGCGAAACCTGTGAGAAACACCCGGCCGATCGTCTCCAGAAGATCGCGGGCGGCTGGGTTTTTCTCGTGAAAACCGCGTATGTCGAGTCTTGTGGCCGATACGTTCGGCGTCAGCATGCGACGCCTCAGGGCCCGTGCTGCCTTGGTCAACTCGTCCTCCCGCCATCCTCTGATTTCCGGCGTGCAGATTCTCGTAATCCACGTCAGCGTAACCAGAGCGGCCGAACCGCTGTCATCTCCGAATGTGCGGAGGGCCGGGGCGGCATAATAAACGTGAGATGGCTGTCGAGCACGCCGGAAGAATGTATTCAGACGCGACCGGTAATCCGGATGACCCTTTTCCGGGCGGTTTCCGGGCGTGACAGAGCGGCACCGGAGACCCGGGCACGGCGATGGGGGCACGGCGATGCGGAGACGGCGATCGGGAAGCATCGATCCCGCCCGCGCCATCAGGGCGTACGCCGTTCGAAGGGCACGCCGTGGGTTTCGCCCTGGGACTCACCGGTGGGCCTTCGCCGAGGGATGCGCCGGGAAAGGACCCGCGCGGACCGCGACGGGGTCGTTCGTCCGCCGGCGGACCCGGCGATGCGACCGGCGTCCCGGGGTGGACCCGGGACGCCGGTCACGTCGAGCCGCGTTGCCCACACCTGGGCGTGGCGCCGACATCTCGCAGCCGGTGCCCGGGCGCCGGTCCGGAGACTCCCGTCAGGAGACGTCAGCGGACATCAGGAGACGCCAGGAGACGCCACGAGACCTGGGGAGACCTCAGGACGCGGACCGGGCGACGCCGGCGGAGGCGGCGAAGTGGTGGCGCACCCCGCGCCGCCACAGCTCGTACGAGGGCACCTCGCCCCTGGTGCCGGGATCGACGGCGCAGTCGTCGGCGAGGGCGACGGCCCCCGCGACCGAGAGCCCGGCGAAGGCCTCGGCGGCCGCCGCCGTGTGCGCGGGGACGCACCCCGAGTAGTGGCGGGCCTTGAGGGCGAAGACCGCTCCCTGGGCCAGGTCGGCGTGGTGTTCGCCGGACAGCCGCCGCACCTGCGCCAGGCCGGCCGGGTCGCATCCGCCGGCGAACGCCGCGGCGAGCCCGACTCCGCTCCACAGATCGGCCCGCCTGCCGGAGGCGAAGCGGCCCACGGCCGCGGCCACCTCCGTGGCGACGGCGCCGTGGATGAACCACAGCGCCCGGCCGATGCCCTGGTCCACCGCCCGCAGGAAGTAGCCGGGCGAGCCCTCCCACGCATAGGGGGCCGGTCTCTCCTGGCGGTCGACCCAGCGCCGGGTGTCGAAGTAGGCGCGGTCGAACCCGTAACCGTCCACCGCGAGCCAGCTCATCGTGGGGTGGTACGGAGACCCGGTCAGGTGCGGGACCACCTTCTTCCACAGCTGCCTCGGCAGGCGCGCCATGGCGAACCCGATGCCGATGTAGGCGAGGAAGATGTGCGGCCGGCCCGGCCCGAGAAGCAGGCGGCGCGTACGGTCGCCGCGTCGCGGGCCCATCGCGTCGAGGATCGTGAAGGCCATCGTGGCGCCTTCGTACGCGAAGCCGCGCATCTCCGGCTCCACCAGGTCGAGCCGGCGCTCGACCTCCCACTGATCCTGCGCGTCGATCCCCCACTCGAAGCCGCAGACGACCGACTGCGGGACGGCCTCGAGCCGCCGGGTCGCGTCCGTGGCCGTGACCGGGAACCCACGCCGTTCGAAGGTGACGTCCCGAAGCGACGGCGTCAGCAGAAGCCTGCGCAGCGAGCCGAAGGCGGTCGGCATCGGTCCTCCCTCATGCTCGGTCCTTGACGGAAAGTGACGTTCTCATCCTTGTCCGTGCTGATTTGGGGCGCATCTCCCGGATTGCCCTGTTGCCGGATCACCGTCAGGCCCAGGGAGCGGTGGGGTACCACGGGATGACCCCGCGCCCGGCGAGAAGCCTGACGTCCCAGTACAGGAAGGTGAAGACACCGGCGACGATCAGCAGCGCCGCCGTCACGACCGCGAGCCGGTACGGCGTGGCGGTCAGCCACCGGTGCAGCCGGCCTCCGGCGAAGTAGACCAGGATCAGGAACAGCAGGGCCATGACGGCGATGTTGCCGATCGACTGCAGGGCGAAGGCCAGCGCGCCGTACAGCGGGTTGCCGCTCTCCGCCGCGTCCCTGAACAGGTGCCGGAACAGCGGGAACGGCCGCCCGATCAGGAAACCGCCGACGAGCGCTCCCATGAAGACCACCCGCGCCTGGGGGAAGCGCCGGGAGATCCGGTCGAAGGGGTCGGGCACGATGCCGAGCGCGGCGAGCCCGAGGTAGGTCATCGACAGGCCGATCAGACCGAAGATGACCATCGACTGGATGGTCCGGGCCGACAGCCCGCCCGCCGCGTTCTGCGTGGTCGAGAACTGCGGCATCCGAGTGCCCACGAACCCGACGACCGCGCCGTAGCAGGCCGAGACGGTCAGCATGCCCGCCGCCAGCCACCCCAGCGGCCTGAGCGCGAGCAGCAGGCGGCGCCTCCGGCCGCCGGCCCCGCCCAGCATCGGCGCCAGCGCGCCGAAGACGGCCACATTGCAGGCGGTGAACGTGCCGGCCAGGCCGGAGACGAAGGCGAAGACCGTCCCGGCCACCACCCCCGTGATCGGCGTCTCCAGCGCCGGATGGCCCAGCAGCGAGCCGGCCACGCTGCCGCCGATGGTCCGGTCGACGAACTCCGCCGACCAGACCACGGTCAGCAGGAAGCCGGCCAGGCCGCTCAGCACGGCGACCAGTGCCCGCGAGGGCGGGAACCGGCCTCCGGCCGGTGCGGGGGTCGCCGCCGGTGCGGCGGCCCGGAACGAATCATGCGTGATGCCACTACGCGCCATCGTCGTCTCCTTGTCACGGTCTCGCGGTGATCAGGGCACTCCCGGACCGGCGAACGCCATCCGCACCGCCTCGGGCGGGCCCGGCACGGCTCCGGGCAGAGGCCCAGAACACAGTGCCGGTCACAGTGCCGGGACCTCGGGCCGGTCCCTGCGGACGCGGGCCGGGCAGAGGTCCGGGCACTGCGGGCACAGATCCGGACACTGCGTGGAAGGACGTAGCCGCCGACCTGGTGGGATCGGCGTCGCGACCACCCACGTCCTCAGGATGACCGTCCGTGCCTGCCCCGGGCCTCTTCTGAAGTGCGGCCCTCCCCGCCCACATCGCCCGCCCGGGGACCGGCCCCCGTCCGACGGCCACCGCACGGCCCGGCCGGGCTCTGGCCGGAGCGCCGATGCGGCCGAAGCGACGGCCTGGCGAACGGCGACGGCCTTGGCGAACGGTGTCGTCCGGCACGGTCACTCCGGCGCGAAGCGACATGGCCCACCGGAGCGAGCGCGTGGCACTCGCTTTCACGCGGGCGGTTTCGGCTGTGCAAGACCGCAATTCAGGAGATGCGCCCCCATGACGTAAATGATCATGATGGTGCCGCGACGGCACGCCGCGTTCGTGCCGTCCCGTGCGAGTGAGGCGGCTCCAGGAGGCGCCCGTCTGGACGCGCTGCCGGGAGGCGCCGCGGAGAGGAGACAGGCTGTGGAGGGTTTGGGACGTCGTGCTTTCCTGACCGGCGCCACCGTCGGCGGAGCCGCCGCGCTCACGTCGGCGGCGGGCGTGCCCGCCGTGGCACGCCCGGCAAGGGCCGCCCCGTCCGCGGACGGATGTGAACGGCCCTTCGGGCCGGTCGTCATCGGCCCCGGCGATCCCCGCTACGACAGTCTGCTGCTCAGCCACAACCGGCGTTTCCGGGGCCGGCCCCAGTCCGTGCAGGTGGTGGGCTCGGCCGAGCAGGTCGCCGAGGCGGTCGGCCGGGCGGTGGCGGCGGGCCGGCGGATCGCCGTACGGAGCGGCGGGCACTGCCTGGAGAACTTCACCGCGTCGCCGGAGGTCGAGACGCTGATCGACCTGTCGCCCATGTCCGGCGTCACCTACGACGAGCGGCGCAGGGCCTTCGCCGTCGGAGCGGGCGCCACGCTGGGACAGGTCTACAAGGCGCTCTTCACGGGCTGGGGCGTGACGATCCCCGCGGGCTCCTGCCCCTCGGTCGGGGTCGGCGGCCACATCACGGGCGGCGGCTACGGCTTCCTCTCCCGCAGGTACGGCCTGGCCGCCGATCACCTGTACGCGGTGGAGGTCGTGGTCGTCGACGCCTCCGGCCGGGCCCGGGTGGTCGTGGCGACGCGCGACGCCGGAGACCCCGAGCGGGACCTGTGGTGGGCGCACACCGGCGGAGGCGGCGGCAACTTCGGCGTCGTGACGCGATTCTGGCTGCGCTCCCCAGACGGCTCCCCGGACGGCTCCCCAGACGGCTCCCCAGACGGCTCCCCCGGCGCGGACGGCACGGATCCGGCGCGCCTGCTGCCGAAGGCCCCGGCCGCCATGCGCAGGAGGATCGTCATGTGGCCGTGGGAGTCGATGGACGAGAAGACCTTCTCCCGGCTCCTGCGCAACTACTGCGACTGGTACGAGGCGAACAGCGCGCCGAGCTCGCCGTACGCCGCTCTCTGGGGGGTTCTCCTGGCGAGCCACCGCTCCGCCGGGCAGCTCGGCTTCATCGTGGGCGGCGACGCCGGCGTCGCGGGCGTGGAGAGCCTGATGGCCGCGCACGCCAAGGCGATGACGGCGGGCATCGGCATCGAGCCGGCGTCCGACACGCTGGAGCTGCTCCCCTACCTGGACGAGGCGAACTGGGTGAACGAACCCGCGGGCCGGTCCAAGAACAAGGCCGCCGACCTGCGCAAGGGCTTCACCGACCGCCAGATCGCCGCCGTCTACCGGCATCTCAGCCGCGAGGACTACACCAACCCGGGCGCCAACCTGAGCCTCACCGGCTACGGCGGGCGGATCAACGCGGTGGCCTCCGACGCGACGGCGACCGCCACCCGCGACGCGATCCTCCGCGCCTACTTCACCACCGGTGGCTGGGCCTCACCGGACGACGACGCCCGGCACATCGGCTGGATGCGGGAGTTCTACCGGGACGTGTACGCCGGCTCGGGCGGCGTGCCCGTGGACGGACCGGTGAACGCCGGAAGCTACATCAACTACGCGGACGCCGACCTGGCGGACCCGAAGTGGAACACGTCGGGCGTCTCCTGGGAGACCCTCTACTACAAGGGCAACTACCCCCGGCTGCAGAAGATCAAGAAGCGCTACGACCCCCGCGACGTCTTCCGGCACGCCCTGTCGGTCCGGCTCCCCAAGTGACCCCGGCCCCAGTGCGCTGTCCGCCCGCGTTCACCGGGGTGGAGGGAGCGGAGCGGAAGGGAGCGAGGACCGCAGCGAAGGCCCAGCGAAGCGGGCTTCGCGAGGACCGGAGGTTCCTTCCGGCGCAGTGACCGACTCGGCCAAGGCTCGTGGACGCCCCCAACACCCCGCTGGTGACCCCGGCCGGATGACCGGGGAGACGTGAGGGCGGCGCCCGGCCGGTCGGCCGGGCGCCGCCCTCGTCTGTGCCGTCGACGTGGGGTCACAGCACGTCGAAGTAGTCGCCGATCCACAGCCCCCGCTTGGCGTCCACCGTACGGAGAGTCGAGGGGTTGTAGTCCGACAGCCGGATGCACCGGAAGTCGAAGCTCACCCGGGTCGACCCCGTCTCGTTGATCTTGTTTCCGTGGCTCCAGTCGACCGAGTCGAACACCAGCACCTGACCGGGGTCCACCGTCATCGGGCGGTAGTCCCCCGATCCCAGCTCCCGCTCGATCCAGACGGAGTTCGTGTCGTAGGCCGGGGTGAACGGAACCCAGAAGTTCACCTCGCCGTCTCCGTGGTTGTAGTCGCGGTCCCGGTGGAAGTCGCCCACCGCCACGTTGCCGGGAAAGTGCACCCGGAACGTCGGGACCTGCTGGAAGCAGAACTCCTCGGTGCCGAGGACGCCGGGGACGAACGCCGCGACGAACTCCCGGTAGAGGGGCTTCAGCTCCGCCTCGAACGCCTCGTAGAACTTCGCGTGGAAGTCGGTCGACTGGTCGGTCTTCCAGGTCATGACCTCGAGCTCGCCCTCCGGGCGGAGACGGGCGAGGTCGTCCACGTCGTAGATCTTCCGGAGGATGTCCCCGAAATCGAAGCGCGCCGCGTCGTAGTCGTAAATCACGGGCTCGTGAACTACGGGGTGCATCTCGTCGCCTCCCGAACTGGTTCGCCGGCATTTCCAGCCGGCCGTCTCCGCCGTTTCCGGGAACGGCCGGCACGTTACCCACTATTCGCAGCGCCGGCCCGGTGCGGCTACTTCTGCCGTGCCGTTCCGGCCCGGACCCCGCCCTGAAAAGGTCCCCCGCGCGGGCGGTGCGCATTCTGGAAGATGCGCGGCCGGACACCGCCGGAAAATCGTGGAACAACGTGCCCGGTTTCCGGCCGAGGGCCACCCGCCCGTCTCCAGGCCCGCTCGTCTCCAGGAAGGACCGACATGCGCGTTCTCTTCGCCACCGCCCCCTTCCGGTCGCATCTGTTCGTGCAGGCGCCGCTGGCCTGGGCCCTGCGTACGGCGGGACACGACGTGCGAGTCGCCGCCCAGCCGGACATGGCCGACGACATCATGCGCTGCGGGCTGACGGCCGTACCGGTCGGCCGGGGCGTGGACCTGAACACGCAGATGTCGGCCGCCGAGCCGCAGGAGAACCCGGCGGACCCGAGGAATCCGGGCCCCGGGCTGCCGGTGCAGACCGACTACGCCCGCGACGACCCGCTGGCGGAACTCGGCGCCCACGTGGGGGGATGCCGGGCGCTGTTCAACCCCGAAGCGGTGATCGAGGAGCTCGTCGAGTTCGCCCGCGACTGGGAGCCCGACCTCGTCGTCTGGGACACCTTCGCCTTCGCCGGCGTCGTCGCCGCGCGGGCGTGCGGCGCGGCCCACGCCCGGATGCTGTTCGGCGCGGACGGCCTGGGGCAGTTGCGCACCGCCTGCCGTCCGATCTGGGACGGGCAGCCGCCGCAGGCCCGCACCGACCCCCTGCGCGAGTGGCTGGAGCCGGTCCTGGCGCGGTACGGCTGCGCCTTCGACGAGGAGACCGCCCTCGGCCAGTGGACGATCTTCCCCATGCCGACCTGGGTCTGGCGGCCCCCGGGCATCCACTACCTCCCGATGCGGCACATGGCCTTCAACGGCCCGTCGTCGGTGCCGAAGTGGCTGCACCGGCCGCCCGCGCGCCCACGCGTCTGCGTGACGCTCGGCCTCTCCCACCGCGAGCGCAACTTCGGCGTCGTCGCCTCGGCCGCGGACCTGTTCGCGGCGGTCGACGGCCTCGACGTCGAGGTGATCGCCGCACTCGACGCCACGCAACTGCGGTCGGTCACCCACGTGCCCGACAACGTGCGCGTGCACGACTTCGTGCCCCTGAACGTGCTGCTGCCCACCTGCTCGGCCATCGTGCACAGCGGCGGCGCCGGCACCTTCGCCTCCGCGCTGGAGCACGGGGTGCCGCAGCTCATCGTGCCCAACATCTACTGGGCGGAGAAGTGGTGGGGACCGGTGCTCATGGCCAACGGGCTGGAGGACCAGGGGGCGGGCGTGTACGTCGCCGACGCCGACCACCTGACCGCCGACACGCTGCGCGACCGGCTGGTCCACGTGCTGGAGGACCCGTCGTTCGCCGGCAACGCGGAACGGCTGCGGCGGGAGACGCTGGGGATGCCCACGCCCAACGACGTCGTGCCGATCCTGGAAAGGCTCACCGCGGCCCAGCACGGCCGGTCCAAGTGACGGGGCGGAGACGACGATGACGACCACCCGCAGGTACGGCCAGAGCCCGCTCTGGGAGAGCAACAACAGGATCCAGGTGACCGAGAGCGCCGTCGCCGATCTCCGGGGCTTCAAGTCCGGCACGGTCAACTTCAAGCTGGCGCTGTGGGACCCCCGCACCAACGGCATGCGCTACCTCAAGACGCTGATCTTCAACCTCGCCGCCGGGCTGAGCGAGGCCAACCGGGCGCGGCTCCGCCGCATCCGCAACCGCGACGTGGGCGACCCCATCACGGTCAGGTACGACGGCGAGGACGTCTGCATGGACTACCTCCAGGCCGTTCTGGAGCTCGACTTCATGAGCGGGGCCGTCCCCCTGGACGGCTTCCGGGTGCTGGAGATCGGCGCCGGGTACGGCCGCACCTGCCACGCCCTGATGTCCAACCACGACCTCGTCTCCTACGACATCGTCGATCTGGACAACGCCCTGCGCCTCTCCCGCGCCTACCTCGGCGCCGTCCTCGACCGCGACCAGTTCGCGAAGATCCGGTTCCACTCGGTGGACGAGGTGGACGCGCTGCCCGCGGACCAGCGGTTCGACCTGTGCGTGAACGTCGACTCGTTCGCGGAGATGAACGCCGAGACGGTGCGGGCCTACCTGGACCTCGTGGCCGGACGCTGCCGCTACCTGTACGTGAACAACCCGGTGGGCAAATATCTGGACCCGTCCTTGGACGGCCATGCCCAGGGCGCGGAGGTCGTGGCGCTGGCCCTGCGCACCGGGCCCCTGCTGGACGTCATCGACATCCATGACAACCGCGCGGTGGAGGCGCAGTCGCGCAGGTTCCTCGCCGCCTACCGGCCCGCCGACGACTGGACCCGCGTCGCCGACGCCCGGGCCGTGCCGTGGACCTTCTACTGGCAGGCCCTCTACGAGAAGAACGCCCCTGAGAAGGGCGGCCGCGAGCAGACGGACGCCCGATCGTGAACCGGCCGGGCACCACGCTGGCCACCACGCCGGGCACCACGCCGGGCGGCGGCCCTCCGCTGGTCGCCGTGCTCGGCGCGTCCGGTCTGGTGGGCTCGGCCGTCACCGCCCGGCTCGCGCGCCTGCCGGTCGCCGTACGCGCGGTCTCCCGCCGCCCCGCCGCGACAGGTACGGCTGAGGCGGGCACGGTTGAAGCGAGCACGGTTGAGGCAGGCCCGGGCGGCGCGGGCGGGGTGGAGGTGCTGGCCGCCGATCTCACCGTGCCCGCGAACCTGGAGCGTGCGGTGGCCGGGGCGAGTGCGGTGATCCACCTGGTCCTGCACTCCGGCGGCTGGCGGGGAGCCGACGAGGACCCGGCGGCCAGCGAACGGGTGAACGTGGGCGTCATGCGCGACCTCGTCGGCCTGCTGCGGTCACGCTCCCGGCGTGGTCCCGCGCCGCTGGTGGTGTTCGCCGGCTCGGCCTCCCAGGCCGGCCCGGGCTCCGGCACGCCGATCGACGGCACCGTGCCCGACCATCCGGTGACGGCGTACGACCTGCAGAAGCAGGCGGCCGAAGACCTGCTCAAGCGGGCCACCTCGGAAGGGGTCCTGCGCGGAGTCTCCCTGCGCCTGCCGACGGTCTTCGGGCCGGCCCCGGACGGCGCCGCCGACCGGGGGGTGGTGAGCGCGATGGCCCGCAGAGCGCTCGCCGGAGAGCCGCTCACCATGTGGCACGACGGCACGGTCGCGCGTGAACTGCTGTACGTCGGCGACGTCGCGGACGCCTTCCTGGCGGCCCTCGACCGGCCGGAGGCGCTGGCGGGCCGGCACTGGCCGCTGGGCCACGGCCGCGGCGAGCCGCTCGGCGACGTCTTCCGGAGGATCGCGCTGCTCGTCGCCGAACGGACCGGACGGCCTCCGGTGCCGGTCGTGCCGGTCCCCCCGCCCGCGAGCGCCCGGCCGGGCGACTTCGACAGCGTGGTGATCGACTCCTCAGCGTTCCGGGCGGCCACCGGATGGCGCCCGCGGGTTCCGCTCGACGAGGCTCTGCGCCGGACCGTCGCCGCTCTCGACACCCCCGCTCTCCACACTCACGGTCTCGACACCCACGGTCTCGACTCCCGCGGCACGCGCCCCCGGGAGTCGTGACTCCCTCCCCCCACCCCGCCACTTCGCCCGTGGCCGGGCCGTTCAGACGCGGCTGCCCGCCTCGATTTCGGCGCACACCCGATAGTCGGGCAGCAGGCCGGCCTCTCTCGCCTCCTCAAGGCGGGGGGCCGCACGGTCCCGCTCCGACAGGATCGGCGTGAGGTCCCCCGGGACGGGCAGGCCCAGCCCCGGGTCCAGCGGGGAGATCGCCAGCTCGTCGGCGGCCACGTACTCCCGCGACAGCAGGTACGACATCACGGTGTCGTCCTCCAGAGCCACGAACAGGTGCGCGACCCCCAGCGGGAAGTACACGGCGCGGAAGTCGAGGGAGTCGAGCACGACGCTGTCCCAGACGCCGAACGAGGGAGAGCCGACGCGGACGTCGAGGACGACGTCGAGGGCCCGGCCGCGCGGGCAGTGGACGTACTTCGCCGTGCCCGGCGGCGTCGCCGTGTAGTGCAGCCCCCGCACCACTCCCCTGCGCGAGACGCTGCTGCTCGCCTGCGCCACGGGGAAGAGCGGGCGTCCCACGGCGTCGCCGAACACCGATTCCTGGTAGTGCGACAGGAACCGCCCCCGGTCGTCGGGGAACTCCTCGGGCGTGAAGACGTACGCGCCCTCGACCGCCAGGCCGTTCACTCGCATGGCTCACACCACCCGGACGTCCGGCACGTAGAGGATCCACCGGCCGCCTGCGTCGCGGAACTCCTGCTCCTTCGCCATGATCTCCTCGGCGTGGTTCCAGGCGAACAACAGCGCGTGGTCGGGGTGGGACGTGGAGAACCGTTCCGGCGGCACGACCGGCAGATGGGCTCCGGGGGTCAGCAGCCCCTGTTTCTGAGGAGTGGTGTCGCACACCCACTCGACCAGCCCGGAGTCGAGACCGCAGAAGTTGGTCACGGTCGCGCTCTTGGCGGTCGCGCCGTACGCGACGACCCGCCGCCCCTCCTCACGCAGCCGGCGCAGCAGCGCCGTCAGGTCGTCCCGTACGCGTTCCACGTCGGCGGCGAAGCGGCGCAGCGTGTCCGGAGCGGTCAGGCCGCGGGCCCGTTCCCGCTCGACGGTCTCCGCGACGGCCGCCGCAGGCGTGGCGGCGCCGCGGCGGGCGATCGTGTAGCGCAGTTCGCCGCCGTGGACAGACAGGCGTTCCACGTCGACCAGTTCGAAGCCGGACCGCTCGGCGGCCGCCCGGACCGAAGTCGCCGTGAAGAAGTAGAAGTGCTCGTCGTAGATCTGGTCGAACGACGTCTTCTCCACGATGTCCCCCCAGTAGGGATCCTCGAAGACGAACCGGCCACCGGGGGCGAGCAGCGCGTCGACGCCGCGGAAGATCGACTCAAGGTAGGGGATGTGACAGATCGTGTTGGCCGCGTAGATCACGTCCGCGGGCCCCTCGGCCGCGCGCACCTCGGCCGCCGTCGGCTCCTCGAAGAAGTCGGTGCGCACCCGCACACCGCGCCGCCGCGCCACCTCGGCCACCTTCCCCGAGGGCTCGAACCCGAGATGCCGCACGCCGGCGTCGCGCACCGCGCCGAGCATCACCCCGTCGTTGCTGCCGATCTCCACCACGAACGGGTCCGGCCCGGCGTACGCCGACTCCAGGAAGCCGTGCGCGGTCCGTGCGAAGTGCTCCCGCATCACCGACGAGCCCGACGAGTGGTACGGATAGTCCTCGCGGAACATCAGCTCACGCGGGACCTCCTCCATCAGCTGCACCATCCCGCACGACGCGCAGGCGCCGACGGCGAGCCGGTAGAAGAACTCGCCGGGGATCTCCCTCTCGGTCAGGAAACGGTCGGACAGCGGCTGCCGCCCGAGGTCCAGGAACTCGCCGAGCGGCCCGCGGCACACCCGGCACGTCGTCTCGCCGACTGGGGTCGTCATCGATCTTCTCCTCCGGGTCGTACGTGTCGGGGTGGGAGGGCGGGGCGCGAGGCGCGAGGCGCGCGCTCACAGCGTCGTCAGGACCTCGCGGAGCGCCTCGATCACCCGGTCCTGCGTGTCAGGCGGCAGCGACGGGTACATCGGCAGCGAGAAGATCTGGCGGGCCAGCCGCTCGGTGACCGGCAGCGACCCCTCCGCGTAGCCCAGCCGCTCGAAGCCGGTCATCGTGTGCACCGGCCAGGGATAGCTGATGTTCAGGTGGATGTCGTACGCCCTGAGCCGCTCGATGATCTCGTCGCGGCGCGGGTGGCGGACCACGTAGACGTAGTAGACGTGGTCGTTGCCCTCCGTCACGGACGGCAGCCGCAGCCCGGACGGCCCCGAGACGTCGGCCAGCCCTTCGGCGTAACGATCGGCCACCTCGCGGCGCCGCGCGATGTAGTCGTCCAGGCGGCCGAGCTTGCGGCGCAGGATCTCCGCCTGCACCTCGTCGAGACGGCAGTTGTGCCCGGGGGTGCGGACGACGTAGTACCGCTCCTCCATGCCGTAGTACCGCAGCCGCCGCAGGTTGCCGTCGACCGTGTCGTCGCCGGTCAGCACCGCCCCGCCGTCGCCGTACGCCCCGAGGACCTTGGTGGGGTAGAACGAGAAGGCGGCGGCGTGCCCCATCGTGCCGGCCAGGCGGCCGTGGTGCCGGGCGCCGTGCGCCTGGGCGCAGTCCTCCAGGACGGCCAGGCCGTGCCGGGCGGCGAGCCGGGTCAACGGCGCCATGTCGGCGCACTGGCCGTACAGGTGGACCGGCACCAGCGCGCGGGTGCGCGGAGTGATCGCGGCGGCCACCTGCGCGGGGTCTATGAGGTGGTCGTCCTCGCGCACGTCGGCGAAGACCGGCGTCGCGCCGACCGAGTCGATCGCCACGACGGTCGGGGCGGCGGTGTTGGAGACGGTGACGACCTCGTCCCCCGGGCCGACCCCCAGCGCCTGCAGGCCGAGTTTGATGGCGTTGGTCCCGTTGTCCACGCCCGTGCAGTGTCTCGTCCGGTGGTAGGCGGCGAACTCCTCCTCGAAGCTCCGGACGCTCTCCCCGAGGATGAGCTGCCCGGATTCGAAGACCTTCTCGACCGCGTCGAGGACGTCCGTCCTCTCCTTCTCGTACTCCGGCAGGTAGTCCCATACGCGAATAGCCATGCGCGCCTTCTCCGATGCTCGCTCCGCACGTCACTGCCGGGCTCGGGGGCCGAGCGCCCGGAAGCTCATGTAGTCGTTGTCCCGTTCGAGGCCCAGGGCCTGCCCGCTGAGGTAGTCGACGCCGTCCACGTACGTGTAGGGCTGCATGAACCACCCGGCCCGCACGTCCCGGGAGAGGCGGGCCAGCGGGTGGTCCGCCGAGTAGGCGGCGCCGCCGGCCAGCGTGAGGCAGTCGTTGACGATGCCGAGCGCGAGCGTGTTGACGGTCATCTTCGCGCACTGGAAGGGGGTCATCATCGCCCTCCCGCGCTCGGCGGGGTCGCCGCTGCGGTCGGCGGACCAGGCGTCGGCGTTGACCAGGGCGGCGCCGGCCGTCGCCCGGAGGGCGTAGAGGCGGGCGTCGGTCTCCGCGACCAGGGTGCGCACCGCCGCCGGGGGCGGGCCGGGGCGGCGGGCGGCCACGCCGGTCGCGATGTCCCTGGCCGCCTGGGCCACCCCCGCGTAGATCCCGAGCATCGTGATCGAGCTGACCGTCTGCCCGGCCAGGACCGCGTCGTCGCGGGCGTTGACCTGGCTGCGTTCCAGGACGTCGCCGGCCGCGACGGGGCAGGCGTCGAAGGCGATGTCGGCGGTGCCCGAGGCGCGCATGCCGAGGCCGTCCCAGGTGTCCAGCACGCGCAGCCCCGGGCTGTCCCGCCGCACGAGCGGGACGACCAGGCCGGCCGGCCGCCCGTCGGCCCGCCGCTGGGCGTGCACGAAGAAGTGCGTCCCGATCGGGGCCAGGCTCACCAGGGTCTTGCGGCCGGACAGCAGCCAGCCGCCCGACCCGTCGGGGACGAGTTCGGTGACGACGCCGGGAGAGTCCTTGAGCGCCCCGCAGACCACGGCCTCGCCGGTGGCCATCGAGCGCAGCAACCGCTCGGCCAGCGCCCGCGCCGAGGGCGAGCCGTGCCGCCACTCGTAGGTCAGCGTCAGGCCACGGCTGAACTGCACGTGCAGCGCCAGCGCGGCCGAGGCGTCCGCCTCCGCCAGCGTCCGGAGCGCCACCGCCACGTCGTACAACCGGCCCACCCCGAGGCCGCCGAGTTCGGCGGGGACCGTGCCGCCCAGCACGCCGTCCTTCGCGAAGCCGTCGAACGTCTCGTACGGGAACGCGCCCGCGCGGTCGTTCGCGCCGGCCTCGTCCCGGACCCGCTCGACGTACTCGGCCAGCAGATCGGCGAGGACCCGGCCCTGCGGCGTGACCGGGGCGCCCAGGTCCGCCGCCCGCTGCGAATGCGCGCCGTCCTGCGCGCCGGCTTGCGCACCGTCTGCAGACATAGCCCGCTCCCGTTCTCCGTTGCGGTCCGTCCGCGAACCGGTTTTCCCGGCCCGCGCGAGAGTGCCGGCAATTCGCCTTCCATCCGTTTTCCGGCCACGGTCATCGTAACTACCGGCCATTCCCGGGCCGCATCTCCCAAATTGCCCTGAACGAATTGCGGACCCCTGTCCGGCCGCCTCACGTCGGGTGCGGCGAAACAGCGGCCGCCGGTCGGCACGTTTTCCCGGCACGGGCGGCACGCCGAAAGATGCGGCGGCGATCCGGTGATGAGACATTGCGATGAGCGAAATCGGCGGTATCACCAGTCGAGGGGAAAGCGGAATGAAGGCATTGGTGTTGTCGGGCGGGTCGGGCACCCGCCTGCGTCCTTTCAGCCATTCCATGCCCAAGCAACTGATCCCGGTGGCCGGCGAGCCGGTGCTCGCGCACGCGCTCGGCGCCGTCGCCCGCCTCGGGGTGACCGACGTCGGCGTCGTCATCGGCGGGTGGGAGCGCGAGATAGCCGAGGCGATCGGCGACGGCTCCCGCTTCGGGGTCCGCGTCACCTATCTCCGGCAGGAGCGCCCCGACGGCCTCGCCAGTTGCGTGGCCCTGGCCCGGCCGTTCCTGGGCGACGACGACTTCGTCGTGTATCTCGGCGACAACGTGCTGCCCGACGGCATCGACGGGCTCGCGGCGGAGTTCCGGGCCCGGCGCCCCGCCGCCCACATCGCCGTGCAGAAGGTCGAGGACCCGCGCGCATTCGGCATCGCCGAGCTCGCCTCGGACGGCTCGGTGGTCCGCCTCGTGGAGAAGCCCGAGCCGCCCTGCGGCGACCTCGCCGTGATCGGCGTGTACTTCTTCACCGCCGCGGTGCACGCCGCCGTGGCCGCGATCCGGCCCAGCGCCCGCGGGGAGCTGGAGATCACCGACGCGCTCCAGTGGCTGCTCGACCAGGGCGCGCGGGTCACGGCCAGCGAGTACGCCGGCTACTGGAAGGACACCGGGCGTCCGGAGGACGTCCTGGCGTGCAACCGCCGCCTGCTCGGCGACCTGTGCCGGGAGGTCCGCGGCGACGTGGACGCCGCCAGCACGCTGTCCGGTCCCGTCCTGGTCGAGCCGGGCGCCCGGGTGGTGCGGTCGCGGATCGACGGCCCGGCGATCATCGGCGCGGGGGCGGTGGTGAAGGACAGCCACGTCGGCCCGCACACCTCCGTCGGGCGCGACTGCCTGCTGAACGCCGCCGGCGTCGCCGACTCCGTCCTCCTGGACGGCGCCACCATAGCGGCGGTCCCGGACCTGCGCGGCTGCATCGTCGGCCGGTCCGCCACGGTCACCGGAGGCGCCCGGCGCGTCCACCATCGCCTGATGGTCGGCGACCACGCCTCCGTCGAACTGCCCGGAGTCGAACTGCCCGGATGACCCGCGCACGGGTGCGGCCCGCGCGGCGCTCCGCGCGGGCCGGCCGGTGGCCCGTGTCAGTACAGGACGGCGTCAGTACGGGACGGCGCCGGTACGGGACGGCGCCGGTACGGGACGTCAGTACCGGACGACGGCGCGGAAGCGCACGGCGCCCTTGTCGACGGCCTCGACGGCGTCGGCGACGTCCTCCTTCGGGAACTCCTCCACCATCGGCGTCACCTTGCCCTCCGCCACGAGCCGGAACGCCTCGGCGAGCCGGTCCGGGCCGTCGTGGGTGACGCCGGTGACCCGCAGGCGCTTCGCCCAGACCAGGCTGGACGGCCCGAGCTCCAGCGCGCCCACCGGGTCGATCGTGGCCAGTGCGACCCGCCCGCCGGGCCGCATGCCCTGCAGGGCCTCCGTGGCGGCGGCGTACGACGTGTTCGTGACGAGGAGGACGTCCGCGCCGCCGGCGTCCCGCAGGCCCGCACCGCCGGACACGACGGCCCCGGCGCCGAGTGACGTCGCGAGTTCGCGCTTGTCGGGCGACCGGGTGACGGCGACGGTCTCGAACCCGCAGGCCCGCGCGAACTGCAGGGCGAGGTGCCCCAGCCCGCCGACGCCCAGCACGGCGACCCGGTCGCCCGGGGCCGGCTCCGCCGCCCGCAGGGCGCTCCACGCGGTGTAGCCGGCGCAGAGCACGGGCGCGGCGGCCTCGTACGACACACCGCCGGGGAGCAGGACCGTGCTGCTCGCCTCCACCGCCATGTACTCGGCGTGGCCGCCGGGGGCGGTCATGCCGGTCAGCACCGGCGCCGCGCAGCACATGGCCGTCTGGCCGGTGGGCGGCAGACCACGCGCGCAGTAGTCGCACCGGCCGCACCCCCGCTGCACCCAGGTGGCGCCGACCCGGTCGCCCACCTCGCGGGTGGTCACCCCCGGGCCCACCTCGACGACCTCCCCGGCCGCCTCGTGCCCGACGATCACCGGGTCGAGCGGCGGGAAGTCGTACACGCCGTTGGTCAGCCACACGTCGTTGTGGCAGACGCCGCAGGCCCGCACGCGGATCAGCACCTGGCCCGGACCGGGCCGCGGCACCGGGACCTCCCCGAGCTCCCACCGGGCGCCGGGCGCGGGGACGACCGCCGCCTTCATCGTGCTCACGACGCGCCCCCGCCCTTCAGCAGGACCGGCAGGTTCCGCAGGCCGTTCATGATGAAGGTGCCCTGCGGCTCGATCCGGTCGGCGGGCACGGCCAGTCTCATCCCGGGGAACCGCTCGAACAGCGCCGGCAGCGCGATCTCGGCCTCCATCAGGGCGAGCGGCTTGCCGATGCACCGGTAGATGCCGGCTCCGAAGGACAGGTGTTCCCTGTCGGCCCGCCCGGGGTCGAAGACGTCGGCGTCCGGGCCGTACCGGTCGGGGTCGCGGCCCGCCGCCGCGAAGTTCATCAGAACCGGATCGCCCTTGGCGATGGTGACGCCGCCGATCTCGACGTCCTCGGTCGCGAACCTGAACGGCAGGTGCGCGACCGGCGCCTCCACGCGGACGGCCTCCTGGATCACGTCCGGCCAGCTCAGCTCTCCCCGCGCGACCCGCGCGAGGTGGTCCGGATGGGTGAGCAGCAGGAGCACCGTGTTGGCGATGAGGTTCTTCACCGGCTCGGTCCCGGTGGCGAGCATGATGTGCAGGGTGCCCACCATCTCGGAGTCGCTCAGCGGCGAGCCGTCCTCGTCGCGGGCGGCGACCAGGTCGGTGGTCAGGTCGTCGCCGGGGTGGTCGCGCTTGGACCGGACGAAGTCGAGCATCAGCCGCTGCCACGCCGCGACGTTCGCGGCGGCCTCCTCGGGCGTGATGCCGGTGTCGACGTTGACCTCGCCGCCGTGCAGCATGGCCTGGCGGTCGGCCGCCGGCACGCCGAACAGGTCGCAGATCACCGCGGCGGGCAGGGGCTTGGCGAACTCCGCCTTGAGGTCGACGGCCTCGCCCGGGGCCACCTCGTCGAGGCGTCCGAGAAGCTCGTCGGTGACCTTCTGCACGCTCCCGCGCAGGGCCTCCACCCGGCGCGGCGTGAACGCCTGGGCGCACGGCCGCCGCAGCCGCGTGTGGTCGTGCCCGTACGCGGTGGTGAGGTTCTCCATGAGGACCCAGCCGATCATCGGGAAGTCGTCGCCGATGCGGCCTTCCACGAAGTCGGTCCAGTGCTTGCGGGGGTCCTTCGAGAACCGGTGGTCGCCGAGCACCTGCCTGGCCACGTCGTGGCCGGTGACCGACCAGGCCATGACCCCGCCGGGGAGCACCACCCGGGAGACCGGTCCGCCGGCGCGGATGCGGGCTCCCTCGGCGTGGATGTCGTGTCCGGCCGGGTCGAGGACGACAGGGCGGATCGTCATGGATCCTCCTAGGCGTGAGGCGCGTGGGTTCCGGACCGCGGAGAACCCGTCCGGCCGGTCACGCCCGCCGGCGACGGCCCCGGCGCGTGGCGCGGGGCCCGTCCTCCGGAAATCCGCTCAGTCCGACGATGGCACCCGGCCGACCGGCCGCGCATCTTCGATGGTGCGCTCAGGAGGCCCGTCCTGGCCCTGCTTCTGGGCCGTGTCAGGGGCCGCCTCAGAAGCCGCCGCCTCCGGGGCCTCCTCTGGGGCCTGCCGCAGGGCGTAGGCCGCGAGCACGGCGAGCGCCAGGCACAGCAGCGCGGCGAACGCGGCGACCACGTGCAGCCCGGAGGTGAAGGCCGCGTGCGCGGCCGACAACAGCTCGTCCGAGCGCTGGGCGGGCAGGTCCCGCGCGGCCGGGGCCGCGCCCGCGATGCTGTCGGCGGCCGGTCCCGCCGGGCCGCGATAGGTGTCGGCGAGAGTGTGCCGATAGACCAGGGCGGCGATGCTGCCGAACACGGCCACGCCCAGCGCGATGCCGAAGTCGCCGCCGGTCTGGGAGACCGACGCCGCGGAGCCCGCCTTGGCCGGCGGCGCGGAGCTCACGATGAGGTTCTGGGTCAGCGATGCCACCGGGCCGATGCCGAAGAAGACGACGACGGCGCCGGCCACCAGAACGGGCAGCCCGCCGGGAACCGCGCGGGTGAGCAGCAGGTAGCCGATCGCGGTGACGGCCATGCCGGCCGCGACCGTGGGCGCCGGGCGCAGGAGCCGGGCGGCGTGCGGAGCCAGCAGGGAGCCCGCGACCATGGCCAGCGAGCCCGGCATCAGCCACAGCCCCGTCGCCACCGGCGACAGCCCCTCGACGATCTGCATCTGCTGGGTGACCACCAGCATGATCCCGCCCTGGGTGGCCACGGCGAACATCAGGACGACCAGCGCGGCGGTGAAGGCCCGGCGGCGGAACAGCCGCAGGTCCAGCAGCGGGGTGTCCAGGCCGCCCTGCCTGCGGACGAACGCCGCGCCGAAGGCCAGCCCGGCGACGACCGCCAGGATGGCGACGACTCCGGGGCCGTTCCTCGTCAGCTCCTTCAGTCCGTACACGACGGGCAGCGCGGTGGCGAGGAACAGCAGGGTGCTCGGCAGGTCGAGGCGGCCGGCGGAGTCGTCGCGATACTCGGGGAGCAGCCAGGGGCCGACGGCCAGAAGCAGGACCATCACCGGCACGGCCAGCAGGAACACCGAGCCCCACCAGAACGCCTCCAGCAGCAGCCCGCCGACCACCGGGCCGATCGCGGCGCCGCCCATGAAACAGCTCACCCAGACGGCGACCGCCGTGGTGCGCTGCCTCTCGTCGGCGAACATGTTGCGGATCAGCGCCAGCGTCGACGGCGCCAGGGTGGCGCCCGCGACGCCCAGCAGCGCCCGGGCGGCGATGAGGGTCTCGCCGGTCGGCGCGTACGCGGCCAGCAGGGAGGCGACGCCGAACGCCGCCGCGCCCGTCATCAGCAGCCTGCGCCGCCCGATGCGGTCGCCGAGGGTGCCCATGGTGACCAGGAACCCGGCGACCATGAACCCGTAGATGTCGGTGATCCACAGCTGCTGGACCGAGTCGGCTCCGAGATCGTCGCTGATGTGCGGCAGAGCCAGGTACAGCACGCTGAGATCTAGTGCGAGCAGCAGGGTGGGCAGGGCCAGCACCGCCAGCCCGATCCACTCTCTGCGTCCGGCGCGGGGCGGCGCCGCGGTCCTCGTCTCCATCGGGCCCCCTCCTGTCCGTTCTCGGTTCGGGTCAGGCGCGTCGAGTCAGGCGCGTCGGGTCAGGCGCGGGAGGTCTCCCGCTCCAGGTGCGCCGCGAGCGTCTCCAGCCAGTCGCGGGTGCCCTGCTCGCGCCATTCCGGACGGTCGTGCCCGTCGAGGAAGGCGACCTGCTCGGTCAGCTCCAGACGGGTGCCGCCGTCGGCGGGGGCGAACTGGACGGTGGTCACCGACACCGACGCGAGCGTCGAGCCGACGTACAGGTCGTAGGCGTAGACGATGCGCTCCGGCGGGACGATCTCGTGATAGCGGGCGTCGAAGGTGATGACGGGGCCGCCGCCCTGGCTGCCGCGGTTGACCTCCCTGCCGCCGACCCGGAAGTCGAGGCGGTAGTCGTCCCCGCCGCGGGCGAACCAGTCGGCCTTGGCCTTCTCCTCCGCCCAGGCGGTGAACACCCGCTCGGGCGAGGCGGCGTAGGCGCGCTCGATGGTGAAGTTGGCGTGTTCCACGCGACGATCGGTCATTTCTCGTCCTCCGTATCCCACTCGTCGGGCTGCTCGGCGAGGTAGTCGCCGAGCCGGTCGAGGCGGTGCTCCCAGGTCCTGCGGCGCTCGCCGGCCCACTGTTCCACCGCCGTGAGCGCCTGCGGCTCCAGACGGCAGGCGCGCACCCGGCCGATCTTCTCCGACCGGACCAGCCCGCAGGCCTCCAGCACCTTCAGATGCTGGACGATCGCGGCCAGCGACATGGCGAAGGGCCGCGCGAGCTCGCTCACCGACGCGGGCCCGCGGCTCAGCCGCTCGACCATGCTCCGCCTGGTGGGGTCGGCCAGCGCCTGGAATACCCGGTCAAGCGAAGCAGCTTCGTTAAGCATGTTCTTAACCGTACGACGCAGAGGCGGGAAAGTAAAGCAACTTCTTAAGTGTTGCGCGGCCGGCGGGGGGGTCACAGCTCGGCGGCCCAGCTGTTCAGCACCGCGAGCAGGGTGCGGGCCTGCACGTTCACGTAGTGGCTGTGCCGCGCCAGTGAGTTCAACTGCCCGGGAGTGACCCACATGAACCCCGGTGGAGGGTCCACCGCCGCGGTCCGCTCGTCGGCGTCCACCAGCAGATAACGGCTCTGCGCCCGGTAGAAGCGGCCGCCCTCCTCCGCGTGCACGGCCTCGTAGCGGATCCGGCCCGGATCGGCGCCGAGGACGGTCGCGAGGAAGCGGGGCCTGCGCGACACGGGAAGATGGACGTAGGACTCGGGGGTGCACTGCACGGTCGGGCCCAGTTCGACGGTGCCGAGGAACCCGCCCTCGACCCGGGCGCGCACCAGCAGGTGCGGCACCCCGTCGAACCTGCGCACCAGGAACGCGGCGACGCCCGCCCCCAGCGGCTCGAACAGCGGCTGGGTCCACCGGTGGACCTCCCGGCTGCCCGCCTCGGCCGACACGGCGATCACCCGGAAGTACCGGTCGCGCTCGTGGTCGATGGACCACTCCCCCGTCGTCCAGCCCGACACCTCGTCGAGCGGGACGAGCCGGGTGCGCACCTCGTGCCGGCTGCGCTCCGCGGTGAACCACGACACCAGTTCGGTGTCCGACAGCGCCGCCCCCGCCTCGGGCGGCGCGGCGGGCGCGCAGGCCAGAACCGTGCGCGCGTCCATGTTCACGACGTTGTCGCGGCGCAGCAGGCGGCCGATCTGCCCGAGGGTCAGCCAGCAGAAGTCGTCGCCCACCTCGACGTTGTCGCGGGTCTCGACGATCATGTTCCGGTTTGACTTGCGGAAGAACCAGGAGCCGTGCTCCGACTGCAGCACGTCGACGAGCACCCGGCCGCGTTCCTGGGCGCGCTCCTGGCAGCGCTCCTGGCCGGTGAAGTAGCCGAGGTATCTGACCGGTGCGCCGCCGTGCACCCGCGTGTAGTTGCTGCGGGTCGCCTGCACCGTCGGCGAAAGCTGCACCAGCCTCGGGTTGCCCGGCTCCATCTTGGCCTGCATGAGGAAGTGCAGCACGCCGTTGAACTCCCTGGCCAGGATGCCGAGGATGCCGATCTCCGGCTGCACGATGATGGGCTGCCGCCACTCGGGCACCGGGTCCTCGCCGGCGACGATGTGCAGCCCTTCGACGCTGAAGAAGCGGCCGCTGCGGTGCGCCAGGTTGCCTCCCGGCCCGAACGACCACCCGTCCAGCCGGGCGAAGGGAATCCGCTCGACCCGGAACCGGTGCGCCCCGGCCCGCCGGACGAGCCAGCCCGCCACCTCCGGCGTCGACATCCACACGCCCGCCGTCTCGGCCGCCGACCGGGCGAGGCGGTCCTGCACATCGACGTCATCACGCGGCCGTAATCGCATGCCGGGCACCTCCGGATCCCGCTGACCCGTACACCGCCCGACCCTCGCACCCCCCGCGCGCCGTCCGCATCTCCTGAAATGCGGGGGTACGGCCGCGTTCATCCCACCCGCATCCCACCTGGGCATCGGCGGGGGTTCGGGACCGCTCGCCGGACGGCGATCACACGACGACGAGCTCCCTGGTGGTGCCGTTCAGCCGCTCGCCCGCCGTCTCACCGCAGACGACGATGTCCTCGATCCGGGCGCCGTGACGCCCCGGCAGGTAGATGCCGGGCTCGACGGAGAACGCGTACCCCGGCCGCATCTCCTCGGTGTTGCCCGCCACGATGTACGGCTCCTCGTGGGTCTCCAGGCCGATGCCGTGGCCGGTGCGGTGGACGAAGTACTCGCCGTACCCCGCCTCGGCGATCACCTCGCGGGCGGCGGCGTCCACGGACTCGCAGGTCACCCCGGGCCGCACGTGGGCGCAGGCGGCCTCCTGGGCGGCCCTGAGCACCTCGTAGTACGCCGCGAAGTCGGCCGGCGGCTCACCGACGCAGTACACCCGGGTGGAGTCGGAGCAGTAACCGCTCGGCATCGTGCCGCCGATGTCCACCACGATCGGCTCGCCCGGCCGGATCACCCGGTCGGTCAGCTCGGCGTGCGGGCTCGCGCCGTTCGGGCCGGAGCCCACGATCACGAAGTCGACCCGGGCGTGCCCCGCCTCGACGATCGCCTCCGCGATGTCCCTGCCGACCTTGCGCTCGGTGCGGCCGGCCTTGAGCAGCCCGGGGACGAGGGCGTGCACGGCGTCGATGGCCGCCCCCGCCTCCGCGAGCGCCGCCTTCTCGGCGGGCGACTTGCGCATCCGCAGCTCGCGCAGCACGTCACCGGCCAGCGTCTGCTCCGCGCCGGGCATCGCGGCGCGGAACCGCAGCGACTGCAGCGCCCACATGCGGTCGGCCAGCCCGACCCGGGCGACCGGGCCCAGGCGGCGGGCCACCTCGGCGAACGGGTCGTCGGTCTCGTCCCAGGCGACGAACTCGACGCCGAGCCGGGAGGCGGGCGAGTGCTCCGCTGCCGGCAGTTCGAGGCGCGGCACCATCAGGAACGGCTCGCCGGACACCGGCACGACGAGACAGGTCAGCCGTTCGAGCGGCATCGCGTCGTACCCGGTGACGTAGCGGAGATCCGGGCCGGGCGTCAGCAGCAGCGCGTCGAGACCGGCGCGGCCGGCGGCCTCGCGCACGGCGGCGGGACGGGTCGTGGGATACAGGTCGGAGGCATCCGGGGACGTCGTTGTCACGGTGCCCAATCTAACGAGATCCGGCCCCGCTGGCGCACACAGGCGGCGTCCGCAGAACTCATAGCACAGACGCCGCGCGGGCGTGCCGCGAGAGGCATTGGCTTATTCCACGCGGTAGAAGAAAACTAACCCCCGGGACAAGAACTACTGCTACGCTCCGCGTCAGGACGATCACGAACCGTCCGTACGACAGTGCAAGAGCGGCATCGAGAGCGAGACAAATGGTCGGCGTAGTGGGCGGTGCGATGCCCGCCCTTCCCCCCGCGGACGGCCCGGACGTGGCTCCCGTCGCCGCCCCCGTCGGCGTCCTTCCCGCCGGGGCGCCCCCGGGCGCCGCCCCGCCCGAGCCGGAACCCGCCGAGTACACGTCCCCGCCGGCGTTGCCGGCGTCCGTCCCCGAGCGGGTGCCGGAGACGGTCGCGGACGCCGGTGGACGGCGGTGGGCGGAGATGGTGGTGAGCGAGTCCAGGCGGCAGGCACAGGAGGCGCGTGAGCGCGCCGCCGAGGAACGGCGCGAGGAACGACGCGTCACGCTGGCGCTGCGGGAGGCGATCCTGCCCGAGCCCGGCGCCTCGATCGAGCTTCCGTACGCCCGGATCGCGGTCCGGTACGTCCCGGCCGGCCGGGAGTCGAGCCTCGGGGGCGACTGGTACGACGCGGCCCCGCTCCCCGACGGGCGCATGTTCCTCGCCGTCGGCGACGTGTCGGGGCACGGCCTGCCCGCGATCGCGGAGATGGCGCAACTGCGGCACGCCCTGCTCGGCCTGAGCATGACCGGGGCCTCCCCCGGCATGCTGCTGTCGTGGCTGAACGCCCTGGTGCTCACGCGCCTGGACGACACCACCGCCACGGCGGTGTGCGGCCACTTCGACCCGGCGTCCCGCCTTTTCACGTGGGCACAGGCGGGGCATCCCGCGCCGATCCTGGTGCGCCGCGGGGGCGTGCGCCAGCTCGGAGCGCCCCGGGGAGTCGTGCTCGGGGCGACGTCGAGCCAGCCGTACGGAGTGGCCGACGTCCGCCTCGAGCCCGGCGACCTGCTGCTGATGTTCACCGACGGGCTGGTGGAGCGCCGGTCACGCGACATCGAGGCCGGAGTGTCGCTCGTCATGCGGGCGGCCGCCTCGACCGGCGCGACCGGCGCCGACCTCGACGCGAGCCTCGACCGCCTGCTGGAGGCGATCGGCGGCCCCAACCCCGAGGACGACACCTGCCTCCTGGCGGTGGCGGTGACCGGAGACGGCCCGCGCACGGCCTGACAGGCGTGACAATGGTCGGGTGCTGATGCTTCTCGACACCCCGTCGCTGTACTTCCGTGCCTTCTACGGGGTTCCGGACTCGGTGACCTCGCCGGACGGCATGCCGGTGAACGCGGTGCGCGGGCTCCTCGACATGATCGCCACCCTGGTCCGGCAGCACTCGCCCCGGGAGATCGTCGCGTGCATGGACGCCGACTGGCGTCCCGCGTTCCGGGTGGCGGCGATCCCGTCGTACAAGGCCCACCGGGTCGCGAGCGGCGATCAGGAGGAGGTTCCCGACACGCTGGCACCGCAGGTGCCGGTCATCGAGGAGGTCCTGGACGCGCTCGGCATCGCCCGCGTCGGAGTCGGCGGCTACGAGGCCGACGACGTCATCGGCACGTTCGCGATCGCCGCGACCACGGCTGTGGACATCGTCACCGGCGACCGGGACCTGTTCCAACTCGTGGACGACGACAAGCCGTGCCGGGCCCTTTACACAGTAAGGGGAATCCGGAACCTGCAGGTCATCGACGAATCCTTCGTCCGGGAGAAGTACGGCATCCCCGGCCGGGCGTACGCCGACTTCGCGACGCTGCGCGGCGACCCGAGCGACGGCCTGCCCGGCGTCCCCGGCATCGGGGAGAAGACGGCCGCCGCGCTCATCACCCGCTTCGGCTCCCTCCCGGCCCTGCTCGCCGCGCTGGACGAGGGCGGCACCGACGGCTTCCCGGCGGGCGCCCGGAACAGGCTCGCCGCCGCCCGCGACTACCTGGAGGTCGCCCCCGCCGTGGTCCGGGTGGCCCACGACGTGCCGCTGCCGGACGTCGACGTCAGCCTCCCCGCCGCGCCCCGCGACCCCGAGCGACTGGTCGCACTGTCGCGGAAGTACGGCCTGGACAGCCCCCTCAACCGCCTGCTCGCCACCCTGGGATAAGCGCCGCACCTGGTACGGCGCGGCCTCGGATGCCACAAGCCCCGTGCGGATCGTCGGAATGGCGACGCATGGTGTTGTCCGGTCACGCCATGAAGGCACCGACCGGCAGGACGGCCGGCCCGGCCAGGCGGAGCGCACGGTCACTGGTGTTCATTTCGTCGGTGATCAGTAGTCCTCCGGGCCTTTCCGTCGGCGCCCGGATGAGGTTTCTGTCCGACCAATTGCCTCTTCATCGATTACAGAGCCATAATTTCCTGCTTTGTGGCATGTGAATCGAAGATAAGGTTGCCGCGCCCCTGTACCTGGCTGCTCGTGGAGAGTCCGTGTCGCAATCCCCATTCGGCCCGCCGGACCACCCGAACCAGGATGTCCGATTCCCCTCGCCATACGCACAGCCGGACGACCGGCCCGGGCACCTGAACGCCAGCCGGCCGCTCGATCCCGGCTACCCGTCGCCTTCGGAACCTCCGGCGGCGAGGGGCACCGTCAGCAAACTCGTCCTCGTTGTCCTTGCCGGAGTGGTGGCCGCCGCCGTCGCAGTGGTCTTCTACTCTCTCAGAGACGGCGCCGAGAAGACGGATGAGAGTCAGAGCCCTTTCCGGACGCATGTCGTCGAGCCGGAGACACTTGGCGGGCGTGCGAAGCACGTGACTGCCGGCCTTCGCAGGGTGATCGACCGGAGACTCGCCACGGTGAAGAAGGCGGTTCCGCAGGCGACTGGCACAGTAGTAGCTTTTTACGGCAATCCAGGGGACAAGAATATGGTCATGGCTTTCGCCGTGTCGGCTCCTGTTCCCAACCCGAACACCACAATCGACCGATTCGTCGCTTTCATGGGAGTGAAAGCCGGCCACATGAAGCAGGTCCAGCCGGGACCTCTCGGTGGCGTCGCGAAATGTGGTGACGCCACGTTCGTCGAGAACGTGGTGAGCAGCATCTGCTTCTGGGCCGACAGCAACACCAGGGGCATGATCGCCATGTACTTCGAGTCCGGCGACCAGGCGGCGGCGCATTTCGTGACGATGCGGGACGAGATCGAGCAGCGCGACTGACCGCCGGCTCAGCTCGCCACCGCCGAGGGCAGCCCCCGGCGGCCGGTCCGGCGGGCGACGTGCGCGTACCGGCTGTGTCGCGTACCGATCGCTAGCCGGGGGTCCTGTCGCGCTCGCTTCTCCGGGCGAGGCGCTGGAGTTGCCCTGCGTGCACGTCGCTCACCCATTCCCAGCCCGGCTTGGCGGACGGGCCGATCCGCGGGTCGCTGAGATCCCGGCGGTCACGCAGGGCGTGCACGTACGCCCGATCCTGGTCGATCCGTGCGCGTACCTGATCGGCTCCGCCGACGGACCCGTGGCCCGGAATGATGACGTCGACGCCGTCCGCCACCTCCTCGATCAGTCGCAGCGCCGCGAGGTAGTCCTCGATCACGTCATCGGTGCCGTTCACGTCGCCGAGCATCGGAATCAGGACATCGGAGAGCATGTCGCCCGCGACGAGAACCCCGCGTCCTTCGATCAGCAGCGCCGCGTGGCCCGGGGCATGCGCCTGGTGCTCGATGATCCGGACGTGAGGGCCGTCCCAGGGGATCCGCGCGGTCTCGGCGGGCAGGCCGGTGATGAGGCCGAGCAGGTCCAGCGGCACCTGCCCGGCGATTTCCGTCTCCAGCAGGTGCGCGGCGATGCGGGCCTTCGCACCCGCGTCCGACAACCGATCTCGGACGGTGGCCGCGCAGCGCGCCGTGCCGTAACGGGGCGCCTCGCCGAGCCGGGCGTGCCAGAGCAGGTGATCCCAGTGCGGATGCGTGGAGAACCCCGCCACAACGGGCCGGCCCGACTCGTGAAGGTCGTTCGCGAGGCAGTCGAGCTCGGAGCCGGTCACCCCGGGGTCGATGAGCAGCACACCGGCCCTGCCCTGCACGACGACGGCGTTGCTCTGCACGAACTCGCTCTGGTGGATCAGCACACCCTCTGCGACCTGCCTCAGCACGGGCACACCTCGCGGTCCGGGAACGTCACGTCGTCGGCGGGCGTGGCGTCCGCGCGGTGGTGGGTGAGTACGAGAATCGGTCTTCTCCAGGCCTGCGGCTCGGTGTCGTTCATTCGTCGCCTCCTGCGATCTGCTTGCCGGTTCGTACCCGGCAGGCCACTCAGCCTGGCAGGAATTGGTACACGCCGGTAAGGTCCGATCCCGTGGGGCGCTTGGGGACCAATTCCGGGCCGGCCGAGGAGCTGTTCATCACGCTGGACCGCGACGCCGGGGTGCCGCTGCACCGGCAGATCGAGACGTCCATCCGCGCCCGCATCCGGGCCGGCCTGATGCGGGCGGGCGCGTCGCTGCCACCCACCCGCACTCTCGCGACGGGGCTCGGGGTCTCCCGCGGGGTCGTGGTGGAGGCCTATCAGCAGCTCGTCGCCGAGGGCTACCTCGTCAGCCGGTCGGGCGGTTACACCCAGGTCGCCGCGTCGATGCCGCCGGCCGCCGCGGCTTCGACGGCGCGGCAGGCCACACGCGGTGCCGATTCCAGGGCCGGCTCCGGGGCCGGTTTCCGGGTCGACTTCGGGTACGGGCGCACCGACGTCTCACAGTTCCCGCGGGCCGCATGGCTGCGCTCGGTCCGGACCGTGCTCACCACCACGCCCAACGAGCGGTTCGGCTACCTCGACGGGCGTGGCGTGCCGGAACTGCACGAGGCCCTGTGCGACTACCTCAACCGGGTGCGCGGCACCTCGGCCGTCCCCGGCGACATGGTGATCTGCAACGGCTACGGGCAGGGCATCTCCCTGCTGATCCAGGTGCTCGTCCGGCGCGGTGCCAGGCGGATCGCCCTGGAAGACCCGTCGTCCAACGACGACGCCCGGGTGCTGGCCGGCGCCGCCGGTCTGGACGTGGTCGGCATCCCGGTGGGGCCGGACGGCGTTCAGGTCGACGCGCTCCATCGGGCCGACGCCGATGCGGTCGTGCTCACGCCGTCGCACCAGTGGCCCACGGGGGGAGTGCTGTCGGCCGCGGCGCGGGCCGAGGTGATCCGCTGGGCGGAACGCCGCGGCGCGATCGTGGTCGAGGACGACTACGACGCGGAGTACCGCTACGACCGGTCGCCGGTGGGCGCCATGCAGGGCCTGGCGCCCGATCATGTCGTCTACTGCGGTACGGCCAGCAAGACGCTCGCGCCGGGGTTGCGGCTCGGCTGGCTGGTGGTGCCTCCCCATCTGGTCGCCGACGTCGCCGCGGCGAAGGTGCTCGCCGACCGCGGTTCGCCGGTGATCGACCAGTTGGCGTTCGCCGACTTCCTCGCGCGCGGTGAGTTCGACCGCCATCTGCGCCGGATGCGTCCGGTGTACCGCCGCCGCCGCGACGCGCTGCTGGGCGCGCTGCGCGCCCATCTGCCGGATCTGGAACCGGCCGGAATCGCCGCCGGGCAGCATGTGGTCGCCTGGCTCCCGCCCGATCTCGACGAGGACGCGGTGGTGACGGCCGCCGCCCGGCACGGGCTCGCCGTCCGCGGCGTCGGCCCCTACCGCATCACCGGCACCGGACCGGGCGGGCTCATCTTCGGCTACGCCACGCTCGGAGAGGCCGCCATCGCCGAGGGGGTCGCGCTGCTGGCGGCGGCCATCCGGGACGTACGGGGACCCTGATCCCGCGCAGGCGCTCCGCCCGGCGGCTCAGCCGGGACACGCGCGTCAGCACGCCGGGCGGATGTTCTGGTTCAGATGGAACACGTTGCCCGGGTCGTACGCGGTCTTCAGCGCGGTCAGCCGGGCCAGCTTCCCGGCCGGATACGCCCGCCGTACGCCGCGCTGCCCGTCGGCCAGCTCGTCGGCCGTCAACATGTTGACGTACACCCCGCTCGCGTACGGCTCGAGCGCCGCACCGGCGGCGCGGGCGGCGTCCATCCTGGCGTCGTCCTCGGCCGGGTCGCTCCAGCGTGAGCCGGCGCCGAACTCGAACATCGTGTCACGGTGGCCGAACGCCGCGTCCGCTTCCGGGACGTCGGCGATCGCGCCGCCGTGCGCCTGCAGGCCGACGCCCGGCAGGTCCGGGCTCGCGCTCAGGTCGGCGGCGCCGCGCAGCAGGAACGCCTCGATCGCCGCGGTGGGAAAGCTCCGCAGGTAGTGTCCCTTGGAATAGCGGCGGTAGGCGTGACCGCCGGTGGAGTCGTCACGCCGCTGAAGTTCGAGGTACGACGGTGTGGTGACGCGGGAGGCGACGGGACGCCCGAGCGCCCGCATCGCGGGGAGCAGCCGGCGGCCCTCGGCCGGGTCGCCGACCCACACGAACCCCAGTGTGGCGATCGGGCCGGCGGGACCGCTGGCGACGTCGGCGGTGAACGTCGCCTGCCGGGGCGCGACGGCGTTCAGGTCGCGCCAGCCCTCGATCACCGGGACGGCGTCCTCGGCGCGGAAGTCGAACTCGGCGACCAGCGTCCGCGTGCCGGCGCGATGCAACTGGAACTCGAACTCGGTGACGATGCCGAAGTTCCCACCCCCGCCGCGCAGGCCCCAGAACAGGTCGGGGTTTTCGGCGCGGCTCGCGGTCACCACCTCCCCCTCGGCGGTGACCATCGTGTAGGAGACGACGTTGTCGCAGGCCAGGCCGTACTGGCGGGCCAGCCAGCCCATGCCGCCGCCGAGCGTGAGCCCGCCGACGCCGGTGTGCGAGACGTTGCCCGCGGTGGTCGCCAGGCCGTACGCCTGGGACGCCCGGTCCAGCGCGCCGAGCAGCGCGCCGCCCTGCACCCAGGCCCGGCGACGGGCCGGGTCGATCCGCACGCCCCCCATGAGCGTCAGGTCGATCATGAGACCACCGTCGGGCACGGCGAAGCCGGCGACGTTGTGACCGCCGCAGCGCACGCCGATCTCCAGGTCCAGTTCCCGGGCCATCCGGACGGCGGCGACCACCTCGGGGACGCTCACCGGGCGGACGATCATGCGCGGACGCCGGTCGACCATGGCGTTCCAGACGGTGCGGGCGGTGTCGTAGCCGGCGTCGCCAGGCGTGAGGAGCCGGCCGTCGAAGCGGGTCGCTGTCGTTGTCATGCCACTCAGCCTGACGGCAATCGGTACCCCCAATAAGATCCGATTCCGACGTCGGATTGAGGACCAATTCCAGCGCCAGCCGAGGACCTGCTCGTCGCGTTCGCACGGCCACCTGACCGGCTGCGCCGCCGGCGTACGCCCGGTTACCGTGATAGGCATGGCGCTCTCTCGCGAGCCGGCGGCCACAGCCTGACGTGCGGTGCTGAACAGGAACACGGGGAGAGGAGCGGCAATGGACCGAGGCACCCGCGGCGAGCTCGTCAGCCGGCTGGCCGAGGCGGTCGGGTCCGTCACGACCGCGCACCCGCTGCGGGTCGCCGTCGACGGGCCGCCCGCCTCCGGCAAGACCACGCTGGCCGACGAGCTCGCCGTCGTCCTGCGCGCGCAGGACCGCGACGTCATCCGCGCGACCATCGACGACTTCCTCGTCCCGCGTTCACAGCGCTACCGGCGCGGCCGGTACTCGGCCGAAGGCTGCTACTTCGACGCCCACGACCACGCCGCGCTGTGCCGGGTCCTGCTCGATCCGCTGGGCCCCGGCGGAGACCGGAGGTTCCGGCACGCGGTCTACGACAGAGACACCGAGACCCCGTCGTCCCCGCCGGCCAGGACCGCCCCAGCGGACGCCGTACTGCTCTTCGACGGCGTCTTCCTCCTGCGCCCAGAACTCATCGACCGGTGGGACCTGCGCATCTTCGTGTCCGTCCCCTTCGAGAAGACGGTGGCTCGCGCCCGGGACCGAAACGCAGCGCCGGCCGGGCCCACCGCCGACACCGCCGAAATCGAACGGTCCTGGCGCGACCGCTACATCCCCTCCCAGCAGCTCTACTTCGCCACGGTCCGCCCGACCGACCACGCCGACGTCATCGTGTACAACGACCAGCTCCAACGGCCGGCCTGGGAGGTCCGGCACAGGATCTGACGATCGCGGGCCACCGGGTCGGGTCCACGGGGAAGCGGCGTGACCTCTCCAGGTCGTTTACGGCCTGTTATGTCCGCTCCCGGGTAGGTTGATCGCGTGCCGTACATGACGATCCGCCTCCGGGACACCGCGAACGGCCTCCGCGACGGGTTCGCCCGCATCCGCGGTGACTTCGACCTCCCGGACGGCTTCCCCGAGCCGGTGCAGGAGGAGGCCGAACAGGCCGCGAAGGCTCCGGACGTACCCGCCGAGGATCACACCGGCCTGCCGCTGGTGACGATCGACCCGCCCGGCTCGATGGACCTCGACCAGGCGCTGTGCATCGAGCGGCGCGGGCCGGGCTACCGGGTCTGGTACGCGATCGCCGACGTCGGAGCGTTCGTCCGGCCGGAGAGCGCGATCGACGGCGAGGCGCGGAACCGTGGCGAGACCGTCTACATGGCGGACGGACGGGTGCCGCTGCATCCCCCGGTCCTGTCGGAGGGCGCGGCCAGCCTGCTCCCCGGGCAGACCCGTCCCGCCGTGCTGTGGCGGCTCGACCTCGACGCCGAAGGCGAGATCGAGGCCGTCGACCTGCGCAGGGCGCTGGTCCGCAGCCGCGACCGGCTCGACTACGAGACGGTCCAGGCCACCGTGGACGCCGGCCGGGCGGAGGGCACGCTCGCCCTGCTCGCCGAGGTGGGACCGCTCCGGCTGGAACGGGAGCGGGCCCGGGGCGGGCTGTCGCTGCCGACGCCCGACCAGGAGGTGGTGGCCGACGGCGCGGGCGGCTACCGCCTGGAGTTCCGCGGCAACCAGCCCTGCGAGGCGTGGAACGCGCAGATCTCCCTGCTCACCGGGATCGCCGCCGCGCGGATCATGCTGGAGGCGGGCGTCGGCGTGCTGCGGGTGCTCCCCCAGGCCGGCCCCGAGGACGTCGAGAAGGTCCGCCTTGTGGCCGCCGCCCTCGGGGTGCCCTGGCCGGACGGCGCGACGTACGCCGACGTCGTGCACGGCCTCGATCCCGCGATCCCCGGGCACGCGGCGTTCCTGCACGAGTCGACGGTGCTGCTGCGCGGCGCGGCCTACACCGCCTTCGACGGCGGCCCGCCCGGGCAGTCGCTGCACGCAGCTGTAGGCGCGCCGTACGCGCACGTGACCGCGCCGCTGCGGCGCCTGGTCGACCGGTACGGCACGGAGGTCTGCCTGGCGGTGACGGCGGGCCGGCCGGTCCCCGAAGACGTCGCGCGGGCGCTGCCCGACCTGCCCGGGCGGATGGCCGAGGGCAGCAGACGGGCCGCCGGGGTCGGGCGGGCCTGCGTCGACCTCGTCGAGGCGGCCGTGCTGCGGCCCCGGATCGGCCAGGTCTTCGAAGCGGTCGTCATCGACGTCACCGACGGCAAACCGGGCGGGCAGGTCCAGGTGGCCGACCCCGCCGTCATCGCCCGCTGCGACGGCGACCGGCTTCCGCTCGGCGAGCGCATCCCCGTACGGCTGACCCGCGCCGACCCCGCCACCCGCGAGGTCCGCTTCACCGCCGTCTGACCGGAAGCAGGCGTATTCCGGCGAATCGCCGCTTGCCTGGGGCAGCCGTCGTTATCCTGCCGATGCGGGCCATCGGCGGAGGATGCATGACGACGGACGACTGCGCGCCGGAAGCGGGCCGCGGCCCCCGCCCCTGGAGCGAGTACGCGCTCATGGTCGCCGGTCTCGCGGTCCTGTGGGGCGCCTCCCAGTGGCTGAAGGAGAACTGCGAGCCGCCGGACGCCGTGTGGGCGGCGGGCATCCCCGCCGTCGTCCGGTTCTTCGCCGCCAATCCGCTGCGGGCTCTCGGATACGTCGCCGAAGGCCTCAGGATGACCACCGCCCCGGCCGTGCTGTTCATCTGCCAGGAGCTGCGGGCCACCCGCCCGCTGCGGCAGTACCTCACGCTGTCCCTCACGCTGCTCGGGGTCGCGCTGCTCACGGGGGTGACCGGCTCGATGCTCGCGGCGGACGTCGTCGCCCACCAGGTCGCCTACCACGTCGCCATGGGCCTGCTGCTCGGCACGGCCCTGCCGGGCGCCGCCGGGCTCGTCCACGTCACGTTCGCCCGGCTCAGGGACCGGAAGTCGGGCCGCTGAGGGGTCGCCTCGGCGGCGCCGCCCTCGGCGCGTACCTCCGCGTCCAGGTCGGCCTCGACCATCATGGCGACCAGCTCCTCGAACCCCACCTCCGGCTTCCAGCCCAGGACGTACTTGGCCTTGCTCCAGTCGCCGACGAGCAGGTCGACCTCGGCGGGCCGGACGAAACGCGCGGAGGTGCGCACGTACGGGGACCAGTCGTCCACGCCGATGTACGCGAAGGCGGCGTCGAGGAACTCGCGCACGGAGTGGGCCTCTCCGCTCGCGATGACGTAATCGTCCGGCGAATCCTGTTGCAGCATGAGGTGCATCGCCTTCACGTAGTCGCCGGCGAACCCCCAGTCGCGCCTGGCGTCCAGGTTGCCGAGGACCAGCTCGTGCTGCGTGCCCAGCGCGATCCGGGCCACCGCGCGCGAGATCTTGCGCGTGACGAACTCGGGGCCGCGACGCGGCGACTCGTGGTTGAACAGGATGCCCGAGCTGGCGTGCATGCCGTAGGTCTCGCGATAGTTGACGGTCATGTGGTGGCCGAAGACCTTCGCGACCCCGTACGGCGAGCGCGGCCACAGCAGGGTGGTCTCGTTCTGCGGGACGGCCTGCGCCTTGCCGAACATCTCCGAACTCGACGCCTGGTAGAAACGCACCTGCCGGCCGCTCCGCTCCTGCTGGAGGCGGACCGCCTCCAGCATGTTCAGCACCCCGCCGCCGGTGACGTCCGCGACCATGCGGGCGTTCTCCCAGGAGTAGGCGACGAAGGAGATGGCGCCCAGGTTGTACACCTCGTCGGGATCGGCGCGGGCGAAGGCGCGGATGAGGCCCGGCAGGTCGAGCAGGTCGCCGGTGAGGACGCGCACGTCGGGCAGCTCGCGCTCCAGCCAGGCGGCCTTGGGGTTGTTCTGGCCGCGCAGCAGCCCGAACACCTCATAGCCCTTGGCAAGCAGCAGCTCCGCGAGATAGGACCCGTCCTGACCGGTGATTCCGGTGATCAAGGCTCTGCGCACGGTAGTTCAGCACCCTCTCTCGACGAGGCCCCACTGGCCGGTAGCGGTCATTCCCGCGGCTCCTTCGCGTCCCGCCCGCCGGGCGGCGGGCTCCACCAGTGCCGCCGGTCCGCCCATGGATAGGGCGGCAGGTCGACATGGCGTCCCGTGGGATAGAGGACGTCCCACCGCACGTCCACACCGCGGCAGTACAGCCGTCCGAGCGCGTCCAGCACCGACGTGCCGGGGTCGTCCGCGCCGGGATCGGGGCCGGGCGGCACGCGGACCAGGCCGATCTCCACGACGCCGTGCCGGCCGCCCCGCGCCAGTTCGGACGCCGCGGCGGCGAGCGCGGCCGGGTCGTCGTAACGGCGCAGTGCGGACGGGCCGCCCTCGTCCGGGAGGCCGCCGTCCGGGCCGTCGTCAGCCAGCACCGACTTGATCGTGTCTTCCAGCGACCACCCGCCGACGAGGTGACGGGCGGCCGGCACGCCCAGCCCCGTGCACAGCACCAGGGCCGGCTCGCCGGTCAGCGACCGCCACCAGCGTCCCAGGGCGATCTGCGCCAGCACGGTGAGCGCCCGCGCCGCCGCCGGGTCGTACGGCGCCGCGCCCGGCCCCAGGACGGGACGGCCGGACCGGTGGGCGGCGGCGAGCTCCGCCCAGTCGGCGGCCGCCGGATCGGCACCGGTCTCGGCGGCCACCAGGGGCGCCGCCTCGGCGAGGAGCCGGCGGACCGGTTCGCCGCCGGCGAGGGCCGCCATGACCGGCCAGTCGGCGCCGGCGCCCAGGCACCACGCGGTGCGCACGGCGACGGAGGCCCGCCCCGCCCGCGCGGCGGGCCCGCTCCGGCCCTCCGCGAGCCGGCGCAGCGCCGTGACGAGGTCTCCGGCCGTGCGGCCGGTCACCGCCCCCCGGTGCGCGTGGTGCGAACGCCGCCGTGCCGCCGTGTACGCCACGTCGGCCGGGGTGATCCCGGGACCGCCGCGTTCCAGCAGGTCCGCGAGCCCGGACGCCAGCGCCCGCGAGGCCGCCTCGTCGTGGGCCGACACCGGGACCAGAACCGGGCGCAGGCCGTCGTCCGCCGCGGGCTCACCGCCGGTCGCGGCGGGCGGGTCGGTCACGACCAGATGGGCGTTGCTGCCACCGGCGGCGAACGCGCTGACACCGGCGACCCGCCGCTCGCCGCCCCGCGGCCACGGGCGCGCGGCGCCCGGGATGACGATCGCCGGGGGAAGCGGGCCGAGGTCGGGATGCGGCCGGGTGAAGTGCAGGTTTGCCGGGATCTCCCCGTGATGCAGGCACAGCACGGTCTTGATGAGGCCGATGACGCCCGACGCGGCGAACAGGTGTGACACGTTGGTCTTGACGGCGCCCACCACGAGCGGCCGGTCGGCCGGACGGCCGGGGAGCAGCTCCGCGGCGAGCGCGCGCAACTCGGCCGCGTCGCCCATGGGGGTGCCGGTGCCGTGGCTCTCCACGTACGTCGCGCTCCACGCCGGGACCCCGGCGTCCTCGTAGGCCGCGCGGATGACCTCGCGCTGGGCGGAGACGGCCGGGACGCCGTACCCGGGCCCGCCGCCGTTGTGGTTGACCGCGCTGCCGCTCAGCACGGCGAGCACCCGGTCGCCGTCCCTTTCCGCGTCCACGAGGCGTTTCAGCACCACCACGCCGCAGCCCTCGCCGATCCCGTAGCCGTCCGCCCCGGCGTCGAACGTGCGGCAGCGGCCGTCCGGCGACAGCGAGCCCGCCTCGGCGATGCCGGCGCCCGAGGACTCGGCCATCATCAGGTTCACCGCCCCGACCAGCGCCGCGTCGCACTCGCCCGTCCGCAGGCTCCGGGCCGCCAGGTGCGTCGCGAGCAGGGCCGACGAACAGCCGGCGTCGACGGTCAGGCTCGGGCCCCGGACGCCCAGCAGGTGCGACATCCGGGCGCAGGCGGTGCTGTGGGAGTTGTTGAGCACGGCGTGGTCGCGCCGCGGCGCGGCGCCGAGCCGGGAGACGCCCACCTGCCAGTAGTCGTGGGTGCCGAGGGTCAGGAAGACACCGGTCACGCTGCCCCGTACCGTCTCGCGCGGCATCCCCGCGTGCTCGAGCGCGTCCCAGGCCGTCTCCAGCAGGAGCCGCTGCTGGGGGTCCATGACGGCCGCCTCGCCCGGCGGGATGCCGAAGAACTCGTCGTCGAACCGGTCGACGTCGTCGAGGTAGGCGCCCGGCAGGCCGGTCACGTACCCGCCGGGCGAGGCGCCGGCCTCGGCCGTCCGCCGGTCGAGCGCGCCGACCAGATCGGCGCCGTCCCGCAGGGCACGCCAGAACTCGGCGGCGCCCCGGATCCGGCCGGGCAGGCGGCAGCCGACCCCCACCACGGCGATCGGCACGGCGACCGGCGCGGCGCGGTCCCGCTCCGCCCGCCGGAGGCGGGCCTCCAGATCCTCGATGGTCGCCAGCGCGCGGCCGAGCAAGACCCGGTGCGCCGGATCGATGTCCATACGGTCCCTTCCCTCATCGCGCGGTCACGGACGCGGACGGTCAGCGGAGCAGCTCCAGCTTCTCGGCCAGCCGCCTGATCAGCTCGTCCTGTTCCTCCAGCGGGTCGTGCCCGTACGGCGCCGCTTCCGCCTCGGCGGCGTGGGGCGGGTCCACCGGCGAGGGCAGGTCCGCCCGCAGGGGCGCGCCCGCGGCGGCCGCCGGCCCGTCGTCGCCCCCGGCGGGGACAGGACGGGCGGCGGGGACAGGACGGGCGGAGAAGGAGGCCGGCTGCCCGGCCATATCCCCCGCCATGCCTCCCGCAATGTCCCCCGCCATGCCTCCCACCGTGTTCCCCGCCGCGTCCACCGCCGTGTCCCCGGCCGTGCCTCCGGACAGGGCGACGGCCAGCTCCTCGATGGTCGGGAACTCGAAGACGAGGGTCGGCGGCACCTCGCGGCCGAGGCGCCGCTCGATCCGGGCGCGCAGCTCGACGCTCATCACCGAGTCGAGCCCGAGCTCGAACAGGCCGACCCGCGGGTCGATCTCCTCCGGATCGTCGACCCGCAGGACGGCGGCGAGCTCCGCGCGCAGCATCCCGCGCATGTCGTCCACGTCGTTCAAGGTGTTCACGGCGTTCACGGCGTCCGGGCGGGGCGCGGCATGGGCTTCCGAGGCCCCGTCCACGCCGCCGGGGACGGCCGCCCGCGGTGCGGCGGCCTGCGTCGTGGCGGCCTGCGTCGTGGCGGCCTGCGGTGCGGCGGCCCGAACGCCGTCGTCGCGGACCGGCGCCGGGCTCCCCTCCGCCGGCACGGCCGCTGACGGCTCGGCCGCCGGAGGCTGAGCCGCTGGAGACTGGGCCGAGGCCGGCCGGGCCGCGCCCGCGACCGTGTCGAGCACGGGCACCGCACGGCCGGACCGGTAGGCGCCCGCGAGCACCGGCCATTCGACGGCCGCCACCGCGCGGTGGGTCGCGTCTCCGGTCAGCAGCGAGCCGAGGATCGCCAGGCAGTCGCCGGGCGGCATGAGACGGAACCCGTCGTCGCCGACCAGGTCGACGTCGGGCGAGTCCGGCATGTCCCAGGCGCCCCAGCCGACGCTCAGCGTCGGCTCCCCGGCGCGGGTGCGCTCGTGCGCCAGGGCGTCCAGGAAGCCGTTGGCCGCGGCGTAGTGACCGCCCGATCGCCATCCCAGGCACGCCACGGCGGAGGAGAAGAAGACGAGACGGGACACGCCGCGGCCGGCGCACAGCCGGTGCAGCAGCCAGCCCCCGCGCACCTTCGCCGCCAGCCTCGCGTGCGCGTCCTCGGCGCGGGTGGTGGCGAGGCGGCCGATCCCCCGGCTCGTGGCCAGGTGATACGCCTCACGCAGCGGCGGCAGGTCCCGCCCGAAGCGCTCGAACAGCGCCGTCATCGCGGCCTCGTCGGCGACGTCCGCCCGCACGGTCGTAACCTCGACGCCGAGGTCGGCCAGGGCACGCAGCCCTGCCTGGTGCCGGGGGCCGGGGCCGGAGCGTCCGGTCAGCACCAGGTGGCGGGCGCCGCGCCCGGCGAGCCACCGCGCGACCTCCGTCCCGAGCCGGCCCAGGCCGCCACAGACCAGGTAGGCGCCCTCGGGGTCGGCGTCCGGGGCGGCACCGGGCCGGGCGGTCTCGGCGGCGGTGAGCCGGGCGACGAAGCGCGTGCCCTCCCGGTAGGCCACCTCGTCCTCCGGCCCCGCGGCGAGCAGTTCGTCGGCCAGGCAGCGCGCCACCAGCGCGGGGTCGTCGGCGCCGACGTCCAGCAGGCCGCCCCACAGGCCGGGGTGCTCCAGCCGCACCGTCCGGGCCAGGCTCCAGAGCGCCGCCGACGCCACGTCGACCGGTTCGCCCCGCCCGGACACGGGCTGGGCGCCCCGGGTGACCCACCAGGCGCGCGCCCGGTCGCCGAGCCCCGCCGCCGTCAGGCCGGCGACCAGCTCGGTGGTCCGCGCCAGACGCCGTTCGGCGAGGTCCGGCGGGATCGTCTCGTGGTCCTCACGGGTGTCGGTGAGGGCGCGCAGGTCGACGACGAGCCAGGGCTGCTCCCCCTCGCGCAGGCGCCGCAGCACGTGCTCGTCGAGCCGGTCCGGCCGGACGAGGAGGCATCGCCGTCCGCGCCGGGCCAGCTCGACGACGACCGCCGTGCCGTACGGGCCGTCGTCGCTCAGCACCAGCCAGCCGTCGTCACGGGCGGCGGGCGCCGCGGGCGGCGGTGCCGGGTGCCACGTCACGGTGTACTGCCCGGGCGGCGAGGCCGCAGGCCGGGTCGCCGCGGACGAGCCCGGCGACCCCGCCGGCTCCGGTGCGGCGGTCGCGGCCGAAGCCGGACCGGCGGGGCGGCGCTCCTGCGGGGTGAACCAGTAGGGCCGGTGCTGCCACGGATAGGACGGCAGCGGGACGATCTCGCCTCGCGGGTAGCGGGCCGACCAGTCCACCGCGACGCCCCGGCAGTGCAGCTCGGCCAGCGTCGCGAGCAGCGACTCCCACGACGGCACGTCACGCCGGACGGAGGACAGGACGGCCGGCCGCGTGGACCCGCCTGCGGGCAGCGTGCGGTCGATCGAGTGGACCAGCACCGGATGCGTGCTGATCTCCAGGAACACGCCGAACCCACGCGCGGCCAGGTCCTCGACCGCGGGCCGGAAGTGCACGGTCCGCCGCAGGTTGCGCAGCCAGTAGGCGGTGTCGGCGACCGGGTTCCACACCCCGGGGTCCACGGTGGACACGAACGGGACGGCCGGCGTCCGCGGCGTGATGCCGCTCAGCTGTTCCCCCAGCTCGGCCAGGATGGGTTCGACCAGCTCCGAGTGGCCGGCCACCCGGGTGGTGAGGCGGCGGAAGCGGACGCCCTCGGCCTCGCACCGCTCGCCCAGCGCGGCCAGCGCCTCGTCCGGTCCGGACACGACGACCTGTCCGGGCGCCGCGTCGACGGCGATCGCGAGGCCGCCGCCCGAGTCCCGGAGCGCCCGCTCGTACGGCAGGTCCACCGCCATCATGGCGCCGCGGCCGGTGAGCGTCTGCAGCAGGCGGGCCCGCCGGCAGATCACCCGGGTGGCGTCGGGCAGGTCCAGCGCGCCCGCGACGTACGCCGCCGCGACCTCGCCCGCGCTGTGCCCCACGACGGCGTCGGGCGTGACACCGGCCGACCGCCACCAGGCCGCCAGCGCGACCTGCACGGCGAAGGCGGCGGGCAGCAGCACGTCCAGCCGGTCTTCCGGCGCGGTCGCGCGTTCCCGCAGGATGTCGCGGACGTCGAAACCGGCCTCCTCGGCGATCAGCGGCGCGACCTGGTCGATGGTGTCCCTGAACGGACCGGGCACGGCGTACAGGGCCCGGCCGGCCTCGCCCGGGTCCCCGGCGTACCCGGCGAAGCACCACGCCACCATCGGCGCGACACCGCGGGCCCGCCCGGCCCGCACCCCGGCCGGATGCCCGCCGTCGGCGAAGGCGCGCAGCCCGGCCGCCAGTTCCTCCCGGCTGTGCCCGGCCACGGCGAGGCGGTGCTCCAGGTGGGTCCGGCGCCGGGCCGCGGTGAAGCACAGGTCGCCCAGTGACGCCTCGAGCTCGACGGTCTCGGCCAGCCGCCGGGCGGACCGCGCCAGCGCACCGGCGTCGCGGGCCGAGGCCACCAGGACGTGCGGCCTGCCGTCCGCCGGGTCCGGGTCGGCGGGGACCTGCGGCGTCTCGGCGTTCGCCACCACGACGTGCGCGTTGGTGCCGCCGAAGCCGAAGCTGCTGACGCCGGCGACCCTCCGGGGGAAGGCGGCGGGCCAGTCGGTCACGGCGGTGGGCACGAAGAACGGCGTCCCCTCGAGCGGGATTCGCGGGTTGGGCCGCCGGAAGTGCAGGTTGCCGGGGATCCTGCCGCGCTGCACGCACAGTGCCGCCTTGACCAGCCCGACGAGCCCGGCGGCCGCCTCCAGATGCCCCATGTTGGTCTTCACCGATCCGAGCGCGCAGCGGACGCCCTCGTCGCCGAACACCTCGGCGAGCGCGGCGACCTCGATCGGATCGCCGAGCCGGGTGCCGGGGCCGTGGGTCTCCACCAGGCCGACGTCGGCGGGCGTGACGCCCGCCTCGCGCCAGGCGCTGCGTACGACGTCGGCCTGCGCGGCGGCGCTGGGCGCGGTCAGGCCGTTCGTCCGCCCGTCCTGGTTGATCGCGCTGCCGCGCAGCACCGCGATGACCGGGTCACCGTGCCGTACGGCGTCGGAGAGCCGTTCCAGCAGGACGACGGCCACCCCCTCGCCCCTGACGATGCCGTCGGCGTCGGCGTCGAAGGCCCGGCATCGCCCGGTCGGCGAGATCCCGCCGAGGAGGCCGTAGTTGAGCCCGATGACCGGGGACAGCGCGAGGCTCACCCCGCCCACGAGCACGGCGTCGCTCTCTCCGTTGCGCAGGCTCTGCGCGGCCAGATGCACGGCCACCAGCGACGACGAGCAGGCGGTGTCGACCGAGAGGCTCGGTCCGCGCAGGTCGAAGGCGTACGACAGCCGGTTCGCGGCGATGCTCAACGCGCTGCCGGTGCTGGTGTAGGCCCCGATCCCGGCGCCCTCCGCGTCCTGCATCCGGCCGTAGTCGTAGTTGGCGATCCCGACGAAGACCCCGGTCCGGCCGGTCCGCAGACGGTCCAGCGGCACGGCCGCCCGGTCGATCGCCTCCCAGGCGACCTCGAGCAGCAGCCGCTGCTGCGGATCCATCGCGACGGCCTCGCGTGGCGAGATGCCGAAGAACCCGGCGTCGAACTCGTCGACCCGCTCCAGCAGCGCCCCCCAGCGGCACGCGGCCGGATCCGCGCCCGCCCGCCGGACGGCCTCGGCGTCCAGCGGCCAGCGCTCCGGCGGCGTCTCGCGCACGGCGTCGGCTCCGTCGCACAGCAGCCGCCAGAAGCCGTCCGGGGAGTCGACGCCACCGGGGAGCCGCAGCCCGATGCCGACGACCGCGATCGGCTCGGCGCCCGGCCCGGCATGCGGCCCGTGCGGCCCGGCGCCGTCCTCCACTGCGGGGCCGTGCCCGGCGGTGGACACGCCCCGCGCGCCGGCGGCGGAGTCCCCGCCGAGGAAGCGCGCCAGCCGTGCCGGGCTGCCGTGCTCCCAGACGACCTCCGCCGGCACCGTACGGCCGAGCCTGTCCTCCAGAGCTCCGTGCAGCGAGACCAGCGCCCGCGACGACAGCCCCAGGTCCCGGAAACTCGCCTCCGGGTCCACCTCGTCCGGCGCGATCCCGGCGGCCGCCGCGATCTGCTCGGCGAACCACGCCTGCAACGCCACCGAACTGAGCCGCCCGGCGGGCGCGGCCTCCGGGCCGCCGATCGATTCCCCGTTCGCCATCAGATCCCCATCCCCGATGCGGCGGCCCTCTCCGGGCCGCCGATCGATTGAATGCTCGTCATCAGTTCCCAACCGGCGCGGCCGCCGGCTCCGCGACTACCAGATCGGCGGCGAACGCGCCGTCCGCGTAGAGCCGCCGGCTCTGGCGCCGCTGCAGTTTCCCGCTGGTCGTGCGTGGCAGTGCGCCGCGGCGGACCAGCACGACGTCGTACGGCGACACGCCGTGACGGTCGGCGAGCGCCCGGCGCACCGCCGCGCGCACCGCCGCCGGCGTGAAGCCGGGGGCGCGCCGGTCGACCTCGGCGAGCACCACGAGGGCCTCCCCTTCGGCCGTGTCCACGGGGATCGCCGCGACACCCCCCACGACGACGGCCGGATGCGCCTGTCCGGCGGTCTCCTCGACGTCCGCCGCGTGGTGGTTGCGTCCGTCGACGATGATCAGATCCTTCAGCCGTCCCACGACGAAGATCTCGCCCTGGTCGAGGAATCCCAGGTCTCCCGTGCGCAGCCAGGGACCGGGCCCTGCCTCGTGGCGGGTGAGGAACGCGTCGGCGGTGCGTTCCGGCCGCCGGAAGTAGCCGGCGGTGACGTTCGGCCCGGACACCCACAGCTCGCCGACCCGGCCCGGCGGGCACACCTTCCCGGTGCCCGGGTCGACCACCCGGACCTCCTGGTCGGCCGGGACGCCGCAGCCGACCAGGACGGTGGTGCGCTCCGCCCCGGCGTCCCCGGGCGAACCCGGCCCGGCGGGCCGGACCTCGCCGCGGCCGAGCGCCGCGCGGTCGACCGGCAACCGCCGGGGCGGGCCCGACGCCCGGAACCCGGACACCAGCACGGTCGCCTCGGCCAGGCCGTAACTGGGGCGGAAGGCCGCCGGGTCGAACCCCTGACCGGCGAACGCATCGGCGAACAGGTCGAGGGTCCGCGGCCGGACCGGCTCGCTGCCGTTCCCGGCGATCCGCCAGCCGCGCAGGTCCAGGCCGGCCCGCTGCGGCGGGGCGATCCGCTGCACGCAGTGCCGGTAGCCGAAGTCGGGCGCCATGGCGTTGGCGTCGGCCTGCTGGGAGATCAGCTCGAGCCAGCGGCGGGGGTGGCGGATGAACGTCCCGGGCGTCAGGTGGATCGAGCGGATCCCGGACAGCGCCGGCAGCACTACCATGGTCAGCAGGCCCATGTCGTGGAACAGCGGGAGCCAGTTGACCAGGACGCTGTCGGAGGACACGGCGTAGGCGCGCTGGATCTGGCCGACGTTGGCCACCAGGTTGCGGTGGGTGACGACGACCCCCGCCGGGTCGCCGGTGGAGCCGGAGGTGTACTGCAGCAGCGCGGGCTCGTCACCCCGTGCCGTCATGGGCTCCGCGTCCGCCGGCCCCGGCGTGCGAACCTCGTCGATGAGCGCCAGCCGCGGCGTGCGGAGGACGCCGCCGTCCAGCCAGTCGCGCACCGCCCGGCGGTGCCGGGCCGAGGTCAGGACGAGGGCCGGATCCGCGTCGCGGACCACCGAGTTCAGGCGGGCGGCCGTCCGCTGGGCGTCGGGCGGATACAGGGGAACGGCGACGACCCCGGCGTACAGGCAGGCGAAGAAGGCGACCGGGAACTCCAGCCCGGACTCCTGCAGGATGGCCACCCGGTCCCCGGCCGTGGTGTGCCGCCTGATCTCGGCGGCCAGCGCGGTGGCCCGCGCGTCGAGATCGGCGAAGGTGAGGCGCTCGGGGGGCAGGTCGGCGCGCTCGCCCGCGAGCTCGAAGACGGTGGCACCGGGCATCCGGCGGACGTGCCGGCGCAGCAGCTCGACCGGTCCGGGCGAGGTCTCAGCGGCCACCGCGGGCACCTCCCATCGCCAGCGGCCCGGCCGTGGCCGCGGACCGTCCGAGGCCGTGCGGCGCGACCGGGAGGGAGTTCAGGCCCCGCAGCGTGATGCTGGGATGCCAGGTCAGCTCGTGCCGGGGCACGGCCGGCTCCATACGGGGGTAGCGCCGCAGCAGCTCGCCGATGGCGATCCGGCTCTGCAGCCGTGCCAGCGGCGCCCCGACGCAGTAGTGGATCCCCGCGCCGAACCCCAGATGCGGGACGGACGGCCGGGTGACGTCGAGCCGCTGCGGATCGGCGAACCGGTCGGGGTCGCGGTCCGCCGCGGCCACCACGGCCATCACCAGCTCCCCCTCCGGGATCAGCACTCCGGCGAGCTCGACGGGCTCGCCGGTGACCCGCAGGCTGCAGATCATGACCGATCCCTCGTAGCGGACCAGCTCCTCGATCGCGCCGGGGAGCAGGTCCGGCCGGCGGCGGAGCAGCTCGGCCTGGTCCGGGTGGTCCAGCAGGGCCAGCGTGGCGTTCCCGATGAAGTTGACGGTCGTCTCGTGCCCGGCGATCAGCAGCAGCAGCGCCATCGCGATGAGCTCCGGCTCGCTCAGACGCCCGTCGCCGTCGCGGGCCTCGATCAACGCGCTCAGCAGGTCGGACGTGGGCCGGGCACGCTTGTGCCGGATCAGCGCGCCGAGATACTCGCTCAGCTGGTCCAGCGCGGCCCGCCGGCCGGCCGCGAGCTCCTCGGTCGACCGGGCGGGCCCGTGGTCGGAGACCAGCGGGAGCGACCACCGCCGGAAGTCCTTGCGCTCGGCCGCGGGGATGCCCAGCATCTCGCAGATCACGGTGGTCCCGATGGGCACCGCGAACCGGCCGACGAGGTCGATCTCGTCGCACGCGTCGAACTGCTTGAGCAGTTCGTCCACCACGGTCCTGATCATCGGCTCGTATCCCGCCACCCTGCGGGGCGTGAAGGTCGCCGACACCAGCCGGCGCAGCCGGGTGTGGCGCGGCGGATCCGAATAGAGCAGGTGCTTGCCGACGAAGCGGTTGAGGCCCCCCAGCCCGGGGTCGGCCTCCTCGATCGGCACGGGCCAGCGCGCCGGTTCCTTGACGAAGCGCGCGTCGGTGAGGACCAGCCGGACCTCGTCATAGCTGGTGACCAGCCAGACGGGCACGCCGGCCCGGTACACCCGCCGGACGGGCCCGGTCCGGCGCAGATAGTCGTACGCGGCGTACGGGTCACTCACGAATTCCCGTGAGTAGAAACCGGGAAGTGCGGAACCTGATTGCGACATTGGCATTCCCCTGGCAGCTTCGGCGTCCGGGGTGACACGCCGGACGCCGCCGGCAGACCTCACGAGGTCCCGATGTCCCCATATTCGCCACCCGCCCCCGCGAATCAAACTCCTAAGGGCGGCGGCGGCACCCCTGTCACCCGCCGGCGGATTCAAGGGTTGCCTTCCCCATTTCCCCTTTGAAACGGCGGACGAGCAGATCGGCCCAGGTCAGATGGATTCAATCCCGACTGTCGCGGACCGGAGGCCTAGGGGTTGCCGATCCTTCCAGCCCCGCTTAACGTGCCAAATGTGGCCAATTCGGGAATGCGCATCACACCAGATCGGCGCCCCATCCTCTTCGCCGCGGCGGCACACTCCGGGTTGCTCAATCCACTTGTCTCCATCGCCGGAGAACTGTCCCGCCGGAATACTCCGGATCTGCATTTCGCCTCCGAGGAGGACGCCCGGCGGCCGGTGGACGCGGCGGGCGCGGGCAGCCCGATCTCGTTCCATTCCTGCGGCGAAAAGATGATCAAAGTCGACGGCGCGATGTACGCCGCCATGACCCGGGGCCCGCGGACCACCGCCGGCACGGTGGCACTGGCGCGACTGGTGCGTGACAGGGCGGTGCTGCGCACGTTCTTCCGGCACACCCTGGAGCAGATCGACCGGATCCGTCCCCGTCTGATGGTGATCGACAACCTGAACGTCGGCGCGATCGACGCGGCCTGCGCGCGCGGGGTGCCGTACGTGCTGAGCATCGCCTTCCCCCCGAGCGGGGTGTACCTCGGGCGGCTGCCGTGGGGCTACCCGACCCCGACGTCCGGCCTGCCACTCCGGCTGGGCGGCACCCAGCGGATCGCCAACATCGCGTTCCGGATCCGGATGCAGGCGGCGATGCTGCGCTGCGCCGACCTCACGGCCGCCCGCGAGCGGCGGGCGCACGGCATCGCCAACGTCTTCGCCGACCCGGAACGGCACAGCGACGACGCCGTCGCGGTGCTCGGCTACTCCGTCTTCGGGCTGGAACATCCCTTCCCCGCTCCCCCGCACCTGCACATGGTGGGCGCCGTGATCCCGCCGGCGCCGGCCCAGGCGGACCGGGACGACGAGCTGAGCGGCTGGCTCGACCGGCACGAGTCCGTCGTGTACGTGAACATGGGCACCTTGATCAAGCTGTCCGCCGTCCAGCTGCGGGAGTTCACCGAGGCGCTGCGGCGGATCGGCCCCGGCAACCAGGTGCTGTGGAAGCTGCCCGCCGACCAGCGGGCGCTGCTGCCCGCCGAGCTGCCGGCCAACGTCCGTACGGTCGAGTGGGTGCCGGACCACTTCGGGGTGCTCACCCACCCGCACGTGCGCGCCGTCGTCTGCCACGGCGGCAACAACATCTTCCACGAGGCCCTCTACTGCGGGCAGCCCATGCTGGTCATGCCGTTCTGGCTGGACTGCTACGACCTGGCGGCCCGCGCCGTGGACTCCGGCGTCGGGCTCGCCCTGGACAGGCCGCCCGCCTTCGACGCCGCCGAGGTCTCCGCCAAGCTGCTCCGCCTGCTGTCCGGCGAGTCCCACCGGCGGCGCAGCCGGCACTGGGGCGACCGGCTCCGGCAGGCCGGGGGCGTCGCACGGGCCGCCGACATCGTCCTGCGGGCGGCCCGCCTCACACCCGGCGACCGGCTGACCGCGGTACGGCCACAGGACGCCGCGGTCGCGGCGGCACCGGACGCATGAGACCGATGACGACGACAAGGAGGTGACCAGGATGGACCTGCAGTCCGCCCTGGCATGGCTCATGGGCCCCGAGGGGATCGAGGATCCCTACCCGGCGTATCAGGCGTTGCACGAGCACGGCCCGGTCGTGCAGGTGACCGACAGCATGTTCGTCGTGGTCGGCTACGACGCGGCCAACCAGATCCTGCGCGACCCCTCCATCTCCGTGGTGAACGAGGCGCGCCTGGACCGTGACTGGCCGGCCTGGCGGACGAACCGGGCCGCGACGCTGCTGACCGAGACGGTGCTGCTGACCGACCCTCCGGACCACGGCCGCGTCCGCCCCCTGCTCGCCGGCTGGTTCAGCGCGCGACGGGTGGCGGACCTGCGCGGCTTCGTCCGCGAGCAGTCGGATCGGCTGGCCGACGGCGTCGCCGGACGATGCGCCAAGGACGGCGTCGCCGACCTGGTGAAGGACTTCGCGCTGCCCCTGCCGGTGTGGATCATGTGCCACATCCTCGGCGTGCCGCCGTCCGACCACCGCTGGTTCGAGGAGCGCGCCGGAGACCTGCTGATCGTGATGGAGGCGTCCCCGCAGCCCGAGGAGCTGGAGCGGGGGAACCGGACGACGCGGGAGATCGAGGCGTACATGACCGACCTCGTCGCCGCCCGGCGCCGCAGGCCGGCGGACGACCTGCCGAGCGCGCTCGTCGCCGCCCACGACCGCGACCGGACGGCCCTCACCGCCCAGGAGATCCTGTCCCACCTGGTCCTGCTGATGGCCGCCGCGCTCGACTCGACCGCGTACCTGCTGGCGAACGGTCTGCTGCACCTGCTCCGGCACCCGGAGCACGCGACCCGGCTGCGCGCGGACGACGGGTTCGCGCAGCCGTACGTCGAGGAGCTGCTGCGCTGGGACGCGCCGTCGCAGTTCACCGTGCGCCGGGCGACCTCCACGATGCGGGTCGCGGGCACGACGCTGCCGCCGGACGCCGAGATCCTGATCCTCCTCGGCGCGGTGAACCGCGACCCCCGGCGCTTCGACTCGCCCCAGGAATTCCGGCCCGACCGGCCCGGCAACCACTCGCTCTCCTTCAGCGCGGGCCCGCACTTCTGCTTCGGGGCCCCGCTGGCCCGGCTGGAGGCGCAGATCGCCCTTCCGGCGGTCCTGCGCCGGCTGCCGGACCTCACGCTCGCGGGCGAGCCCACCCGGCTGAACCGGCGGGCCATCCGCTGGTACGGCCGCGTCCCCGCGACCGCCACACAGACCACCCCACAGACCACCACGGGGGCCGTACCGCAGACTGTCAGCGTGGCGTGACGCGGCGGCGCCGGGCCCGGCGCGGCGATCAGCTCACGGAGGAGTAGGCGACGACTCCGCGGCGCATGGCGTCGACGGCCTTGCCGGCGTTCTCCGCGACCTTGCCACCCCGGGGCGCGGCCTCCCTGATCTGCCCGAGCAGGTCGAGCAGCTGCTTGATCCAGCGGACGAAGTCGCCCGCCGCGAGGTCGCAGTCGGTCAGCACGGCGTCGAGGCTGTGGCCCTTGGCCCACCGGAAGGCCGCCCAGGCGAAGCCGACGTCGGGCTCGCGGACGAACGACAGGCCGTGGTCCTGCTCGATGCCCTCCAGTTCGCCGAACAGGCGCACCATCTCCGCGAGCGCGTCCCGGGCCGCGCCGGCCGGGATCTTGGGGCTGCGCATGTCGTCGGACTGCCGCGACTCGTAGACCAGCGCCGACACGCAGGCGGCCAGCTCGGCGGGGTCGAGCCGGTCCCACGCTCCCGACCGCAGGCACTCGGAGGTGAGCAGGTCGAGCTCGGTGTAGAGGGAGGCGAGCCTGCGGCCCTCCTGGGTGACGGTCTCGCCCTCCAGGTAGCCGAGCTGGTCGAGCACTCCGCAGACCCGGTCGAAGGTCCGCGCGATGACGTGGGAGCGCCCCTCGACCCGGCGGCGCAGCCCTTCGGTCTCGCGGAGCAGCTTGTAGTAGCGCTCGGCCCAGCGGGCGTGGTCCTCCCGCTGGTCGCAGCCGTGACAGGGGTGCTGGCGCAGCTCGCGGCGCAGCTGGAGGATCTCCTCGTCCTCCGCCGCGTGGTCGCGGGCCCGGGGCGGCTTGCCGAGGTCGCGGTCGCCCAGCTTCGCGTGCACGGTCGAGACGAGGTTGGCCCGCTCCTTGGGCGAGCGGGGGTTGAAGCCCTTGGGAATCCTGATCTTGTCGACGGGCTCCACCGGCACCGGGAAGTCGGCCGCCGACAGCCGCTTCACCTGCTTGCCGATCGTCAGCACGAGTGGCGCCGGCCCCTCGTGGCCCCGGGCGTTGGTGCCCGGGTCGAGCACGACCGCGATGCCCGCGCGCCGCCCGCCCGGCACCCGGATGACGTCACCGGGCTTGAGCTCCTCAAGGGACTGCACGGCCTGGGCCCGCCGGGCCGCGCCCCGCTGGCGCGACAGCTCCGCCTCGCGGTCCGAGAGCCGCCTGCGCATCGCCGCGTACTCCTGGAAGTCGCCGAGATGGCAGGTCATCGCCTCGGAGTAGCCCTCCAGGGCGTGCTCCGCCTTGCGGAGCTGCCGGGCCAGCCCGACCACGGCCCGGTCGGCCTGGAACTGGGCGAAGGAGTCCTCGAGCAGCGTCCGCGCCCGCTCCCGGCCGACCTGCCCGACGAGGTTGACCGCCATGTTGTACGACGGCTTGAAGCTGGAGCGCAGCGGATAGGTGCGGGTGCCCGCGAGACCGGCGACCGCGAGGGGGTCCATCCCGGGCTGCCAGACCACCACCGCGTGGCCCTCGATGTCGATGCCGCGCCGCCCGGCCCGGCCGGTGAGCTGGGTGTACTCCCCCGGAGTGAGGTCGGCGTGGGTCTCGCCGTTCCACTTGTCCAGCTTCTCGATCACCACCGACCTGGCCGGCATGTTGATGCCGAGCGCCAGCGTCTCGGTCGCGAAAACCGCCTTCACCAGGCCCTTCGTGAACAGCTCCTCGACGACCTCCTTGAACGCGGGGAGCATGCCCGCGTGGTGGGCCGCGAGGCCGCGCTCCAGGCAGTCGCGCCATTCGAGGTAGCCGAGCACCGCGAGGTCCTCGTCGGGCAGGTGGGCCGTCCGCTCGTCCACGATCTGGCGGATCTCGTGGCTCTCGGTCTGGGTGGTGAGGCGCAGCCCGGAGTAGAGACACTGCATGACCGCGGCGTCGCAGCCGTTGCGGGAGAAGATGAAGGTGATCGCCGGAAGCAGGCCCTCGGCGTCGAGCTTCTCGATCACGTCGGAGCGGCTCGGGGTCGTGCCCCGGCCGGGCCGCGAATAGCCCCGCCTGCCCCGGGCCTGCGCCAGCCGCATCTCGTCACGGGAGATCCGCATCAGGGACGGGTTCACCCGCAGGACGCCGTCGCCCTCGTTGACGAACAGGTCGTACATCCGGTTGCCGACCAGCATGTGCTGCCACAGCGGCACCGGCCGGTGCTCGTCGACGATGACCGTCGTGTCGCCGCGCACCTCGCCCAGCCACTCGCCGAACTCCTCGGCGTTGCTGACCGTCGCCGACAGGGCCACCACCCGCACCGACTCCGGCAGGTGGATGATGACCTCCTCCCAGACCGCGCCGCGGAACCGGTCGGCGAGGTAGTGCACCTCGTCCATCACGACGTACGCGAGACCGGTCAGCGTGTTCGACCCCGCGTACAGCATGTTGCGCAGGACCTCGGTGGTCATCACGACGATCGGGGCCTCGCCGTTGACGCTGTTGTCACCGGTGAGGAGGCCGACCTTGCGCGCGCCGTACCGCCGGACCAGGTCGTTGTACTTCTGGTTGGACAACGCCTTGATCGGCGTGGTGTAGAAGCACTTGCGGCCCTGCTCCAGGGCCAGATGGACGGCGAACTCCCCCACCACCGTCTTGCCCGACCCGGTGGGCGCGGCCACCAGCACGCCGTCCCCCGCCTCCAGCGCCTGGCAGGCGTCGATCTGGAACTCGTCGAGCTCGAAGTCGTAAAGTTCGCGGAACGAGGCGAGAGCCGGCCCGGCACCGGACTGCCCCTCACGGAAAGCGGCGTAGCGTTCCGCTGGCGTACTCATACGTCAACCCTACCGATAACGGGATTCCGGGCTGCGCTTCCCGCTTCATCGTCAAGGGCCGCTGGCCTTTACGTTGTAGATTCGGGGGTCAGGACGTGGAGGGCGGCGGGCTCGACCGCGCAGGTGAGGGGAGCCGGGCCGATCCGCTCGCCGTCGGCGTACGCGACGGTGTCCGGGGCCTCGATCTCCACCCGGCGGGCCCGCCGCAGGGTCACCGCGGGGTGGCCGGCGTGGGTGCCCCGGTAGACCCGGGGGAACGTGCGGAGGAACTCCCCCTTGGGGATCGCTCCGAGCACGAGCACGTCGAGCAGGCCGTCGTCGGGCCGGGCGTCTGGGCACACCCGCATCCCGGCGCCGTACGAGCGGGTGTTGGCCACCGCCACGAGCATCGCCTCGCGTTCGACGGTCTCGCCGTCGAGGGTGATCCGGAACGGGATCGGCGTGAACGAGCGCAGTTCCCGCGCGAGCGCGACGAGATACCTGGCCATTCCGGGCGGCCACGTCATGGCGTTGGCCCGTTCGTTGACGCGGGAGTCGAACCCGCAGGCGAGGACCCCGGCGAACCACTCCCCCGTACCGGTCCTTCCCGCGTCCACGCCCCTGGCCGCGCCGCGGGTCACGACGTCCGCCGCGGCGAGGAGGTCCCGGCGGGGGACGCCGAGGGCGGCGGCGATGTCGTTGCCGGTGCCCGCGGGCACGATGCCGAGCGGAACGGACGTCCCGGCCACGGCCTGTACGGCGAGGTGGACAAGGCCGTCGCCGCCGAAGGCGACGAGTGCGGCGGGGCCGGCCGCGACGGCGGCGCGGGCCCGGTCGAGCGCGTCGGCCGCCGAGGTCCCGACGACCACCGAGACCGGCCGGCCTCCCGCGCGCAGCCGGCGCAGCACCGGGGCGAGCAGGCGCAGCGTACGGCCGCCCCGGGCAGCGGGGTTCACCAGGACGACGAGCTCATCGCGCACAGGCGGAACCTACCGCCGCCCACGCGGCGGCACCAGAGGAATCCTCGGTCAGTCCCGGGCGTCGACCGAGGCCGAGTCCGCGGTGGCGGACGGCCCGTCGAGCTCCTCTTCGATGGCACGTGCGTGCGCCGCGTCGGCGGCGTCGCGCCTCTTGTCGTGGAAGTACATGAACGCCATCGCGACGAAGAACAACGCGATCATCGGGAGTGCCAGGGCAAGCATGGTGATGGGGTCCTGGCTCGGCGTCGCGACGGCCGCGAAGACGAACATCAGGAACACGACCATGCGGGTGTGCTTCGACACCATCCGATAGCGCACGACGCCGATGACGTTGAGGAACACCAGCAGCAGCGGCATCAGGAAGGAGATACCGAAGATGATGAGCATCGCCAGCGCGAAGCTGAGGTACTCGTTGATACTCACCAGGGTCAGCGTGCCGTCGGGGGCGAAGCCGAGCAGCAGCGCCAGGCCCTTGTCCATGGTGACGTAGGCCAGGGCCGCTCCGGCCGTGAACAGCGGCACGGAGAGGCCGAGGAACGCCACGGTGTACCGGCGCTCGTTCTGGTACAGGCCCGGGGTCACGAAGGCCCAGAGCTGGTAGATCCAGAACACCGCCGACACCACCAGGCCGAACATCACCGCGACCTTGAGGTTCACGAAGAACGAGTCGAAGACTCCGTTCACCACAAGGATGCACTGGTCCTTGTTGAACTGGTGGGCCTGCGGCAGGCGGCAGTACGGCTGCTTGAGGAAGTTCCAGATCGGGTCGAAGTAGATGAACCCGACGGCGGTTCCGACGACCACCGCCAGGATGGCCTTGACCAGCCGGTTGCGCAGCTCGCGGAGATGCTCCATGAGCGTCATCCGCCCGTCCTCCGACGTGGACGTGACGGGGGTCGACCGTTTCAGCAGCGCCATCTAGCTCGTCCTGGGATCGATGGGGTGTGCGGCGGTGGCTAGTTGGAGCGCGGCTCGTTCTGCGAGCTCACCGGCTGCTGCGTCTCGCGCAGCTTCCGGTTCTCCTCCTCCAGCGCGCGCAGCCGCTCCTCGACCGACGGGGTGGCCGGCGGGATCTGCGCCGGCGGCGGGGCGACGGTCTGGGCCTCGGCCCGCACCGTGGCCTGCTTCGCCTCCTCCTCGTCGCTCAGCTTGCTGGTCTCCTTCTTGAACAGGCGCAGCGACTGCCCCAGAGCCTTCGCGGTGTCGGGGAGCTTCTTGGCGCCGAAAAGAAGGATCAGAACCAGGAGGATCAGGATCCATTCCATGGGTCCGAGGTTGGGCATGTCGTGTCCTTACCGCGAGGGCCGTACCTACTCCACCGATCGTACGCGCAGAACGGCCTGAAGTTCACCTGCTGTCCGAATCGGCTGTTGGGCTGATCTTGGAAAACAACTCCTCCCGGGCCCGGACGCGGCTTCTGGCCAGGTCGACCTCGGCCCGCAGCGCCCGCGCCGCGGCGAACACCCGGGCGGCCGGCCAGGCGAGGACGGCGAGCCCGGCCACGGCCGCCCCGGTGAGGGCGAAGATCCAGGTCATGCCGGTCCTCTCGCAGGTCAGACGGGGTGCCGGGGTCAGACGGCCGTCTCGTAGGCGGCCAGCGCCTCCGTGGCGGCGGCCGACACCCGATCGGCCAGGGACGCCGGGGACACCACCCGGCCGCTGTCGCCCAGCCGGAGCGCGAGCCGTACGAGCCAGGACTGGTCACGACCCCGCAACGATACGCGCAGGCGGCCCTCCCCCAGCTCGGCGACCTCCTCGCACGGGTAGTACTCGGCGACCCAGCGCCCGGCGGGGGTGAGCTCCAGCTCCACCACCTCGTCGCCGTCCGACGGCCGGAAGACGCCCCGGGTGACGTCCATCGGCTCCGCCTCGGCGGGTGGGTCGGCGGCCACGTCGAGCACCTCGACGTCCATGATCCGGTCGACGCGGAACATCCGCATCGCCTCCGCGCGGTAGCACCAGCCCTCCAGGTAGTGCTGCCCGTCCACGAGCACCACCCGCAGCGGGTCGACCTCCCTGGGGGTGATCTCGTCGCGGCCCGGCACGTAGTAGCGCAGCGAGAGCCTCCGGCCCCGCCGGGCGGCGTCGGTGATGACCGCGTGGGCGTCCGGGGCCGCGCCGATCTCCACCTGGACCTGGCTGCTCACCGTGGCGGCGCCCTCGCCGGCCGCCTGCTCCAGCTTCGCGATGACCCGTCCGAGCACGTCGCGGTCCTGGAACTCGGGCAGCTCGTCGAGCATGCGCAGCGCGACGAGCAGGGCGCTCGCCTCGTCCACGCCGAGCTTCAGCGGGCGGGCGATCGCGTCGGCGTTGTCGATGAGGATCTCGCCGCCGTCCCACGAGACGTCGATCAGATCGCCGGGGGTGTGGCCGGGCAGCCCGCACATCCAGACGAGCTGGAGGTCGTCGACGAGCTGCTTCTCCGACAGGCCGAACAGGCGCGCCACCTCGGGCACCTGCGCGCCCGGGTGCGACATCAGGTACGGCACGAGCGCGAGCAGCCGCGGCAGCCGGTCCGAGCTCACTGCAGGGCCCCCTTCAGACGGCGGATCACGGCCTCGCGGGCGTCCGGCGGCTCGACCACGACGGCGTTGCGGCCGAGGCTCGCGAGCCAGCCCGCCAGGCGCTCGGGGTCGGCGAAGGTCACCTCGGCCTCGTCCCACTCCTCCGGCCCGGTCCGTACGGCCTGGGCGGCGTGGCGCAGCCCGAGACAGGTCCCCTTGCGCACGCGCACCAGCGCGACCCGCTCCGTGGGCAGGTCCTGGTAGCCCACCATCGACCGCAGGTCGAGCTCCTCGGGGACGGTGAAGGCGCCCGGCCGCCCGAGAGTGGAGACGGCCCCGGTGATCCGGCTGAGGCGGAAGACCCGGGGCGCGCCGCGGTCGCGGTCGTGGCCGACGAGATACCACCTGCCGCGCCGGCTGACGACGCCCCACGGCTCGACCGTGCGCCGGAGCACCGACTCGCTGCCGGCCGAGCGGTAGTCGAACGTCACGGCCCGCCGGTCCCGCACGGCCTCCCACAGGGCGGGGAACGCCGGGTCGCGGGTGTCCACCCGCAGCTCCAGGGGGCTCTCCGGGAGGTCGGCGTGCACGCCTCCGGCCGTGAGCTTCAGCAGGGCGCCGCTGGCGGCCTCCGCCAGGCTGGCCCGCTGCCACACCTGGGCGGCCAGGCCGATGACGGCCGCCTCGTCCGGCTCCAGCGTGATCTCGGGCAGCTCGTAGGACTCGCGGCTGATCCGGTAGCCGGGGTCGTCCTCCCACGGGTCCTTGTGGACCTCGATCGGGATGCCGATCTCGCGCAGTTCGTTCTTGTCGCGCTCGAACATGCGCTGGAAGGCCTCGTCGTTGTCCGGGTCGTACCCGGGCACGGCCTGCCGGATCTGCTCCGCGCTCAGCGGCCGCCGCGTCGCGAGCAGGCAGATCACCAGATTGAGCAGCCGCTCGGTCTTCCGCCGCGACATCCGGCCTCCCTTCCGTCGGAAACGCTACCCTTTCCGGCGTGATCAGATGGCGCAAGGGCGAGGTGGTGCGGGTTCGGCGCGAGTGGCCGGGGGCGGTGGAACTCGACGTCGCCGTCGCCGAAGGCGAGTGCCGGGCACTCGCCTATCCCCCGCTCGTCGGACGCCCTGAGGTGGGCGACACCGTCCTGCTCAACACGACCGCCCTCGCCATGGGCCTCGGTACGGGAGGGTACGCCATGGTGGTGGCCGTCCCGGACCGTTTGCCGCAAGATCCGTCCGGCCCCGGCCACCTTGTGAAGGCACGCTACACCCCCCTGCAGGCCACCGTGCTCGGCGCGGACGAGCAGGGCTCCCCCCACCACGAGGCGCTGCGCGAGGCCGACTCCGTCGACGGCATGCCGGTCGTGGTCGCCGACCTGCACTCCGCGCTGCCGGCGATCCTGTGCGGCCTGTACGCGGGCTCACCGGGGATCAGGGTGGCGTACGTGATGCAGGACGGCGGGGCGTTGCCGGCCTGGTTCTCCATGTCGTGCGCGAAGCTGCGGGAGGTGGAGTGGCTGTGCGGGGTCGTGACGACCGGCCAGTCGTTCGGCGGTGACGTCGAGGCGGTCACGCTGCACACCGGTCTCCTCGCGGCCCGCCACGTGCTCGGCGCCGACGTCGCGGTGGTGGCGCAGGGCCCGGGCAACCTCGGCACCGGCACCCGCTGGGGGTTCTCCGGCGTCTCCGCGGGCGAGGCGGTGAACGCCGCCGCCGTGCTGTCCGGGCGGCCCGTGGCCGCGCTCAGGGTGAGCGAGGGCGACCTGCGCGAGCGGCACGTCGGGGTGTCGCACCACTCGATCACCGCGTACGGCCGGGTGGCGCTGGTCCCCGCCCAGGTCGTCGTGCCCGACCTGCCCGGCGCGTTCGGGGCGACCGTACGCGCGCAGGCCGAGGCCCTCGCCGGCCGGCACGAGATCGTCACGGTGCCGGTGGACGGCCTGCACGAGGCGCTGAAGGCGTCACCCGTGCGGCTGTCGACGATGGGCCGCGGCCTGGAGGAGGACCTCGCCTACTTCCTCACCTCCGCCGCCGCCGGGCGGCACGCCGCCTCGCTGCTCTCGTGAACTCCTCTCCGGCCTGAAGGCCGAGATTCTCCCGTCGTGTCGCGGTTAAGCGGCGCGCGGGGGTTGACGCTTCGC
>NZ_BOOB01000049.1 GCF_016863015.1 Microbispora amethystogenes | reverse complement strand
AGCACACTACCGTTTGGCCCCTGCCACCTCGATGGGAACCGAACCCTGACGTCCGGACAGAAAACCCAAGTCAGGGAAGCGATTCCTCCCAGGCGTAAACGCCCGGGGTTCCTCGCTAGATGAGGCTGAACGGCCGGCACGCGAGAACCGGCGGGACAGAGCCGACGGTGGATTAGAATTACTAATTCCTGAATTCAGGACATTTTAATTGTCCTTATAAACTGCGTGCCGGACGCTACCGGCATGACACCGACCGGTTTGTACGTCCCACTGATCACGCCCTTCGACGCCGAGGGCGCCGTCGCCCTGACAGCGCTGGAGGCCCTGGCGCACGACGTACTGGACGCCGGCGCGACGGGCGTCGTCGCGCTGGGCACCACGGCGGAGCCGGCCTCGCTGACGGACGGCGAGCGACGCGCCGTCGTCGACGTGGTCGCCGGGGTGTGCCGGGCCCGCTCGGCGGAGCTTCTGGTCGGCGCCAACACGGCGGAGGCGCTGACGGCGCTGCGCCGCCGTCCCGAGGTGACCGCGGCCCTCACGCTCGTGCCGCCGTTCGTACGGCCCGGCGAGGCCGGGGTGGTCGCGCACTTCGCCGCGCTCACCGCGGCGAGTCCGGTGCCGCTGGTCGTGTACCACGTGCCGTACCGGACGGGCCAGCACCTGTCCGCCGACGCCATCCGGCGGCTGGCCGGGCTGCCCGGCGTGGCCGGGGTGAAGTACGCCGCCGGAGGGATCGACGCGGAGACCGTCGAGCTTCTGGCGGACCCTCCGGCGGGCTTCGCGGTGCTGGGTGGTGACGACGTCGTCATCTCGCCCCTGCTGGCGCTCGGCGCGCACGGCGGGATCCTCGCCTCGGCGCATCTCGGCACCGCGCGGTTCGCCGAACTGATCACCTTGTGGCGGTCGGGCGAGGCCGCCGGGGCCCGGGCGCTCGGCCACCGCCTGGCGGCCCTGTCGGCGGCCCTGTTCGCCGAGCCCAACCCCGCCGTCGTCAAGGCCGTCCTGCACGCGCGGGGCCGCATCCCGTCCCCCGGCGTACGGCTGCCGCTGCTGCCGGCCGGCCGCGAGGCGCTGCGACGGGCGCTCCGGCTCGCGGACGCGGTCGTCTAGCACTCCAGTGACACTTCGGGATCTTGAGGGGTCGAGGTCACATGGCGACGGCCACCGCGTGATCACTCCAAAAGATCGTGCGGTGGCCGCGAGCGTGGACCCTGATGGCTCCTGGAACACGTCGGCGGGGCCTGGTGAGTCACCACCGGATGCCGACGACCGGTGCCCGGCCCGGCGCCGGGCACCGGTCGTCGGGTCACTTGACGATGATCTGATGGGTGGCCTGGGCCGGTCCGGTCCCGCCATCCCCCGCATAGCTCGCGAGGTAGCTGTACCTGCCGGCGTTGGCGGGCGTGTCGGTGAACGTGTACGTTCCGTCGGCGTTCACCCTCACCGGCGGGAGCTTGACGGTCTTACCGCTGGTGCCCTTGACGTACAGGGTGCGCTGCACGGTGAGCGTGGACCCCGGAGAGGGCGGCCTGTCGCCCGCCGTCAGGACGCCGCTCAGCTCCACGGCCGTGCCGGCGACGACGGACTGCGGCCCTGTCAGGGTGAGCGTGGCTTCGCGCTTGACCGTCACGGTGACGGAGGCGCTGCTGCGGCGGTGGCCGTCGTCGCCGTCCCAGAACACCCAGTAGATCACCTCGCCGATGTACGGCGGCAGCTCGAAGACGGGCGTGTCCTGGAAGGTGAACGTGCCGTCCTGCCGCGTCGTCACGCCGGTGATCGGCAGTTTCGTCCAGCCGGGCAGGTACTGGATCACCGTGAGCGGCTTGAGCCCGAGCGCCTCGCCGTCGGCGCGGGTGAGCCGCCCCTCGACGGTGATCGGCGAGCCGGCGTACGCGTCCGCGGGGGCCGTCACCGTGAGCTTGGTGGCCGGTAGCGCGACGCCCGTCACCCGCCACAGCAGCAGCCGGTCCGTGGAGCTGCGCAGCAGTGCGAAGACGTCCGTGCCGGAGAACGCGACGCCGTCCGGGAGCAGTTCGGCGTCCGGCTGGTCGGCCGCGAACAGCTCCGCGCCCGTCGCCGCGTCGTAGAGGGTGAGGTCGGTGCTGCCCCACTGGCGTCCGGCCGCGAAGTACGCGCCGTCCGAGCCGAGCGCCACGGCGGACGGGTACCCGTCCCAGCCGTCGCCGTAGGTGCCGGTCGCCGCCAGGGTCCTGGTGTCGTATCTGGTGAAGTGACCGGGGGTGTCGGCCGCGCTGAACAGGGTGCCGCCGTCGGAGCTCAGGGTGAGGTCGCGCAGGTTGTCGAGGCGCCACTCCTCGCCGTCGATCGTGCCGCGCAGCGCGGGGGCGCCGTCGCCGAGGTCGTAGACCAGTATGTCGGCGTGGTGCAGGGCGGTCTGGCCGACCACGAGCGTGTCGCCGGCGGCCGCGATCACGGGAGGCCACAGGTACTCGCCCTCGACCGCCACGGGCGCCGGGGCGCTCGCGCTGAGATCCAGGCCGACGAGGCCGCCGGGGCCGTTGTCGCATCCGTGCCCCACCCACAGCCGCTCGCCCGACAATGCCAGGGTGGACGGGCAAGGGTGGGCCGACAGGTCGATCCGGCGGGTGACGGCGAGGCTCGCGGTGTCGATCTCGGCGACCTCGTTCGAGCCGGCGAGAGCCGCGTACAGGCGGGTGCCGTCCGCGTTCACGGCCAGCTCTTGGACGCCGGGCAGGCCGGTGAGGACGTCTCCGGTGAGGTTTCCGTCAGTGCCGGCCACGATGATGCGGTCGCCGGCGGCAACGAACACCCGGCCGCCGCCGACGGCAAGGTCGGCGGTGTAGGAGCCGGTGACCCCGAGGTCGGTGGTGGCGCCGGCCGCCGAGGCGGCGGGGGCCGTGACGGTGAGCAGGCCGGTGATCAGGCCGGCGGCGCCGCAGTAAGCGGCTAATCGGCGAACCAGGTATGGGGACACGAGAGCCTCCTGCCGGGATGGGAACGTATGTTCTAATAACGTCTCATGGGTGCTCCCGCGTCAAGATCATTCGGTCGCGCGACACCAAACCGTGATCAAGCACCCTCCGGGGTTCGAGACCGGGACGATTGTCGGTGCCCGCCGACATAGTCGTCGCCATGACGATTCCCCTCACGTGAGTCCGCGCCGTCCGCGGCCACGAGCCGGCGCTGGACGGGATGACCCTGCGCTGCAGGAAGACCGGCGGCCAGATGCCGGCGTCCGGGCCCAGGGCCGTGCGGTCCAGCCCGGTCGGTGAGCAGTTCGCGGCGCTGCTTGAGCACCTGGACGGGCACGAAAAGGAATGCCGCGCCACCGTGGAGTCATGGATGCCGAACGGGCTGCCGGTGCCTGCCGGGCTCCTCGCCGGGTGTGGCCCGCCCCCTGGTGGCGGGCCTGCCTGCGGCACCTGGTGGTTCCGCGTGGAGGGGCGGGCCGGGCTGCTGGAGGAGGTGTCCGAGGACGGGCGGGTGAGCGTCAGGACGGCAGACGGTCGGCGGTTCAGGGGCACCAGGCCCTCGGCCCCGGCGAGCGGCGGGTCGGCCCGGACGGCCACAGGTTCCACGACGGCCGGGACTTCTGGTGGCACACCGGCACAACGACTGGGAGCCGCAGGGGCACCGCGTCGACCTGGCGACGGGGGAGCTCGCCGAGGAAGGGCTGCCGGAGTTCTTCGACCCGTCTCTGCTGGGCCAGGGCCGCCAGGAAGACCCTGACCTGGCAGTTCTCGAACCGGCCGCACGTCCTCGCACACGGCGTCGGCGTCCCACCGGGCGGTACGCAGCAACCGCTGCGGCCCGGCCAGCCCGGCATGCTCGGCCAGGGTCCAGCAGTTCTTACGGTCGAGGTCGGCCAGCAGACCGCGCACGTACGCGGTCGCGGCCCGGCGGGGCTCGACGCGGCCGAACCGGCCCCCGATCCGGGTCATCAGCTCGTTGAAGGCGACCATCCAGCCATCAGGATCTACGCTGTGGCTCGCGGCCACCGCACATTTTGTTGTCTTCACCATCCACGAGTGATCACGCGGTGGCCGTCGCCATGTGACCTCGACCCCTCAAGATCCCGAAGTGTCTGGAGTACTAGAGGGCCTTGAGGTAGCGGCGCATGCGGCGCTTGGCGCGGTAGCCGTACCGGAGGACCTTGGGCGGCACCTCCAGGCGCAGCCGGGCGCGGCGGCGGGCGGCGGCGTGCTCGGGGCCGTCGAGGAGCGAGCGGGCCGGCTCCAGCGTGCCGGCGCGGGCCGCGGCGACCAGCGCCGTCACCCGGCCCGCCCAGTCGGTGGCCGAGGCGTCGTGGAAGTAGTTGGCCCGGCACCACTCCGCGTCGGGGGTGCGGAAGTCGGCCTTCGCCAGGTCGTCGAGCGTGCCGAGGCAGCCGCTACCCTCGAACACCAGGTTGATCATCTCGGCGCTCACTCCGAAGTCCGACAGCACGAGCAGCGGCACATGCCCGGCGATCGCCTCCAGCGCGGCCGTCGAGCTGACCGTGACGAACCCGGCGGCGCGCGACAGGTGCTCGTGCATCGGCCCGGCGGCGAAGCGCACCAGGTCGCGGTTGACCCGGCCCTCGTCCGCCAGCGCGTTCCACAGCCGCTCGTAGTGGTGGCGTTCGTTGTGCGTCTGCCGCTCGTCGTCGCGGGCCCGCAGCTTGACCACCACGTCGAGGTCCGGCCGGGCCCGCGCGAGCGCGGCCAGGGCGAGCAGGACGTCCTCGCGCTCCTCGCGGCGGCGGGGCACCTTCGCCTGCGTGGCGAACACCACCCGGTCGCGGACGCCCCCGCCGGCCCCCGTGCTGGTCCCTGTGCCGGCCCCCGTGCCGAGGCCCGCGCCGAGGTCCAGGTAGGGCAGCCGGGCGAGCGCCACCGCCCCTCCCCCGCCCAGCTCACGGCCGATGGCCGAGAACTCGGCGACCTCCCGGCCGCTGTGCACCACGAACAGATCGCAGCCGCTGCGGAACAGCCAGGCCTTCTCCGTCGCGGGCACGGAGATGCCGGGCAGCCCCGACACCAGCACAGGGCGGGGCCGCAGCCCGGCCAGCGTCTCCGCCGCCAGCGCGTCCACCACGGGCCCGGTGCAGGCCAGCAGCACGACATCGGGCCGGAACCGCTCGGCGGTCCGCCGCAACTGCCGCGCCGACAGCACCGCGGGCAGTTCCCGCCCCGCGGCGCCGGCCCGGGTGCCGCTCACCGCGGCCGCGATCTGCGCCGCCGAGGGCGTGATGGGGGTACGGACGACGACCAGGTCCGTGGTCCAGTCCTCCGGAAGCGCGTCGAGCAGGCCCGCGGCCCACTTGAGGTACGAATCGGAGTCGGCCACGGCGAGCAGACGGGTCAAGGAGCGACCTTTCCTTCACTTGTTCGGGGAGAGTCCGGCGGCGCCCCGCTCGTCTGCTGGGGCTGGTGCGCGAACAACTGGAGATGGGAACGGAGCGACGGGGCGGCCGAGGAGGTCCACCAGTCGTCCGGCACGTCCACGGCCTCCACCGGCACGCCCCGGGCCGACAGCAGCACGCGCAGCGAGGTCACGGCGGTGGACGGCAGGCTCAGCACCCGCTGGCCCGGCCGCAGGTCGCGCAGCGTCATCTCGGCCGGGGCTCCGGCGTCGTACACGGTCAGGCCGGCGATGCGGCGCACCCGGTCGAGATCGCGGGGGTCCTCCCGCCGGTGGGGGAAGTACGCGACGGGCTCCTCGATCCGCTCCAGCCAGCGCAGGTAGCGGTCGCGGTGGATGAGCCCGTTGCGTACGAGCGAGGTGCCGAGCACGACCGTGCGCTCCGGCGGCGGCCGGTCGGCGGGCTGGGCGCGCAGCCAGGCGAAGTCGTGCCGGACCAGCCGGACCCCCGCGCCCTCCACCTCCTCGGCGAGGCCGGCGGGCACGGGGAGCGCGGTGAAGACCGACGGCCGGCGCGTGCGCAGGCGGAGCCCCGCCGCCGCGCCCAGGACCTTGCGGCCCAGGCTCGCCGTCGCACGGGCGCGCAGCAGGGGGCGCCGCGCGACCAGTAACTCCAGGAGACGGATCGTGGCGAGCCCGTCGTCCACGAGCACCGTGTGCCCGGGAACGGCCGTCACGAGGGCGAGCTGGACCCGCCCGGAAAAGGCGTCGCCCACCGCCCAGGTGCGGCTCGGCCGGGGAATCCGCTCGGACGGCTCGGCGAACTCCAGCCCCTCGGGCAGCCCGAGCCGCCCCAGCTCACGCCGGGTGAGCCGGAGCGCGGGCAGCCCTGCCCGCGGCACCACACGGGTGGTGCGGCCGAGGAGCCCCGCATGGTGCGCCTCGACGACGCACAGAAGCTGCAGGGGGGACTCCACCCATGCGACGGCCTGCCCCTGCCCGGCGGCGTGGCGCCGTCCCTCGTCATCCACGCCGCGTGAGGATTCGTTCACGACGCGCTCACCCTAGCCACCCCATGCGACATACGCGGGAACTCGGGGTGAACGGACCCCGAAGGGATCATGCCGGGGCGTTCGGGCAGCATGGGGGCCATGGAAGTCATCGACTTGAACAACGGCGTTCCCATGCCCCGGCTCGGCTTCGGCGTCTGGCAGGTGGCCGACGACGAGGCGGAGAGGGCCGTGACGACGGCGCTCGAATGCGGATACCGGAGCATCGACACGGCCAGGCTCTACCAGAACGAGGAGGGCGTCGGCCGGGCCCTGCGCTCCTCCGGCATCCCCCGCGAGGAGCTGTTCGTCACCACGAAGCTGTGGAACGACCAGCAGGGTTACGACGAGGCGCTGCGCGCCTTCGACGACAGCACGCGGCGGCTCGGCCTGGAGACCGTCGACCTCTATCTGATCCACTGGCCGTCCCCGAAGCAGGACCGGTACGTCGAGACGTGGCAGGCCCTGGAGAAGCTGTACGCCGACGGCCGGGTCCGGGCGATCGGGGTGTCCAACTTCACGGTGGAGACGCTGGAGCGGCTGCTCGCCGAGACCGGCGTGGTCCCCGTGCTCAACCAGATCGAGCTGCACCCGCAGCTCGCCCAGCGGGAGCTGCGCGAGTTCCACGCGCGGCACGACGTCGCCACCGAGGCGTGGAGCCCGCTCGGGCAGGGCCGGGGCCTGCTCGACCTGCCGGTCCTCGCCGAGATCGGCGCCAGGCACGGCAAGACCGCCGCGCAGGTGGTGCTGCGCTGGCACCTCCAGCTCGGCAACGTGGTGATCCCGAAGTCGGTGACGCCCTCCCGCATCAGGGAGAACATCGAGGTCTTCGACTTCGAGCTGAGCGCGGACGACATGGCCGCGATCGACGCCCTCGACGCCGGCCGCCGCCTCGGGCCCGACCCCGCCACCTTCGGATAGGAACCGGCCCGCCGACAGGAACGCCGGCTTTCCTATAGATAAGGGCACGCGTCCTGCAGACCCGGACCCTGGAGAACGGCGCCCTATAGAAGCGCGCCCTATAGAAGACGGTCACTCCGCCCTCCCCGTGGCCCGCCCGCCGCGCGGAGGGCGGAAGGCGCGGGGCGGGCACAGGCCCGGCGTGAGGGTGCAAGCCCGGCGTGAGGGTGCAAGCCCGGCGCAGGGCAGGCTGGAGCGAGCGCGATGAGAGCGGACAGGCACGGCCGGGCCCAAGGCGCATGTCGCGGCGAAGCTCCCCGAACCGGACGCGGCGCGTCCGCACGGTCACCCTCCGTGCGTTTCCCCAGGCGGGCGGAGGGATATGGTTGCTGCCGTGCCGCAACCGCGACGATCGACGAAACTGTGGGCAGGGCTCGCCGCGGCGCTCCTGCTGGCTCTCGGACTCACCGGCGCCGCCCGGGTCGAGCCCGCTCCGGCGGAGCACCGGCCCAACATCGTGCTGATCCTGACCGACGACCTCGACGCGGCGGATCTCAGCCGGTTCCCCAACATCTCCAATCTGCTGGTGAGCCAGGGCACCACCCTGTCGCGGTTCTTCGTCACCAATCCCTGGTGCTGTCCCTCCCGCTCCTCGATCCTCCGGTCGCAGTACATGCACAGCCATCAGGTCGAGAGCAACCGGGCGCCGACCGGCGGGTTCACGAGATTCAGGCCGCTGGAGACGTCCACGCTCGGGACGTGGATGCACGACGCGGGCTACCGGACCGCGCTCTTCGGCAAGTATCTCAACAACTACCCCCAGGGCGCGCCACGCACGTACGTCCCGCCCGGCTGGGACGAGTGGGCCGTGCCGGTCACCCGCCTCTACCAGGAGTACGGCTACGCGCTCAACGACAACGGCGTGATCCGGCACCACGGCAACGCGCCGGAGGACTACCTGGAGGACGTGCTGAGCGCCAAGGCGGCTACGTTCGCCTCGTCGGGAGGCGCGCCGTTCTTCCTCTACCTCGCCCCCGTCGCGCCGCACCTGCCCGCGCACCACGCGGCGCGCCACGCGGACGCCTTCGCGGACGAGCAGGCGCCGCGGACCGCGTCGTTCGACCAGGCCGACCTGTCCGCCGAGCCCGGCTGGCTCCAGGAGCGGACGCCGCTGTCGGCCGCCGACGTGCGCAGGATCGACCGGGTCCACCGCGACCGGCTGCGCGCCATGCTCGGCGTGGACGACATGGTGGGCGCTCTCGTCGACGCGCTGACCCGGGCGGGCCGGCTCGACGACACCTATATCTTCTTCACCTCCGACAACGGCTTCCATCTCGGGCAGCACCGGCTGCGGCCGGGCAAGACGACGCCCTTCGAGGAGGACATCCGGGTGCCGATGGTGGTGCGCGGGCCCGGCGTGCCGGCCGGGGGCGTGATCGACAGGCTCGCCTCGACCGTCGACCTCGCGCCGACGTTCGCCGAGCTGGGCGGAGCCTCCGTGCCGCTCTCCGCCGAGGGGCGATCACTTGTCCCGCTGCTGCGCGGTCTTGACGTGCCCTGGCGCGACGCCGTCCTGGTCGAGTTCTACCACCCCTCCTATTCACCGCAGTCGCCGCCGAGCTACGCCGTGCTGCGCACCGGCCGGTACGCGTACGTGGAGTACGAGACCGGAGAGAGGCAGCTCTACGATCTGCAGGAGGACCCGGCGGAGCTGCGCAACATCGCGGGCACGGCGGAGCCCGGCGTCGTCGCCGTGCTGTCGGCCCGGCTGGCGCTGCTGCGGGCCTGCGCCGGCATGACCTGCGCGCTGACGGACGCCGCCGGTCTCGGCGACGGCACGGCATAACGGCGACCCCGGTCGCAGGTTTTGGGGCATCCGGTATTCATTTCTGCCCATATGGTGATGGGAGCGCTCCCATGCGTAGTATGTCCCGTAACATCCCTTTTGAAGTGCCTAACCCCCCGTGGAGTAACAGTTAGGTTTCGGCATATTGACGCCCGCGTTGCTCATAGAGGACCCTTCGTGGGAGCGCTCCCAACAGAGCTCGCTCATACAAGCACAACCATTGATCGCGGGCCGTGACGTCGGGGACCGGCCTGGGATGAACCTCCCAAGAGATTCGGGTACCACCTGAGAGGGGTCCGGAAGAATGTTCAACAACTCGCGCCGCGGCAGGCTGCTCGCGGTCGCCGCGGTGGCGGCGCTGGCGCTCGGCGTCACCACCGCCTGCGGCTCGGACGACAAGCCCGCCGACAACGCGGCGGGCGGCGGCTCCACCGCGGCGGCGGGTCCCGTGACCATCACGCTCCAGACGTTCGGCGGCGGCAAGAACTTTGGTTACAAGGAGGCCGTCGACAAGTGGAACGCCGAGCACAAGGACATCACGATCAAGTATGACAACCTGACCGACCAGTTCGAGCAGGTCTACTGGCCGCAGATGATCCAGTGGCTGCAGTCCGGCGCGGGCGCCGGCGACGTCGTCGGCATCGACGAGGGCGGCATGGGCCTCGCCAAGGCGCACCCCGAGTGGTGGGCCGACCTCGGCGAGTTCGGCCTGCAGAACCGCAAGGCCGACTTCGCGGACTGGAAGTGGGAGAACGGCGTCACCGCCGACGGCAAGCTGTTCGGCCTCGGCACCGACGTCGGCGGCATGAGCCTCTGCTACCGCCGTGACCTGTTCGAGAAGGCGGGCCTGCCGGCCGACCGCGACGAGGTCAGCAAGCTCTGGCCGACGTGGGACGACTTCGTCAAGGTCGCCCACAAGTTCCAGGACAAGATCAAGGACACCAAGTTCGTCGACGGCACCAACACGCTCTACAACGTGGTCCTGGTGCAGGAGGCCGCCAAGAACGGCAACGTCTCCTACTTCGACAAGGACAACAACCTGATCGTCGACAAGAACCCGGCGGTCAAGTCGGCGTACGACTTCGCCCAGAAGATCAGCCAGGAGGGCCTCACGGCCAAGCTGCGCAACTTCACGCCCGAGTGGAACACCGGCATGAAGAAGTCGCAGTTCGCCACCCTCGGCTGCCCGTCCTGGATGCTCGGCGCGGTCAGCGGTGACGGCGGCGCCGGACCGGACTTCAAGGGCAAGTGGGACGTCGCGGCGGTGCCCGGCGGCGGCGGCAACTGGGGCGGCTCCTGGCTCGCGGTGCCGAAGCAGTCCAAGCACCCCAAGGAGGCCGCGCAGGTCCTCGACTACCTGACCGGTAAGGACGCCGAGGTCAGCGTCTTCAACTTCGCCGGCAACATGCCGAGCAACGTGCAGGCGCAGCAGGACCCGGCCGTCCAGGGCGCGAAGAACGAGTACTTCAACGACGCCCCGGTCGGCGACATCTTCGCCAAGTCCGCCTCCGCGCTCCAGCCGGTCTTCCTCGGCGTGAAGCACGCCCAGGTCAAGAACGCGGTCGAGTCGGTCGTCTCCGCCATCGACGACGGCTCGGTGCCGTACGCGAACGGCTGGAAGAAGCTTGTCGACGACGCAGTGAAGGCCGCGGGCTGATCCTGCCCGCCAGGTGAGCACCGGCCCGCCGCAGCGGCACCCCGCCGGCGGGCCGGTCGCCTGCTTTCACCCGAAAGGTAACTTATGAGCCTGCACGTCGACGCCGGGCGACCCACCCGCGCACCGATGCCGCCCGGCCGGAGGCACGTCCGGCCGAGATCGGGCCGGTCCTTCCTGACCTGGCTGGACCTCAAGGCCGCTCCGTACCTCCTGGTCTCTCCCTACTACCTGCTCTTCCTGATCTTCGGGCTCTTCCCGCTCGGGTTCACCCTGTACTACTCGTTCTTCGACTACGACCTCACCGGCACGGTCGAGTGGACGGGCCTCGGCAACTACACCGCCATGCTCGGCGACGCCGACTTCTGGAAGGCCGTCGTCAACACGCTCGCGATGTTCGTCATCGCGACGGTCCCCCAGATTCTGCTGGCCCTGCTGCTGGCCAACGCGCTGAACAAGCGAATCAAGTTCCAGCTGTTCGTCCGGCTGGGCGTCCTGCTTCCCCTCGTCACCTCGGTCGTCGCGGTGGCGGTCGTCTTCACCCAGCTGTACGGCCGCGACTGGGGCGTGGTCAACTGGATTCTCAGCTGGTTCGGGGCCGACCCCATCGACTGGAAGGCCCAGCGTCTCCCCTCCTGGATCGCCATCGCCACGATGATCGACTGGCGCTGGACCGGCTACAACGCGATCATCTTCCTGGCCGGCATGCAGACGATCCCCAAGGACCTCTACGAGGCGGCCTCGATCGACGGCGCGTCCCGGCGGCGCCAGTTCTGGCAGATCACGATCCCGATGCTCCGGCCCACGATGATCTTCGTGGTGCTGAACTCCACCATCGGCGGTCTCACTCTGTTCTCCGAGCCGACGACGTTCTACAACGGCAACGTCCACGGCGGCAGCGACAGCCAGTTCCAGACCGTCTCGATGTTCATCTTCGAGCAGGGCTTCCGCGAGTTCGACTACGGCTACGCGTCCGCGGCCGCCTGGCTGCTGTTCCTGCTCATCCTCGTCGGGTCGGCCATCAACTTCCTGCTCATCCGCCGGATCGGGGGCAACAAGTGACCACGCTCTCCGCGCCCGCCACCACGCGGCGGCGCCGCGCCAAGGCGCCGGGAGGGGCCTCCGGCCTCTGGAGCGCCACGCCGATGACGAGGCTCATCCTCGCGGTCACGATCATCATCTCGGCGTTCCCGCTCTACTACATGATCGTCATCGCCTCGCGCACCAACACCGAGGCGACCGACATGCCGCCGCCGTTCCTGCCGGGCGGCAACCTCGGGGAGAACGTCCACCGGGTGCTCACCAACCCCGACGCGCACTACCTGGCCGGCCTCACCAACTCGCTGATCATCGCCGCCACGGTGACGGTCTCGGTGGTGCTGATCTCGACGTTCGCCGGCTTCGCGTTCGCCCGGCTGAACTTCCGGGGCGGCAAGATCCTGCTGCTGCTGGTCCTGCTGACCATGATGGTCCCGCTGCAGCAGATGGGCATCGTCCCCCTCTACCGCCTCATGGTGAGCCTCGAATGGGTCGGCTCGATCAAGGCGGTGATCCTGCCCTACCTGCTCAACGGCTTCGGCGTCTTCCTCATGACGCAGTACACCCAGCAGGCCGTGCCCAACGAACTGGTCGAGGCCGCCCGGGTCGACGGCGCGTCCACCCTGCGGATCTGGTTCAACGTCGTCCTGCCGGCCGTACGGCCGGGGATGGCGGTGCTGGGCATCAACACGTTCATGCTGATCTGGAACGACTTCATGTGGCCGCTGATCGTCCTGACCCCGGACAACCCGACGGTCCAGGTCGCGATCAACTCGCTCAACGCGAAGTACGGAACGGACTACGTGCTGATCTTCAGCGGCACGCTCATGTCGATTCTCCCGCTCATCGTCGTCTTCATCCTGTTCGGCCGACAGATCATCGGCGGACTCATGGAAGGTGCGGTCAAGGCGTGACAACGCAAGACACACGACCAGAGGCGGAGGCGGCCGGCCTGATGTTCCCCACAGGGTTCGTCTGGGGCGCCGCGACCTCCGCATACCAGATCGAGGGTGGGCTCTCCGCGGACGGGCGGGGCACCTCGATCTGGGACAGTTTCTGCCGTCAGGAGGGCCGGATCGTCGGCGGCGACCACGCCGAGATCGCGATCGACCACTACAACCGGTACCGCGACGACGTGAAGCTGATGGCCGACCTCGGCCTGACGGCCTACCGGTTCTCGGTCTCCTGGCCGCGGATCCAGCCCGAGGGCTTGGGCGCATACAACGCCAAGGGCCTCGACTTCTACAAGAGGCTCGTCGACGAGCTGCTCAGCTACGGCATCGACCCGTGGCTGACGCTCTACCACTGGGACCTTCCGCAGGCCCTGGAAGACGCGGGAGGGTGGCCCGCGCGGGACACGTCGAAGCGCTTCGCCGACTTCGCCGCGACCGTCCACGCCGAGCTCTCCGACCGGGTCAGGAACTGGAGCACGGTCAACGAGCCCTGGTGCTCGGCGTTCCTGGGGTACGCCTCGGGCGAGCACGCGCCGGGCAGGCGTGAGCCGGCCGCCGCGCTGCGCGCCGCGCACCACCTCAACCTCGCGCACGGGCTGGCCGTGCAGGCGATGCGGGCGCAGAACGCCGACTCGCAGATCGGCGGGTGCGTGAACCTCTACCCGGTCACGCCGGCCACCGCCAGCGAGGCCGACCAGGACGCCGCCCGCCGCATCGACGGGCTGCAGAACCGGTTCTTCCTGGACGCCCTGCTCAAGGGCGCGTACCCGGAGGACGTGCTGGCCGACCTGAGCCACATCTCCGACATGTCCTTCATCCAGGACGGCGACCTGGCCGCGATCGGCGCTCCGCTCGACATGCTGCTGGTCAACTACTACAGCCGCTTCACCGTGTCGGGCGCCCCCGGCGGCGCCGTGTCGGCCGCGGCCGCCCCGACCGACTCCGGCTCGCCGTGGATCGGCAGCGAGCACGTCGGGTTCGTCAACGCCGGCCGCCCGGTCACCGCGATGGGCTGGGAGGTCGACGACAGCGGACTGTACGAGACGCTGCGGCGCCTCGCCGACGAGTACCCGCGCGTCCCCCTCTACATCTCCGAGAACGGCGCGGCGTACGACGACGTGTTCGGCGAGGACGGGACCGTGCACGACCCCGATCGCGTCGCCTACATCGAGGCGCACCTGCGCACCTGCCACGCCGCCATCGAGTCCGGCGTCCCGCTCCAGGGCTACTTCGCCTGGTCCCTGATGGACAACTTCGAGTGGGCCTGGGGATACGGTAAGCGCTTCGGCCTCGTCTACGTGGACTACGAGACCCAGGCGAGGACGCTGAAATCGAGCGCGTTGTGGTATGCCGACACCATCAGGCACGGCGGCCTGCTGGGTCGGGCACAATAAGCGCAGACGCGATAAGGGGGCAGTATAGATGAACGGGGACCGCCGTTCCGGAGGTCGGCCGACTCTGGAAGCGGTCGCCGCGCGTGCCGGTGTCGGCCGCGGCACCGTGTCGCGGGTCATCAACGGCTCACCCAAGGTGAGCGACCGTGCCCGCGACGCGGTGTTACTGGCGATCCAGGAGCTCGGCTACGTGCCCAATCGGGCGGCGCGTACCCTCGTGACCAACCGGACCGACACCATCGCCCTGGTGGTGTCGGAATCGGAGCAGCGCGTCTTCGACGAACCGTACTTCGCCGGGCTGATCCGCGGGATCGGCTCGGCGCTGGGTGAGACCGGCCTCCAGCTGATCCTCACGATGGCGCAGAACCGCACCGAGCACGACCGTCTGGAGCACTACCTGACCGGGCAGCACGTCGACGGCGTCCTGCTCACCTCGGTGCACGGCGCCGACCCCCTGCCGGGACGGCTGGAGGATCTGGGCGTGCCCACAGTGCTCGGTGGCCGGCCCGTCGGGCTGAACCCCTACAGCTTCGTCGACATGGACAACCGCGCGGGCGCGCGGCAGGCGGTCAAGTATCTGGTCTCCAAGGGCCGGAGCCGGATCGCCACCATCGCCGGTCCCCAGGACATGGGCGTGGGTGTCGACCGTCTGGCCGGGTACCGCGACGCGCTGCTCGCCACCGGGATGAGCGAACGCGTCTCGTACGGCGACTTCTCCGAGGAGAGCGGCTCGGCGGCCATGCGTGAGCTGCTGGCCCGCCATCCCGATCTCGACGCGGTGTTCACGGCGTCCGACCCCATGGCGGTCGGGGCGCTGCGCGTGCTCAAGGAGAACGGCATGGTGGTGCCGGACGACGTCGCGCTGATCGGCTTCGAGGACTCGAAGGTCGCCCTGCACACCGATCCTCCGCTGACCAGCGTGCACCAGCCGACGGAGGCGATGGGCCGGCAGATGGTGCAGCTCCTGATCGCCCGCATCAACGGCGAGCCGCTGGAGCAGCCGGTCGTCATACTCGACACGCACCTGGTGATCCGCGCCTCCGCCTGAGGCGGCCACGAACGACGAGACCGCCGCACATCCCCGATGTGTGCGGCGGTCTCGTTGTCGTCGGCCACGCCTTCGAGAGGGCTGCCTTCGAGAGGGCTCAGCCCTCGGCGGACGAGAGCAGGCGCTCGGCCTCCTCCTCCGACATGCCCTCCAGCTCGGCGACCAGCAGGTCCTCCAGCGCGGCCGCCAGGTCGGCCACGGTGCGCCGCTCGAAGATCGTCCGGACCGGCACCTCCACCCCGGTCGTACGGCGTAGCCGGGCCGCGATCCGCGTCGCGAGCAGCGAGTGCCCGCCGAGGGCGAAGAAGTCGTCGTCCGCGCCGACGGAGGCGACGCCGAGCAGCTCGGCCCAGACCTCGGCCACCAGCAGCTCCGCGTCCGTGCTCGGCGGGACGTGCCGGGCCGACGGCCCCCGGACCGGCGCGGGCAGCGCCGCGCGGTCCACCTTGCCGCGGCTGGTGAGCGGCAGCGCGTCGAGACCGACCCAGGCGGTCGGGACGAGATGCCGGGGCAGGGTCCGCGCGAGGTGCGCGGCGAGCTCCTCCCCCGTCGCGGTCCCCGTCACGTACGCCACGAGCTCCTCGGCGTGGACCGTCACGAAGGCCTGGCCGACGCCCGGATGGTCGAGCAGCCGCGCCTCGACCTCCCCCGGCTCGATCCGGAAGCCGCGCACCTTGAGCTGCCCGTCGAGGCGGCCCAGGAACTCCAGCTCGCCGTCCTGGTTCCAGCGGGCCCGGTCCCCGGTGCGGTACCGCCGCGCTCCCGGCGGCCCGGCGGGGTCGGGGACGAAGGCGGCGGCCGTGAGCGCGGGGCGGCGCAGGTAACCGCGGGCCACTCCGGCTCCCCCGATGACCAGTTCGCCGATCGCGCCTTTCGGGACCGGGGCTCCGGCGGCGTCGAGCAGGTGGACCGTCGTCGCGCCGACGGGCCGGCCGATCGGCGGCCTGCCGTGCGGCCTCACGCCATGGTCCGCCGCGAGGCCGGACCCCAGGCCGGACCCGGGACCAGCCCCAGGACCGGCGCCGAGGTCGGCCCAGGTCGCGATGACCGCGGCCTCGGTCGGGCCGTAGGTGTTCAGCAGCCGGACGCCGTCGCCGAACCGGCGCCGCCAGCGCGTCACCGCGCCGCCGGACGCCTGCTCGCCGCCGATGATCACCAGGCGGAGCGCGGGCGGCCAGGCGATCTGGTCGATCTCCTCGACCAGGTGGTGCCAGTAGGCGGTGGGCAGGTCGAGCACCGTGATCCGCTCCCCGCCCGGCGCGGCCAGCAGGTCGGGCAGCGTCGCCGCCCCGCCCGGGAGGAGCACCAGGGTCGCTCCCGCGGCCAGCGCGGGGAACACCTCTTCGAGGTGGGTGTCGAAGCTCAGCGACGCGAACTGGACGACGCGGTCGCCGGGCGTCAGGCCGTACGCGTCGCGCATCCACCGGATCCGGGCCGCGATGGCGCGGTGCTCGACCGCGACGCCCTTGGGGCGGCCGGTGGAGCCGGAGGTGGAGATCACGTAGGCGACGTCTCCCGGCCCTGTCCCACCCGGCCCCTCCTCGCCCTGCTGCCCGGTGGGCCGCTGCTCGGTGGGCCACTGCTCGCCCTGCTCGCCGGGCCACCGTGCGTCCTCTCCCCCGCCGGGGATCGGGTCGACGGCGGTGAGCCCAGGAGGCGGCGTACGGGTCGTGATCACATGCGTCGCCCCGGCGTCCGCCAGGGAGAAGGTCATCCGCTCGTCCGGTTCGTCCGGCTCGAACGGCAGGTAGGCCGCGCCGGCCCGCCAGACGGCGAGCAGCGCGACGATCGCCTCGGCCGACCGGGGCAGGCGGACGCCGACGACGTCGCCGGGGCGGACGCCGGACGCGCGCAGCGACGCGGCGAGCCGGGCCGCCCGCAGGTCCAGTTCGCCGTACGTGACCTCGGTGTCCCCGCAGACCACCGCGACGGCGCCGGGCGTGCGGCGGACGGTCTCGGCGATCATCTCGGGGACCGTCGGCCCGGGAACGTCCGCGCCGTCGCCGGCCATGGTGTGGATGTCGGCCTCGTCGTCCTCGGTCCAGACGCGCAGCTCGGAGATCCGGCGGTGCGGCTCGGCCGCGGCCGAGGCGAGCAGGAGCAGGAAGCGCTCGGCGAGCCGCCGGACGGCCTCCGCCTCGTGCGGGGACCCGCTGGACCCGTCGTGACCGAACGACACGGTGATCCCGCCGCCGTCCCGCCACGCCTCGGTGTAGAGGCCGAGCTTCACCTGCCGGAAGCCGTCGGGGAAGAAGCCGACGGACAGGTCCCCGAAGGGCCGGGTGGGCCCCACGTCCTGGGTGTGCAGGATGAACACGGTCGGCATCAGCGCCTGGGCGGGGTGCCCGATCCGCTCGAACGGCACCGACGTCCTGCTCATCGCCGTCAGCGCCTCGCGCCCGGTGCTCCGCAGCAGGTCGGCGAACGCGGGGTCGCCGCCGAGGTCGCCGCGCAGCACGACGGTCTGGGTGAGATAGCCGATCAGCGGCTCCAGCTCGACCCGGTCGCGCCCGGCGACGACCGTCCCGACGAGGACGTCGTCGTGGCCGGAGTGGCGGTGCAGGAGCACCTGGTAGGCCGCCATGAGCACGGTGAACAGCGTGGTCCGGTGCTCGCGGGCGAGCCGGTCCAGCCGGTCCGCGACCTCCGGGCCGACCCGGACGATCTGGAACCCGCCCTGCCCGTGGCCCGCGCCGCCCTCCGCACCGCCGTCGTCCCCGCCGCCGATGCCCCCGATGCCGAACGGCAGGTCGGGCGGCGGCGGATCGGCCAGCCGCTCCTGCCAGTACGGCACCGCGCGATCGGCGCGGCGGCGCTGCCAGCGGGCGTAGTCGGACGGGTGGACCGGCAGCGGCGCCAGTTCCGGCGCGCGGCCGCGCAGCCGCGCGGTGTAGCACTCCGCGAGGTCGTCGAGCAGGATCCCCAGCGACCAGCCGTCGCCGATGATGTGGTGCATCGTGACGCACAGGACGTGGTCCAGCGGCCCGATCCCGATCACCGCCACGCGCAGCGGGACGCCGTCCGCGAGGTCGAACGGCGCGTTGACCCGCTCGGCGACGAGCCGCCCGGCGTGCTCCTCGTCCGTCGCGGCCGGCCAGGCCACCGGCGGCGGGGATCCGGCCGGCTCCGCGACCGCCCAGGGGACGCCGTCCTCCTCCTCGAACCGGGTGCGCAGGCTCTCGTGCCGGGCCACCACGTCGGCGACCGCCCCTTCGAGGGCGTCCCGGTCGAGGGGGCCGCGCAGCCGGCGGACGAGATACATGCCGAAGGAGGCGTCGCGCGGGTCCAGCTTCTGCAGGAGCCAGAGCCGCTCCTGGTCCGGAGACAGCGGCGCCCTCATCGGTCCGACATCCCGTCGAGCACCGCCGCGAGGTCCTCGGCGCTGAGGCCGTCGAGTTCGTCGCGGAGCGCGGCGATCTCGGCGAGATCGAGGTCGTCGTCGTCGAGCCGGTCCATCGCCGCCGCCAGCCCGGCCACCGTGGGGTTCTCGAACAGCTCCACGATCGGCACACTGATCGCGAACCGCGCCTGGATCCTGGCGATGATCTGGGTGGCGGTCAGCGAGTGGCCGCCCAGCTCGAAGAAGTCGTCGTCGACGCCGACCGGCTCCGCGATGCCCAGCACCTCTCCCCACAGCGCCGCGAGGTCCTCCTCCAGCGGCGTGGACGGCGGCCGGTACGGCCGGCTCCCGGCGCGGGTCCACTCGGGCGCGGGCAGCGCGGCGCGGTCGAGCTTCCCGTTGGGGGTGAGCGGCAGGGCGTCCAACACCACGAGACGCGCCGGCACCATGTATTCGGGGACGCTGAGGCGCAGCCGGTCGCGCAGGGAGGCCCACAGGCCCGACTCGTCGATGTCCGAGCCGGTTCCCCGGAAGGTCCCCCCGGCCGCCGTTTCCCCTGCGGCCTCTTCGGCGACGTGCTCCCCCGTGGTGTGCTCTGTGGTGGCGCGCACGACGTAGGCGACCAGGCGCGCGAGCCCGTCGGGGCCGGCGTGGACGCCGACCGCGGCGCCGGCCACCTCCGGCGCGGCCCGCAGCACGGTCTCGATCTCGCCGAGCTCGATCCGGAAGCCGCGCACCTTCACCTGCTGGTCGGCCCGGCCGAGATAGCGCAGCCTGCCGTTCTCCAGCGCGGCCAGGTCGCCCGTGGCGTACAGGCGGGCCCCGGGCGTCGCGGAGAAGGGGTCGGGCCGGAACCGGTCCGCCGTCTGGCCCGGCATTCCGCGGTATCCCCTGGCCAGGCCGGCTCCGCCGATGTGCAGCTCCCCGGCCTCGCCGGGCGGCACCGGACGCCCGTCGGGCCCGAGGATGTGCACGGTCGTGTTGCCGATGGGCTCGCCGAGGTCCACGGGAGCAGGAGACGGGGCGACCCGCCCGGCCGTCGACCAGACCGTCGTCTCGGTGGGGCCGTACACGTTCCAGAGGCGGGCGCCGTCGGCGAGGAGGGCGTCGGCGAGGTCGCGGGGCAGCGCCTCTCCCCCGCACAGCCGGGTCGCGATGTTCGCGGGGACTCCGCCGGACTCGATCAGGATGCGCCAGCTCGCCGGGGTCGCCTGCATGATCGAGACGGCGTCGGTCACGGCGCGCGACCGCAGGGCCCGGCCGTCCGTCGTCTCGTGCGCGGACGCGACCACGACGCGGGCGCCGCAGGTCAGCGGCAGGAGCAGCTCCAGCACGGAGATGTCGAACGACAGCGTGGTGACAGCGAGCCAGGCGTCGCGCGGGGTGAGCTCCAGCAGGGAGGCGAAGGACTCCAGCAGGTTGACCACCGCGCCGTGCGGGACCGCGACCCCCTTGGGCCGGCCCGTGGAGCCGGAGGTGTACATGAGGTAGGCGAGATCCCCCACCGGTCCCTCGCCGTCGCCGTATCCATCGCCGTCGCCGTCCTGCCCCTCGCCCGAGAGCGGCACGCCGTCCCACGCCAGCTCGACGACGTCCGGGACTCCGTCGAGCAGCGCGGAGCCGACGCCCTTCCCGGCAAGCACGAGCCGGATGCCGGCGTCCTCCCGCATGTGGCGGAGCCGGTCCTCGGGGAACGCCGGGTCGAGCGGCACGTACGCGCCGCCGGCCCGCCACACGGCGAGCAGCGCGACGACCATGCCGGGGCACCGCTCCAGGCACAGGCCCACCGGCACCTCCGGCCCGACGCCGTGGGCGCGCAGCAGCGCCGCCAGCCGGTCGGCCCGGTCGAGCAGCTCCCGGTATGTCAGCACGCCGCCGTCGCCGCTCACGGCGACCGCGTCGGGGCTCTCGTCACGCCACCGGCGGATCAGCGCGAGCGCCGTCGCGGCGTCCGTTCCCGGCCGCCCGGCACCCGAGGCCGCCGGCCCGCCGCTCACCGCGTCACTCACTGTCATGCACCTTTCAATCAGAGAACGCGCCGCTCAGCGCGGACAGACGGGTCTCCGGGTCGGCCCCGGCCCGCCGTACGACCTCGGCGAAACCGCGGACGAGGCGGCGCGCGGTCGCGGGCGTGAACAGGTCGGCGCTGTAGTCGAAGACGCCGCCCAGCCCCTCCGGTCCGCGCCACAGGTCGAGCGAGACCTCGGACTTGGTGTGGCTGGGCGGGATCGTGTGGACCTCGGCGTCGAGGTCGGCGAACCGGGTCCCCAGCAGATCGTCCTTGGGCAGGTCGCTGTGCAGGTTGAACATGGCCTGGCACAGCGGCGGCCGGCCGACGTCGCGCGGGACGCGCAGCGCGGCCAGGATGTGCTCGAACGGCACGTCCGCGTGCCGCATCCCGGCCAGGGTCGCCTCCCGCACGCGGTCCAGCAGCTCGTGAAACGCCGGGTCGCCGGACAGGTCGGCCCGCAGCACCAGCGTGTTGCCGAAGTAGCCGATCAGCGGGGCGAGCTCGCTGCGGGTCCGGCGGGACACCGGGACGCCGACGCAGAAGTCGGTCTGGCCGGACGCCAGGGCCAATGTCGCCTCGTAGGCGGCGACCAGGGCCATGAAGGACGTGCAGCGCCGTTTCCTGGCCACCCGCTCCAGCGGCGTGACCTCCTCCGGCGGCAGCAGCAGCTCCTCGCGCCCGCCGCGCCCCGACCACCGGGACGGCCGGGGATGGTCGAGCGGCAGGTCGAGTGAGGGGGCGCCGGCCAGCCGGCCCGCCCAGTGCTCCACGCCCGCCGTGTGGTCCCGCTGTCTCTCCTGCACGGCGAAGGAGGCGTACTGCATGGGCAGCTCCGCCAGGATGGGCTCACGTCCCTCGCGCGTCGCCGCGTAACACTCGGCAAGCTCGCGCATGAGCACGTCGAGCGACCAGCCGTCCACCACGATGTGGTGCAGGACGATGCACAGCACCACCTCGTCCTCACCCAGCCGGGCCACGCCGACCCGCAGGGGAGGTTCGTTCTCCAGGTCGAACGGGCGCTCGGCGAACTCCCGCAACGCCTCGTCGGCGCCCGCCCCGTCCGGACCAGCCCCGTCCGGACCAGCCCCGTCCAGACCAGCTCCGTCGCGGCCCGCCTCCCCGGAGGTCACGAGGTCCTCCACCGGCGTCGGCGCGGGCGGCAGCACCACCTGCACGGGGGCGTCCCCGCGCAGCCGGAAGCGGGTCCGCAGCACCTCGTGCCGCTCGGTGACCCGGGTGAACGCCGCGGCCAGCGCGGCCCTGTCGAGCGGCCCGCGCAGCCGTACGGACCAGGGCGTGTTGTAGCTGGTGTCGGCGGGGTCGAAGCGGCTGAGGAACCACAGGCGCTCCTGCCCCGGCGACAGCGGCCACTCCTGCCCGCCGGGGTCCGCCGCCGCGCCCCCGAGGGAGCGCAGCAGCGCCGCCCGGCGCTCGGGGGGCAGCCCGGCCAGCTTCTCGATCAGCGCCGCACGGCGCTCCGCGCCGCTCGCCCGCCCGGTCGTCGGCCCAGTCATCGGCCCGGTCATCCGCCGCGTACGCTCAGCGGGCGCATGTCGGTCCACACCGTCTCGATGTGGTCCAGGCATTCCTGCCGGCTGCCGGTGAAGCCGGTGGGCCGCCACCCGGCGGGCGGCTCGCGGTCGCTCCACCACACCGAATACTGCTCCTCGTCGTTGACGACCACGAGCATCGAGGATTCGGTCATTTCACCTTCCCAAGGCAGTCATTACGGAAGAGGGGACCCGGCCGCCGCCCTCGATCAGACGGGGGCAGTCCGGCCAGCCGGAGGGGCCGGCCGGCGGCGCCGGGCACAGCACGTAGTGCCGGGGGGCGAGCACGTCGGTGCGACCGGCCGCGGCCCGCATCACGGCGGCGTGGACGGAGTCGGGCGTGTCCAGCCCGGGACGCGCCACCAGATAGCCGGTCAGCCGGTCCGCCCCGTCGTCGCCGGGCTCCAGCACGACCGCGGCCGGACCCCCGCAGACCCGGCGCAGCAGCGCCTCGGTCTCCGGCAGGCTCACCCAGTCGGGGCCGACCCGCGTCCATCCGGCCGGCCGCCGCACCGGGTCGAGGCCGGCGATCTCGGCGATCCGGTCCAGCGGCACGTCGGCCGAGACCGCCCGGACCAGCAGCTCCTCCAGGCCGCCGAGCATCCGCTCGGCGACCCGCCCGGGCAGGAACGCCGTGTCCACCAGCACGAAGAACTCGCAGGTGGAGGGCGCCGGACCGGTCGCGAAGAAGATCTTCGCCTTGACCTTCGAGTAGGCGCCGACGAAGAACGTCCTGGTCCGGCCCCGCAGGGCGGCCAGCGCCCCGGCGTCACCGGGGTCGACGTCCGGGAGGCCCGACCAGCGGCCGCCCTGCCGGACGTCGTTGAAGAACGCGTCCAGGTCGATGTCGGCGCCGCGGTGCCACGCCTCCGCGTCCCGGGCGGCGAGCACGAGCGAGGGGTCGTAGTGCCCGTTCCGGTAGGTCGCCAGGGTCCTGCGGTGTCCCGGCCCCAGCGCCTCGGCGAAGGTGAAGGCCCCCTGATCACCGGTCCCCTGATCGCCGAGCCTCTGATCACCGAGCCTCTGATCACCGGCGCCGAGGTCGATGACGCAGAGGCCGTCCTGCGCAGCCGGCCCGGCCATCGCCCCCGTACGGAGGTGGTGCCGGTTCGACACGATGAGCTGCAGCGCGGCGGTGGAGTGCCCGGTGACGGCGGCCAGCAGGGCGGCGCTCGCGACCGTGAGCACGCTGGAGGTCGTCACTCCGTGCCGGGCGGCCAGCGCCTCGGCGGCGACGGCCGCGGCCGGGGAGTCCATCCCGTAGCGGACGAAGCGCGGCTCCTCCGGCTCCCGCTCGGGAAAGTCGAACATCGAGCGTGGCGCGGACGCCAGACCGCTCCGCCAGTGGCGCAGCGCCTGCGCGCCGGGCGGCGGGTCCGACCGCTCGAAGGCGGCCTGGTCGAGCGGCTGCCACTCGGGGGCGGGCAGGTCCTCCCCGGCGACGAGCCGCGGCCACTCCGCGGCCACCATGTTCAGCGACCAGCCGTCGAGCGCGAGGTGGGACAGCGCGAGGGCCAGCGCGCGCGGCCGGCCCCTCAGGCAGACCACCGCGCACCGGACCGGCAACTCGGCCGCGTAGTCGAATCCGGTCGCGGCCAGTTCGGCGGCCAGCGCCTTGGCCGCGGTCATCGGCTTCGCCGCCGCCTCGTACACGCCCACGGTGAGCCGGCCTTCCCGCCTCACCCGCTGGACGGTCCCCTCCCCGGCACCCGTCTCCGTGTTCTCCCCGGCGACCACCTCGGTGCTCTCTCCGGCACCCGCCCCAGTGCTCGCCTCAGTGCTCGCCTCAGTGCTCGCCTCAGTGCTCGCCTCTGTGCCCTCGGTGACCGCCTCCACGCGGGTCCCCGCGCCCGCCCGAGTGCCGGTCCCGGGGCGTGCGTCCTCCCGGACGTACGCCGTGCGCAGCGTCTCGTGCCGCTCAAGGAGGCGTCCGACGGCGCGCAGCACGGCGTCGAGGTCGGCGGCGCCGGTCACCGGCAGGGTCCAGGCCAGGTTGAAGTAGGGATCGCCGTCGTCCAGCCACTGGGTGGAGCGCCAGATGCCCTGCTGCCCCCAGGTCAGCGCGGCCTGCCCGCCCCGCGCGCCGCGGAACTCCACGGTGCGGGGCGGCAGCGCGGTGAGGCCGGGCGCCTGCGGCGCGGGCGGGCTGCCGGTCACCTCCGCTGCCCGCCGGAGTGCTCGTCGTCGTGCCCGCCGCGGTCGCCGCCGGCGCCGGTGTGCGCGGCGACGTGCCCGGCCAGGCCGTCGAGTGTGTCGAGGTAGCCGCCGTCCAGGTCGACGTCGCAGCCGAACTCGGTCTCCACCATGTCGATCAGCCGGAGGTAGGCGAGCGAGTTGAGGCCGAGCGCGGGCAGGCTGCAGTCGGCCGCCAGCACGTCGGCGGCGGCCAGGTCGCCGCCGCTCGCCTTGGACACCAGCTCTGCGAGGCGTTCCCTCAGCATGCCTCCTCCCGGAGGAGGGCGACCTCCGCGGCGACCCCCGCGATCGTCGGCTCGTCGAAGAACAGGTCGAAGGACAGCTCCACGTCCATCCGCTCGCGCACCTTCGCGATGATCTCGACGATCGTCAGCGAGTGCCCGCCGAGGTCGAACAGGTCCTCGTCCGGCCCGATGTCGGGCCGTTTGAACACCTCGCTCCAGATCTCCGCGACCTCCGTCAGGTAGGGCGTGGCGTCCGCCTCACCGGTGCGTGGCGCCGCGGCCGGGTCCGTTCCGCTCCGCCCCGCCTCCGTCGGTACGGACGAGGACTCGACCGGAGCCGGCAGCGGCAGGTGGGAGAGGTCGGTGTCGGGGGCGGTGGCCACCGCCTCCAGGAGGGCGAGCAGGTGCCCGACGAGGGACTCGCAGCCGGAGCGGCTCAGGATCGCCAGGTTGAACTGCAGGCGGCCCGTGATGCCGTCGGGCGCGTCGACCACCTGCAGGTGCAGCGTGCCGCGCACCTGGTGGTTGAACGACATCCAGTCGACCGTCGCCGCCACCCCGGGAAACTCCGGCGCGCTCCCGTCGCGCCCGCGGTAGCTGACCGAGACCGGCGTCAGCGCGGTGCGCGGGCTCACGCCGCCGACCGCGCGGGCGAGCGGCACCTGCCGGAACCGGTAGACGGCCCGCAGCTCGCCACGCACCGACCGGGCGAAGTCGGCGAACGTCCCGCTCGGGGCTCCGGCCCGCACCGGCAGCTCGTTCACGAAGAGGCCGATGTGGCCCCGCGTCTCCTCGGTCCTGGTCGACAGGTCCACCGACACCGCCGCGTCCTCGTTGCCGTACGCGGCGAGCAGGGTGTGGACGGCGGTGAGCACCAGCTCGAACCGGGTGACGCCCATCTTGTCGGCGGCGACGGCGAGCCCGGCGGGAAGGGCGAAGTCGACGGCCTCGCCCGCGGCGGCCCGCGTCGAGACCCCCGTCAGCCCGGGAAGCCGCAGGTCCTGCCGGTCCTGCCAGCGGTCCCGCCAGAACGCGGCGGCCTCGTCGAGCAGCTCGGCCACCCGGGTGTTCTCCCGATCGACGGCCTCGCCGTACGTCAGGGGAAGGACCGGCAGCGGCAGCCCGGCGTAGGCGTCGGCCAGGCCGCGCACCAGGAGATCCTTCGACATGCCGTCGAAGACCGCGTGGTGGGCGACGACGACCAGGAGGTGCCGCTCCGGCGCGAGCCGGAAGAGCCTGAACCGGGCCGTCGGGCCGGTCCCCAGGTCCAGGTCGAGGGACGCCTCACGGTCGACCAGCTCGCCCGCCTCACGCCCGGTGGCGTCCTCGAACCCGATCGGCGGCGGCACGGCGGCCAGGGCGGGGCGCAGCACGGCGTCCCGCTCCGCCAGGGCCGTGGCCAGCTGGGGATGCGCGCGGACCACGTCGTGGCAGGCGGCCAGCAGCCGGTCCGCGTCGAGAGGGCCGTCGAAGTGGATGGCGAGCGGCATGTGGTACACCTGACCGCCGCAGCCCATCCGCTCCGTTACCCACATGCCGTGCTGCGCGAGGGACGCCTGCTCCCCCTCGCCCGTGAGCGTCGGTGACATCTCACTCGCCTTCTTTGCTGATCATGGAGTCGCCCAGCAACGTGAGCAGTTCCTTCTTGATGACCTTTCCTGACTGGTTCCTGGGCAGGTCGTCGACCACGAGGATGCGTTCGGGCAGCTCGTGCCAGGCCAGCCGGTCCATCAGGAAGGCGCGTACCTCGCTCGCCGACAACCCCTGCCCCGGCCCCGGAACCCGCCCCGAAACCGACACCGAGCCCGGCCCGGCGACCGACGCGGGGCCCGATCTGGCCACGACCGCGGCGCCCAGCACGGAGCCGAGCACCGGGTGCGGGAGGCCGAAGACGGCCGCCTCGGCGATCTCCGGGTGCTCGTACAGCGCCGCCTCGACCTGCAGCGTGGACACCTTGTACGCGCCGGTCTTGACCACGTCGCTCTCCCGGTCGACGAGGTAGAGGTAGCCGTCGGCGTCCACGTATCCGACGTCGCCCATCCGCACCCAGCCGTCGCGGAACGCGCGGGCGCTGGCCTCCTCGTCGCCGTAGTAGGACCTGCTGGCGGCGGGCGACCGCATCCACACCTCGCCGGTCTCCCCGGGCGGGAGCGGGTTGCCCTCCTCGTCGGCGATGCGCAGCGACCCGTCGAACGCGGGCCGCCCCAGCGCGGCCGGGCGGGCCCGGTCGTAGATCATGATGGTCTGGGCGGGGGCGGCCTCGGTGGACGTGTAGTAGTTCGTCACCGTCGCGTTTGGGAACGCCGCCGCCAGCCGCTCCGCCAGGGCGGGGGGCAGCGCCGCCGCCGCCGAGCCCAGCAGCACCACGCCGGACATGTCGTGCCGCTCGTGCAGCCCCGCGTCGAGGAGTTCGACCGCCATGGAGGGCACCAGGAACACGGTGCCGGGGCGGTAGGTCTCGATGAGCCGGGCGAACCTGCCGGGGGTGAACCGCGCGGGGGTCAGCACGGTGGGCCGGGCGTCCAGCGCGTTGATCAGCATCGTCTGGCCGGCGTTGGTGCCGATCGGAAAGGCGTGCAGCAGGTGCCGCGAGTGGGCGAACCTGCGGTGCCGGGGCTGTGTCACGCACCCGTAGGCCAGGTTGGCGTGGCTCGCGCCGACTCCCTTGGGCCGCCCGGTCGTGCCCGAGGTGTAGAGGATCTGCGCCAGGTCGCCGGGCCGCACCGGCGGCGCGGCCGGGCGCGAGCCGGGCGCGGCGACGGATTCGAGCTCCGCCGGGGTCGCGGTCCACGGCTCCGGCGCCGCCGGAGCTTGCGACTCGTCCGTACGGGCCGGCGGGAGAGCGAGGTCCCGGCCGAGCAGCACCGCCGCCGCCGAGCAGTGCCCGACCATGTAGCGGATCTCGGCCGGCGCCAGCCGGTCAGACATCGGCACGGCCACCGCGCCCGCTTCGAGCACCCCGCAGAACGCCACGGCGAAGTCGATCCAGTCACGGCTGCCGAAGTGCAGCGCCACCCTGTCGCCCGGGGCGACGCCCTTCTCCGCCAGCCCGGCGGCGAGCGCCGCCGACCTGCGCTCCCACTCCGCGAAGGTGAGCGTCCCCTGCCCCTCGACGATCATCGCGACGCCGTCCGGTTCCTGCTGGGCGCGCAGCCGCAGCAACTCCGGCACGGTGAGCGCGGGCATCCGCCGCGTCCTCGTCGTGCGCGTCATACCTGCTCCTTCTCGGGTGCCCGGCCGGACGTGGAGGCGGGTACGGAGGCGGGCTCGCGCGCCGGCTCAGGGGCCGGCCCGACTGGGGCGACCGCGCCGAGCACCTGTCCCGGGGCGGGCGGGCCGTCTCCCGCACCGTCCGTCCCGTCGGCCGCCCGGACCGACGCGATCCGCTGGGTGAGGGCCTGGTAGCCGACGACGTCGTCCGGCAGGGCGTCGGGCACCTCGTCGTCGAACCGGCGCAGCACCCCGATCCGCATGCCGACCAGCGCCACGGCGGCGATCGCCAGGGCGAAGCAGGCGTACATGAAGCCGATCCCGCGCCCGGGCCCGGTGCCGAGCACCGCGCCCACCGTCCCGGCGAGCGGCCCGCCGGGGGCGAGCAGCGGCTCGAAGACCTGCGCGCCGTACGGCGCGACCAGGCCGAACCCGATGGGCAGGGTGGACCAGGCGACCAGCGTGTTCAGCGCGATGACCCGGCCGTGGAACCGCTGCGGCACCTTGACCTGGATGATCGTGGCGTAGACGCCGTTCAGCAGGGTGAGGCACAGCGACATGCCGAACGCGCCAGCGGCGATCGGGAACAGGTCCGGGCGCAGCCCGGTCAGCAGGCAGAACACCGACAGGGCGAGCGTGGACACCAGCACGCCGTGCAGCCTCCGGCGGCGCGGCCCGCCCCAGGCGGCCATGGCGAGGCCGCCGAGGAAGGCGCCCAGACCGCCCGCGAACGACACCCGGCCGACCTCCGCCAGCGACGCGAACGACAGCACCAGCGGCGAGATCATCAGGAACAGCGGGGACAGGAAGACGTTCAGCACCGCGAAGTAGAACAGCATCGCGCGGAAGCCCCGGTTGCCCCAGGAGTGGCGGATGCCGCCCATCATCTCCGCGAGCACGCTCTCCCGCCGCTTCCACGCCATCGTCGCCGGGAAGCGGACCAGCAGGAGGGTGAGGGTGGCGACGACGTAGCTCGCCACGTCGATGACGAGGATGCCCTCCAGCCCGATCGCCGCCATCAGCCCGACGGCGATCAGCGGCACGATGAGCTGCGCGGTGCCGGCGGCCATCTGGACGACGCCGTTGGCGTGCCCGAGGAAGCGTTTCGGCACGAGCTGCGGGATCGCGGAGCCGTACGCGAGCCGCTGGAAGGTCAGCGCGACCGACAGGCAGACCAGCAGCGGATAGATGTGCCAGACCTGCAGGTTGCCGGTCCACAGCAGGACTCCCAGCGCGAGCTGGGTGCCGCCGGCCGCCACGTCGCCGGCGAGCATGACCCTGCGCCGGTCGAACCGGTCGACGATGGCGCCGGCCAGGGGCGCGACGAGCATGCCGGGCAGCAGGCCGAGCACGGAGAACAGCGCGAACCTGGCCAGCGACCCCGTCGTGAGATAGATCCACAGCGGGATGGCGAACTCGGTCAGCGCGGAGCCGGTGATCGAGACGAGCTGGCCCGCCGCGACGACGAGGAAGCGGCGCATGCTGGGCGGCGGGCCGACCCGTGGCGGTGCCTCCGCCGAACCGGCCGGCGCCTCGCGCCCGTTCTGCCCGGCATGCCCGGCCTGCCCGTTCCGCGTCGTGCCTGCGAAGCCGTCCTGACCGGCGGCTTCCGGACCGTCGGGGCCGGGGCCTTCCGCGCCGTTCCGCGCGGCGACCGTCAGGCCGTCATAACCGACGCCTTCCGTGTCGTTCCGCACGGCGACGGTCGGGCCGTCCTGGAGAACGGCGTCCGCGCCGTTCGATCCTGCGCCTGCCGCAAGCCCGGCGGGCTGGCGCGAGACGCCCTGCAGCCACCAGGTGCGGCTCTCGTCCCGTGCCATCCCCTCGGTACGCCCGGAGGCGAGGGCGGCGTGGGCGCCGGTGACGATGTCGGCCAGCTCGGTGTTCCGGTATCGGAGGAAGAAGTGCCCGGCCTCGTCGAGCACGACGCACGCCGTCTCATCTGACAGGCAGTGCCACTCCTTGTAACGTTCCTGGTAGAACTCGGCCGCCGGATCGCGTTCGCCGACCACGGCGATCACCGGCGCGCGCAGCGCCGGGCCGCCGCCCTCCTCGAAAATGCGGGTGAAGTACCGCTCGGCGGCGCGGGTGCCCTCGCGGCGGTTGCGCACGATGAGCTTGACCTGGTCCCGGCCGAGGTCCTCCACGTCGAGCCCGGCGGCGGTGAGGGCGTTCACCCGCTGCTGGTCGCTGGTGAGGCGGTCGAAGAACGTCCCGAGCCAGTTCAGGCCGCGGCCCGGCCGGGCGAAGGGGAACACGCCGCCGAGATACAGCGCGTCGACGGCGTGGCCCTCGGCTTCGAGCTTCCGGGTGATCTCGGCGGACAGCATGACGCCGAGGCCGCAGTGGCCGTACAGCACGAGCGAGCCGCCGTTGCGGTCCATGATCTCGGCGATCTCGGCCACGCAGCCGAGGACGACCTCCTCGAACGGCCGGGACTCCTCGCCCAGTTCGTGGCCCGGCACGGCGACCGAGTAGAGCGCCCAGTCGGCGGGCAGCGCGTCGGCGAGCGGCTGGTAGACGACCGCGCTGCCCCCGCCGTACGGCACGCAGACCAGGGTGGTGGTGACGGTCCGGGCGGGGGTGAGCCGGTGCAGCAGGGAGCGCGGCACGTCCCCCTCGGCGGTGAGCAGCCGCGCCAGCTCGCGCACGGTGCGGTGCTTGAACACGTCGAGCACGGTGACCGGCCGGTCCGGGTACGCCCGGCGCAGCCGGGCGATGACCCGCATCGCGAGCAGCGAGTGGCCGCCCAGCGCGAAGAAGTCGTCGTGGGCGCCCACCCGCTCGACCTCCAGCACCTCCGCCCAGACGCCCGCCACGTCCTCCTCGGGGCCGGGCTCCGGGGCGACGTACTCGGCCGCCGGGACGTCGGCCTCCGGCTCGGGCAGGCGCGACCGGTCCACCTTGCCGTGCGACTTGAGCGGCAGCTCGTCCAGCCAGGCGTAGCGGGAGGGGATCATGTAGGCGGGCAGCCGGTCGGCCAGCCAGGCGCGCACGGCCGCGGCGCCGGGCCGTTCCGCGGGCCCGTCCGGCGTGCTCCCGGCGTCGGGTCCGGTCGTGCTTCCCGCGGCGGGGACGAGGTAGGCGACGAGCTGTTCCCCGCGCGGCTCGACGACGGCCTGAGCGACGTCCGGGTGGTCGGTCAGCACCGACTCGATCTCGCCGAGCTCGACGCGGTAGCCGCGGATCTTCACCTGCAGGTCGCGGCGGCCCAGGAACTCCAGGTCGCCGGAGTCGGTCCACCGGCCGAGGTCCCCGGTGCGGTACATGCGCGCGCCGGGCGGGCCGTACGGGTCGGGGACGAACCGGTCGGCGGTGAGGCCCGGACGGTTCAGGTAGCCGCGCGCCAGCCTGTCGCCGCCGAGGTAGACCTCGCCCGGCACCCCGGCGGGGACCGGCCGCAGCCGCTCGTCCAGCACGTACGCCCGCGCCCCGGGCAGCGGCGAGCCGATCGGCAGGCTCACGCTCGCCTCGGCCGGGCCGTCGGGAGCCGGGAGCCGGGCGACGTCGTAGGTGGTGACGCCGACGGTGGCCTCGGTGGGCCCGTAGTGGTTGACGACCCGGCAGCGGCCCGTCGCCTCCAGCTCGGCGGCCCAGCCGCGCGGAGCCGCCTCGCCGCCCAGCAGCAGCAGCTTCCTGGGCAGCAGGTCGGCCGATCCGCCGTCGGCGAGCCGGCCGGACGCGGGCTCGGTGGCATCGCTCGCGGACGCGAGCAAGGTGGCGAGGTGCGACGGCGTGATCTTGAGGTAGTCGATCCCGGTCCGGCGGAAGATCTCCGCCAGCTCCGGGCCCGCGGTGCGCGAGGGCACCAGGTGCAACGTGCCGCCGGTCATCAGGCAGAGGTAGAAGACCGTGACGCCGAAGTCGAACGCGAGGGACTGGAGCAGGGCGAAGGACGAGGCGGGCTCCACGCCCAGCCTCTCGCGCACCCCGGCGAGGTAGACCAGCACCTCGTGGTGCTGCACGGCGACGCCCTTGGGCCGCCCGGTGGTGCCGGAGGTGTAGATCACGTACGCGAGGTCGCCCGGCGTCCCGGTCTCCTCGTCGTCGGCGGCGGGGGGCTCCGGCGCGTGGTCGTCGTCGAGGTACACCGGGGTGACGTCGTCCGGGAGACGATCCAGCAGGTCGGCACTGGTGATGACGAGCCTGGCCCCGGCGTCGGCCAGCACGTAGCCGAGCCGGCTCGCCGGGTGTTCCGGGTCGAGCGGCAGGTAGGCCGCGCCGGACTTCAGCACGCCGAGCACCGCGACCGCGAGCCCGGTGGACTGCTCCAGGCAGATCGCCACCCGGTCGTCGCGTCGCGCGCCGAGCGCGCGCAGCCGTCCGGCGAGCCGGTCGGCCGCCGCGTCCAGCTCGGCGTACGTGAGAGCGTCGCCGCCGCACACGACGGCGGTCGCGGACGGAGTGCGGGCCGCCTGCGCCGCGATCACCTCGTGCAGGCGCACGGCATCCCACTCGTGTAGCCGCGCGGTAGTCGGCTCGGGCTGACGCGCCGGGGCCGGCTCGGGCGAGGCCGGGGATGCGCCAGATGCGCCGACGGCGGGCAGGTCCGCCGGCGCGCCGGCGAAGCCGAGCACGCGGCGCCGTTCCGCCTCCGGGAGCAGCTCCAGGTCCGATACCCGGGTGTCCGGGGCGGCGACGATCGACCGCAGCAGGTTCTCGAAGCACTCCGCCAGGCGTGCGACGGTGGCGGGGCGGAACAGCTCGGTGCGGTAGGTGAGGTTGCCGTGCAGGCCGTCGCCCAGATCCATCAGGTACAGCCCGAGGTCGAACCGGCTCGCGGTCACCTCGAACGGGTACGCCGACAGGGTCAGCCCCTGCCCGCGCAGCGGGGCCGACCGGTAGTTCTGCAGCGCGAACATCACCTGGAACACCGGTGACCTGCTCACGTCGCGCTCGACCCCGAGCTCGCCGACGAGCCGGTCGAAGGGCAGCTCCTGGTGGGCGTAGGCGTCGAGCGCCGTCTCGCGCACCCGGCCGAGCAGCTCGGTGAAGGCCGGGTCGCCGGACAGGTCGGCCCGCATCGGCAGCGAGTTGATGAAGAGGCCGACCACCCGCTCCAGCTCCGGGAGTTCGCGCCCGGACACCGGGGATCCCACCGCGAAGTCGTCCTGGCCGGAATACCGCGCGAGCAGCACCTCGAACGCGGCGAGCAGCGTCATGTACAGCGTCGCGCCGTTCGCCCGGCCCAGCTCGGTCAGCGCGTCCGCGAGCGCGCGGTCGAGCACGAAGCGGTGGGCGGCGCCCGCGGCGCCCTGCTCCGGCGGGCGCGGCAGGTCGGTCGGCAGCTCCAGCGGCGGCAGCCCGGCCAGCCGCTCCCGCCAGTAACGGATGTCGTCGTCGTGGGTCCGCCCGCGTTCCCACACGGCGTAGTCGCCGTACTGCACCGGCGGGGCGGCGAGATCGGCCTCGGTCCCGGTCCGGTACGCCTCGTGCAGGGCGAGCAGTTCCTCCATCACGATGTCGCAGGACCAGCCGTCGGTCACGGCGTGGTGCATGGTCAGGAGCAGCACGTGCTCCCGGGCGGCGAGCCGGACCAGGAGCACCCGCACCAGCGGGCCGTTCGCGAGGTCGAACGGCCGCTCCAGCTCCTCCTGCACGATCTCGTGCGCGGCGGCGGCGTCGCCGGACACCCGGAACCCGACCCGCGGATCGTCGTCCAGCACGATCTCCGGCGTACCGTCGTCGGTGGTGACGAACCGGGTGCGCAGGCTCTCGTGGCGCCGCGCGACCTCGGCGAGGGCGCGCTCCAGGGCCGCCTCGTCTATCTCGCCGCCCTCCAGCCGTACGGCGAAGGCGACGGTGTACGCGGTGGTGCCCGGCGCGTACTGCTCCAGGAACCACAGGCGCTCCTGGGCGTGCGAGAGCGGCGGGTGCGTGCCGGCCGGCCGCGGCGGCACGGTGACCCTCGCGGCTTTCCCGGCCTTGAGCCGCTGCGCCAGCAGAGCCTGCTTGGCAGGTGAGAGACCGGTTCGGGTCACGTCGCCGGCACCTCGGGTGAGACCTGCGTAATGAACATGGTGATTCCTCTGTGCGCTTCGCACCCCGGCACGCCGGCGGGCCGGTGCGGATACGCGGGCGGCCGACGATCCGGCGGCGACCGAATCACCGCCGGCGGGCCTCCCGCCTGATGCCGGCGCGCGCGGCGCGGAATTCGCCGCTGTTCGCGCCGGTAAACCCCCTTCAAACAAGACGCATAAGTGGGAACGCTCCCACGGCAACGGAGGCTATGGACGGGACCTTTCGTTCGTCAAGAGTCATGGAAGTTTCTGTCCGTTATTAGACCCAGGAGGGGGAATGTGAGGATATTGCCGCAGATCACGGACAATATGGGCTACAACCAGCCAAATCACCCTCAACGCCGAGGATTGACAGCACCCCCTGCCCCACCTACGCTCCGTGGGAGCGCTCCCAGAATGGGTGCTTCAGTCCCTGACGCCGGGAACCCGGTGCCGAGCGCGCCCCTCCCGTCAGTGACGCACCAGGAGCGGACCACCTTTGACCGTCACCGCCGCCGCGCCCCCTCGGAGCCCACGGCCCGCCGTGGCCGACCGGGATCTCCGCTCGCTGCTTCTCATCCGGCACTTCGAGCGAGCCCTGCTGCGCCTGTTCGAGCGGGGTGTGCTGAGCGGCACCACCCACACCTGCCTCGGGCAGGAGTACGTCCCGGTCGCCCTGTCGGCGCTGCTCCGGGACGACGACTTCGTGTTCAGCAACCACCGCGGGCACGGCCACTTCCTCGCCCGCCATCCGGACCCGCACGGCCTGCTCGCCGAGATCATGGGACGGGAGGGCGCCCTGTGCGGAGGCGTCGGCGGCAGCCAGCACATCTACCACCAGCGCTTCCTGTCCACGGGCGTGCAGGGCGAGAGCCTTCCGGTGGCGACCGGGGTGGCCCTGAAACTGGCCGGCACGGGCGCGCTGGCCTGCGCGTACATCGGGGACGGCACCTGGGGTGAGGGCGCCGTCTACGAGGCGCTCAACATGGCGTCACTGTGGCGGGTGCCGCTGCTGGTCGTGGTCGAGCACAACGGCATCGCCCAGTCGACCCCCACGTCCGTCCAGATGGCCGGCACGATCGCCGCCCGGGCGGCGGCCTTCGGCGTCCGCCACCACCACGTCGCGTCCGCCGACGTCGAAGAGATCAGGGCGGGCCTCGCCCCGCTGCTGGACGCCGTACGGACTGAGCCGTCCCCGCTGGTCGTGGAGTTCGCCACGCACCGTCTCGGACCGCACAGCAAGGGCGACGACACCCGCTCACCGGAGGAGATCCGCCGGGTCCGGGAGTCCGACTGGTACGACCGGTACGCCGAGGCCGATCCCGAGCGGTTCGCCCGGATCGACGCGGAGCAGCGAGATCTCGTCGAACGGGTGGTCGCCGAGGTCTCCGCCCGGCCCGCCGCCCAGGCCGCGTCCGCCCCCTCCGCTCCGTCACCGGAGGCGCGGCCGTGACCAGAGTCTCCGAGCACATCAACCAGGCGCTGCACGATCTCATGGAGTCCGACCCCTCGGTCCACCTGCTCGGCGAGGACGTCTGCGACCCGTACGGCGGCGCGTTCAAGGTGACCCGGGGGCTGTCCAGCCGGTTCGGTTCCCGGGTGCGGTCCACTCCGCTGAGCGAGGGCGCCATCGCGGGGGTCGGCGCCGGGCTGGCCCTGGCCGGCGACAAGGCCATCGTCGAGATCATGTTCGCCGACTTCGTTGCCCTGGCGTTCGACCAGATCACGAACTTCGCCGCCAAGTCCACCGCGATGTACGGCAGGCCCGTGCCGGTGCCGCTCGTGGTCCGCTGCCCCACGGGCGGCAACCGCGGCTACGGCCCCACCCACAGCCAGAACCCGCAGAAGCACTTCATCGGGGTGCCAGGGCTGTCCCTGTTCGAGATGACGCCGTTCCACGACGCCGGCGACCTGCTCACCCGGATGTTCGACCTGGGCCGTCCCTGCCTGTTCTTCGAGGACAAGGTCCTCTACACCCGGCAGATGCACGACACCGGCGACCTGTTCCGGTTCGAGGTGGCCGGCGACGTGGCGCGGGTGTACGTCGACGGCGCGGGCCCGCCCGACTGCACGCTGGTCACCCACGGCGGGCTCGTCCACCGGACGCTCGACGCCATGCGGGCGCTGCTGCTGGAGGACGAACTGGTCTGCGAACTGCTCGTGCCGGCCCAGCTCTATCCGGTGCCCCACCTGCCCAGGCTGGAGGACGCGCCGCACGTCTGCGTGGTGGACGACGGCACCGAGGGCGGCACCTGGGCGGCCGAGGTGGCCACGGCCCTCTACCCGCGCCTGTGGGGCCGCCTGCGCCGCCCGATCACCCTGGTCAACTCGGCGGACAGTGTGATCCCCGCCGCCCCCCATCTCGAACGCGAGGTGCTCGTGCAGGCCGTCCGCATCCGGGCCGCGGTGAGGGAGGCCCTGTCGTGACCGGCTTCCCCGTGCCCAAGCTGAACAACAACGACACGACGTACGTCCTGGTGGAGTGGCTGGCCGAGGACGGCCAGGCGGTGCGCGACGGTGATCCGGTCGTGCTGCTGGAGACGTCGAAGGCGACCGAGGAGGTCGTCGCCCCGCACGACGGCGTCCTGCGGCGGCTGCTCGCCGAGGGGGCCGAATGCGAGCCGGGGCAGGTGATCGCCCACCTGCTCGGGCCCGGTGACGAGACGGCCCCGGAAGGCCCGGCCGGCACCGTGGCCGGCGCCGCGACCACGGATAGCACGGGAGGCGACGGACGCGGGCCGGGCCTCCCGGCTGAGCCCGGCGACTCCGTTTCCAGCGGTCCGGGCCTCCCGGCCGGGCCAGGCGCTTCCGGGCCGGGCGGTCCCGGCGGCGCGGGTGCGGGCGACGGCTCCGGCGTCGTCGTCACCATGCCCGCCCGCGAGCTGATCGAGGCGCACGGCATCGCCATGGAGCGGGTGTACGCCCTCGGCCGCAAGATCATCAGGCGGGCCGACGTCGAGGAACTGCTCGGCGGTCCCTCTTCCGCCACGCCCCAAACCACCTCCACAGCCGGAGCCACCACCACGAACGGAGACGCCTCCGGGAGCGCCCTGCCGTCGACGGCGGGCCAGGCGAACGGCCTGCTGGCCCCGGCTCAGTCGGCAGTTCACTCGGCCACCGACTCGGCCCTGAACGGCGCGGAGCCGGACGACGACGCGCAGTGGATCACGCTGTCCCGGGCGCAGCAGCGGACGGCCGAGGTCGTCGAGCGGTCCCGGCGCGAGATCCCCGCGGCGTTCACGGTGATGACCGTCGACGTGACCGAGGTGCTGTCGCTCGCCCGCGACCTCACCCGGCGGCTGCGCGCCCTGGTCGGCCTGCCCGAGATGGTGGTGAAGGCGACGGGCGGGCTGCTCGACCGGTTCCCCGTCTTCTTCGCCGAGCCCGGCCCCGGCCCGCGCCCGCGCCTGCGGCGGGCCGCCACCGCCGACGTGGGCGTGACCGTCGACGTCGGCCGGGGACTGTTCATCCCGGTCGTCCGCGACGTGGGCGACCGGCCGCTCTCCGAGATCGCCGGCGACCTGGCCGGTTTCCGCAAGACGGCCCTCACCGGGTCGTTCCGGGAAAGCGACCTCCAAGGAGGCAATATCACGCTGACCCTGCACACCCACGACGGCATCGTGCACGCCGTCCCGATCGTCTTCCCCGGCCAGACGTGCGCGCTGTCGCTGACCGCGCCCCGCCCGGAGGTCGTCCCCGACGGCGCGGGCTTCGCCGTACGGAAGACCGCCGCGATCGGCCTCGCGTACGACCACCGTTTCGTCAACGGTCGCGATGCCGCGGAGTTCCTCGGCGAACTCCGGTCGGCGCTCGAATCACCCGCGCGTTTCCTCACTGAGAATGGATGAATCCCATGAACTCACCCGCACGGTTTCCGACCGACTTCGTCTGGGGTGCGTCGACCGCGGCGTACCAGGTCGAAGGCGCGACCACGGAGGACGGCCGCGGGCCCTCGGTGTGGGACACGTTCTGCGCGGTCCCGGGGAACGTGCTCGACGGCGACAACGGTGACCAGGCCGCCGACCACTACCATCGCTACAACGACGACCTGGACCTGATCGCCGATCTCGGCCTGGGCAGCTACCGCTTCTCGATCGCGTGGCCGCGGATCCAGCCGACCGGCTCGGGGAAGGCCAACCAGAAGGGCCTCGACTTCTACCGCAGGCTCGTCGACGGGCTCGTCGAACGCGGCATCCAGCCGATGGCCACGCTCTTCCACTGGGACCTGCCGCAGGCGCTGCAGGACCGAGGGGGCTGGGAGAACAGGGACACGGCCGAGCGCTTCGCCGAGTACGCCGAGATCTGCTTCGACGCCCTGGAGATCCGTGACTGGCTGACGATCAACGAGCCCAAGACGGTCGTCGACTGCGGCTACCGGGAGGGTCAGCACGCGCCGGGCTTCAAGGACGACGCGCGCGCGTTCGTCGCCTGCCACCACCTGCTGCTCGCCCACGGCCTCGCCTCGCGGGTGCTGCACGAGCGGCACGCGGGACGCCGGATCGGGCCGGCGCTCAACCTCCACCCGACGTACCCGGCCGACGACACCCCCGAGGCGCTCGAGGCGGCCCGCCACCAGGACGGCCTGGAGAACCGGCTCTACCTCGACCCCATCTTCAAGGGCTCCTACCCCGAGGACACGCTGCGCTGGATCTCCGAGCGCGGCCCGATGGCCGACCACATACTGGACGGCGACCTCGCCGTCATCAACGAGCCCATCGACATGCTCGGCGTGCAGTACTACACGCCGATCTTCGTGGACGCCAAGGGCGAGCGGGTCTTCCTGCACGAGCGGACCCAGGCCGAATGGCTGGAGGTCTACCCCGAGGGCTTCCACGACATCCTGATGCGGGTGCAGCGCGACTACCCCGGCGTGCCGATGATCATCACGGAGAACGGCCTGCCCACGGAGGACGTGCCCGGCCCCGACGGCCGCGTCCGCGACGAGCGGCGCATCACGTTCCTGCGCGACCACCTGGCCGCCATGCACCGCGCCATGGAGGAGGGTGCGCGGGTCGAGGGCTACCACGTGTGGTCGCTGCTCGACAACTTCGAGTGGGCGCAGGGCTACAGCCAGCGGTTCGGCATCGTGTACGTGGACTACTCGACCCAGAAGCGCACTCCCAAGGACAGCGCGCTCTGGTACCGCGACGTCGTGAAGAGCGGCGAACTGCGCTGACGCGCCCGCGCGGGAACCCGCGCATCCGCATTCGGGGTGTCACGCCACCCGCCCGCCGCCCCTCGCCCGGCGAGAGGGCGGCGACGCGTGCCTTGAGCGGCTGAAACTTTCAGCGTTGTCAGGTGGGCGATTTCCCATGCACGTGCAGCGGAACGCGCCGAACGGCAAATTCAAAGCCGTTATACCGATCTACGCCACAATCCCGGAATAAGTTGACGCGTTCGTCGGAAAGACTTAGCTTTACCTCCGGTGGGAGCGCTCCCACTTATTGCCCACCCCGCTTGGATCAAGGGCGATGAGCTGGGATAAAGTCCCTGCACACCGGCAGATGACCTATTTCTTGACCTCGCGTCAGCGAAAGGACTCCCCCCGTGCCTGACTACACGATCACCGGCGGCGGCTACCAGGCCACGATCAGCGAGCGGGGCGGCGCGCTCCGGGTGCTGCGGCACGGAGACCGCGACCTGGTGACGAGCTGGCCGGAGGGCGGGCCGGTCCCCTACTACAGCGGCACGATGCTCGCTCCCTGGCCGAACCGGGTGGTCGGGGCCGAGTACGCCTTCGACGGGCGGCGTCACCGCCTGCCGGTGAACGAGCCCGACCGCGGTCACGCCCTGCACGGCCTGGTCTCCGACCGCGACTGGGAGTGCGCGGAGCTGCTCGTGGTGGAGGACCACCACGGCCACGTGCGGCTGACGTACATCGTGGAGCCGGTCGAGGGCTATCCCCACAGGATCGCCCTGGAGGTGCGGCACTCGATCTCCGGGGAGGGCCTGTCCACCACGCTGACCGCGCAGAACGTCGGCGAGAGCGCCGCGCCGTACGGCTGTGGGCCGCACCCCTGGCTGCTGGCCGGGCCTGACGTGACCGCCTACGAGCTGGAGCTTCCGGCCGGCCGGGTGCTGCTCACCGACGACCTGCTCGCCCCCACCGACCTGGTGGACGTGGCGGGCACGCCGTACGACTTCCGGGCGCCGCGCGTCATCGGGGAGACGGCGGTCGACCACGCCTTCACCGGCGTGGCGGAGGGACGGGTGCGCGTGCGCGGCCCGGAAGGCGTGGTGGACCTGACCTGGGACCCGGAGGTCATGCCGTGGGTCCAGATCTGCACCGGTACGGGGCTCGGCCACCGGGGGCTGGCCGTGGAGCCCATGACCTGCCCGCCCGACGCGTTCAACTCGGGCACCGATCTGGTCGTTCTGCAGCCGGGGGACAAGCACGAGGCCACGTGGACCATCGCGGCCGCCACCGAGGAAGACTGAATTGGACAGCAGGACCAAGAGACGACTGTCCCCCGCTCAGCTCGGCGAGATCGCCCGTGACGCCCTGGGTCGCGCACTGACCTCTTCGGAGGAGCTCACCGACGGCTTCGCCAACGCCGCGTGGCGGCTCGGGCTCGACGACGGGCGCCAGGTGGTGCTCAAGCTGGGGCCGCCGCCGGACCTCCGGATGCTGACGTACGAACGGCACCTGCTGCGCACCGAGGCGATGGTCTACCACCTGGCCAAGCCCGCCGGGGTGCCGATGCCCGACCTGCTGCACGCCTCGTTCGACGATTCGGCGCTCGGCGGCGACTATCTCATCCTGTCCGCCCTCGACGGCGCCGCGTGGAGCGCGACCTCTCTCGGCCCGGCGGAGGAGAGCGCGATCCGGTTCGAGCTGGGCCGCCACCTCGCCCGGCTGCACGCGATCCCGGGCACCGGCGTCTTCGGCTACCCGTACGCCGGGCTCACCGGGCGCACGTGGCGGGACGCGTTCCTCGTCATGATGGGCGCGATGCTCGACGACGCCGTCCACTACAACACCCGGCTTCCCGCGACGATCGTGGAGATCGCCGGGCTCGTCCACCGGAACGCGCACGTCCTCGACGAGGTGGTCACTCCGGCTCTGGTCCACTTCGACGTGTGGCCCGGCAACGTGTTCCTCGACGGCGACCGGCGCGTCCAGGCGATCATCGACTTCGAGAGGGCCTTCTGGGGCGATCCGCTGGCCGATTTCATCACTCCCACCCTGTTCGGCGAGCTGCGCGAGGACGACCCCCTGCTCACCGGCTACCGGAGTGAGGGCGGCAGAGCGGACCTCGGCGAGGGCGCCTGGACCCGGCTCGCCCTCTACCGGGTCTACCTCTACCTGATCATGCTTGTGGAGGACGGCCCGCGGCAGTACCCGGAGGAGTCCTACGCCCGCATCCGCGACCTGTCCACCCGATCACTCGCGAGCTGCCTCGACACCCTGAGGGCCGGCCTGCGGCAGCACGGGCCACACGCCCGCGTCTGAACCGGGCTCCGGCCCGGCCCCGTCCCACCGTCCGACGGGCACGCCACACCCCCGTGACCACCCAGGGTCACGGGGGTGTGGTCCGTTCCGGATCAGGCGTCCAGCACGAGCGACTGCGAGCCGCAGCCGGTGCCGGTGTGCGGTTCGGCGTCTCCGGTCGCCGCGACGGCCGCGGGGGCGCCGACGGTCACCGAGGCCACGAGGGCCAGGACCATCGCTCCGGCCGCGACGCGCGGCGCGCGGGGGACACGAGCAATCACGACGACTCCTCACAGCCGATATTCATTGATCACAAAATAGCGTGCCCGCGGCCGCTCCGGTAGGCCCGCTTCGCCCCGCTCCCCCGGCCCGCGGCGGGTCACCATGTGCTCCCCCTCCGGGTATGGAGTCACCGAGCCGCTCGTGCGACAATTTCAGCGGGTGATGAATTATGGACACGACATGCGTGATCGCGGGCGGCGGGCCCGCGGGGGCCGTGCTCGGGCTGCTGCTGGCCCGTGCGGGCGTCGACGTCACACTCCTGGAGAAACATGCGGACTTCCTGCGCGACTTCCGCGGTGACACGATCCATCCCTCCACCCTTCAGGTGCTGGACGAGATCGGGCTGGCCGAGGCGTTCCACCGGCTGCCGCACTTCGAAGCGCACACCATGTCCGTGGAGACCGACGAGGGCCGGGTGCCGATCGCCGACCTGCGGAGGCTTCCCGGCAAGTACCGGTACATCGCCTTCGTCCCGCAGTGGGACTTCCTCGACCTCGTCACGGGAGAGGCGCGCCGTCACCCCAACTTCCGCCTGCTGATGAACGCCACGGTCACCGACCTCGTACGGGACGACGGCGTCGTCCGGGGGGTGCGCTACCGGGACGAACGCGGCGCGGAGCACGAGATCCGGGCCACGCTGACGGTCGCGGCCGACGGCCGGACCTCCGTACTGCGGCAGGCGGCCGGCCTCGCGCCCCGGCGGTTCGGCGCGCCGATGGACGTCGTCTGGTTCCGGCTGCCGCGCGAGGACGGCGATCCGGGGCAGCCGTTCCTGCGGGCGTCGGCCGGGGAGCTCATGGTCGCCATCGTGCGGGAGACGCACTGGCAGCTCGCCTACGTCATCCCCAAGGGCGGCTTCGAGGCGCTGCGGGCACAGGGCGTCGGGGAGCTGCGCGACCGGGTGCGGCTGCTGCTGCCCTTCCTCGGCGGCCGGGTGGACGATCTGCGCTCCTTCGACGAGACCGGCGTGCTGCGGGTCGAGGTGAACCGGATCTCCCGGTGGCATCTCCCCGGCCTGCTGCTGATCGGCGACGCGGCGCACGCGATGTCGCCGGTCTTCGGCGTCGGGATCAACCTGGCGGTGCAGGACGCCGTCGCGACGGCCAACATCGTCGGGCCGGCCCTGCTGCGCGGCCGGGCGCCCTCGGCGCTGCTGGCGAAGGTGCAGCGCCGCCGCCGGATTCCCACGGTCGTCGTCCAGACCGCGCAGCGGCTGGTGCAGGACCGGTTCATCCGGCCCACCCTCGCCTCCCGTTCCGTACGGACGATTCCCGATCTCACCCGCGTGCCGGTGGTCCGCTCACTGCTGCCCAGATTCGTCGGCCTCGGCGTGCTTCCCGAGCACGTCCGTCTTCCGCCACGAGTGAAAGGATCTCAGCAGATGGACAAGGAGGAGGCCACAGGGGACGCGGTGCAATAACCTTGGTGTCCGTGAGCGCATCGAACCTGGACTCCTGGCGTGACCTGGCCGCGGCCCAGCAGCCCGACTGGCCCGACCGCGGTGAGCTCGACAAGGTCGTCGCGGAGCTGGCGAGCCTGCCTCCGCTGGTCTTCGCGGGCGAGTGCGACCAGCTCAAGGACAGCATGGCCGCGGTCGCCCGCGGCGAGGCGTTCGTCCTGCAGGGCGGCGACTGCGCCGAGACCTTCGCGGGCGCCACGGCCGAGAACGTGCGCAACAAGCTCAAGACGCTGTTGCAGATGGCGATCGTGCTGACCTACGCCGGCCGCGTCCCGGTCGTCAAGATCGGCCGGCTGGCGGGCCAGTTCGCCAAGCCGCGCTCCAAGCCCACCGAGGTCCGCGACGGCGTCGAGCTGCCCGCCTACCGGGGCGACATGGTCAACGGGTTCGACTTCACCCCCGAGTCCCGCCGTCCCGACCCGAACCGGCTGCTGCGCGCCTACCACTCCTCGGCCGTCACGCTGAACCTCGCGCGGGCCTTCACCAAGGGCGGCTACGCCGACCTCCGCCAGGTCCACGCGTGGAACCAGGACTTCGTCGCCGAGTCCCCGGCCGGGCGGCGCTACGAGCAGCTCGCGCGGGAGATCGACCAGGCGCTCGCGTTCATGCGGGCCTGCGGGGCCGACCCCGAGGAGTTCCACACCGTCGAGTTCTACTCCTCGCACGAGTCCCTGATCCTCGACTACGACCGGGCGCTCACCCGGATCGACTCGCGTACGGGCCTGCCGTACGACGTGTCGGCGCACATGGTCTGGATCGGCGAGCGCACCCGGCAGCTCGACGGGGCGCACGTGGAGTTCTTCAGCCGCATCCGCAACCCGATCGGCGTGAAGCTCGGCCCGACGACCACGCCCGAAGAGGCCATCAGCCTGATCGACAAGCTCAACCCCGACAACGAGCCGGGGCGGCTCACCTTCATCACCCGGATGGGCGCCGGGAAGGTCCGCGACGCGCTGCCGACGCTCGTCGAGAAGGTCAACGCGAGCGGCGCGACCGTGGCCTGGGTGTGCGACCCCATGCACGGCAACACGTTCGAGGCCCCGAGCGGCCACAAGACCCGCCGGCTCGACGACGTGCTCGACGAGGTCGCGGGCTTCTTCGAGGTCCACCACGCCCTCGGCACGCACCCCGGCGGCATCCACATCGAGTTCACCGGCGACGACGTGACCGAGTGCGTCGGCGGCGGGCACGCGATCGTGGAGGAGGACCTGGCGCTGCGGTACGAGACCGCCTGCGACCCCCGCCTCAACCGCGGTCAGTCGCTCGACCTCGCCTTCCGCGTCGCGGAGCTGTACCGAGCCAGCTGAGCGCGACGCCTCGCCCCCGACGCCGTCTCCCCCGGCCCGCGTGACTCCCGGCCCGGGGTGAGGGGCCGGAGGTGAAGGGTGGCCGGGGTGACGGGGGCCGGGCCGATCCGGCCCGGCGCGGCCCGGCGCCTCAGCCGTTCTTGGCCTCCGCCTCGATCTGGGCACGGATGGAGTCCATGTCCAGCGCGCGGAGCTGACTGATCAGGTCCTCAAGCGCCGGCTTGGGCAGCGCGCCCGGCTGCGCGAACACCACGATGCCGTCCCGGATCGCCATGATCGTGGGGATCGCCGTGATCTCGAACCCCTCCGACAGGCCCGGCTGCGCCTCCGTGTCGATCTTGCCGAACGTGATGTCCGCGTGCTCTTCGGACGCCTTTTCGAAGATCGGTGCGAACGATCGGCAGGGGCCACACCAGGACGCCCAGAAATCGAGCAGTACGATGCCGTTGTCGGCGATGTCGTTGAAGTTCTTCTCGGTCACCTCGACGGTTGCCATGGGCGACTCCTTTCAGTCGGTCTTCAGCGGGCATAACCAGCCGGACGATCCCAGCATTCCATTCGCGATGAGCCTCATGTCACCGGGCAGGAGACCCCCTTGAGCTGACTCTAGAAGGAGCAGGCGGATGACGACTCACGCCGTACGGCCGAGTGATCTGGTGCCCCAGCGGGGCCCCGGCGCCCGCATCACCTCGTGGCTGTCGACCACGGACCACAAGGTCATCGGCAACCTGTACATGGTCACCGCGTTCTGCTTCTTCCTTGTCGGCGGCCTGGAAGCGATGATCATCCGCGCGGAGCTCTTCGAGCCGGGAATGCAGTTCGTCACCCTGCAGCAGTACAACATGATGTTCACGCTGCACGGCAGCGTCATGCTGCTGCTGTTCGCGACCCCGTTGTTCGCGGGCTTCGCCAACGCGGTCATGCCGCTGCAGATCGGCGCTCCGGACGTGGCGTTCCCCCGGCTGAACATGGCGAGCTACTGGCTGTTCCTGTTCGGCGGGCTGATGGTGGTGGGGTCGTCGCTGGCGGGCGGGGCGCCGACCTTCGGGTGGACGGCCTACACGCCGCTGTCGACCGCGCCCTTCACCCCGCAGCTCGGCGGAGACCTGTGGATCATGGGGCTGGCGCTCTCCGGCCTCGGGACGATCCTCGGCTCGGTCAACTTCATCACCACGATCATGTGCATGCGCGCACCGGGCATGACCATGTTCCGGATGCCGATCTTCACCTGGAACGTGTTCTTCACCTCGATCCTCGTGCTGATCGCCTTCCCGGTGCTCGCCGCCGCGCTGCTGGCGCTGGAGATCGAGCGCAAGCTCGGGGCGCACATCTACGACCCGCAGACGGGGGGCCCGCTGCTCTGGCAGCACCTGTTCTGGTTCTTCGGCCACCCCGAGGTCTACATCATCGCGATCCCGTTCTTCGGCATCATCACCGAGGTCATCCCCGTCTTCAGCCGCAAGCCGATCTTCGGGTACATCGGCCTGGTCGGCGCGACGATCGCGATCACCGCGCTGTCGGTGACCGTCTGGGCCCACCACATGTTCGCCACCGGGCGCGTGCTGCTGCCGTTCTTCTCGCTGATGTCATTCCTCATCGCGGTGCCGACCGGGGTGAAGTTCTTCAACTGGACGGGCACGATGTGGCGGGGCCACATCACGTTCGAGACACCCATGCTGTGGGCGGTGGGCTTCCTCGTCACGTTCCTGCTCGGCGGGCTGACCGGGGTGATCCTCGCGTCGCCGCCGCTGGACTTCCACGTGACCGACACCTACTTCGTGGTCGCCCACTTCCACTACGTGGTCTTCGGCACCGTGGTGTTCGCGATGTTCGCGGGCTTCTACTTCTGGTGGCCCAAGTTCACCGGGCGGATGCTGAACGAACGCCTCGGGAAGATCCACTTCTGGATGCTGTTCGTCGGGTTCCACATGACGTTCCTCATCCAGCACCTGCTGGGCGCGCAGGGCATGCCGCGACGGTACGGCGACTACTCGCCCAACGACGGCTTCACCTGGATGCACCAGTTGTCGAGCGTGGGATCGTTCCTGCTCGGGCTGTCCACCCTGCCGTTCATCTACAACCTCTGGTGGACCTGGCGGCACGGGGAGAGGGTGACGGTGAACGACCCGTGGGGGCACGCCAACTCGCTGGAGTGGGCCACCTCCTGCCCGCCCCCGCGGCACAACTTCGTGTCGATCCCGCCGATCCGCTCCGAGCGGCCCGCCTTCGACCTGCGCTACCCCAGGGTCGGCGGTAAGCCGGGCGAGCCGCCGGAGACCAAGCGGGACCTGGTCGATCCCAACGCGTGAGCCTCAGCCCCCGCCGCCGGGCAGGTTCAGCCCGACGAGCAGCGGGTCGTGGTCGGAGGACCGGAACGCGTCGGGCCGGTACAGCCCCGGCGGGTTGAACTCGGTGGTGTAGTCGAGGATGCGGGACTCGTCGGAGTTGACGTGCCAGATCGTCGCCCCGGTTACCCGGCTCGCCAGTTCACCGCCGGCGAGGGCGTGGTCGAGCTCGCCCGACCGCCCGCCGAACAGGAAGCTGTAGCGCGAAGGTTCCGGGACGAACCGCTTGGTGAGGCTGACCAGCCCGCTTTGCTCCAGCGTGTGGATCGGGTCCTCCTCGCCGTACGCGTTGAGGTCGCCGATCACCAGCGGGTCGGGCAGGTCCATGCTCTCGATCAGCCCGAGCACCGCTCTTGCCTGCCGGACTCTCTCGTCGTTGTAGCAGCCCTGGCCGTGCTCCTGGTCTGGAGCGGGCGCGTCCGCGTCGCAGCCCTTCGACTTGAAGTGGTTCACGACCAGAGTGAACGGCGGACCGCCACCGGCCCGGCGGAACTCCTGGATGAGCGGCGGACGGCGGAAGACGGGGTCGGTGGACGACCGGGCGGCGCCGACCGGGGTGACCCTGGCCGGCTTGTAGATCGCCGCCACATGGATGGCGTCGCCGCCCGGATGAGGGTGGACCAGCGCCTCGTAGGTTCCCGCGCCGGCCTTGGCGTTGAGCGCGTCCACGAGGGCCTGGAGCGCGGTCAGGCCGTTGTTCTCGACCTCCATCAGGCCCACGACGTCGGCGTCGAGGCCCTGCAGCGTGGCGACGATCTTGGCGAGCTGGCGCCGCTGTTCGAGGGCCGTGGCGGCGCCCCGGGAGCCGAGCGTGGTGAACCAGTTGAGCGTGTTCAGGCTCGCCACCCGCACGGTGCCGCCGACCGGCAGGGGGGCGCTCAGCCGGGGGTTGGTGCGGGCGAAGCGGATCTCCTGGGTGGGCTCCAGGCGGTACGCGTCGAAGCCGTAGCTGAGGACTCCGGTGATCCCGGGGGCGGTGTCGCCCAGGCGGGGAACTGCTGGGGAGCCGGCGTACGGGATGGTGGCGGGGTTCCGCACGGTGGAGCCGTCGTCGACGAGCAGGGATCGGCGCGCGTCGAGCGCCGGGTCGACGCCCTCGCGGTCGGTCGGCTGGAAGAGCCGGCCTCCGGCCGCGATGGTCACCTCGCCGTACCGGCCGAGGTCGTAGTGGTCGGTGAGGGTCAGCGGGCCGGGGAACGTCACGAGCATGTTCTCCAGCGGCTCGAAGGTCGTGCCCGCGGCCCTCGGCAGGACGACGCGGGCGGGCCTGACGGTCCCGGTGCCGCAGACCTCGACGGCGGTGACCGGGGAGAGCTCGGTCAGCCCGTCGAACTCGGCCACCCGGCCGGTGACGAGCACCCGGTCACCGGCCCTGACGTCCGTGGCGGATTCCCGGGCGAGCGCGAACAGGCCGTCGGAGGTGGCGGGGTCGGCGTCCGGCGCCGGGTCCTGGAAGTAGAACCCGCCGAGCTGGTCGGGGCGCTGGAAGTCTCCGGTCACCACGCCTTCGACCCGGACCGTCTGCCCGACGAGCGGGGAGGCGGTCCCGCTGCCCTGCACCTCGGCGATCCGCCGGTCCGGCGGCACCGTGCAGGAGTCCCCGGCCGTCACGACGGTGCCCGTCTCGGCCGAGCCTGGCAGCGTCGAGACGGCCGTGGCGACGGCGGGCAGCAGGCCGGCCGCGACGAGCACGGCGGCGGCCCGGCCGCCGATACGGCGGCGGAGGCCGCGACCACCGGGGTGGTCAGCGGGGCTGACTCGGCGGAGAGCACGCATGCCCCGGACCTTAGGGGCACGCCTCCGCAACACCAGGACCAAGCGGTGGCTTTGGGAAAACGTTGGCCTTATTTGACGAGCTGTGTACGGCACGGCAGTGCGCGTGCCGCCGCCGCGCGGTGCTGTAGTCGCACGGTGCTGTAGTCGCGCGGTGCGGCCGGCGCCGGATCGGCCCACCGGACAGGCCCGGCCGCACCGGTTCGGGCGGGTCGAGGTGCGCGTGGTGGCGGGCGGGTCAGGGATGGACGACCGCCACCGGACAGGTGACGGCGTCGATCAGCGGCCGGGTGACCGACCCGAGCCTCGCGAGCACGCTCTTCTGCCGGGTCGCGCCGACGACCAGCATCGTCGCGCCGGAAGAGGTGTCGGCCAGCACGTCGAGCACCGGGCCTCCGACGGGCTGGAGCGCCGTCTCCACGTGCGGGTACCGCTCCCGCCAGGGCCGTACGGCGGCTTCCAGCAGCTCGACCGCCTCCCGCCCGGGGACGTCGGCCATCACCATGGGCGCCATGCCCGCGCTCCAGGCGGCGGCCGGGTGACGCATGGCATGCACCGCGATCACCGACAGTCCGCGCAGGGCGGCCTCACGGTAGGCGAAGGCGAGGACGTGGTCGTCGCCGCCCCCGACGCCCGCGACGATCGGGCCGGGATGGCGCGGATGCGGCAGCGATCCCACGCCGCGCACCACGATCACGGGACAGCGCGCGTGCGTCGCGACGTGCCCGGCGACCGAGCCCATCACACGGCGGGCCGGTCCGCTCAGGCCCCGGGACCCCACCACGACGAGACCGGCCGCATCCGACAGCTCCACGAGCCGCTCGGTGGCCGGGCCCTCGAACAGGTCCTCCCGCACGCGGACGCCGCTCGTGCACTGGCGCGCGCACTCGGCGCCGTGCCACAGAACGTGCTCGGCCGCGTGGTGCAGCGACTTGCGCGCCTCCTCGTCGCCCTGGGCGTACGGCGACTGCCAGGCGTGGCACACGGTGATGGGAGCCCGGCGGAACTCGGCCTCGTCCATCGCCCAGTCGAGCGCCTGCATGGCGTAGTCGGAGCCGTCGTAGCCGACGACGATCCCCCGGCCGATCTCCTCGCCGGTCTCCTGGCTGGTCCCCTGCTGCCTGTCAGCATCCATGTCCCCAGGCTGCCCCGGAGCCGTACGGCCGGGCAGGGCGGAAAGTCCCGAAAGGGGGAGGACGTCCGGCCCCGGGCCGGATCAGGAGCAGCTCAGGAGCGGCTGCCGGCGAGCATCCCGGGACGACGGTCGTGCTCCATGCCGGGCAGCACGACGACGACCGGGCACCTGGCCCGCAGCAGACAGGCGGAGACGACGGGGTTGAGCACGGGGTAGGGCTCGGACTCGGCCTCGTGGGCGCCCAGCACCAGCAGGTCGGCGCCGTCCGTCGCGCGGAGCAGGACCTGTGCCGGGGGGCCCTCCACGACGACGGGCTCGACGTGCCGCTCCCCAAGCTCGGCGACCGCCTGCCCGGCGATGTCCAGGGCGGCCCGGCGTTCCTCCTCCCGGGAGGTGCGGCCCGCGATCGGCGCGTAGTGCGCGTGCAACCCGCCCGTCCACTCCCAGGCGTACACCGCCTCCACCACCGCGCCGCGCAGCGAACCCTCGGCGGCGGCCCACCGAAGTGCGGCCTGCGACGCCATCGACCCGTTGATTCCCACCACGATCTTCGGCTGGTTCACGTCCCGCCTCGCTCTCCGCTCTCAGTCTCGCCCACCGGGGTTAACGGCATGTTGCCGCGGCGAAACGGTCAGAAGACAGGGGTCCACGAGCATCCTCGTACCCACAAAGCCCCTCTGCCCCTCGCGCCCCACGGGGAACAGGCCATGTTTTGGAACGCGGCCCGGTCTGAGGACAGGGTATCGGTGGACCGGAGTGGTGCCGTTCCGCCGTTTTGCTCAATCGCGAGCGCTTCTTTCCCGGTCGTTGCCACATCTCAAGAAGATCGTGGCGCGGCGGGCCGGCGGCAGTGCCGTACGGCTCGCGCGGGGGTGGCGCAGGTCCCCGCGCCCAGGGACCTTCGCCCAGGGCAGCCGGCGGATCGACGGGGTCAGGGATCGCCCTGATGCGCCCCGGCCGCCCGGACCGTACGCTGGCCCTGGCCGGGGAGGGAGTCCATGGCGGGGGCGGGTGTGATCGACGAGTACGTCGCGGCGCTGCGGTGTGCGCTGCGCGGGCCGTACGGCGCGCGGCGCGACCTGCTGGCCGAGGCGCGCGACGGCCTGCTGGACGCCGCCGAGGCGTACGAGGCCGGGGGCCTGCCCCGGGCCGAGGCCGAGCGGCGGGCGATCGCCGACTTCGGCACGGTGGACGAGATCGCGCCCGGTTTCCAGCGGGAGCTCGCGGTGAGCCAGGGCAGGCGCACGGCGGCGCTGCTGTTCCTGAGCGTGCCGCTGACCGCGTTCCTGTGGGCGGTGATCTGGCGCGTCTTCCCCGAGGCCGCGCGGATCGAGCAGGTCAAGCCGGACTGGTTCGGGTTCCTGGCCAAGGCGGTCGACCTGCTGCAGCTCGGCGTGGGAGTCGTGGGCGGGCTCACGCTGCTCGCGCTCGGCCGCGGCCTGCGGCGGATCCGCCGCCCCGCGCTGGTCACCCGGCGGCTGGGACTGTTCGTCTGGGTGCAGACGCCGCTGGTCGCGGCGATGGGCCTGACGCTCGCGGCGGCCGCCCGGGGCCCGGTGGGGTTCACGACCTACCCGCCGGGGGTGGCCGTGTCCGCCCTCAGTTATCTGCTCGCCGGATCCGCGCTGTTCAGCGCGGCCCGCTGCCTGCGCTGCACCACGGCGGTCGCCGCGCCCGGGGAGACGCCCGGGGAGACGAGGCCTAGCGGAGGGGATCGAGAACGCTTCCTATCGCGCTGGTGAACGACCGCCAGGCCGACCGCTCCCCCGCGAGCGCTCGGCGCCCCAGGTCGGTGAGCCGGTAGGTCCGCCGCCTGCGCCCGCCGTCGGCGGCCCACTCCCCGGCGAGCAGCCCGGCCCGCTCCAGGCGCCGCAGCGCGGGATAGACCGTCCCGGTGGGCACGTCGAGCGCGCCGCCGCTGCGCTCGCGCAGCGCCTCGATGATCGCGTAGCCGTGCAGCGGCTCGCGCTCCAGCACGGAGAGCAGCAGGGCGTCCATGTGGCCCCGGAGCGCGTCGGCGTTCACGATCGCAGCCTATCCAGGTTCGTCACGCCCCCAGTCTATATGTAGGCTGTCTATATGTAGGCTGCCTACGCTTCCCCCCTGGGAGAATCATGGATGTCGTCGACCTCGCCCGGCTGCAGTTCGCCGTGACGGGAAATCTCCATTTCCTGTTCGTCGTGCTGACACTCGGGCTGGCCCCCCTGGTGGCGATCATGCACACCCGCCTCGCCATCACCGGAAACCCCCTGTACGAGCGGATGACCCGCTTCTGGGGACAGATCTATGTGATCAACTACGCGCTCGGCATCTTCACGGGCCTGGTGATGGAGTTCCAGTTCGGCCTGAACTGGAGCGGGCTGACGTCCTACGCGGGTGACGTGTTCGGCACGCCGCTCGCCCTGGAGACGCTGCTCGCGTTCTTCCTGGAATCCACGTTCCTGGGGTTGTGGATCTTCGGGTGGCACCGCCTGCCGCGCCGGCTCCACGTGGCCTGCATCTGGCTGGTGACGCTGACGGCGTACGCCTCCGCCCTGTTCATCATGGTCGCCAACTCGTTCCTGCAGCACCCGGCGGCCGCGGTGGAGGAGGGCGGGCGGCTGGTGCTGCGCAACTTCGGCGCGCTGTTCACCAATCCCAGCCTCGTCGCCGCCCTCCCCCACGTGCTGGGCGCGGGAGTGTGGGCCGGCGGGTCCGTCGTGATGGGCGCCAGCGCCTACCACCTGTTCCGGCGCACCGCCGAACGGGAGTTCTTCACGCGCTCGCTGCGCATCGGCGTGCTCGCCGTGGTCGTCGGGTCGTTCGTCACGGTCTGGTTCGGCTACACCCAGTTCGACAAGGTGGCCTCCATCCAGCCCGACAAGTTCAAGGGCGTGGTTCCGGCGTTGGGAATCGCCCTGATGATGGGCCTCGGCCAGCTGGTCCTGCTGGTCGTGTGGTGCCTGGCGCCGCTGCTGTTCCGCGATCTGCTGGCCCGCTGGCGCTGGACGCACCCGGTGCTGATGATCATCGCCCCGGCCCCGTTCGGCCTGGTGATCGCCGGCTGGCTCACCCGCGAGGTGGGCCGCCAGCCCTGGCTGGTGTACGGCAAGCTCTCGGTCGCCGACGCTCTCACCCCCGGGCTGACCCCGGCGGCGATCACGGCCTCCTTCGCCGCCTTCGTCGGCGTGCTCGGGCTGCTCGCCGTCGTGGACTGGACCCTGATCATCCGCGCCGTACGGCGGGGTCCCGGGGAGGTCGCCCTCGGCGCGCCCGACCAGTCCGCCGACCCCGCTCCCACCCCCGCCCACTCGTTCTGAGGACCCCGCATGGAGATTGTCTGGTTCACGACGTTCGCCGTCCTGCTGGCCGGTTACTTCGCCCTGGAGGGCTTCGATATCGGCCTCGGGGTGCTGCTGCCCGTTCTCGGGCGCTCCCCCGCCGCGCGGGACCGTCTCGTCGGCGCGATGGCCCCGTTCGTGCTCGCCAACGAGGTGTGGCTGCTCGCGCTCGCCGGAGTGCTGTTCGGTGCGTTCCCGGCACTGGAGGGCACGGTCCTGAGCGGCCTCTATCCCCTGGTCGTCGTCGTGCTGCTGGCCTGGATCGTGCGCGACGCCGGGCTGTGGTTCCGGCGCAGGGCCGGCGGCGCGCGCTGGCGGCTGGTGTGGGACGGCGCGGTGTGCGCGGGCTCCGCCGGGCTGGCCCTCGGCTGGGGCGCGGCGCTGACGGCCGTCGCACGCGGACTGCCCGACTCGCCCCTCGACCCGCTCGGCCTGGCGGGAGGCGTCGCACTGCTGGCGCTGCTCGCCTGGCACGGGCGGACGTTCGCGGCCTGGCGGCTCGACGGCGCCCGGGGCGGCGCGCTGCTGCTGTCGGCCTGCGCCGCCGCGCTCCCCGCCGTACTGGTCGTGGCGGGAGCGGCCGGGCGGATGCTCGGCGACGCCGCCCCGGATCAGACACTGACGGTGCTGGGTGTCATGGTGGTGCCGTTCGTCCCGTTCCTCGTGGGCGCGCAAGTATGGGTGTGGCGCACCTTCTCGAAGGGCGCCCTGCCGACGTTCTTCTAGGGCCGACGTTCTTCTAGGCCGATGTTCTTCTGGATGGGTGACCGTTGCACAAGGATCTCCTGCGACTGGCCCGCGCCGAGCGGAGCGTCCGCCGCCACCTCGCCTGCTGCCTGGCGGCGGCGGTGGCGGCCGGCCTGCTCGTGCTCGTGCAGGCGGAACTGCTCGCCGGGGTGCTGTCGGGCCGCTTCGCCGTCGCCGCGCTGTTCCCCCTGGCGCTGGTGGTCGCGGCGCGCGGGCTGTTCGGCTGGGCACAGGGGGTTCTCGCGGGCCGGGCGGCCACCGCGCTGAAGTCGGCCCTGCGGCGGCTGCTGCTGGGACGCGTCGACGATCTCGGGCCGTCGTACCGGTCGGGTGAGGTGGTGACGCTCGCGGGGCGGGGGCTCGACGCGCTCGATCCGTACCTGACGGGCTATCTCCCGTCGGCCGCCGTGGCCGGGGTCGTGCCGTTCGCGGTCGTGGTGCGGCTGTTCGCCGCCGATCTCGCCACTGCGGTGATCGTGGTGCTCACGCTGCCGCTGATCCCGGTCTTCGGGGCGCTCGTCGGCTGGACCACCAGGGCGGTGACCGAACGCCAGTGGCGTGCCCTGGCCCGCCTCGGCGGACACTTCCTCGACGTGGTGCGCGGCCTGCCGACGCTGCGGGCCTTCGGCCGGGCCCGCTACCAGGCGTCGGTGATCCGCGAGGTGGCCGAGGCGCACCGCGCCGCGACCATGCGCACGCTGCGGGTGGCCTTCCTGTCGTCGCTGGTGCTCGAACTCGTGGCCTCGCTGTCGCTCGCCCTGGTGGCGGTGCCCGTTGGCCTGCGGCTGCTGTCGGGCTCGCTCGACCTGCACACGGCGTTGCTCGTGCTGCTGCTGGCGCCGGAGGCGTACCTGCCGCTGCGGGCGATGGGCACCCGGTTCCACGCCGCGATGGAGGGCGTCGCCGCCGCCGACGAGGCGTTCGCCGTCATCACGCCCCCCGCGACGACCGGCGAGACCGACGAAACCGGCCGCGAAACCAGCCGCGACACCAGCCCCGGAACCGGTCGCGAAGCCGTACGGGAGGACGCGCCTGCCCGAACACCCCCGGCGCCGGTGGAACACTCCGCGCCGCAGCGAAACCGGGCGGAACGCGCCGCGTCCGCCGGGACGACGCGGGCGAGGGGTGCCGCTCCGCCCGGCGGGCCCGAGCCCCCGGAGATCCGGCTGGAGAACGTCACCGTGCGCTATCCGGGGCGGGCCGAGGCGGCGCTCGACCGGGTCACGCTGGTGGTCGAGCCGGGCGAGCGGGTGGCGATCGCGGGCCCGAGCGGCGCGGGGAAGAGCACCCTGCTGCACCTGCTGCTCGGCTTCGTGACCCCCGACGAGGGTCGGGTGCTCGTCGGAGGGGAGGACCTCGCGAGCCTCGACCTCGGCGAGTGGCGGCGGCGGCTCGCGTTCGTGCCGCAGCGCCCGCACCTGTTCGCGACGTCGGTGGCCCGCAACATCGCGCTCGGCTCGGCCGCCACGGCCGGGGAGATCCGGGCCGCGGCCGAGGCGGCCCAGGTGGCGGAGTTCGCCGAGGCCCTGCCCCAGGGGTACGACACCCCGCTCGGCGAGCGGGGGGCGAACCTGTCGGCGGGCCAGCGCCAGCGGGTCGCGCTGGCCCGGGCCTTCTGCCGCGCCGGGACCGAGGTGCTGCTGCTGGACGAGCCCACGGCCCGGCTCGACGGCAGGAGCGAGGCGGCCGTCGTGGCGGCCACGCGAGGGCTGGCGCGGGACCGAACGGCGATCATCGTCGCGCACCGCCCCGCGATGATCGAGCTTGCCGACCGGGTCGTCCGCCTCGACGGCGGCGCCCTCGTCACCCCCGCCGGCGAGCCCGCGTACGACGGACGGGAGAACGGCCCGCGCGAGGCACGGGAGGACGGCCCGCGCGGCGAGGCCGCCCTCGCCCGTCCGCGTGCGGGACGCGACCGGGCCGGGCACAGGACCGGCGGCCCAGGGGACGTGCGGGGACCGGTGGATCGAGGCGAGGGCGAGGAGGCGGGATGAGCCGCACGAAGACACCCGGCCCCTCACCGCTCTCCGTGGTCGCAGTCGCCGGGACGCGGCGGCGGCTTGTGCTCGCCGCGCTGGCCGGGTCGGCCGCCGACCTCGCGGGGGTGGCGCTCATCGCGTCGGCCGCCTGGCTGATCACCAGGGCGGCCGAGCAGCCGCCGCTGGCGGCGCTGTCGGTCGCCATCGTGGCGGTGCGGGCGTTCGCCACCACCCGGGGGATCTTCCGCTACGGCGAGCGGCTGGCCGGGCACGACGTCGCGCTGCGGGCCCAGGCGGGCACCCGCGAACGTCTCTACCGGGCGCTGATCCCCGCCGGGCCGCTGCCGCAGCGCGGCGCCGACCTGCTCAGCCGCATGGTGGACGACACCGACGCCGTGCAGGACCTGCTCGTGCGGTGCCTGCTCCCGGCCGTCGCGGCCCTGGTCACCGGGCTCACCGCCGTCGTGATCGCGGGCTTCCTGCTGCCGGTCGCCGTGCCGGTGCTCGCCGCCGGCCTGCTCGCCGCCGGATTGGCCCTGCCGGCCGGCACGGCCGCCGCCGCCCGGCGCTGGTCGGCGCGGATCGCCCCGGCCCGCGCCGACCTCGCCGCCCGGGTGGCCGACCTGGTTCACGGCGCGGCCGACCTCGCGGCGTACGGCGCGCGGGACGAGGCCCTGTCGGCCGCGATGGACGCCGACAGCCGGCTCGCCCGCCTGGAGCGGGGCCAGGCCCGGATCAACGCCGCGGCGCTCGGCATCGGCGTGCTGGCCCAGGGGCTGACGGTCGCGGCGGTGGTCTGGGTGGCCCAGGGCGCCGGGCTGGACCGGGTCGCGACGGCCGTGCTCGCCCTGACCTCGCTGGTGGCCTTCGAGCCCGCGCTCGCGCTGGGCGCGGCGGGTGAGCGGTTCGCGGCGGTGCTCGCGGCGCTGCGCCGGCTGCGGGAGACGGCCGCCACGCCCCCGGCGGTCCGCGAGCCGGACGAGCCGGCGCCGCCCCCGGAGCCGCCGCTGACGGTCGAGGTGGAGGACCTGGTGGTGCGGCACGGCGGGCGCGAGCCCGCGCTGAACGGCGTGAGCCTGACGTTGACGCCGGGCCGCCGGGTCGCGGTGGTCGGGCCGAGCGGCGCCGGGAAGAGCACGCTGCTGTCCGCGCTGATGCGCACGGTGGAGATCCAGTCGGGGACGATCCGCCTCAACGGGACGGACGTGCGCCGCCTGTCGTCCGACGACGTGCGGGCCCGCGTCACCGGCCTCACCCAGGACCCGTACGTGTTCCAGGCCTCGTTCCTGGACAACCTGCGCCTCGCCGGGCCGCGCGCCTCGACCGGCGAGATCGAGGCGGCCGTACGGCGGGCCCGCCTGGACGCGTGGGCGGGACGCACCGGGTGGGATACGGTGCTCGGCGAAGACGGCCGCACGGTCTCCGGCGGCCAGTTGCAGCGGCTCGCGCTGGCCCGGGCCCTGCTGTACGACCCGCCCGTGCTCCTGCTGGACGAACCGGCCGAGGCGCTGGACGAGGAGACGGCCGACCTGCTGACGGCCGACCTGCTGGACGCCACCCGGGGCCGCACCACGCTGCTGGTCACCCACCGGCTGCGCGGCCTGGAGCAGGTCGACGAGATCGTGGTGCTGGAGGGCGGCCGGGTCACCCAGCGCGGCTCCCACGCCGACCTCGTCGGCGTGCCCGGCTACTACCGCGACCTGTGGGAGTCGGAGGCGCTGACCCGGCGCCACGCCTGAACGCCGTCACAGGCGCGCGGCACCAGGACCGAACGCCACCCCACCACCGGGACGCCGTGGGGACCGCCGAGGACACCGGCCTGGCGCCACGCCGGAACGCCGATCGCCGGCGGGCCATCCCCCCGGAGGCCCGCCGGCGACGATCGTGCACGCCGTCAGTTCGTCGGCGCCTGCTCGGCGAGCGCGGTGGTGATGGTGCTCTCCTTGCCGTCGCGGGTGAAGGTGACGGTCACCTTGTCGCCGGGGCGGGAGCTGCGGATGACGCCGACGAGCGCCTCCGCGCTGTCCACCATCTTGTCGTTGATCTTGGTGATCAGGTCGCCCTCCTTGAGGCCGGCCTTCTCCGCGGGGCTGCCCGCCGTGATCGAGCTGACCACCGCGCCGGGCGCGCCGCCGACCGAGTCGGCCACGCTCACGCCGAAGAACGCGTGGGTCGCCTTGCCCGTCTTGATCAGCTGCTCGGAGACCAGCTTCGCGGTGTTGATGGGGATCGCGAAGCCGACGCCGATGTTGCCGGAACTGGAGCCCGAGGTGGCGATCGCGGTGTTGACGCCGACGACCTCGCCGGCCGCGTTGACCAGCGCGCCGCCCGAGTTGCCGGGGTTGATGGCGGCGTCCGTCTGGATCATGCCGCCGATCGTGGTGCCCTGGCTCTGCTGCTGCGGTTCCTGCTGTCCCATTCCCCAGGGGAGCTGCGGCTGCTGCTGCTCCTCCGGGCTCTCGGTCAGGGTGCGGTCGAGCGCGCTCACGATGCCGGAGGTGACCGAACCCTCCAGACCGAGGGGGCTGCCGATCGCGAGCACCGCGTCGCCGACCTGGAGCTTGTCGCTGTCGCCGAGCGAGGCGGGGGTGAGCCCGGAGACGCCCTGCGCCTGGATGACCGCGAGGTCGGTGGTGGGGTCGGTGCCCTTGACGACGGCGTCCGCCGTCTTGCCGTCGCTGAACTTGACCCGCACCGTGCCGCCGCCCGCGCCGCCGGCCGTCACCACGTGGTTGTTGGTCAGGATCAGGCCGTCGGCGGACAGGATGACGCCGGAACCCTCGCCCCCGCCCGCGTTGGTCTTCACCTCGATCGACACGACCGAGGGCATGATCGCCTTGGCCACCGCCGCGATGGTGTTGCCGGAGGGGTTGGAGACCCCCCTGACCACCGGGCTCGCGATCACCGGCCGGTCGCCGTTCACACTGTTGGCGACGAGGGCCCCGGTGACCCCGCCGCCCAGCGCCACGGCCACGAGAGCGAGACCCGCGCCCGCCTTCTGGCGAGCGGTCAACGTGCCCTTCCGCACCGGAGGCGCCGGGAACTGCGCCGTGTCATAAGGACCGCCGCCGTACGAGCCGTACGACTGGTAGGCCCCGGTGTACTGCCCGTGCTGCGGCGGAGTGCTGCCGAACTGGCTCCAGCCGTGGCCGGGGAGCACATCGGTGTTCTCGTTGCCGGGAACGTGCTCAGGTGAGCTCATCGCCATCCCCCTCAATGGATCCGCCGGTTATCCCGGCTCTCCGCCGGTACAGGTAATACGATGGCGCATCGGCGATAAGGTCACGCTAAGCGATCAGCTGCAGGCTCCCCCAAGCGCCCTACGCGTACTTTATGCGAGGCCGCCCGATGCTCACGGCTCAGGCCGTACGCTGCCGGTATTCGTCCCTGAGCAGCCGCTTGTACAGCTTGCCGCTGGCGTGGCGGGGGAGTTCGTCGCGGAAGTCGACCGACTTCGGGCACTTGTAGTGCGCCAGGCGCTCCCGGCAGTAGGCGATGAGCTCCGCCTCCAGAGCGGGACCGGCCTCCGCCGGGTCGAGCGGCTGCACGACGGCCTTGACCTGCTCGCCCATCTCCGGGTCCGGCACCCCGAAGACGGCCACGTCGGCCACCTTGGGGTGCACCGCCAGCACGTTCTCCGCCTCCTGCGGGTAGATGTTCACACCGCCAGAGATGATCATGTACGAGCGCCGGTCGGTGAGGTAGAGGAACCCGTCCTCGTCCACGTATCCGATGTCTCCCAGCGTGGTCCAGCCGCGGCCTTGGGGGTCCCGCGCCGACGCGGTCTTCTCCGGGTCGCCGTGGTACTCGAACCGCGGCCCCTCGGAGAAGTAGACGATGCCGCGCTCACCCACCGGCAGTTCGCCGCCGTCCTCGTCGCAGACGTGGACGACCCCGAGCAGCGGGCGGCCGACCGTGCCCCGGTGGGCGAGCCAGTCCTCCGGCGAGGCGTACACGAAGCAGTTGCCCTCCGTGCCCGCGTAGTACTCGTGGATGATCGGGCCCCACCACTCCATCATCCGTTCCTTGACCTCGACGGGGCAGGGCGCGGCGGAGTGGACGGCGCAGCGCAGCGACGACAGGTCGTGGCGCTCGCGCGCCTCCGGCGGCAGCTTGAGCATCTTGACGAACATGGTGGGCACCCACTGGGCGTGGGTGACCCGGTGCCGCTCGACGAGCGCCAGCGCCTCCTCCGGGTCGAACCGCTCCATCACGACGACGGTCGCGCCGAGGCGCAGGAAGGTCAGGCAGTAGCGCAGCGGGGCGGCGTGGTAGAGCGGCGCGGGCGAGAGGTACACGCTGTCCGCCGCCGGCGCGAACATGTGCCCGATCAGCCGGAACAGGACCCCGGGAGCGTCCAGCGGCGCCAGGCTGAGCGGCGGTTTCACCCCCTTGGGCCGGCCGGTGGTGCCGGAGGAGTAGAGCATGTCGATGCCCTGGCACTCGTCCTCGACCGGCGTCGTGGGCTGCCCGGCCACGGCCTCCTCGTACGACGTGAAGCCCGGGGCGACGCCGTCGAGCATGAGCCGCATCTCGACGCGGGGCGTGGCCTCGGTGACGGCGCTCGCGACCTCGGCGAGCCGCGCCGAGGAGATGAAGACCCGTGCCCCGCAGTTGTCGACGATGTACGACAGTTCGTCCGCCTGGAGGTGGGAGTTGATCGCCGTGTAGTACAGCCCGGAGCGGTGCGCGGCCCACGCGATCACCAGGAAGAGCGGGTGGTTCTCCAGCATGAAGGCGACGTGGTCGCCGGAACGCAGGCCGGCGGCCCGCAGCAGGTGCGCGAGACGGTTGGACTCCTCGTCGAGCTCCCGGTAGGTGATCACACGGCCGGAGCCAGCCATGATCACCGCCGGCTTGTCCGGCGTCACCGCCGCGATCGCCCCAGGGTGCATGACCGAAAGCTACTCGCTCCGCCACCGGTGCGGTAGGCGCGAGTTCCCGATGGCGTCCGCTCAGCCCTCCAGTGTGCGGTAGGGGTCGCGCAGCGGCGTGACCCGCTCGGCGAACGCGGCCTTGATCTCCGTCATCCTCGGCCCCGGGGCGTAGAAGCGGCCCTTCGTCTCGCCGTACGGCTGGAGCCATCCGGTGGCCGTCAGCTCGCGCAGGTCGCGGGCGGCCTGGCCCTGGCTCAGCCCCTCGTCGGCCTGGTACATGCCGCGGCGCAGCCGCCGGGAGACGAACACCTGGTAGAGCGCCGAGACCGTGCGCGGGTTCAGGCCCTGCTCCCCGGTCCGCTCCTCCAGCAGCATCCACACCTCGCCGGCCTCCGCGAGCCGACGCCCCACCCGCTGGGCCTGCATGTGGTGGCAGCGCAGGACGAACCGCACCCACGGAAGAGTGTCCCCGTGCGGGCTCCACCGGCTGCGCCCGACCAGGCCGAGCACGTCGTAGTACTCGTAGGTGGTGCGGCCCTCGCCCAGCCACTCCTCGATCGAGGCGAACTCCGGCGTGGTGATCTGGTCGCGGCCGAGCACGAGCGTCTGCAGCGCCCGCGACCCGCGCCCGTTGCCGTCCCGCCACGGGTGGATCTTGACGAGGTTGAGGTGGGCCATCGCGGCGCGCACGTAGCCGGCGGCGCCGGGATCGCCCTCGTTGAGCCACTCGACCAGCTCCGCGAGCAGGCCGGGCACCTGCTCGTGGTCCGGGCCCTCGTAGACCACCTCGCCCGAGGCCGAGTTCCGCACGTAGATGCCGCCGGGCCGGACCGTGCCCGGGGCCTTGTTCATGTGGTGGCCGATCATCATGAAGTTCAGCGCGTGCAGCAGGCCGGCGTCGTAGCGGAAGGCCCACGCCCGCGAGAGGGTGCCGATGTAGGTGAGCGCCTGCTGGTATCCGGAGATTTCACGGGCGACGGCCGCCGGGGTCTCCAGGGGGTCCTCCCCCGACATGATCGACTCGATGTCCTCGACGCTGGCGTGGTAGCCCTCGATGGAGTTCGACCCCTGGATCGCCCGCGCCTGCAGCTGCCGCCGCAGCAGGCCGTCCCAGCGGTGCGCCTCGGCCAGCCGGTATTTCAGGTCGCGCCGCATCTCCTCGATCTCGGCGAGCACCTTCTCGTCCTCGGCCTCCAGCGCCGGTGTGCCGTACAACATGGGGCCATGAGAGCACGAACGAATCATCCGGTCAAGCGACCGGATGATTCGTCCATTTATGTCGGTTAGGCGACGGCCTGCCGCGTGACCGTCGCGGGGGTCAGCGCCAGGTCGAGGACCTCACGGACGTCGCTCACCGCGTGGACGGTGAGGTCGGCCAGCACCTCGGCCGGCACATCGTCCAGGTCGGGCTCGTTGCGCGCGGGGATGAGCACGGTGGTGACCCCGGCCCGGTGGGCGGCCAGCAGCTTCTGCTTGACCCCGCCGATCGGCAGCACCCGGCCGGTCAGGGACACCTCACCGGTCATCGCCACGTCGCCGCGGACCGGACGGCCCGACAGCAGGGAGGCCAGGGCCGTGGTCATCGTGACGCCCGCCGACGGGCCGTCCTTCGGGACCGCGCCCGCGGGCACGTGGATGTGCACCGACCGGTCCCGGAGCGACCCGACCGGCAGCTCCAGCTCCGCGCCGCGCGACCGCAGGAAGGACAGCGCGATCTGCGCCGACTCCTTCATCACGTCGCCGAGCTGCCCGGTGAGCGTGACGCCGGTCGCCCCGGTCTCCGGGTCGGCCAGCGACGCCTCGACGTAGAGGACGTCGCCGCCCGCGCCGGTCACCGCGAGGCCCGTGGCCACGCCCGGCACCGCCGTACGCTGGCGGGCCTCCGGCAGGGACGACTCGGGCACGTGCCGCGGCCGGCCCAGGTAGGCGACCAGGTCGCCGGGGGCGACCGTCACCGGCAGCTCCGTCTCGCCGAGGGCGACCTTCGCCGTCACCCGGCGCAGGACGCGGGCGATCGACCGCTCCAGCGAGCGGACGCCGGCCTCGCGGGTGTACTCGCCCGCCAGGCGGCGCAGCGCCGCCTCCTCGACCGTCACGTCGGCGGAGGTGAGGCCCGCCTTCTCCAGCTGACGCGGCAGCAGGTGGTCGCGGGCGATGGCGACCTTCTCGTCCTCGGTGTAGCCGTCCAGCGTGACGAGCTCCATCCGGTCGAGCAGCGGCCCGGGCACCTGCTCCAGGACATTGGCCGTCGCGAGGAACAGCACGTCGCTGAGGTCGAGCTCGACCTCCAGGTAGTGGTCGCGGAAGGTGTGGTTCTGCGCCGGGTCGAGCACCTCCAGCAGCGCCGCCGTGGGATCGCCCCGGTAGTCCGCGCCGACCTTGTCGATCTCGTCGAGCAGCACGACGGGGTTCATCGAGCCCGCCTCGCGGATCGCCCGGACGATGCGGCCCGGCAGCGCCCCGACGTACGTGCGCCGGTGGCCGCGGATCTCCGCCTCGTCGCGGACGCCGCCCAGCGCGACCCGGACGAACTTCCGCCCCATGGCGCGGGCGACCGACTCGCCGAGCGAGGTCTTGCCGACTCCGGGAGGGCCGGCCAGCGCGAGCACGGCGCCGCTGCGGCGCCCGCCGACCACGCCGAGCCCCTGGTCGGCCCGGCGCTTGCGGACCGCGAGGTACTCCACGATGCGGTCCTTCACGTCGTCGAGGCCGGTGTGGTCGGCGTCGAGCACCGCGCGGGCGCCCGCGATGTCGTAGGAGTCGGTCGTGTGGACGTTCCACGGGACGTCCAGCACCGTGTCGAGCCAGGTGCGGATCCAGCCGGTCTCGGGCGACTGGTCGGAGGTCCGCTCCAGCTTGGCGACCTCCTTGAGCGCCGCCTCCCTGACCTTCTCGGGCAGGCCGGCGGCCTCGATGCGGGCCCGGTAGTCCTCCTCCTCGTCGGAGGGGTCGCCGCTCAGCTCGCCCAGCTCCTTTCGTACGGCGGCGAGCTGCTGGCGCAGCAGGAACTCGCGCTGCTGCTTCTCCATGCCCTCCTGGACGTCCTTGCGGATGGTCTCCGCGACGTCCATCTCGGCGAGGTGGTCGCGGGCCCAGCCGACGAGCTTGTCGAGACGTTCCGCGGGGTCGGCGATCTCCAGCAGCAGCAGCTTCTGCTGGATGGTCAGCCAGGGGGCGTACCCCGAGCTGTCGGCGAGGACGGCGGGGTCGGTGATCTGGTTGACGGCGTCGACGACCTGCCACGCGCCCCGCTTCTGCAGGATCGTGGTGGTCAGGGCCTTGTACTCCTTGGCCAGCTCTCCGGCTCTCGGCCCCGCGGCGACCGGCTCCAGCACTGTCGCCTCGACCCACAGCGCGGCGCCGGGGCCGGTGGTGCCGGTGCCGACGCGCATGCGGTGCACGCCGCGCACGACGGCCGCGGGCTCGCCGCCCGGCAGCCGCCCGACCTGTTCCACGACGGCGCTCACCCCCACCGGGCCGTAGCGGCCGTCCACGCGGGGCACCAGCAGGACCGTGCTCTCTCCACCGGCCCGGGCGGCGTCGATGGCCGCGCGGACCTCCGAGTCCGACAGGTCGAAGGGAACGACCATGCCGGGCAGGACTACCTCGTCGTCGAGCGGGAGGACGGGAAGGACCTGGGACATCAGCACTCCAATGGGTTGAGTTATGCCGACTCAACTAACAGGAGCCCGCCCCTGTTCCCAGTTCTGCGTCAGTTCGCTGTGAGCGATCGTAATCGTGTAATCGCTGTTCGACTCCCCCGATGCCGGGGCGTGCCCACGCCTCCGGATGGCGCATGATGGCCTCCATGACATCCGGGCATATCCGACTCCGCTCGGCGACGGGCCGCTGGGTGCTGCTCACCACGGTCCTCGGGTCGTCCCTCGCGACCCTCGACGGCACCGTGGTCAACGTGGCCCTCCCCGCCCTCGGCCGCGACCTCGACGCCGGAATGTCCGGCCTCCAGTGGACGGTGAACGGCTACACGCTCACGATGGCCGCGCTGATCCTGCTCGGCGGGTCGCTGGGCGACCGGCTCGGCCGCCGCAAGATCTTCGTCGTCGGGGTGGTGTGGTTCGCCCTGGCCTCCGCCCTCTGCGGCATCGCACCGAACGCCCCCGTGCTCGTCCTCGCCCGCGCCCTCCAGGGCATCGGGGCGGCGCTGCTGATCCCCGGCAGCCTCGCGATCATCCAGGCGAGCTACGTGCCGGACGACCGGCCCCGGGCCGTCGGCGCCTGGTCGGGGCTGGGCGGCGTGGCCGCCGCCGTCGGCCCGCTGCTCGGCGGGTGGCTGGTCGAGGCGGCCGGCTGGCGATGGGTGTTCCTGCTCAACCTGCCGCTCGCCGCCGTCGTGGTCGGCGTCGCCGCCCGGCACGTGCCCGAGACCAGGGACACCGGGCCGCACGGCCGCTTCGACGTGCTCGGGACCGTCCTCGCCGCTCCCGCGCTGGCCGGGCTGACGTACGGCCTGATCCTGGCGGGTGACGGGCTGGTGCCGCTGGCCGCCGGAATCATCCTGTCCGTCTGCTTCGTGGTGGTGGAGATCCGGCGCTCCCCCCGGTCGCTCGTCCCCGTGGGGGTGTTCGCCTCGCGGGAGTTCACCGCAGTCAACGTCGTCACGCTGGTCATGTACGCGGCGATGGGGCTGGTGTTCTTCCTGCTGGTCGTCCAGCTCCAGGTGTCGGCCGGGCTGTCTCCCATCGCCGCCGGGTCGGCGATGCTCCCGGTCACGATCCTCATGCTGCTGCTGTCGTCCCGGGCCGGCGAGCTGGCGAGGAAGATCGGCCCGCGCCTCCCCATGACGGGAGGCATCCTTCTGTGCGCGGCCGGGCTGCTGCTCATGAGCCGCATCGGCCCGGGCACGTCCTACCTGGCCGACGTGCTGCCCGCGGCGTGCGTGTTCGGGCTCGGGCTGTCCGCCGCCGTCGCCCCGCTCACCGCGACCGTGCTCGCCACGGCGGAGGAGCGGTACGCGGGTGTCGCGAGCGGGGTCAACAACGCCCTGGCCAGGACGGGCGGCCTGCTGGCCGTCGCCGCCGTGCCGCCGCTCGTGGGGCTGACGGGCGACGCCTACGAGTCGCCCGCCGCGTTCACCCGGGGGTACCACACCTCGATGCTGGTCTGCGCGGTCATGATGGCCGTCGCGGCGGTCATCGCCTTCGTCACGATCAGGACGAACGTCCTCGCCGCGCAGGAGGCCGGGCCGCCCTCCTCCGAACGCCCGGATGAGGCGTCGCCACTCGGCACCCGCCCTCCGGCGAGTTCGGGCACCTGACGCGGGGGTTCACGCGCCCCCCGCGCCCCGGGCACGGGGGGCCGCGCGCTCAGCCGAGAAGCGTCTTCAGGTCCTCGCGCAGGGCGGCGGCGTCGCGGAAGTGGACGGCGGCGAGCCCCGCCCGCTCGGCCGCCGCGACGTTCTCCAGCCGGTCGTCCACGAAGACGAGGTCGCCGGGAGCGACCCCGAGCCAGGCCACGGTCTCGTGGAAGATCTCCGCCTCCGGCTTCACCAGGCCCATCCGGCCGCTGTAGAAGCGCGGTCCGATCGGCCGCATGAACGGCAGGGTGTCGATGCCCTCGGCGACGCAGACCGGCATGTTGGACAGCAGCGCCATCGGCACCCCGACCTTGGCCAGCTCGTCGACGATCGCCACCGTCTCCTCGTTGGGCCGCGACCAGCTCGCCACGTCGAGGGCGACGACCTCGTCCAGGCCCGCGCCGTCCATCGGCCTGCCGTACACGTGGGACCAGTAGGCGGCCGGGTCGAGCGAGCCGCGGTCGAAGTCGAGCCGCACCTCCCAGTAGCGGTCCTCGAACCCGGGCTCGGCCCCCGTGACGTACGAGGCCAGGCGGGCGACGTCCTCGGGGGCCTGGGGCAGCGAGACGACGTTGCCGTAGTCGAAAAGCACAGTCTTCATGGTCGTACGATCATAACGCGTGTGCGCGACTCAGGCGACGAAGGGCTTCAGATACTCGTTGGCGCCCCCGCAGCGCAAATAGTTGCGCACGGTGTGGAAGTCGAGCCAGTCGATGTCGCAGGAGACGTCCCGCTCGACGCCGTCGAAGCACGACGCCAGCGCGGCCGGGATGGCGGCGATGTCGTCCTTGTCGGCGATGTTGATCCAGCGGCGCACGCCCGGCGGGCGCGCTCCCCGGCCCCGGACCGGCACGGGGGCGAGCCGGTCGAACACGACGCGGCGCATGCCGAGCGGGCTGCCCAGCGTGACCAGCAGGTCGACGGACAGGTCGGGATGGGCCCACAGCGCCTCGTACGTCACGACACTGCCGAGGGAGTGCGCGACGACGGCCCGGGGGCGGCGCCGGCGGATGACGTCGGCCACGGTGTCGCGGGCCCGTACGCGCGGGGCGCCGCCGCCGAGGTAGGTGGCCACCTCCGGGCAGAAGTCCTGCGCGAAGCGCACCGCCGCGGGGCCCAGCCTCGCGAGCAGCCACTCGGCGAGCAGGTGCGCGATGCCGGTCAGCGACTCCCCCGCCGCGTCCCGGAACGGACCACCGAGTTGGGCGGCCCAGTCGGCGAAGACCAGCTTCGACGGAGTCGCCATCTGCCGGACCGGCCGGGGCGGGCCGCTGTGGAGATGATGGGCGTAGTAGGCGATCTCGGTGAAGTAGTCACCCGCGCCGCCCGCCCGTCCGCCCAGCCCCTGGTGCAGGTAGGCGTTCCACTTGGCCCGCACGGCCGCGGCGGCCCCGTCCGCCGATCCGCCGGCGTCCTCGTAGTAGTGGTACTTGCCGATGCCGTGCACGCCGACGATCGAGGTCATGCTCCCGCCCCACCATGTCGCCCGTATTCGGAACCCACCGGTTTCCGGAGGTCATGCGGTTTCCGGAGGTCATAGGGTTTTCGGAGGTCACTGTGCACGACGTGCTGGACCGTGACAACCACAAGCCGCGTTTACGGTGATAAATGACGCGCGCCGGTGGTATCTACACGGATAAGTTGTTCGTCCTGTCCGTTGGTCCCGCTGTTCGTCCCGTCCGTCCGACCGAAGAGGAATCGTCATGCCAGGCCCGCTGCCCGTCCGCGGCTCGATCGTCGTGCCCGAGGCCGAGCTGACCTGGCGTTTCTCCCGTTCGTCGGGCCCGGGCGGCCAGGGCGTCAACACCACCGACAGCCGGGTCGAGCTGGGCTTCGACGTCGCGCGCACGACCGCCTTCGGTCCGGCGCTCCGGGCCCGGGCGCTCGAACGCCTCGCCGCCCGGCTGGTGGACGGCGTGATCACGGTGACGGCGTCGGAGCACCGGTCGCAGTTGCGCAACCGCGAGGCGGCGCGGGAACGGCTGGCCGCCCTGCTCCGCGACGCGATCGCGCCGCCGCCCAAGCGGCGCCGTTCCACCAAGCCCTCCAGAGGCGCGGTCGAGCGCCGCCTTGCGGCCAAGAAGCACCGCTCCGACCTCAAGCGCCTGCGCCGTACGGAGGACTGAGCCCCTCGGCGGGCACGCCCGCCGCGCTCCCAGAATCCGGCGAAAGGGCCATATCCAAGGGCGTCGTCAACGAAGCGACAATCGGCGGGACAAGAGCTCCCCGACTGTCGTTTGCCGCTCCTTCAGCCGAGGAATTCGGCGGACGATCCGTGATGGATCCGGAGGAGGAATTCTCGCCGCGACCGGTACATCTGGCGGATTTCCGGCGAGAATCGACGCAGAAGGAATCAACTTGCCCAGAGCCAGCGATTTTGTCAGATTTCTCGTTACAAGCACCGCATTGATCATGCTCTCCCCGCTGCTCCACGGCACCGCCACGGCCGCGGCGAAGGGAGACTCCGGGGGCACGGCCCTCCTTTCCGCGCCCCCGCCAGGCGGGAAGGGCAAGGACAGGAACACGAACAGGAACAGGAAGCGGCAGTCGCAGCACGAGCGGCAGAACGGCACGCAGACGCAGCACGCGCTGCGCGATCTCACCCAGGTCCTGGCGCCGCTGCAGAAGGCGGTCACGGGCACGGGGGCGCTGCCGTACAACTGGCAGGCCGTGGACGGGAAGGCCGTCACCGCGGGCGACCTGAACGCCGTACGGAGCGTGGGCGACGCGCCGGCCGGCGAGGAGATCGCGGGTCCCGGTGAGCGCGCTCCCGGCGACGGGCGGGGCGACGGGCGGGGCGACGCGCCGGGCGATCCCCGGACGGATCCCGCCGACCCGGCCGACCCTCCCGTGGTGGGGGCGCAACCGGTCCCGACGCCGGTCCCGATGCGCACCACCAGCCCGGCCGACTTCACCCTGCACTGGGACGACCGGAACGGCCCGTACACCTACGACGATCTCAACGAGCGGCTCCGCACCGATCTGCGGTTCTCGCCGCCGGGCTACCGCTACAGCACGGTGTCGGAGGTGCTGGCCGGCTCCCTGCCGGGCGGCCCCTTCGCCAACCGGAGGTGCCCCGCGCCGGTGCAGGACAGCGGAGCGCTGGTCACCCCGCAGGGCGACCGGGTCCGCGACGTCGTCGACTGGTTCTGCCTGGCCCCCGACGACGCCACCGGCCCGTGGACGCCGCAGGGGATCAGCGGCACCTGGGACTCGACCGCCCAGGGCACGGCCTACGACGACACCGCGCGGGCGTTCGTCTTCTCGTGGCACGGGCCGGCCAACGACGAGTCGCGCGTGACGTTCCTGAACGAGGTGCCCATCGGGCCGTTCAACCACTACCAGCACGTCCTTCTGGTGAATCCGTTCCAGGCCGAGAGCGGGGCCGTCTCCTTCGGGCCCATGCGGATCCACGCGGGCGGAGTCGTCTGGTATCACCAGTACCTGCTCGTCGCCGACGACAACCGGCAGCATCCGGAGAACAACGGCATTCTCGTCTTCGACCTGCGGGATCTGTTCGATCTGTCCCTGAGCGCGGTCAGCGACATCGGCACGACGGGAGGGCCGATCGGCCTGCGGGGCGGCACCTACTACACGAACGGATACCGGTACATCCTGCCCCTGCGGGGCATCTGGCGGCCGGGGATCACCGGGGTGCGCTGCCGGTCCAACAGCAGTCCGCCGTGCTTCGGGTATCTCGGCCTCGACCGGAGCACGACGCCGCCGAGCGTCCTCACCGGCGAGTGGTGCGACCCCCGCGAGCCCACCCCGACCTGCCGGCCGGCCGCCGGGCAGGCGGCGCCGACGGGCCGGGTCGCGCGGTACGCCATGGCGCCCGACGCCGGCGTCTGCGACCGCGGCTGCCTCGCGTACGGCGCGGACGGCAGTGCGCGCGCGACCGAGGCGTTCACCCAGCCGACGCCGTGGACCCAGGGCAGCGTCTCGTGGAACGGCCTGTACCAGTTCACGGTGAGCAACAACAGGACCGCCACGCTGGGCCGGCGGTACGAGGCCGTGCCGGGCGGACAGCCGACGCCGCACTTCGCGGGCAGGGGCGTGCAGGACCTGTACTGGCACCGGTCCGCCGACCCGGCCCAGCCGCCGATTCTCTGGTCGCTCACCGAGGGGGAAGGGGTGAAGAACCGGATCCTGTACGGCGTCGACCCCTGGGTCCGGTGAGCCGCCGGACGTGTGATCCGCGGACCCTGTGAGCCGCCGGACCCTGTGAGCCGCCGCGGCGAGCCGTGACGCCGGCAGTTCTCCCGGAGGCCCCCGACTCCGGGAGAACGGCCGGCCGAACCGGGCGGCGGTCGTCGGCGGGGACGCCCGCCTCCCCTACCGGTGTCCTTCGGACGTCTCGAGGTGGGCGGCGATGGCCTCCTCCCAGGAGCGCAGGAACGCGGGGTAGCCGTCGGCGAACCCGGCCAGTTCGGCCTCGGCCGCGGCGGTCAGCGGAGTGAGGTCGTAGGTGACCGTCACGTCGCTGTGCCCGCCCTCGCCCGGCGCGAGCGTGACGCCGACCGTCCCGGCGTGGACTCCCTCGCGCACGCGGGCGTAGGAGACCGACGAGCCGGGCTCGCGGGGGTCATGGGCGCGGTGGAGGACGATCCAGGTGGTGGTCGCGCCGTCCGCACCGGTCTGGAAGACCGTTCCCGGCGCCGTGTCGTCCGCGACCTCCTCGGGGAACCGCGGCTCCCAGCCCTCGACCCACTCGCGCTCCCCGTACGGCGTGAAGAGCCGGAACGCCTCGGCAGGCGGGAGCGCGACCCGCAGGCCGCCGGTGAGACGGCGGCGTCGCGGCGCGGCGCTCACCTCTCCTCCAGCAGGTGGGCGTCGGCGGCCGTGAGCGTCAGGCCGTAGACCTCCCTGAGCTGCCCGATCTTCGTGAGGGTCTCCGGCCCGAACGGCGCCTTGCCCTCGAAGGCGTGCAGGACGATGCCCTCGACGAGGTCGCCGAGGGAGATGTCCAGGTATTCGGCCAGGCCCTTGAGCACCTTCAGCGTGTTGCGCTCGACGCGGAGGCCGGTCTGGGTGCGCTCTACTGTTACCATGGTAACAAGTTACCACCCTAGACCCGCCGGTCCTCCATCTCCCAGATGTGGTCGGCCACGTGCCAGACGATCCGGCGGGCGGCGTAGCGGGCCGGCCAGCCGCCCTCGGTGAGCGGCGCGCCGTCCGACGGCCGCGACAGGACGCGGACGATGTCCTCGCGCAGGGCGGCCAGACCGGCCGTGTCCTTGAACGGCTTGTGCCGTACGCCGATCTTCCTGGCGTAGGCCCGCTCGGCCTCGACGACGTGGGCGACCATCTTGTCCCGGTCCCTGCCGCCGCCCCTCGGGCCCTTGCGCAGCTCCTCGGGGGACGCCGCGGCCACCTCGGCGAAGACGTCCCACGCCGCCCGGGCGAGGGCGACCGTACGGGCGGCCTCCGGCGCGCCCACCGGCTCCCGGTCGAGGCCGGGGATCGCGCCGATCGCGCCGAAGTCCGTGTTGCGGTCGCCCTTGACCCGCTCGACGATCTCGGGGTCCCCCGGCGCGAACTCCAGCCCGGCCCGCCCGGCGATCACGCGATAACGCGGCGTGTAGTCCAGGAGGGCCCCGATCGCGGCCTCCTCGGACTTGCCGATGCGGCACCAGCCCGGCCAGTCGGCCGAGCAGGCGAAGACCCTCTTGGGCCCGATCTCCAGATAGACGCGGTGGTTCATGGGGCCAGCATGGCAGCGGTACCTGCCAGCCCCTGTCAGGTTCCGCCCGCCGGCTCAGACGAGGTCGATGAGGTCGGCCACGGAGTTGACCACCTGGGTCGGCCGGAAGGGGTACCGGTCGATCTGGTCCTTCTGGGTGACGCCGGTGAGCACCAGGATCGTGTTCAGGCCCGCCTCGATGCCGCAGACCACGTCGGTGTCCATGCGGTCGCCGATCATCGCGGTGCTCTCGCTGTGCGCGTCGATCTGGTTGAGCGCGCTGCGCATCATCATCGGGTTCGGCTTGCCGACGAAATACGGCTCGACGCCGGTCGCCTTGGTGATCATCGCGGCGACCGCGCCGCAGGCCGGCAGCGAACCCTCGGTCGACGGGCCGATGGGGTCGGGGTTGGTCGCGATGAACCGGGCGCCGTTGTCGATCAGCCGGATCGCCCGGGTTATCGACGTGAAGCTGTAGGTGCGGGTCTCCCCCAGCACCACGTAGTCGGGGTCGAGGTCGGTCAGCACGTAGCCGACCTCGTGCAGGGCCGTGGTCAGCCCCGCCTCGCCGATCACGTACGCCGAGCCCTCGGGCCGCTGGTCGGCGAGGAACTTGGCGGTGGCCAGCGCGGAGGTCCAGATCGACTCGGCCGGCACGTCCAGCCCGGCCGCGCGCAGCCGTACGGACAGGTCGCGGGCGGTGTAGATCGAGTTGTTGGTGAGGACGAGGAACCTCTTCCCCGACTCCTTCAGCCGCCTGATGAACTCGTCCGCGCCCGGCACCGGCTGGCCCTCGTGGACCAGTACGCCATCCATATCAGACAACCACGACTCAATGGGCTTTCGCTCGCTCATGTGTCCAAGCATGGCAGGTGGCGGGGCACCGAAGCACATTTCACCGGGCACCGGGAATTATCCGGATGCGACCTCAGGTTGGGGCGAACATGAGCGAGCGAAACAGACAGGACGGCACGCACGGCCCGACCGGGCCACGCGATCCCGGACCGCGAGGCGAGGGAGTGGCATGAGCGGCGTGGATGCGATCCGCGGCGTGCCGCGCGGAGCGGCCGGAGTGCCGCTGTCGATCCTGGAGCTCGCGACCGTCGGCGAGGGCCAGACGGCCGCCGAGTCGCTGCGGGACGCCACCGAGCTGGCCCGGCGGGCCGAAGAGTGGGGGTATCACCGCATCTGGGTCGCCGAGCACCACGGCATGCCCGGGGTGGCGAGTTCCTCCCCGGCCGTGCTCATCGCGCATCTCGCGGCGGCCACCCGGACGATCCGGATCGGGTCGGGCGGCGTGATGCTGCCCAACCACGCCCCGCTGGTGATCGCCGAGCAGTTCGGCACGCTGCACGCGCTGCACCCCGGCCGGATCGACCTCGGCCTCGGCCGCGCCCCGGGCACCGACATGGCGACGGCGAACGCGCTGCGCCGCTCCGCCGAGGTGGACCCCGACGACTTCCCCCGGCAGGTGGCCGAGCTGACCGGGTTCCTCGACGGCTCCTTCCCGTCCGGTCACCCGTACGAGAGGATCCGGGCCGTGCCGGGCGGGCCCGACTCGGCGGCCACGGGCCGGCCGCCGATCTGGCTGCTCGGGTCCAGCGGGTTCAGCGCCAGGCTGGCCGGGCTGCTGGGGCTGCCGTTCGCCTTCGCCCACCACTTCAGCGCCGCCAACACCGAGCCCGCGCTCGACCTCTACCGCTCCTCCTTCCGCCCCTCCGAGGTGCTCGACCGCCCGTACGCGCTGATCGGGGTGGCGGCGGTCGCCGCCGACACCGAGGAGGAGGCGCTGCGGCAGGTCATGCCGGGCGCGCTGTCGTGGCTGCGGATGCGCCACGGCCGGCCCGGCCGGATGCCGACTCCCGAGGAGGCGCTGGCCTATCCGTACACCCCGATCGAGCGGGACTTCGTCCGCGACCGGCTGTCGACCGTCGTGCACGGCGACGCCGAGACCGTGCGGGCCGGGCTGGAGGAGCTGCGCAAGCGCACCGGGGCCGACGAGCTGATGATCACCACGATGGTCCACGGCGCCCCGGCACGGCTGCGCTCCCACGAGCTCGTCGCCCGCGCGTACGGCATGATCTAGCGCCGCATCAAGCAAGTCCGCGCTGTTCACCACCTCGGGAGGGCCGGCGAGCCGACTGGGGTGATCTTGTTGTGCACGGCGGTCTCCTCGGTGATCAGGATGAATCCGGACGGTGCGTTCCGGGGATTCGGGCGGTGTCCTGTCGCAGAGCGTCCCGCAGCCGCGACAACTCGCGACGCCGGGCCCGCGCTCGGACCAGGACGAGTCCTGCCGCGCCGACGAGCGCGACACCGGCCAGGGCAGTGGCCAGTGCCTCGGCCGTGGTACCGCGTGCCGCGGCCAGTGCCGTCCCGGCCACGCCGGTCACCACGGTGACCACGAGCGCGAGCCAGGCTCCCAGCACCCGGTCCCGGGCGAACAACGGCCGGCGCCTGCTCAGCGTCCAGCCGGCGAAGGCGGCCCAGGCCAGCCCAATCGCGATCAGCCCCGCGAAGGCGGCCTGGGTGCGCGCGGGAAGCGGATACGGCTCCGTGGCCCACAGCATGCTCCCGGAAGGCTTCTCGCTCCCCGAGCTGGCAGCGCACCACCAGCAGCCCGTCGCCGCTCACCGCACCCACCTGTCTCGCGCCACACGTCACAGAGACAGTCGGCATTCAAGGCGGAAAGGTTCACCCGCCCCGAGCGGCGCCCGCTACGGGGCGAGGGCGTCGAGGGCCTCCTCGGCACGGCGCAGGGACTCTCCGGGGTCGGCCTCGGGGTTGCCGATCTCGGGGTCGAAGTTGAGGTCGTGGAACACCTCGGTCACCCCCCTGGCCGCGAGCTCCTCGACGTCCCGCCGGATCTTGTCGTACGGCCCGGTCAGCGGGCCCTCGTCCGCCGGTCGGACGCGGGTGACGCCGCGTACGACGAACCGCAGCGCGTCCGGGTCGCGCCCGGCCTCCCGGGCCGCCTCCTTCACGATGGCGATCTGCTGGTCGATGGTGCCGAGGTCGGCGCGGCTGGAGCTGATCCAGCCGTCGGCGATCCGCCCGGCGCGCTCCAGCGCGACCCGCGCGGTGCCGCCCAGCAGGACGGGCGGCGGCGTGGCGGGCCGGGGGTCCTGGTGGGAGCGCGGCACCTCGTAGAACTCGCCCCTGTGCTCGACGACGTCCTCGGTCCACAGCCGCCGCAGCAGGCCGACGTACTCCTCCGCGCGCCTGCCCCGCCGCTCCATCGGCACGCCGGACGCGGTGAACTCCTCCGGCAGCCAGCCCAGCCCGAGGCCCACGTCGAGCCTGCCGCCGGACACCTGCTGCAGGGTGGAGAGCTGCTTGGCCAGCAGCACCGGGCTGACGAACGGCAGGTTGAGCACGGCCACGCCGAGCCGTACCCGCTCGGTGATCCCCGCCAGGTACGCGAGCGCGACGACCGGGTCCTGCACGCTCCGGTAGACGGGCCCCATCGCGTGGCCCTCGGGATAGAGCAGCCGCTGGAACGCCCACACCCCGTGGTAGCCGAGCTCGTCGGCGCGGCGGGCGATCCGCCTCATGTTCTCCGGCGTCGCCCACGAGCCCGACACCGGCACGGCAAATCCAATCCTCATACCCGCACACTAGGGTGTCCGCCGTGGACGATCATCGCTTACAGGCCGGCGACCTGGCCCGTCTGGCGGGACATGACGGGCCGGTGACGGTGCTGAAGCGGACCAAGGTGCTCGTGGTCCGGGCCGGCGACGTGGTCGTCAAGGCGCACCCGCCCGGCACCGACGAGGAGTCCCTGCGCGCCCGGCTCGACGCGGCCCGCGCGCTCGACGGCGTGATGCTGGCCCCACTCGGCCTCGAACGGCTGGACGGCCGCCTGGTCACGATCTGGCCCGCCGGTGAGCCGCTGACCATGGACGACGTGGAGGCGGGGGCGACGCCGTGGGAGGAGGGCGGCCGGCTGCTCGCGCGGCTGCACGCCCGGCCGGTCCCCGCGGGCCTGCCGCCCGCCGGGGGGCCGTCGCGGCTGCCGCGGGCCATGGCCGACCTGGCGCCGGCGGGCGTTCCCGCCCCCGTCGCGGCGCCGATCCTGGAGGCGTACGCGACGCTGCCGCCGGCTCGGGAGGGCGGCGCGCTGACGCACGGCGACTGGCACCTCGGCCAGATCGTCCGGCACGGCGGCGGCTGGCTGCTGATCGACCCCGACGATCTCGGTCCGGGCGACCCGGCCTGGGACCTGGCCCGTCCCGCCGCCTGGTTCGCCGCCGGGCTGCTCGCCCCGGACGACTGGGAGCGGCTGCTCACCGCCTACCTCGCGGCGGGCGGAACCGCGGTCTCCGCGGACGACCCGTGGCGGGAACTCGACGCGCCCGCCCGGGCGTTGACCGTTCAGCTGGCCGCGACGGCGGTGGCCGCGGGGGCGAGAGCCGGGGAACCACCCGACGACGCCGCCGAGGCACTGGTGTCCGCCTGCGGGAGGATCGTCGCGGCCACCCGTGCCGGGACCTGACAGAGGGAGAGTTCGTACATGCAGTGCCCCAAGTGCCGTGGCCGGATGCGGACGTTCGACCGCAACGGGGTCCACATCGAGCAGTGTGACAACTGCCGCGGCATCTTCCTCGACTACGGCGAGCTGGAGACGCTGACGAACATGGAGGCCCAGTGGGCCCAGCAGACCTACGCTCCCCCGCCGCCGGCGCACGGCGGCCCCGCCTGGGGCGGCGGCCACCACGGAGGCCACCATGGGGGCCACTACGGCCACCGGCGCAACAGCTGGGTCGGCATGCTGTTCTCGAGCTGAGCGCCACCCGTCGCGAAGGAGGCCGCGGCCCGGTCACGGGTCGCGGCCTCCTTCATGTCCTCGTTCATGTCCTCCGTGCGGTCAGACGGGGAACGCGTCGGGGTCGACGTCGCTCGTGCTGGCGTTCCCGCCGAACACGGTGTTGAGGGTGAGGGTCCAGTTGTCCCAGCTCACCCGGCCCGCCGAGTAGACGGTGCGGAAGCGCAGCGGATCGTCGAACTTGGAGAAGCCGCAGTCTCTGGTGAACGCGCGGGCGCCCCTGTCGTAGTCGGCCCCGGTGGTGAAGTAGACGCGGTAGGTCCCGTCCTTGACGTTCGCGAGCTTCGCGTTCGCCCCCTTGCGCACGTAGACGCTGACCGCCTTCCGCCCGCCGCGCACGAGGGTGACGACGCCGTCGTGCGATCCGCCGTTCTTCACGGTCAGGGCGCCCCGGCCGCCGCGGATCGCCGACAGCAGCACCGTGCCGTTGCCGAGGCGGCGGGTGTGCCGGGCGGGCGGCTTGAGCGGGACCACCGGGTAGTCGCCGGCCTTCGCCAGGTCGTCGGCGGACGCCCGGAAGCTTTTGAAGTCTCCCGACGCGCCCAGTTTCGCCAGCACGGCCGTGCCGTTGCACAACGCGTGCGACGAGACGTCCTCGTCCAGCGCGCCGAGCCTGCCGTTGAGGGCGCGCAGCGCCGCCACGTAGTCGGCGTGCTCGGGGGCGACGTCCCCGGGGGGCCGCAGAGCCCCGAGCCGCGCCACGGCGGACTCCAGTGCGCTCTCCGCCCGCCCGATGCGCTGGTGGAGCGACTTGAAGGTCCGCGCCTTGACGATGGCGGCGAGGGCCGTGCCCGCGGGGCGGCGGGCGGCGGCGAGCGCGCTCCGGTACGCCTCCGGGGTCATCGCCGCCGGTTCCGTGGAGGAGGCGGCGGCCGACGTCCCCGCCGTGTCACCGGAGGCGTTCCCGCCCGTTCCGCCGGGCTGCGCCGTACAGGCGGCGAGCGCGCAGGTCGCGGCCAGCGCCGCGACGACGCCGGGAACGGGGCGTGTGAAGGTCCGAGGGAAGATCACCCGAGACACTGTCGGCCTGTCGGCAGGCCCTGTCAACGCGATTCAGGACATAGGTCGCCAACCGAGACCTACGCCGCCCGCCCGGCAGCGGGAGGGAGGCGGACCACGGTGTGGCAGCGCCGCGCTCACCTGCCCCAACGGTCCCGCGAGGTGACAAAGACCCTACCCGGTTACTCGGCATCGTGGTCTTGTCGGTAAGGTGAACCTGACCTAAGTTAGGTAAGGCTTACCGACTATCCGGAGGGCGACGTGTTCGCGAGTTACCTCATCGGCCTTCGCGAGGGCCTGGAGGCGACCCTGGTCGTCTCCATCCTGGTGGCCTTCCTCGTGAAGAGCGGCAGGGGTGACCGCCTGCCGCTGGTCTGGGCCGGTGTCGGAGCCGCCGTCGCGCTCTCCGTGGCGTTCGGGGCGTTGCTCACGTTCACCGCGGCCAACCTCGGCTCCCGGCAGCACGAGATGTTCGACGCCTTCGCCTCCCTGGCCGCGACCGTCTTCGTCACCTTCATGATCTTCTGGATGCGTACGGCGGCCCGCCGGATGTCGGGCGACCTGCGCGAGAAGCTCAGCGACGCCTTGCAGCTCGGGTCCGTGGCCGTGGTCGTGGTGGCCTTCCTGTCGGTCGCCCGCGAGGGGCTGGAGACCGCCCTGCTGTGGTTCGCCGCCGTCCAGGGCGCGACCACCAGCGCGAGCCCGCTCACCGGCATCACGCTCGGCCTGCTCACCTCCGTCGCGCTGGGCTACGGGCTGTACCGCAGCGCGGTGCGGATCAACCTCACCAAGTTCTTCACCTGGACCGGCCTGCTGCTGATCCTGGTCGCCGCCGGGATCTTCAAGTACGGCGTGCACGACCTGCAGGAGTCGGGCCTGCTGCCCGGCCTGAGCACGTACGCCTTCGACATCAGCGGCGTGCTCGACCCCGGCGCCTGGTACTCGACGCTGCTGAGCGGCATGTTCAACATCACGGCCCAGCCCAGCGTGCTGGAGACCGCCGCCTGGGTCGCCTACGCCGTGCCCGTGCTCGTGCTGTTCCTGCGGCGGCCCTCGGCCAAGGCGCCCACCGGCACCGCCCCCCAGTCTCAGCAGCCCCAGTCTCCCCAGCCCGCTTCGTGACCGGAGTCCACCCGATGCGCACCCCCACCGTCCTCGCCGTCGTGACCATGGCCCTGGCAGGCCTCACCGCGTGCTCGTCCTCCGGCTCCGGCTCCGGTGCCGACACCGAGGCGACCGCGGCGGGCTCCGGCGCGATCGCCGTGGCCGCCACCGACACCGAGTGCAAGGTGGCGAAGTCCGACCTCGCGGCCGGCACCTCGACCTTCGCCATCACCAACAGCGGCACGAAGGTCACCGAGTTCTACGTGTACGCGCCGGGCGACCGGGTGATGGGCGAGGTGGAGAACATCGTGCCCGGCCTGACCCGCGAGGTCGTGATGGAGCTTCCCGCCGGCATGTACGAGACCGCCTGCAAGCCCGGGATGACCGGCAAGGGCATCCGCGGCCCGCTCAAGGTCAGCGGCGAGCACAAGCCGCTGAGCGGCGACGCCGGGCTCGCCGAGGCCGTGGCCAGCTACAAGCGCTACATCAAGAGCCAGTCCGACACGCTGCTCGACAAGACCAGGGAGTTCACCGAGGCGGTCAAGGCCGGCGACGTGGCCGCCGCCAAGAAGCTCTACCCGGTCGCCCGCACCTACTGGGAGCGGATCGAGCCCGTCGCCGAGGTCTTCGGCGACCTCGACCCGGCCATCGACGCGCGGGAGAACGACGTCCCGGACGGCGAGGAGTGGACCGGCTTCCACCGCATCGAGAAGGACCTGTGGGTCAAGAAGGACGTCGGCGGCGACGGCCCGATCGCCGACAAGCTGATGACCGACGTGAACACGATCGTGACGAAGTCCGCGACGGTCGACCTCTCCCCCGTGCAGCTCGCCAACGGCGCCAAGGGGCTGCTGGACGAGGTCGCCACCGGCAAGATCACCGGCGAGGAGGACCGCTACTCGCACACCGACCTGTGGGACTTCGACGCGAACCTGCAGGGCTCGAAGGCGGCCGTACAGGCGCTGCGCCCGGTCCTGGAGGAGCGCGACGCCGATCTGGTCAAGACGCTCGACGCGAAGTTCGCCGACGCGGAGGCGGCCCTCGGCCGGCACCGCGACGGCGACGGGTGGAAGCTGCACACCGAGCTGTCCAAGGACGACCTGCGGGCGCTGTCCGACGCGATCAACGCGCTGGCCGAGCCGATCAGCAGGGTCGCGGCGGTGGTGGTCAAGTGAGCCCGCGAGGCGGCGCGGAAGGCAGTCCGGAAGGCACCGCGACGAGGGGACGCACCATGTTCGAGGTGGAGGAGGCATCGTGAGCGAGGGCTTGAGCCGCAGGCGGCTGTTCGGCCTCGGCGCGGCGGGGGTGGCCGCCGTCGGAGCGGGCGCGCTCGCCACCCGGTCCCTCGCGGAGCAGCCGGTCGCGCTCGCCTCCGCCACCTCCGACGCCGTTCTCTTCTACGGCGCCCACCAGGCCGGCATCACCACCCCCGCCCAGGACCGGCTCCACTTCGTGGCCTTCGACGTGATCACGAAGGACCGGGGCGAACTGGTGGAGCTGCTCCAGGAGTGGACGGCGGCCGCGGCCCGGATGACCCAGGGCAGGGACGCCGGAACCTTCGGCGCGGTGGGCGGCGCGCCGGAGGCGCCGCCGGACGACACCGGCGAGGCCCTCGGCCTGCCCGCGTCCGGCCTGACCCTGACCGTCGGCTTCGGCCCCTCGCTGTTCGACGACCGGTTCGGCCTCGCCGACCGCAGGCCGCCCGCGCTGGCCGACCTGCCCGCCTTCCCGGGTGAGGACCTCCAGCCCCAGATCTCCGGCGGGGACATCTGCGTGCAGGCGTGCGCGCACGACCCGCAGGTGGCGGTGCACGCGATCCGCAACCTCGCGCGCATCGGCTTCGGCAAGGTCTCCGTGCGCTACTCGCAGCTCGGCTTCGGCCGCACCTCGTCCACCTCCCGGGCGCAGGCGACGCCGCGCAACCTGATGGGCTTCAAGGACGGCACCAACAACCTCAAGCTGGAGGACACCTCCATGCTGCGCGACCACCTGTGGGCCGCGCCCGGCGACGGCCCGGCCTGGATGGACGGCGGCTCCTACCTCGTCACCCGCAAGATCAGGATGCACATCGAGACCTGGGACCGCGCCCCGCTGGCCGAGCAGGAGGCCATCTTCGGCCGGGACAAGGGGAAGGGCGCGCCGCTCACCGGCAAGGAGGAGTTCGACGCGCCGGACTTCGCCGCCAAGGGCCCGGACGGGCAGCCGGCCATCGCCGGCAACGCGCACGTACGGCTCGCGCACCCCGACGCGCACGGCGGCGCGCGGCTGCTGCGGCGCGGCTACAACTTCGTGGACGGCTCCGACGGCCTCGGGCGGCTCGACGCGGGCCTGTTCTTCATCGCCTACCAGCGCGACCCCCACAAGCAGTTCGTGCCGATCCAGCGCATGCTGGCGCAGAAGGACGCGCTGAACGAGTACATCAAGCACGTCTCCAGCGGCCTGTTCGCCTGCCCGCCCGGGGTGATCGACGGCGGCGACTACTGGGGCCGCACGCTGTTCGCCTGAGCGCGGGTCGCGCCCGGCCCTCAGGGCCGGGCAGTCCGACAGGGCCAGGCAGTCCGACAGGGCCGGGCAGTCCGACGCGGGACACCGGCGCCCGATCCAGCTTGTCCATCAAATAGCGCTTTGCCCCTTTTTCGGTACGACGACATTCAGGCCGAAGAGGCCCCGATCGTCGCGTCGATGAATTCGTCGTGAACATGCACCGAATTTCGCGCGATACCCCTTTCCTTTCGCTCGTGAATTTCCCTTGTCTCCCATAATTCGGGTACGGGGATCAGGGCCACGGGGCGAAGGAAGCCGGGAATGAAGCGGTGGATCGGGATCGGGCTGGCGTTGCTGCTGGGTGCGGCCGTCGTCCTCGCCCTCGTGCTCGGCAACGACCGGGGCGACGGTGGCGGGAAGGGTGATGGGCAGGGGGCGCTCACGACGGTCCGCGGCGTCATCGGCTCGGAGAAGAAACCCTTCTTCGACGACCCCGCGGTCAGGGCGGCGTTCGCCCGGCACGGGCTGCGGGTCGAGGTCGACACCGCCGGATCCCGCGAGATCGCCTCCACGGTCGACCTGCGTCCGTACGACTTCGCCTTTCCCTCCAGCGTCCCGGCGGCGGAGAAGATCCGGCAGGCGCGCAAGATCACCCGGACCTACTCGCCGTTCTACTCGCCGATGGCGGTCGCGACGTTCCAGCCGATCGTGGACGTGCTGGCGAAGGCGGGGGTGGTCCGCGACTCGGGCGCGGGCTACCAGGTCCTCGACCTGCGGCGGTTCCTCGACCTCGTCGCCCGGGGCACCCGCTGGGACGCGCTGCCCGGCAACACCGCCTACCGGGCGCGCAAACGGGTCCTGCTGACCACCACCGACGTCCGCACGTCGAACTCCGCCGCCATGTATCTCGCGGCGACCAGCTACGTGGCCAACGGCGACGACGTCGTGAGCTCGCGGGAACAGGTCACCGCCGCGGCGGCGAAGATCGCGCCGCTCTTCCTCGACCAGGGCTACTCCGAGTCCAGCACCGAGGCGCCCTTCGAGGACTATCTCGCGCTGGGGATCGGCAAGACCCCGATGGTGGTGATCTACGAGGCGCAGTACGCCGCGCGGCTGTTCGCGGGCGGCGGGGCCGTCCGGCCCGGCATGCGGCTGCTCTACCCCGCGCCGACCGTGCTGAGCAAGCACACACTCGTCCCGCTCACGGCCCGGGCGGCCGAGGTCGGGCGGCTGCTGCAGGAGGACCCGGAGTTCGCCCGGCTCGCCGCGAGGTACGGCTTCCGCACCGCCGATCCCCAGGTGTTCGCGGACCTGGTGGCCAAGGCGAAGGCGCCGATCCCCGCGAGCCTGGTCGACGTGGTCGAGCCGCCCGCCTACGACCGCCTGGAGGAGCTCGTCGCGACCATCGAGCGGCGCTACCTGGCCGGCGCGAAGCCGTCGTCCTGACCCCCCGGTTTTTAGGCAGAGCTCCACGCGGAGCTCCACGAAGAGTCCCAGGAAGAGAGGACATCCGTGTCCGAGGATCTGGTGCTGACCCCGCCCGCCCCGGTGGCGGCGGTGCCGGTCGAGAAGGCGGCCACCATGCTGCCGCTCCCCGGCGAGCGCGCCGGCGAGCTCGCCCGGAAGGCGGCCGGCTTCGCCGACGAGCTCGGCACGCTCGACCACCGGTCGCCGGAGTTCACCAGGAAGGTGAACGACATCACCTCGATGGGCGACGCGGAGATCCGCGCCTCGTCCCAGGTCGCCAACCGGATGCTCAGGCGCCCGGTGGCGGCACTGGCCTCGGCCAGGGGCGAGGGCGCCGACGGTCAGGCGCGGGTCGCCGGGCAGCTCGTGGCGCTGCGCCGGACGATCGTCGACCTCGACCCCAAGCAGGCGACCGCCGGCACCCGGCGGCTGCTCGGCCTCATCCCGTTCGGCGACCGGCTGCGCGACTACTTCGCCAGGTACCGCAGCGCGCAGAAGCACATCGACGACATCATCCGGGCGCTGAAGTCCGGGCAGGACGAGCTGCGCAAGGACAACGCCGCGATCGAGGGTGAGAAGGCGAACCTCTGGGAGTCGATGACGAAGCTCCAGGAGTACGCCGTGCTGGCGGCGGCGCTCGACTCGGCCCTCCAGGAGCGGATCGACCGGATCGAGCTCACCGACCCGGACAAGGCGAACGCCCTGCGGTCGGACGCGCTGTTCGGGGTGCGCCAGAAGCACCAGGACCTGCTGACCCAGCTCGCCGTGTCGGCCCAGGGCTACCTCGCGCTCGACCTGGTGCGCAAGAACAACCTGGAGCTGATCAAGGGGGTGGAGCGGGCGACCACCACGACGATCGCGGCGCTGCGCACGGCCGTCACGGTCGCCCAGGCCCTGGCCAACCAGAAGCTCGTGCTCGACCAGATCACCGCGCTGAACACCACCACCTCCGACCTGATCCTCGCCACCAGCGAGATGCTGCGCACCCAGGCCGGGGACATCCAGACCCAGGCCGCCGCCACGACCGTGAGCATGGAGGCGCTGAGCAAGGCGTTCGACAACATCTACTCGACGATGGACATGATCGACGGTTTCCGGGCCAAGGCCGTGGAGAGCATGGCCGTCACCGTCGGCAACCTGACCGTCGAGCTCGACCACGCCCGCGCCTACCTGGAGCGGTCCCGCCGTGCCGACGAGGCCGCGTCATGAGGAGCGTGTCATGAGGAGCGTGTCATGAGGAGGAGCGCGGTCACGGCCGCCGCCCTGGCCCTGCTGCTGGCCGCCACCGGCGCCTGCTCGGGCGGCGGCGGGGCGGAGTCCCCGCCGGACGACCCCGCCGTGCTGCGCGTCCTGGCGGGCAGTGAGATCAAGGACCTGGAGCCGCTGCTCGCCAAGGCGGCCGGGGCGGTGGGCGTGAAGGTGTCGCTCTCCTACACAGGCACCCTGGACGGCGCCGAGCAGGTGGCGAGCGGCGCCGCGGACGGCCGCTACGACGCCGTCTGGTTCTCCTCCAACCGCTACCTGTCCCTGATCGACGGGGCGACCGCGCGCCTGTCCACCCAGACCAAGATCATGGTGTCCCCGGTCGTCCTCGGCCTCACCCGCGCCAAGGCCCGCGAGCTGCACTGGGACACCGGCGAGGTCACCTGGACCGACATCGCCGAGGCCGCCGCCAAGCGCCGCTTCACCTTCGGCATGACCAACCCCGCGTCGTCCAACTCCGGGTTCTCCGCCCTGGTCGGGGTGGCGGCGGCGCTGTCGGACGCGGGCGAGGCGCTCGACCAGGCCCAGATCACGGCCGTCACCCCCAAGCTGACCGGGTTCTTCGCCGCCCAGACCCTCACCGCCGGCTCCTCCGGCTGGCTCGCCGACGCCTTCCGCCGGCGCACCGACGTGGACGGACTGATCAACTACGAGTCGGTGCTGCTCGGCCTGCGCTCCGCCGGCGGCGAGCCGCTCACGCTGGTCTACCCGGCGGACGGCGTCGTCACCGCGGACTACCCGCTCACCCTGCTCGCCTCCTCCCCCAAGAAGGCGCAGTACGGCAAGCTGGCGGCCTGGCTGCGCACCCCGGAGGCGCAGCGCGAGATCATGACGGCCACGGCCCGCCGGCCCATCGTGCCCGAGGTGCCGCCCGACGCCAGGTTCGGCACGGCCCCGCTGCTGGAACTGCCCTTCCCCAACCGGCGCAGCGCCGCCGACGCGCTGATCAGCGCGTACCTGAACAAGGTGCGCCGCCCGTCGCGCACGCTGTTCGTGCTGGACACCTCCGGGTCGATGGAGGGCGACCGCATCGCCGCGCTGAGGGCGGCGCTGGCCACGCTGACCGGCGCGGACACCTCCGCCTCGGGGCGGTTCTCCCGGTTCCGCGACCGCGAGACGGTCACGCTGCTGCCGTTCAACACCGCGACCGGCCCGGGGAGCACGTTCACCGTGCCGGAGGGCGACCCCGGCCCGGTCCTGGCCCGGATCCGGGCGTACGGCGACGCGCTGGCGGCGGGGGGCGGCACCGCCATCTACGACGGCCTGCGCGCGGCCTACCAGACGGTCGGGAGCGAGCGGGACGGCGGAAGCTTCACCTCCGTGGTCCTGATGACCGACGGCGAGAACACCGACGGCTCCTCCTACGCGGACTTCGCCGCCTTCCACCGGACCCTGAACACCCATGTGCCGACGTTCGTCGTGCTGTTCGGCGACAGCGACGTCTCCGAGATGCGCCAGGTCTCCGAGCTGACCGGCGGCGCGGTGTTCGACGCCCGGCGGGCGTCCCTCGCCTCGGCGTTCAAGGAGATCCGTGGCTACCAGTGACCGCGTCCTCGCCTACCTCGGCTCGCTGAAGAACATCACCGGCTCCGCTCTCGCGCTCGGCGGTCTCGCGCTGCACTTCCTCGGCCTCGCCGGGTCGCTGTGGCCGGTGGTCGTCGCCGGGCTGTACGGCGTGGGCGCCCTGCTCGCCCCGCCCGACCGGGTCCGGCTGACGATCTCCCACGCCGAGGTGGAGGCGCGCGCCCTGCGGGCCGACCTGGACGCCCTCGTGGCGAAGGTGACGACCGCCCGGTTCCCCGAGGACGTGGTGGCGAAGGTCGGCGACCTCGCCGGGATCCTGCGTGAGGTGCTGGCCAGGGCGGAGGCGCTCACCTCCGCCCCCGACCACCTGCACGTCGTCTCGCAGGCCGTCCGCGACTACCTGCCCACCAGTCTGGAGGCGTACGCCAACCTGCCCAGGTCGTACGCGCTGACCCGGCGGGGGGCGCGTGAGCGCAGCGCGCACGAGGAGCTGATGGCCCAGCTCGGCCTGCTGGAGTCGGGGCTGTCGGCCGTCGCGGAGGCCGTCTACCAGGGGGACGAGCAGGCCCTCAGGGACCAGGGACGGTTCCTGCGCGACCGCTTCGGCGGCTCGTCGCTCGATCTGTGAAGCCGGAGGGCCGGCGGGTCACAGGCGTGACTCGTACACCGCCCTGGCCTTCTCGACGAGGTCGAGGTGGTCGCGGAGCTGGGCCCGGGTGCGCAGCCGGGCCCGGTCCCTGATCAGCTCGTCGAGCAGGTCGAGCCAGCGCAGGCACCACCGGACGTCCTCCGGGCGGGCCACGTGCCGTCCCCGCACGTCGAGGTGGACCGGGCTGGTGTGGGCGTACACCCGGCCGCCGGAGGACCGCGGACGGGCGCCGCCGCGGGCGACCGCGACCACGTAGTCCGGCGCGTCCACCGTCAGGGACGCGGTGATCTCGGGGCCCGGTCCCTCGGCCAGCACGCCGTCCGCGGTGCGGATCTCCAGATGCTCCACCTCCGGCCCGGCGGCCCGCGCCCGGATCGTCACCGTCTCGCCGCCGTCCAGGCCGAGCGTCTCCCCCGGGCCCCGACCGTCCACCGTGAGCTCCAGCCAGGGGCCGGTGGTGACGAACGTGCGGCCCCGCCGTACGGCCTCGGCGAACGACTCGGCGCTGAGCGGGCCGTCCACGCGGGCGTAGACGCGCTCCCAGCCCGGCGGGCTGGAGACCGTGTCCTGGCGGGTGAACGACAGCATGGTGTCGGTCCCGGCGAGCGCGGCGAGACGGTTGCCCGCGCCGAGCAGCCTCCGGTAGACCTCGGCGGTGCCCGGCGTGGCCGACAGGTCGCTGAAGTGGAGCACCTCCATCCCGTCGACCAGGCCGAGCGCGGCGTCCACCACCAGGGCGCGGCCGGTGCAGTTCCTGACGCCGTCCGCGGCGACGTCCTCGGGCGAGGAGATCGGCCCGTGGAAGGGGTGGGCGTACCCCAGCACGGCGCGCGGCTCCCGCAGGTCACCGCAGACCGTCCCGTTGGGCGGCCAGTCGGCGTCCGCGCCGAAGCCGGTGTGGTAGACGGCGGGCGGCGCGGCCACCCCGAACACGTGGACGTGGCCGAACAGGTCGTTGCGATACTCCACCCCCATCCGGGCGACGTGCCCGGCGTCCGACCACGGCAGGTCACGACCGGCCCAGTGCCGCAACGCCTCCAGGTCGTAGACCCGGTCGCCCGCGACGTTCCCGGCGACGAGGTTCAGCACGTGCAGGTCCTCGCCGTGCTGCGCCGCCGCCGCCTCGGCCGGGACCGCGACCAGGTCTCCCGCCCAGTTCAGGTGGACGTGCAGGTCCGCGCCGTACCAGCCCCGGGCGGCGGCGTCGTACAGCCGTTGCGGCGTGAGCCCGACCAGCGCCTCCTCCCCTTCTCTCGGGACCACCGTGGTCCCGGCCACGCCGTACTCCATGCCGCGGGTCACCCTGATCGCGACCGGCTCGGCGGGTACGGCGACGACCACGTCGTCGCCGTGGAAGAACGGCACGTCGTCGTTGTCCCGCCGCTCGGGCGCCCCGTCCGGATACCACCCCTGGCCGTCGCGGGAGGTCACGCTCCAGCGGCAGGGAAAGCCCGCGCGCAGGCGCAGCCGCGCGGACCGCGCCGGCCGGGTGAGCCCGGACAGGTCCACCGCCTCGCCGTCCACCGTCAGCGTGGTCGCGGTCGTGACGTCGAGAAGCCGGGCGCCGCCCGCGGCGATCGCGTACGGCACGCCGTCGGCCGTCACCTCCGCCGGGCCGGGGAGCGCGGAGTCGGCCAGCAGGACGACGGGCACGGCCCGCGGCGACAGCAGCGGCCGGGCCGGGCCGTGCTCCAGCCGGTGGCCGTCCGGGGTCAGCCGCAGCACCACCAGGCCCCGGGGCACCCCGCCGTCCAGCGCGTCCCGGAAGGCCGCGTCGAGGTCGGGCCCGTACGCCATTCGCTTGGCCACCGTGGGAAACCGAAGGAACGGCATCATCCGGACGTATCCCAGCGCCGGCTCACCCCAGGTGATCCCGTGCGCGGACAGCAGCGCGCCGTACTCCCGCAGCGCCCGCTCCACCTGCGGCGGCGTCATCGGATCGCGGGTCATCGCACCTCCCCGTAGTCGAAAGCGCCCACATCGTGACACGGTTTCGGCCGGAGAAAATGCGCACCCGCGCGTTCCCGGGCTTACAGGTAGCGATCTGTCTCACCCAGGAGGAAAGGTGATGTCCCGAGTGGCCCGCCGTCCTCCACCGGCGCCCGCGCTCGCCCCTCCGGTGGCGTCCGCGGCGGGTCCTCACGCGTCAGGCGGGCGGGGTCTCCGCGGCGGCGCCCGGATCAGGGGTGCCCGGGGTGCCGGGAGCGGCGGGCAGGAAGGCCGCCAGGATGCGGTCGGCGGCGAGGGCGGGGGTGAGGGTGCCGTCGAGGACCCGCCGCTCGATCTCCGGCGCGAGCGGCGCGACCGTCTCGCGCAGCATCGCCAGCAGGCGGTCGGTGACCAGCGCCCACGTCCACTCGACCTGCTGGCGGCTGCGCCGGGCGGCGAGGTCGGCGTCCTCCTGGTGACGCACCACGTGCGCCCACAGCTCCTCCAGGCCCGCGCCGGTGAGCCCGCTGCAGGTCAGCACCGGCGTGGCCGAGCGCAGCAGCCGGAGCGCCCCGGACAGCTCCCGCGCGGCCCTGCGCGCGGCCATCTCGTGTTCGCCGTCGGCCTTGTTGACCGCGATCACGTCGGCGAGCTCCAGCACGCCCTTCTTGATCCCCTGGAGCTGGTCTCCCGTACGGGCGAGGGTGAGCAGCAGGAACGTGTCGACCATGTCGGCGACCGCGGTCTCCGACTGGCCGACGCCGACGGTCTCGACGAGCACGACGTCGTAGCCGGCCGCCTCCACCACGACCACGGCCTCCCTGGTGGCCTTCGCCACGCCGCCGAGGGTCCCGGCGGTCGGGGACGGCCGGATGAAGGCGTTCGGGTCGGCCGACAGCTTGGCCATCCGGGTCTTGTCCCCCAGGATGCTGCCGCCCGAGCGCCGCGACGAGGGATCGACGGCCAGCACGGCCACCCGGTGCCCCTGCCCGGTGAGATAGGTGCCGAGCGCCTCGATGAAGGTCGACTTGCCGACCCCCGGCACGCCCGACACGCCGACCCTGCGGGCCTTTCCGGCGTACGGGGTGAGCTCGACCAGCAGCCGCTGCGCCAGCTCCCGGTGATCGGCCCTGGAGGACTCCACCAGCGTGATCGCCCGGGCGGTCCACCGGCGGTCGCCCGACAGCACGCCCTTGACGTAGTCCTCGATCGCCGATGCGGTCACCGGTGCGGTCACCCGTGGCCCAGCCGTGCGGACAGCTCGCCCAGCAGCTCCAGCGCGGCGTCGGCGATCACCGTGCCGGGCAGGAAGATCGCGGAGGCGCCCGCGGCCCGGAGCTCCTCCACGTCGTCCGGCGGAATCACCCCGCCGACCACGATCATGATGTCCCCCGCGCCGAGGCCGGCGAGCGCCTCGCGCAGCGCGGGCACCAGCGTCAGGTGCCCGGCCGCGAGCGAGGAGACGCCGACCACGTGCACGTCGGCCTCGACGGCCTGCCGGGCGACCTCCTCGGGCGTCTGGAACAGCGGGCCGACGTCGACGTCGAAGCCGAGGTCGGCGAAGGCGCTCGCGATCACCTTCTGGCCCCGGTCGTGGCCGTCCTGGCCCATCTTCGCGACGAGGATCCGGGGCCTGCGGCCCTCCGCCTTCTCGAACTGCGCGCTCGCCTCGCGGACCCGGTCCGCGGCGCCGCCCACCTCCGCGCGGTACACCCCCGATATCGTACGGATCTGGGCGGCGTGCCGTCCGAAGACCTTCTCCAGCGCGTCGGAGATCTCCCCGACGGTGGCCTTGGCCCGGGCCGCGTTCACCGCCAGCTCCAGCAGGTTCTCCCCGCTCGCCGCGCCCTTCGTCAGCGCCTCCAGCGCCCCGGCGACCGCGTCGGCCGACCGCTCCTCGCGGAGCCTGCGCAGCTTCTCGATCTGCTGCCCGCGCACCGCCGTGTTGTCGACCTTCAGCACCTCGATCGGCTCGTCGGCCTCGAGGCGGTACTTGTTGACGCCGATCACCGGCTGGCCGCCGGAGTCGATGCGGGCCTGCGTGCGGGCCGCCGCCTCCTCGATGCGCATCTTGGGCAGCCCCTGGTCGATGGCCTTCGCCATGCCGCCCGCCTGCTCGACCTCCTGGATGTGCGTCCAGGCCGCCTTCGCCAGCTCGCGGGTCAGCCACTCGACGTAGTGAGAGCCGCCCCACGGGTCGATCACCCGGCCGGTGCCCGACTCCTGCTGGAGCAGGAGCTGGGTGTTGCGCGCGATCCGGGCCGAGAAGTCCGTCGGCAGCGCGAGCGCCTCGTCCAGCGCGTTCGTGTGCAGCGACTGGGTGTGCCCCTGGGTGGCCGCCATCGCCTCCACACAGGTCCGCACGACGTTGTTGAACACGTCCTGCGCGGTCAGCGACCAGCCCGAGGTCTGGCTGTGCGTGCGCAGCGACAGCGACTTGGGGTTCTCCGGCCCGAAGCCCTTCACCAGGCGGGCCCACAGCAGCCGGGCGGCGCGGAGCTTGGCCACCTCCATGAAGAAGTTCATGCCGATGCACCAGAAGAACGACAGCCGCGGCGCGAACTCGTCGATGCCGAGCCCGGCCCCGACGCCCGCCCGCAGATACTCCAGGCCGTCGGCCAGCGTGTACGCGAGCTCCAGGTCGCAGGTCGCCCCGGCCTCCTGGATGTGGTAGCCGGAGATCGAGATGGAGTTGAACTTCGACATGTTCCGCGAGGTGTACTCGAAGATGTCGGAGATGATCCGCATCGACGGGCCCGGCGGGTAGATGTAGGTGTTGCGGACCATGAACTCCTTGAGGATGTCGTTCTGGATGGTCCCTGCCAGCTTGTCGGGCGAGACCCCCTGCTCCTCGGCGGCGACGATGTAGAGCGCCAGGATCGGCAGCACCGCCCCGTTCATGGTCATCGACACGCTCATCCGGTCGAGCGGGATCCCCTCGAAGAGCTGCCGCATGTCGTAGATCGAGTCGATCGCCACGCCCGCCATGCCGACGTCGCCGGCGACGCGGGGGTGGTCGGAGTCGTAGCCCCGGTGGGTCGCGAGGTCGAAGGCGACCGACAGGCCCTTCTGCCCGGCGGCGAGGTTGCGCCGGTAGAACGCGTTGGACGCCTCCGCCGTGGAGAACCCGGCGTACTGCCGGATGGTCCACGGCTGGGTGACGTACATCGTGGGGTACGGTCCGCGCAGGAACGGCGCGACGCCGGGATAGGTCCGCGGGGCACCGTCCTCCCCGAGGTCGGCGGCCGTGTAGAACGGCTTCACCGCGATGCCCTCGGGGGTCTCCCACGCCGGCCCGCCGCCGGGGACCTCCGGCGCGGCCGCGGCCGATCCCAGATCGATCTCCGAGAAATCCGGAATCATCGGCTCACTCCCAGGTCGTCGAACGTCGCGCGGAGCACCCCGAGCGCGTCGCATCCGGCGTACACGTTGGCGTCCACCCCTTCATACTCGCCCTTCCCCGCCAGCCACACCTTCCGCGCCCCCGCCTCCCGGAGGGCCGCGGCGACCGCCGCCGCGTGCTCGCCGTACAGGCGGTCGCTGGAGCACAGGCACGCCACGGGGGCGCCGGACTCGCGGAAGGCCGCGGCGATGGCGGCCGGGTCGGCGCCCGGCCCACTGTTGACGGTCGCGATGCCGCCCGCGGCGAACAGGTTCGCGGCGAACGTCGCCCTCGCGGTGTGCGCGGCGACCGGCCCGATCGTGGCGAGGAACACCGTGGGCCGGCTCGGCTGCGCGTCGGCGAGGTCGCGCAGCGCCTCGAACTCCTCGGCGTGGCGCACCAGCGGCAGCCCGTCGCCGGGCGTCCGGGCGAGGCCGGGGCCCGGCCTGCGGGTGACCGGCCGCTCCCCCAGGTCGGGAAACTCGCTGACCCCGGTGATCGGGTCCCGCCGGTGGGCGATGTTCACCGCCCGCGCGGCCCGCGTCTCCGCCAGGCGCTCCGGGACCAGCCGCTCCAGCGCCGTGGCCATCCCGCCGGACCGCTCGATCTCCTGGAACCACTCCCAGGCCCGGCGGGCGAGGTCGTCGGTGAGCCGCTCCACGTACCACGAGCCCCCGGCGGGGTCGGCGACCCGGGCGACGCCGGCCTCCTCGACCAGCAGCGCCTGCGTGTTGCGCGCGATGCGCCGGGCGAACGCGTCGGGCAGCCCGAGGCAGGCGTCGAACGGCTGCACGGTCACCGCGTCGGCCCCGCCCGTCCCTGCGGCGAAACAGGCCAGGGTCGTGCGCAGCATGTTCACCCAGGGGTCCCGGACGGTCATCATCGCCGAGGACGTGACGGCGTGCTGAAGCTGACGCCCCGGCCCTCCGGCGACCTCGGCCACCCGCGCCCACATCCGCCGCGCCGCCCGCAGCTTGGCGATCGTGAGGAACTGGTCGGCGGTCGCGGCGTACCGGAACTCGATCTGGCCCAGCGCCTGCTCCACCGGCAGCCCCGCGCCGGTCAGCGCGCGCAGGTAGGCCACCCCGGTCGCGATCGAGCAGCCGAGCTCGTCGGCGTCCGCGCCGCCCGCGTCGTGGTACGGCAGCGCGTCCACGGTGATCGCCCGCAGGCCGGGGTGATCCGCCGCGCAGCGGCGGGCGAGCGTCACCGCGTCGTCCAGGACGGGCGGCGTGCCGGTGCGGGCCGCCAGCCCGATCGGGTCGGCGCCGAGGTTCCCGCCGGGCAGCGCCACGCCCCCGGCCAGGCACAGGAACGCCTCCGCCGCCTCCGCCGTACGGGGCCCGGCGTCGAGGACGACCGGGGCGAGGTCGAGCAGGACGCCGTCCAGCACGGCCGGCAGCGCGGCGGGGCCGATCGCGGTCAGGTCGAGCCAAAGAGACGTGACGCCGTTCTCCAGGTCGGCGTGGATCGCCTCGCGGGTGACCGCCGGGTCGGGGTCGGCGTGCCGCTGCCGCACGTCCCACACGCCGGGGCCGCGCACCACGCGCGGCGCGTCGGGCAGGTCTTCCGCGTCGTACAACGGGGCGATCCGGACACCGTCGTAGGAGACGGTCGACAGTGCCTCCTCGGCCGCGTCGTCCGTCCCCTCCCAGCCGGTTTTGCGCAGCACCCCGAGCGCGAGCGCGCGCCACCGTTCCCGCGTTGCCTGCGGAAACCCTGCGGTGGGATCGGCGAGGTCGTCGAGTTCAACAGGCGGCACCGTCATGAACCGGATGCTATGGGCATTCTCACGTCGGCGGGGCGTCGGCCCCCCGAGTCTGGGGTCCCCGGGTCCCGAATCTGGGGACGGCGTTGGCCTTGCCCTCTCCGGTGTCCCGCCTGCGGACGTCCCCGGTGATCAGCCTTCCGGCGGGTCGAGCGACAGGTCCAGGTCGTCGAGACCGAACCACCGGCCGGACGACGGCTGGTCGGCCAGAGGGTCGTCCCAGCGCAGCCGGACCCGTCCGGGGGCGGCCTCGACGATCCGGGCCCGCCGCCAGGCGGGTTCGTCACCGGCGCGGGCCCACCAGGGCTCGGCCAGGCAGGCGAGCCCCCGGGCGTGCAGGACGGCGACGGCCTCGTCGTGGCCGCCGGCGCTGCCGAGCGGCGCGCCGAAGACCGTCACGGCCTGCCAGCCTCCGGACGTCGGCACGACCCTGCCGAGGATCTCGCCGTCCTCGCGCCGCACCTCCTCGGGGCCGGGCAGCCCGGGCCACGTCTCGGCGATCGCCCGGACGATCCGCTCCGCCGACTCCCGTTGCCATCGCACGCCCTCGCGCTCGGCCTCGCCGCCGGTGTAGGCGCCGTGATCGACGCGCCGGCCGAGCACCCAGACGTCGCGGATCCTCTCGGTCGCGGTGATGTCGGCCGCCGGGTCGCCGTCGACCAGCACGAGGTCGGCCCGGCGGCCCACGGCGATCTCGCCGCGGTCGGCCAGGCCGAAGACCCCGGCCGGCGCCGAGGTCGCGGCGGTCAGCGCCTCGGCCGGGGTGAGGCCCGCCTCGACCAGGTGCCACAGCTCCCGGTGCAGGCTCGCGCCGAACACCAGCCCCGGGTTGGGCACGTCCGTGCCGGCCAGCACGCGCAGGCCCGACTCCAGCAGCGCCACGGTGTTGTAGCGCTGCGCGGCGCCGTCCGGCGGCTCGGGCGGCATCCACCGGGTCGCCTGCCGCTCGACCACGCGGCGCCATCGGGCGCCCAGCCGCCCGGCCAGACGCGGCCGGCCGAGCAGCGGCATGACGCCGTCCCTCCCCGGGAACCCGTCGAGGACGCCCAAGGTCGTGATGACGGCCACCCCGCACCGGGCCACGTCGCGGACCTGCCCGTCCGTCATGCGGTCGAACGGCACGTGCGCGAGGACGTCGACGCCGCACCGGGCCACCGTCACCGCCCCCGCCGAAGTGGAGGCGTGGGCCACGACCGGCAGCCCCTTGCCGTGTGCGGCGGACACCAGCGCCTCGATCGTCCGTACGTCGAGGGCGGGGAGGTCGAGCATCGCGCCCGAGCCGTCGTCGTAGATCACCTTGAGGTGCGTCGCGCCCTCGGCGACCCGGTCCGCGACGAAGGACGCCGCGTCCCGCGGTCCCGTGACGTACGGGAAGTGCGCGTACGCCACCGTCGGATGCCCGCCGGGCGCGGTCGCGCCGACGCCCGACGTCCGCAGGTCCGCGCGCACCGGCCCTCGCCCGGCCTCCGACGCGGCGACCGCGGCCCGCTCCGGGACGATCGTCTCCGGTTTGCTGAACATGTCGAGAACCGTGGTCACGCCGAACCCGGCCGCCAGCTGGGTGCATCCGGGCAGCAGGTGGACGTGCGCGTCGACGAGGCCCGGCAGGAGGGTGGCGCCGGAACCGTCGACGAGGGCGTCACCCGGGCGCGCCACGGAGGCGTCCCCGGCGCCGGCGACGCGGCCGTCGCTGACGCGGACGTGCGTGACGCCGGGGAGCGGTCCGCCGCCGCCGAACACGCGGACGCCGGTGATGGTGAAGGGCTGATGGCTGTTGCTCACGGCGCCGACGCTAGAAGTTGACGCGACGAGAAGGTCCAGCCCGCGCCCCGGAGCGGGTGCGTAGGATCCCGGCATGGCGCTGCGACCTGTCATGGTGAACATCAAGGCACGTGATCACTCGGCGGTCGGCCGCTTCTGGGCGGAGGCGCTCGGCTGGAACGCCACCGGCGGAGGATCCGGCGTGACCACCTATGTCGGGCCCGCCGGCGACTTCGTCTGGCCGGACCCGGTCTACGTCTGCGTCGACGTCGTCACCGTCCCGGAGCCCAAGACGACGGCGAAGAACCGGGTGCACCTCGATCTCGCCACCACCTCTGCGGCCCACCAGGCGGAGCTGGTCGCGCGCCTTCGGGATCTCGGTGCGACGCCCGCGGACGTCGGCCAGGGCGACGTGCCGTGGACGGTGCTGGCCGATCCGGAGGGCAACGAGTTCTGCGTGCTGGAGCCGCGGGAGAAGTACCGCGACACCGGGCCGATCGCCGCGGTCGTGGTCGACTGCGCGGACCCCCGGGCCATGGCCCGGTTCTGGGACGCGGCGATGGACTGGACCCTCCACGAGGTGACCGACGACCAGGCGACGCTGCGCTCCGCCAAGGGCACCGGGCCCTACCTGGAGTTCCTCCGCACGCCCGGTGTGACGACCGTGCCGGACCGCGTCCATCTCGACCTGCTGCCGTACCCCGGTGACGACAAGGCGGCGGAGGTGGCCCGGCTGCGGGCCCTCGGCGCCACCGACCTCGACCTCGGCCAGGGCGACGTCCCGTGGACGTGCCTCGCCGACCCGGATGGCCACGAGTTCTGCGTCCTCGCCCTCTCCTGATGCCGCGCCACCCTTTATTGTGCGGGCGTGGAGCACTCGATCAGCGAGGTCGCCCGCGTGTCCGGCCTCACCCCGCGCACGCTGAGGCACTACGACGACATCGGGCTGCTGCGCCCCGCCCGGACCGCCGGAAACGGCTACCGCTGGTACGGACGCCGTGAGCTGCTGCGCCTGCAGCGGATCCTGCTGCTGCGGGAACTGGGCGTCCCGCTCGCGCGGATCGGCGAGATCCTCGACGGCGAGCGGGACGAGGTCGCCGCACTCCGGCGGCACCGGGAGGAGCTCGCCGCCCGCCGCGACCACATGGAGGAGGTCATCGCCACGGTCGACCGGACCATCGCCGACCTCACCGGGCAGGCGCATCTCAGCGAGGAGGAGTTCTTCAGCGGCCTGACGGCCCGGCGCGAGGCGTTACGGCGCGATCTGGAGGCGCGGTACGGACCCGGCGTCGGGGAGCACTTCGCCGCGGCCGCCGAGGAGACCGGCCGGTGGACCCGCCAGGAGCACGAGCAGGCCGCGGCACAGGGGCGGCGGCTCCTGCGGAGGCTCTCCCGGGCCCGGGCCGGCGGCCTGGCCCCCGGCAGCGCCGCCGTCCTGAACCTCATGGCCGACCACTACCGCGCCGTACGGCTACTGTGGCCGGCCGACGCGGCCGCCTACCACGCCCTCGCGGACGTCGTGACCACCGACCCCGGGCAGCGCGCCATGATCGAGGACGTCGACCCGCTCCTCCCACCCTGGCTCGCCGACGCGATCCGCGCCTACGCCACGCACAGACTCGGCCACCTCCCCCCGGCGGCCCCCGCCGTACGACCACGAGCGGGCGCGTCGGCGCACAGCGAAGGCGCTACTCGGTGAACAGCTCGTGGGCCGAGGTGACGGTGACGGCCCGGCGCACCCAGGTCCGCAACTGGTCAAGGTCCTGGCACCGGCGGATCCGCTCACGTACGTCGTCGTGCACCTCGAGGCCCCTGGCCTCCAGCACGTTGATGATCGCGTCGCTCTCACCTTTGGCGAGCCAGTGGGAGAAGTATTTCTCGCCGAGGTGCTCGAAGTCCTGAATGGTGGTCACCATCTCCTCCAGACGCTTGACAGTCACTTCGGGTAGCGAACTGAATACGTAGTCCAAATATGCCGTCGCCCGGTCCTCGTCAAGCGTCACGAGCCCGGCCAGCAGGGCCTCCAGGGCGGCCCCGTCGTCCGCTTCCTCGGCGTGGGCCACGACCGACATGACCGCGAGTTCCGGGCTGGTGCGTGCGACGGTGGGGTCGGTGACCAGAGGGATGTCGCCGGGTTCGATCACCAGCGGGGTGATGACGCCGCCCGGGCCCAGCCCGATGACCTGCCGGCACCAGCGAGCCATGGCCTGGTCGGGGCAGATGACCAGCAACGCGGTGTCGCATTGGTAGCGGGAGCGCACGGTTGCGACGCAGACCGGCCAGCTGAACCGTTTGGCCGAGTCGTAGCCGCGCTGCACTTCGACGATGACGACGATGGTCGCTTCGCCGGTCTCGTCGCGGACCACGACGACCGAGTCGGCCCGGCGTTCGACCGGCACCGGCTGGCTGCTGTCCACCGCTTCCACCCGGGCGGCCGTGAAGGACGGGATCGGAGCCCCGGTCGCGATGTGGAGGAGCTCCAGCGCGGTCTCCGGCCGGTTGTGGATGAGAGCGATGGGCATCTCGTGGTCGAGTCCAGGCATGACCCCGATGTTACAAGGAGTCGCTTCGCGATTACTTCGAGTCGCGATGTTCTATGGCGCGTCGGCTGATCGAGGAAGTATGGAACGCTTCCGGCTCAAGGGTGGGGGATCCGGCTGCCGGGCCTGGCCTCCGGATGCGCGTGCCTTCTTTCGTACAACGCGGCCTGCAGCCGGGCGACGTCTTCGAGGTCCTTGGGACGGCGGGGCATTCCGGGAACCCAGGCCGGCATCATCCGCTTGATCTCGATCTGCGCGGCGGGGCTGATGATCGGGCACCGTAACCGGCCCAGCCGGCCGGGCGGCGCGTCGAGCATCCCGTCCGGCCACGGCTCCCCCTTCCATGGGCCGCCTCCGACCACCACCCGGCCGTCTTCGTCTCTCCCGAGAAGAGCGAAGCTCAGCTCCACGTCCCCACGGCCGAAGTCCAGTTGTTGCCCGGGCGGCGGGCCGGGCAGCGGCTCGTACCCGCGGCCCACCAGCTCCGCAGCCAGCTTGGGCGCGTCCTCCACCCAGGCGAACCAGTCGATGTCCCCGTGGTCGCGGGTGATCTCACCGAGGTAGAAGTCCATCGCCCAGCCGCCGCGCAGCCAGACCTGAACGCCGATCTCCTCCGCCAGGCCGACCACCTCGTCGATCGCGTGCAGGTGCCGGGCCGCGCGTTCCTCATCCACGTATGGGACGCTACGCCACGATCTTTCCGCGTGGGCGACACCCTCTCCGGCGTATGGGTCAGCGACCGGATTCGAGATACCCGGCCAGACAGGTGAGGGCCGCGGCGGCGTCACCGCCGGGGCCGTGCGGCCGGCGCAGATCACCGGCGAAGGCGGCGATGTCGGCGAGCCGCCACCACAGGGGATAGAGAGCGAGGCCGGCCGCTGTGACGGCCCTGCCGGTGACGCCGGTGTAGCGGGCGAGCACGTCGTCTCCGTCGCCCGCCTCGTCTTCACCGAGCATGCGGGCGAGGGCGGGGGTGAGCATCCACAGGTCCCGCTCCGGAGGAGCGACCAGCACGGTGTCCCAGTCGATGATCCGCGGCCCGGCCGGGGTACGCAGGACGTTGCCGGGGTGTGGTTCGCCGTGTGTGACCACCCACGCCGTTCCGCTCTCGCGCGCCTGCTCGACCCGTGAATCGAACTCGGCGAGCGACCTCCGCACCTGCCCGGCATGGGCGGCCAGCAGCCCGCGGGCCTGCTCGGCGTACGGTCCGCCGGTCCACTCGCGGCCGAGGTCCCGCAGCGCCTCCTCCAGCCCGTCCCGGCCGGGCAGCGCCAGGTCGGCCCGTGGCGCGACGTCCGTCACGATCGGAGTCGCCTCGTGCAGAGCGGCCAGCAGGACGGCCAGCTCGGCGCGGTCCTCGGGCCGGTGCGCCCCGAAGTGCCCGGTGGCGCCCTCCGTCATCGGGAACACCGACAGGGCGTAGCGCGAGGTCAACCGCCGGACCGCGGCGCCTGTCCCGGCCGGGACAGGAGCGAGGACGAACTCCAGCCCCGCGTCCCGGTGCAGCGCGAGCGCGACGCCGAAGGCCCGCCCGAGCCGGTCGAAGGCGTCATCGCGTCCGGCGTCGTCGGCGCCGAGGTCGTCCACCGTGACGAACCACGCCGAGCCCCGCCGATCAACCACCGACCAGTGATAGCCGCCCGCGCCCACCGGGAGGTACGCGACCGATCGGGGCCGTATGCCCCAGCCCTCGGCCAGCGCGACCGCGAGCTCGGCCTCCGCCAGATCGGCCGGTCTGTCCTTCATACGCCGACAGTGTGGCCCACTTCGCGGCCCTGACGCCGATCATTTTCCGTACGGCGCGATCGGCGGCCGGGCACGCGCCGGGGCCGGGTCAGGACTTGGCGGCGAAGGCGGCGTCCCAGGTCTGCCTGCCGACGATCCCGTCCACGTCGAGGTGCTTGTCCTTCTGGAACCGGCGGCAGACCTCCTGGGAGTCCGGCCCGTACGCGCCGTCCACCGTGATGTCGTAGCCGAGCGTCTTCATCCGCGACTGCCAGGCGCGCACGTCGTCGCCGTGCATCACAGGCGGATACTTCAGCAGCCGCCCGGGCCACTTCTGGGTGGGCTGCGGTCCGGGCGGGGGATCGGGCAGGCTGGTGCCGCCGGGGCGGGGAGCGCCCTTCTTGACCCAGGCGTACAGGGCGTCGCCGGGGCAGTCGGTGGAGTAGCCGTCGTGGTGGCCCTTGATCTCCTTGCCCGCGCCGCCCTTCGTGCGGAGGTACTCCACCGCGTCGAGGATGGCGTGCAGGATCCCGTCGGTGGGCTGGACCAGCCCGGCGTTGCCGACCAGGCCGAGCACGGCGTAGTGGCCGGAGTTCAGGCCGGGGCCGTTGGCGGCGGGCAGGTGGCCCGGCCCGCGGCCGACGAACACCTTCCGGTGCGGGCACGCGACCATCGAATAGCCGATGTCGAGCCAGCCGTTGCCGTCCATGTGGAAGTTCTGGATCGACTTGACCATGGCGACGCATTTGGCGTGGTCGCCGACGATGCCAGGGTCCACCCGGCCGCCGGTGTAGTGGACCTTCACGCCCCGGGTGGAGGCCAGCGAGGAGTACGAGCCCCTGGGCGGGCGCGCGCCCCAGGCGGCGCGGGACACGAGATCGATGGCCACAGTTCTCTCCGTAGAAACCGTACGACTGGACACCGAGGGTAGCGGCAACTCCTCAGCAACTACTGCCTTTTGCCGATAAGAAACCCCTTAAACGGCAAGCAAACTGAATAGAGTGATAAATCCGTCGACAATCCATGTCGAACGTCGAGATCATGACCGTATGTCCGTTGTCAGGGAGGTCGACTTCACTCCGCCGTCCATGCCCACGCCCCCGCCCCCGCCGCCGTCCGGACCTTCCGGACCCTCCGGACCGTTCGGGCCGTCGTCCGGACCGTCGGCACTGCCGATGCGGATCTGGCTCGACGACGCCGACACCCCGGCCGACGTGATCGACGCCCTCGCGCTGTCGCCTTTCGCCACCGGGGAGCAGCCCTGGTCGCGTACCACCAACCTCAGCCGGGTCCGCGCCGACGCCCCGCTCACGGCCGAGGGCGGCCGCCTGCTGCGCGTGGCGCAGCACACCGACGGGTACGAGACCCGGTTGTTCGCCGGTGAGGGGTGGACGCTGCGGGTGGTCCGCAACCTCAACCGGTCGGCAATGCTCACCGCCACGGCCGTCAGCGAGGAACTGGCCGGCACGGTTCTGGAGCAGGCGACCAAGGGCGCGGAGGAGGAGCCGCCCGGCGGCGACCACGTGCGGATGGGCTTCTGGTGGAGCTCGGGGCACGGCCCCCGCCGTTCCGCCAAGCCCATCACGACCTCGTCCTGGCAGGAGATCAGGCGCAACTACCCGGCGGCCGCCGCCGGTCGCCTCGACGCGCTCATGGCGGTCAGCCCGCACGACGTGGCCGGCCGGCTGATCCTCCTGCACGGCCCGCCGGGCACTGGCAAGACGACGCTGCTGCGCACGCTCGCCCGCGAGTGGGCGGCCTGGTGCCAGGTCGACTGCGTGCTCGACCCTGAGTTGCTCTTCAACGACCCCGGCTACCTGATGGACGTCGCGGTCGGCTGGGACGGCCCGGACGACGACGACGAGGAGCCGCGCTGGCGGCTGCTCGTCCTGGAGGACTGCGACGAGCTGATCCGCGCCGAGGCCAAGCAGTCGACGGGCCAGGGCCTGTCGCGCCTGCTCAACCTGACCGACGGACTGCTCGGCCAGGGCCGGGACGTGCTCGTGGCCATCACGACGAACGAGGACCTCAGCCGGCTCCACCCGGCCGTCGTACGGCCCGGCCGGTGCCTCGCCCAGATCGAGGTCGGCCGGTTCGACCGGCCCCAGGCGGCGGAGTGGCTGGGCGGCACGACGGCGACTCCCCCGGACGGCGCCACGCTCGCCGAGCTGTTCGCCCTGCGGGACGGCCGTCCGACGCCCCTCTCCGAGCCGCCCGCCACCACCGGCCAGTACCTCTGAAACGACAGGTCCCCGGCCCGCCGGGCCGGGGACCGGCGTCCGTGATCGAGTGCGAGGGCCGCTCGATCACGGACGCGGCTCAGGGGTGCCGAGGTCGTTCAGTTGTACGGGTTGTCGTAGGTGCCGGTGCTGCCGTACGCGGCGTGGGCGGGGCTGAGCGGCGCGAGCGCGGCGGCCGGCGCCGCGATGGCCATGGCGATCAACGCCACCAGGCGACGTCTCCTTGAGCGCGCGGTCAATTCACCCCTCATCCTGTTTCAGGAGCACCGGGCGCTCGGATGCTTTTTCCGGATTTATGGACCCGTCCAGCGCTGTTTTCCTGAACCCCGATTCGGCCGGGCGTTGATCCGGCCCACGGAACGCCCTTTGATTGCCACTCCCCGGTCGGCAGGGCGAAAGACCGGTGCGTGATCGATCGCATTCACGATGTGGCCGGTGGAAATTCCACTCCACTGGTTCATGAAGGCGAGACGGGCGGGGCCGCCCCGGCACCCGTGAAGATCGACCGGCGCGGCCGGACAGACGGCCATGCCATCGGGACACCGCCGCGTACCCGGCACAGCACCTCCCGGCGCACGCCGCAGGGGGACGGGGGCGACGAGGGGAGAATTCCGCCGGAATCCCAGCTTCGCCCCCTTGTTGCGCGAATCAGGACATAAAAGCACCGTCTCACCATTCTCCCCATCTGCCGATATCTATAGATGTCCACCTTGGGATATCGGCCCACCCGGGGTTTTGAACGTCGCGGCGAATTCCTTGCGCTGCGCCTGAATGAAGATCGGGTAGGCACGAACTCAAACGCGTCAGAGCGATCGCGGGATTTCCCTTATAAGGCTCGATCTGATGCGACATGTCCAGATCGCATGCTCTGTGCGCATTCTCGGGAGAATTCGTGCGCCTTCACTCTCGCAAAACGTCCCTGGCCGCCTGTGCCCTCACCGTGGCGGCCCTGGCCGGAGCCCCGGCCCAGGCCTCGGCCGCGTCCGGTCAGACCGCGGCCGGATCCGCCAAGGGCGTCCCGGCCGCCGCGCTTCCGGCCCGGAGCGCGACGTGGGGCGTGCCCTGCGGGCCGCCGTTCGTGCAGGACGACAAACTCCTCGGCCCGGTGTTCCTGCCGCACACCTTCCCGCTGGACAAGATCCTGGCCGGCTACCGGCGGTACGGCGGCCTCATCCCGGCCGACTTCCTGCGCCGCTACCTCAACCCGGTGACCAACTTCTACCGCTTCCCCCCGGACTCCGGCTTCGCGCACGCGGGCGGGTTCAGCAACGCGCGCGTGCTCGTCACGCAGGTCAAACTGCCGATCGGCTACCGGGTGGACCGCTTCGGCGGGGAGACCGGCGCGTTCCTCGCGCCCTACGGCACGCCGTTCCCCGCCCGGGCACTCCCGCCGAGCAACCTCAACAACGTGCCGGGCGACCCCCACCTGTGCAACTACCACGTCTACCGGGTGATCCGGCCGTTCTACGTCGACGGCGGCCCGGCGGCCCCGGCCTTCCAGCAGCCCGGCCAGGGCGAGCAGTTCCACACGATCGCCCGGTACATCCCCGGCGCGCCGGCCAACCCCGACGGCGAGGTCTCCATCGGCTGGCTGGTCGGAAACGGCTACCTCCTCCCTCTCAACTGACGGCCCCGTCATCCGGCGGCGACGAGGCGCAGGACCAGGCCGGCCACCTCATCCGGGCGGGACAGGAACGGGTGGTGGCCCGCGTCGATCTCCACCACCCGGTCCGCCCGCGCCGCCTGGGCGCGCTGCAGGGACGGCGGCGTCCCGTTGTCGAGGGCGCAGACGAGGTAGGTCGACGGGATCTCCTTCCAGGCGGCGGCGCCCACCGGCCGCACGGTGACGGCGGCGGTCTGCCGCACCAGGCGGGCGTGCGCCCCCGCGACGGCCTCCTCGTCGCAGTCCTGCAGGAACGTCTCCGTCGCCGTCTCCGGGCGTACGCCGAACGTCCCGTCGGAGCCGAAGTCGAGGTAGGGCGCGGGCCCGCCGTCCCCGAAGGACGACAGGCTCTCGCCCGGCTCGGGCAGGAAGCTCGTCACGAACAGCAGGTGCCGCACCGAGGGCAGCCCCGCGACGGCCTCGGCCACGACGACGCCCCCATAGCTGTGCGCCACCACCACGACCGGACCGGCGACGGACGCGAGATGCGCGCGAACCGCCGCCACGTCGTCGGGTAGCGACGGCCCGTCCGTGCCCGGGAGCCGCCCGCCGTCCTCATGGCCTCCCTCTCCGCAGCTCGGCAGGGGCGGCGCGCTGCTGGGGACGCCCTCGGACTCCAGGATCGCGGCGGTGCGGTGCCACCACCACGCTCCGTCCCGTACACAGGCTCCGTGGACGAACACGACACGCACGACGGCCTCCTCCGGCGACGGTAGGCTTATAAGCGTAATGCGTGTTACGTGAAAGGCGGCCGCGATGCCCCGGCATCCCCAGCCGGAGATCAGGGCCAGGCTGCTCGACGCCTGCGCCGACCACCTCCTCGCCCACGGCCTGCCCGCGAACCTGACCGCCCTCGCCACGAGCGCCGGCACCTCGCCGCGCATGCTGATCTATCACTTCGGCACCCGGGAGCGGTTGCTGCGCGAGGCGCTCCAGCAGGCGAGGACCCGTCAGCTCGCGTTCTTCCGGGAGGCCCTCGCGCTCCGGGACGAGCCGTACACGCGGACGCTGGAGCGCGCGTGGCGCACACTGACCGGCCCGGAAGGCGCGCCGTTCCTCCGGCTGTTCGGCATGGTGCACGGCACGCCCGAGGGGGCCGCCCTGTGGCCGGACTTCCGCGAGGCCGCCACCACGGACTGGCTCGGCGTGCTGGAGGAGGGCCTGCGGCCCGAGCACGGCGAGGCGGCCCCCGCCCTGGTGACGGCGACTCTGGCGGTCGTACGCGGGCTGCTCCTGGACCGCGACGCCACGGGAGACGACGGCCGTACGGACGCCGCCTTCGCCGCGTTCCTGCGCCTGCTCGGCCCGGACGGAGCACGGCGCGCGATGCCGTAGCGTCCGGTGTGTCGGATACGTAAACCATCCGATGCGCCAGGTCAGGGCGGAAACGACAATCGGCGAGGTGGTCACCCTGCTGTATGCCGAGCGGAGCCCCAGTTGAGCCTCGTCGTCCTGCACCGATGGTCCGTGGGCGGGCAGGAGAGCGGGACGGCGAAGTACCTGGACCCGTTCGCGCCCGGCGGTGAGCGGGAATGGCCCTACACCCGCTGGACCTCCGAGGAGCGGGAGATCGGCTTCCCGGCCACCGAACTCGTGCCGTCGTGGACGGCCGCCACGCCGCCCGGCGCGTGGCTGGAGATCGAGATGCGGGCCCGGACCGTGAGCGGCGCCCTGACCAAGTGGTACGTCATGGGCCGGTGGGCCGAGAGCGACGCCGACGTCCACCGCACGTCCCTGCCGGGCCAGGGGGACGCCGACGGCGACGTGGCGGTGGACACACTCGTCGCGATTCGGCCCGTCACGTCGTACCGGGTGCGGGCCACCCTGTACGGCAGCGGCGGCCACGTGCGGTCCCTCGCCGTAATGGCCTCCTCCGTACGGCCGGGCGGACCGGGCGGCTCGGCGCCGGGGGCGCGGGGGATCGAACTGGACGTGCCGCGCCGGTCGCAGAAGGCGCACCTCGGGCACTACCCGCAGTGGGACGGCGGCGGCGAGTCGTGGTGCAGCCCCGCGTCGTTCACCATGGTGCTCGGCTACTGGAAACGCGGGCCCGCTCCGGCGGACCTCGCCTGGGTGGCCCCCGGCGACCCGTGCCCGGCGGTCGACCACGCCGCCAGGGACATGTACGACCACAGCTACCAGGGCACGGGCAACTGGCCGTTCGGCGTCGCCTACGCGGGCCGTTACGGGCTGGACGGCTTCGTCACCCGGCTGCGCTCGCTGGCCGAACTGGAGCGTTTCATCGCCGCCGGAATCCCGGTGATCACCTCGCAGGCGTTCCGCGAGCACGAGCTGCCCGGCGCCGGATACTCCACCAGCGGCCACATCATGGTCGTCACCGGGTTCACGGCGGAGGGCGACGTGATCGCGAACGACCCGGCCGCGCCGGACGACGACGGCGTACGGCGGATCTACCCGCGCGCCGCCTTCGAGAGGGTCTGGCTGCGCGGCACGAGCAGCGGGGGGATCGTGCACATCGTCCACCCCCCGGGTACGACTCTTCCGGACTCGGGGGGGAACTGGTGACGATTCGGGCCGTGGACGTCGCGCGGGTGGACGACCGCCCGCTCTGGGTGGAGATCTCGGGCGACGAGGTCTGGTGGGACGAGCCCCGGCCGCACGAGGGCGGCCGGCGCTGCGTGGTGCGGCGCACGGCCGGCGGCGCGATCGAGGACGTGCTGCCGCAGGGCTGGAACGCCAGGAACCGGGTGATGGAGTACGGCGGGCGGTCCTGGCGCGCTCACAAGGGCCGGCTGGTGTTCACCAACTGGGCGGACGGCCGGATCTACCTGTGCTCCCCCGGCGAGGAGCCGGTCCCGCTCACCCCCGAGGGCCCCGCCCGCTACGCCGACCTGGTCGTGCGCGACGACGAGATCTGGTGCGTGCGGGAGCGGGGCGGCCCCCGGAGCGCGGACCGCGACATCGTCGTGGTGCCGCTCGACGGCTCCCCCCTTCGCAGCGTGGTCGCGTCCCACCGCTTCCTGATGAACCCCCGGGTGTCGCCGGACGGCCGCACGCTCGCCTACATCGGCTGGAACCACCCCGACATGCCCTGGGACGCCACGGAACTGTGCATGGCTCCCGTCGCCGGCGGCCCGCACCGCGTGCTGCTCTCCGGCGCGTCCACCTGCCAGGCCGAGTGGCGCGACGACGAGAGCCTCTACGCCGTCACCGATCCGACCGGCTGGTGGAACATCCACCTCGTCGGGCTGGACGGCACGACGCGCGACCTCACCCCCGTCCCCCTGGAGTTCGGCGACGCCACCTGGAAGATCGGCGGCACGTTCTTCGCCGTCACCGGCGGGCGGATCGCCGCCGTGTACGGCACCGCCGACGAACGGCGGCTCGGCGTGCTCGACCGGCCCCTGCCGAACGGCTCGGGCGGCGCCGCCATCCGCGACGTCGGCGGCGGATACACCTTCTGGGCGCCCACGCTGTCGGCGCGGGGCTCCCGCGTCGTCGGCGTCGCGGCCTCGCCGCACCGGCCGTACGAGGTGGTGCGGGTCGACCTGGAGACCGGGCGGCACGAGGTGCTCTCCCCCGGCAAGCCCGTGCCCGGCGACGCCGAACTGCCCACGCCCGAGGCCGTGACCGTCGACGGCGTGCACGCCCACCTGTACGCCCCGCCCGGCGGCGGGCCCGCGCCGTACGTGGTGTTCGTCCACGGCGGGCCGACCGGGTCGGCGGCGCCGGTCCTCGACCTGGAGATCGCCTACTTCACCAGCAGGGGCATCGGCGTCGCCGAGGTCAACTACGGCGGTTCGACCGGGTACGGCCGGGCCTACCGGGAGCGCCTGCGGCACAACTGGGGGGTCGTCGACGTACGCGACTGCGAGACCGTGGCGCGGTGGCTGCTGCGCACCGGCCGGGCGGAGAAGGTGGCGATCAGGGGCGGCAGCGCGGGCGGCTGGACCTCGATGGCCGCGCTCGTCCACAGCGACGTCTTCTGCGGTGCGGTGTCCCACTACGGCATCTCCGACCCCGAGCGCTGGGCGGCGCAGACGCACGACCTGGAGTCGCACTACCTCGACGGGTTGATCGGCCCGCTGCCCGAGACCCGCGACCGGTATCTCGACCGGTCGCCGGAACAGCACGCCGCGCGGGCGTCGGGTCCGGCGCTGCTCCTGCACGGGCTGGAGGACAAGGTGGTCGATCCCGCCGAGTCCGAGCGCTTCGCCGCCGCGCTCGCCCGGCACGGCCACCGGTGGGCGTACCTCACGTTCGAGGGGGAACAGCACGGGTGGCGGCGGGAGGACACCATCGTCCGGGCGCTGGAGGCGGAGCTCGCGTTCTACGGGATCGTCTTCGGCTTTCCCACGCCCGAGGTCCCGCCGCTGACGCTGCACAACGGGGAGAAGGAATGACCGAGGTCGCGACGATCTGCTCGGAGCTGCTGAGGATCGACACCACCAACGACGGATCGGGTGACGGCCCGGGCGAACGGCGGGCCGCCGAATACGTGGCGTCCCTGCTCGCCGAGGCCGGCATCGAGCCGGTCGTCTTCGAGTCGGCGCCGCGCCGCACCAGCGTGGTCGCCCGCATCCCCGGCGACAGCCCCGACGCGCTGCTCCTGCACGGGCACCTCGACGTCGTGCCCGCCGACCCCGCCGAATGGCGTACGCACCCGTTCTCCGGGGAGATCGACGACGGCTGCGTACACGGCCGGGGCGCGGTCGACATGAAGGGCACGCTCGCGATGACCCTCGCCTGGGCCCGCGAGAACGCGCGCCGGGGCGTGCGGCCCCGGCGCGACCTGGTGCTGGCATTCCTCGCCGACGAGGAGGCCACCGGGGAATACGGCGCGGGGCACGCGATCGAGCGGCACCGCGACCTGTTCGAGGGCTGCACCGAGGCGATCAGCGAGTCCGGCGGTTTCTCCTGGTACGAGGGCGACGTCCGCGTCTATCCGGTGGCTGTCGGGGAGCGCGGCACCGCGTGGATGCGGCTGACCGCCCGCGGCGTGCCGGGGCACGGGTCCAAGCCCGCCGTGGACAACCCCGTCGCCGAGCTGGCCGCCGCCGTCGCCCGCGTCGCCGCCCACAGCTGGCCCGTACGGCTCACGCCCGAGGTGGCCCGGCTGATCGAGGAGCTGTCGCGGGCGCTCGGCCGGCCGATCGACGTCGACCGGCTGGACGAGGAGATCGAGCGGATGCCCCGCGCGGCCGCCCTGTTCAAGGGGGTGCTGCGCAACTCGGCCAACCCGACGATGCTGAACGCGGGCTACAAGGTCAACGTCATCCCCGGCACGGCCGAGGCCCACGTTGACGGCCGCTTCCTGCCGGGACAGCGCGAGGAGTTCCTGGAGACGATCGACCGGCTGCTCGGCCCGAAGGTCTCCCGCGAGTTCGTCAGCTTCGAGGAGGCCGTCTCCTCCCCCGCCGACGGCCTGTTCGACGAGCTCACCGCGGCCCTGCTCGCCGAGGACCCCACCGGCAGGCCCGTGCCGTACGTGATGACCGGTGGCACGGACGCCAAGTGGTTCGCAAGGATCGGCATCCGGGGGTACGGCTTCGCGCCGCTGCTGCTGCCGCCGGGCCTCGACTACTTCGGCATGTTCCACGGGCTGGACGAGCGGGTCCCCGTCGAGGGCCTGGAGTTCGGCGTCCGCGTCCTCGACCGCCTCCTCGTGGGCGAGCAGCCCTGACGGACGCTCGTGCCAGAACCTTGGCAGCGTGGACCGGTCAGGTGTGTGAAGCTCTCACGGCGCCCGGGGGCTTATACGTCTGAATCGGCCAGCGATGCGGCCGACGGCTCGGGCTCTGCCCACGAACCTCTCTCCGTCATGTCCTCGCTCGCCGGGTGCTGTAGGGGTTGCGGTAGGTGAAGGCCCAGCGGTCATCGCCGGTCTTGCGGCGGGTGTAGCGGGCAGGGTGGCGGTAGCGGTCGCGGTTGTGGAACTGGCACGCCGGCCCGAGCAGCTTC
>NZ_BOOB01000048.1 GCF_016863015.1 Microbispora amethystogenes | reverse complement strand
GCCCCCGGCGGAACATCCGCTCCCACCCCCGGCCAGGCATCACCCTCCGCCCAGGCATCACTCTCCGGCCCGGCCTCGCCTCCCGGCCACGGCGGAGCGTCAGGGCCCGCCCCCGCCCATGCCTCACCTCCCAGCCCGGGCTCGCCTCCCGGCCAGGCGTCGCCCCCATGTTCCGCACCCGGTGGAGCGTCTGGGTCCGTGCCCCACCGGGCATCGGCTCCCGCGCCCGGCATCCCGCTCGGCGCCTCACCTGACGCGAAGGCATACGAGTAGTCCCCCGCCGCACCGCCGCCGACAGGACAGCCGCCATCAGAGCCACCGCCACCACGGCGATCCCCACCGGGACAGGCGGGAGCGCGGCACTCCCCCGGGCGGTCCCCCAAACGGTCGCCGCCGGGGCAGCCGTGGGCGTGGCGGTCCCTGGGACGGTCACCGCCGGGGGTGTCCGTGCTGTGCATGGCAGGGGCGTCGTCGCGGCAGGCGCAAGCGGCCGTGGCAGGGTCCTGGCCGAAGGGCACGTCAGCCCGGTGCTCCTCGCCCTGCATCGGCGCATCGCCGACGAACCGGTCACCGTCGCACTCGGGCATGCCGCTGTCACAAGGCCCGCTCACGCAAGGCCCGCTCTGACAGCTACCGCTGTCATGCCCCGGAGCATCACCGGCGCGGGGCTCGCCGCCGGGGTCGGCGGCGGGATGATCGGCTGTGAGGTCGGTGCCTGTGGGGTCGATGTCTGTAGTGTCGGTGCCTGCGAGCTTGCCGTCGTCGCAGGGATTGGCACCTGGAGGGTCGTCGGGAAGGGACTCGGCGTTGACCAGCACCAGAAGCTCGGTCACTATCCTGTTCTCCAGAAACGCGATCAGCGGATCGGCGTTCCGCACACTCAGTGTCCGGTCATCACCCTCGGCCTTCGGTTTCGCGTAGACGTCCAGCATGTGCTGCAACCGCGCCGCCACCTCCACCGGCAGGTAAAACTCCCCCTCCAACCCACCGCCCCTCCGCCGTCGTACTCTGAAGAACCGGCGGTCGAAATCCGCCTGCTCGTCCTTCTCATGCCCGTCAGGGTCCAGCACCGCCCGCAGATACCGCCCCGCCTTGGCCACCTCCGCCGCACCCGCCGACGCCGCCAACTCCAGCAGAATCCGCTCAGCCGTCGCCGCCTGCTCATCGGTCAGCCCGGCAGTGGCCGTGCAGATCGCCTCCACGACCCCCTCCGCCAAGCTGCCCTCAGCGAACCGCTCGCACACCTGCGGCAGACGGGCCAACTCCATGCTCATGGTCAACAGGCGTCCCGCTCCCGCCGGCGTCATCCCCCCAGCAGAGCGCAACCACAACTTGGTGGACGCATGCCCATGGTTCTTCGCCTCCCCGGCCTGGTGAACACGGCCGACCCGGGCCGCCAATGCGCTGGTGATCCGGTCACGGGCCGCAAGCAACTCCTCGGCCTCGGCCAGACACACACCCACGTCCTCGGGCACGGGCACCAACGCCACCACCCGAGCCGCCTCACCAACCGCCCCCACCGCCACCCACGACGACGATTCAGCACCGGAAACACCACAAGCACCGCAGAAGGCCCCACCAGAGGCACCATCAGCCGCACTGCCGACGTCCCGACCATAGTGATCCCCACCGGCGTCGCCCTCGGCCCTGGCGCCTCCCTCAGCGGCGTCCTGATCCTCTCCCGAGTCACCCGGGCCAGCGCCAGAGGCACCGTCCGGCGCGCACATGGGAGAACTGGCGGGAGCATCGACAGTGGCACTGCCACAAGCGCTACTCGGAGTGCCGTCGCGAGCCGTCGGCTTGTCGATGCGACTCACGTGCTCGCGCGGCTCGGGAACGACGATCGGGACATATTCACGGGCGGCCGAACCCTCGGAAGACCACAGCGGTGAGCCAGCTGTCAGCCGGTCCCACCAGTCGCCGTCCTCGTCAATCGAACGACGAGGGTGATCAGAACCGCTATCGAACAAGTCCATCACACCTCCCCCGTCGATTCGAAAGCACGTATGAATTCTCCCATGCCGCGCTGTTGCAGGCACTGTTGCGCTGATGATTTGTTGGCGTCACAGGTGGGTTGCCTATCTGGGGTGTAGCCCGACGTCTCAGTGCTGGGCCGCCCGGTCACCGAGCAGGTTGCTCCGCGCGATGAACGAGTCGGTGCTGTCCTCCGCCTACGCAACCGCTGGGAACGCGACCGCGAGCGCCCGCGCGCACGACAACGCGCTCCGGCTGGCCGCAGGACCTAGAGCCTGTATCGAAGTCGGTCAGAGCCATTCGTTGATCGCGGCGATGTGGATCGTGGCTTCGTAGCGGACGGCGAGTTTGTCGTACCTGGTGGCGACAGCGCGGTGGCGTTTGAGGCGGTTAATGCCGCACTCGACGGCGTGGCGCCGCTTGTACATCTCGGGGTCGAAGGCGGGAGGCCGCCCGCCCTTGGATCCTTTGGCGCGGCGGCT
>NZ_BOOB01000047.1 GCF_016863015.1 Microbispora amethystogenes | reverse complement strand
GGCCCACACCCCACCACGGACTTCGATACAGGCCCTAGGGACACGGAAGGGTGGTCAGGAGGAAGCGAGCAGCACCCCGGTAGCCGTCTCCGTTGAGAAGCACTCGATCCTCTCCGCCAAGGAACCTGCCTCGCGGGATGTGACAGATGCGAGAGAGGCGCGGACCTGCCCCATGCGCTTGACCAGGCCCTCAACTCGTCTATCCGGTTGTAGTGCGAAGACAGGAGCCAGCGCCTCGGCGACTCCGTCGATGTCGTTGGCGAGGAGGCGGGCGGCGGCTAGGTCGACACAGGCGCTTGCTTCCGCGGCGTACCAACGCTGCTCGGCAGGCGCTGCTCGGTAGAGGCTGAGCGCTCGTTCGCACTCTGTCTCGGCTTCATGTGCCATGCCCGCACTCAAGTAGGCGGACCCGGCGCAGAAGGATTCGCGGGCCTCGTCGAAGCCGAACTCTCCACCCACCTCGTCGTGAAGTTCTCCTCGCGGCCCACGGGCATCCTGGGCGGCAAGGATCGCTTCGCGAGTGCCGGAAGCGTCGCCAAGAAGGGCGGACGCTCGGGCGGCGATGCTGAGGAGCCTTACACGGGTTGTGCCAGCGGGAGCGATCGCCAGCCCTCGTTCTACGAGGCGCAGCGCCTGGGCCGGGCGGCCGGCCCAGAACTCCACGCAGGCCAGCAGCCCGTCGGCCCACGCCGACAGCTCGTTGTGGCCGATGACCTCCCCGTAGACGCGGGCGGCCCTGGCTTGCTCCGCCGCCGCGTACGGGTAGCCGAGGTCGAAGCTCGCGCTGCCCAGCAGCCCGCAGAGCTGCCCGGCCGCGAGGTACAGGTCCTGTTGCTGCCTGGGATTCCGCGTACGATCCAGCAGCCGATACGCGCGATTGCGGACCCGGGTCAGCTCACCGAAGAGCGGAAGCAGTGGTTCGTACACGTACGCCCGGGCCAGGCGGAGGGTGTCGTCGCCGAGTTGCTCCAAGGCGTTCGGTCCGACGGCCGCGGCCTCGATCTCCGCTGCGTGGTCGCTGGATTCGCTGGCGGCGCTCATAAACACGTCTCGTTCCGTCGCGGGCACCGACATCACACCCGGTGTGTAGTCGGTGGCGAAGCCGAGCTCCACCGGGCCGGTCCGGAAGAGCCGGCACAGCAGGTCGAGGTAGTCCGCGCCCGGCCGGTGCCCGCTCTCCCAGTCAAGCCAGGATCGCTTGGTCAGGCCCCGTGTGCCAAGCCCCTGTCCTTCGCACATCCGGTGCAGCGCCTGGACGGCCTTCTCCGCGCTGCTCCATCCATGTGCCAATCGAAAGCATTTGAGCGGGTGATGTCCGCAGCACTGACCGATCTCGCCAGCGATCGCGTTCAGCAATGCAAGCGGCGGAGGATCGGGCGCCTGAAGAAGCCGGAGCACGCGGATGCGCTGGGCGCACTCGACGTCGTGTCCATGCCTGGCCATCTCGGGGCCCTCCCAAGCAGGGTCGGCTTCAACGGTACGTCACCGTTCGAGAGCGCGCAGCTACTCGTACGGAGTCCATCGGCGCGGGCCGGCATCGCGCAGATTGGCGATCCTTCTGCTGATCTCGTGTGCGATGGACGGCCGGCTCGACAGAGCTGGCAGCGCCCCCGTCAGCATGGTCAGCTCCCTGGCCTGCCGGAGCAGCGAGAAGGACTCCGACGCCATGACGTCGAACCCGTACGAACCCAGGAACTCCTCAACGCCGGGATGGCCGAAACGCAGGCCGTTCACCACCGTGGGCACCAGGTCCCATTCGAGCGGCCCATGGCACATCTGGTCGAGATCGCACAGCACGACCTCCTCACCATCCCACAGCAGGTTGCCCGCCCATGCGTCGCCGTGAATCAGGCCGTACGGCAGCCCGTAGGGGTTGGAGGCCAACTCCACATCCAGGCGGTCGCACCACCGCAGGAGGAAGTCGCAATCGCGATCAGCGAGCGTGTCGGCAGCCAGCTGAAGATTGGCCCGCGCATCCGATACCGGGTCCCACGATGGAAGCCGGAAGGGAGGCAGCTCATTGTGCAGCCGTCGTAGTAGCGGTGCGAGCCGTACGACGGACGGAGCCTGACGAGGTTGCGGAAGGTACTGCCAGAAGGTGGCGACGGCACCATCCACGATGACGACCTCGGGGACATCCCAATGGACACGCACCGCCGGAAACCCGATGTCTTCGAGCCAGTGCGCCATGCGGATCGCCCGTCGGGCCTTGGCCGCCATGTCCACCGAGGCGATGCGGACGACGGCGTTCACCCGGGGCAGGTAGTAGACGACGTTCGCGCAGATACGCACGAGGCTGGCCCCGCGAGGGTCGACTCCGGCCGCGTGGCAGAGCGCGGACACGATGCCGGTCTCCGTGAGCACGGCCGTCATCGTGCCAGCTCTCCTCTCGACCCAAGAGCATGGAAGTCCTCGATGCGCTCGGCCAATGCGCGCGCGTACGAACACCCGCGGAACCGCGGCTCGGCGCTCACCCAGCGGCGTACTCCCTGCAGGCGCTGGGCGAGGCCGTCGATGTGCTGGTGCTCTGGCAGGCCCAAGACGTTGGTCACGACAGCTGTCGCCGCCTCCAGATCCCCCTTCAGAAGGTGCCCCAATGTGAGGTCCGAGTAGGCGATCGCCTCGTTCCCGTACGCCCGAAGATGGGGTGGCCCCGTTCGGTAGAGGGAGACGGCCTGGTCCGCGTAGGTGATGGCTGCGTCGGCGTGGCGCAGGTGCACGTGGGCGCCCGCGGCGAGGTAGGAGTGCTTGGCCAGGTCGAAGCGGAACTCTCCGCCGACGCCGTCGTGGATCTCGTCGTAGTCGCCCTTGTGATCCCACGCACCTCCGATCGCGCGGACAGCCTCCACCTCCGCGCCCATCGCCGCGCACGCCAAGGCCTCGATACTGGCCAGGCGCGCGAAGGCCGAACGGCTGGGGGCGTAACGCTGGCCATCCTGAGCGAGGCGTACGGCCACGTCGGCGGAGCCGCTCCAGTAAGCGATCATCGCTTGCAGCCCGCGAACCCACGCCCGCAGCGCCTGGTGATCGATGACCGCGGCATAGGTCCATGCGGCCTTCGCTTGAGACGTCGCAGCCGCTTGATCCCCGAGGTCGAGGCTCGCGTTGGCGAGCAGCCCGCACACCTGACCGGCCAGCAGCATGAGTTGCGCGGCCTGACCAGGGCGGACCCGCGTATCGAGGAGCCGGAAGACCTCGCCGCGCAGGTGAAGCATCCGGTGGAAGAGCGGCAGCGGGTCGCCGTAGACGTACTCGCTCGCGAGCCGGCGGATCTCGTCTTCGAGGTGCTCCAGGGTGATCGCACTGATGTCGCTGAGCTGCGCCTCACTGGCGTGCGTGAGTGACTCGCGCGCCACCTCCGTGATGAGGGCCCGCCGGCTCAACGGTGGTCGCGCCGACTCGTCCGATGGGGCGTACGACCGCACGAACCCCAGCTGCACCGGACTGGTGAGGAACAGCCGGCAGAGCAGGTCCTGATAGTCGGCGCTTGGTAGATGCTCGCTCTCCCACTCGATCCAGGAACGGACCGTGAGACCTCGAGCACCGAGCCCTTCACGCGCGCACATCTCGTGGAAGGACTCGACCGCCTTCTCAATAGTCCAGCCCCTGGCCAGTCGGTGTGCTTTCAGGGCTGAATGGCCGCAGCAGGCACGTATGTCCTGCGCGATCGCCTTTGGGGGTTTGTCCGCGTTCCCCGTCCGGATCCTCCTGGCGCATTCCAGGTCGTGACCAGGCATATGCCGAAGGTAAATCAGAAAGCCCAGCCGCAGTGGCTCCATCCATGTGTGAATCCGCCGCACCTCCGATGCGGACTCACCGCCCTTCGGCGCGGTCGCCTCTCGCTACCCCTTGTAGTCAATCCGCGACAACGTTGGGGCGTCACGCAATCGACAGAGGGAGGCGGCCTTGGTGACTCTGGTCAGGGAGCAGACGGCGATCATTGCCGCTTGGCCCTTGCGGGACGACACGCGGGCCGCAGCTCAGGCGCGCCAGCTGACCAGGGGCGCGCTGACGGCACTGGGCATCGACGCGGAGTCGGTGGACGACGCCGTTCTCATGGTGAGCGAGCTTGTCAGCAATGCCGTCCTGTACGGAGACGCTCCCTTCGAACTGGTGCTGCGCTCCAAGCAGGACGAGCTCTACATCGAGGTGCTCGACATGGGCATCATCAACCCCGTCGTGAGGACGGCCGGCGTGGAGGAAGAGCACGGCCGGGGGCTGGGCATCGTCCTCGATTTATCGGAAGGTCGCTGCGGCTGTCGGCACGGCGCCGCCTACTCCACCAGACAGGCCCACGGCAAGGCCGTCTGGTTTGCGATTCCCGTGAGCTGCGAGGTATCCCTACCCCGCCTTTCAGGAGATGCGGCATGACGATCGACTCGGGCAGGGCTGTCGCCTACCTGGAGAAATTGGCAGCCGAGCTGGAAGGCCGCGGCTTCTCCGTACGCATACGCGACTTCGAAGGCCTGGCGCCCAGCCTGCACGTAATCAATCTCGCCGCACCGATCCTGGCCGAGAGCGTGCTCGTCGCCGTTGATGGTGACGGCGAATGCTGCTTCTACTTTCCCTGGCCAGAGCGAATCGCTCCTGTAAGCGATCTCCTCACGGCAGCCAATCGTGTCGACCGTGTCCTCGCTGAGGTCGGCAGATAGACCGGCGCGGCGGCGTGGAGCCCGAGCCCCCATGAGGTTCCACGCCGCCCGCCTTCCATACCTGTCAGATAGGAACTCTCGAACTGGCGGTTCGGAGATGAAGAGAAGTCTTCGGGCGGGGGTCATCGGCCTCGGTTCAGCGGGAAGCGCCCACATAGGGATCCTGCGTTCGTTGGAAGACGTCACCCTGGTGGCCGCGGCGGACAGCGAGCCGGCACGGCTCAGAAAGCTTGACGGCATCCGCACGGTACGTGACGTCGACGAGCTGCTGGAGCTTGAACCGGACTACTGCGTTGTCGCCACTCCAATCGCTGAACATGAGCGGACGGGACTCGCCCTTGCGGCGGCCGGAATCCACGCTCTCATCGAAAGGCCTCTTGCTTCCTCAGCGTCGTCCGCCATGCGCCTGGCACGGGCCTTTGAGAGTGCGGGCCTGGTTGGCGCCGTCGCCCACATTGAACGGTACGACCCAACGGTGCAGGAGCTCGGTCTGCGCGTGCACCGCGGGGATTTTGGCACGGTCTACCAGGTAGCCGCCCGCAGGCATGACGGCTTCGCAGAACGTAACAACGTCACAGGCGTGAGTATCGACGTCATCGACCTGGCCATGTGGCTCACCGGCCGTCACATCACGTCTGTCGCGGCCAACGTCGGCCATGAGGGTGCTTCTCCGTACGAGGACTTGGCCGCGATTCTACTGCGGCTCAGTGGCCGCGAGATCGCAAACATCGAGGTCAGCCGGACTTCTCCGCATCGGGAGCGTGTCGTCGTCGTGAGAGCCGACGGCGGCTGCGTACTGGCTGATGCACTGACACGAACCCTCACCCACTACGCCGAAGACAGGACGACCAGCTACGAGGTACCGATCGGCGAGCCGCTCCGAAGCCAGCACGAAGCATTCCGGGACGCGCTGCTGGGCCTGCCGAACGACATCGCGACGTTGCGCCAGGGGGCCGCGGCCGTGGCGGCGGCTGAGGCGGTCCTCATGGCGGCTCGCACGGGTGCCTGCGTCACACCCGCTGATCACATGCTCATGCACGCCTGAACACGCAGATCTACTGATCATCCGACGCTTTCAGAGAGGACGAGTCACGTGAGCAGGAAGATGCTGCCACTCCTACCGGCGGACCAAATGATCAATGAGGACGTGGCCACGCTCACGTCGGGAATCCGCACCCTGGCAGAGGAAGTCGGCTACAAGTATGCGGCTATCGAACGAACCCACCGCTTTCGGTTCCTGTTCGACCCGATGCGTCTGCTGACTCAGAACGCACAGCTACTCGCGTACCTGGACGGCAAGAACGCCTTTCCGACGAGTGTCGAGCTCGACCCGAGCAACGTGTGCAACCACGACTGCTCCTTCTGCATCTACCACTCGATGCACTCGGCAGAACGTGGCGAGCGTCTCGAAACCACGGTTCTGTTCCGCGTGATCGAGGAGTTGGCGGAGCTGGGCTGCCAATCGATCCTCTTCGTGGGAGGCGGGGAGCCGATGACCCATCCCGCTACCGTGGACGCGATCGAGCGGGCTGCTGGACACGGGATGTCGGTCGGTCTCGTCACGAACGGTTCCCGAGTCTTCCCCGAGCACGCCGCTCGGCTCAAGCAGGCCGCCACCTACGTCCGGTTCAGTCTCGACGCCGCAGACCCCCGGCTGCACGCGCGGTTGCACCGCAACGACGATCACCACAGGATTGTCGCCAACCTGCGCGCGCTCGCCGAGGCCGACGGTCCCTGCACGGTTGGCACCGGGTTCTTCATCAACGAGGTCAACGTCGGCGACACCGTGGCCTGCGGGCGGCTGGTGAAGGACTGCGGTGTCGACTACATCCAGTACAAGTCGTACTCCGGAATCGCCATTGACCGCGAGCTGCACGAGCGGATGCTTCGGGAGCTGGCCGAAGCCATCGAGCTGGACGACGAGACCTTCGACGTGCACATCGTGGACCGGATTTTCGACAACGCTGTGCACCAGGTTCGTGGTTACAGTCGCTGCCACTGGCAGGCGTTCAAGCCGGTGATCGGAGCGGACGGTTCGGTATACCTGTGCGCCCAGAAGCGAACCAGCACCGACGGGGTCATCGGCAACGTCAACACCACCTCGCTGTCGGAGATCTGGCACGGTGAGCAGCGCCGTCAGGTCCTGGCCGAGCTCGACCTGAAAAGGTGCCCGTTCTGCGTCCATGATCGACAGAACAAGCTGATCGAATTCCTGGGCTCCTTCGCCGCCCCACACAGAGCCTTCTTCTAGTCGCTGGAGGTCCCGATGAAGGGATTCGAGCTCATCACGGCAACGGCCAGGCCTGCCGACTACTGGTCAGGCGTCAAAGCCCTCTACGCAGCGGACGAGACGAAGGCTGCCGACCCGGACGTCTTCGACGGCGGAATCGCGATCCGGTCCGCACCTTGGTCATTGGAGCTGTACCCGACGATGGCCTGCAACGTGTCCTGCGTCCACTGCTACGCCCAGACGCGCAACGAGCAGTACGGCTTCTCCGGCATGAGCATCGAGATGATGGACCGTCTGCATGCGTCGATTACGCGGATGGGTGTGCGGGGCGTCCAGTACTGCGGCGGCGGAGAGCCCACCCTGTGGCGCGGCGGAAAGGTGGCCGACTACATAGTGGGGCTGCCGGAGCAGGCCCGCGCCGCTATGGCTTCGAACCTGATCAAAGGTCACGTCCTCGCCCGCGCCGACGTGCTGGCGAAGATGACATTCATCGAGGCCGCCGTGTTCGGCTACGACGACCCCACCTATACGGAGGTCGCAGGTGGCCGCGGCGGACACACCGCGATGACTCGCGCCGTACGGGCGATCCTGGATGCCCGGGACAAGGCCGGCCTCAGCACTCCCGTCGTCAACGCCAAGGTGCTCATCAACAACCGCAACTACACCTGGCTCCCCCGCATCTACGACTGGGCAACCTCTACGGGCTTCGACAACGTCCACCTCCGCCTGGTCGACGACTACGAGGGCATCGGCGGGTTCACCCTCAACGACGCCCAACGCGCGGAGTTCCGCGAGCTGCTGAGCACGTTCGCGAAGGACCAGGGCATCACCGCCTGGCTTGACCAGCTCGATCTCATCATGGGCGACAAGGGGGCGGCCGACGACCACCGGTGGTGCTGGACGGTGGCGATCGGGCTGAACTGCTGGGTCCTGGCGAACGGCGAGGTGTACGCCTGCGGACCCCAGTGGGGACGGTCCGATTACCTCATCGGCACCCTTGAGGAGAACGACCTGGAGGACATCTGGAGAGGTGAACGGCACCGTCAGGTCGCCCAGCGGCTCATCGACTCCATGGCCGCGAGCCGCTGCTTCGCCACCGGCTGCCGGCACATCAAGCAGACCATGGCCATCGAGGCCTGGCGCGCTGGCGCCCTGCCTGCGCCGCCGGCCGACGAGTTTGCATCTCGCCACGCGTGGTTCCTGTGACGTACGACGTGGTCATCATCGGAGCCGGCCTGTTCGGCATCGTCACCGCTCAGCACCTGGCCGAACACGGTCTGAGTGTCGCACTGGTGGAACGCGACGCGCAGATTGGCGGCCTGTGCCGTTCGGAACGCCACTCCACGAGGGTCGAGTTCTGCCCGTACGGCACCCACGTCATGGCCACCGACGACCTGGGCATCTGGCGGTATCTGTCACGCTTCGCCGACTGGATCGACTATCGGCACACGGTTCACGCCCTGGTCGACGGACATCTAATCCCGATGCCGATCGGGCTCACGGCGATCCGCCACTGTTACGGACAGGAACTCAACCCCGAAGAGGCGCGTCGGAGCGTGGATCGAGACGCCGCGCCGTACCGGAATCGCCTGCCGGGGACCGTCGAGGACGTCGCTCTGGCCAGCCTCGGTCCACGGCTGTACGAGATGTTCGTCGCCGCGTACGTGACCAAGCAATGGGGTGTGCATCCGTCCCAGCTCGATGCCGCGGTCTTCACCAGCCGCTTCGCGATCCGTTTCGACGATGAGGACGGCTATCGCCAACGTCGGTTCGAAGGCCTGCCCGCCGACGGCTACGGGGCCATGTTCGCCCGCATGGTCAGCTCCCCACTGATCGACCTGTACATGAGCCATCGAGGGCCATGGCCGCGTTCACGGCACGCCTGCGTCTACACCGGACCGCTCGACGCCTACTTCGGCCACCGGTACGGCCGGCTGGCACGCCGACGAGTCGCCCTGGAATGGCGTGAGGTCAACCAGGTTCCCGGCGTTCCGGTGACGACGCACCCCGATGCGGCTACTCCTCACTACCGCACGCATCGGCCCGACCTACTGCCCTGGAACCAGGCTCCTGCTGTAGCCCTGGTCGGGACCGAGCGAGCGGGCGACGGGGAGCATGCCGTCGAATTCGTGCTTCGCACTCCTGCCAACACGGCCCTGATTCGCCGTTACCGGGAACTATCCGACGCCACCACCGGCGTGGTGTTCGCCGGCCGAGGCGCGGGTGCCGACTTCTACCTGGACATGGGGCAGACCGTCGCCGCGGCGCTCAGCTGGGCCCACCAGCTCGTCTCGCGCGCCGGCAAGGAGATCGCCTGATGGGCCTCGTCGTCGCAATTCACCAGCCTCACTACCTGCCGTATCCAGGGTTCTTCGACAAGATGCGGCGCGCCGACGTGTTCGTCTATCTCGACCACGTCGCGTTCACCCCTGGATGGCAGAACCGCAATTACATCAAGGCCAGGACCGGTCCGGCTCGGCTCACCGTCCCCGTCACGCGCCGCTCTCGCGGCGGTCCCATCCGCGAGGCCTCGATCGCACAAGGAGCCGACTGGCAGAGGCGGCATGAGTCCACGATCCGGCAGGCCTACGCTCGAGCCCTCCATCTGGGGATGTGCGCAGATCTGCTCGGCCTGCTGTACCACCACTCGTGGACCAACCTCGGCATGCTGAACCTGGCCTGCGATCTCCACTTGACCCGGATGCTAGGCATCACCACGCCGTGGGTGCTCAGCAGCAGCCTCGGCGAGTTCAGGCAAACGAAAACCGCCCTCCTCGCGGAGATCTGCCGCCGTCTCGGGGCCGCTACCTACCTCGCGGGCGACGGCTGCGCGTCGTACCTCGACCCTGAAGTCCTGGAGGTGGCGGGGATCGAACTGCGCTGGCAGGGCTATCGCCCACCGCGCTATCCCCAGCTCCACGAAGGCTTCCTGGACAACCTGAGCGTCCTCGACTTGCTGATGAACGCCGGCGCGGAGGCTGGACGAATCCTCACGTCGGGGGAGTCGGCATGACAAGGATCGCGTCCTGGAGGACGCTCGTCCTACCGGAGGTCCGCGACGCCATCAGCGATGACGTCGCGAGGATCATCGTCTCAGGTCTACTTCGCGGCGGCCCGCATACGAGAAGGCTGGAGGAGCGTCTCGGCGCCGACTGGAACCGCCAGGCCGTGGTCGTCGGGAGCGGCATGGACGCCCTCGAACTCGTCCTTGAGGATCTCGACCTCATGAGCCGTAGGGTCCTGGTCCCGGCCAACTGCTTCGTCGCGATCCCGGGCCTTGTCGCCCGGCTCGGCGGCATCCCGGTGCCAGTTCCCGTCGATGCCGTACGGTTCGCTCCGCTCATCGACCCAGACACCGTCAGCGGGCGGGCCGTGGTGATCTGGATTCACCACGGCGGGATGGTTGGTGAGCACGCAGAGGCCAGCATCTGCGCCCTTCGCGCCCAGGGGTGCCTGGTGATCGAGGACTGTGCCTATGTCCTTGCCGGCCCGCGGCCCGGCTCCGGGCCAGGGGCCTGGGGAGATGTCGCGATCATGTCGTTCGCGCCGACGAAACCGATCTGCGGGAGCGGCGGCGGAGCCGTACTGACCCGCGACGAGCATCTCGCCGAGCGAATCGCCGCCCGTCGTTCGCACAGTGGGCAGGAACACCGATGGGCGGTCGGTGAGAGTATCTACCGCTTCCGGGGGATGAGCGAGATCGAAGCAGTGATCGCCTACCACCAGTGGGAGCAGCGTAATGTTCTGCGTGCCTGCCTCCAGTGCGTCGCGGAGACCTACCAACAAGCTCTCCCCCAGGCCGTCGTGATGCCGGGCCGTACTCCTCAGGCCACCCAGAGCCGCTACGCCGTCCACCTTCCGAACCCGATGCCTGACCTACGGGGAAGGCTCGCGAGGCACGGCGTCGCCAGCACGGTCATGTTCGAGCGGCCGTGGTTCGACTACCCGGCCCTCGCCGTCCACCAGGACGAGGAGGACTGGGACGAGATTCGGGACTTGCTGATGCGCACGCTGTTCCTCCCCTTCCATCCATCGCTCGGCACAGCCGACTGCATGACCGTGGTGGACGCCCTGAAGCGCTGTCTTCTGAGCGAAGACCTGGAGAGGTGGAAGACCAGCCTATGATCGCCATCTTGCTCGCCGGAGGCAGCGGCACCCGACTGGGCCGCGACAAGGCAACCCTCCGGTTGGGCGGAGAGACTCTAGTGCAACGACACATGCGCCAGGCTGCTCGCGCGGGGGCTCAGCATTTCCTGGTCATCGCGAATGACGGGAACGTGCAGCAGATCAAGGCGGACGTCGCTGCCGCGGGCTGTCGCGATGTCCAGGTCTGTCTGCAGGAGGGCTTCCGTGCGGATGACGCCGCTCTCACCGGGCTGCGGCGCGTCGGTGCCGCGGAGTCCGTGTTCGTGTGCGGCATCACCGACGTGGTCCCCGACGACGCCTACGAACGCTTGGCCGCCTGTCCGGCGCCGATCGCCGTCACAACCGCAGTGCTCCAGAGCACCTTCATCGGCGGCATGCTCACCCTTGGTCCCGGGTTCCATATCAACAAAATCGTCGAGCGCCCTGCGGGCGGCTGCCCGCCCGGAGCTTGGGCCAACATCTGGGTCCACCGCATCAACGGCGCCAGCCTCGTCCGAGAGTTGACCGCCACTCTTGCCGACCTGGGCTACTACGAGATCTCGATGAACGTGTTGTTCGCCCGCGGACACCAGGGCATGGCCGTACCCGTGGAACAGTGGGTGCCGATCAAGACCCCCGAAACGATCCGCCAGGCCGGCACTCGCTTCGGCCTTGCCGTACCTACAGAGGAGACGACCGCATGACAGCCGCGCGGAAGATCCGGATGCTCGTCACCGGGGGCGGGACCGGCGGACACACCTACCCCGCGCTCGCGACCATCACGGCGATACGCGAGCATGCCGCCGCGCAGGGCCGCGATGTGGACGTGCTGTGGGTGGGCACGTCGGACGGGCTGGAAGCGCGCATCGCCGCGGAGCATCACATCCCGTTCAGGGCGATCAGCGCGGGCAAAGTCAGACGATCACCCAACCTCCGGGAGCTCGGCCAAAATGTGATCGACCTCTTCAAGATCCCCGTCGGCGTTTTGCAGGCGGCCGCCATAGCCGCCCGCTACCGGCCCGATGTGGTGTTGTCGACGGGAGGGTACGTCAGCGTTCCCCTCGGCCTTGCCGCCCGCCTTCTCGGCCGCCCGCTGGTCATGCACGAGCAGATCACCTCGCTCGGCCTCGCGAACCGCATCCTGGCCCGCGTGGCCACAACGGTCGCGCTCACCCACCCCACCTCCATCGACCACCTCCCTCAGCGGGCACGCGCACGAGCCGTGGTCACGGGCAACCCCATCCGCCCCCAGCTCCTGCACGGAAACCCTGCCCGGGCGCATGAGCGGTACGGCCTGGCCCCGGATCTCCCGCTCGTCTACGTGACCGGCGGCGCTCAGGGCAGCCGGCAGATCAACATCCTGATCGAGCAGATACTCCCCACGCTGCTCACGCATGCCCAGGTGCTTCACCAGTGCGGTCGGGACTGGATTGGCCATCTCACCGAGGTCGCCGCCAACCTCCCCACCGAGATCAGTGAGCGCTATCACCCCACGGCGTACGTCGGTGAGGAACTGCCTGATGTGTATGCCGCCGCGGACGTCGTCATCTCCCGCAGCGGCGCGGGAACCGTGGCCGAGCTGGTTGCGCTCGGGAAGCCGTCCGTCCTCATCCCCCTGGTTCCCGCTGCCGGAGACGAGCAGCGCAACAATGCCCGCTACCTTGTCCACGCCGGAGCCGCTCGCGCCCTACTCGAACCCAACCCGACCCCTCAGCAGCTCCTGGCCGAACTCGACGAACTTCTCCTCGGTCCCGGCCTTCGAGCGCGCATGACCGATGCCGCCAAAGCCCTCGGCCGGCCCGATGCCGCCGACGCCCTCGTCAAAATGATCACGGGCCAATTGAAGTAACCTTGGCCAGCAATGATCAACAGCCTGGCGGTTCCGACGCTGGCCCCAAGTCGTTGTCGGCAGACACGCCTCATCCGGGCGACTCGGTACAGAAGTGGTGGAGGATACACGGCTTCTCCGGGGAGCTGAATTGGAACGAGATTGTCTTCCGCCCACCGGCGCAGACGGGCCAAGCCAGAGCCGAGGTCGGGTAGCGGCGGGCCGTCCGCGAGGCCTACCCGCATCATGGCCTGGCTCGCGTCGACGCCGGCAGGTAGGCGGTTGCCGCCGCAGGACCGCGAAGGGGCGCAGAGGCCATCACGACATCCACGGCAGGTACCGCGTAAGCCATGGCCACGACCTCCTCGAATGCCGCGTATCGGCACACCGATGCATCAGGCCGAACTGCGGTTATCTCTGAAAGTTACTGGATGAAGACTTTAAGTGGCGCCCACTTCTCTGCCAAGTCCGGGGGCGAGGTCGAGCCTGTTGGTGAAGCCGAACGGCCGTCGTCGCCAGTCTTGATGGTGCTACACCAGGCCGATAAGCGGTTCGAATGCCCCGCGCTCGCCAGGGAAGTCCTTGGCCTCGCTATGACGGGTGTCACGGGGTGCGGCAGGAGGCCGCCACATCGGGCTGGCCCCGCAGTTGGGACTTGCAGAGGATCGACATCTCTAACAAGGTTCCAGTGTGTCCGAAGGAGACGCCTTTAGAGAGACAGTTGAAGAGTAGATCGTGAGGGGAATCTGATGCTAACGTGATCACACCGTCCGCGAAGATCACATGCGGATGGCTCCCCTATTGACAGGAGTGGGTCATGCCCAGCGGTGAATACGCAGACAGGTACAACCACCTGGTCGGAGTGGTCCTGTACGTGATCACGCTCGTCATCGTGATCAGGCTTCTGCAGCCTCAGCCGGAGTGGCTTCTGGGAGTCGGCGGCCGATGAATGAGACCGGGGATGCCCGGATGGGCATCCCCGGCAGTGGAGCCGGTCCCGAAGATGGGACCGGAGCGGCTTAGCCGACGGACCGACTCATACGGACGCACTGGCCGCAATGGGGCTATGCACTCAGGTGTGCTAGGAGCCCTGCTCACAAGGCTGGTCCAGCGTAACGCGGCACCTGGGTTGGACAGGAGTCGGGCGAAGTCCCGAAAGTGTCGGCGGGAGCGGCTAGATTGCGGATCCTCCTGCTTGATCCGATCAGAGCGTCTTCGAGGTGATCCCCCCGATGCCCGACGAGCGGCGGACAGAACAGACGGAAGACTTCGGCGCGTTCGTGTGCCGCGCCGTGGGGAAACCGTTGACGCCGTACCCCTACCAGGCGAGGTTGGCTCGGGAAGGGCTGCCGGAGCTGTTGCGGGTACCGACCGGCGCGGGTAAGACGCTGGCCGCCGTCCTGCCGTGGTTGTGGCGCGGGAAGGCGTTCCCCGACGACACCCCGCGTCGGCTCGTCTATGTGCTGCCACTGCGGACGCTGGTGGAGCAGACGGCGCGGGAGGTGGCCCGGTGGCTCTTCAACCAGGGTGAACGCGCCTCCGAAGATCCCCGTCAGGCGTGTCGCGACGACTCGGTGGTCCTCCAGATGCTCATGGGCGGGACCGATCGGGAGGACGACGCCTGGCAGCTCGCGCCCGGCAAGCCGGCCATCCTCATCGGGACGCAGGACATGGTGCTGAGCCGGGCGCTCATGCGGGGATACGCGGAGTCCAGGCCCAAGTGGCCGATCTCCTATGCGCTGCTGCACTCCGACACCCAGTGGGTCTTCGACGAGACGCAGTTGCTCGGCCCTGCCCTGCCGACGAGCGCCCAGCTCCAGGGACTGCGTGACCGTCTGGGTACGGCCGCGCCGACGGCGACGATGTGGATGTCGGCGACCCTCGCGGAAGAGGGATTGTCGACCGCCGACCACGACGTGACCGCGCTGCGCACGGTCGAGCTGACGGCGGAGGACCGCGAAGGTGAGCTCGCGAAGCGCCTCGACGCGCTCAGGACGGTCGAAAGGCTCGACCTTCCGGCTGATTCCAAGAACTATCCCGTGGCTCTGGCCCGGGCGCTGCTGGCGCGGCACCGTCCCGGCACGCGCACCATCGCGGTGCTCAACACCGTGGAGCGTGCCACCGCCGTACGCGAGGCGCTCCGAAAAGAGGCGCCGGAGACCGATGTGGTGCTGATCCACTCCCGGTTCCGGCTGCTGGAGCGTGGAAAGGCCATGGATCTGGTCACAGCCGACCCGCCATCTGGCGGGCGGATCGTGATCTCCACCCAGGTCCTCGAAGCCGGGGTGGACATCACCTCGTTAACGCTGTTCACCGAAGCCGCGCCGTGGAGTTCGATCGTGCAGCGCGCGGGGCGCTGCAACCGGGGAGGGGAGTACGAGGACGGGGCCGCGCTGCTGTGGAGCCTCCCGCCGGACGGGCGTTCCCCTGCCGCGCCGTACGCGCAGGAGGACGTGGACGCCGCGGCGGTCGCGCTCGGCGAGCTGGAGGGGGTCGCGGTCACCTCCACCGTGCTCCAGAGGCGTCCGGTCAAGCAGATCCACGAACTTCATGCCGTCCTGCGCCGGCGTGACCTCCTCCAGCTCTTCGACACCATGCCCGATCTCACCGGCGCGGACATCGACGTCAGCCCGTGGATTCGGGACGGCGATGACACCGGCGTCTTCGTGGCCTGGCGAGACTGGGCCGGGAGCGAGGGCAGGCCCGCCGAGGACGAGCCGCGGGCCAGGCGCGACGAGCTGTGCCCGGCCCCGATCGCGGACGTGCGGAAACTGGTCACGCTCCCTGGCGGGCGGCGGCTGTGGGTGCGCGACCGGGTGGGAGGGCAGTGGCGGTGGGCCTCACGGGCGGACGTCGTACCCGGTGCCGTGCTCCTGGCCGACGCCAGGGCCGGGTGGTACGACTCGGAGCTCGGCTGGTCCCCGGCCGTGACAACACCGGTCGAGCCCGTCACGCCGGTCGAGCCGGGCGAGGACAGGGAAGGGACGCCACCGGCGGATGGCGACGCCCTTGGCGACGACCCGTTGTCCGAGAGCCGCGACACCTGGGTGGGGCTGGCCCGGCATCTGACCGACGTGGAAGAGGAGGTCGCCGCGGTAGCCAAGGGTCTGCGCCTTCCCGGCCTGGCCGCCGAGGTGGTCGAGGCGGCGGCGCTGGCCGGGCGCTACCACGACCTGGGCAAGTGTCATGAGGTGTTTCAGGCGACGCTCAGAAGAGGCGGTCAGAATCCCCCTGACGGGTTGCTGGCGAAGTCGCCGGGCAGCGGTGGCCGGCACTCCCGGAGACACCTGCGGCACGAACTGGTCAGCGCGCTGATGCTCACCAGCCCCGAGTGCCGCCTGCTGGAGGACCGCCCGGAACGCGAACTGATCGTCTATCTGGTGGCCGCGCATCACGGCCGCGTACGGATCAGCGTGCGCTCGGTCGCCGATGAGGCGCTCCAGCGGCCGCCGCTGCTGCTCGGCGTGGCCGACGGCGACCACACCCCGGCGTTCGAGCTGACGACGGGGGAGCACGTGAACGCCTTCACGCTCTCGACCTCGTCACTGCGGATCGGTGCCGCCGATGCCCCCGGCTCCGCGGCGGACGGCTCGTGGACGGAACGCGCCGTGGCACTGCGAGACCGCCCCGACCTCGGCCCGTTCCGGCTGGCCTACCTGGAGGCGCTTGTCCGCATCGCCGACATGCGGGTCAGCCGGCGCTACCGAGAGGAGGGGTGACGCCGTGAACAGGATCACGCTGCGCGGCTGCCGGGCCGACGTCCTCGCCGGCTACCTGCAGGCGCTCGGCCTGCTCCGGGTCGTCGCGGCCCAGGCCGACCCTCGCGCCCGGTTGCACTGGCGCGGTGATGTCGCCGTGCTCGACACGGTTCTCACCGAGGACGACATCTTCACCTGGCTGGTGCGCCGCTATGTGCCCGCGCCCATCGTTTCGCCGTGGAACTCCGGCTCCGGATTCGCCGGAAACGGCAAGAGCCGCACCGCCGAGGAGTCGCTGGCCGCCGTACGCGACCTCGACGACGACCGCTTCCGTCCCCTGCGTGAGGCGATCCTGCGGAGTGAGCGCGTCGTGGCGGAAGGACGGCGACGGGGATGGGGCGGCGCCAAGGATGAGCTGTGGGCCAAGGACCACAAAATCGACGTGATCCGCCTGTGCCGGTCGGTCCTGCCCGACGACGCGTTGCCCTGGCTGGACGTGGCGGTGACCCTGACGCTCGACGATCTGACCTTCAACGCCCTGGCCGGAACGGGTGGCAACTTCGGCCGGCAGGATCTGTCCGCGACGTACTACGACCGGCTGCTGCGGCTCATGGGACCAAAAGCCAAGGTGCCCGAGAGCCGCGCGTGGGCCGAGGCGGCGCTGCTGGGCCGGGAAGACGTCGCTTATCTGCGCGACACGGTGGGTCAGTACGATCCTGGCCGCGCCGGTGGGATCCTTTCGGCCGCCGACGAGAAGGGCGACGGGTTCGCCAACCCCTGGTCCTTCGTGCTCGTCATGGAGGGCACGCTGGTGTTCGCGAGCGCGGCGGTGCGGCGCAACGGAGCGACCAGGGCAGGGGAGGCCAAGCCCTTCTTCACCCGCTCGACACCACTCGGCCACGGCAGCGCGGCGGAGGCCGAGCCGGTCAAGGGCGAGCAGTGGGTGCCGCTGTGGGACCAGCCTGCCGGGGCGGGGGAGATCGCTCACCTCATCGGCGAGGGCCGGGCCCAGTGGCGGCGCCGTCAGGCCACCTCCGGACTGGAGTTCGCCCTGGCCCTGGCCTCGCTCGGGGTGGACCGCGGACTGACCGGCTTCCACCGGTTCGTGATCGCCGAACGCCTGGGACAGAACCCACTCGCGATCCACGCGGGCCGGATTCCCGTCGCGGTCCGCCCCGAAGAAGGATTGCTGCGCCGTCCGTACACCTGGTTGGAGCAGGTGCGCAGGGGGAAGCCGACCAGCGCCGTGGAGACCGCGCTGCGCCGGGTCGAGCGTGAGGCGTTCGCCGTCGCCTCCGGTGACGGGCAAGACGCCCTCGCCCGCTTCGTCATCGAGTTCGGCCGGCTGCACGAACTGGTCGGCCGTTCCGGGCACATGCGTTCGCAGGTTCCGCCTTATCGGCCAAAGGAGCGGCCCGACTGGCTCGCGGCGCTGGAGCGTCTCGGCACAGGACGGGAGGAGTTGTGGCTGGCCGCCGGCTTCGCCGGGCTGTGCGACGACCCGGCCACCGCCGGCCCCGGCATCCGCGCACTGCTTACCCGCGCCGACGGGGCGGTCTGGCAGGACGCTCCCGGAAACGGCACGGACCTGTACGGGTCAACACTGGCGAAGGCGCTCGCCGAGGCACACCGCGTCCGGGTGATCAAGGCGCAGGACGACCGGCCCCGGCTGAACGGCGAGGATGTCACCGCCCGTGGTGTGCAGACGGCCTTCGACTTCGGGCAGCGGCTGCCGATCGGGCTGCTCGACCGGTTCGTGACCGACCCCTCACGCGATGGCCTGGTGGCCGACTACCTGCGCGGGCTGCTCACGCTCGGATGCGCCACCCGCACGGAGGCGGCCTGGCCGCATCGTGAGCATGCGGTGCCAGGCTGGGCCGTGTCGCTGCTCGCCCCGTTCTTCGGCACCGGTGATCTCACCGTACGAGTGCGCGACCGGCGCAGCGGTGACCACCGGCTCCACCCGGTGCGGCTCGCACCGAGGCCCGACTGGATCTCCCGGCTGATCGCGGGTCGAGGGGATGCGGTGGCCGCCGACGCGCTGCTCCGCCTGCGGCTGGCCGGGCTGGAGCCCAGAGTTCCCGTCCTGTCCGGGTCCCACGTCGACGGCACCCGGCTGGCCGCCGGACTCCTGCTGCTGACCGGACAGAAGGACCGCGAGCGTTCGCTGACCCGAATCTGCGTCGCCGAGGCATTCCACCCCGAAACCCTTCATGATGCTGACTCACAAGGAGCTCTCGCATGATCCCCCTTGACCGCCCCCGCCTGCGGTTCACCGCCGACCTGCAGCCCCTGCTCGGCTCGATCTTCCAGGCCACGAACTTCCCCGACATCGGCTCAGCCAAGTTCCAGCGCGCCCAGGGCGGCGACAGCCTGCTCGTGGAGTCGGTCCAGTCGATGGCCAACCGCCTGGAGGGCATGGCCTGGGACCGCGCCTCCCATCGGCCCGTCCCCCTGGTCGAGGCGCTGCCATACGTACGCGTGCACCGCAGGGACGACCCCGAGACGTACCTGACCTCCAGCCGCGAGGAGGCGCACCGGCTGGCCTCCGCGTTCGTCCGCGAGGCCACCCTGGACGGCACGCCGATGACAGACGTCATCCGCGACCGGCTCGGCCTGGTCAAGGACACCCCGCTCGACTACCCCCGGATGGCTCGCGCCGTTCTCGGCCTCGACCCGTTCTGCCTGCTCCACGGGGTCTTCTTCGGCCGGAAGGAATGGCTCGGCCAGCCCAAGTTCACCCGGGCGATCTCCGGCGTCATCGAGGCGCACGACGTACGCGAGGTGGTCAGCGGAGGACGCAAGGCCGACCATGTGCGCCACCAGCTCGGCGAGGGCGGCGGCACCAGCGAGGGCTATGGTTCGGTCCCCTTCCATCGGGTCGAATGGACCGCCGGTGAGATCAAGGCCATGTTCGTCGTGGACGTCGACCTCCTCGCCTCCTACGGCCTCGGCCCCGAGATCACCGAATTGCTCGCGCTCATTGCGCTGTGGGAGATCCGCACGCTGCTCTCTCGCGGCCTCCGGCTGCGCACCGCCTGCGACCTGGAGGTCGTGGAGGAGCCGAAGGACCTGCCGCACCAGGCGGAACTCGAGGCTCGCATCGGCGAGCTCATCGCGGCGACAGAGGTAAGCGCCGACCCGATCACCGTGCTCTGGAAGGGCTGACATGGCGGTCGTCCTGGCGATGCGCTTCCCGTGGGGGCGTTATCACGCCACTCCCTGGGGGCGTTACGTCAACGAAGGGGCGGTGGAGTTGCCGCCGTCGCCGTGGCGGCTGCTGCGCACCCTGTATTCAATCTGGCAGCTCCGGGCGCCCGAGCTGGACGCCCACGTGGTCAACGGCCTGCTGGCCCGGCTCGCCGTCCCGCCCTCCTACCTGATCCCGCCCTACCGCGTCGCGCACTCGCGGCACTACTACCCCGACACCAGGCACCACGCCGGGAAGGCCAGCACCGACAAGGCCGTGGACGCCTTCGCCGTTCTCGACGACGATCAGACCATCTATGCCATCTGGCCCGGAGAGCTGGACCCCGAGCAGCACGACGCTCTGGCACGGCTGGCCAAGTCGATCCCCTACATCGGGAGAGCCGACTCCACCTGTGAGGCCGAACTGCTGCCCGCCGTGCCGCCCAGCGCGTACGGCCACGGCCGCGCCGAGCCGCTCGGCCTGGATGGCGAGGAGCTGGGTGACGGGCACGAGCCCGCCGAGGTGCTCTGCCCCGAGCTGCCGCTCGACCTGACGGCGCTGGTTATGCGGCCTGCCGACGTACGGGGCAGGAAGCTGCTCTTCCCGCCGAGCACCAGGAAGATCACTTATGCCGTGCCGGCGCCCTCGCGGGTGTCCCGCCCCGCCCGCCGTACGGAGGAACGGACCAGCGTGGTGCGCCTGGCGGTGAGCGGTGTGGTGCAGCCGCCGATGGCGCACGCCGTCCCGCTCATGGACGCGCTGCGCGGCGCCTGTATCAAGGTGCTCACCCGGCGCGGCGGCGCCTTCGACAGCATGCTCGCCGGGAAGTCGGCGGACGGCAGGCCGCTGGCGGACGGGCATCGCCACGCGCACTTCCTGCCGTACGACGCGGACGGCGACGGGCGCATCGACGAGATCATCGTCTGGGCCCCCGGCGGCCTTGTCCCTCGAGAGGTCGATGCGCTGGACACCGTGGCACGACGCGAGATCGGCGTCCCGAGCGGCGTCACCGGGCCACGCGACCTCACTATGCTCCTGACGGCCTCCGGCCACGAAGATCTCCTTCCGGCCGGGTGGCATCAGCCCGCCGCACGGCACTGGACGTCTGTCACACCGTTCGTGCCCTCCCGCCACCGCAAGCCGAGGCAGGAGCCCGCCGAATTTCTGCGGCAGGAGGTGCTCAGGGAGCTGGGCTACCGTGGGGAACGCTTCCCCGAGGTCCTGGTCACCGCGGGGAACCTCGGGTCGGAGTTCGCCGGCTTCGTACGGCACCGCTGGCGGGCCCGGAAGCCCAACGGCACCCCGCCCGGCTACCGCGTCGATCTGGAGTTCGCCGAGCCCGTCGAAGGCCCCATCCTGCTCGGCCATCTGTCGCACTTTGGTCTCGGCCTGTTCGCCGCCACGGGCTGAACGGCTGGACTGCTCCTTGACAACTGAAGAGAGGACAAGCCGGCCCGGCTCATCGGGCCAGGCCAGCCGGTACGGCCCCGATTCAGGGTGCGACCGCTCCAGTAATCAAGAGCCACCCGGGGAGCACTCGCACGTAGGTCAGAGGCACCGAGCAGCACACCAACCGCGTATCGAGCTGCCCGGGATCGGCGGTCTCGCGACGGCGCTCGCACAGACCGCTAAACTCCCAGCTCAACGGCCTCGAATTTCCGGAGCCGTCTCCGGGGCCGCCCAGCCCGGCTCCATTGCGGCCAGATGGGTGCGACGCTGACCCGGATCAACGTCATGGACGTCTCCCGGGTCGCCCAGCCCCGGCTCCATTGCGGCTGGGACTGCCGGGTTCACCAACCTCGCGTTGACCGCGTCTCCGGGGCCGTCCAGCTCCGGCTCCATTGCGGCCCGCATCCGACCACGCGGAATCTGAAGATGGAGCGCCGGTCTCCGGGGCCGCCCAGCCCTGGCTCCATTGCGGCGGCAACAACGCCGGGACCGCGATCATGGGCAGCATGTCTCCGGGCCGTCCAGCCCTGGCTCCATTGCGGCGCGTTGGTGGCGACGGAGTTGATCCAGTAGTTCACGTCGTCTCCGGGGCCGTCCAGTCCCGGCTCCATTGCGGCGGGCACCTGGGCGACCTGCACTACCGCGATCTGACGGGTCTCCGGGGCGTCCAGCCCCGGCTCCATTGCGGCGGCGGGGCGTTCAACCTCGACCGCGCCCTGGCGCACGTCTCCGGGGCCCTCCAGCCCCGGCTCCATTGCGGCGCCTCCGCCGTGATGCGGTACGCCCGCGCGAGCAGCGCGTCTCCGGGGCCGCTCAGCCCCGGCTCCATTGCGGCCTGTAGAAGCTCGCGTCGGCCATCGGCACCGGCATCGAGTCTCCGGGGCCGTCCATCCAGCCCCGGCTCCATTGCGGCCTTCGTACGCTCAGGGTTGCCCGGGCCGGGCGGGCGACTGCGTCTCCGGGCCCGCCCAGCCCCGGCTCTATTGCGGCCAGGATGCGGCGACGGCCGCCGACAGATACGCGCCGGGTCTCCAGGGCTGTCGAGTGCCGGCTCCATTGCGGTGCCTTCAGGTGGCCTGTGTCGATCTCTAGCGCTTGGGTCTCCGGGGCCGCCCAGCCCGGGCTCCATTGTGGCTCCCACCGGCCGTAGCAGTTGACTGCGGTCGCGCCGTCTCCGGGGCCGTCCAGTCCCGGCTCCATTGCGGCTGGTCAGGGCATTGCGCGCCGACGACCAGTCAGCCGGTCTCCGGGGCGGTCCCCCAGCCCCGGCTCATTGCGGCCTGGAGACCATCCAGCGGGACATCACGCAGAGGGTGTCTCCGGGGCCGTCCAGCCCCGGCTCCATTGCGGCCGCTGGTTCAGCACACGCCGGGCGTCGATCGCCGTGCGGTCTCCGGGGCCGTCCAGCCCCGGCTCCATTGCGGCCTGCTCACCGCCCTCTAGGGCGTGGACGAGGACCGCGGTCTCCGGGGCCGCTCAGTCCCGGCTCCATTGCGGCTATTCTTCCTGCTCAGCGTTGTCGAAGGTACGGCCGGGTCTCCGGGGCCGCCCAGCCCCGGCTCCATTGCGGCCGGCATTCGTGCGAGTCGCCGGAGTACACAGCGCCGCGTCTCCAGGGCCGTCAAGCCCCGGCTACATTGCGGCCAGTACAGGCTGCCGTTCGTGGGCGTCGGCATACCCTTCGTCTCCGGGGCCGACCAGCCCCGGCTCCATTGCGGCAGGCCGTCCATGCCCCGGCGGAACTCCTCATCCGACATGTCTGCGGGACTGCCCAGCCCCGGCTCCATTGCGGCGACGGACTCGACGTCGCGCTCATCGGCAGCGTGACGCGAAATCCTCGTCGTGTCTTCGGGGTCGTCGTGCCCCGGCTCAATTGCGGCTTGTGGACCTCGATGTAGTGGCCGATTTCTAGCATCGGGTCTCCGGGACCGTCCAGCCCCGGCTCCATTGCGGCGCGTACTACTTCTGGGCCCACCGACACGCATAGGAGGTCTCCGGGGCCGTCCAGCCCCGGCTTCATTGCGGCCCGATGGCGATCATTCTCGACCCGCCGCCGACCATCAGGTCTCCGGGGCCGTCCAGCCCCGGCTCCATTGTGGCTTCGTCACCAGCCCCGCGAGCGGGTCCGCCTCGATGAGGTCTCCGGGGCCGTGGCCACGTTTGGAAGCCAAAACGACGAACAAAGGAGCTGTGCGATGCCTCGACGCCCCGACTCGGTGGATCCCGCGCAGTCCCCGCTGCATTTGCTCGGGGCGGCGCTGCGGCACTGGTGCGACGTACGCGGAATGTCGCTGCAGGAGGTCGGCAAGGCGGTGTTCATGGACTGGTCGACGCTCGCCCGCTGGGAGCGTGGAGAGCGTCGTCCCCCCGACGACGTCATCGAACGGCTCGATCGGGCGTTGAAGGCGGACGGCTGCCTGGCCGCGCTTCACGGGGTGGTGGTGGCCAATATGACCCCACAGGTCATTCCGGCGGTGCCCGAGCCGGGTGAGTGGCGAGAGCATCGCCGCAGCCGCTTATGTGAGGCATCCGCGTCTTACTGAACGTCTATGCCCCTCACCTTGTGTCGGCCTGCGCCTTGCTCGATGGCAGAGGTAGTCCGCTCCTGAACCCTCGCCGGGGTCGCGTCCGAGATGCGGTGTAAAAGTGAACGAGCGTAGGTTGCCGTGCTGAACCGTCCAAAGTTCGCACTACGCAAGGACCTACGCTCGTGGCACGCACACTACCGCCCGTTCATGCCATCCGCGCCGAGATCGATGCCCTGTTCACCGAAGGTCGTGACCTGGTCGAGGTCATCGAGGACGTCGCCCGTCTCGGTGCCCGCCTGATCATCCAGACCGCCGTCGAAGCCGAGGTGGACGCTTTCCTCGGCCGCGCCCGCTACCAACGCGCCAACGCCGCCACCAGCAGCGACCAGGCGCACACCGTACGACCCGGTCACCGCAACGGGCACTGCCCGACCACGATCAAAACCACCACCGGGCCGGTCACCATCGCCCGGCCGAAGCTGCGCGGCACCACCGAGAAGTTCGCCTCACGCTTGTTCGGCGCCGGTGTGACCCGCACCAACGCCCTGGAGACCCTGGTCATCGCCTCCTTCGTGCGTGGCCTGTCGACGCGTGACGTCGAAGGCGCACTGGCTGATGCTCTCGGCCCCGAAGCCGCCATGTCGAAGTCGACGGTCTCGACCATCTGCCAGGCCATCGTCGCCGAGTACGACGGCTGGTGCCGACGGGAGCTGTCCGGCGTCGAGCTGGACTACCTGTTCCTGGACGCCTCGCATTTCAAGATGCACCAGGGGCAGCACGCCGAGCCGATCCTGGCCGCCTGGGGCATCACCACCGCAGGCAAACCCGTCTTCGTCGGCCTGGCCGCCGCCGCGGCCGAGTCCACCGATGCCTGGCACGACTTCCTGTCCGACCTGGTCGCCCGCGGCCTGCGCTCGCCACTGCTGATCGTCTCCGACGGCGCGCCCGGCCTGATCAGCGCCGCCGAACGGATCTTCCCCGCCTCGCTGCGTCAAAGATGTCTCGTTCATCGCGCCAGGAACGTGCTCGCGAAGGTCAGCACCGGCGACCAGGCCGAAGTGAAGGCCGCATACTGGCAGATCTTCGACCTCGGCGAGCTCGGCGAGCTCGGCGACGACGTTACGGCCGGTCAGCCGCTGGTCGACCTCGTTCAGCGGCGCGTCGACGCCTTCGCCGGCACCTGGGGCCGCCGCTACCCGGCGGCGGTCAAGTGCCTGCTCACCGACCGGCAGAGCCTGACCCCGTATTTGCGCTTCCCGCTTGAGCACCACAAGCGCGTCCGGCACTCCAACTTCATCGAGCGCACCTTCGGCGAGACCCGCCGCCGCGTCAAGGTCATCGGCCGCTTCCCCGGCGAGACCAGTTGCGTGTCCCTGGTCTGGGCCGTGCTCGACCGCGCCGCCCGCGGCTGGCGCGGCTTCACCATGACCAGCAAGGGCCTGCGCATCCTGCAAGACCTCCGCCGAGCCCTGCTCCACCCGCCCACCCAGCTCCACGCAGAGGCCACCCCCGCTACCGACTCGACGCCCTCGATGGTGGCCGCTTAAGATCAACCCACGGCACCTACCTCGTCGAGCTTTTACACCGCTCCGAGGACGCGACCCTCGCCGGCCTGGTGGAGGTCATCGACTTGCCGAGAGCTAACGCACCGGAGGGATCACGGGCGGAGCCCCATCAGGGCAGCCCACAACCTCTGCTAGAAGATGCCATCAGCGGGAACCTTCATTACCAGCGAACAGCGTCGCGAAGGCTTTCTCTGCTCTTGGAGCAGGCGGAATTCCGAGGTCGGTGTGGCGCTGCCGCAGCAGCTTGACGGTTCGACGCGCGTCGTCTCTGCGGCCGAGGTCTAGCTGCAGACGGACGATGCGGAGGTATGTCTCCTCTGTGTCAGGATCCATCGCGCGAGCTCTCTCCAGGGCATTAAGCGCTTGCTCAGGATCGTTATCACCGCATAGTTCGGCGAGTTGGCTCAGGATGTCGGCCTGCGACCGGGTCAGAGGGTAGCGGTGCTCATCGATCCACTCGGTCTCCAGGCCATGCGCTAGTTCGCCACCGCACAGCTGCGCTGCCTTACGGAGAGCGGAGAGCTTGCTCATAGGTTCTGATGCTGTCCTGAGCTCCTCCAAGGCTGCCCGGTAGTCCCAGAGATCCACGCTGACCAGTGCTGGGTCGATATGGTACGTTGCGCCTTCCTGGGTGGTCGACGCGTTGATGAACGGTGCCCGCTTCCGCTCGGGGTTCTCGTACCCAGTCGCGGTAACCAGCGCATTCCGAAGGTGCCGAAGCGTGTTGTGCACGTCCTTGCCGGTGTCCTCGGGCCATAGGGCTGTGGTGAGCTGGTCGCGAGTGACTCCTGCGGGGTGGAGAGCGAGGTACACGAGGGCGTTGAGCTGCAACCAGCCCAGCTCAAGGGGAGCGGACCGCCCGCGTACGTTAACGGTGGGTGGGCCGAGCACCGAGAGGCGAACCAAATGCGGGCCAGACCAGCTTTCAGGTGCTGAACTCGGAGCAGGCCCTTCCACGACGGCCGCCGGCTCCTCCTGGGGCAGCAGCTCTCGTAGATGAGCTGCAGCTTCCTCCTCGTTGATATGGAAGAGCTCGGCGCCGGAGATCGCCTCGGCGAGCTGTCCCTCAACTTTGACGACCTGATGATCCTCGTTGATCTCGGAGGTCGTGCCGCACGGCCAGTCGCCGAGAAGCACTGCGGCGACTGCTGCCGTCGAGGGGGCGACCAGGGGAGCAGAGACGCGGTCGAACACTTCGTCATCGACTTCGGCTACGAGGACGATGGTCGGCAGGACTTCTCCGGGATCCCGCTCGCGCAGTTCCTCGATGTTGCTCGCTTCGCGTTCGAGCAGCATGTACTTCCGGGTGAAGTACGTCTGCTCGAAGTGCTGCAGCGCGGCATCCGCTGTCGGCACGACCACCAGGCCAGGTAGGGCGTCGCTCATCGCGCTCAGTTCCTCGGCGGGAATTCCGGTGATGACCTCCGCCAGCTCGCTGCACACCACGACCTCGATGCGGAAGTTGCTTGACTGCCGGACCATGTCGACCAGGAGGTAGCGAGCGACATCCTGAGCGCCGTCGCCGGTGAGGCTCAGCCCGGGGCCGGTAAGCGCGATCTCGACTGGAGAACCGTCAGCGTGCCTCCCGATGGAGAGCTTCTCCGGTACGTCGATCGAGTGCGCATCACGTAGGAGCTCGATGTCAGAGGGGACCTGCTCGCCGCGTTCAGTGAAGCTGCGAATGTGGGCGCGGCGGACCTCGGCCACAGCAGGATCTGGTTTCGGCTCAGGCGTGACGACGACGGGATCGGATGCCGACGGCGGGGTGTGGCGTCGGCGTCGGCGCAGTCGGTTGGCCACGTATGCCGTGCTGATGCCCGCGGCATAGCCCAAGGCCACAAGAGAGCCCGACTCCAACTCGATCGCGCTGCGGCGGTCCTGTTCCACAGAGGTGTGCAGCGTCGCCTGAGCGGACTCTGCCGGCTCGTGACGATCCTCTACCTGGGCAGCAGGGGGCCGAGATGCCGGCTTCGTTGGTTGTTGAGTCTCCAAAGGGCGGGACGTGTCGCGCTCAATCCTCCTGCCCTGGTACGGGAGGCGGAGCTTCCAACCAGGCTGGATGACCCCGGGGTTGCTGAACCTGCTCCCGTCTGGCTGTGGGGAGCCGGCGTTGAGTTTCCAGATCTGTTTCCATCGTCTCGGGCTGCCGAGCTTGTCGTCGGCGATCTCCCACAGGCTGTCGCCCTGCTCCACCTGGTAGACGGGCTCATGCGCCGTTGGCGGCTCGTTCCGAACGACGTCGCCACCGAGAGCATGCGATGGCGCCATGGCGACGACAGGAGGCGGAGCCGCCTCCGCCGCCATGGCCGCCGGGGCAGTGGCGAGGAGCGAGGCGGAAGCCACCAGGTAGGCAGCCAGACGTTGCATCCCGCCCAGGCCGGACAGCCTGGGAGTGAGCCTGGCGCCGATGAGCCGGGCACCGATCTCGAAGAGCACCGAGAGCGAGAACGCCGCCCATGCCACCCATGCGATGAGCTCCAGGACGGCGATGAAGAGAGTGCCGTCATCCCGGGCAGCCAGCCTCTGCCCGACTTCCTGCAACGTTGGGATGTGGTCGGGAAGCGGGAAGCCGACGAGCCGGTAGAAGAGGATCGGGAAACCGACAACGGTGGCGGCGAGCACGATCGCCGCGACCAGTGCTCGTAGCAGGCGAGACAGCGTCATCACTTGGGCCTTTCGACGCCGGAGACGAGATCAGCGGTGGCGGTCGCGGTCATGGACACCGAGGAGAGACCGACGAGCGAGAGCAGCCACGTCGGCTTGGTGACGGTGACTTGCACCCGGATCGAGTTCGGGCCGGAGAGGCCGACGGTGCCGGGCCGGCCGGTAGCACTGAGATACGCCCGCGCTGCGCGTACGGCGGCGCCGCGATCGAGGATGAAGTTCCGGCCCTCGTACGCGGCGCGCCGGTCGATCTGACCGGCGCCGGCGCGAGCCGCTTCCTCGGCGATGCCCACTGCCTCCCAGCCCGCCCGCAACTTGGTGCCCCCGTCCACCGCCAGGCCGATGAAGAGCATGAGCACGAGAATGGAGATGAGTGCGTACGGTGTGATCGATCCGCGTTCGGCCTCGTAGGGCGCACTCACGATTCCCTCCCGCGGTACGGGTCCAGCGGGCTGGTGAAGGTGGCTCGCCGGGCGACGCTCCCTGGCAAGCCGGGGAAGGCCACGTCATCGAGCGGCACGGAGCAGAAGACGGTTGCCGAGACGGTCGCGGGGCTCCCTACCGGTCGGCTGAACCCCGACGTGCTGAGACGGACGCTTACCGAGTCGCATCGGACACCGCGGCTCCTCAACGACTCACGTGCGCTCGACTCCGCTGTCCTGCCGGCCTCGGAGGCCGACCGGGCGATGGACGCCTGACGAGCGGCATCTCGCGCCGCCGCCTCCACGGCCGCGCTGGCGACCGTGATCCTCCCTCCGGCCACGCCGAGCAGGATGACGAGGACGATTGCCGTGATGGCGAGCATCGCTTCCACCGTTGCGCTGCCACGGTCGTTCATGGCACTTGCCCTGGTGTGGTGAAGCGCTCGACAGCTCCCGCAGCCTCCTCCGAGACCCGGATCGAAGGCAGGAACGGCACCAGGGAGAGCGCACGACCCTGCACCGTCACCCGCACACTCGTCGCATCACCTGCACTGCTCGTGCTGATCGAGTGGAGGAACCCGCCCGCCGTCCGCTCCGCGTAGCTCCTGGCCACGCCTGCACCGGCCGTACGCGAAGCACCGTCGGCGCGTGCGGCCCGGACGCCTTGCTGAGCAGCGGCGAGCGCGACCGACTGCGCGAAGAACAGCAGGCAGAGCTGCATGCAGACGAGGATCGTGAACATGACGGCAGGCAACGCGATCATCACTTCTGCCGAAATTGAGCCCTGATCGTCTCTGCGCCTCACGCTGCGGGTCACAGGTTGATCGAGTTGGCCTTGGAGATGATTTTCGCGGTGACGATGCCCATGACCGTGATTGCCACCAGTACGAGCGCAGCGATGATGATCATTGCTTCGGCGGACATCGCTCCCCTGTCGGGATGCTCCCGAGCCCGTTCGAGCCTGTCGAGCAGAAGCTTCCGGACGGCGAGCCAGTAAGCGGCCTCCGGCGGCAGGAGAGGGGACATGCGGCATCTCCTCAGCTCATGATTCGGTAGACGGCGGGAAAGCACACAAGCGCCAGAAAGCCGAAGACGGAGATGCCGATTGCGATGGGCATCTCGCTGGTCCGGCTGTTGGCACGGGCCCGTGCATCGGTCAGCGCGGTGGTGCGCATGGACTGCGCCTTGGCCAGCAGAGTGGACAGCACCTGGGCGCCCTCGGAGCCTGCGTCCTCGGCGATGTCGGCCAGCTCGGTCAACTCCGCGATGCGTATCTCCTCGCCCAGTTGAGCCAGGCCGCGCCACGGCTGTTCTCCGGCGCGTTTGGCGTGCTCCAGGACCTGGGCGATGCGGCGGAACACCCAGCCGGTGCACACCTCGGCAGGCACCTGAAGGGCCTGTGGTGGCCCGGCGCCGGCGGATCGTTCCAGCGCGACCATGTCGAGGTACGTCGCCAGGGCGGCGCGGAACTCCTGCCGGCGCTCCCGGGCCTGGCCACGGACGGCGTAGTCAGGGACCAGGGCGAACAGGGCCCCGCACAGTACGCCGGCGCCGGTCGGCACGGCCCAAGGAAGGGAAACGCCTGCGACCGCGCACAGCATGGTCAGTGGGAGCGGCAACACCAGACCGAACAGCAGGAAGGCGACGCGCTGCAGAGTGAAGCGCTCATCGCTGATGCCGAGAAGCGCCAGGTCCTCGCGGGGAACGGGGAGCCGTGACAGCCGCACGGTGAGCCGGCCGCGCGGGCCGGGGCGGCGAGCGCCGTCGAGTCGCGCGAGCGCGTCGTTGAGGCGCGGAGGACCAGGAGACAGCTCGGACCCGACGATGACCAAGCCGAGGCCGATCATCGCCCCCGCGGTCACGGCCGGGATGTTCATCGCTGCTTCCCGGGATCCGTGAGAAAGCGGTGACCGACGGCGGAGCTGCCGAGCCGATGCAGCCACCACAGCGCCACGCCGTACAGGCTTGCCACCATGGCCAGGACGACCTGTCCGACCGGCGTGCCGAAGGGCGCGACGTAGGACCGCTGCGTGATCGCGACAGCCGTGAAGGTGACGAGGATGCCGATGATCCAGCGGACGGTCGTACGGTGCTCGGCTCGCGCGGCTTCGACTTCCCGGCGGTCGCTCACGTCCTTCGCGACGAGCTGGGCGAGCTGGTGCAGCAGCGCGCTGGCGCCCTTCCCTCGGCGTCGTGCCACGAGGATGAGAGCTGCTGCGATGCGGTCTCCTACCGGATCGTTCAGCTCGTCGGCGAAGAACCGCAGCGCCTGCTCGGTCGGCATTTGAGCGACGCGGAGCCGACGGGCGAGCGAGGACACCGGCGCGGTGATGGCAGACGGGACGTTGCGGGAGGCGCTCTGCTCCAATGCCTGTTCCAGGGCCCGGCCGGCCACCAGCAGGTCGGCCAGGCGCCGGGTCCACAGCTCCAGTGCTTCGAGCTTCCGGATCTGCTGAGCGGCGGTGCGGCCTGACACCACTTTCGGTAAGGCGAGCACGGCTACCGCCGTGGCGCATGCGGCAACAGGCCATCCGGTCAGGCCGAGTACGGCGACCGCGGCGAAGAAGGAAATCACGGCAAGCCGCCGCCGGGCGATCAGTGCCCTCCGGATCGCCGGCCAACGGGAAGGAGGTCGTACCGGCTCGACGGGCCCCCGTCCGGCGAGTCCGATGACGATGCAGGTCACTCCGCCCAGGACAGCCGATGTGCCGAGGCCGGCGAGCAGGGCAGGAGTGTTCATCGCACCTCCCACATGGCGGCGTACGGATCGAGGAGCGTCGGGTCAAAGCCCGCGGCCTTCAGCTGTGGAAGGCACTGAGGAGTGATGTCCGGCATTGCCCGGCCGCCCGGTCCTGTGGGGCTGTAAACGCGGTTACGGCTGGGCTGCTCGCTGTCAGCCGGAGGCATCACCTCAAGGACCTCGGAAACGAAGCGTGTGTTGGTCGCGGGATCCATTCGCAGGTGGACGACCAGGTCGATGGTCTCCCCCGTGTTCAGGTGGATGACGTCAGGAGGCGTCTGGGCACCGACTCCACGCGTCCAGAGCATGACGACCCGGTTGAAGATCTCCTCTGTTCCGTTGGCGTGGATCGTGCACATCGAGCCCGGGTGACCGGTGTTCATCGCCTCGAACATCGGGATGATCTCGTCGGCCCGCACCTCGCCGACGATGATCCGCTTGATGTTCTTCCGCAGGGAGTGCGGGATCAGGTCGTTGAGCGTGACCGCTCCGGCGCCTTCGGAATTGGCCTGCCGTACCTGGAAGGCGATCACGTTCTCGTGGCGGTGGCGCAGCTTGTGCAGGAACAGTTCGTAGTCCGACTCCAGCGTGGCGAGCCGTTCCGCCGGGTCGATCGCCGAGGCCAGCGCGCGCAGCATCGTGGTCTTGCCCGCCGCCGTACCGCCGGTGATCACGATGTTCAGCCGGGCCAGCACGGCCGCACGAAGGAAGCCGTACAGGCTGCGGTTGATGGTGCCGAGCCGGAGCAGGTCGTCGAGGGTGACGTCGACCAGCCGGTGGCAGCGGATGCTCGCACAGGGCCTGGTGGTGACGGCCATGGTGGCGCTGAGCCGTACGCCCACGCCGCCTTCCTCGTCCCCGGGCCGGAGCGCTGTGTTGAGCAGCGGACTCGCGCCGGAGAACTCGCGCGGATTGTAGCTCTTGTGGAGCGCCCACATCTGGATCATTTTGATCAGCTCGTCATCGGTGGCGGCGACCGCCGGGCCGCGCTCGCAGGTGCCGTCGCTGTAGGTGATCCAGACCTCGTCGCACCCGTTGATGTCGATGCTCTCGACCCTGCTGTCATTGACGTACGGCGTGAGGACGCCGAGCTCGAACCGTTCGTCCAGGACCGCCTGCACGAGCCGGCGCTGGGTCGCGAAGCTCACCGCGACGCCGTCCGCCAGCCGTTCATGGGACCAGCGCTGCACCGATGACTGGATCACCTGTCGAGCAGCCTCACGATCCTCGCTGTCCTTCAGGTCGTCGGCGATCGAGGCGGTGATGTCGAGCACGGCTTCCCGGAAGTCCTTGACGTCGAGCTCCTCTGCCGGAGTCGCCGTACGGGGAAGCAGACCGGGGTCGGCGGGGCCGGCGATGGGACGTGGAGGCCAGACATCACCCGGCGGCCAGCTGCTCATCGCTTCACCACCTCAGTCGGCTCCAGCGACGTCGCGAGGTATTGGCGCATCGCCCCTGCGAGGAAAGACGCCCCACGCATCAACGGCGCTCTGCGGAAGGAGCGCTGCGCTCGTTTGCCGTCCGAGAACACCGCAGCCGACCTCGGATCGTCTGGAATCCCCGCGATGACGGGCAAGCCGAACAGCGCATCGCTGATCTCTTTGGGGGTGTAATCCCCCTCGCCGACGAGGCACAGAGCGACCGGCACCTTCGCGCCCACATAGCGGCCGACCGCATCCAGCCTGGGGCGAGCGTCCGCGACCTGGCGCAGGGAGGGGCGCAACAGCATCAAGGCCAGGTCCGACGCTGCGATCAATTGCATGGGGGTTTCCGGCCCGCCGATCTGGCCCACGTCCAGCACCACGTCCACGACTCCCGCGCCGGCTGACGTAATCGCCGTCGCGATGGCATCCCACGCCGTTTCGAGCTGCGCCGCGTGGCGTGGGTCCCTCGTTCCGGGGAGCAGGAGCCACTCGCGAGCGTCCTGGTCGAGAGAGACGATGTATTTCCACAGAACGGCTGGATCGGGCTGGTGGGCGATGGCGAGGGCGAACTCCAACAGGCCGCCGGGCAACCCTTCCATCCGGCCGCCGAGAAATCCCTGGAGGACGCTGCCGCCCTTGGGGTCGCACTCGGCGAGCAGGGCGCGGCCTCCCCAGGCGTAGGTGACGGCAAGAGCGGTCGTGGTCACGCCAGGGGACCCGCCCGGGCTCATCAAGGCATAGGTCGCCATTCACCTGCTCCGCGGATTGAGGACCAGGGCGACCTGGCCGCTGGCCGCCAGACTGGCGAGCTCGGCGCCTCGCGAGTTGTTCACGATGAGATCGACGACCATGAGGCCATCCGCGTCCGGCCCCTTCACCTGGTCGACCACCGCGTCGATGACGGGCCTGGCGTTTGCTCTGGAAGCAGGTACGGCCTGGTTCTCCGGGGTGGCGAGGACGAGAACCGCGTCTCCGGGCCGTAGCCCGCGGGCCGGCAGTCGGCTCGGCTTCACTGCCACGGGCACGAGCTGCTGGCCCACGACGGGGACGACCTGATCGGTGAGCAGCCTGGGCTGCATGAGCATGCCCGCAACCAGATCCGTCGCGGCTCGTTTCCCGATCACTTTGGGGAGATCGCGGGCAGGAATCGTCGGTACGAGGTTGTCCACGCCCACTGTGGTCGTCGTGACGTTGTCCGCCGTCAGTTGCCGGCCGGGGGCCACATCATGTGTCATCACGAGGACCGGCACCCGGGCGCTCAAACCCGTGATCGTCTGATAGCTGATCACTCCGCCGCCGGCCACCACGAGCACGCCGAGGAGCAGTAGTCCTCGGCGGCGTTGGCGTGGTTGCGGCGTAAGCTTCGGCACCTGCACTGGAGGGGCGACGCCGTTCCCTGCGTGCTGAGGTGGCGAGGACATGTGGTTGCGGACCATTCAGGAGCTCCTCTGGATGAGTGCCTGGCCTTCGGCGATCCGCAACGGGAAAGTCGTGGACGTCGTCATCGGCGCCAAAGGTCCGCCGGCACCGTCGGAGCCGGTCCACGCGGCCGTCCAGACGACGGAGACGGTCACCTTGTAGTGAGCGCCCGGGAGACCGGCGCTGGAGCGTGTGAAGAGGTACGTGCAGGCGCCTCTTTGGTCGGTCACGGACGGGTCATACGCGATGCCGGGCCCCTTGCATGTCACCGTGGCCTGTCCCGCACCCGGACGAACGACCAAGGTTGTCGGCGTCGCCGTGACCTCGGCCCACACCGGGCCGGACGTCGCCCGCTTGCTGATCGTGCGCCATTGGCCTCGCTGCGCCCAGAAAAAGTGCGGCAGGCCGACCAGGCCGTCCTTGCCGCGTGGTGGTGCCGTCGCGATCCGCGGGGCAGGCGGCTTGACCTGGCCGAGGGCCTGCTGCAGAAGCATCTCGGGCGTCACGGCAGGCGCCGTCGGATCTTCGGGCGTCACGCCCTGGAAGGTGTTCCGCTGGCCGTTGGGCCCATAGTCGCACTGCAGGTAGGTGACGCCGTTCGCGCCACCGACTGTGTGGCAGTTGGTCCACTTGCTATCACCGTCGTCGCCGACCCTGGAGGATCGGACAGACTGTCCGACTTCATGGCTGCTGTACGCGACCCAGCCGCTGCCCCAAGGGAAGGCTCCATGGTCGTCCATGGGGACACCCGGACCGAAGGCGTTGGCCACGAGGAGCGGAGTCAGGACGAGGGTGGCGTGCACGCCGCCTCCCTGATGCTCAGTCCGACGACGCGCCAACGCCCATCGGAAGACTGCCCCAACTCCGCCTTGATGTTCGCCGTCGAATTGGCCTTGATGGTGCCGGGGATGAGCTGGTGCGTGCGGCGATCGGCCATGCCGGCCTTGGATGTGTCCTGGCAGTCGATGAGCTCGGCGTGCTTCCCGCCGACGCGCACCTGCTTGACGCGCGGGATCACCTCCCCGTACGGCTCCCGCCCCTGCTCATCCATCTGCCGAATCCCAGCAACAAGATGATCAAGGTATGGGCCGTTGACGTAGCGCTTGAGCAGACTCCGGGCCTCCTCCGGCGAGGATCTGCCAGCGGTAGTGAGTGTTGTCCAGTACTCGCTGTAGGTCGCGACGATTACGTCATGCGTCACTCGTGGGGTCGGTTTCGCCGGAGACGGTGTCGAGACAGAAGGCGCTGAAGTCTGAAGTGGCGAGGAAGAAGGAGGTCCTGCTTCGCATGCACTCAGGAGAGCCAAAGCGCAGACAGCTGTTGCTGCGTAACGAGCAGTTATTCGACCTCTCCTCAGCTTGGCATCACAGTTCTTCATTACTCTCAGCTCCTATTTAGTTGCGGAGAGTAGAGTACGCAGATCGCAAAGGCTGGGACAAGGGAGAGACGGCAGCGCTTCCAGCTGTGACTCCACCTCTGGAAGATCCCGGAGGCCCCAAGGGTAGGCACGCAATCGAGGAGGCCCGCATCGCTCTCTGGGGCGAGGCCGCCGCCGGCGTGCCTGGCAACCTCGGACAGTGCGCCAACCTGCTGTCCTCGGTCTTCGCCGTGGCTACAGGCGCGTTCCATGCAGTCGCATTCGACACGAACACGCCGGGCCGGGCGCGGGTCGAGGTGCGCGCCCCCGATGGCTCTCCGCTGGAGCTGACGCTGACTGATCCGACGGCCCAGGGCGAGACGCGCAGCGACCGCGAGGCGTGGACGTTCGCCCTGTTCCTGCCGCGCGAGCGCGTGGCCGAGATGGTGCGCCTGCTGGAATCCAACGGGATTGAGGTGTACAGCGCCTGGCAGGTGAGAGCAACCCCGTCTTCGGAGCCTGAACAAACCGGGGCAACGCCTCCGCCGACTGGGCCCGAACCCTACCACCGGCCCGGTCGGGCCACATGCTGGGGAAAAGCAGGTGGACATTCTGCGGACATCCGCGCCGACAGGAGTTGATGCCGACCACCTGCAGAGGGCATTCCACCTTCGCCCGCGCGCATCAGTCGGCTGTACGTTTGATGATCTTGACTGGATGGCAGTCGGTACCGCCCTGACGGATACGGACGATGAGGATGAGGGACGCTGGTACAGCTATCCCCTGGTGGGTGTCAAGGCCACACTCGGACTGAAGCTGGCACAGTCGGTGGGCGGTTGTGAGTTGTCCTTCGAGGTGTTCGGTTCTGCTGATGACGTTCTCGCCGCACAGATCAAGCTTGCGCGCGACATGGCAGCTAAGTATGTGATCATAAGCCGTCTGGTCTGATGCTCTGGCAGCGGCCAAGTCGGACTGTAGGCCGGGTTCTAATTCCGCGTGCTCGTCACCTGGGGCGATTCCGTTCGCACCTCCTGTGGCCTGGGCGAACGCTTCCGTCCGTTGACATCGTTTCGCATCATCTTCCACCGCAATGTGCCCCCAAAGCGCCCCTGGCAACGTAGCGTTGAGCCATGGCACTGCGTCTTCGTGAGAGGCTCGATCCTCAACCAGCGAGTTGGTACAACGATCAGTCCGGAACTGCTGCACATGGCGGATGTAGCGCGCATGGCACCCCTCCATGCAGCGAACCCATTGTCGCCAGCCTCGTGTTGCAGGATTCGGGAAGCGACGACATTCGATGGGCAGTATGCCGCCGGGGACTGGAACCTTTCCTCAACGACTCCAACGATATAGGCGGATAGATGCCGGTTCACCGTGACGCGCACACATTGCAGATCTGTTGCGTCGTGACGGCTGCCTTAGACCAATGAGGATGGATTCTCTGGTGCTTGTGTCGGTGGCAGGTTGATCGACGCTATGTTCGTTTTGGCCTTCGCTGCAGCCTTCATGCTTGTCGTATCGGAGCGACGCAGGACGAACATTGTTACGAGGGTCAGTAAACTCGGTCCTGCCATCATAGCCGCGAGCCAAGGTTGGTTATTCATACCTAGGACCACTGCGGCACCAAGCATGCTTACCGAAATGACGAAACCGGCGATAAGGCCACTCAGATATAACTGATGCATGCGGCGATCTTTGGCTTCCTGACGTTCGGCTTCCAATCGTGCAATTCTGAATTCATGCTCTCGGCGGAGCTCGGGTTCAAGAGCTTTTAGGGCAGCTTGCAGGTGCTCCGCAGGGAGCTGGCCCCATTGAAGTGCAATCTCCAGCCCAGTCAAGGGCTGTTCCCGGTCGGGCGTCATCTGATTGCTCCTCCGCCGCCACCCATGGGACGCGTTTCCCCTGATGCGAGATGATCGGGCGGCAGCCCAAGACGCCTGAATAACTGATCGAGACCGTTAGCAATGGCCGCGGCCGCAGCAAGTGAATGCCGATCGTTGACTACATCTAAGAGATTTATTGACGGATTTGCCCTGCTCTGACGGTCCGGGATTTTCAGACTGCTAGCAGTAAGAACGCCCTCAATGCGAGGGCCACCCAACCACGAGAAAGACAGAAACGCGACCTTTGCCGCATCGCTCCAAGAATCCCACTCCAGCATGATTTCAGAGGCGCTCTTTCCTTGCCAGGGTGGCTTCCGATTCCTTGTTAGGCGCATCGCGCGAACTAGGCGACGAATCTGCCTGACATCTTGTCGCGATAAGTAAGGGATTGCTGCGGTACTACTTATCGCAAGCTTCCCGAGGGGGATCCTTTTTCTCCTTTGCCGCTGCACCCAGAGCCGCCCCTCCTCACGAAGAAGCTGCCCAATGGAGGGCCTCGGGAAGAGCTTCTCTAAGTCCTCGATATCTAAATAAGAATTCCTATCTTTGTGGCGGCGATACAGCCAATCGTCCAGCCTTTGGCGAATTTTGCGAAGCAGCGTGATCACCTACCGGGGAAGATTCGTCCTATCCAGGGTAACCTTTCGCAACTCCTACAGGGGAGGGGGAGAAGGGCTTACTCGGGTGAGGCTTCGCTTCCCCAATCGGACAGAACCCTGCATTAACCGATAAAACCAGCATTATCGGATGTAACGTACACAAGCCTCATAGCCCCCACTGTTACTTGCGGCGCCGCACGTTGTCCCCTGCCCTGATCTCTCGTCTGCCGTCGACCCATCGCGAAGCGACAGCGGGTCAAGCTCTGCCTCGCGTGTACCTGCTCCCTGTGACCTTCCTCGCGCGCTGGTTGTCCTGCTTGCACGGCTGGGCTTGACCTGGAGGAGCCGGGCTGCTGGGCTCTGCCTGGGTCGATGGCAGACGAGCGATCAGGCTTCCACCCCAGCCACTTACGGCGCGAGCCGTGCGCGGCCCCCGGCTCTCGGAGTCGGAGGCCCCGGGGTTTGGGGCAGCGCCCCAAGGTCCTTGCCCTTGCACCTTCCGCCTATCTCCCCTCCCCGCTCTCTCTTGTAACAGAGCCTGCGGTCTGGGGGGGCTCGCTCCGCGCACGATCGAGACCGCCTACACGATCTTCGCGAGCATCATGCCGCACGCCGACAAGACCGTGATCCGGCTCCTGACGCCCAAGCAGGTCATGAGGTTGAGTCGCGCTATGCCGCCCCAGCACGGGCCGTTGGTGCTGCTCGGCGCCGCTGCCGGCCTACGGCAAGGGGAAGCATTCGGGCTCTCGGTGGATCGCGTCAGGGTTCCCATCCCAACTCCGTGTGGCCCCTACACGAGTCGCGATCATCTAAAGCTGCATGATGGCGACCCATGAGTACACATGTCCCCGCACTGGCTGCCTGCCGGGGGCACTCTCCCGGGTGACTACCTCATTCCCGAGCACGAGCACGAGCACGACGGAAGCGTTGCTCCGGACCAGATACACCCGCCCGCGCTCCCGGCAGAGGAGAGGGCGTGACGTTTGAGGTGTTCCGCCCCGCCGCGTGCAGGCCGGCGAGCACCATACCGACCGCAACCGCACGACCCGGTGGGCCTTCGTCGCTAGCGCCAGCCGCTCTGACCTTGCCAACCAGTACGGACTGGCCATAGGCCGTGTGCCGTTGCGGACCGGGATGGTGGCTTTTGTCAGCACCCGCTTACGGGTTCGGCTCCTGGATGCTGCTCTTGCCAACACGAAGAGGAACTTCTGCGCACGTAGATTTCGGGCACGACTTAAGTAAGCCAGCAGGTAGCTACTCAGAGATTATCCCTAAAGCATCGCAAGCTTCCTTCGATTCAGCTACCGTTCACGAGCGACACGGCTCGCATGTAGGGAGGTGAGAGGATTTGAGAATCACGGTGACGACCAGGCGCCGGCGCATCACCTTGATCATGGTGAAGCGGAGTGCCAAGACGACGCGCCGCCACCGTAGAGGAACAGGCTCCGGCTGGCGTTAACAGCCGGAGCCTGCCGCGGTGGGGGGCGCTTGATGCGCCCTCCACCGCACCACTGTAGACGAGGCGTTATCCGCGGCAACCGACCGCGGCTTTATTGCGGCTGCGCGCGCTGATTACGAGCCCGTCATCTCAAAGTTGCTTCCGCAGCTACCGTCTGCGGCCTTATTGGGCGAGGGGGCGCCGAAATGTCAGTCCTGGTTGCCATCCTTCATACCTGTCGGCGATTGGGGAGTTCGAAGGAAGAAAGGTGCTCGGGATGAGCAGAAGTTTGACAGCGCAGCTCGTAGAGGCGCTGGGCGAGGACAGAGCTCACACGGCCGTCGTCGTGCGCGCCGTCTATCACCCCGTGGGCGGCGTAGGCAATTCGGTCATGCCGCCAACGTTCCCGATTGAGGATCGGGAGCGGGATCTGACCAGGAAGTACCTGGTGGCTGACCGTATCGTCGATGGAGAGGCAGTCAAGACCGTCACGATCGATCAGGAGCAGTCGCAGGCCAACCGGGTAGAGGAGGCGCTGCGGGACGCACGGGACAGGGGGCGACTCGAACTGCCGATGCTGGAGTTACGGGCGCCCACCTCTCACGGTGGCATCCGCATCACCTCATTCGACGCCCCTCACCGCTACGCCGATGCGTACTGGCGGGACTCGTTGGTCGACGGGGTCCGCTTCGATAAGAGCCAGGTCGGGCAGCGGCTGCGAGCCGTCAGCGCCGCTGATGCTCGGCCGCTGTTCGAGCGCGAGCCCGCTTCGTTGATCTTCGGGGCGTGGGACTCTCACCGTAAGGGGCGCTGGCCGAAGTTCGCGCGGCTGTACACGGCGATCATGTTCGGTGTCGAACCTGTGTTCGGTTCCCGACGCGGTGGCCGGCTGGACCCGGTCAACCTCACCGGCGCGGTGGACAGCAAGGACAAGGCCGAGAACGACTGGCAGTACGTCGCGGAAGGGGCGAAGAAGACTGGCCAGAAGCTCAGCGAGATCGGCCACGGCAACATCGCTCCCAACCCCGTCCCCGGCGGCGTGACCGTTCGGGAGATCCGCCGTGTGGCGAGCATCTCGTTGGCGGGGATGGAGCGGCTGCGTTTCGGCGACGCCTCGATCGAGGCCGCCACGACCGCTCGTGCGGCTCTGGTAGCCCTGGCCCTGGTGGGGGACCGGCTCGCGTTCGCTCGCCCCTCGGTCTGGTTGCGCTCGGGCTGTGACCTGGCCAAGGCGAGCGAGGAGATTGGGCTGGAACGCCCCGGCGGTGACCTGGAGCGCCTGGATGTGTCCGTTGCTGCCGCCGTGGACGCCTTTCACGAACTGAAGGAGTCGGCGGCCAAGTTAGGCGTGGAGATGGCCGCCGACGTGATCTCGGTGACGCCGATCCCGTCGCTGCAGAAGGCGATCGAGGCCACCGTCGCGCACGCCGCCTCCGACGAGGGCTGAGCCGATGCCTGTTACGGTTCAGGTGCGGCTGCGCCATGGCCGCTACGATGCCGGCAGCATCCGTCCGAGTGTCGCTGAGTGGCCGCCGCATCCGGCGCGGGTGTTCTGTGCACTGGTGGCCTCGGCGCAGAGCGTCGAGGACTGGGATGCGCTGCGATGGTTGGAGCGTTCCGGCGCACCCGAGGTGTGGGCGGACGGCTCGGTCAGCGTGAGCCGCACGGACAGCTTCGTAGTGACCAACCAGACCGAACCCAGTGGCGGGAGCCAGTTTTGGCCGGGGCGTACCAACCAGGCGCGCAGCCGAGCATCGGCCACCCCGGCGGGTGAGGACTTCGCTGTCGTCTGGCCGGAGGCCGACGTAACCGGTGACCTGGTCGCGCGGTTGGAGCGCATGGCCCGGCGGGTGCCGTATGTGGGGCGGTCCACGAGTCAGGCCGAGGTGACCACGGTGGCGATGCTGCCGGCGGAGCGGCCGGCGTGGTCGCGGTGGGTGCCGAGCCGTATCGGGGCGGCGAACGCCGTGGACCTGCGGGTCCCGTACCCGGGGTACGTTGACGCGCTGCGTGAGGTCTATGACCTGGGCGGGCGGGCCTGGGAGGTCGCCCGTTCCGTTCCCTACGGCCCGCTGGTCGACCAGATCCCTGCGGTTGAGCTGGTTCGGTCGCCGTGGGACGACCTGATGATCTGGGGGTTCGGCCAGCCGACGGCGCGGATCGGTGGGGACCAGGTGCTGAGGCTGACGTCCATATTGCGGAAGGCGGTGCTGAAGCGGATCGGCAGCGACATCCCGGCGCAGGTCAGTGGTCACGGGGCCGATGAGCGGCCGCATGTGGCCTTCCTGGGGCTGCCGGACGTGGGGCACGAGCACGCGGATGGTCATCTGCTCGGCGTGGCGTTGGCGATACCGCGGGACATGCCGGCCGAGGAGTGGAAGCACCTGGTCCGGGCGGTGATCGGGGCCGATCCGCTGACTCGTCTGACGCCGCGGCCGATGCCGGAGATCTCCCTTCGGTACGGGGCCGATCCGCGTCGTCGCACGCTCCGTGTCGAGACCTGGCGGGGGCCTGCTGAGGGGGCGTGTTCCTGGGTGACGGCGACGCCGATGGTCACCGACGGCATGCTGCGTGCCCGCCGCAGTGTGGAGGACCTGGTGGCCAAGTCCTTGGCCCGGGTCGGCTACCCCGAGCCGGTTGACCTGGAGGTGTCGGCCGCCCCGTTGACCGCGGGTGCGGTGTGGCGGCCTCGCCGGGAGACGCTGCCGGAGGGGCGGCCCAAGCGGCCGGTAACCCATGTGCGGGTGAGGTTCGCGCGTCCGGTGGTCGGGCCGGTTATTGCCGGGTCGCTGCGCTACCTGGGGTTGGGGCTGTTCGTCCCGGAGCGGGAGCAGTCATGACGGGCCTGCACCGGCGGGACTTCGCCGCCTTCTACGCTCAGGTTCACACCACTGGCGACGGCGATCGCCGCGAGCCGTTTCCCTGGCAGGAACAGCTGCTGGATCGGGTACTCGCCGGCGGATGGCCCGAGCTGATCGATGTCCCCACCGGCCTGGGCAAGACATCGGTGCTGGACATCGCCATCTTCGCCGCAGCCCTGGACCGGGGCAGCGTGCCCAGGCGGTGCTTCTTCGTGGTCGATCGGCGTCTCATCGTGGACGAGGCCTACCGGCATGCCTGCCGCCTCCGCGACGCCCTGACCGCCGCGAGTGCCGACAGTGTGGCGGGCAAGGTCGCCGCTGCCTTGCTGGTGGAGCACGATGAGGAGCCGCTGGATGTCACCCGGATGCGGGGCGGGGTGACCTGGTCATGGCGATGGCTGGAACGGCCAGACCGGCAGGCCATCGTGGTCGGCACCGTCGACCAGATCGGCAGCCGGTTCCTCTTCCGCGGCTACGGGGTGAGTGATCAGCTGCGGCCGATCGACGCCGCCCTGGTCGGCACCGACAGCCTGATCATCGTGGACGAGGCCCATCTGTCCCGGCCCTTCCTCACCACCCTGGCGGACGCGCTGGCCCAGGACACCACCCCGGCCGAGGTCAAGCCCGTGGTGGTGACCATGACGGCCAGCCCCACCGCCCAGGGCCCCCGCGTGCACCGCATCACGGACGCGGATGAACAGCACCCGGTGGCAGGCAAGCGGCTGCACGCGGGCAAGACCGCGCACCTGGTCGAGGTGAGCGAGGCCACCAAGAAGAACAACGACCAGCAGGTCGTGGCTACGCTCGCCCAGTGGGCCGAGCACCTGTCACACACCAACCCGGTCGTCGGCGTCATCTGCAACACCGTGGCCCGCGCCCGGGCGGTGTTCGAGCACCTGCACGGGGCTTACCCCGGGCGGTGCATGCTGCTGACCGGCCGGATCCGGCCGGTGGACCGGGACTACCTGCTGCTGGAGTGGTACGACCGGATCAAGGCCGGCCGCGCCTGCGAGCCGGACGACCCCGTCTTCGTGGTCGCCACCCAGACCGTCGAAGTCGGCGCCAACCTCGACTTCTCCGCACTCGTGACGGAGTCGGCGTCGCTGCCACCGCTGATTCAGCGGTTCGGCCGCCTCAACCGCCTGGGCTCGGCCCCGGCGGCACCGGCTGTCATCGTGCACACCGAACTGGACCGTGAGGGCGTGTACGGCGAGGCGCGCCAGGCCACCTGGCAGTGGCTTACCACATTGCAGACCCCTGCTGCATTCCGCCCGGGGACGCCCTCTCCCTCCCTGACGGAGGAGGGGATCGATGTCTCCCCCGCGGCTCTGCGCCGCCTGACCGCGGTCATGTTCGAGCAGGACAGGGAGACCTGGGAGCAACTCCAGGGTGCCGAGGCATACACCCCGTACCTGTCGCCGGCACATCTGGATGCCTGGGCGCGTACATCGCCGGTCCCGAGCCCGAACGACCCGTCCCCTGCGCCGTTCCTGCACGGTCTGCAGCGGGAGGTCCCGCACGTGTCCCTCGCCTGGCGGGAACTGGCCAGGGATGAGGAGAAGTGGTGCCAAGCGCTCGAGGCGCTCCCGGTGATGGCTGAGGAGAGTATCGAGGTGCCGCTGCTGGCCGTCCGGCAGTGGCTGTCCGGCCAGCAGATCACCGCACGCTTCGCCGACGTGGAAGGCGAACCCTCCCCGGACGAAACCCCGCGCTCTGCTTCCTCGCCAGGGGACGGGGTGCCCCGGCGGGTGGTCCGCTTCAGATCCCGGGAGCTGGTCGAGGTCATCGGCGGGGATGAGATCCGGCCCGGAGACCGAATCGTCGTCCCCGTCTCCTACGGGGGTTGCGACGCCTTTGGGTGGAATTCCGCACTCCGGCAGGCCCTGCGCGACATCGGTGACCTGTGCGGCGGCAACGGCAAACGGCGGGCCGCAGTACGGCTCGGGCCGACACTGACCGCGGCGATCGCCGCCCACGACCCGGAACTCGCCGGCGCGCTGCGGGAGGTGGTTGACACTGCCGAGCGTGACCGCCAGGCCGAGCAGATGGATGCCGGCGCCTACTGCCGCCAGATCGAGCAGATCCTGCGCGCCCGGCCGGACGTCATCGAGGTGCTCGGCGCCGACCTCGACCACGACGGTGATGACGTGCCGCCCCACCTTGCCGTGCTTCGTCGTCTGGCCCTGGCTAAGAAGCCGAAGGTGGAGGAGCATCTGGCCTCGGGCACCGTGGTGTTGACCAGTGACATCACCAGCTACGGCGAGGATGACAGCGCCCAGGGTTCCTCAACCGCACGCACCCCGATGCGGCTGGATGACCACCAGTGGGCGGTGCGGAAACGCGCCGAGGAGTTCGCGCGGAACCTGCAGCTACCCGTTCCCTTGGTGCAGGCCGTCGGTCTTGCCGCGCTCTGGCACGATGAGGGCAAACGCGATGAACGCTTCCAGGCCATGCTGCACGGGGGCGACCGGTGGGCCGCCGCGGCCGCCGAAGCCGAAGACCCTCCGCGGATCTTGGCCAAGTCCGGCATGAACCCACTCGATCGTCAGCTGTTTCGGGCGGCTCAGCAGCGCGCCGGCTATCCCGCCGGTATGCGCCATGAGGCCCTGTCCGCTCAGATCGCCGACGCCTTGCTCGACGACACCACGACCGTCGACCGGAACCTGGTCGTGCACCTGATCGCCGCCCACCACGGCTACAACCGGCCGCTGCTGAAACCCGTCACCGACCCCTCACCGGTCACCGGCATCCAGCGGCACGGGGAGAAGATCGAGGTGGACACCGCGCGCTCCATCGACTGGTCCTCCCCCCAGCGATTCACCAACCTGGCCAGCGTCTACGGCAGGTGGGGGCTGGCCCGGCTGGAAGCCATCGTCCGCCTGGCTGACATCTGGTGCTCAGCCCGCGAGGAGCACGAGGCATGAACACTGTTGAACTCCCCGCCCTGGACGGCCGCGAGCCCCTGGGATTCCTCGCCGCCCTCGGCGTCCTGCGCGTCCTGACGGAGGAGAGCGGCATCCCGGCCCGGTTGTCGTTCTCCGGCACCACCGCCTGCGCCCACCTGCACAGCCCCCTCCAGACAACCGGGGACATCGCCGAGGCGCTGGCCGAGGTCGTGCGCTCGATCGAGGTAACTGCCGTACTGCCGGGCATCGGGCGGGGCTTCCCCCCTGCCTCCGGACTGGGGAAGGACCCGCTGCGGTGGCCCCGGCAGGAGTATCGGCAACGCGCCGCAGACATCCGGCGCACCCACCCGCTCGCGGCCGACCGCTGGCTGCCCTGCCTTACGACCGACCTGGCCGTAGACGCCCAGGGTCGCGGTGCCCTGTCGCCCTTCATCGCCCCCTCCGGCCAGCAGAAAATACGCACCTTCTTCGAAATGCCACTCAAGGCCGTACGGGACAACCCCGAACACTTGCACGAGGCCCTCACCCGATGGAGCCGCATCGAAGGCTTCACCGGCGAATACCTCGACCACCGCGTCTTGCGCAGCACCGCCGACGACCCAGAAGGACGGCCCGGAAGGGAGGCCGGCGTCCCCGGAGCCACATGGCTGGCCACCATGGCACTCCCGCTGTTCCGTCTCACGGGTGACGGTCAGAAAGTCCGCAGCACCCTGTGGCACCGGTTGGCCGGCGACAACGTCATGATCTGGCCCCTGTGGAAACCTGCCCTCGACACCGACGCCGTCCGGTGCCTCCTCGAACACCCCACCCTCAAGCCCATCGACGACCAACCCACCGTCTCCCAGTTCGGGTGGGCAGCCCTCGGGGTGTTCAGCGTCCACGGCGCCCACCGCCAACGCATCGCCGGACGCAATTTCGACGGGGTGCTCTCCCCCCTCCCCGTCCACGTGCGGTAGACCTAACCACGTCAGCGTGATCGCTCTTTGACAACAGCACAGCGCGACACGGCGTCCACGCGAGCTTCGGAACCACCAGTACACACGCCTGGCCCGGGATGTTCCGAACCCTGAACCCGCAGCATGGCACCCAAAACGGACACCAGGCCTTGCCTTAGTCGGCTACGAAGAGTGATAAGGCCCGATCACAGACCGTCTCACCCGGCCCCAGCGGCCCGGCCTCATCGCGGCTGCGCCAGGGACTCGACCGCACCGCCCGCACCGCCGTCTCACCCGGCCTCAGCGGCCGGGCCTCATTGCGGCACCGCCAGGACGACGGCTGTGATGCCGCCGGCGAGGTCTTACCCGGCCTCATTGCGGCGTTCTTGCGTCCACGCTGGAAACGGTGGGCCTGCCCGGGTCTCACCCGGCCTCAGCGGCCGGGCCTCATTGCGGCGCCGGTGATGACACCTGGTCGGCGTACGGCACGGAGCGGTCTCACCCGGCCTCAGCGGCCGGGCCTCATCGCGGCTATCCGGCCCTGGGGTACCGCCCGCTGTCGCGGCCGTCTCACCCGGCCTCATCGGCCGGGCCTCATTGCGGCATCACCACAGCGGACGAGGGCGAAGACCCCGGCCTCAGCGACCGGACCTCATTGCGGCTGCGTCTGGTAAGGATCAGGCCCGAACACCCTCCGCCCGTCTCACCCGGCCTACGTGGCCGGCCTCATTACGGGTGCCAGCACCGCCCCGCCGCCACCACGAGAATCGGATATCACCCGGCCCAAACGGCCGGCCTCATTGCGGCACGACCGCCCTCGTCAAGGACGCCGTGGAGACCCTCCTCTCACCCGGCCTCCGTGGCCGGGCCTCATTGCGGGGCCATCTCTCTGGGGTGGATGACGTCCTGACGCCTGTGTCTTACCCGGCCCCGCGGCCGGGCCTCATTGCGGGACGCACGTGATGGCGTGGGAGGCGGTGATGCCGAGTTTCACCCGATCCCAGCGGCCGGGCCTCTTTGCGGGAGATTCGCCCGCCCCTCGTGGTCCCAGAATTCGAGCAGGTCTCACCCGGCCTCAGCGGCCCGGCCTCATTGCGGCACAGGGCGCTGGGCTCACCACCTGCCCAACTGACGCGGGTCTCACCGGGCCCCAGCGGCCCGGCCTCATTCTGGGCCCTCGCGCCATGTGATGCCCTCGTGGATCGTGAGGTCTCACCCGGCCTCCGTAGCCGTGCCTCATTGCGGGCATGCGTCAGGCCGTGATCACCTGCACCCTGGGCGTCTCATCCGGCCTGCGTGGCCAGGCCTCATTGCGGGGCCACGACCTTGTCCGATGCGACGATCGTGCCGTCCACGTCTCACCCGGCCTCAGCACCTGGGCCTCATTGTGCCCGAATCGGTCTTGCCCTTGCTTGTGATGTCTCACCGGGCCCCAGCGGCCCGGCCTCATTGCGGCTTGCCCGCCCGCAGCTCCAGGCGGCAGCAGGTGGCAGTCCCTCGGCCTACGTGGCCGGGCCTCATTGCGTCGGTTACGGCGGGCGGCTGTACGACCGGGAGCAGCTGAGCCTTACCCGGCCTCCGTCACTGGGCCTCATCGCGGCGAGTGACAGACCTACGACCTGCGCGAGCCTGCCCAGGCTCCCACCCGGCCTCTGTGGCCGGGCCTCATTGCGGGTCCAGCGCCGCCTTCTGCTGCAGCTGCAGCACGTGGTCTCACCCGGCCCTAAAGGCCGGGCCTCATTGCGGGATGGTGCGGCTCGACGGAGGGGACGTGGCTGGCAGGTCTCACCCGGCCTGCGTGGCCGGGCCTCATTGCGGCGGGTGGGAATGAAACGGGTCGTCAACCGCAAACGACGAGGGTTCACCCGGCCCCCGTGGCCGGGCCTCATTGCGGGGAGGACCTGAGCGCGGACCCGAACGACGGCCGGTACCTAGTCTCACCCGGCCCTAACGGCCAGGCTTCATTGCGGCTGCGTCTGGTAAGGATCAAACCCGAACACCCGCCGACCGTCTCACCCGGCCTCCCTGGTCGGGCCTCATTGCGGGATCCCGCACCTGTTCAACACCGCCAACAACCTGCCGGTCTCACCCGGTTTAAGCGGCCGGGCCTCATCGCGGCAGGGCGGTGTACGGGCGGCACGATCGAGGAGGTCACTTGTCGACTTGGCCCTAGTGGCCAGGCCTTATTGCGGCGTCCAGTACTGCGTGGTGTTCATCGCGGGCGGCGTCTCACCCGGTCTTCGTGACCGGGCCTCAGCGCGGCATGGTGGTGTCCTGCCGGACACCGACGACGAAGGCGGCCGGCCTCATAGCGGCCCCGCCGTTTCGGTGGGCTGGACCTGGTTGCCTCGATCTACCCGGCATTTACGGCCGGGCCTCATTGCGGGAGCACATCAATGTCGTGCTGCACCCCCTTAGTGATCGAGGTCTCACCCGGCCCTACCGGCCGGGCCTCATTGCGGGGGCACCTGCGACGCCAACTTCGCCTGGCAGGAATGGTCTCATCCGGCCTGCGTGGCCGGTCCAATGGCGGGATGAACGTGACGGGCCTGTGCATGACCACCGAGGTAGTCTCACCGGCCATCGCGGCGGGCCTCATTGCGGGGTCCTCTACTTCTGGGCGCACCGACACGGTTGGTAACTCACCCAGCCCAGCGGCTGGGCCTCATTGCGGCACCCCGTCAACCAGGTCGCGGTCGATCATGCCCCGAAACCTATTACCCGGCCCTACCGGCCGGGCCTCATTACGGGGTTGATCCCATCTGGACTGCTCACTTCAACCTGGTCGTCTCCCCCGGCTTCCGTGGCCGGGCCTCATCAGAGAGTAGAAGTCGCTTAGGTTCCGGCTTCCTAGATCAAGGTGCCATTCAATCCGGATGACTTGACAAGGCGGGCCCAGCGGGGGCTGCGGTGGAATTGCCGGGCAAGATCGATGGATCGTGGCAGTGTGCCGTCTGGACGGCGGTTTTGGAGTGCCCACTGCCAAGCTTCCTGCTGGAGAGTGCGTCCGCGCTTGCCGTCGGCCGATACAGGTGCTGAGACGGCTGTGAGCTCCTCGGGAAAGAGTCGACGGGTGACGCTTTGCCGTACCAGCCGGAAGGCCATCTCCAAGCCGCCGATCATTGCGAAGGCCGGCCAAGCTGCCACAGCACGACCGATGAGGGATGGCTCAGCGACAGCGACGTTGGCGGCAACGCTCGCAAGGCTGCCAACTACCAGAAGCGTCCAGGGCAGGACTCCTCCGCGCCTCCCGCGCCGCGAGTCGGCGAGCAGGGCCATCGAGGCGCAGAGCACCATCCCGTCGACGCTAAGTGGTAGAAGCGCAGCAGTCCAAGGCGACTCGCCGTGTCGAACCGCGAGTAGGTGGAGGTGCCGGTAGGAGATCAAGCCGGCGATGAAAGCCAGCGCGACCACGCTGGTTATCGTCGTGCTCAGGATGACCGTTTCGATTCGTCTTTGGTCGGCGCCGTTCATGGGCTCGGCCACTGGTCCTCGTTCCCTCCAGCATGATCAAAGGGCTCGCTTTCGTACTCGTCAGCGAAGCGAGCCGCACCATTGTCAGGATGATCTGCGCGCGCTGCGATTCCGGATCTTCGTGAACGCGTCGAGCGCTGTCTCGTCGGCGTCGTCCAGTGTGTGCAGGTACTTCTCGGTGGTCGCGATCGATGCGTGCCCAAGTCGCTCTTTGACCACTTGGAGGTCGGCGCCACCCGATAGCAACCACGATGCGTGTGCGTGACGAAGGTCGTGGATGCGGACCTTGACCGTGAGGTCGGCCGCAGCGAGGGCGGGCTTCCAGATCTGGTTGCGGAACGCCTCCGCAGGTACGTGGCCATCGGTGTCGCGGATACGGCGCCTGCGAGGGCTGTCATTGCCTTCGGTCTGACGGCGCTGTGCTCGGTAAAGGGCAATGGCGGCACGGCAGTGCTCGCAGCGGCACTTGCCGGAGTTGTAGCCCATCAGCGTCCCGTGTTGATACTGCCGACCTGCCGCAGTCGGGGGAGTGAGGCCCAGATGCTCAGGATCGGGAACCACACGTAGCTTCGTGCGGGGAGCGGACTCCTGCCGCCACATGAAGAGCAGATCGTTCGGTCCCAGCTCTCGTTCTTCGATGTGCAGGCGCAACTTGTTGATGAGCTGCCTAGTGAGCTTGAGACGCCGGAACTCCTTGTCCTTGGGGTACTCCTTCACGAGGAAACGGCCGCCGGTCGGGTGGAACTGAGGATTGACCTCGACGACTGCCCGGTTGACGGTCAGGATCCGTGAGCCTGTATCGAGATCCTTGACTCGTAGTTCGGTCAGCTCACCCCAGCGGAGGCCAGTCTCGATGTCGGTCTCGACCAGCAGCTTCGTGTCCGCGTCCGGCAGGGCCCGATAGAGCGTCTCGAACTGCTCAGGAGAAATGATCGTCCGCGGCTTGGCCACCACCGGTGGCGACTTGACCCCCTTGCAGGGGTGAATGAAGGTCACCTGGTCATTCAGCGCGGTCGTGAAGATCGCGCTCAGGACGATCTTCGTCTTCTGGATCGTCACGGGCGACGCACCCTTCTTCTTCATGGCGACGATCCAGGCCCGGACATGCTCAGGCATGATGTCGATCATTCGCATGGCGCCGAACTCGGGCAGGAGATGCTTCCTGATCGCGTAGGTGTAGGTCTGCCGGGTCGTGGCTTCCATCTCGTGGTTGGGCAGCCAGGTGCCTTCGACGTAGCTCTTGAAGGTCTGCCGTCCACGCTTGGGATCGCCGATCCGCCCCTTGGCCACCTCTGCCTCGGCCATCTGCCAGGCTCTGTCGGCGTCCTTCTTGTTGGAGAAGGTGCCCGCCGAGAGGATGTTGCCTTTCAGGTCTTGGTAGCAGGCCGTGTATCGCGGCTTGCCGTTGCGATCGAGTCGCTTGAACGAGTAACCCACTCAACCCCGCCTTCATGATCCTTCGTTAGTGACTCGTTAGTGGAGCTCGCGTCAGTGAGTGACACTGCGCGAGATCTCCCGACACGAGATCATGCCTTCTACCTGCGATTATAGGCCGAGAGTCACTAGAAGACCACGAAGCGTTGAACGCCGGGGCAAGGCTGATAAGGAAGAGGTCCCAGGTTCAAGTCCTGGTAGCCCCACCACAAAACACCAGCTCAGAGGCCAGTCCCCAAGATCCGGGACCTGGCCTTTTGATCGTTTGACCGTCATCTGACCGTCGTGCCGTCCGTCACCAACGGGCACCGACGCGTTCAAGTGAGTTTCTGTCGGCATCTTGATCAGACGAGAACTCCGTCGTAAGCGCAGAGGACAAGGGCAACCCTCACGTCGCCCCGTGCGTGTGCGGCGACAAGCCAGGCGAGCAGAGCTTCGGCCCGAGGAAGCTGCCATGGCGCGGCTGAGAGCTGCCTTTTCGAAGAGGGAAGCGCCTGGCAACCTCGCGCTAGCCGTGGTTCGCTGCGCCGTAGCGCAACCCGTCATACAGAATCGTGGCGATGCGTAGCGCATCGTCCTTCCAGCCTTTGGCGCGCATCCCGCAGATGCCGCCGAGGGCGCGCAGCACGACGCGCCCACTGATGCCACTGCGGACGAGGCCTGCTGCGACACCTGCGGCGAGAAGTTCGTCGAGGGCGCGGGCCATCTCGTCGCGTGCGTCGTCGAAGACCGGCGAATCGGTTGCCATGATGCTCTCCAGCGCCTCACCCATCCCTCTGCCTACTGCCGCGTGTTCCACTAGCAGCAGCAGGAAGGTGCGCAGTGCTTCGTCCGGGGCGTATTGCGCGAGCAGCCGGGCGGGGCTTGCGCAGAGCTCGGCGACCTCCTGGCGGTACACCTCCGCGACGAGAGCCTCGCGCGTTGCGAAGTGGCGGTACAGCGTGCCGACGGCCACATCGGCTCGGCGGGCGATCTCCTCTACATGGGCGTCGTCGTCGGCGAGGAACGCCTCACGCGCCGCGGCTAGGAGCGCTTCGCGGTTGCGGCGGGCATCGGCGCGCAGTGGACGTGATGACGGCAACGGTCCTCCATAAGGTGAATCGGACTCCGTTTAAGTGTACAGTTTCCGGAGTCGGGTTCACATTATTGAAGGAGTACGCCCATGACGATCGAGCAGGAACAGCTCGCCGGCCTGCGAGTGCTGGTGACCGGCGGTAGCCGAGGGCTCGGGGAGGCGACGGCTCGTCGCTTCGCCGCAGCCGGCGCCGTCGTGCTGACGGCCTCGCGAACCGCACCTCCGCAAGACCTGCCCGCCATCTTCATTCCCGCCGACCTGCGGTCGGAGGAGGGGGCGACGGAACTCGGCCGACGCGTAGTGGACAGCGTCGGAGGCATCGACGTCCTGGTCAACAACGCCGGAGCCGCAACCGGACCGATGCCGACCTTGGAGCGGTCGGACGCGTCCTGGCTCGCCGACCTGGAGATGAACCTGCTCAGCGCGGTCCGGCTTGACCGGGCCCTGGTTCCCGGGATGGTCGAGCGTGGCTTCGGTGTCGTGGTGCACGTCTCCTCCATCGCCAGCCACCTTCCCCAGCCTGCCGAGGCGTCGTACGCGGCATCGAAGGCGGCGCTCAACGCCTATAGCCGCGAGTTGGCGACGGCGGTGGGCGAGCACGGCGTACGTGTGGTGTGCGTTCTGCCGGGCTTCGTCGTCACCGAGGGAGCGGTCGACCATCTTCAGCAGATGGCCGACAGCCAGGGCGTGGGCATCGACGAGGTCAAGCAGCAGATCGTGGACCACCTGAAGGTGCCGATGGGGCGCCCCGGCGAACCCGGGGACGTCGCCGAGATGATCGCGTTCCTCGCCTCCGGCCGCGCCAGATGGCTCACCGGCGCTCAGTTCCGGGTCGACGGCGGCATCATCCCCGTGGTCTGAGCCGCCCCCCGCAGGCGATTCGAGGAGAGACACCATGACCTTCAGCCTGACGTCACTGATCGTGGATGCGGCGGACCTGGACAGCGAAAGCTCGTTCTGGCACCGGCTACTCGGCGGCTCGATCACGAGGACGGCGACGCACCACTTTCTTCAGATCGACGGCTTCCCCATGATCGTGATCCAGCACGCTCCGGAACATGTGCCGCCGCAGTGGCCCGACGGCGCCCCCCAGCAGATGCACTTCGACCTCGCCACGGACGACGCGGCGACCGCGGACAAGCGGGTGCTGGACGCCGGCGGTCGACGACTGCGACCGACTGACGACGTCGTCGCCTCCACCCAGCCGGGCTCCCGGGTCTACGCCAGCCCGGCCGGACACCCCTTCTGCGTTCGCTCGGCCTGACCCCGAAACCGAGCACGAAGTCACCGCGTGGTTGACCAGCGCCACCTGCCCCTCGGCATGCCTACCCGGACCGGACTCTGGAACCTGATGTGGAGGCCCATCCATGAAGCTTCGGCCAGAATCGCGAGGTTCGCTTCTTAAGCTTCACTGTTTATGCCGGCGCTGATCAGCCAGATGTGTTCGCAGGTCGCCGATGCCTTCTGCAGTTCCTCGCGGGACTCTTGTGAGGCGTGGTAGAAGGTCCGCTCGATCATCCAGCACAGGGCTCGTGCCATCGCTGACGCATGGTCTGGTGCGGTGCCGGCCTGAACGCCGGCTCGCTCCAGGACGGCGGTGATGGCCGTGATGAACAGGTCAGCTGTGTGGCTCCACAGCTCGCCGATCTCCGGCACGGTCAACGACAGGTCGATCGCCGTGCGGAAGACCAGGCCGTGCTCGTTCCACAGCTCGACCGTGCGCCGCATGGCCGCTGCGATGGCCTGGCGCGGCTCCTCGGTCTGCGCGGTGACCCGGGACCGCTCCCACAGGTGCTCGACGGTCCGGGCCACGAGTGCCGCGACCACTTCCTGCTTGGAGCCGAAGTAGAAGTACAGGGCGCCGCGTGTGATGCCGGCGCCCTGGGCGACGTCGCCGACGGTCATGGCGTCGTAGCCCTTTTGCGCCAGCAGGGCTTCGCAGGCGTCCAGAATGGCCCGCTCCCGGATATCGCCCTTGCGTTCGGTGGTGCGCCGGCTCCGCGCGCGGTCGTGGGCAGGCATCAGAGCTGCGCACCCTCGGCGAAGTCGGTCGAACGGGAAAGCGCCTCCCACGCGCGGATGTCCTCGTCCACAGCCGCGCGCGCGGCGGTGACCAGTCGCAGCGCGTCCGAACCCAGGACGAGGTGGGCCGGCGGCCGGTCGACCGACGCGATGTGCACGACGGCCTCCCCGGCCTTGGCCGGATTGCCCAGCTGGTTCCCGCTCGCCTTCTGCCGCGTCTCCCGGATGGGATTGAACAGCTCGTCGTAGTCGTCGATGCTCCGCGCGGCGCGCGTCATGGACCGCCCGGCCCAGTCGGTGCGGAAGGAGCCGGGCTCGATCGCCGTGACATGCATCCCGAACTGCGTGACCTCCTTGCCCAGTGCCTCGAGGATCCCTTCCAGGGCGAACTTGCTGCCGCAGTAGGCGGACATGCCGGGCACGGCCATGAGCCCGCCCATGGAAGTGACGGCCATCAGGTGTCCGCGACGGCGCCGGCGCATGTGGGGCAGTGCTGCCTGCAGGGTGGCCACTGCCCCGAATACGTTGACCTCGAACTGGCGCCGCACCTCGGCGAGCGGGGTTTCCTCGAAGGTGCCCTCCAGGCCGTAGCCGGCGTTGGCGACGACGACGTCCAGAGGGCCGACGCTCTGTTCCACCTCTGCGACCACGCGCGAGACGGCGTCGTCGTCCGTCACGTCCAGGATGCGGCCGTGAGCGCGCCCGGGTTGGAGTCCTTCGAAGGCCCGCAGGTCCTCCTCGGAGCGGACCGTGCCGGCGACGGTGTGTCCGGCGGCCAGGGCGGCTTGGGCGAAGGCGCGTCCGAGGCCCGCGCTGACGCCGGTGATGAGCCACTTCTGCTTCTGCATTGCTTCTCCAGAGAAGACTCGCGAGGAGCTGGACTGCTCTCGCACTCAAATTCTACACAGCGTCGATTTTTATCATCATCGTGTAGATTTCCGTGACGCCTCAGGGAGGGCTCCGCCACGCCAGAGGAGCAGCGCGCGGCCCGGCGGTCAGCGGCCGTACGCCTCCAGCAGTCGCAGCCACACCTCGCTGATGGTGGGGAACGACGGAACCGCGTGCCACAGCCGGTCCAGCGGAACCTCGCCGACGATCGCGATCGTCGCGGCGTGAAGCAGTTCTGCGACGTCCGGACCCACGAGCGTGAAGCCGACGATCACTTTCCTGTCCTCGTCGACGACCATGCGGGCGTGCCCCCGGTATCCGTCGGCGTGCAGGGCGGATCCGGCGATGGTGCCCAGGTCGTAATCGACGACGCGGATCAGTATCCCGGCGGCCTCGGCCGCGGCGGCGGTCAGCCCCACCGACGCGATCTCCGGTTCGGTGAAGACCACCTGGGGCACCGCGCGCTCGTCGGCCGTGGCGACGTGCCGGCCCCAGCGGCCGTCGTCGACCGCTTCGCCCTTCGCCCGCGTCACGATGACGTCGCCGACCGCGCGGGCCTGGTATTTGCCCTGGTGGGTCAGCAGCACTCGCCGGTTGACGTCACCGGCGGCGTACAGCCACCCATCGCCGATCGGCGCCCCGTCCTGCCCGACCACGCGCAGCGTGTCGTCCACCGTGAGCCAGGCACCCGGCGTGAGGCCGACGGCGCCGAGACCGATGTCCTGGGTGTTCGGTGTCCGGCCGATCGCCACCAGCACCTCGTCGGCCTCGACCTGCTCGCCGTCGGTCATCGTGATGTGTACCGTCCCGGCCTCGTCGCGGTGCACCGATGCGACCTCCGCTCCGAGGCGTACCGACACACCGGCCTCCCGCAACGACTCGGTGACCCGCTCGCCGGCGAACGGCTCGGCCAGCGGCAGCACGCCGTCACGAGCCAGCATCGTCACCGAGGACCCCAGGGCGGCGAAGGCGGTCGCCATCTCCGACGCCACCACGCCACCACCGATGATCGCGAGCCGGCCGGGGACCGCGCTCGCGGCGGCCGCCTCCCGGCTGGTCCACGGCGCGGCCTCGCGCAAACCGGGAACGTCCGGCAGCAACGCGCCGCTTCCGGTCGCGATGACCACCGCATGCTGTGCCGTCAACGTGACCGGGACGCCGTCGTCGCCGGTCACCTCGACCACGTTCGCGGACACGATCCGGCCCTGACCACGGTGCAGAGCGATCCCGGCCGAATCGAGCCAGCCGGCCTGGCCATCGTCCTTCCAATGTGAGGCGAAGGAATCCCGGCGGCCCAGCACCGCGGCCGCGTCGAGACCGCCGGTCACCGCCTCGCGCGCCCCGGGCACCTGACGCGCCGCCCGCAGCGCCGCCGCGCTGCGCAGCAATGCCTTGGTCGGCATGCAGGCCCAGTAGGAGCATTCCCCACCGACGAGCTCGCGCTCGACGACGGCGGCGCTCAGCCCACCCTGCACCACCCGGTCGGCGACGTTCTCCCCGACCGGACCGGCCCCGATGACGACGACGTCGTAGGTGTTGCTGTCCATGTCAGTTTCCCTTCGCGGCGCGGCCGAGGCGGAAGGCCGAGATGAGGAAAAAGATGCCGCCGGGGATGGCGTAGCCGGCCGCGTTGGTCAGCGTCGGGTTGGCTGCGGAGGCACCAAGGATGAACGACGCACCGGCGAGTACCGAGATGGCGCCGCTGATGATCATCGGCCACTGGCCGCCCATCTTGCGGCGGGTGACGCCCACGATCAGCTGGACCAGCCCGGCCACGATTGCCCAGGCGCCCCACACGCGCAGCACAGCCGGGATGCCGGACGCGCAGGCGATGGCCACTCCGATGGCGGTGATCAGGCTGACCGCGATGTTGACGTACAACAGGGCAGGTGATCCGGTGGCGCGCGACGCGCGGGCGTCGATGACGGCGGCGGCCACGTCGAACAGCGGGTAGAGCACGAGCAGGGTGACCACGAGCGGGCCCAGGTTCGAGGCGGTCGTGAACATCGCGAGGGCCCAGACGATGGCGAACGCGAACCGGACGAAGTACAGCCGCCGCAGTGCGGACGCGGTCCCGGAAATGCCGGGCGAAGCAGCGATGGAGCTCATGATGATCCTTCTCAGAGTTTGAATGACGAGGAGACCGCCCCGCTCGTTGCGTGGAAGCACTCCCGGCGCACGGGCGCTGCTGACGGCCAGGTCCAGATGCTCGACGGAAATCCGGGCCGGCTTCACAAAGGACGGAAAGTCCGGGGTGCTCCGTGCCGCGGACGCCGGACCCGCCGCCGACAGCCTGGCCGCGGCGACCACGGCCGCACCGATGAACAGCGGGGCGGTGCGTACGTGAAGACGACGAGCCACTGGAACAACTCTCTCGCAAGACAGAACGTTCTACCTCGCACAGCCTGCAATCTGCCGTGCAACCTGTCAAGACAGAACGTTCTACCTACTAGGATGGTCGCATGCGTAGCGAATCCGAAGGCCGGCCGTCCGAAGCGCGGTCCCGGCTGCTCGACACGGCCACCCGGCTCTTCTACGCCGAGGGCATCCAGGCCGTCGGCATCGATCGCATCGTCGCCGAGGCGCAGGTGACGCGGGCCACCCTCTACCGGCACTTCCCGGGCAAGGAAGACCTTGTCCTGGCCTACCTGAACGAGGTCGACCGGGCCATAAGGAGTCAGGCGGACGAGGTTGTGGCCGCCGGACTACCGGCCGCCGACACCATCCGCGCCCTCAGCACGTCCATCGCCCGAAGCATCCAGTCCCCCGGCTTCCGGGGATGCGCCTTCCTCAACGCTGCCGTCGAGTATCCCGACCCCGAGTCCCCGGTGCACAAGGCCGTGCTCGCCCACCGCCAATGGTTCCTGGAAACAATCACGGAACTGCTGGCCAGGATCCAGGAGACCGGCGCCGAGCCCGCCGCCCGCCACTTCGTGATGATGCGCGACGGCGCCATGGCCGCCGGCTGCCTGTTCGACCCGGTGCTGATCTGCGAGACCTTCCTACGCGGAGTCGAGAGGCTCCTGCAGGTTTATGCCGCCACCGACTACAGCGGACCGGCGAGCGCCTGAAGCCGCAGGCGCCTCCGCTCAGCCTTGCACGGCGACACATCAAGGCGAGGGCGTCCAAGACAAATACTCAGACGCCCTCGCTTCATTTTGATGCAGCCGAAGGCGGTGCGGCCAAGACATCCAGGCGCGTACGAGCCCCGTAGGGCGTATCGCCGCTCAGGCTGCCACCCGGCTATCTATCCCACCTGCTCCTCCACGTTGCTTAGATCGAGAGAAAGGATGCGAAGGACTTCGATGGTGGGAACCCGGTAGGTATCGCCTGCTTGAACGACTCGGCAGGGGAACTCGCCGCGTTTGACGAGGCGGTAGGCGGTGTTGCGGCTGAGGCCGAGGGCGCGGGCGGCAGTCAGCAGAGGGACGACGGCCGGGAGGGCACGTACCTCCTCGATGGTCATGGGCGTCACTCCGCCTCCCCTCTTCTCTCCGGCAGCCTGCAGGCGTGCCTTGGCGAGCGCGCAGTAGTCCGCGTTGGGCTCGATGCCGATGAACTGCTGGCCGAGTTGCCGGGCGGCAAGGGCCGTTGTTGCCGCTCCGGAAAACGGGTCCAGGACGGTGCCGCTGGGGCGGCAGCCGGCGGCAATGGCGCGGAGCGGGATGTCGATCGGGAACGGCGCGAAGTGGGCGCCTCGGTAAGGCCTGGTGGAGATGGTCCAGACGTCGCCGGGGTTGCGGCCGTTCCGGTTGGCCGCATCAATGGCACGGCCGTTTGAGCGGCTGGCGGTGCCGTGCAGTGTGCTGGCTGGCTCCGGCATGCCGGTTGGTGGCCAGGGCGTCTGGATGGCATTGAGCTTCATCCCGCCGCGCCGCGTCCGGTGAGACAGTGATCGGTTGCCGGTGTATTGCTCGCGGATGGCGTCGAGGTCGAACCAGTAGAAGCGTTGCTTGACGAGCAGGAAGATCAGCTCGCACCGGGTGGAGAGCCGGTCGAGGACCGACTGCGGCATGGCGTTGGGCTTGGACCAGACGATCGCGTTGCGCAGGATCCAGCCGTCCTGCTGGAGGGCGAAGGCGACCCGCCAGGGCATGCCGAGCAGGTTCTTGGGCGGCACGATGCGACGGGAGCGAGGCCGTACGGCTGGCTGCCGCTTGTTGTAGGTGTCGCCGCGGGCGTAGCCGTCGAAGTTGGCGGCGTACATGTCGCCGATGTTGAGCCAGCAGGTGCCGTCGTTGGCGAGCACCCGCCGGGCCTCCGCGAACGTGGCGCGGAGGGTGTCCACGTACTCGTCGGGCGTCGACGCCTGGCCGTACTCCTCCGCGGCCGTAGTCCCGAAGCCCGTAGCAGGGCGGGCTGGTCACCAGGCAGTCCACGGACCGGTCGGGCATCTCGGAGAGCACTTCGCGTGCGTCGCCGAGGTGCAGGGTGGCGTGGTCGTCTCGCCAGTACGGAATTCTCATTGCGCCTCCTCCTGCACGAACAGAGCCCTCATGAGAGGGGCGAGTCCGGCCGAGGCCGGCTGGCGAGGGACCTGAAGCCCCAGGTCGTGCTCGTTACTTCCATTTCTGTTCCGGGGCGGCACTCAGATACGCGCTTAGAGTGCAGCAGCGGCCTCCGGCACCGCTCCGGCGTGAGCTGTTACCCCTGGTGAGAGCACCTGCGTACCTCTGGCGCCGCTCTGGCGGACGCCTCTCAAATCGCCGCACCACCAAACGCCGGAGGCGTGCCAGAAGCAGTCGGGGATTGGCGCCGGAGCCGTGCCAGAGGGCCCTCCTACAACCGGGTTCGACGAAGCGAAATCCCTCTCGCCGTGGAGAACCCGATGCCTGCGAACCCATCCGAGATGGTCGGCCCGGACCGGTCACCCCTGGACATCGCCGAGCGCGCCTTCCGAATGCTCGCCTGCGCGCCCAGCAGCCTCGCCGGCCGGGAACGCGAATGGCCTGCGGCACCTGCTGGATGCGGCTACGTACGCCCGGGAGAGCAAGGAATGGTGGGAGTCGGACTGACTCGGCAGCCTGGCCGAGCGGGCTCTCGGCACGAGGGGCGGCCGGGAGCCCGCAGAGAGGCGGTCAGGCGGGGACCTTGTCGAGGAAGCCGTACACGTTGCCGATCCGGCCGTCCTCGGCGATCGCGACGACGTCGAAACCGATCACGACGGGCTCGGCGGCGCCCTCGGGGCCGAGGTGCCAGGTGAACCGGGCCGTGTCGTGATGACCGTCCACGGCGCCGCCCAGGGTGAACACGAACCCGGGGAACATGTCCTGCGCGCCGGCGATCACGGCGGTGACGCCTTCGTGGCCGGTCACCGTGGCCAGCGGGTCGATGTAGCCGCCGTCCTCGGTCCACAGCGCGGCCACTGCCTTCGCCCTGGCCTCGGGGTCACGCTCGTTCCAGGCGGCGATGTAACGCTCGGCCAGGGCGGTGTAGTCGGTCATCTTCGTGCTCCTTCAGGTTGTCTCGGTGACGACACGTGAACGGTGTCATGGACCCTTGAGGAGAGGCGATTACGCGCCGGGTAATGCTTCCGGCGCGCGCGTCTCCTTGCGCAGGTGGGTCTTGAGGACCTTCCCCCCGGGTTGCGCGGCAGCTCGGCCTCCCTGGACCAGAACCGGACCGGCACCTTGAACGCCGCGATGCGGTCGCGTAGGAACTCCTGGGGCGCCACGCCGGGATCCTGTCGTACGGGATGCGCGCGATCCGCCACGCTCATCGACCACGCCTCCCGCGGTCCTCGGGCATCACATGCTCGACAGGGACCGTCTCAGCGCGGTCGTAGCGGCCTGACCAGGCCATGTTCAACACGCTGCTCCGCATTCGGCACTTGTTGCGTGAGTGAGGCTCTTGACCCTCACGTGGCGGTGACGTCAGGCTGCGTAGTCGGTGCCGTGGAGGATCACTGGACTGTGGGACACGTGGCCGAGCTGGCCGGTGTGAGTGTCCGGGCGGCCATCGAGAGGGGACTCGAGGCACGGGCGAAGGGGCTGAAGGTGACACCGGAGGAGCAACTGGAGATGCTCGGCGCACGGCTGTACAACGAGATCGGCAGCGCTTACCCCGCGACACGGCGTACTGAGCCGCGGATCGCCGCGCAGATATGGGATGCACTCGGGGACGCGCAGACGGTGCTGAACGTCGGGGCCGGCACCGGCTCCTACGAGCCTCCCGATCGCGACGTGACCGCGGTGGAGCCATCGGCGGTCATGCGGGGTCAGCGACCTGCCGACGCGGCGCCGTGCGTGGCCGCCACCGCGGAGAACCTGCCGTTCGAGGACCGGTCCTTCGACGTCGCGATGGCCGTCTCCACCGTTCACCACTGGGGGGATCCGACAGCGGGGCTGCGCGAGATGCGGCGCGTGGCTCACCGCGTAGTGGTGCTCACCTTCGACACCGACGAGCCTGGCTGGCAGGACCGGTTCTGGCTTACCCGCGACTACCTGCCTGAGTTCGCCGCCGTCCTCGCGGAATTTCCCTCGCTTGCCGGGATGGCCGACGCGATCGGCGCCCGCGCCGAGCCGGTGCCCATCCCGTGGGACTGCGCTGACGGCCTGTTCGAGGCGTACTGGCGCCGACCGGCGGCTTATCTGGAGGAGCACGTGCGCCGTGCGATGTCGGTGTGGACGAAGGTCGGGCCTGAGGCTGAGCAGCGGGCGGTGCGAAGCCTCGGCGACGACCTTGACTCCGGCCGGTGGGCCGAGCGCAACAGCGACCTCACCGCCCTTGACGCGGCAGATCTCGGCCTCCGCTTGCTCATAGCGTGAACCACGCCGCAGCTCAGGATGGTTGTCTCATCCCTATGCACGCGGATCGCATCGGCCGGCAGCGGTGCGGCCGGGCACACCTCCAGGGACGGCAGGGACGTCTCGTCCTGCGCGAGGGTGTCCGGTGACGACCAGGCTCGTGATCTCCGTACGGTGCAGCCGCTCCTCCGCGTCCCCGTCGAACCGTCCGTGCGCTCGCAGATCTCGCAGCGGTCGCCACTGTCGGTTACGTGGCCGGATACGACAACTACATAGGACGGTGGGAAAATAGTTCATTGACTGATCAATGAACCGTTGTCGCTGAATCACGTGAGACACGTCCCCACCGAGCCTCGCAACCTGTGGTCGGTCGGTGGCTTCAAGGGAGGCCGAATGGCGACCAGCCCCATCGGGGCGGGGAGGCCGAGGACCCGCGGCGTCGTGCTCAACAGGATCCGGAAGGCAGGCACCATCAGCCGGGTCGAGCTCGCCGCCGACACCGGAGTCACGGCGGCGACCATCACCCAGGTCGTTCGTGAGCTCATGGACCTTGGGCTGGTCGTCGAGGTCGGGCGCGGCGCGTCGACCGGAGGCAAGCCTCCGACGCTGCTGCAGATCAACCCGCACGCCCGGTACGCCGTAGGAGTGTTGTTCGAACGCAACATCTGCATCATCGTCATCGTCGATCTGACCGGCCGGCAGGTGGCCAGGACCGCGTTCCCCGGAACGGCGCTGCTGCCTCCCGAGCAGGCACTCTCGCTGGTGGCCTCGCGTGTGGACGCCCTGATCGAGACCGCCGGAGTCGATCGCGGCAAAGTGCTCGGAGTGGGGCTGGCGACCTACGGACCACAGGACCGGCAGGCGGGCGTGCTGCTGACCCACCAGCCGACCGCCGAGTGGTTCCGATATCCGGTCGCGCCGTGCCTGTCCGAACTCCTGGGCCTGCCGGTGCTGCTCGACAACGACGCGGCGGCCGCGGCGATCGGCGAGTACTGGCTGGGGGCGGTGGAGTCCCGTACGTACGGGTGCCTCTACATGGCCAGTGGCCTCGGCGGGGGCGTCGTCATCGATGGCGAGGTGTACCGCGGCGTCTCTTCCAACGCCGTCGAGATCGGCCACATCACCATCGACGTCAACGGAGGACCATGCGATTGCGGCAACTACGGCTGCCTTGGAAACTACGTGGAACCCGCCGCCGTGATAAGGCAGGCGCTGAAGGAGTCGAGCCTCGGTCAACGGCTTGGGCTCGACCCTGCGGATACTGACGTCATGACCGGGTTCGCCCGCATCGCGACCGCCGCCGTCGCCGGAGACCCGGCGGCACGGACCTTGATCGAGCGCTCCGCCCGCCATCTGGGCACCGCCGCCGTCACGATGACGAGCCTGTTCGACCTCGACCTGATCGTGCTCGCCGGCCCCAGTTTCACCACCGCGGCGTCGATCTACCAGTCTGTGATCGAGGAGGAGGTGCAACGGCGTACCTTCGCCCGGCGGGCGCACCCGGTCCGGGTGGTCACCTCGGTCAGCAGCTCGGACGCGGCGGCGATCGGCGGCGCCGTGCTTGTCCTGCAGGGCGAGCTGGCCCTCCTCGAGCTGGACGTACGAGCCTGACGTCGCCGGAGCCGTCACACGTGCCGTGTTGTCCGGATGACGGCGGCGCCGAGAGGAGCCAATGTGATCTCCTCGGTTGCCGCGGCGCCCGTCAGCAGGTCGATTCCCGAGCGGTCCAGGGGAACGGCGACGTCCTCGTCGGGGCTGTGGTTGAGGAGGAAGAGGTACTCGTTCCCCCCGCCCTCCCGTACCGTGCACTCGACGTGGGTGGGCAGGCCCGGGAAGGGATCCGTGACCCCGGCCGTCCGGACCTGGTCCAGAAGGACGGCATGGAAGGCGGCGTCGTCCAGGAGAGTCGCGAAGTAGACGACCCGGCCGGAGCCGTAGGCGTTCGCGACGATCGCGGCGCGTCCTGCCAGCGGCCCGTCGGCGTATCTCGCCAGCGCGGTGCCGGTCTCCAGATGAATGTCCTCCCGCCACCAGCTCGCGGTGGCGGTACGCCCGTCGGCGAACCGGACCGCGAACCGCTCTCCGGGACGCGCCGGCCAGTACTCGTCGATCTTCGCCCCGATGAGGTGGCGGAACGCCCCCGGATAGCCGTGGGGGCGGACGCGGTCGCACTCGTCCACGACCCCTGAGAAGAAGGAAATGACGACGGTGCCACCGGCGCGGGCGAACTCGGTGACGGCTGCGACGCCCTCGTCGCCGATCAGGTACGCGTTGGGGATGATCAGGACCTTGTACGGCGCCAGGTCACTTCCGGGAGACACGACGTCGATGGTGTGGTGGTGTTCCCAAAGCGGCCGATGATGGCGCAGCACGCTTTCGCCATAGTCGAAGTCGTCACGGGGCAGCCATCCGGTGTCCTCCAGCCCCCACCGGCCATCCCAGTCGAACAGGATCGCGACGTCGGCGCAGCGCATGGTCGTACCCGCCACCGGGGCGAGGAGACTCAGCTCGTGTCCCAGGCCGGTGATCTCCCGGAAGGTCCGCGAGTCCGGCCCGGAGTGAGGAACCATCGCGGAGTGGAAGCGCTCCACCCCGCCCCGGGCGGCCCGCCATTGGAAGAACATCACCGAGTCGGATCCACGTGCCAGCGCCTGCAGCGAGCCGAGCCGCATCCGCCCGGGTTCCTTGGCCAGGTTGACGTCTCTCCAGTTGACGGCGCTCGCGGCCTGCTCCATGACCATCCACGGCTGACCGTTCTTCAGCGAGCGGAACATGTCGTAGTGGAATGCGGTCGATATGTGCGATCCCGGGTCGCCGGGGTCGGGGTAGACGTCGAGGGCGGCGACGTCCTGTTCCGGCGCCCACCTCCAGTAGTCCGCGTGCGGGTAGAAGGACATCAGGTTGGTCATGATCGGGATGTCGTCGCGGAAGGAGCGGAGGATGTCACGCTCGGCGAGGTAGCACTCGAGCAGAGAGTCGGAGGTGAAGCGCCGGAAGTCGAGGCGGCGAGCGGGGTTCATCCAGACGCCCATGACATTGGCCACCTCGATCTGGTTCCAGTCCGTGTAGACCTGGCCCCAGAAGCGGGTGGTCCAGGCGGCGTTGAGGGTGTCGAGGTCGCCGTACCTGCGCTGGAGCCAGCGGCGGAAGCCCTCGGCGGCGGCCTGGCTGTACGACGTGGGGCCGTATTCGTTGTTGACATGCCACATCGCGAGAGCCGGGTGGAATGAGTAGCGCTCGGCGAGCCGGGTGACGATGTTCGCGGCGTACTCACGGTAGACAGGGGAGGCGTGGTCGAAGTGCTGACGGCTGCCCAGGCCGAGGGGCCGGCCGTCCTCCATGATGGGGAGAACCTCCGGGTGCAGTTGGGTGAGCCAGGCGGGCGGCACGGCGGTGGGGGTGGCCAGGTTGACGCTGACGCCGCCCTCGTGCAGGAGGTCCATGACCTCGTCGAGCCAGCCGAACTCGTACTCCCCGGGCGCTGGTTCGATCGCGACCCAGGCGAAGATCCCCAGCGAGACCAGGTTCACTCCGGCCTCACGCATCAGCCGGACGTCCTCCCGCCAGGTGGCGCGGTCCCACTGCTCAGGGTTGTAGTCGCCTCCGTAGGCCAGGCCGCCCAGGCGGCTCCTGAAGGCGTGCATACGAGGGTTGGTCATGTGACGCTCCTTGGCGAGCCGTTACGAGCCCAGCCACCGCGGTCCGGTGGCTGGGCCCGGCACTGTCACCTGCGGTCAGGACAGGTGATCATGCGTACGGGTTCTGGGTGAGCAGGTGCGCCTTGTAGCCCTCGCCGATGCCGGGCTCGGGCGTGCCGGCGTAGTCCTTGATGAGCACCGCGCCCGTGCTGCAGCCCCACGGGCTCCAGGTCCAGGCGAGGTACGACACGCCGTTCTTGTCCGCCCACTTCGTGAGCTGGTCCATGTAGTCGTAGCCGCAGTTGTCCGCGCCGAACTCACCGGTCACCACGGGGACCTTCGCGGCGAGCGGAGCGACCTGGCTGTCCCAGCAGGACGCCGTGGCGCAGGCGTTGAAGCTGTAGGAGTGCCAGGATGCGGCGATGTTGTTCAGCGGGTCGTTCGGCTTGTACGCCAGCCACTCCCGCATGTCGTTGGCCCACTCCAGGCCGCCCACCATGAGGACGTTGGTCGCGCCGGTCGCCCGGACCGCGTCGACGAGGTCCTGCATGCCGGCCACCTCATAGGGAATGCCGGTGCAGGTGCCGCCGTCACGCAGGCACTGCCAGCCCAAGGTCTTGTTCCAGTCGCTGCCGACCTCCGGGTACGGCTCGTTGAACAGATCGAAGACCACCGCGTTGTCGCCCTTGAAGGTCTTCGCGACGCCGGTCCAGAACTGGGGAGCGTACTGCGCGTCCGGCATCGGCTTCTGGCACGTCGCGGTGGCGTCCTTGCAGTGCCAGTCCGGTCCGTTGCTGTAGGCGCCCGAGGTCCAGTGCAGGTCGAGGATCGGCGTGATGCCGTTGGCGACCAGCAGGTCCGCGTACTTCTTGACCTCCTGCTGGTAGGCGGCGCCGCTGGGCGAGCCGTTGAGGCCGAGCCAGCACTCCTCGTTGAGCGGGATGCGGACGGCGTGGATGTTCCAGCTCTTCATCGCGTCGACCGACGCCTGGTCCACCGGGCCGGAGTCCCACATCCCCTTGCCCTGGACGCAGGCGAACTCGCCGCTGGAGCGGGAGACGCCCAGCAGCCGGTACGGCTTCCCGGCCGCCGTCACGATCTTGTTGCCGGAGACGTGCAGCTGCGGTGCGGGGCCACCGGGATCAGGGCTGGGGCTCGCGCTGGGACTTGCGCTGGGACTTGCGCTGGGACTTGAGCTGGGACTTGCGCTGGGGCTCGCGCTGGGGCTGGGGGACTGGCCGGTGCACGCGACACCATTGACCTTGAACGCGGTGGGAACCGGGTTGCTCCCGCTCCACTTGCCGATGAAGCCGATCGACACCGAGGCGCCGGTGGCCACATTGGCGTTCCAGCTCAGGCTCTTGGCGGTGACGTGGGTGCCGGACTGCGACCAGTCGGCGCTCCAGCCGTTGTTCACACCCTGACCGGCATTGGGGAAGTCGAACTCCAGCGTCCAGCTGGTCAGCGGGTCGCCCAGATTGGTGATCGAGACGTCACCCTGGAAGCCGCCCGACCACTCACCTGCGACCTTGTATTTCACTGAGCAGCCACTGGCGGCGGCTGAGGCCGGTGCATTCACGAGCGCGGCGCCCGCGGCCACGAGGCCGACGGCCGCCGTCACTAACGCGACGCGGTGTTTCATTGGGCTTTCCTCTTTCTCCTTTGCGGATCCGGAGATCTGCCGCCTCACGACTGGATCCGATGGTCGTAGGCGGGAGCCTCGCCGGCGGCCACGACGGCCGCCGCATCGATGTCGAACGAACGGCCGCGCGCCTCCGGGTCCGGCGAGGCGGCGGCCAGGAGCCGGGTGTAGGGGTGCCGCGGGGCGAGGATGACCTCGTCGGCCGGGCCGCGCTCCACGACCCGGCCTCGGTAGAGCACGAGGATGTCGTCGGAGAAGTGCCGTGCGGTGGCCAGGTCGTGGGTGATGTAGAGAACGGCGAGGTTCTCCTCGCGCTGCAGGCGCGCCAGCAGGTTCAGCACGCCCAGCCGGATGGAGACGTCCAGCATCGACACGGGCTCGTCGGCCACGACCACCTTCGCCCCCGGCGCGAGCGCGCGGGCGATGGCGACCCGCTGCCGCTGGCCGCCGGACAGCTCGTGTGGGCGGCGGTGGACGATGTCGCGTGCCGGTAGGTTGACCCGTTCCAGCAGGTCGCCGGCCTTCTTCCGGGCCTCGGCACCGGTACGGGCCCGCCCGTGCAGCAGCAGCGGGCGGATCAGATGGTGCTCGACGGTGTGGAAGGGGTTCAGTGAGGAGAACGGGTCCTGGAACACCATCTGCACGTGGTCGCGGTACGCCCGATCGGGCACCCGGCCGCCGTCGTCATCCTGCACGACGACCTGTCCGGCGGTGGGCCGTTCCAGCCGGGCGATGATCCTGGCGATCGTGGACTTGCCCGAACCCGACTCCCCGACCAGGGCGACCGTACGGCCGGGCGTGAGCGTGAACGAGACGTGGTCCACCGCCCGCAGCCGCCGTCCGCGCAGACCGGTCCGGATGCGGAAGTCCTTGACGAGGTCCTTCACGTCGAGCGTGGTCACCGCGCACCTCCGGTGGCCTCACCGGTGCGGACGAACGCGCCGCGCTCACCCGTGAGGCTGGGAAACGATCCGAGCAGGCGCCGGGTGTAGGGATGGCGGGGCCGGGCGAGGACTTCCTCAGCCGCCGCGCACTCGACGATCTCCCCGCCCAGCATCACGGCGATGCGGTCGCTCACCTCAAGGAGAAGGGGAAGGTCGTGGGTGATGAGCACGATCCCGAATCCCAGCTCGTCGCGCAGGCGCAGGATCTCGCGGAGGATGCCTCGTTGCACCACCACGTCGAGGGCGCTGGTCGGCTCGTCCATGATCATGACCTGCGGGTCGAGCAGCATGGCCATTGCGATCATGACGCGCTGTCGCATGCCTCCGGACAGCTCGTGGGGGTAGGAGCGCAGCCGCGCGGGGTCCACGCCCACCAGCTCCAACGCCCTGGCGCAGCGCGCCCGGCGGTCGTGCCGCGAGAGCCGGGGGCGGTGCGTGGTGAGCACGTCCTCCAGTTGCGCCCGGATCGTCATGACAGGGTTCAGCGAGTTCATCGCTCCCTGGAACACCACCGACATCTGCGACCACCGGAAGGCCCGCAGCTCGCCGGACGGCAGGGCGAGCACGTCCGTGTCCCCGCCGTCCCGGTGATGGAATGTGACCGATCCGGCGGTGACCTCCGCCGGCGGCCGGTGCAGGCGGTTGATCGCGTACGCGAGCGTCGTCTTCCCGCTGCCCGACTCGCCGGCCAGGCCCAGGATCTCGCCCCGCCGCACCTCCAGCGACACGTCCTTGACCGCCTGCACCGTGTTTCCGTAGGTCACCGACAGGTTCCGCACACTCACGACGACGTCCTGCGAGGGCCGCCCGACCGGCGCCGGCTCGCGCCGCGGGTGCCGGATCCGGCGTGGTACGGCGCGCAGCCTGGGGTTGATGATCTCGTCGATGCTGAAGTTGACCAGCGCGAGGCCGCATCCGAACAGCGCGATGATCAGGCCCGGCGGCGCGAACCACCACCACGCGCCGCGTTGGAGCGCGAAGCCGTTCTGGGCGTAGTAGAGCATCGTGCCGAGGGTGGAGGAGTTCGAAGCGCCGAGCCCGAGGAACGACAGACCGGCCTCTGACAGGATCGCCGCGATCACCGAGAACACGAACTGGGAGGCCAGCAGCGGCAGGAGGTTCGGCAGGATCTCGACGGTGATGATCCGCCATGCCGGCTCCCCCGCCACGCGGGCGGCCAGGACGTACTCCCGGTTGCGCAACGTCAGCGTCTGCGCGCGAAGCACCCGGGCCGACCCGGCCCAGCCGGTGATCGCGAGCACCACCGCGATGGTCCACGCCCCTCGCTGCTCGGGCGGCACGAACGCGGAGATGACGATGACCAGTGGGAGACCGGGTATCACCAGCATCACGTTGGAGAACAGGGAGAACGCCTCGTCCACCACGCCGCCGACGTAGCTGCCCACGATGCCGAACAGCGCCGACAGGACCGTGGCCATCACGCCGACGAGCACGCCGATGTACAGCGATCCCCTGGTCGCGTACGCGATCTGGGCCAGCACGTCCTGGCCCATCTGCGTGGTGCCGAGGACGTGGCCTCCGCCGGGCGACGTCAGTCCGATGTCGTTGATCGCGTCCGGATCGCCGAGGAGGAGCGGGCCGGCGACGCCGAACAGGGTGATCGCGGTGATCAGGGCGAGCCCGGTGACCAGTTTGGGCGACAACCGGGGCAGCGCGGCGCGCCGGGGCGCCGGGGAATCCGGACCGAGATCGGTCATGCGTTCGCTCCCGCGCGGGTTCGGGGGTCGATAACGCTGTAGAGCAGGTCGACCACCAGATTGGCGCCGAGCACCGCCACGGTCGTGACCAGGAAGATGCCCTGCATGAGCGCGTAGTCGTTGTTCTGCACGGCCTCAAGCAGCTTGGAGCCGATGCCGGGGTAGGAGAACACCTGTTCGGTGACGATGGAGCCGGCCACCACGAACCCGAGGGAGATGGCGAACCCGGCGATCGACGGCAGTGCCGCGTTGCGTGCGGCGTACCAGATCATCACGCGCCTGTCCGGCAGCCCCTTCGCGGTGGCGGTGAGCACATAGTCCTCGGACAACGTGGACACCATCATGTTGCGTAGGCCCAGCAGCCAGCCGCCCACCGAAGAGATCACGATCGTCAGCGCGGGCAGGATGCCGTGGTGGACGGCCGAGCCGAGGAAGTCGAGGTTCCATCCGGGGGTGAAGTCGACGTCGTAGCCGCCGATGAGCGGGAACCAGCCCAGCGCGGACCCGAAGACGGCGACGAGGACGAGCGCCAGCCAGAAGTAGGGCACCGCCGCCAGCACCGTGGTCGCGGGCACCAGCGAGTCGAGCCAGGTGCCCCGCCGCCATCCCGCCACCATTCCCAGCCCGGCGCCGACCAGGACCGACAGCACCGTCGCGATGCCCACCAGCACGACCGTCCAGGGCAGGGAGGTCGCGATGACCTCCGAGACGGGCACCGGGTAGGCGCTGACCGAGATGCCGAAGTCGCCGTGCAGCATGTTGCCGAGATAGGACAGATACTGCTTGGCCAACGGCTCGCCCGTGTCGGTGCCGAGCAGCAGTTCGTAGGCTCTGCGAGCCTCGGGGTTCACCGAGCCGCCCCGCTGCTGCAGCTTCGCCATCAGGATGCTCACGGGGTCGCCCGGCATCATCCGGGGGATGAAGAAGTTCAGTGTGACCGCCGCCCACAAGGCGGCCAGGTAGAAACCGAACTTGCGGACGTAGTACCGCATCGGCTCACTTGCCCGTGGGCCTGAGCCGCAGATAGATCTCCGAGGCGTCCGGAGCCTGCCAGGCCGCCGGGAAGGCGTACAGGTCCTCCTTGGTCGGCCAGCCGGTGAACTTCCTGGCGTTGTAGATGTTGATCGTCCCCTGGGTGAGCAGCGGGACATAGGGCATCGACTGCTCGATGCGGGTCTGGATCGTGTCGAAGTACGGCTGCCGCGCCGCGGTGTCCGATACGTTGATCTTCTTCAGTGCGGCGATGGCCTTGTCCACGTCGGGATCGGAGAAGCGGCTGACGTTCGCGCCGGGCGTCCCGCCGACCTTGTCGGTGGTGTCGGTGCTGTAGAAGTAGCTGTAGACGTAGAACGGGTCGGCGGCCGGTCCCTGGAACAACGAGTCGAGCATCAGCTCGAAGTCGCCACGCCCCCGCGCGTCGGCCCATTCGTTGTACGACAGCTGTTGCGCGGTCACCTTGATGCCGGCCTTCGCCAGCTGCTGGCTCAGTGTGTAGGCCGCGGTGATGTAGTCGGTCCACCCGGCGACCGTCTTGAGTGTCAGCTTGACGGGCTTGCCGTCCTTGACGTAGATCCCGTCGGCGCCCTTGGCGTAGCCCGCGCTCTCCAGGATCTGCTGCGCCCTCGCCGCGTCCGGTCGCATCGGCGCGACCTTGTTCTGCAGCCGGCCGGAGATGACCGCCTGGTCCCGCTGCAGCAGGGCCATGCTCGGCGAGATCTCGGCGCTGGTGTTCTCGAATGCCAGCGCGTTCAGCTGGGTCCGGTTGACGGCATAGTAGATCGCCTGGCGGACGGCCGGGTCGGTCTGCGGGCCCTTGCACCCCAGGTCGGCGTTGGCGCAGGTGTCCAGCACCATCTGGTTCACCGGAGTGGTGATCAGCTTGTACCCGGGATAGCTCTGCTCCACGTTCGCGATGTCCGGCACCGGTCCGGTCTGCCAGTCGATCTGGCCGGCCTTGAGCGCGGTGGCGCCGGACTGGTTGCCTGACAACGAGGGGAAACGGATCTTCTTCACGGCGGGCTCGCCACCCCAGTGGTTCGGGTTCGCCTTCAACGTGAACGCCTGGGGCTTGAGCTCGTCCACCACGTAGGGCCCGGTGCCGACGGGCTCGCGCAGCTGCTCCTTCGTGGGGTCGGGAATGTCCTTCCACTTGTGCTCGGGCACGATCCAGATCCGGCCGAGCACCTGCGGGCCGTCCACGAAGGCCGGCTCGTCGAATTTGATCACCACGTGGGTGGCGTCGGTGGCGGTCGCCCTGCCCTGGTAGCCCGTGCCGTTCATGGCCTTGTGCTCCGTGATCATTTTCAGCGTGAACACGACGTCGTCGGCGGTGAACGGCCGGCCGTCGGACCACTTGACGCCGCTGCGCAGCGAGATCGACAGCTCCGTGCCGTCGTCGTTCCAGGAGAAGCTCTCGCCGAGCCGGGGCCTGGGTGCGCCCTCGCTGCGCACGGTGTTGTAGAAGAACAACGGCTCGAAGATCGTTCCCCCGCCGCCGAGGGCCCCCGGCAGGTACGGGTTGAAGATGGGCTGGATGTCACCTGACCCGCCGGTGTACACGACCAGAGGCTCGGAGGAGGCCGCCGATCCGTCGGCCCCGGACGTCGCTCCGGCCGCCTGTCCCGGCGAGCCTCCGGACGATGAGCATCCGGCGACCAGTGTCAACGCAGCGAGTCCGGCCGCCGCGCGGGATGTCTTGATGGACATAGCGGGAAAGTCCTCTCGAACGATGCTGAGCATTGTTAATTCGCTGACTTAAGTAAGTCAACGGGTCGTGAAAATTTCAGGGCCGGCCGCTCCGGCGTAGTGTGCGGCTCTATGGGGTCGCGAAGCGGGCTTGTACGCTCACCGCAGGCCGACGGGATTCAGGCCAAGGCGGGGTGGCAGTGAGCACAGGAGCAAGGGCGAAGCCGCACGCGAGCAGCAAGGCCGCCGTCCTGGACGCGATCAGGGCCGCGGGCACGATCAGCCGCGTCGGGCTGGTCGCCGCCACCGGCTTCACCGGGCCCACGATCTCCGCGCTGGTCCGCCGGCTCATCGAGGAGGGCCTGGTGGTGGAGACCGGCCGCGCGGAGTCGACGGGTGGCAAGCGGCGGATCCTGCTCCAGCTCAACCACACCGCCCGCTACGCGGTGGGCGTCCATCTCGACCACGGCGCCATGACGTACGTCCTGACCGATCTCGCCGGAACCGTGGTGGCCCGCATCGTGCGGCGCGGCGCCGGCGCGGAGGAGCCGGACACCGTCGTGTCGCGGACGGCCGAGGAGATCTCCAGGCTGATCGAGAGCATCGGCGTGCGGCGCGGACGCGTGCTCGGCGTCGGCCTGGTCTCTCCCGGCCCGCGCAGCTCCGCTCCCGGGGTGGGCCTCGCGCCGCCGACCATGCGGCACTGGGAGGGGTTCCCGCTGGGCGAAGCGCTGGAGCGTGCGACGGGCCTGCCGGTGGTGCTCGACAACGACGCCACCGCCGCGGCGCTGGGTGAGCACTGGTCGGGCGGCTTCGGCGGCGCCACATCGGCAGCGGTCGTCTATCTCGGTACGGGGATCGGCGCCGGCCTGGTCATCAACGGCATCACCTACCGCGGCCCCAACGGTAACGCGGGCGAATTCGGGCACATCTGCGTCGACATGGACGGCCCTGAGTGCTGGTGCGGAGCCCAGGGCTGCGCGGAGGTGATGGCCGGCACCGCCGCGGTGGTGACGGCCGTGCAGGCGGACGCCGCGCTGGCCGAGGCCGTCGGCCTGGGGGCCCGTGGGAGGCACGGCTCGACCGCCGCCGACTTCGCCGCGATCAGCCGGGCGGCCTCCAGGGGCCAGCCGGGTGCCCTGGCGCTGCTCGAGAGGTCGGCCCGCTACATCGCGGCGGCGGCCCGTAGCCTGGCCAACATCATGGACCTCGAAGTCCTCGTGCTGACCGGGCCGGGCTTCGCGATCGCGGGCTCGGTCTACCTCCCCGTCGTCCAGCAGGAGCTCCAGCGGACGGCCTTCTCGCGCGCCGCGCAGCCTGTGGACGTACGGCTCTCACGCTCGGCCGCCACCGCCTCCGCCGTCGGCGCCGCCGCGCTGGTGCTGGAGTCGGAACTGGTGCCCCTCAGCCAGGCCGCCCGCCTGCCGGAGAGGCTGGACGCCGAGCCCGTCGCGCTTCCCTATTCCCTCGTCGCGTCGGAGGTTGACTAACTTCGATAGTTTAAGTAAGCAAGTAGCGCAGACGGCTACTCGGCACCCGAGGGAAGAGGGCACATGATCCGCGAGATGTTGCACGACCGGTGGCGTCTGCGGGTGGTCGGAGGACCCGTCCCGGAGGCGGTCGCCGACTGCGACATCCCGGCGCGGGTGCCGGGCAGCTCTCACCTGGATCTCATGGCGGCGGGTCTTGTTCCGGACCCGTACCTGGACCGGAACGAAGCGGAACTGGTGTGGACGCACCGCGCCGACTGGAGGTACACGACGACCTTCCAGACGTCGGCCGCGCGACCCGGCGAGCGAGTGGACCTGGTGTTCGACGGCGTCGACACGGTCGCGACGGTGCACCTCAACGGACGGCTTCTCGGTCATACCGCGAACATGCATCGCGGATACCGCTTCGACGTGGGTGCGATCCTGCAGGACGGCGCGAACGAACTCGTGGTGACGATCCGCTCCGCCCTGAACCACGCCGAGGAGGTGGAGGAGAAACTGGGCTCGCGCATGCGCGCCTACCCTCATCCCTACAACGCCGTCCGCAAGATGGCCTGTTCGTTCGGCTGGGACTGGGGCCCCGACCTGCAGACAGCCGGCATCTGGAAGCCGGTGCGGCTGGAGCGTTGGGACAGCGCCCGGCTCTCCCGCGTACGCCCGCTGGTGACCGTGGACGCCGACGACACCGGCCGCGTCGAGGTACACGTGGACCTCGACCGCGTCCGCGACGGCCGCTACAGCATCAGGGCCGATGTGGGAGGCCGTTCCGAACTCGTGCCCGTGTCCGGAGGCGCGGCGACGGTCACCGTGCTGGTGCCGCAGGTGAGCCTGTGGTGGCCGGTCGGCTACGGTGACCAGCCGTTGTACGACCTGACGGTCACGCTGCTGGAGGACGACCAGCCGGTGGACGTCGCCCGGCGACGTGTCGGCTTCCGCACGATCGCCCTTGACACCGAACCCGACTCGACAGGCAGCCCGTTCACCTTCGTCGTCAACGGCAGGCCCGTCTTCGCCAAGGGCGCCAACTGGATTCCCGACGACCACTTCCTCACCCGAGTCGATCGTGAGCGGATCGCCCGGAGAGTCGACCAGGCCGTGGCCGCGAACATGAACATGCTGCGGGTCTGGGGCGGCGGCGTCTATGAGAGCGACGACTTCTACGACGTCTGCGACGAGCGGGGGGTGCTCGTGTGGCAGGACTTCCCCTTCGCCTGCGCCTTCTATGCCGAGGAGGAGCCGCTGTGGAGCGAGGTCGAGGCCGAGGCGCGGGAGAACGTCACCCGCCTGGTCTCCCGCCCCTCGCTGGCACTGTGGAACGGCAACAACGAGAACCTGGAGGCTTTCGCGGAGTGGCCCGGCTGGCGCGACACACTTCAGGGACGCACCTGGGGACTCGGCTACTACACCGAACTGCTGCCGAGGATCGTGGCGGAGCTCGACCCCACCCGGCCCTACACGCCCGGTAGCCCCTACAGCCCCGGCGACTCACGGCCGAACGACGACGACCACGGCACCCGGCACGAATGGGCCGTCTGGAACAAGGTCGACTACACCCACTACCGCGACCACATCCCGCGCTTCTGCGCCGAGTTCGGCTTCCAGGCACCGCCTACCTGGCGCACCCTGACCAGGTGGATCCATGACGAGCCGATGACGCCGAGCTCACCGGGGTTTCTGCTCCATCAGAAGGCCGAGAACGGCGACGTCAAGCTCGACCGGGGGATGGAGCCGCACCTTTCCGTGCCCGCCGCCTTCGAGGACTGGCACTGGGCGGCGCAGCTCAACCAGGCCCGCGCCGTCGCGTTCGGCGTCGAGCACTTCCGCTCCTGGTGGCCGCGTACGGCCGGGGCACTGGTGTGGCAGCTCAACGACTGCTGGCCGGTCACATCCTGGGCGGCGGTGGACGGCGACGGACGGCCCAAGCCCCTCTACTACGCCCTCAAGCACGCCTTCGCACCCCGGTTGCTCACCGTTCAGCCGAGGGACGGCCGGGCGGTTCTGATCGCCGTCAACGACCACGACGAGGCGTGGACGGGGACGGTTGCCGCGGTCCGGCAGACGCTCGCCGGCAACGTGCTGGCCGACGCCGACCTGACCCTCGTCGTGCCGCCCCGGTCGGTGGGTGCCGTCGAACTGCCCGGTGACCTGCTCGATCCCGCCGACGCGAAGCGGGAGGTGGTGGTGATGAGCGTCGGTGACGTCCGCATCTGTCACGTGTTCGCGGAGGATCGGGACCTGGCGTACGAGCCCGCGCCGCTTATCACGGCCGTCAGGAGGCTGCCCGGCGGCTACGAGGTCGAGGTGCGAGCCGTCTCCTTCACCCGTGACATCGCTCTGCTGGCCGACAAGGTCGCCGCCGACGCCCTGGTGGACGACATGCTGGTCTCACTGCCTGCCGGACAGTCGCACACCTTCCTCGTGCGGACCTCCGAGGTGCTGGACGACCCGTCCGCCCTGACCGCTCCCGGCGTGCTGTGCAGTGCCAACACCTTGACGGCGGTCGCGACGTGAGCGCGGGCACCCCTGTCGGCCTGGTGCTCGCCAGGCCACCACGCCTGCTGGGTGCGGAACCGTTCTTCCTGGAGTTCATCGCGGGTATCGAAGAGCTGCTCGCCGAGCACGACCGTTCCGTGCTGTTGCATGTCGTCAACACCCACGAGGCAGAGATCGCCGCGTACCGCCGGTGGGCGGACAACCGCATGGTCGACGCCGTGGTGCTGGTGAATCGTACGGTCGAGGACGTCAGACCCGCGGTCCTTCGCGAGATCGGGCTGCCGGCCGTGGTGGCGGGCGAGCCGGAAGGAGACACCCCGGCCGTCCGCACGGACGACGTCGGCGCGGTGCGGGAAGCGGTCGCCCACCTCAGCAGGCTCGGGCACCGTCGCATCGCCCGGGTCAGCGGTCCCACCGCCTTGATCCACACACGGATCCGCACCGAAGCGCTGTTCGACAGCATGAGGTCGGCCAGCATCGAGCCGGTCGTGCTGGAGGGGGACTACTCGGAGGAGTCGGGGGCGAAACTCACCGCCATGTTGCTGGAGCGGCCCGACCCTCCCACAGCGATCATCTACGACAACGACCTCATGGGGGTCGCGGGCCTGGGCGCCGCCAAGGATCTGGGTTGTGATGTTCCCGGCGACCTCAGTCTGATCGCCTGGGACGACTCCAGCCTGTGTCGCCTGGCATCGCCTCCGCTCACCACCATGAGTCTCGACGTGCACTTCTTCGGACAGTCGGTCGCCGCGTCTCTGCTGGAACTCGTCGAGGGAGGCCCGGTCGCGGAACGCCGGTGCCCGACCGCCACGCTCATCCCCCGAGGGACCACCGCACCGGCGAGCACCGCATGAGGAGCGCGTCACCCCACCCACCCGCCGGCCTACCCGGCACCCCTGGCTTGGAGCTTTGGTGATCGCTTTGTCCGCGGACGGCGTCGGCGTCGTCCTCGACCTCGCCGGCCCGCGCCCGCCGCGGGTGTCGCACTGGGGTGTCTGCCCGGGACCGCTCACCGGGCTTCCGCCGGTGCCCGGCCAGGATGTGGTGCCCAGCCAAGGCGACGGCTGGTTCGGCCGGCCGGTGCTGTCCGGGCGTCACGACAGCGGTTGGCGTCCGTCCCGTTTCACGCTGGCCGAGGCCGTCACCGTGAACGGAAGCCGTGTCGAGGCGCGTGCCGAGGACCCCGACTGTGGCCTGGGCCTGACGACTGAGATCGAGCTGACGCCTCAGGGTGTGCTACGGATGCGGCACACGCTCGTCAACACCGCCGCCTCGCCGTACACGCTGGACCGCCTGGCCTGCCTGATGCCGCTGCCCGCGCAGGCCGGCGAGGTGCTCGACTTCGCCGGCCGCTGGGCCAGGGAGCGGTCCCCGCAGCGGGCGCCGCTGCGCCAGGGCGCCTGGTCACGGGAGAACCGCCGTGGCCGGACCTGGTTCGACGCCGGCCCGCTCGTCGTCGGCACTCCGGGGTTCGGGTTCCGGACCGGCGAAGTGTGGGGGGTGCACATCGCCTGGAGCGGCAACCACGTCCAGTACGTCGAGCGGCTCCCGGAGGGGGACACCGTGCTCGCCGCCGGCGAGCTGCTCGAACCCGGCGAGGTACGGCTCGGCCAGGGGGAGTCGTACAGCACGCCGTGGGTGTACTTCGCGGCCTCCGACGCCGGTCTGGACGGGTTGAGCCGACGGTTCCACGCCATGCTGCGCGCCCGGGCGACCCATCCGGGATCGGCGCGACCGGTGACGATGAACACCTGGGAGGCGGTCTACTTCGACCACCGCGAGGACCGCCTGCTCGCGCTCGCCGACGCCGCGGCGGAGGTGGGTGCCGAGCGGTTCGTCGTCGACGACGGCTGGTTCCGGCACCGCAGGAGCGACGACGCGGGCCTGGGCGACTGGTACGTGGACGAGACCGTCTGGCCCGGCGGCCTGCACAAACTGGTCGGGCGGGTGCGCGAGCACGGCATGCAGTTCGGGCTGTGGTTCGAACCCGAGATGGCCAACCTCGACTCCGATCTGGTTCGTGCCCATCCGGACTGGCTGCTGGCCGACCCGCAGCGGTGGCCGCTACCCCGGCGCAGCCAGCACACTCTGGACCTGGCACATCCCGAGGTGTACGCCTACCTGCTGGAACGGATCAGCAGCATGGTGGCCGAGTACGGCATCGACTACATCAAGTGGGATCACAACCGCGACCTGGCCGAGCCCGTGCACGAAGGCGTGCCCGGTACTCATGCGCAGACCGAGGCCGTCTACCGGCTGCTGGACGACCTGCGCGCCCGGTTCCCCGCCCTGGAAATCGAGTCGTGCTCCTCCGGTGGCGCCCGGGCCGATCTCGGCATTCTGGAGCGCACCGACCGTGTCTGGGGTTCGGACAACATCGACCCCGTCGAACGCCAGCACATCCAGCGGTGGACCAGCCTGCTGCTGCCGTACGAGCTGATCGGCTCACACGTCGGCTCGTCCCCCTCCCACATCACCGGGCGCGTCACCACGCTCGGTTTCCGGGCTGCCACCGCTTTGTTCGGACATGCCGGGATCGAGGCCGACATCACCGCATGGGCCCCCGCCGAGCGGGCCGCGCTGGCCGAATGGATCGCCCTGTACAAGGAACTGCGCCCACTGCTGCACACCGGCGAGGTGGTGCGGGCCGACCACCCCGACCCCGCCGCATGGGTCCACGGCATCGTGGCCCTCGACCGGAGCCGGGCCGTGTACTCCTATGTGCAGCTGGAGACCGGCGTCGCGGAGCGGACAGCGCCGATGCGACTGCCCGGGCTCGACCCCGACGCCGAGTACGTCGTCGAGGTCATCCCCGGTGAGGTGTCCGGACCGCTCGACCGTCATCCCGACTGGGCGTCGAGCCAGGTGCGGCTCACCGGCCGCGCCCTCGCCGCCATCGGCCTGCCCGCCCCACGGTTCGCCGACAGACCAGGCACCGCCTTCCTGTTTCTCTGCCGCCGGGTCTGAGCGGCGGGGACCACAGCCGCACGTCGAAGACGAAGCGCGTCCTCCTCATTGTCAGAGCGGTCCGACCGGGAGGCCCGCGGCCGCCACGGGAGGGTCAGCCGGTGCCGGCGGGATGCAGGACGACCTTGGTCCAGCCGGGATCCCTCCGGTCGAAGTGCTCGTAGCCGCCGGGCGCGTCGTCCAGATCCAGCTCGTGTGAGACGACCCACGACGGCCGGGCCTTCCCCTCGTGGATGAGGGTGCAGAGCTGCCGGTTGTAGTTCTTGACGTTGCACTGGCCGTTGCCCATGGTCTGGCCCTTGAACCAGAACATCCCGTAGTCGAAGGCGATCTCGCCCTGCTTGTAGAGGTCGTCGGGGCTGCCGGGATCCGTGGGGATGAACACGCCCACGACCCCGATCGTCCCGGCGAACCTCACCGACTTGACGAGGTTGTTCAGCGTCATGTTGGGATGCTCATGCCCCTGCGGGTCGTGTGCCTGGTAGCCCACGCACTCGCAGCCCCGGTCGGCGCCCCTGCCGTGCGTGAGCTCCATGATCCGGTCGACCGGCGACGTCTTGGAGTCGTCGATCGGGATCGCCCCGATCTCCTCGGCCTTGGCCAGCCGGTCCGGGTGGCGGTCCACGGCCATCACCATGCCCGCGCTCTTGAACGTCGCGGAGTAGGCGGCCATCAGGCCGACCGGCCCCGCCCCGTAGATCACGACCGAGTCGCCGGCCTGCACACAGGCGAGCTGGGTCGCATGCCAGCCGGTGGGCCAGATGTCGGCCAGCATGACGTAGTCGCTCTGCCTCTCCCGCGCGTCGTCCGGCAGGACCAGGCAGTTGAAGTCACCGAACGGCACGCGCAGCAGCTCGGCCTGGCCGCCGTTGTACGGGCCCATGTCCGCGAAGCCGTAAGCGGCCCCGTCCACCCCGGGCTCCGGGTTGGTGGTGAGGCAGAAGGCGGTCAGGCCTCTCTCGCAGTTGGCGCAGAAGCCGCACGCGACGTTGAACGGCACGCAGACCATGTCGCCGACGCGGACGCGTACCACTCCCGGCCCCACCTCGACCACCTCGCCGAGGTTCTCGTGGCCGAGGACACGGCCCGGCTCCAGGTCGGTCCGGCCTTCGTACATGTGCAGGTCCGACCCGCAGATGTTGGTCGTGGTGACACGGACCAGGACATCGGTGGGCATCTCTGTCCGCGCGTCCGGCACGTTCCTGACGCCGACCTGCCGGGGTCCCTCGTATACGACTGCCTTCATGATGTCCTCGCTTCTGGAAGAACTCGCGCCGCCTCGACTCCACGACCTTCGGCGGCATCGGTCAGCCCTCCGGGTTCTCGTACGTGACCACGATCTCGCCGCCGGACAGTTCCACCCGGATGGTCGCGCCGTCGCGGACGTCGCCGGCGATCAGAGCCCGCGCGACCCGGGTCTCCACCTCGCGGGCGATGTAACGCCGCAGCGGGCGGGCTCCGTAGATCGGGTCGAACCCGCGCTCGGCGATGTGGCGGACCGCCTCCGGGGTGATCTCGAGCGTCATCCTGCGCTCGGCGAGCCGCGCTCTGATGTCGTCGAACATCAGCGTGACGATCTGCTCGATCTCGGCCTCGGTGAGCGGCTTGAACAGCACGATGTCGTCGATGCGGTTGAGGAACTCGGGACGGAAGCGGGCGCGCAGCTCCGCCATGACCATCTCGCGCACCTCCGGGTCGATCTCGCCCGACGGCGCCGCCTTCTCGCTGAGGTAGTGCGAGCCGATGTTGGACGTCATGATGATCACGGTGTTGCGGAAGTCGACCGTGCGCCCCTGGGCGTCGGTGAGCCGCCCGTCGTCCAGCACCTGCAGCAGGGTGTTGAACACGTCCGTGTGCGCCTTCTCGATCTCGTCGAAGAGCACCACGGAGTAGGGCTTGCGCCGCACGGCCTCGGTGAGCTGGCCGCCCTCCTCGTAGCCGACGTACCCGGGCGGGGCGCCGACGAGGCGGCTGACGGTGTGGCGTTCCTGGTATTCGCTCATGTCGACGCGGACGATGTTCTCCTCGGTGTCGAACAACGCCTCGGCCAGCGTCTTGGCCAGCTCGGTCTTGCCGACTCCGGTCGGCCCGAGGAAGATGAACGACCCGATCGGGCGGCGGGGGTCCTTGATGCCCGAGCGCGCCCGGATGATGGCGTCGGCGACCGCCCGCACGGCCTCGTCCTGGCCGATCACCCGCTGCTGGAGGATCTCGTCGAGCCGTAGCAGCTTCTCCCGCTCGCCCTCCTGCAGTCGGCTGATCGGGATGCCGGTCCACCGCGACACGATGTCGGCGATCTCCTCCTCGGTCACCACCTGGCGCAGCAGCCGGTGCCCGCCCTGCTTGCTCTCCAGTTGTTCCTCCGCGGCACGCAGCCTGCGCTCCAGTTCGGGAAGCCTGCCGTGTCGCAGCTCGGCCGCGCGGTTCAGGTCGTACATGCGCTCGGCCTGCTCGGCCTCCCGGCGTACGCTCTCGATCTCCTCGCGCAGCTGCTGCACCTTGCGCAGGGCGTGCCGCTCGGCCTCCCACTGGGCCCGCATGGCGTCGGCCTCGGCCCGCAGGTCGGCCAGCTCCCTGCGCAGCGCCTCCAGGCGCTCCCGGCTCGCCGGGTCGTCCTCCTTGGCGAGTGCCGCCTCCTCGATCTCCAGCCGCGTCACCCGGCGGGTCAGCTCGTCCAGCTCGGAGGGCATCGAGTCGATCTCCGTACGGAGCATGGCGCACGCCTCGTCGACGAGGTCGATCGCCTTGTCGGGGAGGAAGCGATCGGAGATGTAGCGGTGGCTCAGCACGACCGCGGCGACGATCGCGCCGTCCTGGATCTTCACGCCGTGGAAGACCTCGAGCCGCTCGCGCAGCCCGCGCAGAATGGAGATGGAGTCCTCGACCGACGGCTCGTCGACGAAGACGGGCTGGAAGCGGCGCTCCAGCGCGGCGTCCTTCTCGATGTGCTTGCGATACTCCGCCACGGTCGTCGCGCCGATCATGTGCAGCTCGCCGCGGGCCAGCATCGGCTTGAGCATGTTGCCGGCGTCCATCGCCCCCTCGGCGGCGCCCGCGCCGACCACCGTGTGCACCTCGTCGACGAACAGCAGGATGCGCCCCTCGGACGCCGTCACCTCCGTGAGCACGGCCTTCAGGCGCTCCTCGAACTCGCCGCGGTACTTCGCCCCGGCGACCAGCGCGCCCATGTCCAGGCTGAAGATCGTCTTGTCCTTCAGGCCCTCCGGCACGTCGCCGCGCGCGATGCGCTGCGCGAGGCCCTCCACGATCGCCGTCTTGCCCACGCCCGGGTCGCCGATCAGGACCGGGTTGTTCTTGCTCTTGCGGGACAGGATCTGGACGACCCGGCGGATCTCGCCGTCCCGCCCGATGACCGGGTCGAGCTTGTCCGCGCGCGCCGCGGTGACGAGGTCGCGCCCGTACTTCTCCAGCGCCTCGTACGCGACCTCCGGATTGGCGGAGGTCACCCGCTGGTTCCCGCGTGTCTGCGTCAGGACCTGCAGGAAGCGCTCACGGGTCAGCCCGTGTCCCTTGAGCAGCCGGCCCGCCGCGCTGTCGACGCCCTCGTCCAGCAGCGCCATCAGCAGGTGCTCGACCGACACGTACTCGTCCTTCAGCCGGCCGGCCTCCCGCTCGGCGGCGTCGAGCAGCCGCGACAGGCGTTGGGTGACGTAGACCTGGCCGGGGGCGGCGCCGGGACCGGTGGTGCGGGGCCGCCGCTCCAGCTCGTGCTCCAGTTCGAGCCGGAGCTTGTCCGGGTCGGCGCCGGCGGTGGACAGCAGGCGCGGGATAAGCCCGTCGGGCTGCCGGACCAGCGCCAGCAGCAGGTGCTCCCCGTCGACCTCGGTGTGTCCGAAGCGGATCGCCGCGGTCTGGGCGTCGTGCAGGGCCTCCTGCGACTTCTGCGTCAGGCGGTTCAGGTCCACGATCTGTCTCCGGTCCTTCTCGTACGGGTACGCAGAGCCGCTTCCAGCTCCGCGATGCGGTCCAGGAGGTCCGTCACGAGGCCGAGGGAGGCGTAGTTGACGGCGAGCCCCGCGTGCAGGCGCTGAAGGCGGCCCGCGGCGACAACCTGGGCGGGCGGGAAGCACAGGCCGCCCGAGGAGTCCCTCCAGGCGTCGATCAGCCCCAGCGCCACCAGGCGGCGCACCAGTTCGGGGTGCAGTCCCGTAGCCCGGGAGAAGGACTCCAGGTCCAGGTGGGCGAGCCGGATGAGCGGATACGTCATGACGGGCTCCTCGGGTTGAACGCCGAGATCCTGGCCAGTTGCTCGTACAGACGGCGCTCCTCGTCGCCGAGCGTGGGCGGCACCATGATCTGGACCTCGGCCAGCAGGTCTCCGGGCCGGCCGCGCGGGTTCGGCATGCCCTGTCCGCGCAGACGCAGGCGGCGCCCGGACGACGTGCCCGGCGGCACCTTGACCTTCGCCTCCCCGCCGGGCGTGTCGACCGCGACGGTCGCCCCCAGCGCGGCCTCCGACGGCGTCAGCGGGAGGCGGACGTGGATGTCGCGCCCCTCCAGGCGGTAGCGGGGGTGGTCGGCGATCCGCGCGATCAGGTAGAGGTCGCCCGCCCTGGCGCCGTCGCCGCCCGCGCCGCCCTGGCCCGCGAGCCGGATCCGCCGGCCGTCGGTCACGCCGGGGGGAATGTTCACCTGGAGGGTCCGCCCGCCGTCCGGGCCGGGGATCGTGATGGTCCGCCGGCCGCCGCGGTAGGCCTCCTCGACCGTGAGCGGCAGCTCGGCCTCCTGGTCGGCGCCGGGCACCGGGCCCCAGCCGCGGCCGGTCGCGCCGCGCCTGCGCCTGCCGAAGACGCCGCCGAGCAGATCTTCGAGGTCGACGCCCTCGAAGCCCTCGCCGGTGGTGAAGTGGATCTCCTCCCCGCCCGGTCCGCGCGCCCAGCCGGGCCCCGGCCCCGCCCAGCCCGGCCCCGCGCCGGCTCCCGCTCCGGCGCGGGCGCGGGCGTACGTCGCCGGGTCGACGCCTTCGGGTACGCGGCGGAAGTCCGGCCCGAACGCGTCGTACCGCCGCCGCGTCCCGGGGTCCGACAGCACCTCGTACGCCTCTGAGACCTCTTTGAAGCGGTCCTCGGCGTCGGGGGACTTGTTGACGTCGGGATGGTAGGTGCGGGCCAGCTTCCGGTAGGCCCGCTGGATGTCGTCCTGGTCCGCCGTTCTCGGCACGCCCAGGATCTCGTAGAAGTCGCGATCCGCCATCACTCGTCGGCTTTCGTGGAGACGACGACGGAGGCCGGGCGTAGTTGCAGCGCGCCGTCGCCGTAGCCGGGCCGTACGACCTCGACGACGGTGCCGGGGTCGGCGTCCGGGACGGCGACCGTGCTGACCGCCTCGTGCCTGGCGGGGTCGAACCGCGTACCCACGTCGTCCCTGCGCGGGAAGCCGAGGCGTGCGAGCACGCCGACCGCTTGGTCGCGGACGGCCCGGACCCCCTCGATCACCGCGTCGGCGTCGGCGTCCGCGTGCTTGAGCGCGAGTTCGAGGTTGTCGATCACCGGCAGCCACTCCGCCGCGACGCGCGTGCGCTCGTCGATCCGCTGCCGGGCCAAGTCGCGCGCGGCACGCTTGCGGAGGTTGTCGACCTCGGCGACGGCCCGCAGCCACCGGTCCTCCAGCTCGGCGAGCTTCTCCGCAACGGATTCCTCGACGGCCTGCCGGGGCTCCGGAGGTGGTGTCTCATTCCGCTCGGTCATGTCACGGGCTATTCGGAGCTGGTGAACTCGGCGTCGATGACGTCCTCGTCCGAGGGGCCGGCGGCGGCCTGGCCGGGCCCGGTCTGAGCCGGCCCCTGGGTCTGGGCCTGGGCGGCGGACGCCGCCACGCCGAGGCCGTGGTAGACCTGCTGCAGCTCCGCGGTCAGGCCGCGCAGCCGGTCGACGGGCACCTCCTCCTTGATCGCCTGACGCGCTTCCATGATCAGCTGCTCGGCCCGCGCCTTCTCGTGCACCGGGACGGCCTCGCCCAGCTCCGACAGCCGGCGTTCCACCTGGTGGGCGACCGAGTCCAGCTCGTTGCGCGCGTCGATCGTGGCGCGAAGCCGCGCGTCCTCGGTGCGGTGCCGCTCCGCGTCGGCGACCATCCGGTCGATCTCGCTCTTGTCCAGGTTGGAGCTCTCGCTGATCGTGATCCGCTGCTCGGCACCGGTGTCCTTGTCCTTGGCGGAGACGTTCAGGATGCCGTTGGCGTCGATGTCGGTGGTGACCTCGATCTGCGGCACCCCGCGCGGCGCGGGCCGGATGTTCTCCAGCCGGAACCGGCCGAGCACCCGGTTGTCGGCGGCCCGCTCGCGCTCGCCCTGCAGGATGACCACGTCCACGGCCGACTGGTTGTCGTCCGCCGTGCTGAACGTCTCCGTGCGACGGGCCGGGATCGTGGTGTTCCTGTCAATGACCTTCGTCATCACGCCGCCGAGCGTCTCGACGCCGAGCGACAGGGGAGTGACGTCGAGCAGCACGACGTCCTTCAGCTCGCCCTTGATGATGGCGGCCTGGACGGCCGCGCCGACGGACACGACCTCGTCCGGGTTGACCGTCATGTTCGGTTCCTTGCCCGTCAGCCGCCGCACGAGTTGCTGCACGGCCGGCGTGCGGGTGGAGCCGCCGACGAGGATCACCTCGTCGAGGTCGTTCGTCGTGAGTTTCGCGTCGGCCATGGCCTGCTCCACCGGGCCACGGCAGCGTTCGAGCAGGTCGTGGGTGATCTGCTCGAAGGTCGAGCGCATGAGTGTCGTGTTCAGGTGCTTGGGGCCGGTCGCGTCGGCCGTGATGAACGGCAGGCTGACCTGTGTCTGGGTGACCGCCGACAGCTCCACCTTGGCCTTCTCCGCGGCCTCGAACAGCCGCTGGAGGGCCTGCGGATCGCGCCGCAGGTCGATGCCCTGCTGCTGGTGGAACTCGTCGGCCAGGTGGTCGACGATGCGCCGGTCGAAGTCGTCGCCGCCCAGGTGAGTGTCGCCCGAGGTGGCGCGGACCTCGATGACGCCCTCGCCGATGTCGAGGACGCTGACGTCGAACGTGCCCCCGCCCAGGTCGAACACGAGAACGGTCTCGTTGCCCTTCTTGTCCAGTCCGTACGCCAGGGCCGCCGCCGTCGGCTCGTTGATGATCCGCAGGACCTCCAGGCCGGCGATCTTGCCGGCGTCCTTGGTGGCCTGCCGCTGCGCGTCGTTGAAGTAGGCGGGCACCGTGATGACGGCCTCGTTGACCTTCTCCCCCAGGAACTTCCCGGCGTCCGAGGTCAGTTTGCGCAGCACGAAGGCGGAGATCTCCTCCGGCGCGTACAGCTTGTCGCGCACCTTGAACCGCACGGCGCCGTCCGGGCCCGGCACGACGTCGAACGAGACCGCCTTGATCTCGCTCTGCACCTCGTCGAACTTGCGCCCGATGAAGCGCTTGGCCGAATAGATCGTGCCCTTCGGGTTGAGGATCGCCTGGCGTCTGGCCATCTGGCCCACCAGCACCTCGCCCTGATCCGTGAAGGCCACCACCGAGGGAGTCGTGCGCGACCCCTCGGCGTTCGGGACGACCGTCGGATGCGCGTCCTCGGTGGTCGCGATGACCGAGTTCGTCGTGCCGAGGTCGATGCCCACCGCCTTGGCCATGTCCTCATCCCCTTCCTGGCGCTCACCTGAGCGCAGCGGCCTCACGAGCGTCGGTGAGCACTCGCCGGGCCTCGTCGGCGAATCCGGGGTCCACGAGGATGTCGTAGTGGTCGGCGACGACCGCGGGCATCGAGGCGAACGCCCGGTGCTGCACCACGTGACTGATCGCACCCCAGACGAGGCCGAAGATCAGCCCGAGTACGATCGAGGAGCTGATGGCCCATCCGGCCCACGGGCTGAAGATCGCGAATATCAGGCCGATGAGAAGACCGATCCAGCCGCCGGTACCCGCGCCGGTGACGAGCGCCCTGCCGAGGCCCCATCGCCCGAGCACTTTCTCCTCCCACCGCAGATCGCAGCCCACGATGGTGACGTGCGCGATCGGGAAGTCGTGGCGGGCCAGGACGTCCACCGCGTGCTGGGCCGCGTCGTAGCTGTCGTAGGTGGCCAGCACCACCTTGTTGGACCCTGCTGTTCTCGGAACGCTCACGGGACAACCCCCTCGGCTGTTCCAGCTTTTGAAGACAACTCGCTCCGCCCCCGATGCGCATCGGCCGAAGCGGGAGAACCGGAATCCACGCCACCTTCGACACTGGTGGTGTCGGGTTCTACCAGCGAGAACAATTCCTGTGACGCGAGTCCCTCGTCGGCTTGTGGAACACCCGACGGGACTTCGTCGCCCATGCCAGGATCCCGCCTGCCGTTCCCTCGCACCACCCTTCCTGCCCCTCAACTGCCTCGCATGAGCAGTGGCAGGTTCCCCAGCGGAGCGCCAGGTGCGAAGCAACTCCGTGCCCGGCGACCACAGTCGCAGGGGAACCGGCCGGGTTGTGGCCGCGGATATTCCCAAACCTGATGAGCCACTGTTTTCTCTGGTCAGAAGGCTGTTTGGTTGTGGGAAGGGCAGTGCGGCGTGATCGTCGTCTGCCGGCTGCTGCGTCGGGTCGGCGGGATCTCGGACGACCTCGCCGGATCAACATCAAGGACGAGTACGACCAGAGCCTAGCGCCACGCCAGGAACAGCGTGCGGGTCGACGGTCAAGACCCACAACGGATCCGTGTGGGTCGAACCCTCTCCCAGTGGCGGGGCACGCTTCGTCGTTCAGCTCCCCCTCGCCCCCTCCCCGGTGTCGACGGCCTGACTGGATGACCTCGACAAGAACCCATGGGACACGGAAACCCTGGTCGCTTCGGCACCTGCTGAGTGCTGACGAGGACGAGGTCGTTATCGAGGTCGTGCGCGGCTTTCATCGGTCGACTGACAAAGTTTACTCATGTTAGCGCTATCTTTCGCTGGGGCTGGAGGTTAGTGTCTGCATTCAAGACCCGGACACCCGTGACATATAGCCCCCTTCCCCCCAGCTCACCCCACCCCCCGCATCTCACAGCGAGGTGAACCTTTGTCTGTGCTGCCCCCGTCTCGTCGGAACGCTCAACGAGGCCTGACCACGCCGGGCCTCGCCGGCACGCTGACCACCCTTTCCGGCTTCGCCTCTTCCGCGGATGCGGTCGGCCCCGCCACGAACGGGGCCGTGCCCCACGGGTTCACGGCGACCGGATCAAGGAGGAACAATTGAGATCGCGACAGCAAAGGCCACGCCACAGGCTGAGTAGCAAGGGCAGGGGTGTCGCGGGCCTGGCCCTGGGTGCGCTTCTCTCGGTCTCGTTCGCAGCGACGCCCTCGCAGGCTGCCGAGGAGCAGCTCAACGAGGGCCTGGTGCACCACTTCGCCCTCGACGAGACCGGTGGGACGACGCTGGTCAACTCGGGTAGCGCGGGCTCGGCGGCGAACGCCACGCTCGTGAATCCGGGCAAGGCGACCTTGACCGGCGATGGAGTCAGGTTCAACCCCGACTCCTATGAGAACGCCCTCGACGGTGCGTACGTGAGGCTGCCGAGCAACATCACCGCCGGCATGTCGAACCTCACCGTCGACTATGACGTGTGGATCGACCCGGCGAACGTCGGCGAGCACCAGATGTGGGGCTTCGGCGCGAAGTCCGGCTCGTGCGACGCCGACACCGGCGCCCAGGGCTCCATCTTCGCGTCGAACACCCAGCGGTTCCGCGTCGCGGTGGGTTCGGCGAACCTCCAGCAGACCCGGGTCCGCATGCCCGAGGGAGCGTGGACGCACGTCACCTACACCCAGTCGCTGAACGCGAACGGCACGAGCTGGACCGGCACGCTCTACCTCGACGGCGTGCAGCACGCGACGTCGACGAACCTGACCACACCGCCGTCGGTGAACGCCGCGGGGACCAACTGCAACTTCCTCGCTCGCTCGCAGACGTCGGGGCACTACTCGTTCCGCGGAACGATCCGGGACTTCCGGGTCTACGACCGGGCCGTGAGTGTCGACGAGACACTCGCCCTGGCGAAAGAGACCGTCTCCACCGGCGTTCACGCCGATGCCGCCGCCATCGACCTCGGCCTGACCAGTGCGATCGTACGCGACATCGTTCTGCCCAAGGTGGGCTCCGTAGCGGGCTCGACCATCACGTGGACGAGTTCGGACCCGTCGGTCGTCGCGGTCTACACGCCGCCGGCCGTCCCCAGCGCACGCAAGGTCGCGGTGACCGGCAGGATCACCCGGCCCGCGAAGGGGCAGCCCGACGCGACGGCCACGCTCACGGCGACTGTCCGCAAGGGCGCCCAGGAGGTCACCACACGGGAGATCCCCGTTGTGGTGAAGGCCGAGTTCGACGACGCGCAGGCGGTCGACCGTGACACGTTCGACCTGACCCTGCACGCCACCGACGCCGTGCGCGGAAACATCGACCTCCCTGCCACCGGCGGGTTCGGATCCACGATCACCTGGAAATCGACCACCGACGCCGTCACCCCGACGGGTAAGGTGACCCGCCCGGCCTTCGGCCATGCGGATGTCGACGCCGTCCTGACGGCGACCATCACCAAGGGTTCGGCCTCGAAGACGAAGTCGTTCCCGGTGACCATCACCGCCAAGCCCCGTTCCGAGGAGTACGAGCGGTACTTCCTGGGATACTTCAAGGGCGAGAACCTCGCCGACGGCGAGCAGATCATGTTCGCGACGTCCAACGGGAACACCGCTCTGGACTGGACCGGTCTGACCGGAGGCCGGCCGTCGCTCATCTCCCAGCTGGGCGACCAGGGCCTTCGGGACCCGCACATCGTCCGCTCACCCGACGGCGACACGTTCTACATGATCGCCACCGACCTGAACTGGTACGACCAGGGCGGATACGCCATCAACGACACCCAGTACATCGAGGTGTTCGAGTCGCACGACCTGGTGAACTGGACTCCTCAGCGGCACGTGAAGGTCGCGCCCGACAACGCGGGCAACGCCTTCGCGCCCGAGTCGCTGTGGGTCGAGGAGATAGGCGCCTACGCCGTGTTCTGGGCGCAGTCGATGTGGAACGACCCCGTGAACCGCACCGGTCAGGGGAACGCGCAGATGTGGTACACCACGACGCGCGACTTCCAGACGTTCTCCGCTCCCAAGGTCTGGCAGAACCCGGCCCCGCTGTCGCGGATCGACACGACCGCGATCCGGGTCGGTGACCACTACTACCGCGTGACCAAGAACGAGGCCGGCAACCAGGGCTCGGACATCTTCTCGGAGAAGCACACCGACTTCCTGGACAGCAACATCAACAACTGGACGTTGCTGGCTCCGGCTCTGGGACGCACGACGTGGGTCGCCAACCAGGGGTACGAGGGGCCGATCATCTTCAAGGCCAACCCTGGTGACACCTCCTGCCCCGGCCAGTTCTACCTCTGGGGTGACCGGTACACGAACGGCGGTGGATACCAGGCCGCGTGCCACGAGAACATCGAGGCTCCGACCTGGAACGCCAAGGCGATCACGATGACCAACGCGGGCGTCGTCCGTCCACGTCACGGCACCGTGATCCCGCTCACCCTCCGCGAGTGGAACGACATCCGCAAGATCCCGAACAGCGACGTCGCGACCACCACCGAGGTGGCTGTCGAGCCGTACGCGAGCGGAGCCCAGACGACCACGGCCACCGCCACGGTCAAGGCGGCCGACGGGTTCGAGACCGGCGGTCAGGTGCGGTTCAGCGTCGGCTCGTGGTCGAAGCTCGCCCACCTGGAGGACGGCGCGGCCACGGTCACGCTGCCGGCGGGTCTGCCCGCGGGCACCCGGACGGTCAAGGCCGATTACCTCGGCTTCGACTACCTGAAGGCGTCGGAAGGCACGGCGTCGTTCACGGTGCCGGGCGCTCCGGAGCTCGCGCTGACCGTGACCGCCACCGCCCGCTGCGTGGGCACCACGGCGTACGTGGCCGTGACCGCGGTCAACGACGCCGCCGTGCCGGTGAACGTGACGCTGACCACCCCCTACGGTTCGAAGGCCGTGGCCGACGTTGCCCAAGGCAAGCAGGCCTACCAGTCCTTCAACACCAGGGCCGGCCAGATCGCCACGGGCACGGCGACCGTGACGGCGACCGCGACGATCGATGGCCGGCAGGTCACCTCGACCTACAACCCCTCCTACACCGCCATCAAGTGCGCCTGACCCGACCGGCCACGGCGCATTCCGGCTACTGAACCGGGGCCGGCGAGATCAACCTCGCCGGCCCGCCACGAGCGGCCGGGCGGGCCGGCGAGAGCATCCTCGTCGGCCCGCCCAGTCGCCGCCGGGTTCCCCGGGACGTCACGGTGCAGAACCGTCCTGTCGGACGTGCGGGGTCCGTCAGCTGTGTGACATATCCCTCTCCCGTCGTCGTGGCGCCGGCGGTCTGGGGAGATGACCATGTAGTGATGACTTCCTCGCCCCGCCCGCCGCACATCGGTGACCCCCCGGATCCGACCGGCGGGACTCCCGCGCTCGGCGGAGAGCCCGCCCGCGGGTACCTGCTGGACAACGCGCGCACCGAGGCGGGCGAGCGATTCGTCTGGCTGGCCGAGCTGTTCGACGGTGTGACGCGGGGGCACTTCGATCGGCTGGGGGTCGGGGCCGGCTCGCGCTGCTGGGAGGTAGGGGCCGGCGGCCGCAGTGTCCCGGAGGCGCTCGCGGCGGCCGTCGGTCCGACCGGATACGTGCTGGCCACGGACATCGACCCGTCGTGGCTGGAGGCAGGCGGCGGGTACGAGGTGCGTCGGCACGACGTCGCCGCTGATCCGCCCCCGGAGCCGGGGACGTTCGATCTGGTGCACGCCCGGCTCGTGCTGGTCCATGTGCCCGACCGGGCTCGGGCGCTGGCCACGATGGCGGCGGCGCTGCGGCCCGGCGGCTGGCTGCTGGTCGAGGACGCCGACACCGCTCTGCAGCCACTGGCATGCCTGGACGACAGCGGCCCGGCGCAGCGGCGGGCCAACCGGCTGCGCGACGCGGTCCGGGAGCTGCTGGCGCGTCGCGGCGCGGACCTGCGCTACGGACGGACGCTGCCGCGGGCACTGCGCGAAGCCGGCCTGGTCGATGTCGCCGCGTCGGGCTCCTTCCCGGTCGGCGGGCCGGCCTGTGACCGGCTGGAGGCGGCGACCATCCGGCACGTGCGCGGCGAGCTGCTCGCGGCCGGTCTGGCCGACGACGCCGAGATCGACGCGCACCTGGCCGCCATCCAGGCGGGCGAACTCGACCTGACACTCGCGCCGCTGATCTCGGCCTGGGGACGCCGTCCGGCCGAGTACCCGCCGGCCCTCGGTTAGGCGCTGGTCCAGGGTTGTCCGACCTGGATACCCGCCGTTGTGATCCGGATGGACCGGAGGCTGAGATGAATGACCTGGCCGGAGCCCGCCATGCGGATGCGCCCGTCGGTCTCCGCCCTGTGGGACCTTTCCGGCCCGTCCAGGCCGGTCCGGCTGGCCGCATTGAAGGGATACACGCGGGAGATCGCCTCTGTGGCTCTCGGCGCCGATTGACGCGTCGCCCTGATGCCCGCCGAAGCCGAGGCGGCTCAGGGCGAGGTGCCCCTATCGGCGGGTTTCCTCCTCCGCCACATCAGTAGTGCCCCGGTTCCGACGAGTACCGGTCCTGCCAGAGCTGCCCAGGTCCAGCCGGGGAGGCCGCCCTGCTCGTCCGTCCCGCCGGTCGCGCTCACGGGCGTACGCGACGGCGCCGGGCTGGACACGGGGATGCTGGACACGGGGATGCTGGACGCTGGGATGCTGGACGCTGGGATGCTGGATGCCGAGGCGCTCGGCAGCGGAGCCGTCGACGACCGCACGGTGAACGGGATCTCTCCTTCGATGGGGCTGCCATCGGCGGCGACGACGCGCCAGGCGACGGTGTAGCTCCCGGAGGGAAGCGGCTCGGCGACGTCCACGGTCACCTTGGACCCGCGGGTCCGAGGGGTGCCGGACGGAAGGCGCTGCCCGGCCGCGTCGTGCAGGAGCACCACGGGATAACGCACGTTGCTGTTGAACTCCAACTCGACGAGGTCGAGGCTGGAGACCACGGCGTTGCTGACGGGTGTGCTCGATCGCAGGGTGTCGTGTGCCAGCGCCGGTGCGGCGATCACTCCCAGGACGGCGCACAGAACGCCGAGGAGCAGAAACGCTCTGGCCGTTTTCCCTGTCACTCGCCCTCACCGTTCTCGTGACCCGATGGGCGGTCCTCCGAGTTACCTGTGGCCGTCGATGGTCTTCTGCCCCGCGCCACCAGGACGGCGGCCGCTCCGAGAACCGCGACCGTGACCACGGCCGCCCAGATCCAGCCCGGTGTGCCGGTCGCCTGATCCGGGCGGTCCGCTCCGGCCGCCGGGGTGGCGGCCGGCGCCGTACCTCCGGCCGACGCCACCGAAGACGACCGGACGACGAACGGTATCTCCCCTTGGATGGGGTGGCCGTCGGAGGAGACGACCCGCCAGGCGATGGTGTAGCCGCCCGGGGGAAGCGGACCTGCGACCGCTTCCGTCACCGTGGAGTCGGTGACGCGTGGAGTTCCCGACTCGAAGCGGCGTCCGGTCGCGTCGTGCAGGACGACCACGGGAAAGCTGACATGCGCGCTGAACTCCAGCTCGATCTCGTCGAGCCCGGAGACGACGGCGTTCGCGGCGGGTGTGCTCTTCTTCAGGCTGTCGTGCGCGGACGCGGGTGTGGCGAGAACCACCGCGAAGAGGCACGAGACGCCGAACAGGAAGACCGCTCTGAGCGAGGGACGCTTCACGACAGGCTCCAGGCGTACGGGGAGGCCGTGGCCCGGCGTGTGACGGCGGACAGCGGTGTCACAGGAGATCTCCAGTCATCGTGTGTGAATACCTGCGGGCGCGCGGGCCGTACGGGACCGGCATGAGCGGTCCGCGGGACGCCGGGGCGAGCCGCTTCCGCGGGCAGGCGTGACGTCCGAGCGGGCAGGCCGCGCGAGGGAACCCCTCAGAAGGGCTCGGAGAGAATCACAGGAACACGAGAACCGGCGGTCCGCGCCGGATGACGGCGTGCCGCAGGACAGCCCCGCGCCGGGGCTCGCGGTCGAGGTCGTACGACGCGAACCGGGGGCGTGGGCGTAGGCGGGCGAAGAGGTGGAACACCGCGAGCACGGTCCGGAGCCAGCGGATCGCTCCGGTGCCGATCCTGCGCAGGATCGACCACAGCGCCGCCTCGCCCCGAGACAGCCACCACCCCGTGACCACCGCCGCGGTGACATGCGCGGTGAGCATCCCGGCGCCCACCCCCAGCCGGTGCGCGTGCGCCACGGCCGCTGTCTCCACCGACGGCGAGAGGGACGCGAGGAGTTCGTGCAGGAAGGCCTGGGCCGACAGGAGCAGGCCGATGACGACCCCTGGCGACCGCTCCCGGCCCGCCATCGCCGTGGCGGTGGTCATGACGACCGCTCCGCCCACGAGAAGGGCGGAAAGAGTCGGGGCGGCCCCGCCGGCGAACCCGTGCGCGCCTACGGCGAGGAGCACGCAGACGACCGTGAAGGCGGCCGACCGCGCGAGTCGCAGGGGCAGTGCGGCGCGCATGATGAAAACGACTATCGCACAAAGGCTGGTCAGCCCCAATACCACGCCGTCCGCTCGTTCGAGACGGGCTCGGGCCGGTGCGCGAGGGGGAACACCGGTGCCGGACGAGAGGGCGGGCGCCGTGGTTCTCCGTTCTCGCCGTGGTTCTCCGTTCTCATGGACCGCTCGCGCTCTTCCGAGATATTCGACCTAATTATTACGATTTGCGCCGCGTGGTCTGGGGGGCGGAGAGGCGGTGTGCGATGATTGCGGCGCCATGAGAGCCACCCTGCCCTTCCGTGCCGTACGGGCCGCCGCGTTCGCCGCGGTCTCGGTGGCGCTCGGGGTCGGGGCGCATGCTGTCGGCGGCGGGTCGGTCTCCGCGCCCGCCGTTCTCGTGGCTCTGCTCATCGCCTTCCTGCCCGCGCACGCCCTCGCCCGGCGTGAGCGGTCGCTGGCCGTGATCCTGCCGGCCCTGGCGGCCTCGCAGGCGGCGCTCCACCTGCTGTTCTCGTTCGCGCACACCCTGGAGCCGGTCGCCGCCGGCTCCGCGATGAGCGGGGGGCATGTCCACTCCGGGCTGGTGCCCGGCCTGGGCATGCTGATCATGCACGGCTGGGCGGTCGCGCTGACGGCGGCGTGGCTGGCGCGTGGCGAGGCCCTGCTCTGGGCGCTGCTGCGCCGGCTGGCCGTCCGGCTGCGCATCGTGCTCGCCGTCTCCCCGGACCCGGCGTACGGCGCGGTCGTCGTCCCGGTGATCGAGCGCCGGGTGGTCGCGCGGTCGGTCGTGCTCGCCCATTCGGTGGGCCGGCGCGGCCCTCCTGGCACCGTTCGCACTGTTCCCGCCTGACCGTCACCTGGTCGGCGGGCTCTCTCTGATGTGACCGGCACCCCCGTAGTGGCGGGGTGCGTCCGGCGTGCGCTCGCGTACGCCGAAATCGTTCAGTGCAGCGGTACCAGTACCGGCTCAGCCGGGGTGAAGGGATCTTCATGTTCTCCCGTGTCATGCTCGTCGTTCTCAGCCTGGGCGCAGTGACGGCCACGGCGGCCTGCGGCTCCGAGGAGCCGTCCACCTCCGCGGTGGCGGCCTCGTCGTCGGCGGTGGCGGTGGCGGCCTCTCCGTCGTCCGCCCCAGCCGCGCTCAGCATCACCGACCCGTGGGTCAAGACCGCCAAGAAGGGGATGACCGCCGCCTTCGGCACGCTGGTCAACAACTCCGATACGGACGTCACCGTCATCGCCGGCAGCACTCCCGTGGCACCCATGGTGGAGTTGCACGAGGTCGTGGAGTCCAAGGGGAAGATGGTGATGCGGCCGAAGAAGGGTGGTTTCGTGGTCCCCGCCCACGGCACCCACGTCCTGCAGCCCGGCGGCGACCACATCATGGTCATGGACGTGCCCGCGGAGATCAAGCCAGGGTCCGAAGTGCCGTTCACGCTGGAGCTGCAGGGGGGCGGCACCTACACGTTCACGGCTCTGGGCAAGGACTTCGCCGGCGCCAAGGAGAACTACCAGCCGGGCGCCGACATGGGCGGCATGGGATGAGTGAGCGGCATGACGAGGCGGAGCGTCTCCGCCGCCCGCGGCTGAGCCGCAGGGCGCTGCTGTCGGGCGGCGCCGTGGTGGCCGCCGCCGCGACGAGCGGGGCCGTCGTGGCGCGGGCGGGCGCCGACGACACGCGTACGGCGGACAGCACCGCCGGCCCGGACGCGAACTCGCCCCGGGCGACGGCGGTGGAGCCGTTCTACGGAGCCCACCAGGCCGGTGTCGCGACGACTCCGCAGGCGCACGCCGCGTTCGTGGCGTTCGACCTGCGGGCGGGCTCGGACCGGGAGAGCGTGGCGCGGCTGATGCGCGTGCTCACCGACGACGCCCGGCGCCTCACCCAGGGGCAGCCCGCTCTCGCCGACACCGAGCCCCATCTGGCCGTGCTGCCCGCCCGGCTGACCGTCACCTTCGGCTTCGGACCGGGTCTGTTCGCGGCCACCAGGACGTCCGACCGGCGGCCGGAGTCCGTCGCTCCCCTTCCCGCGTTCGGCATCGACCGGCTGAAGGAGCGGTGGACGGGCGGCGACCTGCTCGTCCAGATCTGCGCGGACGACCCGCTCACCGTCACCCACGCGGTGCGGGTGATCGTCAAGGACGCCCGGTCGTTCGCGAAGGTCCGCTGGACCCAGCGCGGCTTCCGGCGGGCCGCGCACTCCCAGCAGCCCCACACCACCCAGCGCAACGTGATGGGACAGCTCGACGGGACCGTCAACCCCGTCGCCGGCACACCCGACTTCGATCGGGCGGTCTGGTTCGCCGGGGAGCAGGAGTGGCTGCGCGGCGGGACCACCCTGGTCCTGCGGCGTATCCGCGCGGAGATGGAGACCTGGGACGCCGCCGACACCGTCGCCAAGGAGTTCACGATCGGCCGGCGCCTGACCGACGGCGCCCCGCTCACCGGCACGCGCGAGCACGACGAACCGGACCTCGCGCGCCTCACCCCCGCCGGACTGCCGGTCATCTCCGAGTACGCCCACATCCGCCGGGCGCACGTGGCCGACCCGGGCGCGCGCATCCTCCGTCGTGTCTACAACTACGACGAGGGCGTCTCCTCCGACGGCACCGCCGACACCGGGCTGTTGTTCGCCTCCTACCAGGCCGACATCGCCCGGCAGTTCATCCCGATTCAGCAGCGGCTGGCCGAGGCGGACCTGCTGAACGAGTGGACGACGCCGATCGGCTCCGCCGTCTTCGCCGTCCCTCCCGGCTGCGACCCCAAGGGGTGGATCGGAGAAACCCTGTTGTCCTGACACAGGTTGTCCTGACACAGGGCCGAGCCGAGGCTCGGCCCTGTGGTGAGCAGGCGCGGCCGATGAGCCGTCCGGCCGTGCCTGCTCACCATGCCGGGGAGGAGGCGAACTCGCGGTAGCGGCCGGAGTGGAAGAGCAGCGGCTCACCTCCCGACCGCTGGTGGTGCTCCACCTCACCGACGAAGATGTGGTGGTCGCCGCCGGCGTGAACGGTCACCGTACGGCAGGAGAAGGTGGCCAGGGTCCCGGCGAGCATGGGCAGCCCGGTGGGGGTGGCCTGCACGTCCACGCCGGCGAACTTGTCCGGCGCCGGCGTCGAGAACCGCCGCGAGAGCTCGTCCTGACCGGCGGCCAGGATGTTGACCGCGAAACGCCCCGCGCGCAGGAAGACGGGCGCGCTGGGAGCGCGGTCCGACAGGCACCACAGCACCAGCGGCGGATCGAGCGAGACCGAGCTGAAGGAGTTCACCGTCACCCCTGCCCGCTCCCCGCCCGCGGTCGCGGTGGTGACCACCGCGACCCCCGTGGCGAACTGCCCCAGCGCCTCGCGTAGCGATCTCATGACGCGACCCGGTCGAGGTAGGCCTGCGCCTTGTCGGCGTCCATGAACCACTCGGCGTAGTCGGCGGGGTCGTCGAAGCCGTTGACGAAGCGGGAGGCGATCTCCGGCACCTGGCCGGCGGCGCCCAGGATCGCCAGGTGGTGCGGTTCGGCCGGGGCCAGCAGCGCGTTGGTCCAGCGGGTGACGTGCTGGGCCTGCGCCCAGAAGCGGTCGAAGGTCTCCCGCATCCAGACCGCGTCGAAGGGCTGCTCGCCGCGCTCCAGGATGGCCTGGAGGTAGGTGGCGGCACACTTGGCGGCGTTGTTGCTGCCCTGCCCGGTGATCGGGTCGTTGAGCACCACCACGTCGGCGACCCCGAGCACCGGTGCGCCTGACGGCAGGACGGCGACCGGGTGGCGCACGGTGGGGGCGAAGCGCCCGGTCAGCGTCCCGTTGGCGTCGGTGAGCTCGATCTCGGAGCAGCGTTCCGCCTCCCAGGGGAAGAAGCTCTCCAGGATCCGGCGGCTGCGCGCCAGGTGCTCGGCGGGGCCGCGTACGTCGCCCCAGCAGTCCATCGGCCCGCCCGGGACGCCCTCGAACACCATGATGTCGCACGGGCCGCTGTGCGTCAGAGCGGGGAAGACGAAGTACTCGCCGACGCCGGGCAGCAGGTTGAAGCAGACCGCGGAGTGCTCGGGCCGGGGGGCGAGACCGTGGACGTAGGTGACCGCCAGCGCCCGCTGCGGGGTGCTGTACGTCGAGCGGGCCGCGTCCCGCTCGAACAGCGAGGCGATCTCCCCCTTCCCCGCGGCGACCAGGATCAGGTCGTACTGGGCCGCGTAGGTCTCCAGATCCTCCGGAGTGGCGTCGTGGATGACGAACTTGCCGCCGAGCCGTTCGACCTCGTCCAGCCAGGCCGGCATCTTCACCCGCTGGTCGACCGAGAGGGCGGGGGTCCTCAGCCGGGCCGACCAGCCGAGGGCCTTGCCACCCGCGGGGCTCGGGACGGATAACTCGATGCCCTCGATGGGCGGGCAGACGTCCGCCCACCAGTCCAGGCCGAGCGCGCGCTCATGTGCCCGGGCGGTGCCGAACATGCACTGGCCCGACATCACCCGGCCGTCGCGGATCGACTCCGGGGTGCGGTTGGAGATCACGGTGACGTCGTAGCCGTTCCGCAGCAGGCCGATGGCCAGGTGCAGACCCGCCTGACCGGCACCGACGACGAGGATTCTGCGCATGAGGGTGTTTCCTTTCGCTGAAAGTTGCGGTTTCAGCGAAATTACGGCCGAAGCGGCCCGGTGATCCATCCGCTCAGCGCGGGTTCCGTCCATCTGGCGCGGGATCCGCCTCAGCCGCGTCTCAGGGTCTCCGACGGGTGCCGGCCGTACCTCTGGCGATAGAGCGCGGCGAACCGGCCCTGGTGGAGGAAGCCCCAGCGGGCGGCGACGCTCGTGACGGTGTGACGGGCCGGATCCCCGGCGCTTAGCTCCTCGTGCACCTTGGTCAGCCGTACCTCCCTGAGCTGCGCCATCGGCGTGCGGCCCAGGTGGACGCGGAAGCCCTCCTGGAGAGAGCGGCCGCTGACCGCCACGGCCCGCGCGACGTCCTCGGTGGTGATCGGAAGGTGGGCGTGCTGCTCGATGAACTCCAGCGCCCGGCGCACCACCTTGGGAAGCACGGGCGGCCGGGGCGCCGTCAGCCGTTCCCGGTAGTTGGAGGGCTGCATGGTGAGCAGGGAGGTGAGCAGCGCGTTCTCCAGGTGGGCGGCGGCCAGCGGTTGCGCGGTCAGCCCGTCGTCGTGCTCGGCCTCACGGACGATCAGGTCGGCCATCGCCCGCCAGGCGCGCGCCCATCCGGCGGTCAGGTCCACGCCCAGGTCGAAGACGACCGGCCGGTCGAGCGGCTCGCCGAGCATCTGCTCAAGCGAACGCTCGACCGCCGTCCGCTCGAACTTGACGATCAGCGTGGGGGTGCCGGCCGCCCACCGCATGTCGAGATGCTGCGTCGGCGAGGGGAGGGTGGCCGTCGTCGGGGTCGAGACGATCTCCTGGCTCCCGCTGCGGATCAGGCTGCGCCCGGTCAGCGGGATCAGCACCAGGAAGAAGGTGCCGAGATCGCCGGGTTCGATGTGGACGTCGGCCCCGTAGTCGAGGTAACTGATCCGGACCGAGCCGAGCTGGGCGGAGTTGAACCGGGCCGACAGCAGGGAGGCCGCGCCGGCCAGGTCCAGCCGATGAGGGCAGAAGATCCTCGCCACCTCGTCACGGATCTCGTCGAGGTCGGTGCTGGCGAAGACCGGTCTGTTGCCGAGCAGCACTTCCATCGATCTCCCCCACTCCGATGATCTGTCACTCGGATAATCGCGGGAAGCTTCCCGGCGTTCCATGGGAAGGGACGCGTTCCTGGCGTTGCCGTCACCCACTCGCCGATGTGCCGGCCCCCGCGGTCGTGGCGGGCGTCCGGGATCTGCTCATGCCGGGTACGCGTGGGTCTCGGTGGCCTTGACCGAGGCCCAGATCCGTTCGCCCGGGCTCAGATCGAGGTCGGCCAGGGCGGCGGGGGTGATGTCGGCGAAGGCGCTGATCGGGCCGTCGAGATGGACGCGGACGTTGTCGCCGTGCCGTTCGATGCCGTCGATCCCGGCCTGCCAGAGGTTGCGGGGGCTGCCGTCGGGGCGGGTGCGGTAGAGGGCCACGGCGGTCGGTGAGAAGGCCACGAAGGCGGGCCCGTCGAGCTGTTCTGCGGTGTGCAGCAGCAGTTCGCCGACCTTCGCCCTGGCGCCGTCGCCGAGCCCGCGGTAGAGGTTGAGCCCGACGAGACGGGCGACGTAGTCGGTGCGCGGGCGGCGGGCGACCTCGGCGGGGGCGCCCTGCTGGACGACGGCGCCGGCCTCGACGACGATCAACCGGTCGGCCAGCACCATCGCGTCGAGCGGGTCGTGGGTGACCAGCACGGTGGCGCCGTCGAAGTCGCCCAGGTGGCGGCGCAGCTGGGAGCGGATCTCCAGCCGGGTGTGCGCGTCCAGCGCGGCCAGCGGCTCGTCCAGCAGCATCAGCCGTGGCCGTACGGCCAGCGCCCGGGCGAGGGCGACGCGCTGTGCCTGCCCGCCGGAGAGCTCACGAGGTTTGGCGGCCGCCCGGTCGGCCAGGCCGACGCGCTCCAGCAGGGCGGCGGCGGTGCGGCGCGCCTCGGCCTTGGCGACGCCCTGGCAGCGCGGCCCGAACGCGACGTTGTCGAGCGCGGACAGGTGCGGGAAGAGCAGGTAGTCCTGGAAGACCATGCCGATCGGGCGGCGCTCGGGGGCCAGGGTGTGCAGCGGCCGGCCGTCCAGGGTGATGTGCCCGCCGGACAGGGGAGTCAGCCCGGCCAGGGCACGCAGCGCGGTGGTCTTGCCCGCGCCGTTCGGCCCGAGCAGCGCGACGACCTCGCCCGGTGCGACGTCGAGCGTGATGTCCAGGGTGAAGGCGGGCCGGTGGACGACCAGGGCCGATCGCAGACCGTCCAGGCTCACGGGCTGTTCACCCACCGATCGCGCAGGCCGGCCAGGATGACCACGGAGACGGTCAGCAGGACCAGGCTGAGCACGACGGCCGCCTCCGGCTCCGTCTCCAGCGCCAGGTAGACCGCGAGCGGCATCGTCCGGGTGGTGCCGGGGAAGTTGCCGGCGAAGGTGATGGTGGCGCCGAACTCTCCGAGCGCCCGCGCCCAGCACAGCACCGCTCCGGCCACGACGCCCGGCATGACGAGCGGCAGGGTGACCCGCCGGAAGACGGTCCAGCGGGAGGCGCCCAGCGTGGCGGCGGCCTCCTCGAACCGCCGGTCCGCGCCGCGCAGCGCCCCCTCCACGCTGATCACCAGGAACGGCATGGCCACGAACGCCTCGGCGACGACCACTCCGACCGTCGTGAAGGGAAGCGTGATCCCGAAGGCGGACTCCAGCCACTGCCCGGCCAGCCCGCGCCGCCCCAGCACCAGCAGCAGCGCCACGCCTCCCACGACCGGCGGCAGCACCAGCGGCACGGTCACCAGAGCCCGTGCCAGCCGCCGGCCCGGGAACTCCACCCGGGCCAGCAGCCAGGCCAGCGGAACCCCCAGCAGCACGCAGACGACAGTGGCGGCGGTGGCGCACAGCAGCGACAGTCGTAACGCCTCCAGCATCTGCGGCTCGGCGAGTCGCTGGAGCAGCGTGGACCACGGCGCCCGGACCAGCAGCCCGGCCAGCGGCAGCACCAGGAAGGCCAGCCCCGCCACCGCCGGGAGCACCAGCATCCACGGCAGACGGCCTGAGACTTCACGACCGGCGGCCGCGCCGGCGCCGGACGTGTCTGAGTCGTACGAGGAGCTCATCGGGGTCAGGGTGACTGGAAGCCGGCCTTGGTCAGCACGTCCCTGCCCTGCGGGGACAGCACGAGATCGACGAACTGCTTGGCGAGGTCACCGGCGGGAGCCTTCGACAGGGTCGCGATCGGATAGTCGTTGATCGCTTTGTCCGCCTCGGGGAAGTCGATGCCCTGCACCCTGCCCGTCGCGGCGATCACGTCGGTCGTGTAGACGAGGGCGGCGTCCACCTCGCCGAGCTCGACCTTGGTCAGCGTGGCCTTGACGTCCTGCTCCAGGGTGACCGGGGTGACCTTCAGCCCGGCCGCCTCCAGCGCCTTGACGGCCGCCGCCCCGCACGGCACCTGCTCGGCGCAGAGCGCCACCTTCACCTTGGGATCGGTCAGGTCCTTCAGCTCGTCCACCTTGGCCGGGTTGTCCTTCGGCACGGCGATCTCCAGCTTGTTACGCACGAAGGTGGCCGGCCCGCTCGCCAGCGACGCGTCGGTGACGGTCTTCATCGTGGCCGGACTGGCCGCGGCGAACACGTCGGCCGGAGCTCCCTGCACGATCTGCTGGGCCAGCGTCGCGCTGGAACCGAAGTTGAACTTCACCGTGGTGCCCGGGTGGGCGGCCTCGAAAGTCCTGCCGAGCTCGGTGAAGGTCCCGGTCAGCGACGCGGCCGCGAAGACGTTCACCTCCTTCGCCCCGGCGGCGGCCGATGCCGGAGACGCGGCCGGTTCGGCCGAGCCGCAACCGGACAGCCCGGCGATCACCAGCGCGACGGGCGCGGCGACCGCCCATCGCGAAAGGCGCCTGAACACCAGCCTGAACACCACGGAGCTCCTCATGGGGAAGTGGCCACGCGCTCGTGGCCGGGGATCTCGACGACGACGTTGGTGGACTTGATCACGGCGACCGCCACCACCCCTGCCTCCAGGCCCAGCTCGTCGGCGGCCTGCCGGCTCATCAGCGACACCACCCGGAACGGCCCGGCGGCGATCTCCACCTGAGCCATCACCGCGTCCCTGATGACCTCGGTGACGATCCCCCGGAAACGGTTACGCGCCGAGGACCGCGTGCCGTCACCGGTCGTCTCGACCTGCGATCGGGCGAAGGCGGCCAGATCGGCCCCGCTGATCTGCCGGTGGCCGTGCTCGTCCCGTACGGCGGCCAGCCGGCCCGCGTCCACCCACCGGCGCACGGTGTCGGAGCTCACCCCGAGCAACGCGGCGGCCTCGCTGATCCGGAACGTCGTCACAGACCCTCACCTTACCCTTCGCATATTCCAACCTGAAGACCTAGTGATCGTCGCAACAGCGACAGAATCGACGTCTTTCTCCTGGCATTCCCGAGAGCCGTGAGTCATGCGCCGCGTGCGCCTGTCCCCCGTGCGAGCTACCCGCGAGTGTCCACTGCGCGGGGACGATTCCCGGCCGTCGAATCCCTAGCGTTTCCGGCGTAGCGGCGGCGCCCCGTCGCTGAGCCCCCACGTGAGGAAGTCGTCATGCGGTTCTTGAAACAGTTCGTGCCCGTCGCGTTGGTCGCCTTCGTCGGCGGCGGGATCGTGGGCGCGGTGCAGGGGAGCCCGCTCCTGACCCTGGTTCTCGGTGTCGCGACGGCCGCGCTCGCGGTGTTCGTGTACGCCCGGGTGGTGCGGTGGTCCGAGCGCCGCGCGCCGGTGGAGGTGGCCAGGGAAGGCGCCGTCCCTGCCGTCGGCCGGGGGCTGCTGATCGGAGTCGGGATGTTCGCCGCCGTCATCGTGAACCTCGCCTTCCTGGGGTACTACCGGGTCGACGGCCTCGGCTCGGTGACGGGCGCGGCCGGGCTGTTCGGCTTCATGGCCGCCGCGGCCGTGACGGAGGAGCTGCTGTTTCGCGGCATCCTGTTCCGGATCGTCGAGGAACGGACCGGCACGTGGATCGCGCTGGTGCTGACCGGCCTGGTGTTCGGCCTGATGCACCTGGCCAACGAGCACGCCAACCTGTGGGGCGCGATCGCCATCGCGATCGAGGCCGGCGGCATGCTCGCCGCCGCCTACGCCGCGACCCGCACCCTGTGGCTGCCGATCGGCCTGCACTTCGGCTGGAACTTCGCCGCGGCCGGCGTCTTCAGCACCGAGGTCTCCGGCAACGGCGCGACGCAGGGGCTGCTGCACAACGTGACGTCGGGCCCCGCCCTGCTCACGGGCGGCGAGTTCGGGCCGGAGGCGAGTCCGTACGCGGTGGTGTTCGGCCTGCTGCTGACGGTCGCGTTCATGTGGCTGGCCCGCCGGCGCGGCAACGTGATCCCGCTCCGGCGCCGCGCGACCGCTACGCTCCCCCGGTGATCGATTCACGGCGGGTCACGGATCTGTGGCGGCGGTGCGACGTCGTGGTCCGCGATCTGCCGTTCGGGCTGCTGCTGGCCGTCGCCTCGCTCCTGCCGGCGCTGCACGGCAAGGGAACGCAGGTCGGCGACCTGCCGATCCGTCCCTTCGACGCACTGGCGTTCGTGGTGATCGCCATGGAGTGCCTTCCGCTCGCCGTGCGCCGGCGGTGGCCGGCCGTGTGCCTGGCCCTGGTGTCGCTCGGCTTCGTCCTGGACCAGATCCGCGCCTACCACGTGCTCGCGAGCAACGCGATGCCCGTCGTGCTCATCAGCACGGGCATCCATCTGGAACGTCACCGGCGCGTCGCCGTGGTCCTCCTCTCCGCGGCGTACGTGCCGCTGGCCTTCGCGCTCGCGCGGATCGGCGCGACCGAGAAGGCGGAAGGTTACGCGGTGTTCTACCTGGCGCTGGCCCTCGCGTGGGGCATCGGGGCCTGGCAGCGCTCCGCCCGGGCCGCCGAGGAGGAACGCCGCCGCCACGTCGCCGAGACCACCCGTGCCGCGGAGCGCACCCGGATCGCCCGCGAGCTGCACGACGTCGTGACCCACCATGTGACGGCGATGGTCGTGCAGGCCGAGGCCGCGCGTTACCTGACCGCGGCGCCCGATCGCCTCGACGCGGCCCTGAGCGCGGTCACCGACACCGGCCGGCGGGCCATCTCCGACCTGCGGCACCTGCTCGATCTGCTCAATCCCGACCACACCGACGTCAGGATGCCGTCCATCGGCGAGCTCCGCACGCTCGTCGAGCAGACGCGCCAGGCCGGGCAGCCGGTGGAGTTCACCGAGGACGGCAGGCGGGCGGAACCGGCCGGCAGCGCCGAGTATGTCGCCTACAGAGTCGTGCAGGAGTCCCTGACGAACGCCCTCAAGTACGCCCAGGGCAGCCCCACGGCGGTCCACGTGCGCTATGGCGAGAAGGAGATTGTCGTGGAGGTGAGCACCGGAGCTTCCGCCTCCCGGGACGAGTCGCCCGGCGGAAGCGGGCGGGGCCTGGCCGGGCTCCGGGAGCGGGTCGACGCCCTGGGCGGCGAGTTCAGCGCCGGCCGGCGCGCGGACGGCGGCTTCGTCGTACGGGCGCGAATCCCGGCGGGAAGTCCGTCGTGACCGCGCCGGTCCGGGTCCTGGTCTGCGACGACCAGGCGCTGATCCGCACCGGGTTCGCCACGATCATCGACGCCCAGCCCGACCTGGAGGTGGTGGGCGAGTGCGGCGACGGGCGCGCCGCGGTCGACCTCGCCCGCCGGGTGAGCCCGGACATCGTGGTGATGGACGTGCGGATGCCGGTGCTCGACGGCATCGAGGCGACCCGCCTGCTCGCCGGCGCCGGGGTGGCGGACCCCGTCAAGGTGCTCGTGGTGACGACGTTCAACCTGGACGAGTACGTCTACGAGGCGCTGCGCGCGGGGGCGAGCGGCTTCCTGCTCAAGGACGCCCCACCGGCGCAGCTCCTGCACGGCATCCGTACCGTCGCGGCCGGTGCCGCGCTGCTGGCTCCCGAGGTGACGCGGCAGCTCGTCGGCAGATACGCGGCGCGCATCCGTCCCGCCCCGGGCACACCGGACGACGTCGCGCTGACGCCGCGTGAGCTGGAGGTCCTGCGCCTCATCGCGGACGGCCTGTCCAACAGCGAGATCGCCGCGGCACTGGTGATCAGCCAGGAGACGGTCAAGACGTACGTGTCACGCATCCTCACCAAGCTCGACCTGCGTGACCGCGTGCAGGCCGTGGTCTACGCCTACCGCAGAGGCCTGGTGACATGAGAAGGCGCCGAGCCGATCCGGAACGTCACCGAGGCGCGCCGTCTGAGCAGGCGGTCATGCCCCCGCGTCGCTCGCGGCGGTGGCCAACGCCGACCCCGCCTGATCGGCCAAGGTGACCGCGACCAGACGCGCCTGCAACGGCGGGATCGTCCCAGGGGTGGGGTCGAGCATGAACCGGCCGTAGAAGCGGCCGTTGCCGAACGTGCGCAGCTCGACTTCCGTATCGGGCAGGCCCAGGTGGTCGGCGTCCCAGCGTCTGTGGCTCCAGGTCACACTGCCGTCTTGCTCCAGCCTGGGCGGGTGGCCGATCAACGTGCCGTACTCGAAACGGCAGCCGCGCAGGTGCAGCACCTCGGTGAGCTGGGCCGTGACGTGATCGACCACTGTTCCCGGCGCGCCTTGACGCTCTGTGCCAGCGTGGCGGTGTCGTGGATGCGGGCCAGATAGTCGGCGTCGGTGATGGCCACCACCTGCAGCCGCCGGGCGCGGGCGGCCAACTGTGAGACCGCCAGGCCCACGACGAGTAGCAACAGCGCGATCTGCACATCGGCAGGCCTGGTGATGGTGAAGCGCTGGTAGGGCCGGGTGAAGAAGAAGTTGAACCACACCGCGGCCCAGATCGCCGCCAGCGCGCCGGCCAGGCGGTTGCCCAGGGCGGCGACCGCCACCACGATCACGACCAGGATGAGCGCGACGCTGGTATTGGGCACGCTGTCGCGAAAGGGCACCAGCACTCCCGTGATGGCGAGCGGCGCCACCAGCGCCACCAGAAACGCGACGCGACTTGCGTCGAGATGCGTCACGCAGCCACCCATCGCTGCAGCACCTCCCGCCCTTCCGCGTTGACGCAGGTTGTTCACGCAGGTCAACCCCTACACCTACCCGTCCTGCGTGGTGGTCCACGCATCGGCCCCGTTCGGTGCAACGGCCGGTCGGTGCAGAGGGCCGCGCTGTCGCCACGCCCCGGATCGCGGCGATTCGTCGACGTCGCGTCAGCTCTCCGCGGCACGGCGTCGGGATTCCGTAGCTCGGTCGCCGCGACGCTCTGAGGTGTCCACGCTTCATGAGTCGGCGGGCTGGTCGAGGTCGGACAGGTCGAGTACGAAGCGGTAGCGGACGTCGCCGCGGCTGAGGCGGTCGAGTGCCTCCTGGACGCGCGCCGAGGGCAGCACCTCGACGTCGGCCGTGATGGCGTGGCCGGCGCAGAAGTCCAGCAGCTCGGCGGTGTGGCGGCGGCCGCCGGTGCCCGAGGAGGTCAGCTTCTTGCGGCCCTGGACCAGGTCGAGGATCCGGACCGCCTGCTCCAGGGGGTAGCCGAGCAGAGCGAGGGTGCCGTCCAGGGCCGCCATGCGCAGCAGCGGGGACAGGTCGTGCGCGGCCGGGATGGTGTCCAGGATGAGGTCGAACCTGCCGCGTGCCCGCTGGGTCCGCAGGTCGTCGCTGATCATAAGGGTTTCGACCGCTCCGAGCTTGTGGGCGTCGCCGGCTTTGGCGGGTGTGCGACTGAGGACGGTGACCTCGGCGCCCAGCTCGGCGGCCAGCTTCACCCCCAGGTGCCCCAGCCCGCCGAGGCCGGCCACGGCGACCCGGCTCCCGGGCCCGATCCCGGCCGTGCGCAGGGGCTCCCAGACGGTGACCCCGGCGCACATCAGCGGGGCGGCGGCGGCCGGGTCGAGCCCGTCCGGCAGGTGGTAGGCGAACTGGTCGCGCACCACGTACTCGCGGCTGTAGCCGCCCTGGGTCCTGGTGCCGTCGACGCGGTCGGTCCCGCCGTAGGTGGTGACGGGGCCCTCGTAGCAGAAGTTCTCCTGTCCGATCCGGCACATCTCGCAGACCCCGCACGAGTCGACGACGGTCCCGACCGCGACCCGGTCGCCCACCGAGAACGCGGTCACCGCGGCGCCGACGGCGGTGAGCGTGCCGGTGAACTCGTGGCCGGGGACCAGAGCGCCCTCGCCGAGAAGGCCGCCGATCCGGTGCAGATCGCTGTGGCACACGCCGCAGTAGTCGACGCGGACCGCAAGGTCGTCGTCGCGCAGGTCGCGGCGCTCGATGCGGACGCGCCGCAGCGCGGTGGTGCCCTCAGTGCTCACCCAGCCGGTGGTGGTACGCATGAATCCTCCAAACAGACTGTTCGGTCTGTTTTCACCGTAGGTCACACTTGATCGAGAAGCAAACCAACTAGTCTGTCTGTTAAAATGAGGTCATGCCCGAGCCGCCGACCACACCGAAGGGTGCCGCGACCAGGCGCCGGATTCTGGACGCGGCCGCCCAGGAGTTCGCGCAGCGAGGCATCGCCGGAGCCAGGATCGACCGCATCACCGCCACCGCGCGCACCAACAAAGCCCAGGTGTACGGCTACTTCGGCAGTAAGGACGGCTTGTTCGACGCGGTGATCGCCGACCATGCCGACCGGCTCATGAGCGCTGTCGCCTTCGATGCCGAGGACCTGCCCGGCTGGGCCGTGGGAATGTACGACGAGAACCTGCGCCATCCCGAACTGGTCCGCCTCATGGCCTGGCTGCGGCTGGAACGACGCCCGGCAGGACGCCTCACCGACACCCCCGACGACGAACCGAAACTCACCGCCATCGCCGCCGCCCAGGCCGCCGGACGGCTCCGCCAGGGCGACCCACTCGACCTGATCGCCCTGGTCATCGCCATGGCCTGTGCCTGGTCCCCGGCCAGCGGCTTCTACACCGCCACCGCGGATGAGCCCTCCACCGGCCATGACCGCCGCCGGGCCCTCCTACGCGAGTGCGTCGCCCGCGCCATCGCCCCTTGACCGAGCAGCCACCCGACGTCCGGGACGGGCAGGCGCCGTCGGAAGTGACAAGCCCTGATAGCCGACGTGGCCGTGCCGCCGGCCTCGCCGTCGTGATCACCGCCCTTTTCGGCTCCGATCGCTTCAGCGAGCGCGCTTTCCGCCTGCTGCGCCGGCTCGCCGACCGGCCCGAGCCCACGAAGCGCGACCGTGGGTAGACGACGCCAATGACGTCTCTATGGCATCGCGCATACGAATCCCGAGGCTTGCTATGGCGTCATTGTGGTGTCATGCTGACGTCATGGACCTTGCGCCTTATGTCGATCAGCTCCGGCGGGAGCTCGCGATGGTCGCCGCGGCGGGTGGTGACGACGTTCGCGCACTGGCCGAGCGCCTCGCCGCGACGCTCGAATCGGCCACCCGGCTCGCGCTGCTGGAGGCACTGTCGGCCGCCGCCGACGAGATCACCCAGGACCTCGCACCGGGCTCGGTCGAGGTGCGGCTGCGCGGGCGCGATCCCGGTTTCGTCGTGACGCCGGCACCGCAGAGCGCCCGTTCGTACGAGGGAGAGGGCGAGACCGGACAGGCGGAGAGACAGCCCGCTCCGCCGCCGTTCTCGGACGCCGACGAGGGCGGGACGTCCCGGATCTCACTCCGGGTCCCCGAGCACCTCAAGCCGCGCATCGAGGAGGCGGCCACACGTGAGGGGCTGTCGGTCAACGCCTGGCTGGTCCGCGCCGTCGCCGCCGCGCTCGACCCCGGCAGCGCCGACCGCCGCTCCGGACGGCGCCAGGCGCGGCAGACCGGCAGCGGCTACACCGGCTGGGTGCGCTGATGACCGGCGACAAGGAGGCCGGGGTGCGGGCCTTCGACACCCCGCGGCCCATCCTCGCCGTCCTCGACCTCGCGACCGCCACCGTCCGGATCAACGCGGGCGACCGCACCGACACCGTCGTCGACGTCCGCCCGAGCGACGAACACAACGATGCAGACGTGCAGGCCGCCCGGCACATCCAGGTGGACTACGCCGACGGCAGGCTCGTGGTGCGGGCCGACAAGGAGTACGCGGGCTCCGCCTCCGGCCGGGGACTCTCCCTCGGCAGGCTCGTCGAGTCGCCCGCCACCTGGGCGCGCTCACTGCTGCTCGGCCCGGGTTCGGCCGACGTGACGATCGACCTGCCGGCCGGCTCCCGGCTCGACGCCAGGACGGCGGGAACCGTCCGGTGCCGGGGGCCGCTGGGCGAGGTGACGATCAGCACCTCCTACGGCGACATCCGGATCGAACAGGCCGCTCGGATGCGGGTGAGGAGCACTCACGGCGACATCTCGGTCACCCGCGCGTCCGGGCACGCCGAGGTCACCACGACCCACGGCGGCATCCACATCGGGGAGATCGACGGCACCGCCGCGGTCAGGACCTCCCACGGCGCCGTCCGCGTCCGCGAGGTGACCGGCGAACTGCGGCTGAACAGCGCCCACGGGGACATCACCGTCGACCGCGCCCTGGCGGGCGTCGCGGCCAAGACCGCGTACGCCAGTGTGCGGATCGGCGAGGTGGTGTCCGGCTCGGTCGTCATGGAGACGACCGGCGGCGGTCTGGATCTCGGGATCCGGGAGGGCACCGCCGCCTGGCTGGACGTGACCTCCACGTACGGCACCGTGGACGTCTCCCTCGACCCCGGCGACGACCCCGGCGACGACCCAAAGCGGGCAGGCCGGATCGTCGAGGTGCGGACCCACACCACCTACGGCGACGTCGTCATCCACCGTTCCTGAAACCAGGGAGATTCCCATGCCAGACGCGATCGTGGCCGAGGGCTTGGTCAAGAGATACGGCGACGTCGTCGCCCTCGACGGGATGGGGCTGACCGTTCCCGAGGGATCGGTGTTCGGGCTGCTCGGCCCGAACGGCGCCGGCAAGACCACCACGGTGCGCATCCTCACCACACTGCTCAGGCCGGACGCGGGCCACGCCACGGTGGCCGGGTTCGACGTCGTCCGTGACGCCGACCGGCTGCGGGCGCACATCGGCGTCTCCGGCCAGTACGCCGCCGTGGACGACCACCTGACCGGCGCCGAGAACCTGGAGATGGTCGGCCGCCTCCACCACCTGGGCACCAGGCGCAGCAGGGAGCGCGCCCGCGAACTGCTGGACCGCTTCGACCTGACCGGCGCGGCCGACCGTCCCGTGCGCGGATACTCCGGCGGCATGCGACGCAGGCTCGACCTGGCCGGCGCGCTGGTCGCCGGACCGCCCGTGCTGTTCCTCGACGAGCCCACCACCGGCCTGGACCCCCGGGCCAGGATCGGACTGTGGAAGGTCATCGCCGAGCTCGTCGCGGGAGGCACGACGGTGCTGCTCACCACGCAGTACCTGGAGGAGGCCGACCGGCTCGCCGACCGCATCGCGGTGGTCGACCACGGGCGCGTGATCGCGCTCGGCACGGCCGACGAGCTCAAGGACCAGGTCGGCGGTGACCGGATCCAGCTGTCGGTGACGAGCACGGCGAGTCTGGAGAGCGCCGCCAGGACACTGGCGCCGCTGGCCGCTGGGGACATGCGGATCGACGCCGCGGCCCTGCGGCTGACGATCCCGGTGGCCGGCGGCGCGGCCGCGCTGACCGAGGCGCTCGGCCGCCTGGCCGCCGAGCGGATCACCGTACGCGATGCCGGTCTGCGCCGGCCGACCCTGGACGACGTGTTCCTGAGCCTCACGGGACAGCGGGCCGACGAGAAGACCGAGGAGATCGCGTGATGAACACCCTGCGGCTGGCCGTCGCCGACGGCGTGACGATCACCAAGCGGAACGCCCTGAAGATCCGGAGGGCCCCCGACCTGCTGGGCGGCGTGGTCATGCTCCCGATCGTGTTCGTGCTGCTGTTCACCTACGTTTTCGGCAGCATGATCAGCCTGCCCGGCATGTCGTACGCGGAGTACATGCTTCCCGGCATCTTCGTCATGACGATCACCACGAGCGCGCAGATCACCGGCTACACCCTCACCCAGGACCTGCAGAAGGGCATCTTCGACCGGTTCCGCACCCTGCCGATGTCGCCCTCGGCGGTGCTGACCGGCCAGACCCTCAGCGATCTGATCATGAACGTGACCAGCATCGTCACGATGACCCTCGTCGGGCTGCTCGTCGGATGGCGCGTCCACACCTCGCCACTCGAAGCGCTCCTCGGCTTCCTGATGCTGCTGCTGTTCGCGTACGCCTTCTCGTGGGTGACGGCCACGGTCGCGCTGGCCCTGCGCACGCCCGAGGTCTTCAACAACGTCGCCACCCTCGTGTCGTTGCCGCTGGTCTTCCTGTCGAACGCCTTCGTCGACAGCGCCCGGCTGCCCGGGCCGTTGAGGCCGATCGCCGAGTGGAACCCGGTGTCCACGCTCGTCCAGGCCGCCCGCGAACTGTTCGGCAACACCAGCCCGGCCGTCCCTGCGCCCGCCGCCTGGCCGCTGCGGCACGCGGTGCCGGTGTCACTGCTGTGGTCGGTCCTGCTCCTGGCCGTGTTCGTGCCGCTGGCCACGCGGCTGTACAAGAGAGCCGTCAGCCGATGAGCCACGCGATGGGACACGTCCCCGAGCGGGAGCGGGACAGGGCCGTGGAGCTGGTCCAGCAGGCGTACGCGGACGGCCGGCTCGGCCCGGCCGAGCTGGAGCGGCGGCTCGAACTGGCGCTCACCGCCACCGCCTCCGGTGAGCTGGAGCCGGTCGTCGCCGACCTGGCGGACGAAGCCGAAGACGAAGTGGTGCGCATCGCCGCCACCGGCGGGCTCGTCAAGCGGACGGGCGACTGGCACGTCCCGCGCCGGCTGCGCATCGACTCCGAGTACGGCAGAGTGCGGCTCGACCTGTCCCGGGCCCACATCCCGCACCCGCGGATCGACATCGAGCTCCGGCTCGCGTACGGCGGCGCCACGATCATCCTGCCCGCCGGCGCGAGCGCGAACGCCGACGGGGTGCGCCTCGGCTGGGGCAGGGTGACATCCAAGGCGCCGGGCCGCCGGAGTCCGGGCAGGCTGCACGTCCGGATCACCGGCGACCTCCCGTACGGCAGCATCACCATCCGCGCCGCGCGGAGGTGACGCGACCGGGGCGAGGGGCGTGGCGAATGATCGCGATCCTGGCAGGATGAGCGGCATGGAACGTGTGCTTGGAATCGGCGGATACTTCCTGCGCGCCGCCGACCCGGCGGCCCTGGGCGCGTGGTACCGCGAGTGCCTGGGCCTGGACGCCGACGAGAACGGCGTGTGGCGTCAGGAGGCCGGGATGACGGTGTTCGCGACCTTCGAGTCCGGGACCGACTACTTCGGCTCCCGGGCCCAGGGGACGATGCTCAACTTCCGGGTCCGCGACCTGGACGCGATGCTCGCCCAACTGCGCGCCAAGGGAGCGGACGTGGCCAAGGAGACCGAGGACATGGAGGGCGTCGGCCGGTTCGGCTGGGTCACCGATCCCGAGGGCAACCGCATCGAGCTGTGGCAGCCCAGCTGACGGTGTCTCCACGCGGGGCCGCCCGCCGCTCCGGGAGCCGGGAGCCGGGCGGCGGGTGGCGCCTGCCGGGTGGCTCTACCACCTGGTCATGTCGGGGAGCTGGTCGATCGAGATGGTCCTGGGGTTCGCCATCGCCGTCTTCCACAGGCCCTGGACGTCCTTGCCGCTGCCGGCCCAGTCGCGTGAGGCCCATACGACGAAGTAGGGCCAGGCGGGATCGGACGAGGGGTTGAGCGGGCTGAACGTCTCGGCGACGCCGAGCGTCTTGCCGTTCCCGATGGCCTTGAGGGTGCTGTAGTCGCCGGAGCTCTGGAAGTAGTCCGAGGTGACGAGGTCGACGTAGGAGTCGCCCGGATACCAGGACGACATCGGGGTGCTCTGGCCGCTCGCCATGCCGTTGAAGACCCACACCACGTTGTGGACGCCGGCGAGCTGGGCCCGCTGGTAGATCAGCCGCCAGAGCTGCTTGTAGGCGTCGGCGCCCTTCTTGGTCCACCACATGTAGTTGTTGTTGCTCTCGTGCAGCGGACGGAACAGGACGGGGATGCCGGCGTCGCCCAGCTTCTTCAGCTCGCGGACGACCAGGTCGATGTCCTGGTACAGCTTGGACGACAGGTTGCCCAGATCCGGCACGAAGTCACAGTCGGCCGCGTAGTTCCCCCCGCGCGGGCAGTACCAGTGCCACTGGAAGGCCACGATGCCGTGGTGCGAGTTGTACCAGTCGACGACGCTCTGGGTCTGCACGCCGCCCCGGGTGTACTCCATGAAGTCGAAGGCCACGATGGCGGGATAGCGGCCGGTCAGCGACTTGACCTTGTCGGCGTCCGGGGCGTCGGTCTGGCCGCTCACGTACGCGTGCGTTCTCAGGTAGCACAGGAGGTTCCTGGCCTTGGAGTTCGCGCCCGGGTCGGCGGGAGACTGCCCGCAGGCCGTGCCGGTCGGACTCGGCGACGGGCTCGGCGCGATGCTGTAAACCTCGAACTCGTAGAGCGAGTAACCCCAGCTCGTGCCTCGGGCGGTGCCGGACATGCGGACGTAGCGGCCGCTGCCGGAGACGGTCAGCTCGTCGTTCCCGCCGTCGCCGCTGGTGGTGCTGTAGACGGAGGTCCAGGTGACGCCGTCGTCGGAGGTCTGGACGCGGTAGCTCCTCCCGTACGCGGCCTCCCAGCGCAGGGTCACGTGGCTGATGACGTAGCTCGCGCCGAGGTCGACCTGGATCCACTGCGGGTCGCCGTACGCGCTGGACCAGCGGGTGCCGGGGTCGCCGTCCACGGCCGCCGCGGCGGTCAGGGCACCGCTCTCGTTCGACGAGGAGGCGGCCGGCCTGTTCAGCGCCAGATTGCCCGGCCGGACCGTCGGGGAAGCGGTGGGAGTCTGGCTGGGAGTGGGACTTGACGGGGGTGACGAGTCGCCGCACGTCTCACCGTTCAGGGCGAAGACCGTGGGGACGGGGTTGGAACCGCTGTATCCGAGGTTGAAGCCGAAGCCCGCCGAGCCGCCGCCCGCGGGGATGGCGGCGTTGTAGGAGACGTTGGTCGCCGAGACGTCCACGCCGGACCGCTTGTATGTGGCGCCCCACATGTCGGCGATCGTCTGGCTGCCGGCCAAGGTCCAGGTCAGGGTCCAACCGTCGACGGCGGTGGCGCCGGTGTTGACGATCGTCACCTCGACGGTGGCGCCGGAGCCCCAGTCGTTGGTGATTTGGTAACGCACCTGGCAGGGCGATGCCGCGCCGTACACGGGCAGGATCGCCGGCGCGGTCGACAGCAGGGCCGCGAGCGCGGCCACCAAACCGGCCAGGCGTAACCCGGCCGGTCGTCCACGGTCGTTCATGGTCTCTCCTCCGTTGGGGAAGCGGGTTTTCCGGAGCTTTTCCGCGCCTGCGTGGTCCGGCAGGCGTGAAGGACATGCAGATGATGAGAATTAACCGGTTAAGAAGTCAACGCCCGAGTTGTATCCCTGCTCCGAATTGGTAGGGCGACCCGCCTCTTTCCGGCGTCCGGCATCCGAAAGTTTCGACGGCTCCGGGTCGTTTTGTGGCCCAGGTCGACCGGGGGTGCGAATCCTGAGTACGTCGCTCTGCCGAAAAGTTTTTACAACGAACGGAAACATTCCGGATGCCTGTGGTGTCCCGGGGCCATGAACGTTTCATTCACGCGAACCGGATGGATCCGGAGATCGATCATTATCCGGTTCAGTGCCAGCGTGCTGCTTTCGGCCTCCGGTCACCCGTCGTGCCTGCGTTCCGGCAGGGGGAACGTACGGCTGTCGCCGCGCCGGAGCCGGGCGTGCTGGCCGTGCACGAAGAGGTCCAGGGCGGTGGGGCCGTCGTCGGCCCGGGCGATCCGTACGCGGGCCGGGTCGGCGTCGACGTCGAGTTCCGCGCCTCGGTAGCGGAGGCACAGTGACAGCGTGGTGAGCTGTTCGGGGAGCACCGGGTTCAGGTGCAGGCCGTCTGGCCGGGCCTCCAGGTCGAGGTAGCAGCGCTGGACCAGGTCCAGCGTGCCGGCCATGGCGCCGAGGTGGACGCCCTCGGCGGTGGTCCCTCCCTGGACGTCGGTGATGTCACCCGTCAGCGTCTCGGTGAAGAACCGCCACGAGCCGGTGCGGTCCGATCGCGCCAGCACCCAGGCGTGCACCACGGCGCTCAGCGTCGAACCGTGGCAGGTGCGGGCGAGGTAGTGGCGGATGGTGCGGCGGGTCAGGCCCGGCGCCGCCGCATAGCCCAGCCGGTCGAGGATCTCCCGCACCTCCCGGGCCGTGAGCAGGTAGAACAGCATGAGCACGTCGGCCTGCTTCGACGCCCGGTAGCGGTCGGGGCTGTCGCCGGCGGCCTCCAGCGCCCGGTCCAGCCGGCGCACGCCCCGGTAACGATCCCAGTCCAGCTCCGCCAGGTGCTCGTATCCGGTGAACTGGCTGATGACGCCGTCGTGGAAGTCCACCCGCATCCGCCGGGTGATGTCCTCCCACCGCTCGGTCTCCACGTCCGTCAGGCCGAGTCGGCGGCGCAGGTCCTCCCGCGCGCGTCGCGGCATCAGGTCGAGCGCCTGACGGGCGCGCAGCAGCAGCCACACCGTCATGATGTTGGTGTACGCGTTGTTGTCCAGGCCCGGGGACGCCGCGCCGGGACAGCTGTCGTGATACTCGTCCGGGCCCATCACGCCATGGATCTCGTAGCGGCCCGACCCGGGGTGGAGCCGCGCCAGCGAGGCGAAGAAGCGGGCGATCTCGACCAGGAGACGCGCGCCCGTCCCGGCGAGGAACTCCATGTCCCCGGTGATCGCGTAGTGCTGCCAGGCGTTGTAGGCGATGGCCAGCCCGACGTGCCGCTGAAGGTGGGTGTGGTCGGGCGTCCACCGGCCGGATCGGGGGTTGAGGTGGAACCGCTGGGTCTCGTCGCGTCCGTCGCTGCCGCTCTGCCAGGGGAACATCGCCCCTCGCAGACCGGCGGCGCGGGCGGCGGCCCGGGCCTCCGGCAGCCGCCGCAGGCGGTAGCGCAGCGCCCCGCGGGCGATCTCGGGGAACCGCAGGGTCAGCCAGGGCAGCACGAACAGTTCGTCCCAGAACACGTGTCCCCGGTACGCCTCGCCGTGCAGGCCGCGCGCGGGCACGCCCGCGTCGAGGTCGGCGGTGTGCGGCGACAGGGTCTGCAGCACGTGGAAGGTGTTCAGGCGGATGTCCCGCTGGGTGCGCGGGCCCGTCACCTCCAGCCGGGCCCGTTCCCACAGGTCACGCCAGGCGATCTCGTGCTGTTCCAGAAGTTCGCCGAAGCCGGGCGCGAGCCCGGCCCGCCGCAGCGCGGCCGAGGTCGCGTCGGCGACCGCGAGGTCGCGCGACGTGGTGAGCGCGACCGTCTTGACGACCGTGACGGGGTGGTCCCGGTCCAGCGGCAGCACGCGTGTCTCCATGACGTGGTCGTCGTGCCGCTCGGTCTCCGCCCCGCCCCCGCCGCTGGAGGAGACGTCGATCCGTGCGGCCAGCACGACCTCGATGCCGGAGGAGCGGGTTCGCGCGCGGAGCCACGTCAGGGGCTCCCGGATTCCGGTCGCGTGCTCTGTCAGGTGGTCGCCCCGCAGGTCCCGGTACCGCGCCACTCCCGAGTTGGCCACCCGGCCGTCGAGCCCGGAGCGTACGCGGAGAGGCCCCGACCAGTTCTCGGCCGTGAAGGTCGTCTCCAGAGCGGCCAGGTAGGGGTCGGCCATGGAGACCAGGCGGCGTTGCCGTACGGACGTGACGCGGCCCTCGGCGTCCCGGAACCGGATCAACCGGTGCAGGACGGCGTGGCGCATGTCCAGGTCCTGCCGATACCGGAGCAGGTCCGCCGTGCCGGGCGAGAACCACGGGCAGCCGGGCGTCGCGAAGGTCAGCGGCAGCCAGTTCGGCAGGTTGACCATGTCCTCGTTGGTCAGCCGATGGCCCGCGATGTCCGACGTGAGCCGGTCGTAGCATCCGGCGACGTACGTCCCCGGGTAGTGGACGGCGCCGGCCTCGGCCTCGGGTGCCGCGCCTCGCGTGGCGAACCGGCCGTTGCCCAGCGTGCACAGCGCCTCGCGCAGTCCTTCGTGATCGGGATCGAACCCCTCGTAAGTCAGCGACCACGGATTCACCGCAGCTCCTCCCGGCGCGCCCGCTCCGGCGGCGCGGGCACGTCGTTCCGCTCACGCGGCGCTCCGATCGCCGGATCCGCGAGGGCCCCGACCGGCCGATCACCAGCGAACGCCGGATTCCGTCCGACGCGGTGCGGACGTACGTGGCCGCGTTACGTCCCAGCCGCTCACTCGGTCCGGGAAGGCTCGTCGATCAAGCCGAGAGTGTCCTGCTCGCCCCGGTGCAGGATCACCCTGTTGATCGCCGCGACCATCTCCTGCCTGGTGTAGGCGCCCTCCGGGATCTCGTTCAGGTGCGCGAGCATGTCGGCGGTCAGGTGCAGACGCGCCGACGCCTGCGCGTAGACATCCCGGACCGCGGCCGTTTCGCGTCCGCGGTACACCTCGTCGAGCACCTGCCGCATCTCGTCCTGGAAAACGTGACCGGACATCTCGCGTTCCACCCCCTGGTTCCTGGCTCCGTACCCACGGACCGGTGTGATCCCACTTCCCCGGAAGACCAGGCGGCGATGGTCAGGGCGTGAGCGTCTCCAGGGCGAGAAGGTCGCGCATCGACACCATGCCGATCAGGCGCCCGTCCTGGTCCACCGGAATGTGGCGGATGCCGTAGTCGAGCATGCGGCGGGCCACCTCACGCGTGTCCTCGTCCAAGGTCGCGGTCTTGATGTCCGACGACGCGCACATCCCCGCGCTCAGGGCGGCGGGATCGGCGGATGTGGCGAGCGCCGTCACAAGGTCCCGTTCTGTGATCACTCCCGTGACCCGGTCCGCTTCGAGTACGGCGAGCGCGCCGATGTTCTTCTCCGTCATCCGGCGCGCCACCTCGGGCAGCTTCGCGGTCACCGGGCACCCGAACACCAGGGGACGGTAAACGTTGGCGATACGCATGGTCCTCCCCTCCTCACCAGCACATCCAGCCAACCACACCGCCGTGGGACGCCGGTCAGCCGCTGGGCGTGATGAGTCCGTAGTGGCCGTCGTAGCGGTGATAGACGACGTTGCCTCGGCCGGTCCGCCTGTCGGCGAAGAACACGAAGGGCAGACCGCTCGCCTCCAGCCGGGCGGTGGCCTCCTCAAGGGTGTGAACCGGCGCGGATGTGCTGCTGACGGTGAGCGGCACGGACACCGGGCCCAGCCGATCGGGACGGGGCGACACCTGCGCCAGCCGGTATCCCTCTCCACTGCGGTAGACGACGCTGTCCTGACCGGTGTCCACCTCCCGGAACAGGTGGAAGTCGTAATCGAGCTGTTCCATGTCGAAGGCGGCCTCGTCAGGCGTCGCCCAGGCGAGCTCGTACGCCTTGTGCCGTACGACCTGCCGCTCCCCCGGGGGCCGGGGGAAGTAGGGCAGCGGGCGGCGAGGCGGGCTCGAACGCCGCCACTCCTGGTCGGCGTCCAGAGGATGTCGCCCGCGCAGGTCCTCCCAGTCCCGGGCCGTACGGCGCAGCCGGATCCGGAGCCTGTCCTCCAGGAGGCGGATGGCCTGGTGCATGTGTTCGCCGACCGCCTGGGCCCGTACGAGCCGCCCGTTGACGTCGAGGTTGGCCTGCGCGACGCACGGGCGGGCGACGGCCGGGTCGGCCGAGACGCCGAGCTTCACCCGGGCGTAGAGCACCGGTTCGTGCGCGAGCGCGGTCAGGGCCGCGACGGTCTCGCGAGCCTCGCCGACCGAGCCGGCCGGGACCGACCCCCGGGTCTCTACCTGTATCTCGGAGGGATCGAGCGCGCTCACCGGAGAACGGCGGTTCATACCGGATCACCTCCGCGGTCGGCGGTCAGTCCAGCGCGTACACGCGGTGGACGAACTCCGCGAGCTTGCTGTCCGGCAACTCCTTGGCCAGATCCGCCTCGCTGATGATGCCGACCAGGCGATGACCCGCGACCACGGGCAGGCGCTTGATGTGGTGCTCCTCCATCGCGAACAGCGCCTCCTCCAGGCTGGCTTCGGCATCGACCCACACCAGGCCACGCGCCAGTTCGCCGGCGGTCGTCCGGTCGATGTCCTTGCCGTGCGCGCAGCACATGACCACGATGTCGCGGTCGGTGATGATCCCCTTGAGCCGGTCGTCGTCCCCGCAGATGGGCAGCGCACCGACCCCCAGGTCTGCCATCATCTGCGTGGCGGTGCGCAGCGTTTCGTGTTCACCGATGCACTGAACGCCTTCGTGCATCACATCCCGGGCCTTCTTGCCCATGTCCGTTACGCTCATCGGTGCCCCCGAGACACGTTCGATGACTCGCGTCCCTTATACCCAGTCTGGCCCTGAGCATTGACGCGCTCCCCGGCCTGAAGGCCGGGGATTCAGCCCGTGCCGCGTCAT
>NZ_BOOB01000046.1 GCF_016863015.1 Microbispora amethystogenes | reverse complement strand
CGCGGGACCTCTGCGCGGACTTCGAGTGCGAACCGGCCGAGTTCAACGGCGCGGCCAACCACGTGCACCTGCTGGTGAACCTCCCGCCCAAGGTCGCCCTGTCCCGCCTCGTCAACTCGTTGAAAAGGGTGTCCTCCCGGCGAATGCGGACCGAGTTCCCCGAACCGGCCCGCCACTACTACCGGGCGAACACGCTGTGGTCGGATTTCTCCTTCGCCGGGAGCGTGGGCGGCACACCGATCAGCGTCCTGCGCCAGTACATCGAGCAGCACAACCGCCCCGTCTGATCTGCTAAGACGCCGATCCGCCTGACGGCGAATCAGCTTTCCCCGCCCCGCTACGCGGGACAGTCCACTTCACCCCCGGCAAGGCCGGAGCACTGCGGACGAATCCGGTAGCCCGCCCCCGGCACGCCGCGGATCCCCCCGTCACCACTTCAGCGACGGGGGAGTGGTGTAGCGGGTGGCGAGGACGCCGAGCTGGTCGATGACGGCCCGCTTCCAGCTGCCGTCCTCGAACATCCGGCGCAGCGCGTCGTTCACCTGGTCGCGCAGGGCGGCCGTGCTGGTGGCGATGCCGTACTCCTCGGTCGACAGCGGCCTGCCGCTGAACCGGAACCTGCCGGGATACTGAGACGACAGCCCGGCGAGCACGGGCGCGTCGGCCACGATGGCGTCGGTGCCGCCACGGGCGAGCAGCGGCGCGCAGGCGGCCGGCAGGTTCGCCTCGGCGAGGAAGAACTGCCGCCAGCGGGCGCCGAACCTCGCCACCAGCGGCCCGGCGGACTCCCGCGTGGCGCAGACCCGCTTGCGGGCGAGGTCGCGGGGCCGCGTGATCGACAGGTCGTCGGCCCGGACGAGCACGTCGGTGCTGGTGACGAGATACGGCCCCGCGATCGGCCGGGAGCGCGCCGGGCCGGTGACACCGACGACGAGGTCCGCGTGGGCCGTGTCGGCCGTGTAGACGATCTGGTCGTCGCGGTAGCCGAGGGCCCGCGCCACGTAGTGCGCGACCTCGACGTCGAAGCCGCCGAAGTGCCCGTCGGGCATCCGGGCGACCAGCCCCGGCTGCCCCGGGCGCACGCCGATCACCAGCCTGCCGTCGCCCCCGCACCCCGCGAGGCATCCGGCCGCCAGGACGCCGATCACGGCGAGGCCACGCCACACGCGCTCAATATCGAGGTCGCGTACGCGCCGCCGCCAGCAGCGACACGGCAAAACTCCCTTGACCGGGGAGCGCGGGATCAGCGGACGAAGGCGACCTCGCCGCCCGCCTGCTCGGCGGCGGCCGGGTCGGCCGTGACCTTCCTGCTGCGCCGGCTGCGCCGTTCCAGCCAGGCGGCGAGATAGCCGAGCGCCAGGTTGATCGCGATGTAGACCACGGCGATGACGATCACCGAGGGGATCAGGTTGGCGTAGTTGGCCGGCACGACGCGGGCGCCCGCGTTGAGCAGGTCGGCGTACGCCACGACGAACCCGAGCGCGGTGTCCTTGAGCAGCACCACGAGCTGGCTCACGATCGCGGGCATCATCGCGGTCACCGCCTGCGGCAGCAGGATCACCCGCATCACCTGGTTCTTGCGCAGGCCGATCGCGTAGCCCGCCTCGGCCTGGCCGCGCGGAACCGCCAGGATGCCCGCGCGGACGATCTCGGCCAGGACCGACCCGTTGTAGACCGTGAGACCGAAGACCACGGCCGTGAACTCGGTCACGACCAGCCCGGCCAGGCTCCCGCCGTACTGGGCGAAGAAGATCAGCATGAGCACCGGGACCGCGCGGAAGGCCTCGACGACCACCGCGGCCGGGATCCGCACCCAGCGGTGGTCCGACAGGCGGGCGATGCCGAACACGGCCCCGAACAGCAGCGCGAGCACCGCGGCGAGTGCCGCGGCGACCAGCGTGTTGAGCAGCCCGGGCAGGATCAGCTCGGTCCAGGTGTCGGCCCGCAGGAACGGCTGCCACAGCTTGCCGTCCCACTGGCCCTTCTCGTCGAACTTCGTCCAGACGAAGAACGCGACCAGCAGCAGGACGACGCCGAACGCGAGGGTCAGCGCGTTGTTGCGCAGCCGGGTGCGCGGGCCCGGGACGTCGTAGAGGACGGTGGCGCCGCGCTCGGTCATCGGACCACCGCCAGGCGCCGCGCCAGCCGACCGGACAGCAGGTTCAGGGGGAGGGTCAGCACGACGAACCCGGCGGCGAAGCCGAGGAAGATGGGAATGATCGCGTCTCCGTGGGCGTCGAACAGGTTCTTCATCCGCAGCGCCGCCTCCATGACGCCGATCGCCGCGGCGACCGTCGTGTTCTTGACCAGCGCGTTCAGCAGGCTCCCGAGGGGCGCGATGACCGTGCGCACCGCCTGGGGGAGGATCACCAGGCGGAGCGTCTGCAGGAACGTCAGGCCGATCGCGCGGGCCGCCTCCGCCTGGCCGAGGGGCACGGTGTTGATCCCGGCCCGTACGACCTCACAGACGAAGGCGGAGGTGTAGGCCGACAACCCGATGATCGACAGCCAGAAGCTGTTGAGCGACAGGTTGTCGGAGAACTGGACGTCCATCACCGTGCCGAGGCCGAGGCCGCAGAACACGATGATCAGTGTGAGGGGCGTGTTGCGCAGCACGTTGACGTACAGCGCGCCCGCCCCCCGCAGCACCGGCAGCGGGCTCACCCGCATGGCGGCCAGCGCGATCCCCCAGACCAGCGAGATCAGCCCGCTGACCACCGTGAGCTTCACCGTCAGCCAGAACGCGCCGAGGATGACGGGAAGCTCGTCGACGACGGCCTCCACCGCCGGCCTCCTTCCAGTGCCGCTGTCGGTGCTCTAGTACCGGTCGACGGACGGCGGGGTCGTGAAGTACTTGCCGAACTCGCCGAGGTTCGTGTCGATGGCCTTGCGCCAGCTTCCGTCCTTGAAGAACTTCTCGATGGCGTTGTTGATCGCGTCGCGCCCGGCCTTGTCGTCCAGCTTGATGCCGATGCCGTACCTCTCCTCGCTGAACGGCTGGCCGACCAGCTTGAACTTGCCGGGGAACTGGGCGGCGAACCCGGCGAGGATCGTGGCGTCGGTGGAGATCGCGTCGACCTGCTTGTTCTCCAGCAGCGGCAGGCAGGCGCCGTACCCCTGCTGCTGGGTGAGGTTCTTGGCCTCCCAGTCGGGACCGAACTTGTCCGCGAGCCGCTTGGGCGACGACGACCCCTGCGCGCCGCAGACCTTCTTGTCCTTGAGCGACTCGACCCCGGTGATCGAGGTGTCGTCGGCGCGGACGAGGATGTCCTGCCCGGTGACGAGGTACGGCCCGGCGAAGGAGATCTTCTTCTTCCGCTCGTCCGTGATCGAGTAGGTCGCGATGACCATGTCGACCTGGCCCTGCTGGATGAACGGCTCGCGGTTGGCCGACTGGGCCTCCTTGAACGTGATGCCGCTCTCCGGCACGCCGAGCTCCTTGGCGACGTACTTCGCCACGTCGACGTCGAACCCGGCGAAGCCGCCGTCGGGCTTCTTCAGTCCCCAGCCCGGCTGATCGATCTTGACACCGATCGTGAGCTTCTTGTCGTCCTTCGCCTTGTCGACGATCGAGCTCGACCCGGAACCGCCGCAGGCCGTCAGGCCGGTGGCCAGGGCGGCGAGCGCGAGCAAGCCGGCTGCGAATCGCATCCGCATCACCTTTCGCTTTTGTGGAGCATTTCGTGAGCTGGGACTGTCATGAGCTGGGGCTGTCATAGGCACGATCAGTGCGTGAGGATCTTGGAGAGGAAGTCGCGGGCGCGCTCGGTGCTCGGCTGCGTGAAGAACTCCGAGGGCGACCCCTCCTCGACGATCTGGCCGTCGGCCATGAACACGATGCGGTTGGCCGCACGGCGGGCGAAGCCCATCTCGTGGGTGACGACCATCATCGTCATGCCGTCCTTGGCCAGGCCGACCATCACGTCGAGCACCTCCTGGACCATCTCCGGGTCGAGGGCCGAGGTGGGCTCGTCGAAGAGGATCATCTTGGGGTCCATCGCCAGCGCGCGGGCGATGGCCGTCCGCTGCTGCTGGCCGCCGGAGAGCTGGGCGGGATACTTCCCCGCCTGCGAGGCGATGCCGACCCGTTCGAGGAGTTCCATGCCCCGCTGCTCGGCCTGCTGCCGGGGGACCTTCCGCACCCTGGTCGGGCCGAGCGTGACGTTCTCCAGGATCGTCTTGTGGGCGAAGAGGTTGAAGGACTGGAACACCATCCCGACCTCGGAGCGCAGCCGGGCCAGCGCCCTGCCCTCCGCGGGCAGTTCCCGCCCGTCGAAGACGATGCTGCCGGAGTCGATGGTCTCCAGGCGGTTGAGCACCCGGCACAGCGTGGACTTGCCGCTGCCGGACGGGCCGATGACGACGACCACCTCGCCCCGGCCCACGCTCAGGTCGATGTCCTGGAGCACGTGCAGGGGACCGAAGTGCTTGTTGACTCCCTCCAGCCTGACAAGCGGATCGGGACCACTGATCTCCGTCATGGTCAACAACGTAGGGGGGTCAACGTCGCGCCGTCACTAACGGGCCGGTACCGATCAGATCACATCCCGGCTGCTCAGGACATCTCTCCCGGTTTGTCCGGACGGCCCGCCCATGCGGCCCGGGACGCGGTCCCGGTTGGCTCCTGCCGACCCTCTGATCGCGTAGGAGTCCAGATGCTGAAAAATCCGGATCTGTTCAGGAAGACCGTGGCGGCGGCGGCCATGCTGGTGTGGCCCGTCCTGCTCGGCCTGGCCTTCGTCACCTCGCCGCCGGGCACCGAGCACACTCCCGCCGTGTTCCGCGCGAGCCCCGTACAGGTGCAGGCCAGCGCGCTGCTGTTCCAATGGGCGACCGCCTGCCTGGTCCCGGTGATCCTCGGGCTCGCCCATCTGCTGCGCGGCCGCGCGCCGCGCACCGGCAACATCGGCGCGGCGCTCGGCCTGACCGGCGCGGTCACCGCCGCCTGCCTGTTCATGACCGACTTCTACGACCTGGCGCTGGCGCTCAGCCTCCCCGACGCCCAGGCCGCCCGGGTGACCGAGGTGGCGGGCGCGCTCGGCGGCTTCGTGTACGGCATCCTGCTGCCGGGGTTTCTCACCCACGTGGGCCTGCTGGTGCTCCTGACGGGCCTGGCGGCGGTGCGGCGGGCGCCGTGGTGGGTCCCGGTCGCGGCGCTCGCGGGCGTCTGCGGGCCGTTCCTCACGCTCGGGCAGCCGCCGGCCGTCCAGGCCATCGGGTCGCTGTTCCACCTCGCCGCCTTCGGCACGGTCGCCCTGAAGATCCTGCGCATGCCCGTGGACGACTGGCGGGCCGCCTGAGCGCCCGCGGCCACGGAGCCCGTCAGAGGCCAGACTCCCTGGCCCGCATGATCGCCTCGGCCCGGTCGGCCACGCGCAGTTTCGCGAAGACGCTGGACACGTGGTTGCGCACGGTCTTCTGGCTCAGCCCGAGCCGGGCCGCGATCTGGCCGTTCGTCAGGTGACCGGCGACCAGGCCCAGGATCTCCCGCTCACGCGGGGTGAGCTCGGGGAAGCTGGGCTCGGGCGCCCTGCCGAGGTCGGAGAAGTAACCCATCAGCCGCCCGGCGAGGGCGGGGCCGAAGATCGCCTCGCCCTCGGCCACGGCCCGGATCGCCCGGACGAGCTCGGCCCGCCGCGCGCCCTTGAGCACGTAGCCCCGCGCACCGGCGCGCACCGCCGCGAAGACCGCGTCGTCGTCGTCCGCCATGCTGAGCACGAGGACCCGCACGTGCGGATGGTCCCTGGTGACACGCTCGGTCGCGGCCACCCCGCCCATGCCGGGCATGGCGAGGTCCATCAGCACGACGTCGGGCTGCACGCGGGGCAGGAGGGCGAGGGCCTGCTCACCGCTCGCCGCTTCATCGGCGACCTCCACCTCCTCCACCGGCCGCAGGAGCGCGCGGAGCCCCGCCCGGAAGGCCGCGTGGTCGTCAACCAGCAGCACGCGGATCGGCTCCATCGCCCGCCTCCCGTCCTGAGTGATGTCCCGAGTCCCGCCCTGAGCCCCGCACCAGGTCCTGCGGCATGTCCGGCGCGATGGCCCGGGTCGTGTCCCCGGCTGTGTCCCGCGCCGTGCTCAGGGCTGTGTTCCGCGCCGTGCTCAGGGCTGTGTTCCGCGCCGTGCTCAGGGCGGTGTCCCGCGCCGTGCTCAGGGCGGTGTCCCGGACGGTGTTCCGCGCCGTGTCCGGAGCGGTGTCGTGGACCGGCAGGCGGGCCAGGACCCGGGTCCCGCCTCCGGGCCGCGGGCCGATGTGGCAGGTGCCGCCCAGCTCGGCCGCCCGCTCGCGCATCGACGCCGTGCCCACCCCGGGCCGGGCGGCCGCCGGATCACCGGCGCCCGTGCCCGCCACGTCCGCCGTGCCCGCCGTGCCCGCCATGTCTGCCGTGTCCGCCGCGTACGGCTCGCCGCCCTCGTCGGCGACCTCCAGTTCGAGCACGTCCGCGCGGCCTCCGCCCGCCATGCCGAGCCGTACGCGCACCCGCCCGGCCCCGGCGTGACGGCGCGCGTTCGCCAGCGCCTCGGCCGCGATCCGGTACGCCGCCACCTCGACGGCGGCGGGCAGCGCCGGCAGGGTGCCCTCGATCTCGACGCCGACCTCGGCGCCGGGCAGCCGGGCCGCGTGCGACCTGATCGCCCCGGCCAGGCCCAGCGTGTCGAGGGCCGGCGGCCGCAGTCCCTCCACCAGCGTCCGTACGTCGGCCATCGCCGTGCGGGCGTCCGTCATGATCTCTTCGAGCATCGCCAGGGCGTCCGGGTCCCGCACCATGTCCTGCACCATGTCCTGCACGGCCTCCGCCCGCATGGTCAGCGCGGCCAGGGTCGGCCCGAGGCCGTCGTGCAGGTCGCGCCGCAGCCGCCGCCGTTCCTCCTCACGCGCCGCGACCAGCCGTTCGCGCGAGCGCTGCAGGTCGGCCGACAGCCGTACGGCGTGCACGGCGATCCCCGTCTGCCGCGCGAGGTCGGCGAGGACCCGGCGGTCCCTCCCGCCGAGCTCGCTCTCACCCGGGCGCGGGGACAGGACCAGGTCGCCCACCGGTTCGCCCCGGTGCACGAGCGGCAGCCGTACGGAACCGGGGGAGGGCACGCCGTAGGCGTGGGTCGGCCCGCCGGCCACCTCGACCGCGACGTGCGGCAGGCGCAGCGCCTCCGCCACCGACCGGGCCGCCGCGGCGAGCACCGCACCCGGCTCCGCCGCCTCCTCCAGGCGCCTGCCCAGCAGGGCCAGCGCCGCGTACGGATCGTCCCGCCTGCCGTACATCACGAGGTTGACGGCGCGTTGCAGCCGCTCGCGCAGCGGGGCGAAGACGACGGCGACCACCCCGGCGGCGGCCACCGACACCGGCAGGCCGTCCGCCGCGCGGAACACCGCGCCGAGGTAGGTGACCACGAGCACGTAGCCGCCGAACACGCAGGCCGACAGCAGCACGTAGACGAGCGTGCGGTTGATCACGAGGTCGATGTCGAACAGGCCGTGCCGCAGCACCGCGACGGCGGCGGCGGCCGGCAGCAGGCAGGCCGCGAACGTCCCCATGACCTCCCAGAACGCGCTGGTGACGGGCCAGATGGAGCGCGGGTCGCCGTCGGAGAGCCCCGCGGCCAGCCGGCCCGCGACGATCAGCCCGGCGAGCCCGGCGGCGTACGCGAGCCACTTGAGCTGGGCCCGTTCGCCGGCGTCGCCGCGCCGGGCCCGCCGTACGAGATCGCCCGCGCCCGCCAGGAACAGCGCGCCCATGAGCGCGGTCGTCAGCGGCTCGACGAACGGGGCTGCGGCGGCGAGCGCGGGCACCGCGAGGGGGTTGGGCAGCGGCGTGCCCCAGCCGACCTGGTGGCTGGGGCCGGGCAGGAGGGCGCTCACCGCCGTCATCACGGCGGAGACCCCGGCGATCGTCCACAGGGCCGCCCGCCACCGGGGCGACGACGGCCGTCCCGACGGGAAGAACGCCGGCACGGCGGCGACCGACAGGTTGGCGGGCACCCACAGCCACGTCTGCGGCCACGCCATCGGGGTCGCGAACGGCAGTCCGGCGAGCGCGTAGTGCCCGGTCGCGTCCAGCAGCGCGAAGCACAGCCCGCAGACCGCCATCAGCCACCCGACGGCGTTGCCCGGGCGGGCCGCGGCGATCAGGCCGCCGACCAGCGCGCAGGCGGCGACGAAGAGGAGGTGACTCTGGGCGAACAGCCCCGCGCCGTTGCGGTGGCCGAGCACCAGGGCCGCGGCGATCAGGAGCAGGCTGAGCGCGCAGACCGCCCACGCCGTACGCCGCACCGCCCGCCTCCTCCGCGCGCCTCCCCGGCGCACGCCCCGCCTCCGCCCGCCTCCGGCGCGGCCACTAGATCGGGCTCAGGCTAGCGACCGATATGCCCAGACGAACAGGACAATGTCCCAGGACGTCCGGACGTCGCGGCGGGTCCGCCCACCCGTCACACCCGCGCGAACGCCTCGGGATCCACCGCCACCTTGAACGGCTCGCCCACAGCCACCACCTCGCCCGCCCCCACCCGGTGGATCAGCTGGTACTGGCCGTCCTCGCCCAGCCGGTAGGTGAAGACGACAGGAAGCCGCTCGTCAGCCTGCCCGCGGAACGGATGGGTCTCGATCCGCCAGAAACCGGGAATCCCGGCCTCGGCGTATTTCGCGGGCTTCACCACCCGATCGGTCATGGTGGTGGACCGCGAAACGATCTCCACGACCAGACGCACCCACTCGGGCCGGATGACCGACGCACCGTCGCGTACGGGCTGCCGGTCGACGACCATGATGTCCGGAATCACCCCAGGTCTACCGTCCAGAAGCAGGCCGGTCGCAGTGATCGCCACCAGGTCCTCGGGCGCGGCCTCCTGAAGGGCCGCGCGGAGGTTGTCACCGATCCACTGGTGCATCGGGAGTGGTGCGGGGGACACGATGAGACTCCCGTCGATGAGCTCGTAGCGGCTGCCGTCGTCCGCCTGCGTGTTGAGCTCGAACCATTCCTCGACCTCAAGCTCACCCGGGACACGCCAGGGGCTCCTGGCCGCCCGCGCCTCGCGGGCCTGCATCGGCGCCTCCGTGGATCGTGCGGGCATCGCCATCGAGGCTCACCTCTCACCGACAGGTCCGTTCTCAGTGTCGCATGCGTTCGCCGCCGCATCCTATCGTCGCTTTCCGTGTGTGGTCGAGTGCGAAGGGTTTTCGTACGGGTGGGGGTGGGAAGCGCCTACCCTTGTAGTGCGATGACTGGGACCACACAGACTGTGACCACACAGGACGCCGAGGGCGCGACCCGGACCTACGAGGTGCGGACCTACGGCTGCCAGATGAACGTGCACGACTCCGAGCGGCTCTCCGGGCTGCTGGAGGACGCCGGATACGTCCGGGCCGCCGAGGGGCAGACGCCGGACGTCGTGGTGTTCAACACCTGCGCCGTACGCGAGAACGCCGACAACCGGCTCTACGGCAACCTGGGGCACCTGCGGCCGATCAAGATGGCCCGCGAGGGCATGCAGATCGCGGTCGGCGGATGCCTGGCGCAGAAGGACCAGGGCGAGATCGTCCGCCGCGCCCCCTGGGTGGACGTCGTCTTCGGCACCCACAACATCGGCTCGCTGCCGGTGCTGCTGGAGCGCGCCCGGATCGCCGAAGAGGCCCAGGTCGAGATCAAGGAGTCGCTGGAGACGTTCCCCTCCACACTGCCGAGCCGCCGTGAGTCGGCGTACGCGGCCTGGGTGGCGATCTCGGTCGGGTGCAACAACACCTGCACGTTCTGCATCGTGCCGTCGCTGCGCGGCAAGGAGAAGGACCGCCGTCCCGGCGACGTCCTGAACGAGGTGCGGACCCTCGTCGACCAGGGCGTCCTGGAGATCACCCTGCTGGGGCAGAACGTCAACACCTACGGCGTGGAGTTCGGCGACCGGCTGGCGTTCGGCAAGCTGCTCCGGGCCTGCGGCGACGTCGAGGGCCTGGAGCGGGTCCGCTTCACCTCGCCCCACCCCGCCGCCTTCACCGACGACGTGATCGCCGCGATGGCCGAGACGCCGAACGTGATGCACCAGCTGCACATGCCGCTGCAGTCCGGCTCCGACCGGGTCCTCAAGGCCATGCGCCGGTCGTACCGGTCCGAGCGCTACCTCGGGATCATCGAGCGGGTGCGCGCCGCGATGCCGGACGCCGCGATCTCGACCGACATCATCGTGGGCTTCCCCGGCGAGACCGAGGAGGACTTCCAGCAGACCCTCGACGTCGTACGGCAGTCGCGCTTCGCCAACGCGTTCACGTTCCAGTACTCCATCCGCCCCGGCACCCCCGCCGCGACGATGGAGGACCAGGTGCCCAAGGCCGTCGTGCAGGAGAGGTACGAACGCCTGGTGGCGCTCCAGGAGGAGATCTCCTGGGCGGAGAACAGGACGCAGGTCGGGCGGACCCTCGAGGTGCTGGTCGCCGAGGGCGAGGGCCGCAAGGACGACGCCACGCACCGCCTGTCCGGCCGCGCCGCCGACAACCGCCTCGTCCACCTCGCGGCCACCGATGCCGCGGCCGGGGCCCGGCCCGGCGACATGGTCACCGTCGAGGTCACCTACGCCGCGCCGCACCACCTGGTGGCCGACAAGGTGCTGTCCGTACGGCGGACCCGCGCCGGTGACGCCTGGGAGGCCCGGCAGGCGGCTCCGCGACAGGGCGCCGCGGTCAGCCTGGGCATGCCCACCGTCGGCCGCCCGGCTCCGCTGCCCGCGCAGTCGTCCGCCTGCTCGGCCGTCTGAACCCGCGCCTGATCAGAACCGCGCGCCTGATCAGGACCATGTCTGATCAGAGCCGTGTCTGATCAGACGGTTGACCTGATCTGCGAGGGCGGCCCGCGCGGGTGCGGGCCGCGCGCGGGTCACTGAGAAAACGCGCGGGTCACTGAGAGCGGGTCACTGAGAAAAGCGGCGCAGCACCTGGTAGCAGTAGGCGCGGCGCAGATCGTGGAACCGCAGGCAGGCATCCCGCATCCGGGTGCGCGCCGCAGCGGCCGCCTCGGCGCGGGACGCGGCCGAGGTCCCCGCGCCCGCGTCCTGGCCAGCCGTGTTCCTGTCCGCCGTGCCGTTGGCCGCCGCGTTCCCGGTCGGTGCGCTTCCGGCAGGAGTGGCTCCGGTCGCCGGGTTCCGGGGCGTGGCGTCGCCCGCGCCAGACCCACGAGCGACAGACCCACGAGCGCCGAATCCTCGTGCGGCGCTGTCCCGATCGGTGGAGCCCTGAGCGTCCGGCTCATGCGTGACCGGCTTCGCACCTTCGGGCGGAGCGGTGCGCGCGGATCGCCGCCGGTCGGCGTCCCTCGTCCCGGAACGGCTCGCCGAGCCGGTGGCGCTGTTCCCGGCGAGACGTGCGGACCACGCAGGCGGGCGGGAGGGGCCGGTCGCCCGGACAGCACGCCCGGGAGACCCCGGCCCGCCGGTCTCGTGACCCGGGGGCAGTGCCCCTTGCTCGGCCGACGACCGCTCCTGCTCAGCCGTGCCGTCTCCGGCCGCCTCGTATCCCGCTTCCTCGGCCGAATCGCCGGACAGTTCCGACGCGATGTCCGGAGCCGTTTTCGGGCGCTCCAGCGTCGCATCTCCCGAAATATCCGCAGGCGCGGATGATTGTGGATTTCCGGACTGTGAGAAGAATGGCCCGGAGCCGGGGATGCCCGGTGCCGCGGCGTCGAAAGACCCTTCTCGTCCGAAGCGCGGGCCGGCGGTGGGTGAGTGGGCGGCGGAGGACGCCGCCAGGTCCTGACCGGGCATGACGGCCAGGACGACGCCGAGTCCGGCGATCGCGGTCACACCGATCGCGCCCGTCAGGGCGAGAACGGTGCTACTGCCGCGCCGATGCCGTGGGGTGGGGGAGTTTTCCGGCAAGGTCGTTTTCTTCCATGTGACAGTGTGTCGGTCTCGACCCTCATTTTGCCCGCCCCGTACGGAGTCCAGCGCCGGTTCCCCCGATTTCCGGGAACTCCAGATATGCCGCTTCCAGCGGAATTCGATAAATATCCTCGTAAGTCGGCCTGAACGAAGTCCGAGCGCGGGACTTAGCATCGGCGGTGTGTCCGTACGTGAACTCGTCGTCCTCGGCACCTCCAGCGCCGTGCCCACGCGCCACCGCAACCACAACGGCTATCTGCTGCGCTGGGACGGCGAGGGGTTCCTGTTCGACCCGGGGGAGGGCACGCAGCGGCAGATGCTGCACGCCGGGGTGAGCGCCCACGACGTCACGTGGATCTGCGTCACCCACTTCCACGGAGACCACTGCCTGGGGGTCCCCGGCGTCGTCCAGCGGATCGCCAGAGACAAGGTGACCCACGAGGTGCGGGCGGCCTATCCCGCGGGCGGCGAGACGTACTGGCGCAGGCTGCGCAACGCGTCGGCCTTCGCGGACACGGACGTGATCACTCCCCGGCCGGTCTCCGGCGAGCTGACGCGGTGGCCGGCGGGGCCGGTGACGCTGACCGCGCGCCCGCTGTCGCACCCCGTCCAGTCGTACGGCTACCGCGTGGACGAGCCCGGCGGGCGCCGCATGCTGCCCGGCGAGCTGGAACGGCGGGGCGTGCGCGGGCCGATGATCGGAGAGCTCCAGCGGCGCGGCTCGCTGACCCTCCCCGACGGGTCGGTGGTCACGCTGGAGGACTGCAGCGCGCCCCGGCCGGGGCAGAGCGCCGCCTTCGTGATGGACACCCGCCTCTGCGACGGCGCGTTCGCCCTGGCCGAGGGGGTCGACCTGCTGGTGATCGAGTCGACGTTCCTGTCGGGTGAGAGCGTGATGGCCGCGCAGTACGGGCACCTGACGGCGGCGCAGGCCGGGCGGATCGCGGCGGCCGGCGGGGTGCGGTGCCTGGTGCTCACCCACTTCTCCGAGAGGTACACGACGGCCGACGAGCCCAGGTTCGTGGACGAGGTGCGCAAGGCCTACTCGGGCGAGGTGGTGACGGCCCGCGATCTGATGCGGGTGCCCGTGCCGAAGCGGAGCGCCGAGGCGGGCGGCTGACCGCTCACCAGAGCCAGCGCGCCACGAAATACCCCACGCCGTACGGCGCCTCGTCGCGCAGCAGTTCGGCGGCGGGCGGCGGCGCGCCCTCCGCCGCCCCGCCCAGGACCTGGAAGGCGGCCCGGCCGGCCACCTGCAACTCCGCGGCCCGGGCCGGGTCCAGCGCGAGGAGCGCGCCGGAGTCACCGGACGCGAGCGCCGCGGCGATCATGTCGTCGTACGGCACCGCGTCCGGATGCACGTAACCGGGCGACTTCTCCGTGCGCCGGGCCGAGCCGTCTCCCATGACCAGCAGCGCCACCCGATCCGCCGAGCCGGCCAGGCGGCGGCCCAGCGCGGCGCACCCGGCCGCCGGCGCGTCGGAGGCGACCGCCTCGAACCGCAGAGGGAACCGCGCTTCGGGAACGCCGGCGGAGTGTTCCAGCAGCCAGCGGCCGATCGTGAGCGACAGCGGCAGCACCGGCTCCCCGCCCGCCGGGCCGACCCTGACGTCGGGCCCCCAGGGGCGCAGCGACCCGGCGGCGTCGCCGGGAAAGGACGCCGGGGAGCCGTCGCCGCCGGTCACCACGAGCACGCCGGGACCGGCGTCGGCGAGCGACCGCACCGCCTCGGCGCAGGCCGCGCGCAAAGCGTCGAGCTCGGCCGCGGCGGCACCGGCGACCTGCGGGACGAGCAGCGGAGGATGCGGGCAGACGGCCGCGGCGACCAGCACCCGATCACCCTACCCGGCCCGTTCACCCCCACAGATTGGACGTATGGGCAGAATGGACGTATGGACAGCAGCACGGTGGCGTTCGCGACCGTCCCGACCCGGCTGGGCGACGTGCTCGCCGCCGTCACCGCGGACGGGGTCGCCGCCACCCACTTCCGGGACGGCAGCCGGGTCAGGGCACGCATCGCCGCCCGCCTCGGCATGCCCGCCGCCGACGACCCGGTCCGTACGGCCGCCGTCCGCGAGGAGCTGGCCGCGTACTTCCGGGGCGAGCTGAAGGAGTTCCGCGCCCCGGTCGACTGGCGGCTCATGTCGCCCCTCCAGCGGCAGGTCCTCGGCACGCTGCACGCCACCGTCCCGTACGGCGAGGTGGTGACGTACGGCGAACTGGCGGCGCGCAGCGGCACGGGCGTCCCGGCCCGGGCCATCGGCTCGATCATGGGCGGCAACGCGATCCCGATCATCGTGCCGTGTCACCGGGTCGTGGCGAGCAACGGCCTCGGCGGGTTCAGCGGCGGCGACGGCGTCGAGTCCAAGCGGTGGCTGCTGACCCTCGAAGGCCATCTGCCGCCCACCCTCGACTGGGACCTGTGACCTCCCCGTCCCTGGGACACTGGAGGGTGTGGGGCAGCTACCTGTGATCGCCGTCGTGGGCGCGACCGCGGCGGGCAAGTCCGACCTGGCCGTCGAGCTCGCGCTCCGCCTGGGCGGCGAAGTGATCAACACCGACTCCATGCAGCTCTACGAGGGTATGGACATCGGCACCGCGAAGCTGTCGCTCCAGGAGCGGCGTGGGGTGCCGCACCACCTGCTGGACATCTGGCCGGTGACCCGGACGGCCAGCGTGGCCGAATACCAGCGGCTCGCCCGGCCGCTGGTCGAGGACCTGCGCTCGCGCGGCAGCGCGCCCGTCCTGGCGGGCGGTTCCGGGCTCTACGTGCGGGCCGTCCTCGACGACCTGGAGTTCCCCGGCACGGACCCCGACGCGCGGGAGCGCCTGGAGAAGGAACTCGCCGAGACCGGCCCGGCGCCTCTCTACGACCGGTTGAAGAGCCTCGACCCGGTGGCCGCCGAGAACATCCTGCCGAGCAACGGCCGCAGGATCGTCCGCGCGCTGGAGGTCATCGAGCTGTCCGGGCGGCCGTTCTCCGCGACCATGCCGTCGTACGACGCGGTCTACGACAGCGTGCAGATCGGCGTCGAGGTGCCGCGGCCGGTCCTGGACGAGCGGATCGAGCTCCGGGTCGCCCGCATGTGGGAGGCCGGGCTGGTGGACGAGGTGCGCGCGCTCGCCGCGCGCGGCCTGGCCGAGGGCAGGACGGCCGGGCGGGCGCTCGGCTACGCGCAGGTGCTGCGGTTCCTCGCCGGGGAGTGGACCGAGGAGCAGGCGCGGGCGGAGACGGTGCGCGCCACCCGCAGGTTCGCGCGGCGGCAGGAGTCGTGGTTCCGCCGCGATCCGCGGGTGGTCTGGCTGCCCTTCGACGCGCCCGATCTGGCCGACCGCGCGATCACCGTGATCACCGGCGCCTCCTAGACTGCTGCCATGCGGTTTCTGAAGGGGCACGGCACCGAGAACGACTTCGTCATCCTGCCGGACCCGGACGCCCGGCTCGACCTGTCCACTCCGCAGGTCGCGGCGCTGTGTCACCGGCGCACGGGCATCGGGGCCGACGGCGTGCTGCGCGTCGTCCGCGCCAAGCTGTGCCAGGAGGCGGCCGAGCAGTCCGGCGAGGCCGAGTGGTTCATGGACTACCGCAACGCCGACGGCAGCCTCGCCGAGATGTGCGGCAACGGCCTCCGGGTCTTCGCCCGCTATCTGGTGGACGCGGGGCTCGCGGCGCCCGGCGAGTTCGCCGTCGCGACGCGCGGGGGAGTCAAGCGCGTACGGCTCGGCGTGTCGGGCGACGTCTCGATCGACATGGGCAGGCCGCGGGTGCTGGGGGAGAGCCGCGCGGTCGTGGACGGGCGCGAATATCGCGGCGTCAACGTGAACATGGGCAACCCCCACCTGGCGTGCCTGGTCGAGGAGCCGGTGGCCGGGTTCGACCTCGGCCGGGAGCCCGAGTTCGACCGGGGGGTCTACCCGGAGGGCGTCAACGTCGAGATCTTCAACGCCGTGGGCGGCCGTACGGTGTCGATGCGCGTGCACGAGCGGGGGTCGGGGGAGACGCGCTCGTGCGGCACCGGCGCCGTCGCGACGGCCGTCGCGGCCGCCCGCGCGGCCGGCGAGACGACCGGCACCTGGGAGGTCCGGGTGCTCGGTGGCACGGTGACCGTCACGCTCACCGAGGAGACGAGCCACCTGGCCGGTCCCGCTGTCCTGGTGGCCTCGGGCGAGTGGCCCGCCGTCCTCTGACCGCCGTCCTCTGACCGCCGGCCTCTGATCGTCCCGGACGCTTGCGGAACCTTGTTCTGATCCTTCACTCTGAGTCTCACATCTGGACCTAGGAGGGGTGGATGGATCCGCGTGACGCGGTGGTGACGACGAAGGCGGCGATCGGGAGTCTCGGCGGAGGCTTCATGCTCTCGCGGGAGGTCAAGGCGCTGTGCGAGCGCCACGGCCTCGGCGGCCGTGAGATGTACTTCCGGGGCAGGTGCGGGGTCCTCGGCGAGGTGGACGCGGACGTCGTGGTCGCCGCGGTCGTCTTCTTCCACCCCGGGCACGTCCGCGAGTCGTGGGAGGGCGGGCGCAAGATCGCGGCCGAGGAGGCCGCCGCGCTCTACGCCTCCGCCTGCCACGACTGGGGACGGCGCAGGCTCGCCGGGCTGCGGGAGGCCGACCGGCTGTCGGAGCTCCTCGCCGTCGTCGCCGACCGGTCCGACCCCTTCTGCGCGCCGCTGTTCGCGGGGTGGCGGGCCATGCCCCGCCCGGACGGCGGGCCGGCCCTGACGGCCCACCTGCTCCACGTCGTACGGGAACTGCGCGGCGCTCTCCACGCGGTGGCCGTGGTGAGCTGCGGTGTCGGCCCGCTGGAGGCCACGCTCGTCGCCGGGGACGGCGTGGGGGCGCCCGTCTCGTTCGACCGCACGTCCGACTTCGCCAGGTTCCTCGCGTGGCCCGAGCCGTACCCGCAGCCCTCGCCCGAGGCGGTGGAGCGCAGGGCCAGGGCGGAGGAGCTCACCGACGACCTGCTCGCCCGCGCCTTCTCCGTGCTCGGCCCGGCGGAGCTGGCCGAGCTCACGGCGCTGCTCGGGCAGGCGTCCGAGGTGGCCCTCACCCGCTGAGAGGGAGCCCGAGCACGGGCGCGCGCTGTTCGGGTCGGCGTGCTGTTTGGGTCATGGTCGGCGACCTGGCAGACTGGCTGCCCATGGACGTGGACATCTGGGCCTGGGTCGGCGGCACCCAGCGTGAACTGCACGAGGCGGGCAACACGGGGCTCGCCATGGCGCTGGGCGACGTGCCCGCGCAGGCGCTCGAGGGCCGTTTCGCCCAGCTGGACGTCGTGGCGCCGGCCATCACACAGCACGCCGAGTCCCTCGAGAAGCCGTGGCTGGAGCTCTTCGCCCGCTACTGGCACCTGCTGGGGCGGGTGGGCGACCGCGCCATGGGCGCCGTCGCGCTCGACGACGCCGCCGCGCTGGCGGAGTTCGCGGAGCGGGGCGACGTCAGCGAGTGCCCCGCCGCCCCCGGCGGCGTGGAGATCCTGGCTGTCACCCAGGCCAACACCGACGGTCCCGGCTACGCGGCCACCCGGCTGAGCTCGCTCGGCGCCGCGCTCGACGGCGTGGGTCCCGACTCGCTGGCCTTCTCCGGACTGGCCACGCAGTATGTCCTGGCGCTCGTCGACGCCGGCCAGGCGGCCGAGGGCGTGGCGTACGCGGAGGCGGCCGTCGAGCGGCTGCGCGGGGCCGGGCGCGAGGCGAGCTGGGAGCTGGGCGCCGCCTCGGCGCGGGCGCTGCTCGCCGCCGGACGTCCCGGCGACGCGCTGACCGCGCTGGACGCCTCGACCGGCTTCAAGCCCGACGACCCGGTCGCGAAGGGCCGCCGTGAGGCCCTGCTCCGGTCGCTGGTGCTGGTCACGCTCGACCGCACGCAGGAGGCCGTGGAGGCCCTGCCCGACCTCGACGTGGTGGGGGACCACCCGCGGGAGTGGGTCGAGTGGGCGCACACCGTCCGCATGCTGGTCGCCGGCGGCGGCTCGATCGCCAACAGCTGGCAGCTCGGCCGCATCCTGCGCCAGTGGATGACGTACTTCGAGACGATGGGCGGCCACCGCGCCCGCTTCGAGCTCGCCCTCACCGCCGGGCACCTGGCCGTCGCCCGGCAGGGCCTGTGGCAGGCCCGCCTGCTCGCGGACGAGGCGGAGGCGGCCCTCGCCGGCCTCCGCGCGACCGAGGGCCTGGCGGACCGGGTGGCCGAGCTGCGCGCCGCGGCCGACGCGGCCAAGGAGGCGCCGGCGCCCGGCCCGCGCGACGAGCTGGTGGCCTACTTCGACGCCGCCGACGGCAGCTCGGCCGACCCCGAGCGCTGGGTGGGCTGGTTGTGGCCGCTGTCGGGCACCGACCTGGAGGCCACCCGCCGGCACACCACCACCCTCGGGTTCCTCGGCTACCCCGGGGTGGGCGCCGACATCTACTGGAAGGCGCTCGCCGAGGACGCCGACCCGGCCGCCGCGGGCGAGGAGGACCTCGCCTACCTCACCGGCCTGCTGATCGAGGCCCGTCAGGACGAGCGGGTGGAGAGCCTCGCGGCCCGCCTGCCGCAGACCGCCTCCCACCTCGCGCTCGCCCGCCTGCACCGCGCGCGTGAGCGGTGGGAGCAGACGGCGGCCGAGGCGGAGCTGGCGGTCGCCAACGGCGGCGGGCTGGAGGCGCGCCGCCTGTGGTCGGGCGCCGTCCAGCAGCTCGGCGAGAACGGCAAGGCGGCCGAGATCCTCAAGCCGCTGCTGGAGACGGGCGAGGCCGAGGAGGAGGACGTCTGGCGGGTCATCGTCATGTCCACCGCCGTGGAGGACTGGGCGACCGTACGGGCCGCCGCGACCGGGCTCGGCATGCCGATCGAGCAGGGTGAGGGGCCGATCGAGGAGGAGTGGCACCTCGTCCGGGTGATCCTCCCCGCCCCCGACGGCAGCCAGCGTGAGGTCCTCGCCGTACGGACCGGCCCGGCCACCGCCCGCCTCGCGATCCCGCAGCCGCGCGGCATGGAGTACAACGCGGGCGACGTGGTCGTGATCGACCCCCGGCCGCTGGAGCCGATCCCGGAGGGCGAGGAGGAGCGGGAGAGCTTCGTGATCCCCTTCGCCGGGGTGACGATGCTGCGTCCCGGCGGCTACACGAGCTGGTTCTTCGACGGCGCCGCGCCGTCGGAGGACGAGTGGACCGAGTTCAACGAGGTCCTGGCCGAGCGCGGCTGGCCGATGTGGGTCTACAGCGACGAGAACTACCGCGTCACCCACCCCGCCAGCGGCGAGCAGCTTCCCGGTGTGTTCGGCTGGATCGCGATCCCGCCCGCCGTACGGCCCGCGGATCTGGACGCCGTCCTGGACGACGTCACCGAGCAGTGGTCCCACCCGCTGGCCTGGCTCGACCTCGCCCGCGAGGTCGGCATCGAGGCCGAGCGGCACGAGCGGATCTCCAAGGAGTACGGCCTCTGACGGGAGGCCGGGGCGCCACCGGTGCGCCGTTGGTGCGCCGTCCCGCCGGGGCGGCCGCACCCGCGGCGCACCGCCGCGCTCCAACCGCCGCCCTCTCGGCCCCAAGCTTCCACCCTCGCGCTTTCACCGCAGCGCTCTCGGCCCCGCTTCCACCGCTGCGCTTCACTCACGTGACCGGGTCCTCACCCCGTGCCGTCGTGCTTTCACCGCCCGCTGCCATGTCTTCACCGCCCGGAACGACCGGTGATTGTAAAGATCACCGGACGGTCACGATATGGCGAGCAGAAGGCGTTTTTCCCCATAAGTGGGGCGTTTGGGGCCTAGCCTCAGTCCTGTTGTCAAACAGGATCCGTGTTGCGAATTGAGCAACGCCTGTGCGTGTGCCCTGAGGAGTCGTTGGCCCCCCGCTCTTCATCCACGGCGTGTGAGCGGCAGCCTCCGCGCCGTGCTGTGGCGTTTCCGGGCGTCCACGCCGCCTCGCGGGCGACCGCGAAGTGAGGGGAAATCACAGTGGGCACAGCCGCGATCGAGGTTCGCGGGCTCTGGAAGATCTTCGGTCCCAAGGCCGGCAGGATCATCGGCAGCCCCGACGCCGATCTTGAGCCCGCGCAGCTGCGGGCGAAGACGGGCTGCACCGCCGCCGTCAGGGACGTCAGCTTCCAGGTGCGGCCGGGCGAGGTCTTCGTCGTCATGGGCCTGTCGGGCAGCGGCAAGTCGACGCTCGTGCGCTGCCTCACCCGGCTGATCGAGCCGACGGCGGGCGAACTGCTGATCGACGGCCAGGACGTGTGCGCCATGTCGGCCAGGCAACTGCGGGATCTGCGCCGCCATCGGGTCAGCATGGTCTTCCAGCACTTCGGTCTCCTCCCGCACCGCAGGGTCGTGGACAACGTCGCGTACGGCCTGGAGATCCAGGGCATGGGCAAGGCCGAGCGGCACGAGAAGGCCGGACGGATCCTCTCGCTGGTCGGGCTGGAGGGCCATGAGGACTCCTATCCCGAGCAGTTGTCCGGCGGCATGCAGCAGCGGGTCGGCCTGGCCCGCGCGCTGGCCGTCGACCCGGAGGTGCTGCTGTTCGACGAGCCGTTCAGCGCGCTCGACCCGCTGATCCGGCGCGACATGCAGGCCGAGGTCATCCGGCTGCACCGCGAGGTCGGCAAGACCATGGTCTTCATCACCCACGACCTGTCCGAGGCCCTGAAGCTGGGCGAGCGGATCGCGATCATGCGGGCCGGCGCGATCGTGCAGGTCGGCACCCCCGAGGAGCTGGTGGGGGCGCCCGCGGACGACTACGTGGCCGACTTCGTGCGGGACGTCCCCCGTTCCCAGGTGCTGTCGCTGCGCTGGATCTGCCGGGACCCCGAGCCGGGAGAGCCGCTCGACGGTCCAGAGCTTCCCGCCGGCACCGTCATCCACGACGCGGTTCCGGCCGCGATGGGATCGGACCGGCCGATCCGCGTCGTCGACGGCGGCGAACTGGTCGGCGTGGTGAGCCGGGTCGACATCCTCGGCGCGGTGCGGCCCAGGACCGAGGCCCCGCCGGTCCCGCCGGTCTCCGCGGGCGTGAGCGGGGAGGCGTAGTGGTGAGCGCACCCGTGCGGACGGCGCCGCCCCCCATGCCGCCCCCCGCGCCGCCCGTGCCCGGCCCGGCGCGGGCCCGGCGCCTCGTGCGATGGGCCGGGCCCGCCGCGGGAGTGGTCGCGGTGGTGGCGCTCTACGCGGCCTTCCGCGGCACCGCCGTGCTGCCGCACGACGACGACGCCGCCCTGTTCCACTGGCTCAACGACGCCCGCGACTGGGTGGACGCCAACCGCAACAGCAGCCCGATCTTCCTGTACGTCGTCAACTACATCCGGCTGGGTGTGGCGGAGCTCTACACGCTGGTCCAGGGCGGGCTGGTCGCGCTGGGCTGGCCCGGGCTCATCGGCCTCGCCGCCGGTCTCGGCTGGCTTGCCGGCGGGTGGCGGATCGCGCTCGTCGCGGCGGCCGGCTTCGCCGGCGTCGGTGTGCTCGGCTTCTGGGAGGCGAGCGTCGACACGCTCGCGCTGACGCTGTCGGCGGTGACGCTCTCGCTGCTGATCGGCATCCCCCTGGGGATCTGGGCCGGCCGCTCGGCCCGCGTCCGCCGGATCGTCACCCCGGTGCTCGACGTGATGCAGATCATGCCGACCTTCTCGTACCTGTCGCCGATCCTGCTGCTGTTCCTGATCGGGCCGGCGTCCGCGACGATCGCCACGATGATCTACGCGATGCCGCCGGCGATCAGGATCACCGCGCTGGCCGTCCAGCGGGTGCCCGGAGTGACGGTCGAGGCGTCGGAGTCGCTCGGCGCGACCGGCCTGCAGACGCTGCTGAAGGTGCGCCTGCCGCTGGCGCTGAACACGATCATGCTGGGCGTCAACCAGACGATCGCCGCGGCGCTGTCGATGGTGCCGCTCGTCGCGCTGATCGCCGCGCCCGGGCTGGGCGTCGACCTGATCCGGGCGCTCGCGCGGGTCAACGTGGGCGCCGCGCTGGTGCCCGGCGTCGCGATCGTGCTGATCGCCATCGTGCTCGACCGGGTCACCAGGTCGGCGGCGCGGCGCCGCGAGGGCGGGCGCCGGGCGAGGGCCGTCCGCTGGGGCGGGTTCGCCGTCCTGACCGCCGCCGGGATCGCCCTGACCCCGGCGCTCGCGACGGAGTTCCCCGAGCAGTGGCAGGTGCAGGTCGTCCGGCCCATCAACGACGTGGTCGACTGGATCGAGGGGCACTGGTACGTCTTCACCGGCTTCCTCAACGACACGGTGGCGTACGGGCTGCTCAACCCGCTGCAGGACGTGCTGACCAGCGCTCCCTGGTGGCTGGTCACGGCGGCGGTGCTGGCGTTCGCCTGGCGGGTGAGCGGTCCCGCGGCCGGTCTGGTCGCCGCCGCCTGCCTGGTGGGCGTCGCCGCGCTGCACCTGTGGGAGCACGGCATGGAGACGCTGACGATCGTGCTGGTCGCCTCGCTGATCACGATCGCGGTGGGGCTCGCGCTCGGCGTGGCGGCGGCGCGATCCCGGTGGTTCGCCGCCGGGCTGCGACCCGTCCTCGACGCCGCGCAGACGATGCCGTCGTTCTCCTACCTGCTGCCGGCCGTGGCGCTGTTCAGTAACGGCCGCTTCACCGCGATCGTGGCCTCGCTCATCTACGCGGTGCCGGTGGTCGCCCGCCTCGTCGAGGACGGCCTGCGCGCGGTGCCCGCCACCGTGATCGAGGCGGCCAGGTCGGCGGGCTCCACCGACCGGCAGGTGCTGTGGAAGGTCCAGCTGCCGATGGCCCGCAACTCGCTGCTGCTCGCGGCGAACCAGGGCATCGTCATGACGCTGGCGATGGTGGTGATCGGTGCGCTCGTCGGCGCGGGCGCCCTCGGATACGACGTCGTGGCCGGAATCGCCCAGCAGGAGGACTACGGCAAAGGCTTCGCCGCCGGCGTCGCCCTGGTCCTCCTCGGCGTGATGCTCGACCGGATCACGCAAGGCGCCAACGGGCGCCGCTCTCCCCACAAGAAGAGGAACGCATGAAGAAGCTACGCCTGATCGCAGGGGTCATCGCTCTCGGCCTCGCCGCGAACGCCTGCGGAGGCGCCAAGGTAGAGGACGACTCGAACGCCGCCCCGAGTGCGAGCGCGGCGGGCTCGGCGGCCGCGTCCGCGGCCGGCACCGTCAAGATCGCCATCAACCCCTGGGTGGGTTACGAGGCCGACGCCGCCGTGCTGGCGTACCTGATGGAGCACGAGCTCGGCTACAAGGTCGAGAAGGTGACGCTCGCCGAGGAGCCGTCCTGGCAGGGCATGGAGTCGGGTGACGTCGACGTCGTCATCGAGAACTGGGGTCACGAGGACCTCAAGAAGAAGTACATCGAGGAGAAGAAGGTCGCCGTCGAGGCGGGCAGCACCGGCAACAAGGGTGTCATCGGCTGGTACGTGCCGGAGTGGATGGCGCAGAAGTACCCCGACATCACCGACTACAAGAACCTGAACAAGTACGCCGACCTGTTCAAGACCTCGGAGTCGGGCGGCAAGGGCCAGCTTCTCGACGGCGACCCCTCCTACGTCACCAACGACGAGGCGCTGGTCAAGAACCTCAAGCTCGACTACAAGGTCGTGTACGCCGGCAGCGAGGCCGCGCTGATCAAGGCCGCCAAGCAGGCGACCGACCAGAAGAAGCCCCTGCTCATGTACTTCTACGAGCCGCAGTGGCTGTTCAACCAGGTCAAGCTCGTCAAGATCAACCTCCCCGTCTGGGAGGAGGGCTGCGACAGCGACCCCAAGAAGGTCGCCTGCGACTACCCGCCGTACGACCTCGACAAGATCGTGAGCAAGAAGTTCGCCGACACCGGCGGCAAGGCGTTCGACCTCGTCAAGAACTTCCAGTGGACGAACGACGACCAGAACTCGGTCGCCGACGACATGACCAACAACGGCATGTCCGCCGAGGACGCGGCCAAGAAGTGGGTCGAGGCCAACGCGGCCAAGTGGCAGGCGTGGATGCCCAAGTGACCTGAGGGTCCGAGCACCCGAGGGCCGCCTCCCGCGCCCCGTCCGGACGGGGCGCGGGACGTTCCTCCTGGCCGTGATCTGCGGAGATCGCGGACCGTCCGGCCCGTTGTGGAATACTCTCCCGGTGTCGCCGCGGCCCCACCGCTCGCGGTCGCCGCCCGTACGACATCAGATGAGGTCAGATATGAGGATCCGTCTCCTTACCGGCGTGCTGTCGCTCGCGCTGGTCATGACCGCCTGCAGCGGCGGGAGTTCGAGTGGGAGTTCGGACGCCGCCGGAGCGGGAGCGGCGGGCGGCTCGAAGACGGTGAGGATGGCGATCAACCCCTGGATCGGCTACGAGGCCAGCGCGGCGGTCGTCGACTACCTCCTGGAGCACGAGCTCGGCTACAAGGTGGAGAAGATCGAGAGCGGCGAGGCGGACTCCTGGAAGGGCTTCGAGAAGGGCACGGTCGACGTGGTCCTCGAGAACTGGGCCCATCCTGAGCTGAAGAAGGAGTTCATCGAGCAGAAGAAGGTCGCCGTCACGGCGGGGGAGAACGGCAACAAGGGCGTCATCGGGTGGTATGTCCCCGAGTGGATGGTCAAGAAGTATCCGGACATCACCGACTGGCACAACCTGGTCAAGTACAAGGACCTGTTCAAGACCGACAAGAGCGGCAACCTGGGGCAGTACCTCGCCGGTGACAAGTCCTTCGTGACCAACGACGAGGCGCTGATCAGGAACCTGCACCTGCCGTACAAGGTGGTCTACTCCGGCAGCGAGGACGCGCTGATCGCGGCGGCCCGCAAGGCCACCGAGAACGAGACCCCGCTGCTCATGTACTTCTACGAGCCCCAGTGGCTGTTCAACCAGCTCAAGCTCGTCAAGATCAACCTTCCGCCGTACGCGATCGGGTGCGACGCCGACGTCAAGACGGTCAAGTGCGACTACCCGCCGTACCTGCTGGACAAGATCGTCAGCGTGAAGTTCGCCAAGAGCGGCGGCAAGGCGTACGAACTGATCAAGAACTTCGTCTGGACCAACGACGACCAGAACGCCGTCGCCTTCGACATGGCGGAGAACAAGATGAGCGCCGAGAACGCCGCCCGGAAGTGGGTCGAGGCCAACAAGATCGTCTGGCAGGACTGGATCCCCACCTGATCCTTGCGACCATCTGATCGAGGGGCGCGGCGCGATGCCGCGCCCTTCGTCGTTCCGCTCGCCGCTCCCCGCTCCCGAGCGGCTTCGCGCATTCGCCGAGGCAGCCGACGCCGGCCGCCCCATCCCGTTGCCCTGACCGGAGCTACGGACCCCGCCGGACGAGCGCGAGGCGTTCACTCGACCTAACCTCGGTCACCCATAGCGGGCCATTGTCGTGTCCCGGGAGTGCTTGACACTCCGGTCCCAAGACATGGGTGACAGCTGTTCCTGGGGTCCTCAACCCCGTGCTCCTTGCGCACTCGCGCCCGCGCCTCGTCAACCCTGAACGATCTCGCCCGCCTGTTCCAGCAACTCTGTGGTCGCCTCCCACAGGCGCCGCTCCCGGTCGCGATCGTGAGCGACTGGCCGTACCTCGGTCAGCTTGGTTTTCACCACGAACGCGCCCCCGCGCAGGTGCGCCCACTCGTCGTCGAGGGTCATCGCGGCCAGCAGCGGCCCCGAGCGTCGCGGCTTCGACACGCCGGGTACCCGGCCCAGGGCGCGGCTCATCGCCTGAAACGCCTGGGGGGCGCCACGGCCCAGCGCGGTGCCGGGCATCCAGCCCGGTTCGAACACCGACACGTTGATCCCGGCGCCGACGCGACGCTGCAGCTCATGGGCGTAGTACAGGATCGCCAGCTTGGCGTTGGAGTAGGCGAGACCGGACGCGGCCAGGCCCGAGGCCCGCTCACCGGTGGCCGGGCGGGCGAGCTCGACGGGATCGGCCCACTGGGCCTCGGGCACGCGGAGCAGCTTGCGCCAGAAGTTGGCGTGATAGGTGTTCGAGCCGAGCAGCACGACCCGCGCCGGCGCGGTGAACGAACCGAGCAGGTCGCCGATGAGTTGGGCGTGGGCGAGGTAGTTGACGGCGAAGGTCAGCTCGTAGCCGTCGGACGAGGCCCGCCGGGTGTCGCTCGACATGGTTCCGGCGTTGGCGACGAGCGCGCGCAGCGGCCGTACGACGCCGGTGGCGAGCAGGTTCCGCACGGTGGCCGCGGCGGCACGGACGTCGGCCAGACGCGACAGGTCGCAGCCGATCTCGCGGACGTTGGCGCCGCGCGCACGGGCCTCACCGGCGACCGCCGTCAGGTCCCGCCCGGCGCGGCCCACCAGCAGCAGGTCAGGTTGCCGCCCCTCCGGGCGGCCGGCCATGGCCAGCGTGGCGTGACGGCCCAGGTTGCGGGTCGGGCCGGTGATCAGAACGGTTCCGGGTTCGGTCATGGTGCCAGCCTGCGGGACCGATCGGGCCGTAGGCAGCCGTCCGGTTTTCGTAGGACTGCCAGGGCCAGGACAACCCGTGCGGATGCCCGCAGAATGCAAGGTGTGGAAACGTGGGAGTTCGGCCGGACGGTGCGCCGCTGGCGCGACCGGGTGGCGCCCGAGGCCGTGGGCGTGCGGGTGGGCCGCCGGCGGCGGGCCAGCGGGTTGCGCCGCGAGGAACTGGCCGCGCTCGCCGGCATCTCGGCCGACTACCTGACCCGCCTGGAGCAGGGGCGCGCGACCGCGCCGTCGGCGCAAGTCGTGGAATCGCTGGCCCGAGCGCTGCGCCTGCCCGACGCCGAACGCGACCTGCTCTACCGGCTGGCCGGGCATGCCGCGCCCGGCCCGGACATCGTGCCGTCGCGCGTCGCCCCGAGCGTGCAACGCCTGCTCGACCGGCTGTCGCACACCCCGGTCGTCGTGTACGACGCCAGCTGGACCCTCGTGCTGGCCAACGAGCCCTACGACGCGCTCATGGGCGAGACGACCAGCTGGCGCGGCCTGGAACGCAACGCCGTCTGGCGCAACGTCGCACGCCTGCCCTCGCGGGTGGTGCACACCCCGCAGGAGCAGGCCGTGCACGAAGCCCGGCTCGTGGCCGACCTGCGCCTGACGGCCTCGCGCTACCCCGCCGACCGTACCCTGCGACGTTTGATCATCGACCTGACCTCCGGCAGCCCGCGCTTCGCCGAACTCTGGGACGCCCCGGCCCCGCCGCCCTCGACCGACACGTCCCGGCGGAAGACCGTCGACCACCCGGCGGCCGGCCCGATCACCCTCGACTGCGACACGCTGTTCGTCGCCCTGGACGACCTGCGCATCACCGTCTACACCGCCGAGCCCGGCACCGAGGACGCCGACCGCCTGGCCCTCGCCATCGTCCTGGGCACCCAGTCACTACAGCTTTGACCGACGCTGCCGCCTGATCGCACCGAATGCCAATGAGGCCCTCTGCTGCCGTCGCATGGCCCCGGCCGCCCGTGTAGATCTCTAGGCGCGCCTCCTTTGCCAGCTTTTTACACTTTGCTATACCTGGGTGGGATATTTCAGATATTTCTTTACTTAGGGGTAGCTTTGAGCGGGCGAGGTACCCGATTGATCGCCGCTACCGCGGCGGCGCTGGCGTTGCTGACGGGATGCGGGCGGATAGGCGATCTCGCCGCGGAGCCCGCGGGCCAGAACGGCGGCGGCCAGAACGGCGGAAGCGGCGGATCGGGCGAGGACCGCGGCGTCAACCCGCTCGACAACCCCGACGGCACCGGCCCCGGGCTGATGGCCCTCACCGCGGACAAGGACCGGGCGAAGGCCCGCGACCTCATCGGCAAGGTGGCGACGAAGGGCCGCGGCGCGAAGACCGGCTACGACCGGGAGAAGTTCGGCTACGCCTGGGCCGACAACGTGGACGGCATCCCCTGGGGGCGCAACGGCTGCGACACCCGCAACGACATGCTCAAGCGGGACGGCGAGAACATCGAGTACCGCGGCGGGTCGAACTGCGTCATCGTCACCATGAAGCTGTACGACCCGTACACCGGCAAGAAGATCGACTGGAGCAAGTCGGAGGCCTCGAAGGTCCAGATCGACCACGTCATGCCCCTGTCGTACGACTGGCAGATGGGCGCGTCGCGGTGGAGCGAGAGCAAGCGCAAGCAGATCGCCAACGACCCGCTCAACCTCATGCCCGTGGACGGCTCCACCAACGGCTCCAAGGGCGACTCCGGCCCGGCCACCTGGCTGCCGCCCCGCCGCGACATCCGCTGCTCCTACGCCGTGCGGTTCGCCCAGGTCGCCCTCAAGTACGACCTCCCGGTGACCTCCGCCGACAAGGACGCGATGCTGGAGCAGTGCAAGTGATCCGCCCGGCTCACCGGTAGACGACAGCGCCCGCGGCCAGGGGTCACGGCACCTGGCGTTCGCCTCCGCCCGGCGTACGCGGCGAGCGGGGTGTCTCGCGTCATCCGGTGAGCAGGTCACACAGGCGCGCGCACTCGCGGGCGAAGCGGCTTCCCCGGCTCGCCCTGCCGGTGGCGGCGTGCGCCGACACGGCCGGGATCTCGCCGCGGGCTCCCACCCAGGCGGCCACGTCGGCCGCGAACGTCACCGCCTCGGTGTGCGTGACGTTCGGCCGCCCTCCGGCGGAGGGCAGCAGATCCGGCAGCAGAGCCCGTACGATCTCCCAGACCTGCTCGTGCGCTCCCTGATGCGCGGCCTCCCGCAGGGATGCCAGCACCGGCCGGGTCTCGAACCAGGTGCGGCGGATCAGCAGTGCGAGCTGACGGCCGATCGCCCCGGCGGGCAGGTCTCCCCGGCTCGTCATCCGCAGCAGCACCGGAACCGGGTCCGGCCGGCGCTCGGCCAGGAAGTAGGCCAGGATGAGCGCGGTCGCCTCCCCGAGCGGGCCGTCGGCGTCCGCCACGGCCTCCAGGTACGCCGGACAGACCCCCGGCTGATTCCACTGGTAGAGCAGGTGGGGTAGATAGTGGACCGAGACGACCTCACGGTGCGACGGCAGGATCGACGGCCACCAGCCCATCACGTGGCCGTGATCCTCCCACCGCCACTTCGGCGGCGCGCTCAGCAGTTCGTCGATGAGGTGGTGCCCGGTCGGCTCCGCTCGCAAGACCGGCACCAGCCGCACCTGCCCGTTGTGCCCCGGGTCGCGCTCCTCGAACAGGTGCTCGTCCCCGCCCTCGAGGTAACCCCACTTCAGGCCCGCCTCCGGATCGGGCAGGCCGCCCCGGGCGAGCCAGGCGGCGACGGCCGGCGCCGCCTGTGATCGCACGCGCCCGGCGCGTTCGGCGGCGAGGGGGTGCGCTCCCCTCGGCAGCCGCAGCAACGCCTGCTGCAGGTCGGCCGGCAGCGGTTCCGCGCCCGCGGCGGCGCACAGCTCCAGCCGGTCCACCAGCACGCCGGGGTCGAGGTGCCCGGTCATCACCGTCGGCGTCGCCAGCAGGACCGGTGGCAACGTCCCTTCTCTCAGCGCCCGGTAGATCTCGCTGAGCCGGTGCAGCAGGAACCTGTGCGGCGTGGAGACCTGCATGGGTTCCGGCAGCCGGTTCCGCCGGCGGAACTCCACCGCGGGGTCCGGCTCCTCCGGCTCGCCGAACAGCGGCCGGAAGCCCGAGTACGTGATCCACACCTGGAAGTCGGGGTCGCCGGGGTGCGAGGGAAGCTCGGGCAGGCCGTCGCGCATCGCCGCCACCCGATCGGCGGAGACCCCGATCTCGAGCATCTGGCGGAAGATCTCCTCCCGGACGTGCTCTGGCAGGTCGCCGAAGGCCTGCCCGGGCACGGCCCCCTCCTCCGAGTCGTCTTCGCCTTCCGGCCCGGCCTCGTCCACCGGCCCGGGCTCGTGGTCGTCGGCATCCTCGGGCGGCACGGCCGTGACGCGTACGGAGAAGCTCGACCCCGCCCAGGGATCGACGGGCTCGGGATCGGGCACGCCGGGATCCGTACCGGGAGCGATCACCTCCTTCGCCAGGGCGGCGATCCAGGCACCCGGATCGAGCCAGCGCTCCATGTCGTACAGATAGGGAAAGGAGTTCTGGAAGACGGGGGTGAGCCTCCCGCGCAGGGCCGCGCGGTCCCTGCCCACCCGCTCGACGAAACCGGCGAGCCACTGCTCGCACGCCATCCACCCGTGGAGATCCCCCGTGGTCTGATCCACCGCCGGTGCGGGGAACGGGCCCGGTTCTGGGAGGACGGGCAGCGGCGCGGGAGCGAACGGCTCAGGCGTTCCCTCGGCCGTGACCTCGCCCCCGAACACGGCGGCGAGTTCCCGGCCGAGATCGGCCGGCAGCAGCGGGACCGCGCCGGCGATCAGCTCGGCGTCCGCGCCCAGCGCGGTGGCGTGCCTGAGCGCGATCCGGACGGCTCGCCGCCGTACGTCATCGGAAGCGTGAGCGAGCGCCGTGACGAGCGCGGGAGCCAGCTCCCCGGCGCGTGCGGGCCGCTGCCGCACCTCCTGGTCCAGCCGGCTCAGGCCGGCGCGGGCCAGCTTGGCCTCCGGCCTGAAGGTCAGCGCCTCGATCGCCTCCTGCACGTCGGCGTCGTCGTGGGGGCCGGTGCGGCTGATCTGGGCCAGGGCCAGCTCGGCGACCGGGCCGGGGGCGGCGGGGAGCAGCCGCAGGTAGTCCCGGGCCCGTTCGGCCGCCTCCTGTGGCACCGGGTCGACCATTTCGTGCAGTCGTACGAAGAAGCGCAGGTCCGCGGCGTCGCCCCCGCGCAGGAACCGGCTCACGCAGCCGTCCAGGAGTTCGGCCCGCGACACGCGCCCGGCGTCCAGGAGCCGCCGGATCAGGGAGAGCCACGGTGTGGGCGACGGCGTGAGCCGTTCCGCACGCAGGGCGCGGCCCGCGCCCTCGGCCTCGAAGATCCGCGGCAGCAGCGGGCCGAGCAGCGGATCGCCGTCCAGCGCCGGGCCGGTCAGCCACGCGACCACGAGCGGATCGTGCGACGGCGGCGTCACACCCGAGGCCCGCAGCAGCGCGAGCACCAGCGGGGCGACCCGGTCGTCGTTCGCCCTGCGGATCTTCCCGGCGAGCCGGCCCGCCACGTCGGCCTGCCACTCGGCCGGCCGGGTGACCAGCACGCGGACCACTTCGGCCGGGTCCGGAGCCGGACCCCACTCGGGGTAGAGCTCGCGGCGGGTCAGCCAGGCCGCCGCGGCGGCGGGCCCGGAGATCGTCCCCGCGCCCGCGATCCGCAGGGGCGCGCCGAACTCGGCGAGGGCGTTCCGCACCGTCCGGCGGCGCTCCCAGGCGAGCCACGCGTCGTCGAAGCCGTTCAGGGCGTCGCGGTCGTCGGCCTCCTGGCTCTCCCGGGCCATCCCCGCGGCGGTGTCCCGCATCTCCTTGAGGAAGCCCGGCAGCCGTCTCGCCACCTCGGCACGCTCGGCCTCGGTGAGGGCGATCACACGGTCGGCCAGCTTCTTCGTCTCACGCGCGGTGACGAGATCGCGCACCTCCTGCCAGGCGCTCATCGGGCCGTCTCCGCGCCGCTCTCCAGGCCGCTCTCCAGGCCGCTCTCCATGCCGCTCTCCATGCCGCTCTCCACGGTGGACAGCGTGGGCGTGGCCCTCGCGACGATCCTGGCCGCGAGCACGTGCTTGCACGGGCCGCGCGAGCCGTGGTGGTCCCACCACCAGGGGCAGGTGCACGATCCGTCGGCCAGGCCGACCTCGCGCACCCCGCCGTCGGTCCGTACGCGGGCCGTGTCGCCCGCGATCTCCACGGCGCCCGACTCGGCCAGCGCCCGCGCGGCCGTCAGCCGCGGGTTGAGGTGCTGCACGTGCTCCCTGTCGTAGGGCAGCTCGCGGTGGAAGTGCGCCGCCTCGTTCAGGTCGTAGCCGACCCGCCCGGCCGTGCCGAGCTGGGTCAGGGCGGCCCGTACGCGCGTGGTGGACAGCCCGGCGCGGTCGGCGAGCAGGCCGATCTCCACCTCGGGTTCGAAGTTGAGCAGCATGCCCATCACGTCGGCGTCGGCCTCGGCCTCGTCGGTGGCGAGGTCGGCCAGCACCGCGCCCTCGCCGGAGAAGCCGCGCCAGCGCTCGGGGGACAGGACCAGCGTGTAACGCATGCCGGGCAGCTCCAGCTCCCACGCGCTCGACGCCGGGCCGCCGGGCGCGGCCGGGCCGTAGACCTTGAGGCTTCTGACGAAGCGGAGCAGGGGCAGCAGCGTCGCCAGGCGGCCCACGCCGGACAGGCACACCGCTCCCGGGCCGGGCCGGTCGGTGACCCGCAGGTCGCGGCCCGCGGGAGCGACCCACAGGTCGGCCGCCGCCCGCTTGGGCAGGGACCGAAGGAACCGCACCGCGCTCATCCCGGGCAGCTCGGCCCGCAGGTCCATGCGCGCCGCGATCACCTGTACCTCGGCGAACCCCCGCAGCCACCGCTCGGGCAGCGGCACCTTCTTCTCCACCACCGCGCCGTCGAGTGTGGTCACGGTGAGCTCGTCCGCGCCGACTCCGAGGTGCAGCGGGTCGCGCGCGCCCACCCGGGCCAGCGCCTCCCGCAGCGGGCCGTTGACGTCGACGTTGGTCGTCCCCCGGTCGAACACCTCGCCGTCGAGGGCGCCGCCCAGCAGGTCGAGCCGGGCGTACACGCCGCCGCAGGCGGAGAACGACTCGAAGCGCAGCCGGTCGCCGCCGCAGGTGACGACCGGGTCGCGCGTCCATCCGGGGCGCGGCTGGTGATAGCGGGTGAGGGCCACGTCGGCCACGCCCAGCAGGCCCGCCGCCGCGGGCGCCGCCTGGGTCACCACCCCGCTGAAGAACCTCGGCGCGACGGCGGGGCCGCGGAGGGCCCTGCCACCGGACGTCGACAGCCCGAGACGTCCGTCCACCAGCATCGAAGGCGCAGCGTAGCTGTACGCCTGCGTCGCGTTTGTCATGTGCCGGAGGCTAGAGATCACCACCGACAATTCGCGCCCGCGGAGCCAACCGGGCGTACGGCGGGCTCCGCGGGCGGGGGATCAGAGGCAGCCGCCGCGGGGGTCCTTCACCTCGGGCGCCGCGTCGTCGACCGTGACCTCCAGTTGCGCGGTGGAGGCCACAAGACTGCCGGCGGGCGCCTTGGCCTCCTGCGCGTTCACCACGACGCCGCGCTCGCCGAGCAGCTCGTACGTGGCAGGGTCGAAGATGATCTCCTCGCGCACGCCGTTCGAGACCCGGCCGACGCCGATGCCGGTTCGGCCCGCCGCGTCCCCCACGTTCTCGTTCACCGTGACCCCGGGGATCGTCGCGGCGGCCTTGAACAGCGCCGCCCGCTGCGGCGCCGGCACGTACGTCTCCCGCAGCAGGTCGCCCACGGCCGTCCACGCCCCCGCGTCGGACGGGACGTCGCCGTGCGGCCGGGCGTACAGGTAGGACCGCATCCTCTCCGTGTCCGCGGGCAGCTTCTTCAGCATCGTGTAGGCGGTGTCGCTCACCTTGTCGCAGGTCGGGAGCCCGACCCACTCCGTGCCCTTCTCCTGGTACGCCTCCGGCGGGATCGGCCATCCCGGATAGGCGCGGGGCTCCAGGTGTTCGATCTTGAGTGCGCCGTCCCTCGTGCCGTCGGCGGACAGCCAGATCGTCCGCTTCGTCCGGTAGAGGTAGCGGGACTCCTTCTCGTTCTCGCCCACTATGGAGGCCTCGTACATCGTCTGCGAGCCGACCTTGACGAACTGGTCGTCGCGCGGGGACAGGTCGGTCACGGCGTCGGCCGCTTTGCCCAGCACCTCCTCCGCCGACATGGCCGACACCTTCGGCAGGGTCACGACCACCTCACCGGCTCGTGTCGGGTGCGCGGGCCGGCCGGGCCCGGCGGCGGCGACGGCGACGACCCCCGCCCCGGCGAGCAGCGCGGCCCCGCCCGCCAGGAGCGCGTACGGGCGCGAGCGAACCGGCGGCCTGCCCGGGCCGGTCAGCCGCCGCCGTACGGCCGCCTTGGCGGCGAGGGAGTAGGGCGGCGCCTGCGGCCGCTCCCGGCCCACCAGGTCGATCTCGTCGATCATGATCAGTCCTCCTCGGGAAGGTCGAGATGGCGGCGCAGCTTCGCGCGCACGCGGTGCAGGCGCGAGCGCACCGTGCCGATGGGGATCCGCAGCGCCTCGGCCGCCTCCTCGTAGGAGAGGTCGGCCCAGGCGACCAGCAGGAGCAGGTCGCGTTCGGCGGACGACAGCCTTGCCAGGGCGGCCGCGAGGGCGGGCCGCAGCGCTGCGGCGCTCGCCCGCTCCGCTCCGCGCTCCTCCTCGTGGGCGCCGCGCTCGCCGGCGTCGCGCGGAGCGCGGGCCAGCGCCCGCAAGCGGCGGACCTCCGCCCGGCGGTGCCCGGAGATGAGGTTGCCCGCGATGCCGTACAACCAGGGCCGGGCGTCCGGCCGGGAGGTGTCGTAGCGGTGCCGCTTCCGGAACGCCACGAAGAACGTCTCCGCGGTGACGTCGTCGGCGTGCTCAGGTCCGAGACGGCGACCGGCGTAGGCGTGGATCTCGTCCGCGTGCCGGTCGAAGACGCCGGCGAACCGCTCGGGCGCGCTCAGCGACGCCTCGATCAGCCGGGCGTCGCTCGGCTCGCCGTCGTCCGGTTGATGGTCCTCCGGCCCGCCGCTCTGCACGCCGGGATGCGTCGTCAGGGCGTGCTCCGGCTCGCCTTCGTCCGGCCCGCCGCCGTTCGCCTCGTCGGCGTCGCGGGCGCCGCCGGGCCGGCGATCCGCCGCGGCCGAGGGGAGGCGGGTGCCGCCGGAGACCGTCCTCACCACCCGTTGTGTCCGTTCATAGGGGGAATCCTTCCGTGGGCGCCGTCGCGCCCTTCACCCCTACTCCGCCGGACGGCCCGGGCCGGTTCCATGGTTCTCGAAGACGATCTCGAAGACGATCTCCATGACGATGCCGAAGGCGAGGTCAGCCGGAGGGCAGCGTGTCGCCCGGTCCTCCGGCGACCCTTCCGGGCGGCCCGGCCTGCGCGTCCGCCCGCCGCGTGACGAGCGGCCTCTCGGCGGGAGGCGGCACGGCGGACGCCGCGGGGGGCGCCGCCGCGGAGACGGGCTGGTCGAAGATGTCGATGTCGACCTCCTCGCCGCCGACCGTCAGCGTCTCCCAGGCTCCGCTCACCAGCAGGGTGCGCAGCGTCTCGGTCCGCAGTTCGCGCAGGTGCCGGAGGAGGGTCGCGTCGTCGGGCATGCCGGGGATGCGTGGGGACAGCCGGTCGCGGATCTGCCGCAGGCGCTCCATCAGGGCGTCGATGTCCGCGTCCCGGTCCGAACCGGCGCGGCCCTCCTCGATGCCCTGGACGATCGTGTCCTTGATCGCCCGGGTGACCCCCTGCTCGTCGGTGGTCACCATCGCGTTCCACGCGCGGCTCTTGTGCCGATACTGCAGCATCGACATCGCCGCCTCGTGCCGTACGAAGTCGGCGTCGCGGAGCGGCCTGCCGCGCCAGTTGCGGTTGAGCGACCGGGCCAGCGAGATGGCCGACGCGAGCCCGCTGTTGAGGCCTCGTCCCGGCCAGAAGTGGATCGCGTTGGCAGCGTCCCCCAGGAGGAACCCGTACGTCCCCGGGGTGGTGGACGTGGGGGAGTACAACCGGGCGGTGAACCGCGGCCGCTGCACCATGTCCAGCCGGAAGGCGGTGACCGCGCTCACGTCGCCGTCGGCGACGCCGAAGAGCGCGAGCCCCTCCTTCGCCCGCCGCCACAGCGCCGAACCCCTGATCAGGGCGGGCAGGAACAGCGTGTGGTGGGTCGAGCAGTGGAAGTCGCCGTCCTCGGTGCGCTCCATCAGGCAGGGACTGGAGGCGACGCACTCCTCGAACACGTGCCGGACGGGGTCGATGCCGACGACCTCCGCGGCCTCGTCGTCGGTGAGGCGCATGTTCAGGAAGCCCTCGCCGCGCAGCGAGTTCAGGAGGAACCGGTTCTGCGCCACGGTCAGCAGCACGATCGCCGGGTCGGGCAGGGCGGACTTCACCCGCAGCCCCAGCACCACGTCCTGCACGTGCCGGCCGTCGAGCGAGAAGATCGAGTCGTCGGCCCGGCCGAACCTGTCGGTGAAGTGCTCGCGGGTCCGCGAGCGCCCTCCCTCGCAGATGGCGAGCACGTGGTCCCTGGCCACGGCGTCCTGGCGCTCGGCGGGGTCGAATCTCTCGGGCACCAGGCGGATGCGGGCGGACCTCTCGTTCGCCATCTCCAGCAGGGTGTCCTCGATGTAGGCGATGCGGATGTTCCGCGGGCCGTAGCCGCGGATCGAGTCCGGACCGGCCGGCCACATCTCGCTGTAGGACCCCTCGGTGAACAGCCGCGACTGGACGTCCTCCGGAAGGTTCAGATACTGGCGGCTCTGCACCGTCACGACCTGCTGCCGCCGGTTGTTGCCCTGCGTGGCGTCCTTCCACACGATCCGCGGCCCGTCCTCGGTCCAGCGGCCGTCGTAGATCGTGATGGCGACCCGGTGCCCCATGAGGTGTTCGAGGAGCAGGGCGAAGGCCAGCCCGACGGGCCCGCCGCCGGAGACGGTGACGTGCAGCACCTGCTCCGGTTCGACGTCCGGGACCGCCCGGCGGAACCGTTGCATCAGGGAGGTGTCCATGACCGTCTCGGAGTCGTCGAACGCCTCGAAGCGGAACGTCTCCCCTCCGATGGCGATCGTGTCGCCGGGCCGGAGCACATGCGTGGTGACACGCCTGCCGTTGACCAGCGTCCCGTTGCTGCTGCCCCGGTCCTGGAGCACGTAGCCCTCGGCCTCCCGGCGCACCTCCGCGTGGAAGCGGGAGGCTCTCTCGCTGGTGATCACCACACTGTTGTCGCCTCTGCGACCGAACGTGATCGGCTTGTCGTCGATCGGGAAACGCTGGCCGGCAAGTGGACCTTCATGCCCGACGATCGCAGGTGGCACCGGTCCGCCCCCTCTCCCTCGGAAACGCCGATGCGATCATTAATCGTGACATGCTTCCCGGCTGCCGCAAAGCGTCCCAGTCAGGACAGGCGATCGCCGCTTCTCACCCCTGCGCGGGAGAGGCGGGGGCGGGCGTCCCGCGGACCCGCAGGGACGCCAGCAGTTCGGCGCTGACCCGCGTGATCTCCTCCACGGCGTGGTCGAACGCCTCGGCGTTGTGCGCGGCGGGCGCGCGGAAGCCGGAGATCTTCCGTACGTACTGCAGGGCCGCCGCCCGGATGTCCTCCTCGGTCACCTCGTCGGTGAAGGGCGGGCGCAGGGTCTTGATGCTTCGGCACATGAGCCCATACTGACCCATCCGAGGCCGTCCCGGTCGGCGACGTCGAACCAGGTGCGTCGAACCAGGTGCATCGATCCAGGAGTGCCGGGTCAGGAGCGTCGGGTCAGGAGCGGAAGACGGCGGCGCCGAAGTCCTCGGCGACCTTGCGCAGCATCGCGGCCAGTTCCTCGCGGTCGATCGCGTCGATGCGCTCGGCCGGGCCCGACACCGACAGCGCCGCGAAGGTCCGCCCGCCGTCATGGACCGGTACGGCCATGCAGTGCACGCCGCTCTCCTCCTCGCCCAGGTCCAGCGCGTACCCCCGGGAGCGGACCCGGCCGAGCTCCGCCAGCATCTCCTCCGGCACCGTGATCGTCCGGTCCGTACGGCGGGGCAGGCCGGTGCGCCGGAACACCGCCGCCGCGTCGGCGCGCCCGGCCAGCAGCGCCTTGCCCACGGCCGTGCTGTGCGGCAGCACCCGGCGGCCGACCTCGGCGAACATCCGCAGCCTGCGCGGCGAGGGCACCTGGGCCACGTAGACGACGAAGTCCCCCTCCAGCACGGCGAGGTTGGCCGTCTCCCCGGACAGCTCGACCAGCCGGGTGAGGTACGGCTCGGCCCAGACCGCCAGCATCCGCTCCGCCACCCCGCCGATCCGCACCAGCGCGCCGCCCAGGGCGTACCGCCGGTCGGACTCCTGCCGGACGTACCCCCGGGCGAGCAGCGTCTGTAACAACCGGTGGATCGTTCCGTACGGCAGGCCGGTCCGCGCCGCGATCTCCGACAGCCCGGCCTGGCCGCCCTGCTCCGCCAGGGCCTCCAGGACGTCAAGCGCCCGGTCGACGCTCTGCACGCTCACCGCATCATCCTCCTGGGCTTCGGGGGCCGTCCCAGCACATCGGGATCGAGCCCGCGCAGCGAGGCGTCGAGCACCTCGGCCGTGTGCGCGACCCGGATCTCGCCGCCGCCCGCCCTGCGGACCGCCGCCGCGATCTGCATGGAGCATCCCGGGTTGGCCGACACCAGCACGCCGGCGCCGGTCGCGAGCACCCGCTCCGCCTTGCGGTCGCCCAGTTCCCTGGCCGCCGCCGGCTGGAAGAGGTTGTAGGTGCCCGCCGACCCGCAGCAGATCGCCGAGTCGGCGACCTCCCGTAACTCCAGCCCGGGGACGGCGCGCAGCAGGTCGCGCGGCTGCGCGCGCACGCCCTGGGCGTGGGCCAGGTGGCAGGCGTCGTGGTAGGCGATCGAGACCGGCAGTGGGCGCCGCTCGGCGGCCGGTCCGAGCTCGGCCAGGAACTCCGCCAGGTCGCGGACCGGCAGCGCCCGGGCACGGGCCGCCCAGGCGGGCTCGTCCGCGAGCACCTCGGCGTAGGTCTTCATGCTCGACCCGCAACCGGCGGCGTTGACGACGACCGCGTCCACACCCGCCCGGCCGAACACCGCGACCGTACGACGGGCGAACCGCCTCGCCTCGGCCTCGCGGCCGGAGTGCAGCGACAGCGCGCCGCAGCAGCCCTGCCGGGGCGGGATCACCACGTCGCAGCCCTCCAGCGCGAGCACCCGCGCCGTGGCCGCGTTGACCTGCGGGAAGAACTCACCCTGCACGCAGCCGGTGAGCAGCCCGACCCTGGCCCTGCGCGGCCCCCGCGCCCGGACCAGCGGCGGCAGCCGTACGGCCCGGGGGACGGCGGCGGGGGCGAGTTCGGCCATCGCGCCGAGAGAGGGGTTCACCCGCTCCAGGAACGGCTGGAGACGCCTGCCCAGCCGCATCGGCAGCCGCATCGCCCGCAGCCTGCGCCGGTAGGGGAACAAAGCGAACACCAGGGCCCTGACCGCCCGCTCGTCCGGGCGGCGCACGTGCTCCCGCTCGACCACTGCCCTCGTCTGCTCGATCAGCCGGTCGTAGCGCACCCCGGACGGGCACGCGGTGACGCACGCCATGCAGCCCAGGCAGGCGTCGAAGTGCCCGGCCATCGCGCCGGTGAGCGGGGTGCCCTCGGCGTGCTGCCCCATCAGATGGATGCGCCCGCGCGGTGAGTCCATCTCCTCGCCCCACAGCACGTACGTCGGACAGGTGGGCAGGCAGAACCCGCAGTGCACGCAATCCTTGATCAGCTCGGGGTCCATCAGATCCCTCCGACGAAGCGGCCGGGGGAGAGCCGGCGGCCGGGATCGAACCGCTCCTTGACCCGCCGCATCAGCGGCAGCGCGCCGACGCGCCCCCACCGGTCCAGACGGCGCGCGGCCTCCACCGGCGCACAAAGCACGACCACCCGGCCGTCGTACGTCCCCTCGGCGTCGTCGCGCACCAGGCCCACGAACCCGGCGACCTCACCGGGCGTGCCTCGCAGACCGATGTGCAGGATCCCGGCGGCGAGCGAGCCGCGGATCACCGGGTGCGCCCCCGACGCGTGAGCGGCATCTCTCAGGGCGGGGAGCAGGTGGAGAAGCGAGGAGGCCCCGACCCTGAGCTCCAGCAGGGTGTCGTCTGGCTCGGGCAGGCGTCCCCACCAGGGTGGCGGCTGCTCGCTCACCTCGGCCGTGCCGCCCATCAGGGCCGACAGGGCCTTGGCGCGCTCGGCGGCGGCGGAACCCTCGACGAGGACCGCCACCCAGCAGGGGCCGTCCACGTCGGGCCAGTCGACCTCGACGGCGCTCGGCTCCAGCGGCGACTCGGTGATCGCGGGCACCATCGCCCGTAGCGCGGCGGCCACGTCGGTGGAGGTGGTGTCGAGCGTCTGCCCCTCGTACGCATAGGGCGTGGCGGTCTCCGTCACCGGCCGTCCGACGGACGCCGTCACCCAGGCGCGGGCGGCGGGCAGCGGTCGCAGGCGGAAGGTGGCGTCCGCGATGATCCCGAGGGTGCCGTACGAGCCGGTGAAGAGCTTGCCGAGGTCATACCCGGCGACGTTCTTGACGACCTTCCCGCCGGACCTGGCGATCGTGCCGTCGGCCAGCACGACGGTGATCCCGATGAGCAGGTCGCGCGCGGTGCCGTGACGGAACCCGCGCGGCCCGGCGATCCCGGTCGCCAGCAGCCCGCCGACCGTGGTGCCCGGCACCGGCACGTCGAGCGCGAGCTCCTGGTTCTCCGCCGCGAGGGCGCTCGCCAGCGCCTCCGCGGTCACCCCGGCCTGGACCCGTACGACCAGGTCGCCCGGCGTGTGCTCCAGCACCCGGTTCATGCGGCCCAGGTCCACGAGCACGTCGCAGCGCTCGGGCGGGGCGGCCCAGTGCAGCTTGGTCCGGCCGCCCGTCGCGACGGCCGCCAGGTCGTGCGCCGCGCAGGCGCGCAGGACGGCCGCGATCTCCTCGGCCGACTCGGGCAGGGCGACCCAGCGCGGCCGGACGCCCGCGACCTCGTCCCCGTCGCCCGCCTCGCGCACGGTCACGCCGGTCGCCGCGAGCGCGTCTCCCGCCCCGCTCGGCTCCAGAGCGCTCCGCGCGCCGGGCGTGTCCCCGGCGTCCGGGCCGGGGTGGCTCGTGACAGCCGAGGGGTCCAGGGGGTCGGGCGTCCCTTCTCCGTGCATCAGAACTGCTCCGCCAGACCGGCCTCCACCAGCGGGTGCACGCCCGTGCGCACTCCCGGCGCCTCCCCGCACAGCCGGGGGGTGGGGAAGACCTTGCCGGGATTGGCCAGGCCCTCCGGGTCGAACGCGCACCGCAGAAGCTGCATCGTGCCGAGGTCGTCCTCGGTGAACATCCGGGGCATGTAGCGGGCCTTGTCCACGCCCACGCCGTGCTCCCCGGTGATCGAGCCGCCGTGCTCGACGCACAGGTCGAGGATGCGCCCGCTGACGATCTCGGCGCGCTCGCGCTCACCGGGCACGGCGTCGTCGAACAGCACGAGGGGATGGAGGTTGCCGTCGCCCGCGTGGAAGACGTTCGCCACCCGGATGCCGTACTCCTCCTGCAGCCGGTCGATGCCCGCGAGCACGCGCGGCAGCGCGGTCCGCGGCACCACCCCGTCCTGCACGATGTACGCCGGGCTGATCCGGCCGACGGCCGCGAACGCCGACTTGCGGCCCTTCCAGATCGCCGCGCGCTCCTCGGCGGAGGCGGCCGTCCGGATCTCGAAGGCGCCGCTGTCGCGGCAGATGCGTTCGACGGCCGCGAACTGGTGCTCCACCTCGGCGCGCGGCCCGTCCAGCTCGACCACCAGCACCGCTCCCGCCCCGGCCGGGTAGCCGCAGCGGACGGCGGCCTCCGCCGCCTCGATCGCCAGCGCGTCCATCATCTCGATCGCGGCGGGGACCACGCCCGCCGCGATGATCGCCGACACCGCCCGGCCGCCGGCCTCGATGCCGGTGAAGGCGGCGAGCAGGGTCGTCACCGCCTCCGGCGCCCGTGACAGCCGTACGGTGATCTTCGTCGCGATGCCGAGCGTGCCCTCCGAGCCGACGAACGCGCCGAGCAGGTCGTAGCCGGGATCGCCGGCGGACAGCTCCACGACGTCCCCGTCGGGCGTGACGATCTCGGCGGCGAGCACGTGGTTCACCGTGAAGCCGTACTTGAGGCAGTGGGCGCCGCCCGAGTTCTCCGCCACGTTCCCGCCGATCGAGCAGATCTGCTGGCTGGAGGGGTCGGGGGCGTAGTAGTAGCCCTGGTCGCGGACGGCCTCGGTGATCGCGAGGTTCGTCACCCCGGGCTCCACCACGGCCCGCCGGCCCGGGATGTCGATCTCGACGATCCGCCGCATGCGGGAGGTGACGACCAGCACGCCGTCCGCGCGGGGGAGGGCGCCGCCCGACAGACCCGTGCCCGATCCCCGCGCGACGAACGGCACGCCGTGCTCGCGGCACAGCCGTACGACGGCCGCGACCTGCTCGGTGGTCTCGGGTAACACGACCACGCCGGGGGTGGCCCGGTGGACGGTCAGCCCGTCGCACTCGTAGGTGCGCAGCCGCACCGGGTCGGTCACCACCGCGTCCGGCGGGAGCACGGCGGTCAGCCGCGCCGTCAGCCGTTCGAGCACGGACATCTGTTCTCGCTCTCGCTCACGTCGTCACGGCATCCGCCGGTACGCGGGAAGCGTGAGGAACTCCGCGAAGTCGTCGTCAAGGGCGACCTCCTTGAACAGCGCCGTGGCCTGCCGGTAGAGCTCCTCGTCGTAGCCCGGTTCGGCGGCGATGCCGGCGAGCTCCTCCTCGATGATCCGCTCGACCAGATCGCGTGTCACCACCTCGCCCGTGTCGGCCAGGGTGATGTCGTTGTGGATCCACTGCCAGACCTGGGAGCGGGAGATCTCGGCGGTCGCGGCGTCCTCCATGAGGTTGTGGATCGCCGCGGCGCCGTTGCCGCCCATCCAGGCCGCGAGGTAGCGCAGGCCGACGTCCACGTTGCCGCGCAGCCCCGCCTCGGTGATCTCGCCGGGGGTCTTCGACACCGACAGCAGGTCCTCGGCGGTGACGTTGACGTCCTCGCGCAGCCGGTCGAGCTGGTTGGGCCGGTCGCCGAGCACGCCGTCGAACACCTCCCGGCAGATCGGGACGAGGTCGGGGTGGGCCACCCAGGAGCCGTCGAAGCCGTCGCCCGACTCGCGCGTCTTGTCGGCCCGCACCTTCTCCAGCGCGACCCTGTTGACCTCGGGGTCGCGGCGGGAGGGGATGAAGGCCGCCATGCCGCCGATCGCGTGCGCGCCGCGCTTGTGGCAGGTGCGCACCAGCAGTTCGGTGTAGGCCCGCATGAACGGCGCGGTCATCGTCACCGCGTTGCGCTCGGGGAGCAGGAACTCCCGGCCCCGGGTGCGGAACTTCTTGATGACGCTGAACAGGTAGTCCCAGCGGCCGGCGTTGAGGCCCGCCGAGTGCTCGCGCAGCTCGTAGAGGATCTCCTCCATCTCGAACGCCGCCGGGTACGTCTCGATCAGCACGGTCGCCCGGATCGTGCCCCGGGGAACGCCGAGCAGTTCCTGGGCCCGGACGAACACGTCGTTCCAGAGCCGCGCCTCCAGGTGCGACTCCATCTTCGGCAGGTAGAAGTACGGCCCGCGGCCCTTGCCGATCTGCCGCGCGGCGCAGTGGAAGAAGTAGAGCCCGAAGTCGACCAGCGACGCGGACATCTCCGCGCCGTCCGCCAGGATGTGCTTCTCCGGCAGGTGCCAGCCGCGCGGACGGACCACGACCGTCGCCAGCTCCTCGTCCGGCCGCAGCGCGTACGTCTTGCCGCCCGACTCGAAGTCGATCGTACGGTCGAGGGCGTCGCGCAGATTGAGCTGGCCGTTGACCGTGTTCTCCCAGGTCGGGGAGTTGGCGTCCTCGAAGTCGGCGAGCCAGACCTTGGCGCCCGAGTTGAGCGCGTTGATCGTCATCTTGCGGTCGACCGGCCCGGTGATCTCGACCCGGCGGTCCTCCAGTCCGGGGGCGGGCGGGGCGACCCGCCATTCGGCCGCCCGGAGGTGGGCGGTCCCGGGAAGGAAGTCGAGCGTGCCCCCCGCGGACAGCTCCGCCTGCCGTGCCCGGCGGGCGGCGAGCAGCTCCCGCCGCCGGGGGTCGAACTCGCGCTGCAGGGTGGCCACGAAGCCGAGGGCCTCGGGGGTGAGGATCTCGTCGAACCGGTCCAGCAGGGGTCCTGTGATCTCGACACCTTCCACCATTTCCACCCTCCGGAAAAGTTATTCTGAATGGTGGAATCGACGCTACGTCAGGGTGTGGCCGGGGGTCAACGTGAGGGCCGCACCAGGGACGGCCTAGGGCCTTCCCTGATGGGAGCCGGCGCACGCGTGCCGGAGGATCGGGACCATGAAGAAGACAACCCTGGCCGTCGCGGGGGCCGCCCTGGGGCTGACCCTGACCGTGACGGCGTGCGGCGGGACGCTGGGCTTCGGCGGGGAACAGGCCCTGCAGTCCTACGACGTGAAGGACGCGGTGACCCTCGTCGACGCGCACACCGGCTCGGGCGACGTCGTGGTGAGCGAGAGCGACCGGTCCGGGATCCACGTCACCGAGACCCTGCACTGGTGGGGGATCAGGCCGAAGACCGAGGACGGCCACTCCGTGGACGGCGGCACGCTCACGCTGAAGTACAAGTGCGGCCGGTGCTCGGTGGACTACAAGGTGGAGGTGCCGCGCGGGCTGGCCGTCAAGATCGACACCGGCTCGGGGGACCTGACCCTGCGGAACCTGACCGGCCAGGTCGAGGCGTCGACCGGCTCCGGCGACGTCGACGCCCGCGGTCTCGCCGCGAAGGAGGTCAACGCCCGGACCGGGTCCGGTGACGTCACGCTCCGCTTCACGGCGGTCCCCGCCGAGGTGCGGGCCGTGACGGGCTCGGGCGACGGCAAGGTCTGGCTCCCGGACGGCGCCTACGCCATCGACGCGACGACGGGAAGCGGCGACCGCCGGGTCGACTTCGCGGAGGACGACTCGGCGCCGAACAAGATCGTCGTCAGGGCGGGCTCGGGCGACGCCGAGGTGCGCAAGCTCTGATCGCCGCTGTGATCATCGCTGTGACCGGCGCTACTACTGGGCGGACACCGGCTTGTTGCTGCGGAAGACGCCGTGCGGGTCCCGGCGGCGCTTGATCTCGCGCAGGCGGGCCAGCGTCTCCGCGTCGAACGCGGAGGCGGCGGTCTCGTCCGCGTGGAGATAGGTGAACGGCTTGCGGCCGGTCGTGTGCGGCGCCACGGAGCGGGCGATCTCCGCCAGCCGCGCGTGCACCGCCCGCCCGCCCTCGGGCGACATGATCGGCCCGATCATGCCCAGGGCGTACGGCTCGGCGATGTGCCCGCACGCGCCGCCGCCGGCGGCCGGCCGGCGCAGCGCGCCACCCAGGTGACGCACCTGCACGCTCGCCAGCGGCGCGATGTCGCCGACGGCGGCGAGCAGATCGCCCGCCACGGTGTCGTCGAGACCGGTCAGCAGCTCGCCGCGGCCCGCCCCGGGCACCGGCTGCGTCGGCTCGGCGCAGATGCCGCCGAGCTCGTCCAGCGGCATGGCGGTACGGCTGTCGAGCAGCAGGCCGGGAACGTCCTCGAACCGCCGGAGCAGGGCGCGTCCCTCCTCCTCGCCGCCGAGGAACGTCGTGTCCACTGCGACCGCGGCCAGGCCGCGCAGCGGCTCGGGGACCTGCGGCACCGGGGGGAACCTCACCATCGTGAACCAGACGGTCAGCTCCGCGGGGGCGCCGGCCGTCACCTCCCGGAACGCGGCGAGCAGCTCGGGGGCCCGGTCGGCGGGCCACAGCATCCGTCCTCCGTACAGCCGGGGCACGGGGTGCAGGTCCAGCTCGACCGCGGTCACCAGCGCGAAGTCGCCGCCGCCGCCGCGCAGCGCCCAGAACAGGTCGGGGTCGGAGTCGGCCGTGACGCGGGCGGGCACGCCGTCGGCGCCGACCGTCTCGAAGGCGCGCACGCCGTCGGCGGCCCAGCCGTACCTGCGGGCGAACCAGCTCAACCCGCCGCCGAGGGTGTAGCCCACGACGCTCACCACGGGGGAGCTTCCGGGCAGGCCCGTCAGCCCGTGTTTGCCCGTCGCCGTGAGCAGCTCGCCCCACTGCACGCCGGCCCCGACTCTGGCGACACGGCGCTCCGGATCGACCTCGATACCGCGCAGCCGGCCGGTGCGCACCAGGATCGTCCCGTCCAGGCTGGTCGTGGCGCCGTGCCCGCCCGGCTGCGCCGCCACGGCCAAACCCGCGAGCGCCGCGTGCCGGACGACGACGGCGGCGTCGGCCGCGTCCTCGATCTCCACGACCGCCCGGACCCGCTGGTCGACCGCTCGGTTCCAGGGCAGCCGGGCGGTCTCGAAGATCGGGTCGCCGGGCACGTGGACCTGGCCGCGCACCATCCGCCGCAGATCGCTTTCCAAGGTAGACATGCTCGTCCTTCCGCTCGATGTTCCGGGGAGTCGGAGAACATCCTGCGAGGGAAGGCTTGCGGTCGATTAGGAGACGGCTAGTCGCGCGCTGTTCGTGCGGTGGCGGGTCCGGCAATACGCTACGAACCGGACCCTCCGCTCTTATGGGGAAAAATGGACTTTCGCCTGTTCGGCCCGCTGGAGGTCGTCGACTCGTCCGGCCGTGCCGTCGACGTCGGCACCCCCAAGCGGCGCGCCGTGCTGGCCATGCTCGCCCTGGAACCCGGACGCGTCGTCTCGCTCGATCGCCTCATCGACGAACTGTGGTCGGGGGAGGCGCCCGCCAGCGCCACCGGGACCCTGCAGGCGTACATCTCCCAGCTTCGCCGGGCGCTGGAGCCCGGCAGGGCGCCGCGCACGCCGCCGCGGGTCCTGCTCACCCGCGAGCCCGGCTACCTGCTGGCCATCGCGCCGGGCCAGGTGGACCTGGCCCGCTTCGCCGCGCTGGCCGAGGACGGCCGCCGGATGCTGGCGAGGGGCGCGCCCGGCGAGGCGGCCGACCTGCTGCGCCGCTCCCTGGAGACGTGGCGCGGCGAGCCGCTCGCCGAGTTCACGGCGTACGAGTTCGGCCGGCCGGTGGTCGCGCGACTGGCGGAGCTGCGGGCCGCCGTGACAGAGGACTGGTTCGAGGCCCGGCTGGCGCTCGGTGACGCGGCGTCGTGCGTGCCCGACCTCGAACGCCTGGTGGAGGATCACCCGTACCGGGAACGGCTGTGGGGACTGCTCGTGCTCGCCCTCTACCGGTCGGGCCGGCAGGCCGACGCCCTCGCGGCGCTGCGCAGGGTCCGGGCGCTGCTGGACGGGGAGCTGGGCCTGGAGCCCGGCCCCGAGCTGCGCCGGCTGGAGCAGGCCGTCTTCGGCCAGGCGCCCGAGCTCGACGGCGCCGGGCCCGCCCTCCTCACCCCGCCCGCCGAGCCGGGGGCGGCGGTGCCGGTCGGGACGACGGTGGTGCCGCCCGGGACGACGTCGGTGCCGGTCGTCCACGCCGGGCTCGTCGCCCGGCGCGAGCAGACCGGCCGCGTCGCCACCCGGCTCGCCGAGGCGCGGCGGGGGCGCGGCGGCGTGCTGCTGGTCGCCGGGGAGGCGGGCATCGGCAAGACCCGTCTCGCCGAGGCGGCGGCCGGCGAGGCGGCCGCCCTGGGGATGACGGTCGCCTGGGGCCGCTGCGCGGAGGACACCGGCGCACCCGCGTTCTGGCCCTGGCTGGGAGTCCTGCGCGACCTCGGCCGGGACCGGCGGGCGGACGTGGCGGAGGCGCTCGCCGCCCTGTCCGGAGGCCCTCCCGATGACGCCCCGGCCGACGCGGAGGGCGGCGACGACCCCCGCAGGGTCCTGTTCGAGCTGCACGAACGCGTGACCGCCGTGCTGGGGGCGGCGGGTCCGGCGCTGCTCGTCCTCGACGACCTGCACTGGGCCGACGCGTCGTCCCTGCGCCTGCTCGCCTTCGCGGCCGGGGAGCTGCACCGGGCGCCGGTGCTGGTGCTGGCGACGATCCGTCCCGAGCCCGGCGGCGACCCCGAGCAGCTCCGCGACACGCTGGCCGCGCTCGCCCGCGAACGCGGCGTGGAGCGGCTCACGCTGCCGCCGTTCACGCGGGAGGACGTCGCCGCCTACCTCGCCGGGCGGGAGCTGCCGGACGGGCGGCTCGCCGCGCTGCTCCACGAGCGCACCGGGGGCAACCCCTTCTACCTGGGCGAGCTGATCCGGCTGCTGGACAGCGAGCACCGGCTGGACGCCGCGTCCCTCGGCGTCCCCGAGGGCGTGCGCGAGGTCATCGGCCGCCGCGTCGGACGGCTGCCGGAGGAGACCCGCGCGCTGCTGGAGACGGCCGCCGTGCTCGGCCGGGAGGTGAGCTTCGACGCGCTGGAGACCGCCTGCGGCCTGGGCGCTGAGGAGGTGATGCTGCGCCTCGAACCGGCCGTGGCGACGGGCCTGCTCGTCGAGGTGCCCGGCGGCTTCGACTACCGGTTCTCACACGCCCTCGTGCGCGACGCCCTCTACGCGGGTCTCGGCCGGGCGCGCGCGGCGCGGCTGCACCTGCGCGCCGGAGAGGCGCTGGAGAGCCTTCCCGGCGTGGAGGTGTCCGTCCTCGCGCACCACTTCGTGGCGGCCTCCCGGGCGGGCGGCGCCGCCAAGGCCGTGGAGTACGCCGTCCGGGCCGCCCGGCAGGCCGCGGCCCGCTGCGCGTACGACGAGGCGGCGGACTGGTGGGGCAGGGCCGTCGACGCGCTCGGTTCGGGGGACCCCGCCCGGCGCTGCGCGCTGCTGGTGCGCCGAGGCGAGGCGCTGCGCGTGGTCGGCGACGTCGCCGGGGGGAGGAAGGCGCTGGAGGAGGCGATCGTGCTCGCCGCGGGAATCGGCGAGCGCGCGACGCTGATCGAGGCCGTCACCGCGTTCGGCGGCATGTCGGTGTGGAACTGGCGCCACTACGGCGTCGTGGACGGCGAGACGGTGGCCCTGCTGGAGCGCCTGCTGCGGGAGCCGCTCGGCGACGTGGAGCGCGCCACCCTGCTGGGCACCCTCGGTATGGAGCTGTACTACTCCCCGCGCAGAGCCGAGGGGGAGCGGCTGGCGGCCGACGGCGTGCGGCTGGCCCGCCGCACCGGCGACCCCCGCCTGCTGGCCCGCTCGCTCAACAACTACCTGGTCGCCGCCTGGGTTTCCGAGAGGGAGGACGAGCGCCGCCGCGCGGTCGAGGAGATGCTCGCCCTGCCCCTGGGCCCGGCGGAGGAGGCCGTCGCCCGCGTCTTCCGCATGGCCCACCTGCTGCGGGCGGGCGAGCTCGCGGAGTGGGACCGCGACCTGGCCCGCTGCACGCGGCTGACGGACGAGATCAGGCGGCCCGAGCTGACCGGGATGGCCCGCATCGCCGAGGCCGCCGGCCGCACGATGCGGGGCGACTGGGCCGCGGCCGAACGTCTCGCGGACGAGTTCACCTCGCTGATCGCGGGTTTCAGCATGTGGGGCCTCGACTATCCCGGCATGATCACCCTCTACACCTGCCGCCGCGAGCAGGGCCGGGTGGGGGAGGTGGCCGACCGGCTCGTGTCCCGGGCGCACGACCCCGACATGGTGCCGCTGCGTCCGGTCGCCGCGCTGGCCGCCCTCGACGCGGGCGACCCCGCCCTCGCCCGTAGGCTGGCGGAACGCTGGGGCGGGGAGATCCGCGACGACTGGACCACCGAGTTCCTCGTCGTCGTGTGGGGCCACCTCGCCGCCCGGCTCGGCGTGCCCGATCCCGCCGCCCTTTACCGCAGGCTCGCGCCGTACGGGGAAAGGCTCGTGGTGAGCGGCATGGGCGGCGCCGGATGGGGCTCGACCCACCTGGTCCTGGCCGAACTCGCGGACGCCACGGGCGGCCGCGACCTCACCCTGCGTCACGCGCGGCGGGCGCACGAGACGCACCTGAGCCTGGGCCTGGACCACTGGGCGGGGCGGAGCGCGCGTCTCCTCGCCGAGCTGGACGGCTGAGCCCGCCTCACCCGCGGCTCCCGTCCCCCCAGTCCCCGTCCCCCCACCCCCGTCCCCCCAGTCCCCGTCATCCCAAGTCCCCGTCCCCCCAGTCCCCGTCATCCCAAGTCCCCATCACCCCAGTCCCCGTCACCCCAGTCCCCGTCACCCGAGGACGGGGTGGTTGCCGGTGAGCACGCCGTCCGGGTCGCGGCGGCGCTTGATCTCGCGCAGGCGAGCCAGGACCTCGGCGGGGAAGGCGGACGCGGCCGGCTCGCCGTGGCCGAGGAAGGTGAAGGGCCTGCGGCCGCTCGCGGCCCCCGCCACCGCCGCGGCGACGGCCGACTGCCGCTCCCGGATCGCCTCCTCCATGCCGGGCGCCGCGAGCACGCCGAGCGCGCTCAGCAGGTACGGCTCCGCGATGTGGCCGCAGGCCCCGCCCTTCTCGTCCACCCGGGCGAGCGCCCCGCCGAGGTGGCGGATCTGCACGGAGGCGAGCGGCGCGACGGTGCCGGGCCCGGCGGCGGCCAGCATCGCCGCCGCGGTGGCGTCGTCGAGCCCGTGGAGCAGTTCGGCGCGCAGCAGCGCGGGCGTCGGATCGGTCGGCTCCGCGCAGATGTCCGCGAGGTTCGCCACCGGCATCCGGCCGCGCGTGTCGAAGATCGGGCCGGGAATCAGGTCGAACCGGTGCAGCAGGGCCCGCGCCTCGTCCGGGTCGCCGAGATAGGTGACGTCGACCGTCACCGCCGACAGGCCGCGCAGCGGCTCGGGCAGCTCGGGCAGCGGCGGGAACTGCAGCAGGTGGAACCAGACGGTCAGCTCCTCGGGCGCCTCCGCCGTGACGGCGCGGAAGGCGGCCAGCACCTCCGCGGCCCGCCTCGCCGGCCACAGGATCCGCCCGCCGTACAGCACGGGCGCCGGGTGCAGGTCGAGCTCCATCGCGGTCACCACGGCGAAGTCGCCGCCGCCGCCGCGCAGCGCCCAGAACAGCTCCGGGTCGCTGTCCGCCGTGACGGTCGCCTGCTCGCCGGAGGCGTCCACGACCTCGAAGGCCCGCACACTGTCGGCGGCGAAGCCGTATTTGCGCCCGAACCAGCCCAGGCCGCCGCCCAGGGTGAAGCCGGTGGCGCTGACGACCCCCGTGCTGCCCGCCAGCGGCGTCAGCCCGTGTTCTCCGGCCGCCGTCAGCACCTCGCCCCACGAGACACCGGCCTCCACCCGCGCCGCCCGCTCCCCGGGGCGTACGGTGAGCCCCCGCAGGTTCCCCGTACGCAGCAGGATCGCGTCGTCGAAGGCGGCGGGGGCGTGCCCGTTCGGCTGGGTGGCGACGCGCAGCCCGGCGAGCCCCGCGTAGCCGACCACGGCCGCGACGTCCTGGGCGTCCCGCGCCTCGACGACCGCCGCGACCCGCTGGTCGACGGCCAGGTCCCAGGGGCGGCGGGCGCCGTCGAAGCCCTCGTCGCCGCGCGTCAGCACCCGGCCGCGCACCACCCGGCGGAGATCGGCGCCGAGCGCCTCGATCTGGTTCATGTCTTCCCCTCCACATGTGTGGGTTCCCCGTGCGGAACCACCCTGCGGAACCACCGTGGAACACGAGGATTGGGGCGGGTATGAGCGCCGCTTGAAGACCGTCCAAGTCGCCCCCAAGTGGCGTCCCGAATGGACCGTTCCGGTTGGGCCTGTCCCGGCTTTACGCTTACACGCGGCGGTCACAGGAGAGCGATCGGAGCACGTCGTCATGAACTCGCTGTCCTTCCGGCTGCTCGGCCCCTTCGAGGTGATCGACGGCGACGGCCGGGTCCTCGACCTCGGCCCGCGCAAGCAGCGGGCGGTGCTCGCCGTCCTCGCCCTGGACCCCGGCAGGATCGTCTCCCTCGACCGGCTGATCGACGAGCTGTGGGCCGGCGAGCCGCCCTCCAGCGCCACCGCGACGCTCCAGTCGTACGTCTCGAACCTGCGCAAGGCGCTGGAACCGGGACGCAGGCCGCGGACGCCCCCGGCTGTGCTGCTCACCCGCGAGCCCGGCTACCTGCTGTCGGTCGCGCCGATCCGGGTCGACCTGGCGCGCTTCGTCTCCTGGGTGGAGGACGGCCGCAAGGCGCTCGGCCGGCGCGAGCACGCCGCCGCGCTCGGGCTGCTCGACCGCGCGCTGGAGACCTGGCGGGGCGAGCCGCTCGCCGAGTTCGCGGCCTACGAGTTCGCCCAGCCCGTCATCGCGCGCCTGGGCGAACTGCGGGCGGTGGCGGTCGAGGACCGGTTCGACGCCAGGCTCGCGATGGGCGACGGCGCCTCCTGCGTGGCCGACCTGGAGCGGCTGGTCGAGGCGTACCCGTACCGCGAGCGGCTGTGGAGCCTGCTCGTCCTCGCCCTCTACCGGTCGGGCCGGCAGACCGACGCGCTAGGCGCGCTCCGCCGGGTGCGCGCGCTGCTCGACGAGGAGATGGGCCTCCAGCCCGGCCCGGAGCTGCGGCGGCTGGAGCAGGCCGTGCTGGAGCAGTCGGCGGCCCTGGACGCGCCCGCGCCCCCGGAAGCGGCCCTGAACGCGCCCCCGCAGGCGTCCTTCGAGCAGGCGTCGTCCCCGCAGCCGCCGTCCTCGCCGGGGCCGTCTGAACAGGGACCGTCTGAACAGGGAGCGGCCGCGGAGGGAACGTCCCTGCGAACGTCTTCCTGGCACGTGGTGTCCCAGCCGGCCCCCGAGCCGGTACCGCCCGCGGCGTCGCCGTACGGGGCGTTCATCGCCCGCGAGCAGGAGCTCGCCCGTCTCGGCGAGCGGCTCGGCGCCGTACGGCGGGGACGCGGCGGCGTGCTGCTGGTGACCGGCGAGGCGGGGATCGGCAAGACCAGGCTCGCCCAGCTCGCCGCCGAGGAGGCCGAGGCGCGCGGCGTCGCGGTCGTCTGGGGCCGTTGCGTGGAGGCCGAGGCCGCCCCGCCGTTCTGGCCGTGGCTGCAGGCGCTGCGCGAGCTGGGGGAGCGGGGCAGGGCCGCGGCGCGGCTCCTCGCGGGCGAGGGCGCCGACGCCCCCGCCGACCCCGAGGCCGCGCTCTTCGAGCTGTACGAGGGAGTGCTGGCCGCGCTCGCGCGGTCCGGCACACCGACGCTGGTGGTGCTGGACGACCTCCACGCGGCCGACGCGGCCTCGCTGCGGCTGCTCGGCTTCCTCGCCTCCGAGCTGCACCGCAGGCCCGTGCTGGTGCTGGCCACCGTACGGCCGGAGCCGGGCAGGGAGCCCGAGCGGCTGCGTGACGCCCTCGCCGCCCTCACCCGCGAGCCCGGCGCCGAACGCCTCACGCTCAGGCCGTTCACCCCGGAGGACGTCGCGGCGTTCCTGCGGCGGCACGACGTGACCGACCCCGCACTCGCCGACCTGCTCTACCGGCGCACCGGCGGCAATCCCTTCTACCTCGGCGAGCTGCTGCGGCTGCTCGGCAGCGAGCACCGGCTCGACGCCGCCTCGCTGGGCGTGCCCGAAGGCGTCATGGAGGTCATCGGGAGGAGGGTCGCGCGGCTGCCCGGGCCCACCACGGAACTGCTGCGCCGCGCCGCCGTCCTGGGCCGCGACGTCAGCCTCGACGTGCTGGAGGCGCTCACGCGGACCCCCGCCGAGGAGGTGATGTCGCTGCTGGAGCCCGCCGTCGCCGTGGGCCTCCTGGCCGAGGCGCCGGACGGCTTCGACTACCGCTTCTCGCACGCGCTGGTGCGCGACGCGCTCTACGCCGGGCTCGGCCGTCTCGACAAGGCGCGGCTCCACCTGCACGTGGCGGAGGCTCTGGAGTCCCTGCCGACGACGCTGCCCGCCGGCGACGGGACGGCCCGCCTGCCCGTCCTCGCCCACCACTTCGCCATGGCCGCGCGGGTCGGCGGCGCGGACAAGGCCGTCGACTACGCCGCCCGGGCGGCCAGGCAGGCCACCGCTCAGCGCGCGTACGACGAGGCGGTCGAGCTGTGGGACAAGGCGCTGCTCGCCCTCGGCAGGCGCGACCCTGCCCGGCGGTGCCGCCTGCTGATCGAGCTGGGCCGGTCGCTGCGCGTCGTCGGGGACGCCCTGCGGGCCCAGACGGCACTCGAGGAGGCCATCCGGCTGGCGGAGGACACCGGCGACCGGGCGGCCCTGGTGGAGGCCGTGGCGGTGTTCGGCACCCTCAGCGTCTGGAACTGGCGGTCGTACGGCGTGGTCGACGACCACACGGTCGCCCTGCTCGAGAAGCTGCTGGCGGGCCCGCTGGACGACGCCCACCGGGCGGCGCTGCTCGGCACTCTCGGCATCGAGCTCAACTACGGGCCGCGCCGGGCGGAGGGCGAGGCGATGGTGGTAGAGGCCCTGGAGATCGCCCGGAGGATAGGCGACCCCGCCCTGCTCCTCCAGGTGCTCAACAACTACATGATCGCGTCCTGGGTGCCGGAGCGGGAAGTCGAGCGCCGCCGCGCCGCCGACGAGATGCTCGCGGTGCCCGATCTTCCCGCGGCGGCCGAGGTCGTGGCCCGGGTACGCCGGATGTCGTGCCTGTTCAGGGAGGGGGAGCTGGCCGAGTGGGACCGCGATCTGGCCCGCGCAGAGCAGCTGCTGCAGGAGGTCAGGAGCGCCGAGCTGACGGCCATGGTGCGCATCGCCCAGGCGGCGCGGCTGACCCTGGAGGGCCGCTGGGACGAGGTCGAAGACCTCGTCGCCGAGCTCGGCGAGGTCTTCGGCGACAGCAGCATGTGGGGCCTCGGCAACGTGCGGCCGACCATGCTCTACACCTGCCGGCGGGGACAGGGCAGGGTCGCCGAGATCCTCGACGACATCGTCACGGCGGCCTCCCAGCCGCACAACGATCCGCTGCGTCCCATAGCCGTGCTCGCCGCGCTCGACGTGGGCGACCGCGAGCTGGCCGAGGAACTGGTCGCCCGATGGGGCACGACGATCCCCGACGACTGGTCGGGGGAGTTCGTCGCCGTCGTCTGGTCGTACGTGGCGGCCCAGCTCGGCGTCCCCGATCCCTCTGGCCTGTACGACAGGCTGGCGCCGTACGGGGACCGGCTGGCCCTGCACGGCCACGGCACGGCTGGCTGGGGCTCCGTCCATCAGGCCCTGGCGCTGCTGGCGGAGGCGACGGGCGACCGCGAACGGGCCCTGGACCACGCGCGCCGGGCCCACGAGACCCACGTCCGCCTGAAGCTCGGCTACTGGGCCGGGCAGAGCGCGCGACTCCTGGATCGGCTCCGGGCATAAGGGAGTGCGGCACTCCCGGGCCTCGTGTCACCATCGACAGAAGACGTCCGTGCGGGAAGGCATCGGGGCGTCCGACTGTTCTGTCTAGTAGAGATGACATATATGCGATACGAGCCCGAAGACCTCGCCGTGGGCGACTACGACCTGGAAGAGCGCCAGGCGCTCCGCCGCGTGGTGGGTCTGTCGACAGAGCTCGAAGACATCACCGAAGTCGAATACCGTCAGCTCCGTCTGGAGCGCGTCGTGCTGGTGGGCGTCTGGGCGGGCGGCACCGCCGTGGACGCGGAGAACTCGCTGCAGGAGCTGAAGCTCCTCGCCGAGACCGCCGGATCCCAGGTGCTGGAGGGTCTGATCCAGCGCCGCGACCGGCCCGACCCCGCCACCTACATCGGTTCCGGCAAGGCGGTCGAGCTGCGTGACATCGTGGCCGCCAGCGGGGCCGACACCGTGATCTGCGACGGCGAGCTGACCCCCGGCCAGCTCCGCCAGCTCGAAGAGGTCGTCAAGGTCAAGGTCATCGACCGGACCGCGCTCATCCTCGACATCTTCGCGCAGCACGCCAAGAGCCGCGAGGGCAAGGCCCAGGTCGAGCTGGCGCAGCTGCAGTACCTGCTGCCACGCCTGCGCGGCTGGGGTGGCAACCTGTCACGTCAGGTCGGCGGCCGGGCCGCCGGCGGCGTGGGCATCGGCGGCCGCGGCCCCGGCGAGACCAAGATCGAGCTGGACCGGCGGCGCATCCGCGAGCGCATGGCCAAGCTGCGGCGGCAGATCAAGGAGATGTCCACCGCCCGGCAGACCATGCGGCACCGCAGGCAGGCCCGCGAGGTGCCCGGGGTGGCGATCGCCGGATACACCAACGCCGGTAAGTCGTCGCTGCTCAACCGGCTGACCGGCGCGGGCGTGCTGGTCGAGGACGCCCTGTTCGCGACCCTCGACCCCACCGTGCGGAAGGCGCGCACGCCCGAGGGCCGGCTGTTCACGCTGGCCGACACCGTCGGGTTCGTCCGGCACCTGCCCCACCAGCTCGTCGAGGCGTTCCGCTCGACGCTGGAGGAGGTGGCCGACGCCGATCTGATCCTGCACGTGGTGGACGGATCGCACCCCGACCCCGAGTCGCAGATCGCGGCCGTCCGCGAGGTGCTCGCGGAGATCGAGGGCGCCCGGGACATCCCGGAGATCATCGTCGTGAACAAGGCCGACGCCGCCGACCCGGTCGTGCTGACCCGGCTGACCATGACGGAACGGCACAGCATCGTCGTCTCCGCGCGCACCGGGGCCGGGATCGGCGAGCTGATGGCGATGATCGAGCGCGAGCTTCCCCGCCTCGACCACGAGGTCAGGATGCTGGTGCCGTACGACAGGGGCGACCTCGTCGCGCGGGCGCACAGCGAGGGCGAGGTGTTGTCGCTGGAGCACACCGGCGACGGCACGATCCTGCACGCGCGGGTCCTCGCCGACCTGTACGCGGAGCTCGACAGGGTGGCGAAGCCCGTCGAGACCGTCTGATCCGGTCCGGATCGCCCAGATCCGGACCGCCTGATCCGCGCCATTTCCTGACGGGCCGCCTCCGGCGTGTCGGTGGCCCGTCAAGGCATGCCCTTGGTACGATAAGGAAAGCCCAATGGGACCTTATGGTACGGGTGGAATATGTCTCCAGGCAGCGTGGTCACCCATCCGCAGGCGCTCGTGGACAAGCAGGTCGGAGCCGGGCATCCGAACCTCACTGCGGCGCGTGAAACTTCTGGTATGTCTCGGTGCTCGCGAGGCTGACGTGGGTTCTTGTCGTTAACCCTGTACATCGAACCCACCCGTGAAATAACGTAACTGAACTGAATCGCCCGGGTTCGACACCCCGGCGGTAGTGTCATCGCACAACAACCCCGTGCGCGATGAGGTCAGGAGACCCCCAATGGCGTCCGAATACGAAGCGGACACGGCGGGCCCGGAGCCCACCGGCTGGGGCCGCTCGACGTCCAGGGGTGACCGGCGGGTGGTCGGATGACCGTTCGCCTTCTCACCAACATCGGCCGGCTGTGGACCGGGCACGATGTGTGCAGCAACGCCGCGATCCTGGTGCACAACGACCGCATCGCCTGGGTGGGCCGCGCCGCCGACCTCCCGCAGAGCGTCCCGGGGGTCGTCGACGACATCGTCGACGTCGACCACGTGGAGAACCTCGGCGGAGCGCTCGTCACGCCCGGCCTCATCGACGCGCACACCCATCCTGTCTACGCCGGCAACCGTTACGCCGAGATGGCGATGCGCTCCGGCGGCTCCAGCTCCTCGGCCATCGCGGCGGCGGGCGGCGGCATCGGCTCCACCGTCACCGTGACCCGCGGCACCGACCCCTGGACCCTGTGCAACGGCGTGCGGGAGCGGCTGCGCGAGTGGCTGCTCAGCGGCACCACGACCGTCGAGGCCAAGACCGGCTATCACCTGACCCGTGACGGCGAGCTCGCCGACGTGCGGCTCCTGCGCGAGCTCGAAAAAGAGCCGATGATGCCGCGGGTCCACGTCACGTTCCTGGCCGCCCACGTGGTGCCGCCGGAATACTTCGGACGCCAGCGCGACTACGTCGAGGCGGTCGCCTCCTGGTGCGCGGACGCCGCCGGAGCCGGGGCCGACAGCGTCGACGTCTACTGCGACGACGGCCACTTCACCGCCGAGGAGGCCCGCTGGGTGCTGGCCTCCGGCCGCAACGTCGGGCTCCTGCCGCGCGTCCACGCCGGCGCGTACAACCGCCGCGGCGCCGTCCAGCTCGCCGCCGAGATGGGCTGCGCCTCCGCCGACCTGCTCCACCACGCCTCCGACGAGGACATCGCCCTCATGGCGAGGTACGGCGTGCCCGCGGTCGTGTGCCCGGGCGCGGCGCTCCAGGTGGGGCATCTCCCGCCGGTGCGCCGGATGCTGGCCCAGGGCGTGTCCGTGGCCCTCGGCAGCGACCACAATCCCGGCCACTGCGGCATCACCTCCATGTCCCTGGTGATCAGCCTGGCCGTGGCGGCGTTCGGGATGAGCGTCGGCGACGCTCTGCGGGCGGCCACGCTGGGCGGCGCCCAGGTCCTCGGCGCGCCGGACCGCGGCATCCTCGCTCCCGGCCGCCTCGCCGACATCGTGCAGTGGGACGCCGATCACGAGGGCGCCTTCGCCTGGTCGTTCGGTCTCAAGCCGCGGCGCGTCTGGCGGGGCGGCGTCCCCGTCCAGTGAGGCCGGTGCGGCGCGGTTCACGCACGGGTTCCCGGGCGGGTTCCCAGGCGATCATCGCCGGGTAATCTCGCGATATGTCACCATCCGTCGCGGTCGTCACCGACTCCACGGCGTATCTCGGCGCCGAGGCGACCGGCAGATGGAACGTGACCGTCGTACCGGTCCAGGTGATCCTCGGGGGTCACGAGATCGACGACGTGACGCCGTTCGATGCCGGGCTCCTCACCCACGCACTGCAGGGCCGCTCGCCGATCGTCACCTCCCGCCCGTCCCCCGAGCGGTTCGCCGAGGCGTACGAGCGGGCGGCCGCAGGTGGCGCCACCGAGATCGTCTCCGTCCACCTGTCCGGCGCGCTGTCCGGCACCGTCGACTCCGCACGCCTCGCCGCCCGTGAGGCGCCCGTACCGGTCCAGGTGGTCGACAGCCGGTCGATCGCGATGGGACTGGGGTTGGCGGTTCTCGCCGCCGCGCGGGCGGCCGGAGCCGGAGCCCCGGCCGCCGAGGTGGCCGCGGTGGCGAGCCGCACAGCCGCCGCCTCCGACACGGTCTTCTACGTCGACACGCTCGAATATCTCCGTCGCGGCGGACGTATCGGCCGCGTGGCCAACCTGCTGGGCTCGGCGTTGTCGATCAAGCCGCTGCTGCGTCTGGCCGACGGCGAGATCACCGTGCTGGAGAAGGTCCGCACCGCGAGCCGCGCCCTCGCCCGCCTGGAGGACCTGGTGGTGGAGGAGGCCGGCGAACGGCCGGTCGACGTCGCGGTGCAGCACCTGATGGCGGCCGAGCGGGCCGAGGCGCTCATGAAGGGCCTGACGGCCCGGCTGCCCCGGCTCGTACGGATGTGGGTGGTCGAGATCGGGCCGGTCCTCGGCGCCCACACCGGGCCCGGAGTGCTCGGCGTCACCATCACCCCCGGCGCCGCGGACTGATCCACGCCGGACACGCGGCCGAGCTTTCTCGTGCCGCAGGCGGTGCGTGTCCGGCGCGCGGCTTTCCGGGCTTACGGCGGCGTCGCGCGGGCGGGGGAGCGGCAGGCCCGATAGTTGTCCACAGAACCGAGTTCGGGAGCCGCCGGGCGTACGCCGCGTGTCTACCGTCCATGGCGTGCTGAGCAAGGAGTTTCGCGGAACCGCACGCGACGTCGCCGTCGGTGAGTCCCGTCTGCGCGGGCTGCTGCGACCGGCGGACCCGGTCCCGCCGTCCGCACGCCTGCGATCGGTGCCGTCCCCGCCCGGCCCGCCGCCGTCGTTCGGCGCCCCTCATCCGGCGGGGGAGGCCCGCGATCGTGATGACCGCGATCACCGAGGGACGGTCCCGCCGCCGGAAGAGGAGGACGGCGAGCCGTACGCGCAACCCGTGCTGGAGCGGGCGTCGCTGGGCCGGGCTCTCGCGCGGATGGATCCGGGGGTGCCGGGTCTGCGGGTGCTGGTGGCCGCCGGCCTGCTCGCCGCCGTCGTCACCGGGGTGGTCGTGTGGCGGTCACGGGCGGTGGCCGAACCCGTCGCACCCCCGCTCCCGGCCGCCGCCAAGCTGGAACTTGACCCAGGTGCGCGTCCAGCAGCGCCTCCGAACCCGGCAGCGGGCCGAGGTCCGGGCACGAGTCCGGGCCTGGGTCCGGATCGGGACCAGGACTCGGTGCGGACCGGAGGGCCGGGCGCGACCGCCTACACGCCGGGGGCGGGCGGATTCGGCGGTCCGTCCTCTGGGCCGGCGGCGCGGGTCGTGGTCTACGTGACCGGCAAGGTCCGCAGGCCAGGGGTGTTCGTCCTGCCGCCGGGCGCGCGGGTGGCGGACGCGATCGAGGCGGCGGGAGGCGTCCGCAAGGGAGCGAGTCCGGGCGGCGTCAACCTCGCCCGGCACGTGGTGGACGGCGAGCAGATCACCGTGGGGAGCCCGGCCCAGTCCGCCGAGGCGGCCGGTCCGGACGCGCCGCCGGGAGGGGCGGGGACGCCGGGAGGCGCAGTCGTCAACCTCAACACCGCCACCGCCGCGCAACTCGACGCGCTGCCCGGGGTCGGGGGTGTGATCGCGCAACGCATCGTCGACTACCGCGACGCCCGCGGGGGCTTCCAGAGCGTCGACCAGTTGAAGGACGTCCCCGGCATCGGGGAGAGGAAGTTCGCCGAACTCCGCGACAAGGTCACGGTCTGATGCCCGCCCAGCCCTTCCGCCGTCCCGGCGCGGGTCCGGTGGCTCTGGTGGCTCCGGCGCTGGCCTCCTGGCTCGCCGCGCTCGTGCTGCTGACCTGCCCGGTCGTCGCCGGGGTGGCGGTGGCGCTGACCGCCGCCGTCGCGGCCGTCGCCCTCCGGACGGCGGCGTCCCGGCGGCGGTGGAGAGGAGGAGGGCCAGGCGCAGCCGCGAGAGCCGGTCTCGCCGTGCTGGCGTCCGTGGCGGTGACCGCGACCGTGGTGGCGTTCAGAGTGCACGAGGTGACGACCGGGCCGGTGCCGGACCTGGCCCGGCGTCAGGCGGCAGTTTCCGTGGAGGCGGAGATCACCGACGACCCGCGCATCCGGCCGCACCCGGGCGGCGTGACCCGCCGCGACACGGCCGTGGTGCGGGCGAGGGCCCTGCTCGTGTCGGCCACTCGGGAGTGGTACGTCGTGGACGTCCCCGTCGTGCTGCTCGGCCCCGCCGCCGGATGGCGCTCACTGCTGCCCAGCCAGCGGGTGCGGGTACGCGGAAGGCTGGGCCCGGCGCGGCCGGGCGAGCCGGTCGCGGCCGTGCTGCTCGTCCGCGGGCCGCCCGAGCCGATCGGCGGCCCGTCCGCCGTGCAGCGTGCGGCCGAGGTGCTGCGCGCGGGCCTGCGCGAGGCGAGCGACGTGTTGCCTGACGATCAGCGCGGCCTGCTGCCGGGCCTGGTCGTCGGCGACGTGTCCCGCATGGACGAGGGGGTGCGCCTCGACATGACGACGGCGGGCCTCAGCCACTTAACGGCCGTATCCGGGACCAATTTGGCGATCGTCGCGGGTGCGGTGCTCATGCTGAGCCGCTTCGCCGGGCTGCCTCTCGCCGTCCGGGCGGTCGTCGCGGTCATCGCGATGATCGCTTTCTCGATCGTGGCCAGGCCGTCGCCGAGCGTGCTGCGCGCCCTCGTCATGGGCATGGTCGCGGCTGTCGCGCTCGGCACGGGCCGGACGAGGGACGGGGTGGCCGCCCTGTCCGCCACCGTGCTCGGGCTCCTGGTGTTCGAACCCGGTCTGGCCCGTGAGTGGGGGTTCGCGCTGTCGGTCTTCGCCACAGGCGGCATCCTCGTCCTCGCGCCGCGCTGGCGTGACCGTCTGGAGCGCCGCATGCCCCGTCTGCTCGCCGAGGCGCTGGCCGTGACGGTCGCGGCGCAGGCGGCGGTCACGCCGCTGCTGGTGCTGATGTCCGGGCGGCTCGATCTGGCCGCGATCCCGGCCAACCTGCTCGCCGAGCCCGCCGTCCCTCCGGCGACCGTGCTGGGGTTCGCCGCCGCGGTGACGGCGCCGATCAGCGTGGATGTGGCCCGGCTGCTGGTGCGTCCGGCGGGATGGGCGGTCGGCTGGATCATCGCGGTGGCGGAGCGGGCCGCGGACCTTCCCTTCGCCGCCGCCGAGTGGCCGGGAGGAGCCCTGGGCCTGGCCGCGCTCGCGGCCATGGCTCTGGTGGGCTGGGTCGTCCTCCGGGGCCGTGCGCGCAGGCGCTTCGCGGCCGCGCTCGCGGCGGGGGCGCTGCTCACCGCTCTCGTGGCCGTGCCGGTGGTCTCGCCGTGGCCCCCGCCCGGATGGCTGCTCGCCGCCTGCGACGTGGGCCAGGGAGACGCTCTGGTGCTGGCCGCCGGTCCGGGCCGGGCGGTGGTGGTGGACGCGGGACCGGCGCCCGGTCCTGCCAACCGCTGCCTGCGTGCCCTCGGCGTGCGGCAGGTGCCGCTCGTCGTCCTCACGCATCCGCACCTCGATCACGTCGGCGGGCTCCCGGGGGTGCTGCGTGGCCGGTCGGTCGGCGCGGTGGTGGTCAGCCCGGGCCGGTTGCCGGAAGGGGAGGCTGGCCGGGTCTCCCGGCAACTCCAAGCGGCCCGGATCCCGGAGTGGCGGGCCGTGCGCGGCATGCGGTGGCGGTTCGGGCCCACAGAGATCACCGTTCTGGCGCCGGAGCCCGGCACCGCGCCCCAGGGCACCGGAGAGGGCTCGATCGCCAACAACGCCAGCGTCGTGCTGCTCGTCCGCTGGTCCAACACGCCCGGAACGGCCACCGCCCACGCGGTCAAGCAGACCGAAAGCAACTCGGCGGTACGAGGGGCCTTGGTCACCCCGGCGACGGACGGGGCACGGGGAGGCGGGGCACAGGAGGAGGGCGCATCGGGTGCCCAAGAAGATCAGGGAGCGCCCCTGGGCACGGCCCTGCTCGCCGGAGATCTGGAGACGGAGGCACAGGAGGCCCTGCTGCGTGACGGCGTCCCCCGGGTGGACGTGTTGAAGGTTCCCCATCATGGTTCATCCAGACAGGCGCCGGCGTTCCTCGCCGCCACGGGGGCCCGGGTGGCCCTCGTCAGCGTCGGCGCGGTCAACGACTACGGACACCCCGCCCAGGTGACGCTCCGCCGCCTGCGCGGGCTCGGCATGCGGCCCTACCGCACGGACCTGTCCGGAGACATCGCCGTCGTCGCCGCCCACGGCCATTTCGCCGTGGTCGTACGCGGCAGATGACCGAGCACAGCCAGAGGCCCACGACCAGCGGCTGAGGGCGGAGGGACCTGCGAGGCCGCTTTTGCGTAGCGTTGGGAACCGCGCGGTGGGGGATCGAGGAACGGCGCGACCGGGCCTCGTCGTCACCCTGCCCGCCAAGGGCACATAGGTGGTCGAACTCGTTCTCCGGGCATGGCCGGGAGTCCCCGGAGGCTGCCCTGAGCTTGTCCCTCGTCAACCTGAGTTGTGCCCTGGACGTCCAGGACATGCGGGTCGATCATGTAGGCGGGAGACTTTGCGAGGGAGACGATGGCAGGACGGGCTCGACGGCAGAGGTCCGCGGACGACAAGGAGACGCGGCAGATATCGGCACAGTCGAGGAGCGCCATCGTGGTCGCTCTGGTAACGGTCCTGGGCACCATCGTGGTCGCGTTGATCCAGCAGGTCTGGTCACATCAGGACTCCTCGTCGGTCGCGGAGTCGGCCACTCACGCGCCGTTCCAGACATCCCCGCCTGCCTCTCCCTCGGGAGGGGTGGCACACGTCGTACGACGTCAAGGGCGGCTCGTGCTCAAGAGGTGGTGGGGCTATGACCTTGACTCCCAAGCACCCGACTGGAACGGAACCCCGAACGGCTGGAGAGGCCACGATGTCGGATACCAGCCCAGGCCCGAGATGAAGACGATCGTGGCTCGCCAGGATCAACCCAGCATCGCGCCATTGCAGGCAGCCCCTATTCACAGCTACGAGGATTGCGCGACCACGCTCTATACCGCGCCGCTGGTCACGGAACCGTGGGTGGCCCGAGGCTATGCGTCCTGCGTGCTCACCGACCAGGGCCGGTACGCCCTCCTGAGCATCGACGAACTGGACGATAAACAAGTCTCGGCAACGGTGACCGTCTGGGATTAGCCGGTACGGCTCACGACTTCGAATCCTTGAACCGTGCCGAGTTTCGTGGATCGCTGTGACGTGCTTCGGGTTCCGTGGGGTGAGCGTGGCGGGACTCGCGGGGCCGCTCTTTGATCCGCGCTTGCTTTCCTGCCCGGTGTCCTTGGGGCGAGTGCGGGGATGGTGCCGGTGTGCGCTCGCCTGTCGGGGAGCGGGCGCGCACTCCAGGCACGACCCCGGCGGAACCCGGAGAGCGCCGGCCCGTCCCGCCTGCCGACGCGGACGTGCCGTTCCTCCCCTGACCAGAACAGACGGAACCGAGCAGCCTCGCCAGAGCGACCTTAACGGAGAGTGACCAAGTGACGACACCGGTCAAGAGGATCACGATGTCCAAGCCATTCTGCGCCCTCGCCGGCGTGGGCCCCTACGCAATCGCCAAAGCCAACGAGGTCTACGAGGACATGGCTCTTCGCGGCCGCAGGCTCGTCAGCAGGATGACCAGGGAGGCCGCGCAGGAGTTCCAGGAGACCGCGCACGAGCTGGAGGACCTCTCCAGGACAGCTCGCCGCACGCAGGAGATGGAGGAGCGGGAGAAGGCGAGGGAGACCGCCACCCAGACGCCGGCCACCCAGACGCCGGCGCGGAGCCGCGCCGCGGCCACCCGGGGCTGAGCCGCGCCGACGGCGACGTCGACGACCGGGGGAGCGTTCCGCCAGGGCCGGGGCTGGGGGCGGGGCCACTCGTCATCAGGCCGTCCGGTTCGGTCCCGCCGGGCGTGAGCCGGACGGCCGATGCCGGGACGGACGCGCCGGGCGCCGGGTGTGCCGCCGCCCGGCCGGCGTGGCATGCTGCGTGCCATGGCGAACGCAGCACCCGTGACCCTGGTCGTCGGCGACGAGGAGTTCCTGGCCGATCGGGCGGTCCGGGCCGTCGTGGCGGCGGTCCGCGCCGAGGACCCGGGGGCGGAGGTGCACGACCTCCAGGGGGGCAAGGTGGAGCCCGGGGAGCTGACCGGGCTCACCTCGCCCTCGCTGTTCGGCGACAGGTCGATCATCGTGATCCGCGCTGCGCAGGACCTGCCCAAGGACGTCGTCGCCGAGGTGGTGAAATACACCGCGCGCCCGGCCGACGAGGCGGTGCTGGTGCTGGCCCATCCCGGCGGGGTCAAGGGAAAGGCACTGGTCGACGGGGTGAAGAAGGCGGGCGCCGACGTCGTCACCGTGGCCAAGCCGACCAAGGCGGGGGAGCGGCTCGACTTCATCAAGGCCGAGGTCCGCAGGGAGGGCCGTACGATCTCGCCCGCCGCCGCTCAGGCGCTGCTCGACGCCGTGGGCAGCGACCTGCGGGAGCTCTCGGCGGCCTGCGGCCAGCTCGCGTTCGACACCCAGGGCAAGAACATCGATGAGGCGGCGGTCGCGAAGTACTACCGGGGGCGGGCCGAGGTCAGCGGCTTCACGATCGCTGACCTGGCCGTGGAAGGCCGGTTGGGTGAGGCGCTGGAGCAGGTCCGCTGGGCCCTGGCGACGGGCGTGGCGCCGGTGCTGATCGTCAGCGCCCTGGCGGGTGGCCTGCGCTCGCTCGCCAAGGTGGGAGGCGCGCCCCGCAACCTCAGGGGCGGCCAGCTCGCGAGTCATGTGGGTATGCCGCCGTGGAAGATCGACCGGGTCAAGCGCCAGCTCGGCGGCTGGGGCCCGGAGGGCATCTCCGCCGCCCTTCAGGCGGTCGCCGTCGCGGACGAGCAGGTCAAGGGAGGCGGCGCCGACCCGGGGTACGCGCTGGAGAAGGCCATCCACACGATCGTCGCCAGCCGCACCGCCCGCTGACGCCCTCGCGGGCGGAGCGAGGCGACAGCCGGTCGCGGGGCCAGCCAACAGGGCCGGCCAACAGGGCCTCGCCTGTGGGCGGGATGCCGGCCTCACCGCGGGCCTCACCGGAGGAGGCCTCGATTGCGGGCCTCATTGCGCGGGAAAAGGCCGGGGCGAGGGGCGGGATCGGGAACGCGAAAACGCCGCATCTCCCGATCAGGGAAGATGCGGCGTGCGCTCGGTGCGGAACTACTTGGCGGCCTGCAGGGCCGCGGCGCGCTTGGCGATCGCGGACTTGCGGTTGGCGGCCTGGTTCCTGTGGATCACGCCCTTGCTGACGGCCTTGTCGAGCTGCCGCGACGCGGCCTGGAGCGCGACGAGGGCGTCGTCCACGTTGCCCTGGTCGGCGGCCTCGCGGAACTTGCGGACCGCGGTCTTCAGGGACGACTTGACGGCCTTGTTGCGCAGCCGGCGCTTCTCGTTCTGCCGGTTCCGCTTGATCTGGGACTTGATGTTCGCCACGAAGAGAGCCTCAGTGTTAAGTCTCGGTCGGATGGGGCGCGCGGGCTCGTGAGAGGGCGCGCCACACGCAGTTGGACAGGATACCAACAGCCCGGGCCGTCGCTCAAATCCGCGACGGCGGGCAGCCCTGCGTCCATGTTATCGCGGCACGACCGCCGTGGTCCGCACATCGGCCCGCCCGAGCGACTCGGCGGAGCCTCCGCCGGCTCCTCCGCGCACCCAGGCCGTCTCGTACTCCCTCCAGTCCTCCTCCGTGGCCGCGAAGTCGACGTACAGGGCCAGGCCGAACTCGGTGCGCGGCCCGTGCTCGCCGAGCGCGAGCCGCGCGCCCTCGGCCGCGGCCTCGACGCTCTCGGCCCGGTCGGCGTACGGGACGCCGTGGTCGTGATAGGCGGGCGCGCCGATGAGGAGGGTCTTGTCCTCGGGCACCAGGCCGAGCGCGAGCGAGGTCTGCCGCGCGACGTAGCCGCCGTAGAGGGAGCGCAGCGGCGTCCACGAGTCGTACGTCATGATCGCCACCTGGTCGGTGAGGCCGACGACCTGCCGGAAGTAGTCCGGCGTCCAGTATTTGTCGTGGCCGATCGCGAGGCCGGTGGGGGCGCGCAGGCCGGGCAGCGGCTCGATCTGCTGGGTGGCGACGGACAGGAGTCGGGCACCGATCGCCGCCCGCGTCTCCCGCAGCACGCCGAGGAACGGCCCGTCCCCGTCGGGCACCGGCTCGAAGTCGTAGTGGATCCCGTCGAACCCGACGGCGACCAGGTCACGGGCGCCCGCCACGATCCGGGCCCGCGCGGCCGGGTCGGCCAGGCTCAGGTGGGGCTTGCCGTTGTCGTTGACGGTCTGGCCGAGCCAGGCCGACACCCGGACACCGGGCACGTTCTTGCGCCACCATTTCAGGAAATTTCCGGCGTTGGCGTAGCGGTCCGGCGGCAGGGTCCCGTCGTACTTGAACGGCCCGCTGTGGACGTACACGTCCCTGATCCCGCTCGCGCGCAGCCGTACGGCGAGGGCCCGCACGTCGGCCTCGGTGCGGCGGCCGTCCACCCAGGCGTGGCCCATCCACAGCGCGTCGTGCCCGGTGGTCCGGGTCCAGGCGGCGGGTGTCCCGGCGAACTGGACGCGCAGCGCGGCCGCCGCCGCGAGGCCGAGCGCGAGCGGGACGGCCGCGGCGAGGGCGGTCCAGCGGAGAACGCGTCTGACGGTCCGTCTGGTGGGTCGTCTGGTGGTCGAGGCAAGCACCCGGACATGCCACCATGGAGGGTGGCTGGTCCGCCAGCCGCGAGAGGGCCCGCCGAACGCGAGGCGAGGGCGGCCCGATCGACAGCAGTCAGTCGAAACCCGTATGACCACACCCTTGTTGAAACGGACTCCGGTGCGCACTCAGCCTGGCCAGACCGACCCCGCGTTGATCCGCAACTTCTGCATCATCGCGCACATCGACCATGGCAAGTCGACACTCGCCGACCGCATGCTGCAGCTCACCGGCGTGGTGGACGACAGGTCGATGCGTGCGCAGTACCTCGACCGCATGGACATCGAGCGGGAACGGGGCATCACGATCAAGTCGCAGGCCGTGCGGCTGCCCTGGGACGGCCACGTCCTGAACATGATCGACACGCCCGGCCACGTCGACTTCACCTACGAGGTGTCGCGCTCGCTGGAGGCCTGTGAGGGTGCGATCCTGCTGGTCGACGCGGCGCAGGGCATCGAGGCCCAGACGCTGGCCAACCTCTACCTGGCCATGAACGCCGACCTGCACATCATCCCGGTGCTCAACAAGATCGACCTGCCCGCCGCGCAGCCCGACAAGTACGCCGAGGAGATCGCGGGCCTCATCGGCTGCGACCCCGGCGACGTGATGCGCGTGTCCGGCAAGACCGGTGTGGGCGTCAAGGAGCTGCTCGACCACGTCGTGGAGCACGTGCCGGCGCCGGTCGGCAACCCCGACGTCCCCGCCCGCGCGCTGATCTTCGACTCCGTGTACGACACCTACCGGGGCGTGGTGACGTACGTCAGGGTGGTGGACGGGCACCTGTCCAAGCGTGAGCGCGTGCTGATGATGTCGACGGTCGCCCAGCACGAACTGCTGGAGATCGGCGTCATCTCGCCGGAGCCCATGCCGTCCGACCGGGGTCTCGGCGTCGGCGAGGTGGGCTACCTGATCACCGGCGTGAAGGACGTGCGCCAGTCGCGGGTCGGCGACACGGTCACCAACGCGGTCAAGCCGGCCGCGGAGGCGCTGGGCGGCTACGAGCATCCGAAGCCGATGGTCTACTCGGGTCTCTATCCGATCGACGGCGACGACTATCCCGAGCTGCGCGAGGCCCTCGACAAGCTGCGGCTGAACGACGCCGCGCTGGTGTACGAGCCGGAGACGTCGGCGGCGCTCGGCTTCGGCTTCCGCTGCGGCTTCCTCGGCCTGCTGCACATGGAGATCGTGCGGGAGCGGCTGGAGCGCGAGTTCAACCTGTCGCTGATCTCGACGTCCCCCAACGTCATCTACCGGGTGATCATGGAGGACGGCAACGAGCACGTCGTCACCAACCCCTCGGAGTTCCCGGCCGGCAAGATCGGCGAGATCTACGAGCCGATGGTGAAGGCCACGGTGCTCGCGCCGGCCGAGTTCATCGGGGCGATCATGGAGCTGTGCCAGGGCCGCCGCGGCCAGCTCCAGGGCATGGACTACCTGTCGGAGGACCGGGTCGAGATCCGCTACACGCTGCCGCTCGGCGAGATCATCTTCGACTTCTTCGACCAGCTCAAGTCGAAGACCCGGGGATACGCCTCGCTCGACTACGAGCCGTCGGGCGAGCAGGCGGCCGACCTGGTCAAGGTGGACATCCTGCTGCAGGGCGAGACCGTCGACGCCTTCAGCGCCATCGTCCACCGCGACAAGGCGTACGCCTACGGCGTGGAGATGGCCAAGAAGCTCAAGGAGCTGATCCCGAGGCAGCAGTTCGAGGTCCCGATCCAGGCCGCGATCGGCGCCCGCGTCATCGCCCGTGAGAACATCCGCGCGATCCGCAAGGACGTCCTCGCCAAGTGCTACGGCGGTGACATCAGCCGGAAGCGCAAGCTGCTGGAGAAGCAGAAGGAAGGCAAGAAGCGGATGAAGATGGTCGGCCGCGTGGAGGTCCCGCAGGAGGCCTTCGTCGCCGCCCTCTCGTCCGAGGCGCCGGACAAGACCAAGAAGTAGCTTTTTTGCCTGGTTTCAAGACAACTTAATGGGATCGCGCGGAAACATGACCATCCGTTAACGTTTTGCCATGCGCATCCTCTCTGTGAACGTGGGCCGGGCGGTCGACGCCGAGTGGGCCGGCGACCTCCGGCGTACCGCCATCGACAAGCGCCGCGCCGAGGGGCGGGTCGCCGTACGCGAGAACGGCCTGGCGGGGGACGAGCGCGCCGACACGGTGAACCACGGGCACCGGGACCAGGCGGTGTACGCGTACGCCCGGGAGGACTACGACTGGTGGGAGCCCCGGATGGGCCGCGACCTGCGCGACGGCCAGTTCGGGGAGAACCTCACGACGTCGGGGGCCGACCTGACTGGGGCGCTCCTCGGCGAGCGGTGGCGGGCCGGCACCGCCGTGCTGGAGGTCACCTATCCCCGCATCCCGTGCGTCGTGTTCCGTAACTGGCTCGACGAGCGCGGCTGGGTCAAGCGCTTCACCGAGGCGGGCCGCACGGGGGCGTACTTCCGGGTGATCCAGGAGGGCGAGCTCGGCGCCGGCGACGAGATCGAGGTGCTGGACCGGCCTGCGGACGGCGTCACCATCGGCCAGTCGTTCCGGGCCTACCACGGCGACGGGGACCTGCTGCGGCGGATCCTCGGCCTGCCCGGCCACAGCGACAAGTGGGACAGAGTCGCCCGGCGCGTGCTCGGCAGCCGCACCGAGGCCACCAGCTCCTGATCGCCCGGCCCTGATCGCCTGGGCCCGACCCCGCGTCGCCTGATCGGCGCCGCTCTTCTGATCTCCGCCGTGGCATCGGGGGCGAGCCGGGCACGTACGCGCCCATGGGAGCCACCGCGGAGCGCGCTATCTCGGCCGTACGGTGTGACGGAGGGCGCGCGAGAATGCGGCTCGGACGCCTCTCGCCCAGGTGGGCGGGAGGTGAAAGTTACAGCCCGTGCTCCACGGCGGGGTGACCCGTCGCGGGCTCCCGCGCCCAGATCAGGCCGGTGCGGGCCGAATCGTGCGCCGGCGTCGCCCGCATGGGTGTCTTGACCGTTCTCCGTACATGGGATTGGCTCCGCGCCGTGGCGCCGTCCGTGGTGACCACCGGACCTTCGCCAAGGGGGATACGTCTGTGATCGGCAACGATCACTGGATTTGTTAACGCTAACATCCCCGTCAGTTGAAGCGCACCCGCTGAGGAGCGATGCCGATGGACAGGAAACGCATCCGCGCGAAGCTGGTCCCCGCCGTCACGGCGGCGCTGGCCCTCGCGTCGGGCGCCGTGGCGCTTACCACCGTGAGCCCGGCGCAGGCACTGGAGAACGGGGTGGCCAGGACCCCGCCGATGGGGTGGAACAGCTGGAACACCTTCGGCTGCAACATCAACGAGTCGCTGATCAGGGGGATGGCCGACGCCATCGTCAACAGCGGACTGCGTGACCTCGGCTACCAGTACGTGGTGGTCGACGACTGCTGGTTCAACCCCAACCGCGACTCGTCGGGCAACATCCAGGGCGACCCCTCCCGCTTCCCCAGCGGGATGAAGGCGCTCGGCGACTACCTGCACAACAAGGGCCTGAAGTTCGGCATCTACCAGGTGCCCGTGGACAAGACCTGCGCGCAGTACTTCAACAGCTACCCCGGCGCTACCGGCAGCCAGGGCCACGAGGCGCAGGACGCCCGGCAGTTCGCCGCGTGGGGCGTCGACTACCTGAAGTACGACTGGTGCTCCCCGAACGGCACGATCAACGACCAGATCACCACGTTCGCGAAGATGCGTGACGCGCTGAAGGCGACCGGACGGCCGATCGTCTACAGCATCAACCCCAACAGCATCCACGCGAAGACCGGCCCGCAGCGCAACTGGGGCGACGTCGCGAACATGTGGCGCACCACCGAGGACATCACGAACAAGTGGGACACCGGCCAGACGAACGGCTATCCCATGGGCATCCAGAACATCGTGAACGTCACCGTGCCGCTCGCCTCGTACGCCGGTCCCGGGGCCTTCAACGACCCCGACATGATGGAGATCGGCCGGGGCGGCATGAACGACACCGAGATGCGCAGCCACTTCGCGCTCTGGGCGATGATGGCCTCCCCGCTGATCGCGGGCAACGACATCCGGTCCATGGACTCGGCGACGCAGACGATCCTCAAGAACAAGAACCTCATCGCCATCAACCAGGACTCGCTGGGCCTGCAGGCCACCCAGGTCTCCAACGACGGCACCCGGCGCGTGCTCGCCAAGAAGCTCGCCAACGGCGACGTCGCGGTCGCCCTGTTCAACCAGGGCGGCTCGACCACCACGGTCTCGACGACCACCTCCGCCATCGGCAAGCCCGGCGGCACGGTGACGCTGACGGACGCGTGGACCAACGCGACCAGCACCACGAGCGGCACGATCTCCGCCAGCGTTCCGGCGCACGGCACCGTGGTCTACCGGGTCAGCGGCCCGGGGAGCAGCCCGAGCCCCAGCGCGAGCCCGAGCGCCAGCCCGAGTGCCAGTCCAAGTGTGAGCCCCAGCGTTAGTCCCAGCGCGAGCCCGTCGGCTTCGCCGACGAGGTCCCCGGTTCCCGGCGGATGCTCGGCGACGATCAAGACGATCAACAGCTGGGGTGGCGGGTTCCAGTCCGAGGTGACGGTGCAGGCGGGCAGCTCGGCGGTCAACGGCTGGACCGTGAAGTGGACCTGGCCGAGCGGCCAGAGCATCAGCAGCCTGTGGAACGGCCGGCAGAGCACGTCCGGTTCCTCGGTGACGGTCACCAACGAGTCCTACAACGGCTCGATCGCGGCGGGCGGCTCCACGACCTTCGGCTTCACCGCCAACGGCAACGCGGCCACCCCCACCGCCACCTGCACCAGCCCCTGACCCTCTGACGGTACGGATGGGGGACCGGGGCGGGGGCAGCGCCCCGGTCCCCCATCCGCTCACCTGAGGACGGAGTAGAGGGCGGTGGTGAGGGAGGCCTTGGCGTCGTCCTGGTCGATGGACCAGGGCATGGAGCCGCCGAGGCCCTTGAGGCGGATGTAGGCGGCCTTCTGCAGCATGACGGCGGGGTCGTCGTACGACCAGAACTCATTGCCGTCGTAGAGCCAGAGGGCGCCGGTGAGCAGGTCGCGGTGGCGCTTGCCGGGCTTGCCGACGAGGTTCTTGTAGTCGTCGCTGCCGGCGGCCCAGGTGCCGGGCGCGGGCCCGGCGGCGGGGGCGTAGCGGCCGTCGCCGCGGGAGGTGACCCCGGTCCAGCCCTGGCCGTACGCGGGGACGCCGACGACGATCTTGCGGGCGGGTACCGGGCGCTGCCAGTCGGGGGGGCCCAGGGGTCGGCCGATTGACGCGCTCCCCGGCTTGAGGGCTGGGGATTCAGTCCGTGCCGTGTTATGCGGCACCTCTGTGGCTTCCTGCTTCACCGGGCTGTGCCACCTGGTGGGGTGGTCTTACCTGCCCTCCACCGGGACGGCGTGTGCCGTCCCGCCCACGGGTGTGGGAGGCGTTTGACCTCTCCGCCCGTCCGGCGGCGAGGATGTTCTTCGCGGCGTTGACGTCCCGGTCATGGGCCGCCCCGCAGGGGCACCGCCACGACCGGACGTTCAACGGCATCGACCCGGCGACCGCCCCGCACGCAGAACACCGTTTCGAGGAGGGGAACCACCGGTCGATTCGATGGAAGGCCCGCCCGTGCAGGCGGGCTTTGTACTCCAGCATGCCGACGAAGGACGACCAGCCCGCGTCGTGCACGCTCTTGGACAGCCTCGTGCGCGCCAGTCCCTTGACCGCCAGGTCTTCCACGTAGATCGCTTGGTTGTCGCGAACTATCCGGGTGGACAGCTGGTGGTGGAACTCGCGGCGCGCGTCGGCGACCTTCGCGTGCCGGCGGGCGACCTCCTGCCGGGCTTTGGCCCGGTTGTTCGACCCTTTGGCCTTGCGGGACAGCGCCCGCTGGAGGTGTTTGAGTTTCTTCTCGGCCCGGCGCAGGAAACGTGGGGCGTCGATCTTCCGCCCGTTGGACAGGACCGCGAAGGCGGTCAGTCCGAGGTCGATCCCTGCCTCCGGCTCGACCGGCGGCAGGGGTTGTTCGGCGACCTCGACCACGAACGAGGCGAAGTACCGCCCGGCCGCGTCCTTGATCACCGTCACTGATGAGGGTTCGGAGGGTAGGGTGCGGGACCAGCGGACCGGAAGGTCTCCGATCTTCGGTAGGCGAAGCCTCCCGCTCGCGGTGATGGAGAACCGGGCGTTCTTGGTGAAGCGGATCGCCTGCCGGTTGTCCCTTTTGGACCGGAACCGGGGCGGGGCGACCTTCGGCCCCTTCCGCTTGCCGGTGATCGAGTCGAAGAAGTTCCGGTACGCCTTGTTCAGGTCCGCCAGCGCCTGCTGTAACACCACGGCGGACACTTCGCCCAGCCAGGAACGCTCGGAGGTTTTCTTCGCGTCGGTGATGACCCGCGTGGACAACTCCCCGTCGCAGATGTACGGCAAGCCGTGCTCCCGGGCGTCCTGCCGTGCCCGCAGCCCGTCGTTGAACACGACCCGCGCGCACCCGAACGCCCGTGCCAGCGCGGCACGCTGACCAGGCGTCGGGTGGAGGCGGAAGTTGTACCTGAGCTGCACACCGTGACGATACCGATTGGTCTGTGATCGAACATGGAGATGTCAGAGTCGGCAGGAATTGCGTTTTCGTCCTGCAGGCCCACGTGGTTTTCGTGACTACCGGGGCATGACGCTGCTTGAACGTCGATCCGCCTTGGCGGCGAATCGGCTTTACTTGCCCCGCTACGCGGGCGGGTCCGCTTCACCCCTGGCCTGCAGGCCAGAGCACTACGGGCGAATCCGGCAGCAGGTGCCCTCGGGGCCGACGAAGCCGAAGGCGTAGTTGAGATGGGTCAGTTTCGCCGCCGCCCCGCTGACGTCCACGTCCCGAACACGGAAGTTCTAGCCGTACACGCCCCACTGGATGAAGTACGCGACGCGCTTGTAGCGGTCCGCGCCCGTCGTGGCGTGCGCTTGGACCGGCGCGAGCCCGGCGGCCAGGTGGTGGAGCATGCTCGCGATTACGGCATGGGGGAGTTGTCTGGCCGACTTGACGATACCGTTGGAGTCGACAATTCATGGCAACGCCAGACAACCCCCCACGGAAGCGCCGAGACGTAGATGGCACAAGAACTCGCCCCGTCGGGAACCGGCGTCCGACGGTCGCTCGAAGTCCGGCGGCACAAGAGTGTTCGAGTGACTCTCGCTTTTCTTCTTTGGGTCGCCCTTGTGGCGTTTCCGATCAGTCTTTCGTGGTACGTTGACGACCAGATCGGCTGGCCGCTGCCCCTCCGGGACGCGCTGGCCGTGGGGGCTCGGCTTTCGCCTATGGCGGCCCTTTTCTTCCTGACGCCGAAGGTGTCCTACCGGCGGCGAGACTGTCTCATGTACCTGGTCCCCTTTTTCGGGGTTTTCGTATTTCCCTTCATAATCTTCTGGCGGGTCGTTCGTCTGCCTCTGCGCGACTGGCCGTTACGGCCCGACGAGTGTCACCCCTGACGGGCCTGTCCCGGTTCCGTCTCCGCCGGTCATCGCCCGCAGGCCGGACGGCCCGGGCGGCGGCCCTACTGGACGCTGAACTTCTCCCAAGGGCCGATCTTGTAGCTGACGTCGGGGGTGCGGCCGCGCAGCATCCCGTACCGGGAATCCGTCTTGCCGTAACCGAGTTCCGCCGCGACGTACTTCAAGTTGGCGGCTTCGATAAGCACGCAGCCCGTTCCGCAGGAGGTGATGAAGAACCTCTCCCAGGTGCCGGCGGAGGTCGCGCGGGCGCGCAGCATCCCATAGCGGGAATCCGACGTGCCGTAACCGAGTTCCGCGGAGACGTACTTGCCGTTGTGCCGGGACTGGATCGTGTAATTGCGGCCGTTGTAGCAGATCCGGAACTTCTCCCAGGGGCCGACGCCGGTGGCGCGGGCGCGCAGCATCCCATAGCGGGAATCCGACGTGCCGTAACCGAGTTCCGCGGAGACATACCTGCCGTTCGCCCGGGACTTGATGCTGCGGTTCTGGCACTTCAGGGCGGACGCGTCCCGAACGGTCGCCGAGGTGAGCGACGGAGCGGACGCCGGGGTCGCCGACCGGGCGAGAACGGGCGCGGGCGTGACGACCGTGCTCGCGCCGGCGAGGAGCAGGCACGCGGCCACCTTGAACTGTTTCATCAGATCCCCCATTAGTGTCCTACAGCAGCGATCATTGTGGTCGGCTGTTAAGGGGCATCCGATGATCTTCTGGTGCTCGTTGCCCATCTGTTACTCAGCGGGGGTGACGCCTCTCACGCCTGCCTCGGCAGGGTGCGACTGGCGGCAGACTGGAGGGGTGCCTTCCGTTCTTCCCGACGGCGATCCCGCCCCCGCGAGCGGCGCGCTGCCGCCCGGAGCCCTCGACGGGCTCGGCTCCCGTCCGTTCGGCTTCTACGTGCACGTGCCGTTCTGCGCGACGCGCTGCGGCTACTGCGACTTCAACACCTACACGGCCGCCGAGCTGGGCCCGGGCGCCGCGCAGCGCGACTACGCCGCCACCGCGATCGAGGAGGTGCGGCTGGCCCGGCGGGTGCTCGGGGACGCCGCGCCGCCGGTCGAGACCGTCTTCTTCGGCGGTGGCACGCCGACGCTGCTGCCCGCCGCCGACCTCGTACGGATCCTGGACGCCGTCGCCGAGGAGTTCGGCCTGCGGCCGGGCGCCGAGGTGACGACCGAGGCCAACCCCGAGTCCGTCGACCCGACCTACCTGAAGGAACTGCGGGAGGGCGGCTTCACCCGCGTGAGCTTCGGCATGCAGAGCGCGGGCGAGCACGTCCTCGCCGTCCTCGACCGGCGGCACACGCCCGGCCGCCCCGCCGAGGCCGTACGGGAGGCCCGTGCGGCCGGGTTCGAGCACGTCAACCTCGACCTGATCTACGGCACGCCTGGGGAGAGCGACGACGACTGGCGGGCCTCGCTGGAGGCCGCCCTGGCGGCCGGGCCCGACCACGTCTCGGCGTACTCCCTGATCGTGGAGGACGGCACCCGGCTCGCCGCCCGCATCCGGCGCGGCGAGCTGCCGATGCCCGAGGACGACGTGGCGGCCGACCGCTACCTCATCGCCGAGGAGGCGCTGACGGCCGCGGGCCTGAGCTGGTACGAGATCTCCAACTGGGCGGCGGGAGACGAGGCCCGCTGCCGCCACAACCTGCTCTACTGGACCGGCGGCGACTGGTGGGGGGTCGGCCCGGGGGCGCACAGCCACGTCGGCGGCACCCGCTGGTGGAATGTCAAGCACCCCGCGGCGTACGCCGCCCGCCTGGCGGAGGGGGCCTCGCCGGCACACGCCCGCGAGGTGCTGACGGCGGAGGACCGGGCCGTCGAGCGCGTCATGCTGGAGCTGCGCCTCGCCTCGGGCTTCCCGCTCGCCGACCTCGCCCCCGAGGCGCGTACGGCCTGCGCGCGGGCGCTGGGGAGCGGCCTGCTGGAGACCGAGGCGTTCAAGGCGGGCCGGGCCGTGCTCACGCTGCGCGGCCGGCTCCTCGCCGACGCCGTCGTACGCGACCTGACCCCCTAATCCGCCTGATCCGGGGCTGTGACGAAGTCGATGAGTTCTTCCACGCGGCCGAGCAGTTCGGGCTCCAGATCGGCGAAGGTCGTGACGCGGCCGAGGATGTGTCGCCACGCCTCCTGGGGGTCCATCCGCCAGCCCAGGGCGGCGATCACGCCCTCCTTCCACGGCACGCCGCGCGGCACGTCCGGCCACGCCGGGATGCCGAGCGAACGGGGCTTGACCGCCTGCCAGATGTCCACGAAGGGGTGCCCGACGACGAGCACGTCCGCGCCGGAGACCCGGGCGGCGATGCGGCTCTCCTTGGAGCCGGGCACCAGGTGGTCCACGAGCACGCCCAGCCGCCTGCCCGGCTCCGGGCCGAACTCCTCCACGATCGCGGGCAGATCGTCGACGCCCTCCAGGAACTCGACGACGACCCCCTCCACCCGCAGGTCGTGGCCCCAGATCTTCTCGACCAGCGCGGCGTCGTGGACGCCCTCGACGTAGATGCGGCTCTCCTTGGCGACCTGGGCGCGCAGCCCCTCGACCGCGATCGACCCGGAGGCGCTCCGCAGCGGGCCGGACGGCCGCGCCTGGGGACGGACCAGCGTCACCGGCCTGCCGTCGAGGAGGAACCCGGCGGGGGTCAGCGGGAACACCCGGCGCCGCCCGAAGCGGTCCTCCAGCGTCACGGCCTCCTTGTCGCAGTCCACCACCGCGCCGCAGAAGCGGCCCTCGGCGTCCTCGACCACGAGGTCGGGCTCGGCCGGGATCTCGGGGATCTGCCCCCGCCGTGGTCGCCGCCAGTCTCCGGAAAGCACGTCCCGCCCGTACATGCGGGGAACGCTAGCAAATCCCGGGCCGCCGGCTCGCCCGATGCGCCCGCAATCAAGTCGCGTTGCCCCTGATCGTCTCCTCGTTATCGCACGCCGAGCGGTCGTAGCCGTACACTTGGCACTCGGGAACACAGAGTGCCAGAGTCGGTGTTTCCAGGGCACAGGGAGGTGACACATTGCTCGACGACCGCAAGCTCGCCGTCCTGCGCGCCATCGTCGAGGACTACGTGTCCACCAACGAGCCGGTGGGGTCCAAGGCCCTGGCGGACAGGCACAACCTCGGCGTCTCCCCGGCGACCATCCGCAACGACATGGCGGCGCTGGAGGAGCAGGGCTACATCACGCAGCCGCACACCAGCGCCGGACGGGTCCCGACCGACAAGGGATACCGCCTGTTCGTCGACCGGCTGTCGCAGATCAAGCCGCTGTCCGGGGCGGAGCGCAGGGCCATCGAGACGTTCCTCGCCGGGGCGGTCGACCTCGACGAGATCGTCATGCGCACGGTGCGGCTGCTCGCGCAGCTCACCCGGCAGGTGGCCGTCGTGCAGTATCCCTCCCTCACCCGGTCGTCGGTCCGCCACGTGGAGATCGTCCCGCTGGCGGAGCGCCGGGTCATGCTGGTGCTGATCACGAACACCGGGCGGGTGGAGCAGCGGGTGGTCGACCTGCCCGAGGCGCTCGCCGAGGACCGGATCGCGAACCTGCGCTCCGTGCTGAACGGCTGCCTCGACGGGTGCTGGCTCTCGCAGGTGCCCGAGACCGTGGCCGGCATTCCCGAACGGCTGCCGCCGGAGGAGAGGCCGGTGGTGGCGACCATCATGTCCGTGCTCCTTGAGACGCTCGTCGAGCGGCACGAGGAGAAGATCGTCTTCGGCGGTACGGCCAATCTGGCGGGCGCCGACTTCAGCGTGGGCCTGCGCGACGTGCTCGAGGCTCTGGAGGAGCAGGTCGTGCTCATGCGCCTGCTGGGCGAGACCGGCGGGCTGTCCGAACTCACCGTCAGAATCGGATCCGAGAACCCCTACAGCGGGCTGCGCGGCACCTCTATCGTGGCCGCCGGATACGGTTCGGGCGACAAGGAACTGGCCCGGCTGGGAGTGCTGGGCCCGACACGAATGGACTATCCGGTGACGATGGGTGCGGTGCGCGCTGTGGCGCGGTACGTCGGCCAGATCCTGGCGGGGTCATAAGTGTCCAACGACTACTACGCGACCCTTGGCGTCCGGCGCGACGCCAGCCAGGAAGAGATCAAGAAGGCGTATCGCCGTCTCGCCCGTGAGCTGCATCCGGACGTCAACCCCGACCCGGAGACCCAGGAGCGGTTCAAGGAGATCAACCAGGCGTACGAGGTGCTGTCCGACGCGGGCAAGCGCCGCATGTACGACATGGGCGCCGATCCGTTCGCGAGTGGCGGCGGGCCGGCCGGTGCGGGCGGCTTCGGCGCGGGCTTCCCGTTCAGCGACATCATGGACGCCTTCTTCGGCTCGGCAGGCGCCGCGCGGGGCCCCCGCTCACGCGCCCGCCGGGGCCGCAACGCCACCATCCGGGTCGAACTGGACCTCGCGGAGTCGGCCTTCGGCACCACGCGCGAGATCGTGGTCGACACGGCCGTGGTCTGCGAGGTCTGCCAGGGCTCCGGGGCGGCGTCCGGCACCCACCCCGACACCTGCGACATGTGTCACGGGCGGGGCGAGGTCTCGCAGGTCACCCGCTCGTTCCTGGGCCAGGTCATGACGTCCCGCCCCTGCCCCCAGTGCGGGGGGTACGGCAGCGTCATCCGGCACCCCTGCATGGAGTGCTCGGGCGAGGGACGGGTCAGGACCCGGCGCACGATCAAGGTGCGGATCCCGGCCGGCGTCGAGGACGGCACGCACATCCAGCTCGCGGGCGAGGGCGAGGTCGGGCCGGGCGGAGGCCCTCCGGGCGACCTGTTCCTGGAGATCGTCGAGCGGCCGCACCAGATCTTCGAACGCCGCGGCGACGACCTCCACTGCACCGTCCAGATCCCGATGACCGCCGCCGCGCTCGGCACCGTGCTGTCGATCGACACCCTCGACGGCGCGGAGGCCATCGACGTGCGGCCCGGCACCCAGGCCGGTCAGGTCATCCCCCTGTACGGCAAGGGCATCCAGCGGCTCAACGAGACCGGCCGGGGCGACCTGCTGATCCACGTGAACGTCGAGACGCCGACCAAGCTCGACCCGCAGCAGGAGGAACTGCTCAGGGAGCTGTCGAAGCTGCGCGGGGAGGAGCGGCCGCCCGGCAAGTTCTCTCCCGGCCAGCAGGGCTTCTTCTCGCGCCTGCGGGACGCCTTCAACGGCCGCTGACGCCGGATGAGCGAGCGGAGCGAGCGAATCGGTGGGCACAGTGCGTTTCGCGCATGCGACCCCGAGCCGTCAGGCGAGGGGGTGGCATGAGCGTTCCGGTGTTCCTGTCGGAGGCGGCCGGTCAGGCGGGGGACACGATCGTCCTCGACGGGCCCGAGGGGCGGCACGCCGCGTCGGTGCGCCGCCTTCGGGCGGGGGAGCGGGTCGACCTCACCGACGGCGCGGGCCGGGTGGCCGAGTGCACGGTCACGACGGCCGGCAAGGACGCGCTGACCGCCGCCGTGCTGCGCCGCTACGAGGTGCCGCCCCCGCGGCCGCGGCTGGTGGTCGTGCAGGGCCTGCCCAAGGGCGATCGGGGCGAGCTCGCGGTCGAGATGATGACCGAGGCCGGGGTGGACGTGATCGTCCCCTGGGCCGCCGCCCGCTGCGTCACCCAGTGGAAGGGCGACCGGGCCGGCAAGTCGCTCGCCCGCTGGCGGAGCACAGCGCGCGAGGCGGCCAAGCAGGCCCGGCGCTTCCACCTGCCCGAGGTGACCGAGCAGGCCACGACGGCTCGGGTCCGCTCGCTCGTCTCGGCGGCGGCGCTCGCGGTCGTGCTGCACGAGGAGGCCGCCGAGCCGCTGAGCCGGCTCGAGCTGCCGGAGGACCCCGGCGACATCGTGATGATCGTCGGCCCGGAGGGCGGCGTCACCGACGAGGAGATCGCCGGGTTCCGCGCGGCGGGAGCCGTACCGGCCCTGCTCGGCCCCACGGTGCTGCGCACCTCGACGGCGGGCGTGGCCGCGGCGGCGGTCCTGCTGGCCCGCTGCGGCCGCTGGTGAGGGACCGCGGCCCGCACTCCCTGACGGCCGTCAGGGAGTGGGGGTGTCGGCCGCGTTGGGCGTGACCGTCTCCGTGGGCGGGGCGCTGGGAGTGGCCGAGGGCGTGGCGGTCGCCGTGGGCGGAGCCGACGAAGGGGCGGTGGTGTGCGTGGCCGACGGCGGCGCGGGCTGCGTCGTCTGGACGGGCGGGCACGTCGCGGGCAGGGTCGGCTCGGGGTCGACCACTCCGGCCCGTGCCGGGGGCGACGCGCAGGGGTCGGACGGCGACGGAGACGGCTTGGTGGCCGGGCCCGGCCGGTGTGAAGGAGACGGGCTGGTCCGCCCGTGCGACGGGCTCGGGCTGGTGGTGACGATGATCACCACGCCGGGCCGCGAGGGGGCCCCGTCGGCGGGCGGGCGCGTCACGGTCGAGCTCTGCGGGTCCTCCTCGCGGGCGTCGCCCGACACCGCGATACCGGTGCGGTCGGCGACCTGCTCGCGCAGGCCGGGGACGAGCATCACGACCGCGCCCGCCGCGAGGACGGCTCCGGCGGCCGCGGCGCCCACCCGCAGCCACAGCACGTTCCGCAGGCCGCGCAGGCCCCGCTGGTCGATCCGCCGGCGGATGATGTCGAGTCCTTCGGGAGACGGCACGACCGAGTCCGCCTCCGCGCGCAGGGCACGGCGAAGCGACTCGCCGTACTCGTCGTCGGACGGGAAGGTCATGAGAACTGCTCCAGTGCCATCCGTAGTGCGGCCATGCCGCGGGACGTGTGACTCTTCACCGCGCCCTTGCTGATGCCCATCGCGTGTGCGATCTCGGCCTCCGACAGGTCGCCGTAGTATCGCAGCACCAGCGCCTCGCGCTGCCGGGTGGGCAGGCCGCGGAGCGCCTCGATGACGGCGGAGCGTTCGAGCTCGCCGATCGCGCCGTTCTCGGCGCTCGGCGCGTCCGGCAGGCCCTTCGGGGCGTACTTCTCGACGACCGCGCGGTGCCGCAGCACCGAACGCGAGCGGTTCACGACCGATTGGCGAAGGTAGGCCAGTGCCTTGTCGGTGTCCCTCAGGCGCCGCCACGCTCCGTGGAGAGCGACGAAGGCGTCCTGAACGACCTCTTCCGCGCTGGCCACGTCACGGACCAGCAGCACCGCGAGACGCACCAGTGACCGATAGTGAGCGCTGTAGAGCGCCGTCACGGCCATGTCGGCATCCCACCCGACGGGCACCGTCCCCAACGACCTGTCGGCCACGAGGGTCTCGGTGGTCACGTCAATAGGACGCTCGTCATCCCCGGGGGGTTTACGTTCTTCCGAATCATTAGAGGGCATGGCCCGACGGTGTCCTCGCGCGACACTAGGGGGGTGGTCTGGTGAAGTCTCGCACAACCACAGTAGCCGGGAGGATCATTGCCGTCATCAATCATCGTCGGCGACCGTTAGGCTGAGGCGCGTGACCGACTGCCTATTCTGCAAGATCGTGGCCAGGCAGATCCCAGCGGAAATCGTCCTGGAGACCGGGCGGGCGCTCGCCTTCCGCGACATCAACCCGCAGGCCCCGACACACGTCCTCGTCGTGCCCAAGGCACACCACGAGAACGCCGCCGCCCTGGCCGCGGCCGACGACGGCCTCGCGGACGACCTGCTCAAAGCCTGCCACGCGGTGGCCGTCCAGGAGGGTGTGGCCGAGCCGGGCTACCGGGTCGTGCTCAACACCGGGCCGGGCGCCGGGCAGACGGTCTTCCACGTCCACGCGCACGTGCTCGGCGGCCGGAGCCTCACCTGGCCCCCAGGCTAGGGACACCCTAGTAGCATGAGAGGGAACCGAGGAGGCGATCAGGGCCGCAAGGGCCGCCCATGTCCGAGTCACAGCACATCAACCAGACCCAGGCCAAGGTAGTCATCCCCGAGGGGCAGCCGATGGTCAGCCTCCTCGGGTCGGGTGACGAACTCCTGCGGGTCATCGAGGGCGCCTTCAGCGCCGACATCCACGTGCGGGGCAACGAGATCACCATCACCGGCAGTCCCGAGGAGAGCGGCGTCGTCGTCCGCCTCTTCGAGGAGCTGGTGGAGTTGATCGGCTCGGGTGCCGAGCTGTCCCCCGACGCCGTCGAACGCAGCATCCACATGCTGCGGATGGCCACCGACCGCCCGGCCGAGGTCCTGTCCCTGGACATCCTGTCCTCCCGGGGCCGGACCATCCGCCCGAAGACGGTCAACCAGAAGCGGTACGTCGACGCGATCGACAGGCACACCATCGTCTTCGGCATCGGCCCCGCCGGCACCGGCAAGACGTACCTGGCGATGGCGAAGGCCGTGAAGGCCCTGCAGAACAAGAGGGTCAACCGCATCATCCTCACCCGCCCCGCCGTCGAGGCGGGGGAGCGGCTCGGGTTCCTGCCCGGCACGCTCTACGAGAAGATCGACCCCTATCTGCGGCCGTTGTACGACGCCCTGCACGACATGCTGGACCCCGACTCGATCCCCCGCCTCATGGCGGCCGGGACGATCGAGGTCGCGCCGCTCGCCTACATGCGCGGGCGCACGCTCAACGACGCCTTCATCATCCTGGACGAGGCGCAGAACACCTCGCCCGAGCAGATGAAGATGTTCCTGACCCGGCTCGGGTTCAACTCGAAGATCGTGGTCACCGGCGACGTGACCCAGATCGACCTGCCCGGCGGCCAGGACAGCGGCCTGAAGGTCGTCCAGCACATCCTCGAAGGCATCGAGGACATCCATTTCAGCAGGTTGACCAGCGCGGACGTGGTCCGGCACAAGCTGGTGAGCGACATCGTCGACGCCTACGGCCGATATGACGCAGCGATGGCCTCCGAGCCGCGGGCGATCAGCAAACGGCCGCGGAACAACCGGCGGTGAGCACGACCATGGCGGGTGAGGAGACCCCGTGAGCATCGAGGTGGCCAACGAGTCCGGCGTCGAGGTCGACGAGACGGCACTCGTCGAGCTCGCCGGGCACGTCCTGGGCCGGATGGGGATCAACCCGCTGGCCGAGCTGTCGATCCTGGTGATCGACGCGGGGGCGATGGCCGAGCTGCACGAGCAGTGGATGGGGGAGCCGGGCCCGACCGACGTGCTGGCCTTCCCGATGGACGAGCTGCGGCCCAACACCGGGCGGGACGAGGACGCCTCCCCCGACCCGGCGCTGCTGGGCGACGTGGTGCTGTGCCCGCAGGTGGCCGCCAAGCAGGCCGCCGAGGCCGGGCACAGCGCCCAGGACGAGCTGGAGCTGCTGTGCACGCACGGCATCCTCCACCTGCTGGGCTACGACCACGCCGAGCCCGAGGAGCACGCCGAGATGTTCGGGCTCCAGGACGAGCTCCTCGGCGCCTGGCGGGAGGTGCGGCGGAAGCCGTGAACAACGGCTGGCTGATCTCGGCCGTCGTCCTCATCGTGGTCGGCGGCCTCCTCGCGAGCGCCGAGACCGCGCTGACCCGCATCTCCCGCGTACGGGCCGAGGAGTTCGTCAAGGAGGCGCGGCGCGGCGCGGCGCGGCTGCAGACCATCGTCGCCGACCCCCCGCGCTACCTCAACCTGGTGCTCCTGCTGCGGCTGAGCTGCGAGCTCGTCGCCACGGTGATCGCGACGCTGCTGTTCATCGACTGGCTCGGCGACCGCGGCCAGGCGTACGCCGGGGCGGCCGTGGCCATGATCCTGGTGAGCTACGTGATCGTCGGGGTCATGCCGCGCACGCTCGGGCGCCAGCACGCCGAGCCCGTCGCCCTGGCGAGCGCGCCGGTCGTGTACGGCCTGACCAAGATCTTCGGGCCGCTGCCGGAGCTGCTGATCCTGCTGGGCAACGCGCTCACCCCGGGCAAGGGGTTCCGGGAGGGGCCGTTCACCTCCGAGGCGGAGCTGCGCGACCTGGTCGACCTCGCCGAGCAGCGCCGGGTCATCGAGCCCGACGAGCGCGAGATGATCCACTCGGTCTTCGAGCTGGGCGACACGCTGGTGCGCGAGGTCATGGTGCCGCGCACCGACATGGTCTTCATCGAGCGGGGCAAGACGTTGAGCCAGGCGCTCTCGCTGGCCCTGCGCAGCGGCTTCTCCCGCATCCCCGTCGTGGGGGAGAACGAGGACGACGTGGTGGGCATCGCCTACCTCAAGGACATCGTCCGCCGCATCCAGGACACCGGCGACGACGGCGTCCGGGTGGACGAGCTCATGCGCCCCGCGACCTACGTGCCGGAGAGCAAGCCCATCGACGAACTGCTGCGCGAGATGCAGGCGCGGCAGATCCACCTCGCCATCGTCATCGACGAGTACGGCGGCACCGCCGGCCTCGTCACGATCGAGGACGTGATCGAGGAGATCGTCGGGGAGATCGCCGACGAGTACGACCAGGAGACCCCGCGGATCGAGTGGCTCGACGACGGCGCCGCCCGGGTGACCGCGCGGCTCCCGGCCGGCGAGCTGGGCGAGCTGTTCGGCACCGAGATCGAGGTCGAGGACGTCGAGACGGTCGGCGGCCTGCTGGCGCACGCTCTGGGCCGGGTGCCGATCGCGGGCTCCGAGGCCCTGATCGGCGACCTGCGCCTGACCGCCGAGAACCTCGCGGGACGCCGCAACCGGATCAGCACCGTCGTCGTACGCCGTGAGGAGCCCGCTCCCGGCGACGAGGTCGTGGCCGCGAGCGCCGACCACGAGTGAATCTGGTCTGGAAATATCCAGCCTTGTAATGTGCCCCCCATGGCGGTCTTCTCCGTACTTGGAGCGCTACAAGCCATCGGCGAAGACGGGCCGATCGAGTTCGGCGGCCCGCGTCAGCGCTCGGTGCTCGGGCGTCTTCTGGTCGCCCGGGGCCAGGTCGTGCCGGTCGGGCGGCTGATCAGCGACCTGTGGCGGAACCAGCCGCCGCCGGGCGCCGCCGGTTCCATCCAGACGTACGTCTCCCACCTGCGCCGGGCCCTGGAGCCGCAGCGGACGATCCGCACGCCCGCGCGGCTCCTCGTGACCGTGCCCCCGGGGTACGCCCTGCGCGCCGAGAACGTGGACGCCTGGCGGTTCGAGGAACTGGTGCGGCAGGGCAGCCGCCGGCTGCTCGACGGTGACGCCACGGCCGCGGTCGCCGCCCTGGAGGAGGCACTGGCCCTGTGGAAGGGCCCGGCGTACCAGGAGTTCGCCTCGGCGGACTGGGCGCTCAACGAGATCGCCCGGCTCGACGAGGTCAGGGCGACCGCCGTCGAGCAGCGTGCCTCGGCGGTGATGGCGCTCGGCACGCCCGGCTCGGTGATCGCGGACCTGCGCGCCCACCTCGCCGAGCACCCGCTGCGCGAGGAGGGCTGGCGGCTGCTCGCCACCGCGCTCTACCGGCAGGGCAGGCAGGGCGACGCGCTCGCCGCGCTCCGGGAGGCCCGCCGCCTGCTCGCGGCGGAACTCGGCGTCGATCCCGGCCCCGCGCTGCGCCGCCTGGAGGCCGGCATCCTCGCCCATTCCCCGGAGCTGGACCTGCCCGGCCCGGCCCGTACGGCCGAGCCCGACAACCCGGCCGCACGTCTCCCTCTCCCGCGCGACATCCCCGCAGTTCTCCTCGAGGTCTCCACAGAGGTTCCCGCAACGGCTCCCGCGGCGGGCCTCGCGGAGATCTCCACAGCGGTTCCGGTGGCGGCGGCCCGCCAGGAGGGCCGGATCCGGTTGTTCGGGCGGCGGAGCGAGGTGTCGCTTCTGCTGGGCCTGTCCGAGGGGGTCGCACTCGTCACGGGCGAGGCGGGCATGGGCAAGACCGCGCTCGTGGAGGAGGTCGCCGCCGTCCGGGCCGGGCAGGGCGCGCGGGTCGCCGTCGGGCGCTGCCCGGCGACCAGGGGCGCGCCGCCCGGCTGGGCCTGGGCCGAGATCCTCCGTACGCTCACGGCGGCCGTGCAGCCCCGCGAGCACACGGCCGAGTCGATCACCCGGCTGCTCGCCGCCTTTCCCGAGGCCGCGCGGAAGGACGGCTCGTACGAGGGCGGGTCGCAGGTGAGCGAGGCGCCGGAGGAGCGTTCGCGGCGGGAGGGCGTGCGGGGGGAGGGGTTCCACGGGCGGCGGGCGGTCGCGGCCTACCTGCGCGACGCCGCGGCGGAGGCGCCGATCCTGCTCGTCGTGGAGGACCTGCACCGGGCCGACCGCGAGACGCTGGACACCCTCCTGGACGTCGTCGCGGAGACGGCCGGCGCGGCCGTCTCCGTCGTCTGCACCTTCCGGCAGGAGGAGGCGGGCCGGCTGGCGGGAACGACGGCGGCGCTCGCCCGGCACGAACCGCTCCGGGTCGGCCTGCGCGGCCTGCGGCCCGGCGCCGCCGCCGGCCTCGTGACCGCCGTCGCCGGCGTGCCCGTCACCCGCCCGGCCCTGACCGCGGTCGTCGCGCGAACCGGGGGCAACCCCTTCTTCCTCCGGGAGACCGCACGCCTGATCGCGGCCGAGGGCGAGGCGGCGGCCCTGACGACCGTTCCCGCCGGGGTTCGCGACGTGCTCAACGCGCGCCTCGCCGTCCTGCCCCCCCGGGTGCGTACGGTGCTGGGCGTGGCGGCGGTGCTCGACGCCGAGGTCCCGGGGAAGCACGCCGGGGGCGTCGACCTCGACGTGCTCGCGGCCGTCCACGGCGGTGGTGAGGACGCAGTGGTGGAGGCCGTGATGGACGCGGTGGTGGACGCGGCCGAGGAGGCGCTCCTGGCCGGGGTGCTCGTGGAACCCGACGACGGCGGGCTCCGCTTCGCCAGCCCCGTCATCCGCGACACCGTGTACGGCGCGATGCCGCGACTGCGCCGCGCCCGCACGCACGCCCGGGTGGCGGCGGTGCTCGAACGGCTGCGCCCGGACGAGGCGGCGGCGCTCGCGCACCATTACGCGCTGGGCGGCGACCCGGTGAAGGCGGCGCGGTACGCCCTGACCGCCGCCGAGCGGGCCGACCTCCGCTACGCGCGGCGGGAGAGCGGGCTCACCCGGGCACCCGGGTCGCGGCCCGCCCGAGACTACGCCTCGGTGGCCCGGGACCGGCTCCGCGAGACACAGAGCCCACCGACGGGTGCAAGCCTCCTTTAAGCAGGTTGCAAGTGTGGCCTGCCACTGTTGTCCCAGGCGCCCAGAAGGGGTTCGGGGCGCCTCATAGGGAGTCCGGCGCTTCGGGAGGGGTTCGCGGAGCACCGGCAACTCCCATGGGGGATCCGTAAGCGGTGCGGGGCTTTCACCTTCCGAGGTGGAAGCCCCGTATCGGTTACGCAAAGTGATTACCCGCTTCCGGTCCGGGGAAGGAAAACCTCCGGCAATGCGCCCGAGCGGCGGGGAGGCGGGCATGCGAATCGTCCACGCGGCAGTCGCGGGCTTCCTGGCCCTCGCCACCGGGCCCAGCGTCGCGACGCACGCCACCGTGGGAGTCACTGGGGGAGCCACAGCGGGAGTCGCAGGGGGAGCCACAGCCACCGAGCGGGCCGCCCGCGACACCCCTGCCATGCACGGCGCGGGCGCGCGAACAGGGTCCGGCGCGGGCGCGGGCGCGGGGGTCGCCCGGGGCGCGGGAACCACACGGGACGCCATGGCGGCGCGGAGCGCCGGGCGGCTGAGGGGCATGCTGGGGACGATGCGAGATCTCCCCGAGGGATTCTTCAGCCACGCGCGGGCCCCCTGGCGGGCGCCGTTCCGCCCCCGTGCGAGCGCCTGCCGTGCGCTCTTCGACGCCGCGGCGGGCAGACCTGCGCGTGACGGCCTCGGCGGCGCCACCGCAGTGACCGCCGCGACGTACGACGGCCCGCACCTCGGCGAGCTGGCCGGCGTCGGGCTCGCCGTCTACGACGGGAACGAGGCGGCCGGGCGCCTCGACGCGCTGCGTGCCGCCCTGATCCGCTGCGTCACCGCCGACGCGGGCACGCCGTACGACCGCCTGAAGGCCTCGCCGATGCCGCTGCCGGGCATCGGCGGCCCCGACGCCGCCGGGCGTGGCCTGACCGGCCGGGTCGGCGGCTATCCCTACCGCATGCACCTGGTCGTGGCCCGCTCCGGCCACACCCTGATCACGCTCGTGCACGCGGGCCTGACCCCGCCCGATCCCGCCCGTACGGCCGAACTGGCCCGTTTGCTCGTCCGGGAGGTCGGTACGCTTGACGGGTGACAGAGACGCTGGACCCCGAGGACACCAAAATCATCACGCTGGCCAGGTCGGCGCGGGCACGCGCGGGCGTCGCGGAGGGCGCCGCGGTGCGTGACGAGACGGGCCGCACGTACGCCGCGACCACGGTGGCGCTGCCCTCGCTCCGGCTCTCGGCCCTCCAGGCGGCCGTGGCCATGGCCGTGTCCAGCGGAGCGAAGTCGCTGGAGGCGGCGGCGATCGTCAGCGAGGCCGACGAACCCGGCGAGCAGGACGTCTCCGTCGTCGAGGACATGGGCAACGGCACGCTGTTCCTGGCCGCCCCGGACGGCTCGCTGAAGGGCCGGTACATCTGACGTGAACGCCGAACCCAGCGGTTTCCGCGCGGGCTTCGCCTGCTTCGTCGGCCGGCCCAACGTCGGCAAGTCGACGCTGATGAACGCACTGGTCGGCACGAAGGTGGCGATCACGTCGTCGAAGCCGCAGACCACGCGGCGGGCCATCCGCGGCATCGTCCACCGGCCGGACGCCCAGCTCGTCATCGTCGACACCCCCGGCTTCCACCGTCCGCGCACCCTGCTGGGTGAGCGGCTGGACAGCCTGGTGCTGTCCACGCTCACCGAGGTCGACGTCATCGGGTTCTGCGTCCCGGCCAACGAGCCGATCGGCAAGGGCGACCGGTTCATCGCCGAGAAGCTCGCCGCGGTCAAGAAGACGCCGGTCGTGGCCGTCGTGACCAAGTGCGACCTCGCCACCCGCGAGCAGATCGCGCACCAGCTTCTGGCGGTGTCCGCGCTGGCCGAGTTCGCGGAGATCGTCCCGGTGTCCGGGCAGAGCGGCGAGCAACTCGACATCCTCGCCGACGTGCTGATCAAGCGGCTGCCCGAGTCGCCCCCGCTGTACGCCGGCGGCGAGCTGACCGACGAGCCGGAGCAGGTGCTCGTCGCCGAGCTGATCCGCGAGGCGGCGCTGGAGGGCGTGCGGGACGAGCTGCCCCACTCGATCGCCGTCATGGTGGAGGAGATGAACCCCCGGGAGGGCCGCGACGACCTGCTCGACGTGTACGCCCACATGTTCGTCGAGCGGCAGTCCCAGAAGGCGATCGTCATCGGCCCGGGCGGAGCCCGGCTCAAGGACGTGGGCACCCGCGCCCGGCAGCAGATCGAGGCCCTGCTCGGCACCCGGGTCTACCTCGACCTCCGGGTGAAGGTGGCCAAGGAGTGGCAGCGCGACCCCAAGCAGCTGCGCCGGCTCGGCTTCTACGACTGACCCCGCCGGTCACCGGCGGCGGAGCAGCGCGACGCAGGCCAGCACGGCCAGCGCGACGGAGGCCAGCAGCCCGGTGAACCAGCCGTACTGGACCGTCGGGTGCACCCGGAGCAGCCCGGAGACGTGGAAGTCGAGCCGGCTCACCAGGTCGCGCGGATCGGCGAGGAACATCGCCAGCGCGAACGCCGCGACCGCGCCGGGCAGGATCGCCAGCCCGGTGAACAGCCAGCTACGCGCCGCGCCCAGCACGCCGAGCAGCATCGCGGCGATCCCGGCGCCCAGGACGATCCACCCGGGGCCCTCGTCGACGCCGCGTACGGCGGTGAGCGACGCGTCGAACACGCCGAACTCGGCCGTGAGCCCGGCCCACGGGAGCAGTGCGGCGACGGCCAGCACAAACCCCGCGGCGATCACCCCGGCGGCCCGCAGGGCGCCGGCCACGCTCGTGCGGCGCGGACGGGAGGCGGAATGCGGCGTGGGTTCCGACACGATCACCAGGCTACGGCCCGGCGCCGCCCGATGCGGAGATCGGGTGCGTTCCGGCTGGTGATTGTGTGCGGTCCGTTGTGAGGGCCGGGTGCGGCTCTGGACGGGGATCCGCCGGGGTGGGGGGGATTCGGGGAGTGCGGAGCTCGGGGTGGCAGGGGCGGGGTGGATTCGGTGTTCCCGGCATCACCGCCCACGGGGAAAGCGTCGCGTCGACCAGCCGGGCGGAGGCGTCGCGGGTCGTATCGGTCCACGGCACCAGGCGTGGGCGTGGTTCGGGCGTGGGTACGGTTCAGCCGGTCGCGTGTGACGCGGCGGCGTCCTCGCCGCGTTCGAGCCGCCGTCTGAGCTGCACCGCGTCCGCGCCGAGGGCGGAGACCAGCACGCCGGGACCGGCGAGCGGGAGCGCGGCCCAGCCTTCTCCGACCACCGCGCGCCGCTCCCGTTTGTCCTCGGGGGACGGCCGCCAGGCGGGGCCCGCGACCAGCGTGGAGCCGACGCACCGGGCGTCTCCGTAGACGGCGGGGCTGCCGTCCACGGTCTCCTCGCCGACCACCAGGTTCTGCCGGAGCAGGGGCCGTCCGGCGACGGTCGCGTCGAACCTCGCCTGACAGCGGCCCGGCCGTTCCCCGTGCCGCCCGAACACGATCTCCTCGCGCCACAGGACGGTCGCGTCCTCCGCCAGCGAGAGCCGTACGACGAGGTGGTGGGAGCATCCGGCGGCGAGCACGGTCGGCTCGGGGGAGAAGCGCAGCGTCGCGCCGGCCCCCACCCGGGCCCGCACCAGCATGATCGAGGGAGCCTCCGCGAGCCCCGGCAGCACCAGCGTGGCGGCCACCGAGCACACCTCCAGCGACGTGCCCGGCGCGACGTCCACGCCGAGATCGAGGTGGTCGCCCCGCAGGGGCCCGGCGCCCGTCGAGACCAGATGCACCCGATGCGGGCCGGTCTGCCGCAGGGTCAGCGGCGGGTCCGACCGCAGGGTCTCCAGCCGGGTGCCGCCGCCGGCCATGCTCGTCCTGATCAGCGACCGCGCGGTGACCGCCGCCGCCGTGCTCACGGCGCGGTGACGGGACGCGACGGCTGCTCCTCGTGCTCCTCGTGCTCCTTCCGCTCCGGTGAGACCCCGCCTGCGGAGATTCCGTCCGCGGCGACCCCGTCCACGGAGATTCCGTCCGCAGAGAGCCCGTCTGCCGAGATTCCGTCCACGATGACCCCGTCGATGGATATCCCGTCCGCTGAGAGGTCATCGAGGGAGACGCCTTCCGGGACGCGCCGCGCGGAGGCACCGTGCGTTGAGGCACCGTGCGTTGAGGCACCGTGCGCGGAGAGGCCGTGGTGGTGGGCGACGCCGTGTTCGTGCCGCCATACGTCGACCATGTCGGTCACCCACTGCGCGACCATGTGCGCGCTCCGGTCCTCCCTGATCGACGTGAACAGCACCGGCCTGCCCTCCCGTACGGCCGCCGCGTCGCGGGACATCACGGTCAGGTCGGCGCCGACCATCGGCGCGAGGTCGGTCTTGTTGATCACCAGTAGGTCGGCCGTCGTCACCCCCGGCCCGCCCTTGCGGGGCACCTTGTCGCCGCCGGACACGTCCAGCACGAAGATCTGCCGGTCGGCCAGGCCCCGGCTGAAGGTCGCGGTGAGGTTGTCGCCGCCGCTCTCGACGATGACCAGGTCGAGCGGGCCGAACCGTTCTTCCAGCGTCTCGACGGCGTCGATGTTGGCCGCGATGTCGTCGCGGATCGCCGTGTGGGGGCAGCAGCCCGTCTGCACCGCCTGGATCCGCTCCGGGTCGATCACTCCCGCCCGGCGCAGGAAGTCGGCGTCCTCGGTGGTGTAGATGTCGTTGGTCACGACCCCGAGCCGCAGGGACGGCCCGAGGCTGCGGCACAACGCCGCCACCAGGGCCGTCTTGCCGCTGCCGACCGGGCCGCCGATGCCGAGGCGGAGCGCCCGCCCGTCCGGCTCGGCCGCGTCGTGGAGGTCGTCGTGGTAAGCGCCCATGTCTGGACCCTTCTGCTCGTGAGCCGCTGTGTGAGACGCGGCTCGGTCGGCGACGTCGGGGGACGTCTCGGAGGTGTCAGGAGACGAAGAGCTTCATCGGGTTGGCCAGGTGTCCCTCCGCGAGGAGGTCGAGGGCCGGCGCGCTGTGTCCGGGCAGCCCCGCCCAGCCCCCTCGCCACTCCGCCCGGGCGGCTCCGGGCGCGTCCCCCGGCGGAGGACCGGCGTCGCCCGGCGGGGTGTCGATGCCCGCCGGGCCACCCAGGGCTGGATCACCCAGGGCTGGATCACCCAGGGCCGGGTCTGCCGGCGTTTTGCCCGTGAGTGTCGTGTCCATCGGAGCCCCGTCCGTCGGCACCCCGTCGATCAGCGCCGTGTCTGTCAGGACCGGCTCCGTCAGCACGGTGTCCATGAGGGACGCGCAGGCGGCGTGGGCCGCGTCGTTGAGCGCGGGCGCGAGGTCGGCGAGCAGGCGGTGGACGGTCACCGGATCGAGGCCGAGGAGCCGCACCGCGGCCGTGGCCGGGCCCGTCACCGAGGTGTAGGCGGCGGCCAGCGCCGCCTGCTGGGGCTCGCAGCCCGCGGACGCCGCCGCGGCGCCCAGCGCGATCGGGTGATGCGGGCCCTCCGGGATGGCCCGCGCCAGCGTGTCCAGGGCCGCCGAGGGCCACAACCGGCGGGCCGTGCGCAGCAGGAGCCGCCCCTGGGTCCGCGCGGCCTCCCGCTGCGCGGGCGACGCGGTCCGCGCGTCTGCCTCGTCGTCCAGCCGCCGCCACAGCCGCCGGCGGACGTCCTCCGCCGCCGCGACCCCGGCCGCCGCTCCCGGCCCGCCGTTGACGCCCGTCCGCCACGACGCGTCGGCGGCGTACGGCCGGGCGGGCGGGGCGTGCGGCCCCGGTGCGACGGCCGTGGCCCGCTCTCCGGCTTCGCCGCCGGAGCCCGGTCCTCCAACGAGGTCCGGTTCGCCGGCCGCGAGCTCGCAGGCGGCGGCCGACAGGGCCGCGGTCACGAGACCGGCGGTGGCGAGCCTGCCCCGCAGGAACCGCGCGAGGTCGTCGACGTCGGTGACCGTGCCGAGCCGTACGGCCTCCTCCACCCCGCCCGAATGGGCGTGACCGCCCGCGGGCAGCCGGGAGTCGGCCAGCAACAGCAGTGCCGCCGGGTCTCCGCGCATGCCGTCCATCGCACCTCTCAGAAGAGGAAGTAGCGCTGCGCCATCGGCAGCGACTCGGCCGGGGCGGGCTCGATGAGCTCGCCGTCCACGTGTACGGCGAAGGTGTCCGGGTCCACCCGGATGTCCGGCAGGGCGTCGTTGAGGGGCATCGCGTCCTTGCGCCGGGCGCGTACGTCGGCCACCGGAGCCAGCCGCCTGCGGACGGCCAGCCGGTCGGCGAGGCCGTCCTCCAGCGCGAGCGGTGCGACGAAGTGCAGCGACGTCGCCGCGGCGGTGACCGGGGCCGCGCCGAACATCGGGCGGGGCAGCACCGGCTGCGGCGTCGGGATCGACGCGTTCGCGTCGCCCATCTGCGCGTACGCGATGACCCCGCCCTTGATCACGAGCTCGGGCTTCACCCCGAAGAAGGCCGGGCTCCACAGGACGAGGTCCGCGAGCTTGCCGGGCTCGACCGAGCCGATCTCCGCGTCGAGCCCGTGGGCGACGGCCGGGTTGATCGTGTACTTCGCGACGTACCGGCGGGCGCGCAGGTTGTCGGCCGGGCCGTCGCCGGGCAGCGCGCCCCGGCGACGCTTCATGACGTGCGCCGTCTGCCAGGTGCGGATGACCGTCTCGCCCACACGTCCCATCGCCTGCGAGTCCGAGCCGATCATCGAGATCGCGCCGATGTCGTGCAGCACGTCCTCGGCCGCCATCGTCGACGGCCGGATCCGCGACTCTGCGAAGGCCAGGTCCTCCGGGATGGAGGGGTTGAGGTGGTGGCACACCATGAGCATGTCCAGGTGCTCGTGGTGGGTGTTGACCGTGTGCGGCCTGGTCGGGTTCGTGGACGACGGCAGCACGTTGGCGTGGGAGGCGACCGTGATGATGTCCGGCGCGTGCCCGCCCCCCGCGCCCTCGGTGTGGTAGGCGTGGATCCCCCGGCCGGCGATGGCCCCCAGGGTCGACTCCACGAACCCCGCCTCGTTCAGGGTGTCGGTGTGGATGGCGACCTGCACGCCTGTCGCGTCGCACACCCGCAGGCACGCGTCGATGGCGGCGGGGGTGGTGCCCCAGTCCTCGTGCAGCTTGAACCCCGAGGCGCCGGCCCTGAGCTGTTCGAGCAGCCCCTCCTCGCTGACCGTGTTGCCCTTGCCGAGCAGGGCCACGTTGACCGGGTACGCGTCCAGGGACTCCAGCATCCGGCCGAGGTACCAGGCGCCGGTCACGGTGGTGGCCTTGGTGCCCTCGGCGGGCCCGGTGCCGCCGCCGACGATCGTGGTCACGCCAGAAGCGAGCGCCTCGTCGAGGATCTGCGGGCAGATCAGGTGGACGTGCGAGTCGACCGCGCCCGCCGTGACGATCCTGCCGTTCGCCGCGAGGATCTCGGTGGACGGGCCTATGACCAGATCGAGGTGGACGCCGTCCATCGTGTCGGGGTTGCCGGCCTTGCCGATCGCGACGATGCGGCCGTCGCGCACCCCGATGTCGGCCTTGACGACCCCCCAGTGGTCCAGGATCACCGCGCCGGTGATGACGAGGTCGGCCGCGCCTTCGGCTCTGGTGGCGCGCGCCTGTCCCATCGACTCGCGGATGACCTTGCCGCCGCCGAACACCGCCTCGTCTCCGGCCCCGGACGGCCCCATCGAGAGGTCCTCGGTCACCTCGACGTACAGGTCGGTGTCGGCCAGTCGCACCCGGTCGCCGGTGGTCGGCCCGTACAGCGCGGCATAGCGGGAGCGCTCGATGCTAGACACCGGTCGTCCTTTCGTCCAGGGGCCCGGCCCACTCGGGGCGCAGGCCGGGCACCACCCGCGCGCCCGCGAGCGGAACCAGCGTCACGTCACGCTCCACTCCGGGCTCGAACCTGACGGCGGTGCCCGCGGGGATGTCGAGGCGGTGACCCCAGGCCGCCTCCCGGTCGAACTCCAGACCGGGGTTGGCGGCGGCGAAGTGGTAGTGCGACCCGACCTGCACCGGCCGGTCCGCGGTGTTGACGACTCTCAGGGTGATCCGCTCCCTGCCGGGGTTCAGTGGCACGTCACCCTCGCCGTACAGGATCTCGCCCGGCGCACCCGCCCCACTCGGCCCGGTCATGGGATCGGGTGGTGGACGGTGACGAGCTTGGTGCCGTCGGGGAAGGTGGCCTCGATCTGCACGGACTCCAGCATCTCGGGCACGCCCTCCATGACGTCCTCGCGCCGCAGCACCCTGCGACCGGCGTCCATGAGGTCGGCGACGCTCCGGCCGTCCCGGGCGCCCTCCAGGAGGAAGGACGCGATGAGGGCCGTCGCCTCCGGATGGTTGAGGCGAAGGCCGCGCTCCTTCCGGTCGCGGGCCACGCCGGCGGCGACGTGGATGAGGAGCCGTTCCTGTTCGTGTGGAGTGAGCCGCATGGCGGGACGATAGGTACCCGCGGTTTCTCCCGCGTTACCCAGGCATTTCGTATGCGTATCCGGACGGTGGTGAGGCTTCGCTAATGAGTTGTTAACCGTCGTGATTTCGACGGGAAATAGCGCGCGCTCACCTTTGCGGCAGACGGATCGGCGCGGGGGCCGTAGGCGGCAAGGAGAGGCACTTGCGTAACTCATTATGGCGTACCGGGGCGGTCATCGCGCTTTCGACGGTGACGCTCGCGGCATGCGCTGGACAATCTGGAAAAAGTGACACGTCGGCCTCGTCCGGGGGCGGAAACACCATCAAGGTCGGCATCCTGCACTCCCTGAGCGGCACCATGGCCATCAGCGAGGTCACGGTCAGGGACGCCGAGCTGCTCGCCATCGACGAGATCAACGCGGCGGGCGGGGTGCTCGGCAAGAAGCTGGAGCCCGTCGTGGAGGACGGCGCCTCCGACTGGCCGACGTTCGCGGAGAAGGCCACCAAGCTGATCGCGCAGGACAAGGTCGCCACCGTCTTCGGCGGCTGGACGTCGGCGAGCCGCAAGGCGATGCTCCCCGTCTTCGAGAAGCGCAAGGCGCTGCTGTGGTACCCCGTCCAGTACGAGGGCCTGGAGAGCTCCCCCTACATCTTCTACACGGGCGCCACGACCAACCAGCAGATCGTCCCGGGGCTCGACTACCTGAAGGAGAAGGGCAAGAAGAAGCTCTTCCTCGTCGGCAGCGACTACGTCTTCCCGAGAACCGCCAACAAGATCATCAAGGCGTACGCCGCGGCGAACGGCATGGAGGTCCTCGGCGAGGAGTACACCCCGCTCGGGCACACCGAGTACAGCACGCTCGTCAACAAGATCACCGAGGCGAAGCCGGACGCGGTGTTCAACACCCTGAACGGCGACAGCAACGTCGCGTTCTTCAAGCAGCTCAAGAGTGCCGGGGTCAGCGCCGAGCAGATGCCGGTCATGTCGGTCTCGGTGGCCGAGGAGGAGGTCAAGGGCATCGGCGTCGACAACGTCGCCGGGCAGCTCGTGGCCTGGAACTACTACCAGACGACCGACACCCCGGCGAACCAGAAGTTCGTCGCCGCCTTCAAGGCCAAGTACGGCGCGGACAAGGTGACCTCCGACCCCATGGAGGCCGGATACAACGCCGTCTACCTGTGGGCCGAGGCCGCCAAGAAGGCCGGGAGTACCGACGTCGAGGCCGTGAAGAAGGCGGCCGGCGGCGTCTCGCTCGACCGCCCCGAGGGCAAGGTCACGATCGACGGCGACAACCAGCACGTGTACAAGACCGCGCGCATCGGCGTCGTCCAGCCGGACGGCCAGATCAAGGAGGTCTGGAACTCCGGTGAGCCGATCAAGCCGGACCCCTACCTCAAGACGTACTCCTGGGCCGGCGGCCTGGTCTGACCGCCGCCGAATGACCGTGCACAGCCGCGACCGGGGCGCGCCGCGCCCCGGCGCGGGACAACGTCGGGAGGTGACGTGGAAGGGGTGCTGAACCAGCTGCCGATCGGACTGTCGATCGGAGCGGTCCTGCTGCTCATCGCTCTCGGGCTGACCTTCACGTTCGGGCAGATGGGCGTGATCAACATGGCCCACGGAGAGTTCATCATGGCGGGGGCCTACACGGCCTTCCTGCTGCAGAGCGTGGGTTTCCTGGTGGCCCTGCCGGCGGCGTTCGTGGTCGCCGGGCTCATGGGCCTGGTGCTGGAGCGCACGCTGATCCGGCGCTTCTACGGCCGCCCGCTGGACACGCTGCTGCTCACCTGGGGAGTCAGCCTGATGCTCCAGCAGCTGGCCCGGGACCTGTTCGGGGCGCCCAACGTGCAGGTCGTCTCGCCGGCCTGGCTGCGCGGCGGCCTCGGCATCCTGCCGTACAACCGGCTGTTCATCATGGCCCTCGCCGTGCTGTCGGTGCTCGCCATCTGGGCGTACATGCACAGGACCGGGCAGGGCCGGCGGATGCGGGCGGTGATGCAGAACCGCAGGCTCGCGGCCACCAGCGGCATCGACACCGGGCGGGTCGACCAGCGGACGTTCTTCATCGGCTCCGGCCTGGCCGGGGTCGCGGGGGTCGCCCTCACGCTGATCGGGCCGGTCGGGCCGACGCTCGGGACGTACTACATCGTCGACGCGTTCCTGGTGGTCGTGGCGGGCGGTCTCGGGCAGCTCCGCGGCGCGGTGCTGGCCGCGATCGGCCTCGGCCTGCTCAACTCCTACGCCGAGTTCTGGAGCGACGCCAGCCTCGCCAAGGTGATCGTCTTCGTGGCGATCATCGGGTTCCTGCAGATCCGGCCGCAGGGGCTGTTCTTCGTGCGATCGCGGGCGCTGACGTGACGGCCGTCGAGGCGCCCGTCGAGGCGCCCCCCGTCGTACGGCGGGAACCGCGCCGGTGGCAGGGCCCGGCGGCCTTCGCCGCGGTGGCGCTGCTCGCCCTGGTCGTGGCGCCGCTGCTGCTGGAGCCGTTCCGGCTCGGGCTGCTGGCGAAGTATCTGTGCTACGCGATCGTGGCTCTGGGCATCGGCCTCGCGTGGGGACAGGGCGGCATGCTGACGCTCGGGCAGGGGGTGTTCTTCGGCCTCGGCGGCTACGCGATGGGCATGTATCTCAAGCTCCACGACGCGGGCGGGGACCTGCCCGACTTCATGGTCTGGAGCGGGGTCGAGAAGCTCCCGGCGCTGTGGACACCGTTCGGCAACCCGGTCTTCGCGCTCGCCATGGCCGTCGCGGTGCCCGTCGTGGTCGCGCTGCTGCTCGGCGCGCTGGTGTTCCGCCAGCGCGTACGCGGGGCGTATTTCGCGATCCTCACCCAGGCGCTGGCGGCGGCCCTGGTGATCCTGCTGGTCGGGCAGCAGGGGCTGACCGGCGGCACGAACGGGCTGACCAACTTCTTCGACTTCTTCGGTCAGGACCTCGCCGCCGACGAGACGCAGCGGGGCCTCTACCTGACGGTGGCGGTCGTGCTGGGGGTGCTCTACCTGGGCGCCCGGCAGCTCGTCCGCAGCCGGTTCGGGCGGCTGCTGCTGGCCGTCAGGGACGGCGAGGACCGGGTGCGCTTCCTGGGCTACAACCCGGCCACCGTGAAGACGCTGACCTTCGCCGTCTCGGCGGGCATGGCCGGCATCGCGGGAGCGCTGTTCGTCCCGGTCGTCGGGATCATCTCGCCGGCGCTGCTCGGCGTCGTCCCCTCCCTGGAACTCGTCGTCGGTGTGGCCGTCGGCGGCCGCTTCGCCCTCGCGGGCGCGATCCTCGGCGCGGTCGTCATGGGCTACGCCCGGACGTACTTCAGCGAGGAGCTCCCGGCCGCCTGGCTGTATCTGCAGGGCGCCCTGTTCGTCCTCGTCATGACGCTCGCACCCAGGGGCATCGCCGGCCTGGCCGCCGGGCTCGTACGGAGGAGAAGGGAGGCCGGGACGTGAGCGAGGCCCCGGCGGAGACCACGCCTGCGGCGACGGCGTCTCCGGAGACGGCGCTACTGGAGACCGCGTTACTGGAGATCAGGGGTCTGCAAGTCGCGTTCGGCGGCTTCCGGGCCATCGACGGCGTGGACCTGACGGTCGGGCGCGGCGAGCTGCGGTTCCTCATCGGGCCGAACGGCGCGGGCAAGACCACACTCATCGACGTGATCACCGGCCTGACCAAACCCACCGCGGGAACGGTGCGGTTCGAGGGCCTGGACCTCGCGGGCCGCAGGGAGCACGAGATCGTCCGGCTCGGAGTGGGCCGCACCTTCCAGACCTCCGTGGTCTTCGAGGAGCTCACGGTGCTGGAGAACCTCGACCTCGCCGCGTCGTTCCGCCGTCCCCTGTGGTCGCTGCTGCGCCGCGGGCGCGGGGTGTCGGAGGAGGTCGCGGCGGCGCTGGAGACGATCGGCCTCACCTCGCTCGCGCGCAGCAGGGCCGGGGTGCTCTCCCACGGGCAGCGGCAGTGGCTGGAGATCGGCATGCTGATCGTCCAGCGGCCACGGCTGCTGCTGCTCGACGAGCCGGTCGCCGGCATGGCGTCCGACGAGCGCGAGCGCACCGGCGAACTGCTCACCGAGATCGCCCGCGACCACACCGTGATCGTGGTCGAGCACGACATGGACTTCCTGCGCCGGTACGCCTCCCAGGTGACCGTCCTGCACGAGGGCAAGGTGCTGATGGAGGGCTCGGTCGACGAGGTGCGGGCCGATCCGCACGTGCAGGAGATCTACTTGGGACGCGCGCGGGAGGATGCCGAGGATGCTGTCCGTTGAGGGACTCGAAGCGGGATACGGCCGGGCCCGGGTGCTGTTCGGAGTCTCGCTGGAGGTGCCCCCCGGCCGCCTCGTCTGCGTGATGGGCCGCAACGGGGTCGGCAAGACCACCCTGCTCAACACCGTCATGGGCGTGCTCCCGGCGACCGGCGGGAAGGTGACGTTCGAGGGCAGGGACGTCACCCGCCTGCGCCCCGACCAGCGCGTACGGCTCGGCATGGGCTACGTGCCGCAGGGACACGAGACGTTTCCGCAGCTCAGCGTGATCGACAACCTGCTGGTCACGCTGGAGGCGTCCGCGCACCGCGACCAGGCCGCGGTGGAGGAGGCCCTGGAGGTCTTTCCCCGGCTCAAACCGCTGCTCAAACGGCCGGCGGGCTTCCTGTCCGGCGGCCAGCAGCAGCAGCTCGCGATGGCCCGCGCCCTGGTCACCCGGCCGAAGCTGCTGATCCTGGACGAGCCGACCGAGGGCATCCAGCCCTCGATCATCCTGGAGATCGAGGAGGCGGTCGAGCGCCTGCACGCGTCCGGGCTCGCGATCCTGCTGGTGGAGCAGTATCTGGACCTGGCGCTGCGGCTGGCCGACGCGTTCCTGATCCTCGACGCCGGGCATGTGGTGCGCTCCGGCGCGGCCCAGGACCTGCAGGACGAGGAGGTCCACCGCCTCCTGTCGGTCTGACACTTGCTTGTGATCGATGTGCATGCCCCCTTCGCGTGGTTCCGGAGGTGACTGCCGTCAGCGGAGGGGATGCGGCCGGAATGCAGAGATCACCGGCGGCTTGTGCCCGGGCCGTGTGAACGATGCTGCGGCTCTGAACCTAGCCGTCCCGCCGAACCGCCGGATCTCCGGCGTCCAGAACGTCTGGACCCGGTCCGCCATGCTGGTGGAGGCGCCGGTGAAGGTCGCGAGCGTGGTGGAGGTGGGCACGTGCCGCCGTGTGGTCACCTGTGGCCTGCGCCAACTGGGCGAGTTCCGTGTGCGCGTCGGCTTGTCCTTGGAAGTGGTTGATCTGCGAGGCCAGGGCGAGGGCGGTGGTGGCGTGCTCGTGGGCGGTCACCAGCGAGCCCAGCCCGCGGTGTACGACGGCGAGGTTGTGGTGGGCGTCGGCCTGGTTCATGAGGTCTCCCAACTCTTGGAACAGGGAGAGGGCATGGTCCAGGTGAGCTCGCGCGTCGTGGTACCGGCTCAGGCGCTCGTCCAGCATGCCGAGTTGCCGGTGGCAGATGCCCAAGCCACGGCGTTGCCCGGCCTGCTCGAACAGTTTCATCGCCCGGGTGAGGTGTTCGCGGGCAGCGGTGTAGCTGCCTTCCAACCGGTCGAGGATGCCGAGGGTGGCGTGGGCGAATGCCAGCTCGACGAGGTCTTCGCCCGAGGAGGCGACTTCGAAGCAGAACGTCGCGTGGGCTCGGGCCTGGGCGAGGTCGCCGAGCCACTTGTTGACATTGCAGAGCTCGTGGTGGATCTCCGCTTGGCCGGCTCGGCTGCCGACCTGCTCGTAAAGCGCGAGCGCGGTCTGAAAGCGCGTGAGCGCGGCTTGGTAGTTGCTGGTGCGCATGTCCACCAGGCCGAGATTGTGGTGCATGGCTCCCTGACCGAGAGAGTCGCCGGTGTGCTGGGTCAGGCTCAGCGCCTGGCTGTGCAGTTCGATGATCTCGGTATAGAAGCCGCGCATCCGCTGGTAGAACTCCAGCTGGTAGATCAGCCGCCATGCTTCGGGGGAGCGAGCGGACAGGCACCGGCGGGCCACAGCGAGTAGATCCGGGTGATGCCGATCGAGCCATCGCAGCGCGGCGACATCCGATTCGTGCTGGAGAAGTGACGCCAGGTGATGTCCGTCGGCCTCTATACAGGCGATGAGTGCATTGGAGTCAACCATCAGAACCGCGGCGCCGATGGCGCTTCTTGTGTACCGGAAGAGTCGTTCGTCGGCGGCGGCCAGGTGTCGGGAGCTGTCGCGCTTGTCCGATTCGATCAGCGCGGCGGCGCGTACGGCGTCGTGTATGCGGTAGCCGCCGCTGGTCCGGTTGTCTGCGATGAGCAGACCGCGCTGATAGAGGGTGGCCAGCAGTGTGGTGGCCTTGCTGATTTGCTGATCGGCGAGGACGGCGGCGATGGGCGCGGTGATCAGCGAGCCGGGGTAGTGGGCGACACGGCGCAGCACGAGGCGGGCGGCTTTGGTCAGGGCCGCAAGAGAGCGGGCGAACGCAGCGGCCGTCTCGTCGCTGATTTTCTCCCCAGGAGAGGTGGGGATGTGTTGGGTGGGGTTGGCCGCTTTCAGATCGCTCATCTGACGGATCGCGAGTGGGAGCCGGAAGGCGGCGGCGATCGCGGCAACCGCCTGGGGGTCGTGAAGCCCGGCGCGGCGCAGGATGGCTCCGGCCAGGCCGGCCGCCTGGGCGCGGGTGAACGGCGTCAAGGTCATGCTCTGGTCGGGGTCGAGACCGATCAGCACGTGACGGGTGGTGACCAGAACCGCCGCTTCTTCCGCTGCAGGCAACAGAGGGCGGATCTGTTCGGCGGAATCGGCGTCGTCCAAGACGATCAGCATCTTCTTGCCCATCGTGGCGGCACGCCACTCGCGGCTGAGTGCGTTCACAGTGGTGGCGTTCGGGTTGGGTGGTACGTCCAGGGCGTTGAGCAAGGTGCGCAACGCTTCGGTGCCGGTCATCCGGGATTCGGCCGCGGCATAGGTGCGCAGGCCCAGCCAGAACAATCCGTCGGGGTAACGCGCGGTGAGTGCGTGGGCGGCGCGGATTGCCAGTTCAGTCTTCCCGGTCCCGGGCATACCGGTGATCACCAGTATGAGAGGTCCGAGCCGGCTCTCAGTGGAGGCAGGTGCTGTCAGTCGGCGCAGTTCCCTGCTGCGACCTATGAAGACTCGGGTGCCGGACGGAGGCTGTAGTAGCGCACCAGCCTCCTGATCTTCTGCCTGAGGCGTCACCGGGTGCGGCGGGCCGCCGCGCGGAAGAGCGATCAGTGTGCCCGCACTCACCAGGATCGTCATCAAGACCAGTCCGCCGAACAGCCACCAGTTCCACGTCATGGTGAGCAGGTTGGTGAGTCCTCCAGCGATCATGCCGGCCGTGGGACCCAACGCGACGATGACCAGACGCCCCCGCCGAGCCCCTGATCCACCCGTCATCGAATCACCTCGTGCGGCTGCGGGCCGGGCCGACGGTCCGCGAGGCGGCATGCGATTTCCGTAGATCGGAGATGCGGTCGTAGATACACGCCCGGACTGGCGCCGAGTCCGGCGGCCGCACCTGGTCGCGACGCCGATGCTGAGCTGTTCCTCGCATTCGCCATGCTTCCAGCGTGCTGCCCGGCCCCAGAAGTGTCGCGCAGAGTAACGAACGTGTCACCTCGCCGCATGGGCTTTCAGCCTCGCCAATGGTCGCCGGTGCCGTCCAGCCGGGGTGGGGGGAGACGCCGGGAGGGAAGGCGCTTACGCTGGAGGGGAGGAAGCGATCGCGCGTGTGAACGCCTTTGGCCGCGCCGTGGGTTCCACACCCTTCGGGATGGGAGCCGTACGGACCCGGCACTGCGCACGGCCCGACCGCTTCCTCCGTCGTCTCCGCCGCCGCTCGTGAGGGGCGATCCGGACTCGCCGAACGTGGTCGAGTATCGAAGACCAGGTGCCGCAGGCCCAGCGGCGTGAGGCGCGAGCGCAGCATTTCCCGGGCGATGGCGGCTCTCGTCCGGTGCGGCAGGCGGATGCTCGGGATGGCTGGAATCGACGAGGACGACCGCCGCGGCGGCGTCAGGCGTTTCGGCGGCGAACAGCCGGACGATGTTCCCCCCGGCGGAATGCCCGACGAGAACGTACGGGGGAGCGATCCCCGCTCCGTTCAGCTCGGGACACCTCGACGCGCCTGCGGTCAGCCTGGTGGCCCGGCCGAGGCGCCGGACAGGGCTGAACGAGCGGCGACCGTGCCCATGGTCAGATGGCGAGCTGCAGCACGTGCCAGGTGTCGAAGACCTCGAATCCGATCGTCTCGTTGATCGACCGCATGTGGGGGTTCTCGACGGAGTTCCACGTGATCACGCGCTCGGCCGAGGGTTCGCAGGCGCGCAGCCACATGAGATTGGCGAGCTTGAGCACCAGGCCGAGCCGCCGGCCGCGGTGCGCCTTGAGCACCGCCGTGGAGGACTGGCGGACCCACCCCTCCGGCCGCTCGGCGTCGATCACGAGCTGGGTGTAGCCCGCCGGGTCACCGCCGCCCAGGTGCCGGGCGATCACGGTGTAGGTCCGCTGGCCCGCCCGGGAGAGCATCTCGTCGCGGGCGCGCACGCGCTCCGCGGTCCACCGCTGGTCCTCCATCGCGAGGTCGCCGAGCGGCTCGTCGTTCATGCCCTCGTTCAGCCGGGCCATGTCGTCGAGCAGGTCGGCGGGGGTCGGCCCGGCCCACCGTTCGAGCGAGTAGCCGGTGGCGTGCCGTACGGCGCGGGCCCGCAGGAGTTCGAGGCCGGACCAGTCGGCGGTGGGCAGGTCGAGCACCAGCCGGGTCTCGGTGGTGGCGCGGGAGAAGCCGCGGGCGTCGGCGAAGGCCGAGCCCGGGCCGTCTGCGGGGGCCTCGCCGACCAGCACGCTCCGGCCTTCCGCGCGGGCCCGCGCGATGGCGTGGTCGAGCAGTGCTCCGCCGATGCCCTCGCGGCGGCGGCCGGGATGGGTCATCAGCTGGAGCAGGGCGACGTGGGTGTTGTCGTGCGAGGGCAGGCGGAGGATGTGGCCGCCGACCACCTGCCCGCCGTCACGCGCCACCCAGCTCTCCGTACGCTCACCGCTGGACCCGCTCGCGGCGCCCGCGACGAAGTGCGGCCACGACATCGCCGGGCCGGGCAGGGCGCAGACCCGGGCGATCTCGAACAGGCCGCCCAGGCCCGCCGGACTGTCCTCGGGGCCGTCTTCGGGGCCGTTCTCGTGCTCCGCGGCGGCGACGCGCTCGATATGCATGCGGACAGGAAACCGCACCGCCTTTTCGCGGCGCGAACCATTTTGTCACGGCGGCTGTGGGCGGCGGAGGCGGTGCGGGTCCGGGGGCCGGAGCGGTGTGGCCGGGTCTACTGGAGGTAGTTCTCGACCTCGCTGACGGGGCGGGGAGCGGCGTTGTCGGGGTCCTCGCCCATCTCGCGCCGCGCACGGCGCTGGCGGAGCAGGTCCCAGCAGCGGTCGAGCTGCTCCTCCAGCGAGGCGATCCTGGTGTGCTCCTCCTCGGAGGTCAGCTCACCCGCGACGAGCCGTTCGCGCAGCGAGTGCTCCTCCTCGACGAGGTCCTTGATCTGCCCCAGGATCTGGTTGTCCTCCATGTGACCCCTCCTTCGTCACGGCACACCCTAACCCGCCCCCGCTCGGCGGTCCGTCTCGGCATCTGATCGCGTGTCTCGTCCCGCTGAGGCGTCTGCTAGTCTGCTTGACATGCTGCGCGGACTTCTTCTTCTTATCCGCCGCGGCGAGGGCCTGTAAGAGGCCGGCTCCCTCGCCGCGGTGGCGAGAGTCATGCGCGTCGGCCGCCCTGGTTCATCCCTCGGCGCCCCCCTCACCCATCGTGACGACAGGATCGTCGTGTTCACATGGGCGGAAGACGGGGCCGCCGCGCGTCCGACGAGGAGCATCATGACCACCGAACAGCAGCCCAGCCCCATGCCCTTTCATCGCTACACGCCGTACGAGCCCGTACGGCTGACCGACCGCACCTGGCCCGACAAGGTCATCACGAAGGCGCCGCGGTGGTGCGCGGTCGACCTGCGCGACGGCAACCAGGCGCTGATCGACCCGATGGACGCCGACCGCAAGCTGAAGATGTTCGACCTGCTGGTACGCATGGGCTACAAGGAGATCGAGGTCGGCTTCCCGGCGGCGTCGCAGACCGACTTCGACTTCATCCGCCAGATCATCGAAGAGGACCGCATCCCCTCCGACGTGGTGATCCAGGTGCTGACGCAGGCCAGGCCCGAGCTGATCGAGCGGACCTTCGAGTCGCTGCGCGGCGCCCGCCAGGCGATCGTCCACCTGTACAACTCCACCTCCACCCTGCAGCGCCGGGTCGTCTTCGGCCAGGACAGGGACGGCATCACCGCGATCGCCGTCGAGGGCGCCAAGCTGTGCAAGAAGCTGGCCGCCACGATGGAGGGCACCGAGATCTACTTCCAGTACTCGCCGGAGTCCTTCACCGGGACCGAGCTGGAGTACGCCGTCGAGGTCTGCAACGCCGTAAACGACGTGTGGCAGCCCACACCCGACCGCAAGGTGATCCTGAACCTGCCGGCGACGGTCGAGATGGCCACCCCCAACGTGTACGCCGACCAGATCGAGTGGATGCACCGCAACCTGGCCTACCGCGACTCGGTCGTGCTGTCGCTGCACCCGCACAACGACCGCGGCACCGCGGTGGCCGCCGCCGAGCTGGGCTACATGGCCGGCGCCGACCGGATCGAGGGCTGCCTGTTCGGCAACGGCGAGCGGACCGGCAACGTCTGCCTGGTCACGCTGGGGATGAACCTGTTCTCTCAGGGCATCGACCCCGAGATCGACTTCTCCGACATGGACGAGCTCCGGCGGGTCGTCGAGCACTGCAACCAGCTGCCCGTGCACCCTCGCCACCCCTGGGGCGGCGAGCTGGTCTACACCGCCTTCTCCGGCTCCCACCAGGACGCCATCAAGAAGGGCTTGGACCACCTGGAGCGCGACGCGGCGGCGGCCGGGGTGCCGGTCGACCAGTTCGCCTGGGCCGTGCCGTACCTGCCGATCGACCCCAAGGACATCGGCCGCTCGTACGAGGCGGTGATCCGGGTCAACAGCCAGTCGGGCAAGGGCGGCGTCGCCTACATCATGAAGGCCGACCACCAGCTCGACCTGCCGCGTCGCCTGCAGATCGAGTTCTCCCGCGTCATCCAGGCCCGTACGGACGCCGAGGGCGGCGAGGTCACCGCAGCGGAGATGTGGGAGCGGTTCTCGGACGAGTACCTGCCCAACCCGGCCAGCCCCTGGGGCCGCATCGGCCTGCTGGCCCACCGGCACACCTCCGCCGTGGACGACAAGGACGCGATCAACGCCGACGTGCGGATCGACGGCCAGATCCGGGAGATCGAGGGCGTCGGCAACGGACCCATCTCGGCCTTCTGCGACGCACTGGAGAGCGTGGGGGTGCAGGTGCGCGTCCTCGACTACACCGAGCACGCGATGAGCGCGGGCGCCGACGCCAAGGCCGCGTCGTACGTGGAGTGCGAGGTCGGCGACGCCAACGGCACGCAGGTCCTGTGGGGCGTCGGCATCGACGCCAACACGACGACCGCCTCGCTCAAGGCCATCATCTCCGCCGTCAACCGCGCCACCCGCTGAAGACGGCCGGCAGTGCCCTAGATCTTCGCTGATCCACGGGCGCTCCCCAAGACCGGGCGCGACCGGCACGACCTGCCGGCGCGCCGGGGCGTAGGGACGGCATCCCGGTCCCGACGTCGAATCCTCGACCGCGCACACCGCAGATCCCGCGGCAGCGCGGTCGAGTCATTTCCAGCCCCGCCCACCTTCCCCCAACTCAGGATCCCCTTGGCCGCGACCAGGTCTGGATCAGGGAAAAGGGAGGCACCGGTGAATCCGAGCTCGATGGCAGCGCTCGACGCGGTGCTCCACGCGTCTCGTGATGATCACGTTCTGGCGAAACTGGGTCGGCTTTTTCTCTTCAAGGGTAAAAATCTTCCGTGGCGAGTGCATCTCACAGCCCGAACGAGGGCGAAACCAGGCGCATCCTCATCGAACGTCACCTGAAGCAGTCGGGTTGGAATCGGGACCAGATCGTCGACGAGTATCCGATCACCGACGGGCAGATCATGGTCGCGGGAGGCCGGCCAAGGCGGAAGGCGCCCCTGCGTGCCGATTACGTGCTCGAATATCGGCCGGGTCTGCCTGTCGCCGTCATCGAGGCGAAACGGACATCCATCGATCCCGGAGACGGCATCGAGCAGGTGAAGCGATACGCGAAGAAGCTCCAGGTGCCTTTCGCCTATGTCACCAATGGCCTCAAGATCCAGGAAGTCGACCGAGATTCGGGGAAGATCGCCGATGTCGGTGCGTTTCCCTCGCCGGAGCAATTGTGGGCGCGGTATCGCCGAGCGAAGGGGCTCGACGAGGGACCTGGCGCGGAGCTCGTCGCCGATCTGCTCCTGGCACCCTTCGACGAGAGCCTGCTGAATTGGGATCGCACTCTGAAGGTGCCGCGCTACTACCAGAGGCTTGCGGTCCAGCATGCGGTTGAGGCGATCGGGCGTGGGAGGAATCGGGTCCTGCTCGTCCTCGCCACCGGTACCGGCAAGACCATGGTCGCCTACCAGCTCGTGAAGAAGCTGGCGCGTGCTGGATGGGTTGAAGGTCGTCAGCCGAAGGTGCTCTACCTCGCCGACCGGAACATCCTGGTGGATCAGCCGAAGGATGACTACTTCATCCCCGGATTCGGCGAGGCCGTCCACAAACTGGGTGGGGGAGTGGCGAAGCTGGGCCGTCACATTTACTTCGCGCTCTACCAGTCCCTGGAGAAGGGCAAGGAGACGGATGGGGACGACAAGGCGCTGTTCGAGAAGTTCGACCCGGACTACTTCGACCTGGTGATCGTCGATGAGTGCCATCGGGGCAGTGCCAAGGAGGACTCGAACTGGCGGAAAATTCTGAAGTACTTTGATCGGGCTGTGCAGATTGGCCTCACCGCGACCCCCGTTCGTGAGCGCGATGCCGATACGTTTGAGTACTTTCGCGACCCGGTGTACGAATACTCCCTGAAGGAGGGCATCGAGGACGGATTCCTCGCCCCTTACCGTGTGCGCAGGGTGAACATCAACGTCGACGCCTTCGGCTGGCGGCCCGAGCCGGGCCAGGTCGACAAGTACGGCGCGCTGATTCCCGACAGGGTGTACACGCAGAGGGACTTCGAGCGGGTCATCGCGATCGTAGAGCGCACCGAGGAAGCCGCGCGATACCTGACGGATCTCCTGCACGAGACCGGCCGAATGAACAAGACCATCGTCTTCTGCGTGGACTCCGATCATGCGAACCGGATGCGTACCGCCCTGCACAACGCCAATGCGGATCTGTCCCGCCAGTACGGCGGTGATTACGTGGTCCGGATCACCTCAAGGGACGGCCAACCCGGGCTCGTCCACCTGGACGAGTTCAAGAAAGTGGACTCGGAGACGCCGGTGATCGCCGTGACAGCGAAGCTTCTGTCCACCGGCGTTGACATGCCGACGGTACGGAACATCGTCCTGTTCCGCCCCATCAGCTCGATGGCTGAGTTCAAGCAGATCATCGGACGCGGCACAAGGCTGTTTGGTGAAGGGGACAAGTTCAGCTTCGACATCATCGACTTCGTCTACGCCACCCGGTACTTCGACGATCCCGAGTTCGACGGCCCCCCGATCAAGCGGTATCAGGACACTATCGATGACCAGGGTCGCCTGGTCGACCGAGAGGATGAGACGCCGTCCGACGGGACATCGCAGGTGGCTGAGCCGGGGTTCGAGTACCGCGAGGAAGAGGGAGGGGAACTGCCTCCCCCAGCAGCGGACCTGGACGACGAGGACCTGGTCTCCGCAGTGACCACGCGAGCACGTCGGCTCTACGTGGACGGACAGGAGGTGTTCGTCTACAACGACACCCTGTATGTGCTGGACGAGAGCAGCCGGCCACGAGTGATCGAGTATCGCCTGTTCGCACGTGACCAGGTCCGCAGGCTCTATCTCAGCCCGGGGGAGCTGCGCGGTCGATGGGCGCGGGCGCGATCGCGGTCGGAGATCCTGCGAGAGTTGGACAGCCGGGGGATCGATGTCAACGAACTCGCCAAGCAGTTGCACGACCAGGACGCCGATCCGCTTGATCTGCTGCTGGCGGTCGCCTGGGAACTACCCAGGATGACGAGGCAGGAACGTGCCCGGCGTGTACGCCGGGAGCACCGGGCCTTCCTTGAGTCCTTCGCGGAGGACGCACAGGGGATCCTGGAGTTGATCCTCGACAAGTACGCAGAGCACGGCCCTGACCAGCTTGTGCCCGCAGTGCTCCAGGTGTATCCCTTCACCGATCTCGGTAGCGCCCCCGAGCTGGCCGCCCGGTTCGGCGGAAAGGAGGGGTTCCGAGAGGCACTGGACAGGCTCGGTCGGTGCGTCTATGACGCAGCATAACTACAAGCCACTTTTAGTTTCGTGTACGCGATATGCGTGAAACTAAAAGTGGCTTGTAGTTGCACTTTGCTACCATAGCCGCATGCTGATCGAACCCCGAGGCCCGCGCGACAAGCTGTGGGAACTCGCCGTGAGCCAGCGGGGCTACTTCACGGCCGCTCAGGCGGTCCAGGTCGGCTACTCGCACCAGGCGCAGCACTTCCACGTGCAGCGGGGAAACTGGCTGCGCATCGACCGGGGGCTTTATCGGCTCCGCGAGTTCACGATCCTGCCTGCGAATGAGCATGATCATCTGATCAGATGGTGGCTCTGGAGCAAGGGTCGTGCTGTGGTGTCGCATGCAACGGCCCTGGTTGTACACGATCTTGGCATCGCCAACCCGGAGAAGGTCCATCTGACGGTGGGGCCGGGCTTCCGGCAGCGGGATGACGCCCTCGTGATCCACCGGGCTGCGCTGGAGCCTGGCGAGGTTGAGGATCGGGAGGGTTTCCGCGTCACCACCCCGGTCCGTGCGATCGCCGAGTGTGCCGCCGAAGGCATCGGCCAGGACGTCCTGGATTCGGCGGTCGCCGAGATCCTCGCTCGCGGTGAGGCGACTCGGGGTCAGCTCCTGCGGGCTGCGCAGCGGCTAGGTGCACAGGCCGAGATGGGCGTAGAACGGGCGATCCGGGAGGAGCCAGCATGACGCGGTACGGCAATGCCGTTTCGCTACGCCAAGCTTTGGAAGCACGTCTCAAGCAACAGGCTGATGATCAGGGCACCGATCTAAGTCGGCTTCGTCGACGCGTCCTCTTCGAGCGAGTGGCCGCCCGACTGGCTGTCCTACAGCCGGGGCGATGGATACTCAAGGGTGGCGCCGCGATGGAGTTCCGGCTACTCGACCGGGCGCGGGCGACCAAGGACCTGGACCTGGCCGTCCGGTCGGGCGATATCAGCGGCACGGCCCTGCAGGAAGAGCTGATCGAGTCGCTTGTCGCAGACCTCGACGGAGACGGCTTCGTCTTCCGCGTCGCCTCGCCGTCTGAGCTCCGGCCGGATGGAGCCGGACGTCCCGCTTGGCGATTCGGCATCGAGGCGCGGCTCGCCGGCAAGACTTTCGCCGCGTTGAGGCTGGACGCCGCACTTCGCGGCGAAGAACTCGCCGAGACGGATAACCTGCGGCTACCTGGAACCTTGGCCTTCGCTGGCGTCCCCACTCCGACCGTTGAGGCCGTCCACCCGCGGCAGCACTTCGCCGAGAAGTTGCACGCACTCACCCGTGACTTCGGGGGCCGGCCGAACACGCGGGTCAAGGATCTAGTAGACCTCGTCCTGCTCATCGAGATGGGGCTGCTTCCGAACGAGGAACTCGTGAAAGTCGTCCGGCATGTCTTCCGGGTCCGTGCGACACATGATCTGCCGACTGAGATCAACGACCCGCCGCCGCGATGGGAGATCGACTACCCGGTCCTGGCACGCGGTCTCACGCCGACGGTTCATTTTGCAGAGGCGATGGTACTTCTGCGAGGCTTCTGGGCTCGCGCGATCATTCTTGACGGAAGGGAATCTTGATGGCGACGGCGGACAAGACCTCTCGGGCTCGGCTGACCGCGGTCATCAAGGCCGCACGTGACATCATGCGCAAGGATGCCGGCCTCAATGGCGACCTCGATCGCCTGCCGCAGCTTTCGTGGCTGCTGTTCCTCCGGGCCTTCGACGCGATGGAGGACACCCGGGAACTGGTCGAGGAGGATTACCGGCCCGCCATCGACAAGCCTTACCGCTGGCGCGACTGGGCACCGAACGCCGATTTCACGGGTGATGACTTCCGGAGCTTCGTGAACAATGAGTTGCTGCCGTACCTGCGGGGGGACCTTGACGGAACCGGGCCCAAGGATCCGGTGCTGACGTCGTTGTTCAAGGAGATCCACAACCGGATGCTCTCGGGCTACCTGCTGAGGGACCTCGTGAGCAGGCTGAACGAGATCAATTTCACCTCCAGCGACGACATTCACACGATGGCCTACCTCTACGAGTCGATCCTCAAGGAGGTGCGTGACGCGGCCGGAGACTCGGGCGAGTTCTACACCCCGCGCCCGGTGATTCGGTTCATGGTCCAGCAGTCGTTCCTCTCGTTAGGCGAAAGCATCCTCGACCCGGCCTGTGGGACCGGCGGCTTCCTCGTCGAGGTGTTGGAGGAGTTGGCGGACAAGGCCGACACCACAACCTCACGTAAGCGGTTGCACACCGATCTGCGTGGCATCGAGAAGAAGCCGCTGCCGTACCTGCTGTGCCTGATGAACCTGATCCTGCATGGTGTCGACACGCCGGCCGTCGTGCGGAACAACGCGCTCGTGCAGATGACCAACGAGATCGGCCCGGCGAGCAAGGTCAACGTGGTGCTCACCAACCCGCCCTTCGGCGGGGAGGAGGAGACCTCGGTTTCACAGCGTTTCCCGGCCGGGGTACGCACCAAGGAAACGGCCTGGCTGTTCCTGCTGGCGATCCTCGACAAGCTCAAGCCAGGTGGCCGATGCGCCATCGTCCTGCCGAACGGCGTACTGTTCGGCGAAGGTGCCGGTGCTCGAATCAAGGAACGACTGCTGCGTGAGTGCGACCTGCACACGGTCATACGGCTCCCGCAGGGTGTCTTCGCCCCGTACACACAGATCCCGTCGAATCTCCTCTTCTTCGAGAAGACGGGGCCGACGAAGGAGACCTGGTTCTACGAGATATCCCCACCCGAAGGACGCAAGGGCTACAGCAAGACCAAGCCGATGCGCGACGAGGAGTTCGCCGAGTGCGCCGACTGGTGGGGCGGAAAGTCGCGCGAGGGTCGCGTCGAGAACGAGCATGCCTGGCGCGTCCCCATTGCCGACATCGCAGCCAACGGCTTGAACTTTGATCTCACGAATCCCCACCAGGGTGACGACCTCGCGCATCGTCCTCCGCACGAGCTTCTCGCTGAGCTGATCAAGACCGAAAAGGAGATTCTTCACCTTCTTGAAGATCTCGCTAAAGATCTGATGGAGGCATAAATATGACTTCGATGAAGAGGGTGCGGGTTGGGGATATTCTGCAACTTGAGCGATATCCCGTTGAGATTGAACCCGATTGTGCATACCAGGCTATCGGCATCAGGTCATTCGGGAAGGGGATATTTCACTATCCGGCAGCCCCAGGCGGGCAGCTTAGCAAGCTGAGGTATTTTAGATTTCCTGATAATGCCTTGGCTATTAGTAATATCAAGGCGTGGGAGGGTGCGATTGGGGTATCGGCTGCGAGCGACTTGGGGGCTGTGGCATCGAATCGCTTTCTTTTCTATACTCCTGTCGTCGAGGATATTGAAATTCGCTATCTGTTCCACTATTTCCTTTCGGAAAAAGGGCTTGCGCAAATAGGGCGGGCGTCTCCAGGATCTGCGGACCGGAATCGTACCCTGGGCATCAAGGCATTTGAATCTATTGAACTTCAACTGCCTGACCTATATGAGCAGCGCAGGATGGCTGCTCACTTGGATGCTGCTGGCAAGAAGATCAGTTCGATTGAGCAGCTTCGATCGCAGATGCGTCGTCAGCAGGCCGCACTCGCCGAGTCGTTATTCTCATCCGTTGTGGACGCCGACGTCCCTCGACCGGCTGTCGATGAGCTCCTCCTATCCCGCAGAACTCCTGTAGGGATCGATCCCGATGCTCGCTACAGGGCGCTCGGTCTGCGGTCCTTTGGTAAGGGGACGATCCGATATGATTTCGTTCCCGGCTCCGAGCTCAGCAAGCTGCGCTACTTCCGATTTCCCGAGGGTGCGCTCGTCCTTAGTAATATTAAGGCATGGGAAGGTGCGATCGGTGTCACTGCTCGGGAAGACACCGAGTGCGTAGCGTCGAACCGGTTTCTCTTCTACCTTCCACGTGATTCCCGTGTCAACATCAGCTATATCCGGCACTATCTTCTGACGAGGACAGGCCTGGCGGACATTGGAGTTTGTTCTCCGGGAATGGCGGATCGAAATAGAACACTAGGAATCAAGGCTTTCGAGAGGCTCCGCGTCCCGATTCCTGATCGCTCCGTTCAAGATCGCATCGCCAGGTTGCTGGATGGCCTTGCGCAGGGCATGAGGACGGCCGCACAGACGGACGGGCATGTAGCCGCGCTACGGACATCCTTGCTGAACGCCGCGTTCACGGACCGACTCTGACACTACAGCTTCAAGCCGCCGATGAGAGATATGAGCGGGCGTGGCTATAGGAGGATCAGGGCAGATTGTCGAACTCGCCGTGCTTCACGCCCTGGACGAAGGCATCCCACTCGGCGGCGGTGAATACCAGGGTCGGGCCGGTGGGGTTCTTGCTGTCGCGAACGCCCCGACGTCCTTGGGACAGCTCAGCCACCTCAACGCAGTTGCCGCCATTGCTTCCGGAACGGGACGACTTGGTCCAGGTCGCTGCCCGTAGTTCCTGGATCAGTTCGTCCATCGTTGTATCGTCTCCTTGATCAATTTTAGGGAATCGCGCTGTGGCAGGGCTTCGGCGCGGATCCCCTCGTATCTCAATGCTAGGGTCCCGACGCTCTCCGTCCAGTCGGTTACCTGAGCGTCGCATGCCGCCTCGACATAGGCGGTTTCGGGAGTACCGCGTGCCGAGGCTATGGCGAAGCCGCCAAGGAGGCCGGTAGTGGAGCAGGCGCTGAGAGGGAGAACCTGAAGGGTGATTCTGGGGGCTTGGCCGGCTTCGAGGAGATGGGTGAGTTGTGCCGCCATTACGGCCGGGCTGCCGATCGGGCGGTGCATGACGCCCTCGTCAATGACGACCCACAGCATCGGCGGCTTGGGACGGCGAAGGATCGTCTGCCGTTCCATCCGGGCCACGACGTGCATCTCGATCTCTTCGTCGCTCGCCCCGGGCTCGCCGCTCAGGATGGCTCTCGCGTAGTCCTCGGTCTGGAGTATGCCGGGCACGAGTAGTGGTTCCCAGGTGCGGATCGCCTCCGCCGTCGCCTCGACGTCGAGCCAGGGCCGGAACCACGGGGGAGCGGAGGCGTGGCTGACCATCGGCCACAGCCGCATGAGCGCGCCGTCGGCCTCCAGCGCCTCGTCGCAGTGCCGGGCGAACTGCTCTGAGGGTGACCGCTTCGCGGTCTCGATCATGCTGATCGTTCCCACCGAGTACGGCACCGCGCGGGCCAGTCGCAACTGCGACCAGCCTCGCGCCTTGCGGTGCCGCCGCAACTCGAAGCCGAAGAGCGCGGTGGGGGAGTCGGTGGGGTTGAGAACGCTTTCCGGTGGCATCCGGATCTCCTCGTCGCCTCTCAGGGGGTTTCATCGTGGCTTCCACTGCAACCGTTAATAGCTGGTTGAATCCGTTTGGCTACTTAAAGTAGCAAAGGATGGGAAGGTCGGAGGGCAGATCGGGGCTCACGTCTCTCAAGTGGGTGAAGTCATGAAAACAGCCGGCACGTTGCCCGAGGCCCGGCACGAGGTCCGTCTTTCCTGCGACCCTGCCTCGCCTTCCCGCGCACGCTCAGAGGTTCGTCGGCTGCTCGGCCATGAGCACCCGGTGGTGGACGATGCCGCGCTGGCGGCGTCCGAACTGGTGACAAACGCGATCAGGCATTCCGGCTGCCAGGCCGATGACGTCATCGGTTTCACGCTGGTCGTGACGGACGCGTTCGTCCGGGTGGAGGTGCGGGACCCGGGAGCGTCGCTCACCGGTCCTCGTCTCCGTTCCGAACCGGACGAGGAGGACGGCCGGGGCCTGCTGATCGTCCAGGCGATCGCCGCCGCGTGGGGCGTCGGCCGGCACGACGACCGCCCGGGCCGTACGGTCTGGTGCGCTCTGCGAATCGCCTGGCCCACGTCCGGCCCGCCCGATGCCGCGCCCTGACCACGCGAGAACCACGCCAGTAGCAGCGAGAACCGGAGAAACGCCCCACAAACGTGCCCGGCCGGGACCTTCCCCCGTAGTTCCCGGCCGGGCACCTCAGCGCCTGGACGCCGCCGCCGAGATCGGGCCGTCGAGTGTCCTTATCGGTGGGTCAGGTGCTCCAGGAACTCCTGACCGGTCGCGTCGGGCAGTCCGTAGGCCACCGCATGGGGGGCGGCCGTGAAATAGGTGAGAGGCGGCGCCCCCGCATCCATGTGCCGCCTCTCACGGTTCTTCAGGGCAGGCGGTGTGTCACTTCCGGTAGTTCTTGCCGGGGGCCTCGCCGGGGATCGGCCTGGCGATGAGGGCGACGGGGATGAAGAAGCAGATCTGGCCGATCGCGATCGTGAGCGTCCAGAGGGCCTTCTCGTCGTACTGCTGGGCGACCTTGGCGTACAGCTCGTCGGGCACGCGTTCCCCGGACGGGCTCGGGGTGAGCACGGCCTCCACGAGCTCCAGCGCGACCCGTTCGGCGTCGGTGAAGTAGGGGGAGTCCCGCCAGGTCGCCACGGAGGTGATGCGCTCCTCGGTCTCCCCGGCCTTGCGAAGCTCGCCCGTCTGCCTGATGGTGTGGTAGGTGCTGCCGACGAGCTGCCCGGCGCGGAGTTGCACCAGGCTGATCGTGGTCTGTGGGATCGAGCCGTTCCGGGTGGCCTTGAGCATGACTCCGGCGAGCGCGGCCACCTCTTCGGGGAAGAACTGGACGGGGTCGGGCAGACGCGACTGGAGACTGTCGTCCTTGGTGGCTGTGGGAATGGACATCATGAGGTCTTCCTCCTGAGTCTGAGCGGTCTTGCGGAGCAGGGGCGGCGCGGCTCCGGCCGTACGCCGTCCCGGTTGTCCGACGACGCGGTAGCCCGGAATGTGAGGTGATGCGCCGGCCTCACATTCCGGGCGGTCGTCTCGTCGTACTGATGAAGGCAGGCGAGACCGAGGGAGCCCGCGAGACCATGACCATCCAGTCCGAGCCGGCGGAGGGCCCGATCGATCCAGGGCTGAGCGCGATCGTGAGCGAGCGACGTCAGCTGACCAATCTCGCGTACCGGCTCCTCGGCTCCCTGGCCGAGGCGGAGGACGTCGTGCAGGAGACGTACGCCCGCTGGTACGCCATGTCTCCCTCACGGCGGGAGGCCGTCGAGTCCCCGGGGGCCTGGCTGACGAAGGTGGCCGGCCGTATCTGCCTCGACCTGCTGGGCTCGGCGCGGGCCCGGCGGGAGCGCTACGTCGGCGCGTGGATCCCCGAGCCGCTGCCGGACCGCGCGGAGTGGGTCACCGGACAGGCGGCCGACCCGGCCGACCGGGTGACTCTGGACGAGTCGGTCAGCATGGCCTTCCTCGTCGTGCTCGAATCGATGACCCCGGCCGAGCGCGTCGCGTTCGTGCTGCACGACGTCTTCTGCCACTCCTTCGCCGAGGTGGCCGAGATCGTCGGCCGTACGCCGGGGGCGTGCCGCCAGCTGGCCTCCTCGGCCCGCCGCCGCGTCCGCGCGTCGCGGCCCGCCGCGGCTCCGACGGCCCGGCAGGCCGGTGTCGTCAGGGATTTCAAGCAGGCGTGGGAGGCCGGGGACATCGACGCCCTCATCGGCATCCTCGACCCCGGCGCCACCGTGACCGCAGACGGCGGCGGAGTGGTCGACGCCCTGCTGGTCCCGCTCGAAGGCGCCGAGGAGCTCGCGCGCTACGCCGCGGCCCTCATCGGCAAGGCGGGCGGCCTGACGCTCCTGGAGCGTACGGTCAACGGCCAGCCGGGCTTGATCGGGCAGCGAGACGGCGTCACCGAGGTCGTGATGGCGTTCGACATCGTGGACGATCGGATCCGGCACATCTGGGCGGTTCGCAACCCCGAGAAACTCCACCCGTGGCGAGAGGAGCCACAGCCCTGACGGCGTGGGTTCCCGCGGCTGTGCTGACTCCTTCCGTGAGCGGAGCCACAGCACCGCTAACGGAACCGGGTGCCGCGCCGACTCGTCTCGCCGCCGCGTCCCTTCGCCACAGGGCCCACTCACCTTCGGGCCCATGTGACCGACGGCGGCGCTCGCTCAGCCTTTCTCGGCGTCCCCGCGTCGGCGGAGTGCTCGCTCGGCGAGCCCGCTGGAGAGCTTGCCGGTCACCGATCTGGCCCGGTCGAGGGTCTCGTTGCCGAGGTTCCTGGCGGCGTCGACGCCCTCTGCTCCTGTTTCCAGCACCTTGTCCCGCACCTCCGCGGCCGCGTCCACCCATCGTCGCGCTTCCAGCGACTGCCGGCCGCGCTCGATCCCGAGCCGCCCGTGGAAGTCGACGACGGCGATCGCGACGCGGTCGCTCGAATGCACCACAGCCCGCGACGTGGTCGGGTGCAACAGCACCTTCGTGTTGGCCGTCTCGGCGGCCGCGTCCATGCGGGCCATCAGACGCTCGGTGCTCCGGAAGATGAGCTCCAGCCGGTTCTGCCGTGCGGTCCGGAGCCCGAGGCGATGCCGGTCCAGCTCCTCCGGAGACGTTTCCAGCACCCGGTCGAGTTCGAGCACGGCGATCGCGTCCTGCAGCTGGAAGCAGCGAGCCAGGACGGCGAGCCACTCCTGAACCGTGAGCTCGGCCTCCTTGGACGTCCTGGCGAGATCACCGATCTTGTTCTGCTGCTCCATCTTCTTCGCGAGTCCGTCGAGTTGCCTCAAGGCGTACCCCTGAGTGCTTGCGATCGTGGTCGGCGTGGTCTGCACCTTCGACCACGTGACCTCGGAGACCCGGCCCACCTGCTCCCGGATGGTCATGGCCTCCTCGATCACGAGGTCCACGCCGATCATGTTCGCCAGCGCGGCGTCCTTCTGGGCGCGGAGCACGTCGTCGACCTTCTCGTCTATGGCGGCGAGATAGTCGGTGATCTCGTCCATGGTCTGCCGCATCGCGAGCTGCGCCATGAGCCCAGCGGCACCGGCGAGAAGCGCCGGATTGGTCAGACGCGCCCCCTTCGAGAATTCGACGAATCCCTTGATCTGGCCCTTGTTTCCCTTCAACACGCCTGTGCTCAGACCCGTCTTCGAGCTTTCCCTCAGCCCGTACTTATTGACCAGCTGCGCCGACTCCTGGGTCAGCTTCACCCAGCGCCCCGAGTCGGCGGCAATCTTGGAACCCGCCTGTGCGGCTCCAGAACCGGTACGGAGAACAGATCCGAGCCTCGGCAGCCCGAGGTCCTTCGACGGTAGTCCTTCGGAGACGAGGAAGCGCTCGACAGCAGTCGGATCCCCGATGACCGCCAGGCCATCGCCGTCACTGATCAGCTGAATCTCGTCGTCCATCGTCGGCTCCTGAAGTGGGGTAGGGGATAAAACGGGAAATTTGCCTACAGGTCATATAAGTATCAGAAGTAAACCTGCGTCTCATCCGAGCGTCCTCTCTTCGGTTGTTCCATCCGAGTCGAGGAGTGGTTTTGCGCGTTCGTTCTCTGTTGTTCGCCGTAGCTGTGGCTATCGGCCTGTTTGTACCGATTCAGACCCAATCGGCCGTGGCTTCGTCCGCGTCCGTCGCGAGTTGTTACCGCCAGGTCGGGGACCACTGGGAATGCGTCACCCCCGGCGCATTCTGCCCTGCCGCAGCCCACGGCCTGTACGGATATTCCGAGAGCGGCGCCAAATACCAGTGCGTCCAGGACGGCTCGTACTGGAGATGGAAGCCCGCCGGTTCCTCGTCTGGCTCGAATCCCGAACCGAGCCCCAAGCCGACTCCCAAGGCGACACCGACTCCCAAGCCGAGCCCGAAGCCGACGACCACGCCCGGCGGAAAGCCGGCGAAGGCGAAGTGCTCGCGGGCCTACCTGCCCCTGCCCGATCCCCGCTGCACGCCCGGGACGCGCAACCCCGCCGTCACCCAGGCGACCATCCGTACGACGATCTGCAGTCCGGGCTTCGACGCGAAGACGGCGCCCACGGCGAGCTACTTGAGCGCGCTGAAGGTCAGGCAGATCGCCGAGTACGGCTACCCGGACCGCAGGCCGGCCCGCTACCAGGAGGACCATCTGATCCCGCTGCTCCTCGGCGGGTCGCCCAAGAGCGTGAAGAACCTCTGGCCGGAGCCCGCGTGGAAGGTCAAGGGCAGGAGCGCGGCGGACAAGAACGCCGTGGAGCGTCGTCTGTGGAAGGCCGTCTGCGCCGGTGACGTGCCGCTGGCCCGCGCGCAGAAGGCGATCGCGAAGGACTGGCGCACCGCGGTCAGGCAGGCCGGGCTGTAACAGCCGAGACAGAGCGAAGGCGGCCGGGACGCCTCCCGGCCGCCTGCGCGCACAGAGAAGCGCTACGAGGAGAAGCCGAGCAGATGGGCCAGGCAGGTCATGTTGTGGTCGAACAACTCGGCCCGGTGCTCGATCACGCTGTTGAACTGGCCGAACAGTTCGAAGCTGACCATTCCGAACAGCCCGGTCCAGGCGACCAGCGCCCGCGCGACCACGTCGTCGGACACGCCCGGCATCACCGACCGTACGGCCTCCGCGTCCTGGGACAGGATCGCGGGCGGCGGCGGGCACATCGGCGGAGGGGAGAGGCGGCCGGCCCGCTGGGCGTCCGCCAGGATGCGGCCGTACACGATCGTGCCCCGTGACGCCGGGCCGATCGTGTCCTCCGGGGCGCGGTAACCCGGCACCGGCGAGCCGTACAGCAGGGCGTACTCGTGCGGATGGGCCAGGGCCCATTCGCGGACGGCGCGGCAGGCGGCGAGCCAGCGCCCGGTGAAGTCGTCGCGCGGGCGGGTGGCGTCGGCGCGCTCGACGGCCTCGCCGATCGCGTTGTACGCGTCGACGATCAGCACGGTGAGCAGGTCGTCGCGACTGGGGAAATAGCGGTAGATGGCGGAGGAGACCATCCCCATCTCCCGGGCCACCGCACGCAGGGACAGGCCCGGGGCGCCGTCGGTGGCGAGATGACGCCGCGCGATGCCGGTGATCTCCCGGATGAGTTCCGCCCTGACCCGCTCCCGCGCGGTACGACTCGCGTTCATGGCCTGATGTTATCAGAGCACCGATTCGAGAGCACTGCTCTTGACGGCTGACGCTCACATGAGAGAGCATTGCTCTCGTAACGGAGCGACCTACGCAAGGAGTGCCGATGCTCACCATGACCAAGGGGGCGGCCGCCGCCCTCATGTTCTTCCTGGAGCTCGGCGTGCTGATCGCGCTGGCGCGCTGGGGTTTCACCCGGGAGGCGAACATCGTGGTCAGAATCCTGCTGGGGCTCGGCACACCGGCCGCGTTCGCGACGCTCTGGGGACTGTTCATGGCCGGCGGCAAGGCGCCGTACCAGCTGCACGGGATCGCCCGGGGAGCCTTCGAGGTCGTGTGGTTCGGCGCGGGAGCGGCCGCGCTGGCGGCCTCGGGGCTGGTGACCGCGGGTGTGGTGTTCGCGGTGGTGTACGTGGTCGACGCCGCGCTGCGGCTGCTGACGAATCAGGTGTGAAGGAGAGATCATGGGTAGGCATGTCGTGGTGGGAGCGGGACAGGTCGGCGGAGCGCTCGCCGTGGCGCTGGCCGAGCGGGGGCACGAGGTGACCGTCGTCACCCGCTCGGGCTCCGGCCCGAGGCGGTCGGGGGTGTCGCCGGTCGCGGCGGACGCGGGCGACGCCGCCGTGATGCGGCGGCTCGCGGAAGGGGCCGGCGCGATCTACAACTGCGTCAACCCGCCCTACCACCGCTGGCAGGAGGACTGGCCGCCGGTCGCGGCCTCGCTCCTGGCCGCCGCCGAGTCGTCCGGGGCCGTGCTGGTCACGCTGGGCAATCTCTACGGGTACGGCCCGGTGGACGGCCCGATGACCGAGGACCTGCCGCTCGCCGCGACGGGCACGAAGGGCAGGGTCCGGGCGCGGATGTGGGAGGAGATGCGGGCGGCCCACGAGGCGGGCAGGGTCCGGGTGACCGAGGTGCGCGGCTCGGACTACTACGGCCCGGGCTCGTCCGACCAGTCCTACCTGGGGCCGCGGCTCCTGGAACCGCTGCTCGGCGGCAAGCCCGCCACCGTCGTGAGCGACCCCGACATCCCGCACAGCTGGACGTACCTGCCCGACGTCGTGCGGGCGCTGGCCGCCGCGGCCGAGGAGGAGCGCGCGTGGGGGCGGCCGTGGCACGTCCCGACCGCGCCGCCCGTGACGATGCGGGAGTACGCCGGGATGGTGTGCGAGGCCGGGGGCGTTCCGGCGCCACGTCTGCGGCGGCTGCCGGGGTGGATGCTGAAGGCGGGTGGCCTCGCCGTGCCGTTCCTGCGCGAGCTGGGGGAGACCCGTTACCAGTTCGACCGGCCGTATGTGCTCGACTCGTCGGCCTCGCAGGAGGTCCTCGGCTTCGCGCCGACGCCGGTCGAGGACGGGGTGAAGGAGACGGTCGCCTGGTGGCGAACGCGCCGATAAGCGCGCAGGTCCTGATATCCACCCCCTTGCATTGGGGATTCCGACTGGCCATGCTGGCGTGAAGATCATCGGGACCGCGTTTCACGCCCCGGCAGCACGGGAGCCGCCGGGGCTGCGTCCGGGGGGACGACGTGACAGGGGAGTGGCGGTGGAGTTTCGGCTGCTGGGGCCGGTTGAGGTGTCGGTCGGCGGGGTCCCGGTCCCGCTGGGGGGAGCCAAACCGAAGACGCTGCTCGCAGCGCTGCTCCTGGAGCGGGGGCACGTCCTGCCGACGCACCGTCTCATCGACATCCTCTGGCCGGACGAGCCGCCGGAGAGCGCCAAGGCGGCGATTCAGACCTATGTGAAGACGTTGCGCCAGGCGCTGACCCGGGCCGGGGCTCCGGACGTGATCGTCACCCGCGCACCGGGCTACCTCGTGCGGATCCCCGCCGAGTCGCTGGACGCCGACCTGTTCGAACGGCTCCTCGCCGACGCGCGCGGCGCGGCCACGCCCGAGGAGGCCTCCGGGCTGCTCGACTCCGCGCTGGAGTTGTGGCGCGGGCCCGCCCTGGCCGGACTGGGCGACTCGCCGCTGGCTGGGGAGGCCGCACGACTGGAACAGCTGCGGCTGACCGCCACCGAGGAACGCGTCGCCGCCGGCCTGGCGCTGGGCCGGCACGGCCGGCTGGTGGGGGAACTGGCCGCGCTGGTCGGGGCCCATCCGCTCAACGAGCGGCTGCGCGGCCAGTACATGACCGTTCTGTACCGGCTCGGCCGGCAGTCCGACGCGCTGGCCACGTTCCGGGAGGGCCGCCGGATCCTGGCCGAGGACCAGGGAGTGGACCCGGGGCCTGAGCTGACCGCCCTCCACCACGCCGTCCTGCGCGGCGACCCCGCACTGCTGGCGCCGCCGTCCGGAGAGACGGTCCGCCTCGCCGTACCCGCCCAGTTGCCGTTGGCGCCGGCGGACTTCACCGGCCGTTCCGTGCAGAGCGCGGCCCTGGTGACGGCGCTGACCTCGGGAGAAGCCCCGATGATCCAGGTCGTCGCGGGTCGTGCCGGCAGCGGCAAGTCGGCCCTGGCGATCCACGTCGCCCACCAGGTCGCGGATGCCTTCCCCGACGGACGGCTGTACGCCGAGCTCCGCGGGATGAGCGAGGCTCCCACCGATCCGGGCGAGGTGCTGGGGAGGTTCCTCAAGGCGCTCGGGGTGCGTCAGGATGATCTTCCCTCCGCGACCGCCGAGCGGGCCGAGCTCTATCGGAGCCTGCTGGCCGGACGCCGGGTGCTGGTGCTGCTCGACGACGCCGCCGGGGAGCCGCAGGTACGCCCGCTGCTGCCGGGTGGCGCCGGCGGCGTACTGATCACCTCACGCGACCGGCTCGGAGGACTCAGCGGTGCGCGCCGTACGGACCTGGACGTCCTCGAACCGGTCGAGGCCGTCGAGCTGCTCGCCCGGATCGTGGGAACCGAGCGGGTGGCCGCCGAGGAGGCGGTGGCCCACGACATCGTCGACCTGTGCGGCCGGCTGCCGCTGGCGATCCGCATCGCCGGGGCCCGGCTGGCCACCAGGCAGCGATGGCCGCTGCGGTTGCTCGCCGACCGGCTGGCCGACGAGCGGCGCAGGCTGGACGAGCTGGCGATCGCCGACCTGGAGGTGCGGGCCGGTTTCGAGCTGAGCTACCGGGGGCTGGACGACGACGAACGCCGGGCGCTGCGGCGGCTCGGTCACCTGGGGGTTCCGGAGTTCTCCCCGTGGATCGCCGCCTGGCTGTGCGACATCGACGGCAAGCTCGCGGAAGACATCGTGGAACGCCTGGTCGACGCCCAAATGGCGGACTTCAGCCGAGTCGACGACCTGGGCGCGCTCCGCTACCGGATCCACGACCTGGTGCGCATCTACGGACGCGAGCGTGCCGAGGCGGAGGAGCCGTCCGAACGGCTCACGGCGGCCGCGGGCCGGGTGCTCGGGGGCTGGCTCGCCCTGGCCGACCGGGTGGCGGCCGACGCCCCGCCCGATGAGGTCGATTGGATGCACCCCGCCGCGGCCGCCCCGGCGATCCCGGACGAGCTGACCGCGCGGGTGCTGGCGGCCCCGCACGACTGGTTCGAGATCGAACAGCCCGCGCTGGTCGTCGGCCTGGAGCGCGCCGCCGTGCTGGGCCTGCACGACATGGTCTGCCAGTTCGCCTCCACACGACTCGGCCCGTCGTTCCTCGGCGTCAACAGGTTCGAGTCCCGGGAGCGGATCAACCATGCGGCGCTGGCCGCGGCCCGCCGGGCGGGCGACCGGCGCGGCGAGGCGACCATGCTGGCCGAACTGGGCGACCTGCGCTATCTCCAGGACCGGTTCCCGGAGGCGCGCCGGCTTCTGGGCCACGCGCTCGCCGCCTTCCGGGAGATGGGTGACACGCGCGGCCAGGCCGTGGCGCTGGCCGGGCTCGGCGTGACCTGCCGGGAGGCGAGCCGCCTGGCCGAGGCACTGCATTTTCTGGACCAGGCCGACGTCCTGCTCACCGGCCTCGGCGACGATCTCGGCGTCACGTACCTGCGGCGGCTGGCCGCCTCGGTGCGACTGGAGCGTGGGGACTATCCGGCCGCCTGGCGTGGTCTGGAGGAGTCCATGGCCGGCTACCGCCGCCTCGGCAGCCGCCGCGGCGAGGCGGTGACCCTGCGCACCATGAGCCTGTTCCACCGGGCGGCCGGCGACTACGACGCGGCCATCCGGACCGCCGAGGCCGCGACGGAGATCTTCGTCGAGCTCGGCGATCGGTTGCTGGAGGCGTATTCCGTCCGTACGTGGGCCAAGGCCCGGCTCCGCCTGGGTCAGACGCGGCAGGTCCTGGCCCCACTGGAAGGCGCGCTGTCCACCTGTCAGGCGATGGGAGACCGGTGGGGGCTCGGCATCGCTTTGCGGACCCTGGGCGAGCTGCACCTCGCCGACGGCAACCTGACGGACTCGGCCGCGTGCCTGACCTCGGCCATCGGCGTGTGGGACGGCATGGAGGCCCCGCTCTGGCAGGCACGTACGGAGCACACGCTGGCCCTGCTGCACGAGGCGAGGGGGGACGTCGAGACGGCGGCGACGATCCGGGCGCGGGTGCTGACGGTCTTCCGCGATCACGGCGCCCGCGAGTACGGCGAGCTCACCGGCGACACCCCCGCTCCCTGAAACACCCGCCGCGAACCGCTGAAAAGCATCCCCCACGGAGTTTCACCGGATTTTCAGCGCCTTGCTCGAGTCTTCCGGTGCAAGAGGACGAACACCACCTCTCCACCGGAAGGCCCCATGAAACTCAACCGCCTTATCGCGGGCACGCTCAGCATGGTGGCGGCGGCTTCCCTCGGCTTCGCGGGAGTCGCGGTGACCACCCTCACCACCGCCACGCCGGCCGCGGCCTCCACGGCCGGCGGTCAGATCACCCGCTCCGAGGTGCTCGCCCGCGCCCAGAACTGGGTCGACCGCGGGGTCAAGTACAACCAGAGCCGCAGCGCGAGCAGCCTCTACACCGACGTGGACGGAGGGCACAAGTACGGCCCCGACTGTTCCGGCCTGGTCTCCATGGCGTGGCACATCACCGCGAACTCCGGCAAGGGCGGCAACAGCACCTACGACTTCGAGGGCTGGAGCGGAAAGGAGTATCTGGGCAGCCTCCACGATCTGAAGCCCGGAGACGCGATCCTCAAATCGACCCACATGGAACTGTTCGCCCGGTGGAAGGACTCCGCCGACCACACCAAGGGCGCGTGGACCTACTCCCTCAACGGCACGGGCAGTCCCGACGGCAACGGCTGGGAGCAGGACTGGGCCAAGGGGCCGACGGCGAACTCCCACGGCCAGGTGGGCGACGAGTCGTGGTCGAGCATGCAGAACTTCCGCCCGATCCGGTACAAGAACATCGTCGACGACACGCAGTCGCCGCCTCCGGCACCCCAGTATCAGACGCTCGGTGACTTCGACGGTGACGGGAAGAAGGACATCGCGGGGGTCGCGGGCGGTGATCTGTGGATTCACCGGAACACGAGTTCGCCGGGGGACTTCTCCACTG
>NZ_BOOB01000045.1 GCF_016863015.1 Microbispora amethystogenes | reverse complement strand
TTCAGGTACGACAACACCACGGTATCGCCTGGCACCGACGAAACCCGGAAGGAAATCCGCAATGCGCAGACCACGCAGGTTATGGCGCACTCGGGCCCTGGCGGCCCTCCCCTCTGATGGACCTGGCCTGGGCCGCGCTCATCGTCGCGGCTGTGTGGGCCGTGATCGGCGCGGTGCTGTTCGCCCGGGGCAAGGAGCGGATGCGCGAGGTGAACCCCACGCCCGAGCAGACCATCGAGACCCTGAAGGAGGACGTGCAATGGGCGCGAGCCCAGAGGAGATAAGGGCCGAGATCGATGCCACTCGGGCGGAGCTCGCCGCCGACGTGGACCGGCTCGCCGACAGGACGAGCCCGTCGCGCATCGTGCGGCGTCGTACGGACAGGATGCGCCAGACGGCGCGATCGGTGAGGGAGAAGGTGATGGGGGTGCCGGCACACGCCACCCACACGGTTCGCGACCAGGCCGGGGAGACCGCGGGAACGGTCCGCGACAAGGCCGTGGAGGCGGGCGAGACGGTGCGGCACGCGGCGGCCGAGGCCGGCGAGACCGTGCGTCACGGCGCCCAGCAGGCCGCGGAGACCGTGCGGAGCGCGCCGCGCCAGGCGCTGCGCGGCACGCAGGGCAACCCGCTCGCGGCCGGGCTCATCGCCTTCGGGGCGGGCCTGCTGGCCGCGAGCCTGCTGCCGAAGACCGAGGCCGAGGAGCGGGCGGCCCTGCAGGTCAAGGATCGGGCGGGCGAGCTGGCCGAGCCGGTCAAGCAGGCCGTCCAGGAGACCGCGCAGCGTGTCGGCGAGGACGCCAAGGAGGCCGTGCAGCAGGTGCGTGACACGGCGGCCGAGGCGACCAGGACGACCCGCGACGAGGCCCGCGACCAGGCCAGGCAGGTCACCGAGGACACCCGTGACCAGGCCAGGCAGATGACCGGGCAGGCGCGTCCCCAGTGATCCTCACGAGGGCCGGGCCTGGTGGACGGGCCCGGTCCTCGGGCATGCCGGGGCGGCGATCACGCACTCATGATCAGAACTCACGACCACAGGCTTACGATCACCGGGCTTACGATCGACGGGAAGACGACCTCAGGGAGCGGCGATGGCGTCGAGGGACGCGGGGGGCGGAGCGTGAGGGCCGCCCGGCTGCACAAGGTGGGCGACATCCGGATGGGCGACGAGCCGCCGCCCGTCCCCGGCCCGGGCGAGAGCCTGGTGCGGGTCACCGCGGTCGGCCTGTGCGGCTCCGACCTGCACTGGTACGCCGAGGGCGGCATCGGCGACGCCGTGCTGGACACACCGCTCGTGGTGGGGCACGAGATCGCGGGAGTGATCGAGGGCGGCCCCCGGGACGGCACCCGGGTCGCGGTGGACCCCGCCATCCCGTGCGCCCGGTGCTCGGTCTGCGCCACGGGCTACGGCAACCTGTGCCCGGACGTCCGCTTCGCCGGGCACGGGACGCTCGACGGCGGCCTGCGGGAGCGGATGGCCTGGCCCGACGACCTGCTGCATCCGCTGCCCGCCGCCCTCTCCGACGCCGACGGCGCCATGCTCGAACCGCTGGGCGTCGCGATCCACACCGTGGACCTCGGGCACGTCCCCCTGGGCGCGCCCGTCGCCGTCGTCGGCTGCGGGCCGATCGGCCTGCTCGTGATCCGGCTGGCCCGGCTCTCCGGGGCCGGCGCCGTCGTCGCCGTCGACCCGCTGCCGCACCGCCGCGCCGCCGCCCTGAGGTACGGCGCCGACCTCGCGCTGCCGCCGGAGGCCGCGCAGCCCGGCGTGTGGCGGGAGGTCGACGGCCCGGCTGGCCTCGGCGTGCGGGTGGCGTTCGAGGTGGCGGGCGACGACGACGCCGTACACCTCGCCATGACCGCGGTCAGGCCCGGCGGCCGGGTGGTGCTGGCCGGCATCCCCGACGAGGACGTCACCTCCTTCCCCGCGTCGCTCGCCCGGCGCAAGGGCCTGACGATCGCCCTCGTCCGGCGGATGAACCTCACCTATCCCCGGGCGATCAAGCTGGCCGCCGACGGGCTGGTCGACCTGTCGGCGCTGGTCACCGAGCGGTTCCCGCTCACAGCCACGGCGGAGGCGTTCGCCGCCGCCGTCTCGCGGCGCGGGCTCAAGATCCTGGTCGAGCCCGGCCGCCACTCAGCCACCACTGAGCCACCGCTGAGCCACCGCTGAGCCCCGACCGGCCTCGGCACGGGAGGATTGGACCGCCGGCCGCCGGGCAGGGCCATGACGTGGCTGTCACCGACGATTCCGGCGAGCAGGTCCCGGCGTACCGGCGGCTCGCGGCGATGCTGCGCGAGGAGATCGTACGCGGCCGGATCGAGCCCGACCGTCCCCTCCCGCCGGAGGAACGCCTGGTCCGCGAGCACGGGTTCAGCCCCGGCGACGTGCGCCGCGCCGTCGAGGTGCTGAGCGGCGAGGGCCTCGTCTACACGATCGAGGGGCAGGGGGCCTACGTCTCCACCCGCGCCGAGGAGACCGGCGGCGGCTAGAGCGGCGCGGTGACCGCCCCGGCCGAGCTTCGTGGACACACCCCTTTCAGGTGCCGTCGGTGCGGTGAAGGAGCGAGGCGACCCGCCTGCGGGCGTCCTCGCCCACCGGCACCTGGAGCACCAGAACGAGATCGGGGTGTCCCATCGGGCGCATCTTGAACATCTCCAGGTCCAACCGCCCGATCTCGGGGTGGTCGATCCCGACCGTGGCCGGCCGGAAGCGGCGCACCGGATAGTCGGCCCACCATTCGCGGAACTCCCGGCTGACCTCGCCGAGCTCCTCCACCAGCGCCGCGAGCCGCGGGTCGCCCGGCCGGCGTCCCATCGCGGCGCGGAACTGGCTGATCACGGCGCGGGCCGCAGGCTCCCAGTCGACCATCCGGGCGCGGTTCGCGGCGTCGGTGAACATCATCCACAGCAGGTTCCGCCGGCTCGGCGGGAACGTCAGCGGATCAAGACGGAGCAGGGTGTAGGAGGTGTTCCAGGCCACGTAGTCGAAGCACGCGTCGTAGAGGGACGCGGCGTTCGGGGCGGCGGCGTCGACCAGGCGCCGCAGCCGGGCCGCCGCCTGCTCCCCGCCGGGAGCCGGTGTGTCGGGCGGGGCCAGGCCGGCGAGGTCGCGCAGGTGGTGGTGCTCGTCGGGGTCGAGCCGAAGCGCGCGGGCCAGCGCGTCGATCACCTGTGCCGACGCCGAGATGTCCCGCCCCTGCTCCAGGTAGGTGTACCAGGTGACGCCGACGCCCGAGAGCTCGGCCACCTCCTCGCGCCGCAGTCCGGGCGTGCGGCGCAGCGCCGGATCGCCCTCCGGCAGCCCGACGTCGGGGGGCCGCAGGCGGCCCCGCTGGGCGCGCAGGAACGCGCCCAGCTCGGCCCTGCGGTCCGACTCCCGCATGCGGCGGCCGGGCGCGTGGCTGGCAGCATGAGTGCCAGGACCGCCGGACGCCGCCTCGTTATCGTGACGGCCATGATCCTTCACAGGGCGAGTCTCCCAGGGAGGCGGGTGTCATGAGTGATCGCGTACTGGTGATCGGCGCCACCGGGCGACAGGGCGGCGCCACCGCCCGCGAACTGCTCGCCCGCGGGTGGACCGTGCGCGCCCTGGTGCGCGACCCCGGCTCCCCCGCCGCGGCGTCCCTGGGGGAGGCGGGGGCCGAGCTCGCGGTGGGCGACCTGGACGACGAGGCGTCGCTGCGCCGGGCGATGGAGGACGCCGGAGGGGTCTTCCTGGCGCTGACCATGATGCAGGGGCCGAGGATCACCGTCGAGGGCGCCGCCGCCGAGGAACGGCGAGGGCTAACGGTGGTCCGGCTGGCCGCCGAGGCGGGCCTCGGGCACCTGGTGTACAGCTCGCTCCCCGGCACCGACGCCGCCTCCGGCATCCCCCACTTCGAGAGCAAGGCGCGGATCGAGCGCGAGATCCACGCGCTCGCGCTCCCGGCGACGATCCTGCGCCCGGTCTCCTTCATGGAGAACTTCCTCACCTACAGCCGCCCCTCCGTGGAGGACGGCACCCTGGTCCTGCGCCTGCCCGCACGGCCCGGGACGCCGATGCAGCTGATCTCCGTCCGGGACATCGGGGTCTTCACCGCCCTCGCCTTCGAGCGTCCCGGCGCGTACGCCGGCCGGACCGTCGACATCGGCGCGGACGAGCTGACCCCGCCGGAGATCGCCGCGGCGTTCGGCCGGGCGGGCGGCCTGCCGGCCCGCTACGAGCAGATCCCGATCGAGCAGGTGCGCGCGTTCGACGAGCACCTGGCCCGGATGTTCGAGTTCTTCGACGAGCACCCGGCCGGCGGCGTCGATCTGAAGGCCCTGCGGGCCGAGCATCCCGGCCTGACGACCTTCGAGACCTGGCTGCGCGCCACCGGCTGGAGGCCGTGAGGCGCGGCAGGTCACCGGCGGCCGGGATGCCACTCCCCTCACTTCGTACGGCTATCCCGCGGGCGGCCGGGGCTCGCGCCACATGGGATACATGACCGGGCCTCCGGGCAGCCGGACGAGCTCTGGCATGTCCACATAGCCGTGGCGGAGATAGAGCCGCCGGCTCGCCTCGCTGCTCGCCTCCAGGTAGGCGGGCGCCCCCTCGGCGTCGAGCCGGCGATGGTGCTCCTCCAGCAGCACGGTGCCGAGGCCGCGGCCGGTCCTCCCCCGCTCCAGGGCGATGAAGTTCAGGTAGTGGTGCGGCTCCCGCGGATGGAGCTTCTCCAGCAGCTCACCCAGGGCGTGGTAGCGTTCCGCGTTCTCCCCGGCGAAGGTGTCGATCGCCTCCCGCTCGCCGGGGATCTCCGGGAACGGCGCGGTGAACCAGACGGCCACTCCGGCCAGCTCGCCCGCCTCGTGGATGCCGTAGACGTCGCCGTGCTCCATCGCGTGCGCGGCGTACATGGTGAAGAACCTCCGCTGGAGGGGCAGGCGGTCCTCCACACGCGGGACGAGCCACGCGGTGATCGCGTCGACGTGGAAGGTGTCCGCGATCAGGTGGCCGGTCGCCTCCGCGTCCGTCATCCGGGTGATCACCGGGTCCACCGGGGCCGCCGCGCTCATCGGGGGCCTCCCGCCGCGGCCTGGGCGCCGAGGCCGATGCCGGCGTAGACCTCGGGCCGGGTGGCCTTGATCACCCGGGCCCACACGACGCCGAAGATCACCGCGACGACGTAGATCGCGGGCAGGATCCACCGCATCGGCGAGTCGGGGGCGACCCCGAGGACCGTGTCGAAGTTGACCAGCGTCAGCCCGATGATCACGACCAGCGCCACGATCGACAGGGCCGGCGCGAAGCGCGTCCGCCAGGCCGTCTCCTCGCGGAGGTCGCGGGAGAAGAACACGATCACCGAGATCGAGGTGACGGTGAGCAGGGTCAGCAGCCCGAGGCCGCCGAAGGTGCCGAAGGTGAAGAACAGCTTCGTGACCGGGTCGAGTCCCGCGACGGCGTAGACGGTGATCACGATCAGGCCGAGCACGGTCTGCAGCACGGATCCGGCGATCGGGGCGGCGGTGCGGGCCGAGGTGCGCCCGAACACCGAGGGCAGCACGTTCTCCCGGCCCAGGGCGAAGATGTACCGCGCCGTGGTGTTGTGGAAGGCGATCATGCAGGCGATGCTGCTGGTCACGAACAGCACCGAGCCGATCGTCGCGACGCCGTTGCCCAGGTGCTCGCCCGCCTGGCCGAAGATGAGCGCGGGACCCTGCTCCGTCGCCGCCTTGACGATCCCGTCCGGGCCGGTCGGCACCGTCTGGGCCCAGGCGGAGACCGAGTAGAGGATGGCGATGACCCCGATGCCCAGGTAGGTGGCGAGGGGCACGGTGCGGTGGCGGTCCTTGGACTCCTCGGCGAAGACGACCGACGACTCGATGCCGGCGAAGCCCGCGACGACGGTGGCGAGCGCGGCGCCCACGCCGGGCACGAACAGCGCCCCGGGGTTGAAGCCCTCGAAGCTGATGCCGTTCCGCGCGCCGCCGAACAGGTCGCCCAGGTCGAACAGCAGGACGACGGCGATCTCGCTGACCAGCAGGACGGACAGGATCCGGCCGTTGATGTCGACCCGCAGCAGCCCGAGCAGGCCGGTCAGCACCCAGGCCACCAGCGCGATGACCCACCACGGCGGCGAACCGCCGAACCAGTCCAGGAGCAGCGGCTCGGCCGCCGACCCGATGATGCCGTACAGGCCGAGCTGCAGCGCGTTGTAGGCGAGCAGCGCCACCCACGCCGTCACCACGCCCTGCGTGCGGCCGAGGCCCTGCGCGGCGTAGGCGTAGAAGGCGCCGGCGTTCACCACGTGCCTGGCCATGGTCACGTAGCCGACGGCGAAGAGCGAGAAGACCGCGCCCAGCAGCAGGAACGCGAGCGGCACGCCGATCACGCCCGTCACCGCGTACGCCGTGGGGACCGAGCCCGCGACGACCATCAGCGGCGCCGCCGCGGAGATGACGAAGAACACGATGGACGGCACACCGAGCCGGTCCTGGGCCAGCGCGGCGGAGACCGCGCTCGGCCGTTGCTCTGTCAGGGACACCTGGAACTCCGTGAAGGGGTTGGGGACGGGGTGGTCACCGGCGGCTGAGGACGGCCTGCCCGACGGCGACCTTGGTCTGGGCGACGAGCCTCTGCATCGGGGCGGGGAGCATGGCGATCGCGGCGGCCACGAAGCGGGGATCGTGTTCCGACAGCACCCGCTGGGCGCAGCCGGCGGCGTCCAGCAGCCCCAGAAGGACGCGGTCCCGGGGGGCCGGCGGCGTGCGGCGCTGGACGGCGAGGTTCAGGCGGGCGAGCGGCCACGCGGCCGTGCTCATGTCCGCCGGGGCCGGAGGCTGGTGTTTCAGCAGGTGCCTGACCGGTGGTTTGAGCAGCTTCGCGGCGATCATCCGGGCGGTCACCTCGGCGTCGGCCGTGCGGGCGAGGAACAGCAGCCACGTGCTCACCGGATGGTACGGCTCGGCGGCGACGAGGCCGAGCACCTTCCTGGTGAAGGCGTCACCGCTGTCCTCCCCGGCCGTCGCGAGGACGCGTTCGGGGTTCGACGTGAGATCCAGGGTCACCCGCTCGGCGAGCATCAGCTCGGCGAGGACGCCGCCGGCCAGTGCCAGCCCCGCGAGCCGTGAATGCAGGTGTGGATGACCCGTCGCATTGTCGTGCAGGACGAAATACAAGTCATCGACAAGAGACGGGCTCGAAAGATCGCTTTCAGCCACGGTCGGCGATGATATAGGCGCTTTGTTTCATTTGTCATCGCCCGGGAATCATGGGAACGCGTTTTCCCATCACGATGCGAATTATGCCAACCGAAACCCGCTTTTGGGTTTATGGGGAAAACATCGCACCCACCGGCCGCGGAATCCTCACCGGAGCAGGGCGTTCACGAGGACCGTGAGCAGAATCGACGCGACGATCGAGATGATGATCATAAGGAGGCATCCCGTCGCGCCACCAAGTGGACGAACCCTGAAATTTCCTGGCATGAGGACCCCCTGTCGCCGCTCCTTCCACGGCCTACCCCTGCCCTCCACCGCGAACCGGCACGCGTTTTGTCCGTTTTGAGGGTGGGCATCGAGGGCCTATGACCACCCAGGACGACAGGGGCGCGGTGGTCCTGGCCCGCGCCCACGGCCTCTTCAACATCGCGGGCGGGTTGTGGCCGCTCCTGCACCTGACGAGCTTCGAGAAGGTGTTCGGCCCCACGACCGACCCCCGGCTGCGACGCACCGTAACGGGCCTGCTGGTGGGGATCGGCTGGACCCAGGTGCGGGCCGCGGCCACGCCGGACGGCGCCGGGCAGGCGCGCCGTCTCGGCATGGCCACCGCCGCGACGATTCTCACCGCCGACCTGCTCCGCGTGCCCACCGGCCGCATCAGGCCGGCCTTTCTTCTCGACGCGGCGGCCCAGGCGCTGTGGCTGCGCGCCTGGCGGGCCGGCGCCGTACGGCCCGAGCCCCGGGCGGGCGGCCGTGCGAGGTCGGTCGTCGCCGCGGCGGCGGCGCTCGCGGCCGGGTGCGCCACCGGCGGCGTGCTGGCCTCGCGGGTGCTGCGGCGCCCGCCGGAGCAGGAGGTGTCCGAGCTGACCCGGGCCCGCTACCTGCGTCATCCCGCCGCGAGGTGACGCCTCCCTCCACCGGGTTACGACTCCTGGCGACGGGTAGAGCGAACGGCAGTTCGACATTGGAGGGACGATCGGAGGGATGATGGACCGAGGACCGGTGGAGAAGGACCCCGAGGACTGGGCGACCGGGGACGAGCCGATGACCGCGCCGCAGGAGTCCTACCTGCGCACGCTGGCCCGGGAGGCCGGGCGGGACGTGCCCGAGGGGCTCAGCAAGGCCGAGGCCTCCACGTTGATCGACGAGTTGCAGGACCAGAGCCGCCGCCTGAACGAGAACGGGTGACCGCCGGCGTCCGTCCCGCCGCCGCCCGTCCGGTCACCGCACCGTCAGCGGCGGCCGGGCGGGCGGGCGCATGACAGTGGGCATATGACGGTGGGCACATGACAGTGGGCATATGACACGGCCGCCCGGGTGGGAGGATCCACCCGGACGGCCCGCGCCGTCCCCGCCCGGTTATCCGGGCAGCGCCTCTTATCCGGGCAGCGTCTCGCCGCCGATCGGCGCGAGGACCTCACCCGTGTAGTACGACGAGAGCCGGTTGGCCGCGAAGAACACGTACGACGGGGCGATCTCGTCCGGGTCGGCCGGGCGGCCCATCGGCACCTGCTCGCCGAACTTCTCCACCTTCTCCTCGGGGAAGGTGGCCGGGATGAGGGGCGTCCAGACCGGGCCCGGGGCCACGGCGTTGATCCTGATCCCCCGGTCGACCAGCACCTGGGCCATCGCGTAGGTGAACGCGTTGATGGCGCCCTTGGTCGCGGAGTAGTCGATCAGCTGCTTGTTGCCGCGCAGCCCGTTGATCGACGAGGTGTTCACGATCGACCCGCCCTCGGGCATGTGCCGCAGCGCGGCCTTCGTCACCCGGAAGTAGCTGTGGATGTTGACGGCGAAGGTGTGCTCCCACTGCTCGTCGGACAGCTCCTCCAGGCCCTTCACGGGGGTCTGCGTGGCCACGTTGTTGACCAGCACGTCGATACCGCCGAGTTCGCGTACGGTGCGCTCGACGACCTCCTCGCAGTGGCGGGGGTCGGCGAGGTCGCCCGGGAGGAGCACGCAGCGGCGGCCCTCCTGCTCCACCAGCTTCCTGGTGTGCTCGGCGTCCTCGTGCTCGGTGAGGTAGGCGATCGCGACGTCCGCCCCCTCCTTGGCGAACGCCACGGCGACGGCCCGGCCGATGCCGGAGTCTCCCCCGGTCACGAGGGCCCGCTTCCCGGCCAGCAGGTCGCGTCCGGTGTAGTCGCGCATCTCGTCCCTCGGCTCGGGGCTCATCTCGCCCGTCCGGCCGGGATACGACTGCGTCTGCGGTGGTGGTGTGGAGTTCGACTGCTCAGACATGCACCCCGCGTACCCCTGCCCCGCCAGGGCAAACGAGCGGGCGCGGCAGCCGCGACGGTCGCCCGATGGATACACAGTGTTACCTATCCATCACGCTTTAGCGTCCCGAGATGGGACATCATGTATGACGATGACATGACTTCCCGGCTGAAGATCGCCCTCATGGACGTCGTCTGGAGGACGTGCGGCGCCTCCCCCGGGTGCCCGGGCATCGCCCGCGAGCCGTACGGCCGGTGCCTGGCGCACCTGACGCCCGCCGAGACCGGCGCCGTCCTGCGGGGCCTCGCCCCCGGCCAGGCGCTCGACCTGCGCGGCACCACCGTGACGGAGGACCTGCTCACCCTCGTGCTGGACCACATGGAGCGCCGCGTCGGGCGGGCCAGGTTCGACCACGCGGTCTTCACCGGCCAGGCCCGCTTCGGCGAGGTCGTCTTCACCGGGGACGCGACCTTCGACCACGCCCGGTTCGACCGGCTCGCCTCCTTCTACGGCGCCCGGTTCCTGCGCAACGTCTCCTTCCGCGCGGCCCGGTTCGCGCGTGAGCTGTCCCTGCACGAGGCGCGGGTGCGCGGCCACGCCGCCTTCGACCATGCGACGATCCGCGGCGACGCCCTGTTCGGCGCCGCGCGCTTCGGCGGCGACCCTCCCACCGAGGTCACCCCCGGCGGCGCCCCATCCCGCGGCGCCCCGTTTCCTGGCAGCCCATCCCCCGGCGTGCCCGGCACCACGGCCTTCCGGGCCGCGCCGGATGTCTCGTCGCATGGGCCCCGGAACACCCCGTTCGCGCAGGCGCCGGACACCTCGTTCCACGGCGGACGGGATGTCTCGTTCGAGGGGACGCAGTTCCGGGGGTTCGCGGCGTTCGACGCGGCGGTGTTCGCGGGGGACGTCGCCTTCCGCGGCGCTCGTTTCCACCGGGCCGTCTCCTTCCGCGGCGCCGTCTGCGGGGCGACCGCCGCCTTCGAGGGGGCGCGGTTCCAGGCCGCGGCCTACCTGGGCCCGATGCGGGTCGGGCGGCGGCTGTCCCTCGCGGGCGTACGGGCCGGGGCGGCGCTGCACGTGGAGACCGGCGGGTGCCGCGTGATCCTCCAGGCCGCCGACGTCGCCGGGCCGCTCGTCGCGCGCCTGTCCGACGCCGACCTCGACCTGCGGGACGCGATCCTCGGCGGGACGTCGGCGGTCACCCGGCGCGCCGGACGGCTGCGGGTGACCTCGCTCGACGGCCTCGACGCCGGGGCGCTCACGCTCACGGGGGCCGACCTGCGCGGGTGCGGTCTCGGCGGGCTGCGCCGCCCGGAACGCCTGCGGCTGCGGGAGTGCCTGTTCGCGGCGACGCCGGCCGGGATGCGGCTGCGGCTGGGCTGGCCGCCGGTCCGGTGGTGGAGCCGCCGCCGCGTCCTCGCCGACGAGCACCTGTGGCGCGGCTGGGACCCGCCCCGAGTCGCGGGGTCTCCGAGTGCTCCGGCCTCGCCCTCCGGGTTCCGCGGATCAGCCCGGCCGCGGAGATCGCGGCCGCAGAAGTCGCACGGGTCGCCGGACGCCACCCGGCTGGCCGTCCTGTACGAGCGGCTGCGGCCGGGCGTGGACGACGCCAGGACCGCCGCCGACTTCGCGTTCGGCGCCAGGGACATGCGGCGGCTCGGCAGTTCCCGCGGCCGGGCCAGGCTGCTGCTCTCGATCCACTGGCTCGCCTCCGGCTACGGCCTGCGGACGGGCCGCGCTCTCGGGTGGCTGACGCTGGTGACGGCCCTCGCCGCGGGCGCCGTCTGCTGGACGGCCGGAGCCCGTCCGGCGCGGCAGCCGGTCGGCCAGCGACCCCACGTGGCGGTGGTCCGGGCCGTGATGCGAGGTGGAGCACGGGCCGGGCTGCGGCCGGCGGTAACCGCCTCTGGCGCGGCCCACTCCCACTCCCTGCCCACCCGCGCGGGCTGACCGGCAGCGGCCGGCCCGGGCGCCGAGCATCGAGAACGTCGATGCTCAGAGGCGCAAGCGTTCACGATCCTTACGAGAGCGACCTCCTGTCGTCAGCATAAGCTCAATCGTTCGCGAAACAGGAGGTTCCATGACAAAGCGCCTATCTGTGGCCATAGTCGGCGCGCTGGTCGTGTCGGCGCTCGCCGGCGGCTGCGGGCGTTCGTCGTCGGGGACCGCCGCGGGCGACAACGCGGCGGCGACGGCGAACAAGACCGCGAAGGACCTGGTGCCGGAGGACGTGCGCAAGACCGGCACGCTGCGGGTCGCCACCTCCGAGGGCTACCCGCCGATGGAGATGTACAAGAAGGGCACCCAGGAGCTCACCGGGGTCGACCCCGACCTCGGCGCGGCCATCGCGGCCAAGCTGGGGCTGAAGTTCTCGATCACCAACGCCGCCTTCGACGGGCTCATCCCGGGCCTGCAGGGCGGGCGCTGGGACATCGTGATGTCCTCGATGAGCGACACCGAGGAGCGCCGCGCGGCCGTCGACTTCGTCGACTACTTCAACGCCGGTGGCGCGATCATGGTCAAGAAGGGCAACCCCGAGGGGATCAAGACCCTCGATGACCTGTGCGGCCGTACGGTCGTGCTGGCCAAGGGCAGCTCCAACCTCGCCATCGGCGAGAAGCAGAACGAGAAGTGCGCCATCAAGATGAAGATCATGCAGAGCGAGGACGCGCCCACCGGCCTGCTCTCGATCGACTCCGGGCGCGCCACCGCGACCATCGTGGACTACCCCGTCGCCGTCATGTACGCCAAGGACACCGGCAAGTACGACGTGCTGTCCGAGCAGTACGACGCCGGGCCGTGGGGCATCGCGATCGACAAGCGCAAGACCGCGCTGCGCGACGCGGTCGCCAAGGCCATGGAGGAGCTTCAGGCCGACGGCGGCTACAAGGCCGTGCTGGACAGCTACGGCGTGACGGCCAACGCCGTCGGCGGCGTGCTGGTCAACACCAAGCCGTGGAAGTGACCCAGGAGAAGGCGCCCGCCGCCGAGCTGCCGATCGACGCCGTGCGCCCCGCGCGGCCCGGCCGGTGGCTCGGCGCGGCGGCCGCCCTGCTCTTCCTCGTGTGGCTGGCCTACACGGTCATCGTCAACGAGAACCTGCACTGGGACGTCATCGTCGCCTACCTGGCCGACGGCAGGATCCTCGGCGGCCTGTGGGTGACCATCCAGCTCACCGTGCTGTCCATGGCCATCGGCCTCGCGCTGGGCGTGCTCGCCGCCGTCATGCAACTGTCGGACAACCCCGTGCTGCGCGGCACCTCCGCGCTCTACACGTGGTTCTTCCGGGGCACGCCACTGCTGGTGCAGCTGATCTTCTGGTTCAACATCGGGCTGGTCTTCCCCACCTTCGCGGTCGGCGTCCCGTTCGGCGGGCCCAAGCTGATCGAGTGGCAGGCGAACGCGATCATCACGCCGTTCACCGCGGCGCTGCTCGGCCTGGCGATCAACGAGGGCGCGTACATGGCGGAGATCGTCCGCGCCGGCATCCGCTCGGTGGACCCGGGCCAGCGGGAGGCCGCCGAGTCGCTCGGCATGTCGCACCGGCAGGTACTGCGCCGCGTGGTGCTGCCGCAGGCCATGCGGGTGATCATCCCGCCGACCGGCAACCAGTTCATCTCCATGCTCAAGACCACGTCGATGGTCTCGGTCATCGCCGGCGCCGAGCTGCTCACCGTGGCGCAGCGCATCTACCTCGGCAACTTCGAGGTCATCGCGATGCTCGTCGTCGCGTCGATCTGGTACGTCGTGCTCACCACGATCGCGAGCGTCGGCCAGCACTTCGTCGAGAAGCGGTTCGAGCGCGGCCACGTGCGGCTGTCCTCCCGCGTACGCCGCAACCTGCGGCCCCTGACGTCCAAGGAGCCCTCGTGAGCACGCCCGAAGCACCGGCCGACCGGCCGATGGTGCGGATCCGCGCCGCGCGCAAGCGGTTCGGCCCGCTGGAGGTGCTCAAGGGCATCGACCTCGACGTCCCCGCCGGCTCGGTGGTCTGCGTCGTCGGGCCGTCCGGGTCGGGCAAGTCGACGCTGCTGCGCTGCGTCAACCGCCTGGAGACGATCGACTCCGGCCGCATCTGGGTGAACGGCGAGCTGATGGGCTACAACGAGCGCGGCGGGCGGCTGCACGCGCTGCGCCCGGCCGAGCTGTCCCGTCAGCAGCGCGGCATCGGCATGGTGTTCCAGCGGTTCCACCTGTTCCCGCACCGCACCGCGATCGAGAACGTCATGGAGGGGCCGGTCACCGTGCTCCGCATGCCCACCGCGCAGGCCCGGCGGCAGGCGGCGGAACTGCTGGAGCGGGTCGGCCTGGCCGACCGCGCGCACCACTACCCCGCGCAGCTGTCGGGCGGCCAGCAGCAGCGCGTGGCGATCGCCCGCAGCCTGGCCATGCGGCCCAGCCTGATGCTGTTCGACGAGCCGACCAGCGCGCTCGACCCCGAGCTCGTGCAGGAGGTGCTCGCCGTCATGCGGGACCTCGCGGCCAGCGGCATGACGATGATGGTCGTCACCCACGAGATGAGCTTCGCCCGTGAGGTCGGCGACCAGCTCGTCTTCATGGACGACGGCGTCATCGTGGAGCGGGGCGACCCGCGCGAGGTGCTTGCGGCGCCCCGGCACGACCGGCTGCGCGCCTTCCTGGGACAGGTCCTGTGACCCCGGCCGCGGCCGCCCGTACGGGACGGCCGGCCGGGCGGCGTGCCGCGGCCCCGGAGATCCCGGGGACAGGAGCGGGGACGGATCGGGTGACGAGGAGGCTTCCGTGACGGGGACGCCCCGCTTCGACCTCCTCGTCCGGGGCGGGCTGGTGGTCGACGGCACCGGCCGCCCGGCCCGGCCCGCCGACGTGGGGGTCTCCGGCGGGCGGCTGACCGTGCTTCCCCGGGACTCGTCGCCGGGTTCGGCGTCGGGCTCTGCGTCGCGCTCTGCGTCGGGCTCTGTGGCCGACGCCGCCGAGGTGCTCGACGCGCGCGGGCGAATCGTCTCCCCCGGCTTCGTCGACGTCCACACGCACTCCGACGGCGTCGCCCTGCTCGGCCCGCTCGGCGGCGGCGACGGGTCCGGCGGCGATGCCGGCCGGGAGCTGGTGCGAGCCTCGGTGCTGCAGGGGGTCACCACCGAGATCTGCGGCAACTGCGGGTCGAGCCTGTTCCCGGCCCTGCCGGAGCGGCTGGCCGCCATGCGGGCCGAGACCCGGATCACCTTCGGCGGCGACGTCGGCGCGTACGCCGACTTCGCGGGGTTCGCCGCCGCGCACGGCTGGGTGCCCCGGGCCAACAATCTGGCCTCGCTCGTCGGCCACGGCACGCTCCGGGCGGGCGTGCTCGGCCCGGTGGACCGGCCCGCCCGGCCCGCCGAGCTGCGCGCGATGTGCGCGCTGCTCGACGCGTCCCTGGCGCAGGGCGCCGCCGGCCTGTCCACCGGCCTCATCTACACCCCCGGCTCGTACGCCGGCACCGCCGAGGTGGTGGCGCTGGCGGAGGTGGCCGCCCGGCGCGGCAAGCCGTACGTGACCCACCTGCGCGACGAGATGTCGCGCGTGGAGGAGGCGCTGGAGGAGGCGATCGAGATCTCCCGGCGCAGCGGCGCGGCGCTGCACGTGTCGCACCACAAGACCGCCGGGCGGTACGCCTGGGGCCGCACCGAGCGCACGCTGCCGCGCCTCGCGGAGCTGCGCGCGAGCGGCATGGACGTCACCTGCGACGTCTACCCCTACACGGCGGGCAGCACGGCGCTGGCCGCGATGCTGCCGCCGTGGGCGAACGACGGCGGGCTCCGCGCCCTGACCGCGAGGCTCGGCGACCCCGCCCAGCGCGACCGGATGCGCCGGGCCATCGCCGAGGGCGTGCCCGGCTGGGAGAACACGGTCGGCAACGGCGGCTGGGACCGGATCTCGGTGGCCTGCGCACCCCGTCATCCGCGGGCCGAGGGCGCGACGATCGCCGACCTCGCCACCGCCGCGGGGGCCGATCCCCTCGACGTGGCCGCCGACCTGCTGGTCGCCGAGGACGGCGAGGTGACGATCATCAGTCATTCCATGATCGAGGATGACGTGCGGCGGGTGCTGGCCGCGCCGTACGCGATGATCGGCTCCGACGGCGTGCCGAAGCCCGGCGGGCGCCCGCACCCGCGCTGGGCCGGGACCTTCCCCCGGGTGCTCGGCCGGTACGTACGCGAGCTCGGGCTGCTCGGCCTGGAGGAGGCGGTGCACAAGATGACCGGGATGGCGGCGGCGCGCTTCGGCCTGACCGGGCGGGGCGTGATCCGCGACGGCGCGCACGCCGACCTGGTGGTGTTCGACCCGGCGGAGGTCGCCGACCTGGCCACCTTCACCGAGCCGCTGCTGCCGCCCACGGGCGTCGGCGCGGTGGTGGTCGGCGGCGCGGTCGTGGTGCGCGACGGCGAGGAGACGGGCGCCCGCCCGGGACGGGTGCTCGCGCTGTGAACCCTGGAGACGCTGTGAACGCCGGAGACACGGTGAACGCCGGGGACACGATCGCCGGGAACGCCGGGGACGCGATCACCGGGGACGCCGGGGACGCGATCACCGGGGACGGGGGCGGGCTCCCCCGCGACGCCGGACCGGGGGACGTCTCCGGCACCACGCGCGGTTCGCTGGCGGAGCTGGCGGCGGCCTGCCCCGGGACGCTGGCCGTGTGCGTCCCCGGCCTGCTCGGGGTGAACGAGGACGTGGTGCTGCCGCTGGCCAGCACCGGCAAGGTGCTGCTGCTCGCGGCGCTCGCGCAGGACATCGCGGCCGGCGCGGTCGACCCGGCCGAGCCGGTCGGGCTGCTCGACGAGGACTACGCGGGGGGTTCGGGCCTGCTCACCGAGCTGTCGGCCCGCCGCTGGACGATCGGCGACCTCGCCGTGCTGACCGCCTCCGTCAGCGACAACACAGCGACGAACGCGCTGCTGCGGCGGCTCGGGCTCGCCCGGGTGGACGCCGCTGCCGCCGCGCTCGGGCTGGCCGGAACCCGCGTCCACGACAGGATCCGGGAGCCGCGGCTGCCCGCGCACCCGCCCGCGTTCGCCACCGGGACGGCCCGCGAGCTCGCCGGCCTCATGCGGTCCGTGGCGTACGGCCGCGAGCCGTGGCAGCGGCTGCTGCTCGGCTGGATGGCCTGCAACACCGACCGCGGCCTGGTCCCGGCGCTGCTGCCGCACGAGCCGGAGGACCGCGAGCCGCCGCGCGTGCTGCCGTACGCCGCCGGGGTGTGGGTGGCGAACAAGACCGGCACGGACGCCGGGACGCGGGCCGACGTCGGCGTGATCGCGGCGGCCCGGTGGGAGGGCTACGCGGTGCTGGCGCACGGGCCGGAAGGCTCCGAGCAGGCCCTCGTGCGTGCCGTACGGCAGGCCGGCCTCGCCGTGGCCGCCACAGTGGCCGCCCAGTGACCGTCACAGTGGCCGCCGCAGTGGCCACCGCAGTGGCCACCCAGTGACCGCCACCGCGGCCGCGACCGCCGCCGCCGAGTGACCGGCCCGGAACCCACCGGGACCGGCACGTGACCGGCAGGTGACCGGCAGGTGACCGGCAGGTGACCGGCAGGTGACCGGCACTGCGCCGGCTGGGTGATCGCCGCCTCCGCTCGTGCGTGACCAGCGCGGACGCGGCCCGATACTGGGGGGATGCTCAGCAGCCACCGCCTCAGGGTGCTCCTGGAGGTCTTCAGGACCGGGAGCATCGCCGGAGCCGCCAAGACCCTGCGGCTGTCGCCGTCCGCCGTCTCGCACCAGCTCGCCCGGCTGGAGGAGGAGGCGGGGGTCGGGCTGGTGGAGCGGGCCGCGCACAGCCTGCGGCTGACCGCCGCCGGCCGCCGCCTGGCCGGGCGGGCCCAGGAGGTGCTCGATCTCATCGAGTCCGCCGAGAAGGACCTGCTCGCGCAGGCGCGGGCGGACGCCGGGCAGCTCCGGATCGGGTTCTTCGCCTCGGCCGGCTACCGGCTGCTGCCGATGGCGCTGTCGTCGTTCACGGCCCGCCACCCCGGCGTCGATCTCGACCTCGTTCTCGGGCAGCCGCACGAGCTGCTGGCCGACGTGGAGCGCGGTGAGCTGGACGTGCTGGTCGTGTTCGAGCACGCGCTCGACCCGTGGAAGGCGCCGAAGGGCGTGGAGGTCGTCCACCTCTTCGACGAGCCGCAGCTCCTGGTCATGCCGCTCGGCCATCCCGCCGGGCACCGGCCCCGCGTACGGCTGGCCGACCTCGCCGGCGATCCGTGGATCACCACGTTCGGCACCGAGACCCCGGTGTCGGTGCTGGAGCGGGCCAGCGCCCTTGAGGGCTTCACTCCCGCGATCCGCTGCCGCAGCGACCACTACGAGGTGACGCTCGGCCTGGTGCGGGCCGGGCTGGGGGTGGCCCTGGTGCCGAGCCTCGGCGTGCAGGGAGCGGCGGGCGTCCAGGTGTGCCAGGTGGAGGGCCCCCGGCTCTTCCGCCGGGTCGGCGCCGCGATCCGGCCGACCAATCCGAACCCCGCCCTGCGCGCCTTCGTCGGCTATCTCAGGGACGCCTCGGCCCGCCTCAGCGTGACGCTCCGCCAGGGGACGCCCGAGCGGCCCGCCGCGCGGAGCGGCGGGCCGCCGGACGGCCGGTCACCAGTTGCCGAGCCGGTGCCCGCTCCGCTCGCCCCGCTCGTGCCGGCGGTAGACCTGCGCCATGCCCAGCGCGGCGGCGCCGAGCGCGAAGATCACGATGCCGGTCACGACGTTGTTCCAGATGGTGCCGGTGGTGGCCTCGCCTCCCCCGCGCACCACCCAGGGCGAGACCAGCGCCCAGACGCCGAGTAGCGGGATCAGCCACCCCATGCCGTAGGTGCGTCCGAAGGCGGACGCGAGCCCGAGGGCCAGGGCACTGACCACGAGGCCCGTGATCAGGTTGCTGATGGTCAGCCCGGGGAAGCGAAAGAACCCGACGATCCAGGGCGACAGCGCCAGATAAAGACCCGCCAGGAAGGACAGCCCTTCCAGTACCTGCGCGGGAGCCGTCGAACCCGCCCGGTCGTAGGTCTGGCGCAGTTCGGCGATGTCGGGATGACGCTCGATGCCGGTAGGTCCAACCATGACTGGTCCCGCCTTTCCTGCTGGTTGCGTTTGCGCGGACGGCCATACCCTCACAAATCACACAATTCTCCATTTTGTGTAATATCTCGCTGATTGTTTGCTTTTAGCGGGATAAATTGCCATTCGGGGATTCGCTGGAAGATAGCGGCAGATTCGGCCGGGGAGGGTACCGAAGAGGTCCGGCCGAGGGTGCGGAGACGGGGAGGGGGGTCATGATCGCTGTTGTCCTGGCGGTGCTCGCTGCGGCGGCCAACGCCGTCGCGTCGGTGCTGCAGCGCCGGGCCGCCCGCGGCATGCCCCCCGGCGAGGCCTTCCGGCTGGGGCTGATCCTGCACCTGCTGCGCAGTTCCGCCTGGCTGGGCGGCATCGGGGCACTGATCGCGGGGTTCCTGCTGCAGGCCGCCGCGCTCTCGTCCGGAGGGCTCGCCCTCGTGCAGCCCCTGCTCGTCGCGGAACTGCCGATCACGATGCTGGTGGCGGGCTGGATGTTCCGGATCCGCGTCTCCCCGATGACGTGGCTGGCCATCGCGGCGCTCACGGCAGGGCTGGCCGGGTTTTTGGGGGCAGCCTCCCCCACGCCGGGCGACCGCCTGCCGGGCGTGCTGGGCTGGACGATCTCGGCGGGCGTGACCGCCGGGCTCGTGGCCGGCTGCGTGGCGGTCGCGATCGCCTCCGGCGGCGCCACCCGCGCCGTGCTGCTCGGGGTCTCCGCCGGGCTCGGCTTCGCCTACACCGCCGTGCTGATGAAGCGCACCGTCGAGGTGCTGCCCGACGGGCTGCGGGCCCTGTCCGGCGCCTGGTCGCTGTACGCCATGGTGGCCGCCGGCCTGTGCAGCCTGTTCCTGCTGCAGAACGCCCTGCACAGCGGGCCCCTGGTCGCCGTGCAGCCGGCGCTGACCGTGACCGACCCCGTCGCCAGCACGGCGTACGGCGTGGCCCTGTTCGGCGAGGGCATCCGCACCGGCCCGTGGGTGCTGCCGGAGCTGACCGGCATGGCCCTCATCCTGTACGGCAGCGTGCTGCTGTCGCGGCACGCGCCGCTGCGGGAGAGTGTCGGGAGACCGTGACGGGCGCGTCGTCCGGCCGCGCGAAGCGGAGCAGCAGGGCCTCCGCCGGCTCCGCGGCGAACAGCGCCTCCGCGCGGGTGGTCAGCGCGGCCCGGGCGGGCGAGCCGGGGGCGAGCCGGTCGAGTTCCCGGAGCAGCCGGGCGGGACGGCGCACGTGGACGCTCACCCCGGCGCGGGCCATCGCGAGCACCCCGTCCCTGCCGTGACCGGGGATCGGCAGGCAGGTCACGACGGGCGTGCGTGCGGCGAACGCCTCCCGGCAGGTCAGCCCGGCGGCGTTGTCCACCAGCGCGTACGCCGCGGCGAGCAGGCCGGGCAGGTCGTCGCGCCACCCGAGGGCGAGCCCCACCGGCCGTGGCGCCGACCGCGTTCCGCCGGCCTCCACGGCTCCGGCGGCATCGCCCAACCCTTTTGCACCTACCGCCTGTCCGGCCATCGCCACCTCCGTCCCGCTCGTCTCTGTCCCGCTCGCCTCCGCGAACAGGCGCGTCAGGCGGCGGCGTAGCCGCTCGTTGCGCCCGCACAGCACGACGGGCACGTACCGCCCGCTCTCCGGCGAGCCGTCTCCGCGTCCGGGGCGGCACAGGGCGCGGGCCGTCCGCACAACCCGGCCGACTCCCCACGCGCCCGCGCCGACCAGCACGATCCGGTCGCCGTCGGGCAGTCCCAGCCGGGCGTGGACGCCTCGCCGCGGCGCTCCCCCTGCGGCGAACCCGGGCCGCACGATCGGGGCGTGCCGGAAGGCCGGGCGGCCGGTGGCGGCCGTCACGGCGAGCGCGGTGGCCGCGTCCGGGCACAGGTACCGGTCGTTGCCCGCGTGCAGCCAGAGGCGGTGCGCGGCGAAGTCGGTCAGTACGACCACGCTGGGGACCGCCAGCCGTCCCCGGGACCGCAGGTGCCCGGCGGCCTGGGCGGCGACGTGGAAGACCGGCACCAGCAGCGAGGGCCGCAGGCGGCGCACCACCCTGTTCAACCCGGCCGCCGCCACGACCGTCAGCGGCGAGACCCCGCGCGCCCGCCCGGAGGACGCGCGCCGCGACACGAAGAAGATCCGGTAGACGAGGGCGTACAGCCACGGGGCCCGGAGCATCACGGTGCGGTACCACCAGCGCAGGACCGACCCCAGCCGCAGCGGCAGCAGGGCGAGCACGTCCACGACCGCCACCCGGACACCGGCGGCGGCGAGGCGGCGGGCCAGTTCGGCGGCCACACCGTCGTGACCGGCCCCCATCGACGCGCTGACGATCAGCACCTTCGCCGCCGGTGGTGTCATGGGCCCCTCCCAGCGAGTGGACGACGACGCGGCGAGGCGCCGGATGCCGTCTCCTGCTCTCGTTCCCGGCCGGGCGACTCCGGACACCGAGGCATATACAGATTCAGGTCGGGCGATACTGGACCCGATGAGACGTCGCGTGGCCGCCGCCGGAGCGGCGCTGCTGCCCGTCGCGGCGCACGTCGCGCCGGGCGCGGCCTGGCTGCCCGCCGTCCGCCGCCTGCTGCCCGCCCTCGCGGGCGAGGGGCGTCCCGGGCACGTCGCGCTGACCTTCGACGACGGGCCCGATCCCCGGTCGACTCCGCTGTTCCTCGACGAACTCGCCCGGCTCGGCTGCCGGGCGACGTTCTTCATGCTGGGCGAGATGCTCGACCGTCATCCCGGCCTCGGGCGGAGCGTCGCGCGGGCCGGGCACGAGGTGGCCGTGCACGGCTGGCACCACGTGAACGCCCTGGTCGCCCGGCCGGGCCGGGTCGCGGCGGAGATGGGCCGCGCCGCGCGCCTCGTCGCCGAGGTCACCGGCGCGCGGCCCGCCTGGTACCGCCCGCCGTACGGCGTGCTGAGCGCCGAGGCGCTGCTGGCGGCGTGGCGGCACGGCCTGCGCCCGGTGCTGTGGACGGCGTGGGGCGAGGACTGGACGCGGCGGGCCACACCGGAGTCGGTGCTGCGGACCCTGACGCCCGGCCTGCGGGGCGGCGCCACGCTGCTGCTGCACGACTGCGACCACACCTCCGCCCCCGGGTCGTGGCGCTCGGCGCTCGGCGCGCTGCCCGAGGTGGTCGGCCGCTGCCGCGCCGCCGGTCTGCGGATCGGGCCGCTCAGCGCCCACCTCCTGTGATCCTTCGGCAGAGCTTTGCCGGCGGCCGGAAGCGCCAACGGCGGGCAACGGTTCCGCCGGTCCCCGACGGCTCCTCCGGGCGTTTCTTTGGCCCGCCTTTCCGTCCGCCCTCGTCCGTGTACGCCGGGTTGCCCGTCCGGTCACCCGCGCAAAGCCGCCGCCCGATCTGTCGGGTTTTGGGGGGATTTGCGATGGAGATTCTCCAGACATGTCCGCAGCGGACGTACGCGACGCCGCGCGCCGGGAGAACTTCCCGGTGGCCTCCCGGCTGCTGCCGCGCGGGTACCGCCGCGACCTGATGGCGGTGTACGGGTTCGCCCGATACGTGGACGACGCCGGTGACGAGGCGGACCCCGCGGAGCGGCCCGCCCTGCTCGACGCCGTCGAGGCCGACCTCGGCCGCCTGTACGCGGGCGGCGTCCCGCGCCTGCCGGCCGTACGCGCGCTGGCGCCGCTGGTCGCCCGCCGGGCCGTGCCGAGCGCTCCGTTCCTGCACCTGGTCGAGGCGAACCGGCGCGACCAGGTGGTGCGGCGCTACGACACGTTCGCCCAGCTGCTGGGCTACTGCGAGCTGTCGGCCAACCCGGTCGGCCGGATCGTGCTGCACGTGTTCGGGCTGGCGACGCCCGAGCGGGCGCGGCTGTCCGACCTCGTCTGCTCGGCCCTCCAGGTGATCGAGCACTGCCAGGACGTGGCCGAGGACCACGCCCGCGGCCGCGTCTACCTCCCGGCGGAGGACCTGCGCCGGTTCGGCGCCGGGGAGGCCGACCTGGCCGCCGCGCACGCCTCCCCGCGGCTGCGCCGGGTGATCGCCCTGCAGGCCCGCCGTGCGGCCACCCTGCTCGACGAGGGGATGCCGTTGCTGGAGACCCTGCGCGGGTTCGCGCGCACGGCGGTGGCCGGCTACGTCGCGGGTGGCCGGGCGCAGCTCGTGGCGCTCGAACGCCGCCGGCACGACGTGCTGGGCGGCGCCCCGCGTGCCCGCCGCCACGCGGTGCTGCGCGAGTGGGCGCGTGTGCTGAAGGAGGTGGACGGTGACGGTTCCCGGCGCGATCCCTGATCCCGTCCCCGAGCCTCTGGCCGGCGCGGCGCCGGACCTTCCGGCCGGGCGGGCGCCGGAGACCGGTCAAGTGTCGACGCCGGGGCCGGTGCCGGTGCACGTGTCGCGGGCGTACGGGCACTGCGAGCACGTCGTCCGCACCCGGGCGCGGAACTTCGCGTACGGCATCCGCCTGCTGCCCCCGCCGAAGCGGCGCGCGCTCAGCACCGTCTACGCGCTCGCCCGGCGGATCGACGACGTCGGCGACGAAGCCGGGCCGGTGGCCGAACGACTGGAGCGGCTGGAGCAGGAGCGCAGGCGGCTGCGCGCCCTCAAAACGCCGCCTCTCGATTTCCTGGGCCCTGATTCCCTGGTGCCTGGTTCGATGGCGGGCGGACGCATGTCCGCCGACGTGGCGGCCGATCCCGTGATGGTGGCGCTGGGCGACGCCGCGGCGCGCTTCCCCCTTCCCCTTGGGGCGTTCGAGGAGCTCATCGACGGATGCGCCGCCGACGTCGCCGGGGCGCGTTACCGGTGCCACGACGACCTGGTGGGCTACTGCCGGCAGGTGGCCGGGTCGATCGGGCGGCTGTCCCTCGGCGTGTTCGGCCTCGCCGACGGCGCGCTCGCGAGCGGCGGCGGCGAGCGGACGCTGCGGCGCGCGGCGGCCCGGGCGGACGCCCTCGGCGTGGCGCTGCAGCTCACCAACATCCTCAGGGACCTGCGGGAGGACCGCTGCGCCGACCGCATCTACCTGCCCGCCGACGACCTGCGCAGGTTCGGCTGCACGCTCGGGCTGAGCCCGAGGGGAGACTTCACGGACCCACCCGAGCGGCTGGCCGGGCTGATCCGGTTCGAGGCCGCACTGGCGCTCGGCTGGTACGCCGAGGGCATGCGGCTGATCCCGCTGCTCGACCGGCGCAGCGCCGCCTGCACCGCGGCGATGGCCGACATCTACCGGCGCCTGCTGGGGCGGATCGCCGCCGACCCGGCGCGGGTCCTGGCCGGGCGGCTGTCGCTCGCGCCGTGGGTCAAGGCGATGGTCGCGGCCCGCGCCCTCACGGGCGGGGCCCAGGGAGAGCCACAGGGGAAGTCACGGGGAGACGCACGGGGAGACGCCCGCGGAGACTCGCACGGGGACGCACACGGGGAGTCCCGATGACCGGCCCCCTGCACGGCCCGGACGGCGCGGTCCCGCCCGTGGCGGTGATCGGCGGCGGCCTCGCCGGGATCACCGCGGCCCTGGCCGTCGCGGAGGCCGGCTGGCCGGTGACCCTGTACGAGGCCCGGCCCCGGCTCGGTGGGGCCACCCACTCCTTCGCCCGCGGCGGCCTCACGGCCGACAACGGCCAGCACGTCTTCCTGCGCTGCTGCACGGCGTACCTCGGCCTGCTCGACCGGCTCGGCGGGACCGGGCGGGTGCGCCTGCAGGAGCGCTTCGACGTGCGGGTGCTGACTCCGCACGGCGAGCGGGGGCGGCTGCGCCGGGCCGCGCTGCCCGGGCCGTTCCACCTGCTCCCCGCGCTCGCGCGCTACCGGCTGCTGTCCCCCGCCGACCGCCTGCGGGCGGTGCGCGGCGCGCTCGCGCTGCGCGGGCTCGACCCGGCCGCCCCCGCGCTGGACCAGGCCGCGCTCGGCGGCTGGCTGGCCGCCCGGGGCCAGCGGGAGACCGTGCGGCGCGCCCTGTGGGACCTGTTCGCGGTGGCCGCGCTCAACATCTCCGCCGACGAGGCGGCGCTCGGGCCCGCGGCCATGGTGTTCCGTACGGCCCTGCTCGGCCGCGCCGACGCCGCGGACATCGGCGTGCCGTCCGTGCCGCTCGGGGAACTGCACGGCGGCGCGGCGCTGACCGCCATCACGCGGGCCGGCGGCACGGTGCGGATGCCGGCGAAAGCCGAGGCGATCCTGCCGGCCCCGCCCGGCCTGCCGGGGCCGTCGGTCCTCGTCGGCGGCGCGCGGGTGGAGACCTCCGCCGTCGTCGTCGCCGTCCCCCACGGGCAGGCCGCGCGGCTCGTGCCGGCCGAGGCGGCGCCGGACCGCGACGCGTGGGCGGGGCTCGGGGCGAGCCCGATCGTCAACGTGCACGTCGTCTACGACCGGCCGGTCACCAGCCTGCCGTTCGCCGCGGCCGTCGGCTCTCCGGTGCAGTGGATCTTCGACAGGACGGCGGCGGGCGGGCTGACCCGGGGGCAGTACCTGACGGTGTCGGTGTCGGCGGCCCGGCACTGGATCGACGTGCCCACGGCCGCGATGCGCGCCGCGTTCGTGCCGGAGCTGGAGCGGCTGCTCCCGGCCACGCGGACGGTGCGGCTGCTCGACTTCTTCATCACCAGGGAACGGCGGGCGACCTTCCGCCAGGGCCCGGGGAGCGGCGCGCTGCGCCCCGGGGCGGCAACCCGGTGGCCGGGGCTGTTCCTGGCCGGCGCCTGGACCGGCACCGGCTGGCCCGACACGATGGAGGGCGCCGTGCGCAGCGGCCTGGAGGCGGCCCGCCTGGTGCGGCTGCATCTCACCCACCCCAGCCGGTTCGGCCACGTCAGGGAGCCCGCGCGAGCGGGGTGGGCCCGATGACCGCGCTCGTCACCGCCGCGTCCCGCGCCGCGACCGCGCTCGAAGCGGCCCGCGACCACCTGCTCGCCCTGCAGTCGCCGGAGGGCTGGTGGAAGGGCGAGCTCCAGACCAACGTGACCATGGACGCCGAGGACCTCCTGCTCCGCGAGTTCCTCGGCGTGCGGACCGCGGCCGAGACGGCCGAGGCCGCCCGGTGGATCAGGTCGCAGCAGCAGGCGGGCGGCGGCTGGGCCAACTTCCACGACGGTCCGGCCGACCTGAGCACCACCGTCGAGGCGTACGTCGCGCTGCGGCTCGCGGGCGACCCGCCGTCCGCGCCGCACCTGCGCGCCGCCGCGGACCTCGTACGCCATCTGGGCGGCGTCGAGTCGGCCCGGGTCTTCACCCGGATCTGGCTCGCGCTGTTCGGCCTGTGGCGGTGGGAGGACCTGCCGGTGATCCCCCCGGAGATCGTGTTCCTGCCCCCGTGGTGCCCGCTGAACGTGTACGACTGGGCCTGCTGGGCGCGGCAGACGATCGTGCCGCTGACGATCGTGACCGCGCACCGGCCGGTCCGCCCGCTGCCGTTCGGCCTGACCGAACTGCGCACCGGGCGGCGCCCGCCGTCACCCCCGCGTACGAGCGTGGACACGGCGTTCGCGGCGCTCGACCACATGCTGCACCGCTACGAACGGCGGCCGCTCGCCGGGCTCCGCCGCGCCGCGCTCCGGCGGGCGGCCGAGTGGGTCGTCGCCCGGCAGGAGGCCGACGGGTCGTGGGGCGGCATCCAGCCGCCCTGGGTCTACTCGCTGATCGCGCTGCACCTCTCCGGGTACGACGCCGGGCACCCCGTCATGCGCCGGGGGCTGGCCGGGCTGGACCGGTTCACGATCAGGGAGGACGGCTCGCGCAGGCTGGAGGCGTGCCAGTCGCCGGTCTGGGACACCGCCCTCGCCGTGATCGCCCTCCTGGACGCCGGCCTGCCGCGCGAGCACCCGGCGCTGGACCGGGCGGGCGAGTGGCTGCTCCGCGAGGAGATCCGGGGGCCCGGCGACTGGGCCGTGCGGCGCCCGGGGCTCGCCCCCGGCGGCTGGGCGTTCGAGTTCGACAACGACGGCTATCCCGACGTCGACGACACGGCGGAGGTGATCCTCGCGCTGGGCCGGTGGGGCCGTCCGGCCGCCCGGGACGCCGTACGGCGCGGGCTGCGCTGGATGGCCGGGATGGCCTCCCGTGACGGCGGCTTCGCGGCGTTCGACGCCGACAACACGCGCGCGCTGTGCCTGCGGCTGCCGTTCTGCGACTTCGGCGCGGTCATCGACCCGCCGTCGGCCGACGTGACGGCGCACGTGGTGGAGGCGCTCGCCGCCGAGGGCGAGGCCCGCTCCCCCGCCGTACGGCGGGCCGTGACGTGGCTGCTGCGGGCGCAGGAGCCCGGCGGTTCGTGGTTCGGCAGGTGGGGGGCGAACCACGTGTACGGCACCGGGGCGGTGCTGCCCGCCCTCGCCGCCGCCGGGGTGCCGCCCGCCGCGCCCTGCGTACGGCGCGCGGTCGCCTGGCTGGAGGCGCACCAGCACCCCGGCGGCGGCTGGGGCGAGGACATGCGCTCCTACCGCGACCCCGCCTGGATCGGGCGGGGCGAGCCGACCGCCTCGCAGACCGCCTGGGCGCTCATCGGCCTGCTGGCCGCCGGAGAGCGTGGCCCGTCCGTCGAGCGCGGGGTGGCCTGGCTGGCCGGCACGCAGCGCCCGGACGGCACCTGGGACGAGCCGCACTACACCGGGACCGGCTTCCCCGGCGACTTCTTCATCAACTACCACCTCTACCGGCTCGTGTTCCCGATCAGCGCGCTCGGCCGCTACCTACAGGCCCGGGAGGGGACTCGATGACGGATCTGATCGTGTGCACCGCGCTCGGCATTGAGGCCCGGGCCGTGGCCCGGGGGCTGCGGCCGGTGCGGGAGCGTCCCCGCGTCCGGGTCGTCCGGGTCGGGATGGGGCCGGACCGGGCGGCGCGCGCGGCGGCCCTGCTCCCGCCCGCCGGCGCCCTCGCCGTCACCGGCTTCGCGGGCGCCCTGGACGACGGGCTGCGTCCCGGGGACGTGCTCGTCGCCACCGAGGTCCGCTCAGGGGTCCACTCCGGGGACCGCGTGTGGCCGTGCCCCTCCGCGCCTCTGCTCGCCGGCGAACTGGCCCGCGCCGGGCTCCGCACCGTCACCGGCCCGCTTGTGACCTCCCCTCGCGTCGTCGCGGGCCGCGACCGCCGCGCGCTGGCCGCCGAGGGGGCGGTCGCGGTCGACATGGAGAGCGCGCCGCTGGCCGCCGCCGCGCGGGGACGGCCCTTCGCCGCCGTACGCGTGATCGTGGACACCCCCGCCGCCCCCCTGCTGAGCCTCGCGACGATGGGCGGCGCGGCCGCGGCGTGCCGCACGCTGGCCCGGATCGGCCCGGTGCTGGCGCGGTGGGCGGCGGCCACGGGCCCCCGGCGGGTGCTGCTCGCCTCACCCCGCTCGTTCTGCGCGGGGGTCGAGCGGGCCGTCGAGATCGTGGAGCGGGCACTCGTCCGGTACGGCCCGCCGGTGTACGTGCGCAAGCAGATCGTGCACAACGCCCACGTCGTACGGGACCTGGAGCGGCGCGGGGCGGTGTTCGTGGACGACCTGGCCGAGGTGCCCGACCTGCCCGGGGGCGCGGTGACCGTGTTCTCCGCGCACGGGGTGTCGCCCGCCGTGCGGGAGGAGGCCGCTCGGCGCGGCCTGCGGGTGGTCGACGCGACGTGCCCGCTGGTCGCGAAGGTCCACGCGGAGGCCCGCCGGTTCGCCGCCCGGGGCGACCTCGTCGTGCTGATCGGCCACGCCGGGCACGAGGAGGTCGAGGGCGTGCTCGGCGAGCTGCCCGGCGCGGGGGTGCTGGCCGAGGACGAGGCCGGGGTCGAGGCCCTGCCCGCGTCTCTCGCCGAGGGGCGCGGGGTCGCCTGCCTGACGCAGACCACGCTGGCCGCCGACGAGGCCGGGGAGGTCGCGGCGGCGGTCCGGCGGCGCTTCCCCGGGGCGGAGGGGCCGCGGGGCGACGACATCTGCTACGCGACGACCAACCGCCAGCGCGCGGTGCGGGCGGTGGCCGCCGAGGCCGGGCTGGTCCTGGTCGTCGGGTCGGCGAACTCGTCCAACGCCCGGCGGCTGACCGAGGTCGCCGCCCGTTCGGGTCGTGACGCGGCTCCCCTCGCCCGGCTGGTCGACGGCCCGGGCGACATCGCGCTGGAGTGGCTGCGCGGCGCGCGGACGGTCGGGCTGACCGCGAGCGCGTCCACCCCCGCCTCGCTGGTGGACGCCATAGTGGCGGCCCTCGGCGGGCTCGGGCCGCTGGAGGTGGAGGAACGGCGGGTGACCGAGGAGGACGTCGAGTTCACACTGCCGAAGGAGGTGCGGCCCTGATGCCGATGCCCTTACGTCAGAGCCTTCGCGTCGGTGGGTACGTCCTGCGCCAGCGGTTGCGGCGGCGCAGGCGGTTCCCGCTGCTGGTGGAGCTGGAGCCGTTGTTCGCCTGCAACCTCAAGTGCGCGGGCTGCGGGAAGATCCAGCACCCGGCCGGCGTGCTCAGGCAGCGCATGCCGGTCGGCCAGGCGGTCGCCGCCGTCGAGGAGTGCGGCGCGCCGATGGTGTCCATCGCCGGCGGGGAGCCGCTCATGCACCCCCAGATCGCGGAGATGGTCCGGGCGCTGGTGGCCCGGCGGAAGTACGTCTTCCTGTGCACCAACGCCCTGCTGATCCCGCGCAAGATCGACCAGTTCACGCCCTCGCCGTACTTCGCCTGGGCGGTGCACATCGACGGGCTGCGCGAGCGGCACGACGCGTCGGTGTGCAAGGAGGGCGTGTTCGACCAGGCGGTCGCGGCGGTGCGGGAGTGCCGGCGGCGCGGCTTCCGCGTCACCACCAACACCACCTTCTTCGCCGGGGACAACCCGCGCACGGTGATCGAGGTGCTCGACTACCTGAACGACGACCTGCGGGTCGACCAGATGATGATCTCTCCGGGGTACGCGTACGAGAAGGCCCCCGACCAGGACTGCTTCCTCGGGGTGCGGCAGACCCGCGAGCTGTTCCGCGCGGCCTTCGCCGGAGGCAACCGGGGGCGCTGGCGGCTGAACCACTCGCCGCTCTACCTGGACTTCCTGGAGGGGAGGATCGACTTCCCCTGCACGGCCTGGGCCATCCCGTCGTACTCGGTCTTCGGCTGGCAGCGGCCCTGCTACCTGATGGCGGACGGGTACGCCGGGACCTACCGGGAACTGGCCGACGAGACCGACTGGAGCGCCTACGGGCGGGGCCGCGACCCGCGCTGCGCCAACTGCATGGCGCACTGCGGCTACGAGCCGACGGCGGTCTTCGCCACCATCGGCTCCCTGCGCGAGTCCCTGCGCGCGCTGCGCAGCCCTTGAGTGACCGTACGCGGGTTCAGGGGTGGCCGAAGCGGCGGGCGAGGGCGCGGAACGGGCCGGGCGCGGCGCCGTGCAGGCGGGCGGGCAGCCGCAGCCAGGCCGGCACGTACACCTCGGCGCGGCCGCGCTCGACGGCGACCGCGACGGCCCGCGCCACCCGCTCCGGTGGCACGGGCACGGGCCGGCGGCGCGCGTACGGCGTGCCGCGCCGCGCGAAGAACGGCGTGTCGACCACCCCGGGCACCACGGTGGTCACCCCGATCCCGGGCAGCTCGTAGCGCAGGCTCTCGGCGAAGGCCAGCAGGCCCGCCTTGGTCGCGGCGTAGACCGCCTCCTCCGGGACCCCCACCACGCCCGCGATCGAGGCGACGTAGACGAGGTGCCCGCGCCCGCGCTCGACCATCGCGGGCAGCAGCAGCCGGGTGAGCCGCACGGGGGCCGTCAGGTTGACCGCGATCAGGCGTTCCGCCGTGCCGCCCGGCATCCGCGTCAGCGGCCCGCTCCAGCCCTCGCCCGCGTTCGCGACCAGCACGTCCACCGGCCCGGCGCGCGCGGCCAGTTCCTCGGTCCCGTCCTGTGCGAGGTCGGCGGGGACGGCCTCGCCGCCGGTCCGGGCGGAGACGGCGGCGAGCGCCTCCCGGTCGCGCCCGGACAGCACCAGGCGGGCGCGGCGGGCCCACAGTTCGAGCGCGATCGCCGTGCCGATGCCCGACGACGCGCCCGTGACGAGCACCCGTGCCCCCGCCAGCCGCATCCGTCCTCCCCCTTCTGTGGCTGTACCCGCGGACGCGGCGTCCCACGGCTGCAGAAGACGCCGCACGGCGGGAGAAGCGGCCCGCGGCCGCCGGATCGCACCATGGGACGTACGGGCTCGCGATCCGTGCCGGGCCCTCAGGTCAGGTCACAGGCTCCCGGATCGAGGTTCTCGCATGGCGACCGGAACGGCTTCCACACTGCGATCGCCCGGCCTGCTGCCGGCGCTCAACACCCGCCACCATCGCGCCGCTCTCGGGGTCTTCGCGTTCGTCGTCGTGGCCCACTGGGCCGAGCACATCGCCCAGGCGGTGCAGGTCTACGTGCTCGGCTGGCCGCTGCCCGAGGCGCGCGGCGTGCTCGGCCTGCCGTTCCCGTGGCTGGTGACGTCCGAATGGATGCACTACGGCTACGCGCTGCTGATGCTGGCCGGCCTGCTCATGCTGCGGCGCGGCTTCACCGGCCGGGCCCGCACCTGGTGGAACGTCGCGCTCGGCATCCAGGTCTGGCACCACTTCGAGCACCTGCTGCTGCTCGTGCAGGCGACGACGGGCGACAACCTGCTGGGCCGGCCCGTGCCGACCAGCATCATCCAGCTTCTGGTGCCGCGCATGGAACTGCACCTGTTCTACAACACCCTCGTCACGATCCCGATGGTGGTCGCGATGATCCTGCATCGCCGTCCCACCACCGCCGAGCAGGCCGCGATGCGCTGCTCCTGCGCCCCGCACCCCGCGCCGCGGCCACGAGAGGCCATGGCGTGACGGCGGACCCCGGGCCGCGCCGCGGCTCCCCCGCCTTCACCGCCGCGCTCACGCTTTTCGCGCTCTTCCTGCTCTTCCTGGCCGTGCCCGGCATCGGACCGGCCGTACGGGCCGCCCGCGCGGACGGCGTCCCCGGCACCTTCACCGCCCGCTCGGTCGCCTGCGTGGAGCACCCCGGCCACGAGTCCTGCACGTGGAACGGCGACTTCCGCTCCGACGACGGCGCCATACGGCGCGACGGCGTCGAACTGTACGGCGCCGACCGCGACATGCTGCGGGAGGGGCAGGAGACCCGGGCCGTGGACGTGGGGCGGCCGAGCCGGGTCTACGGCCCCGGTGGTTCCATGGAATGGGTGTTCACCGCGCTGCTGCTGCTCGCCGCGGGCGGCATCCTGCTCGTCGCGTACGGCGGGCCGGTGCGGCGCCTGCTCCACACCCGCACGAGCACCCGCACGAGCACCCGCACTGGGGCTCACAGTGGGGTGCCGGACTCCGGAGGCGTGCCATCCCACAGCCGATGACGCAGCCGCCGTCGCAGCCGGTGACGTGCCCGCCCACCATCATGGTGGTGGGCGACTCGCTCAGCCACGGCTCGGACGGCGACTACACGTGGCGGTACCGGCTCGCCCGCCAGTTCGCCGCGCGCGGCGCGCCGGTGCGCTTCACCGGGCCGTGGACGGGCACCCGCGCCCCGCCCCGTGCACACCGCAGTCCGCCTCATGCGCACCGCTCCCCGGTGGGCGGCTACCGCCCGGGGATCGGCTTCCCCGGCGACCGGCACTACGCCCGCTGGGGCCGCCTCATGGAGGAGGCCAGACGGAACATCGCGGACGCCGTCGCAGCACACCGGCCCGGCCACCTATTGGTCGCGCTCGGCTTCAACGACCTGGCCTGGGGCGTGAGCGGCCCCGACCGCCTGCTCGCCCACGTCGCGGAGTTCGTGGACCGGGCCCGCGCCGCGCGGCCGGACCTGCGGTTCCTCGTGGCCGACGTGGTCCATCGCACGCCGCTGCCCTCCCTGCCGCATCTGCCGGGAATCACCGAGGCGTACAACGCCCGGCTGCCCGGCCTCCTGGCCGCCCTGTCTACGCCACGCTCCCCCGTCGTCCCCGTGGGCCTGGCCGCCGTCTACGACCCGTACGCCGACACCTACGACGGCCTGCACCCCGGCGTCGCCGGCGAGTTCACGATCGCGAAGGCCTTCGCAGGCGCGTTCCTCCCCGCCCTCGTCACCGGGCGGGCCGGCTGAGCCGGCCTTCAGCGCCGCGTAGCCGAGCACGACCACCAGGGCGCCCATCAGGTGGACACGCCGCGGTGCCTCCTCCCCTGGCGCCGGCCAGAACCGCAGAACGCGGGTGACGATCGGCTCACCGGCCAGTTGAGGATGCCGACGGCCACCACTCCGGGTGACGCGATGGGCGATCACCACCGTCACCGTCCGATGCGCCGGAGACTCGCCGACCAGCACCTCCTGGTCCTCGGGCCGGGCGAGCAGGCCCCTTCCCTCCTCCAGCAGCCGCCTCCGCCGGGGCGAGTTCAGCCAGGCTTCGAGCTGGTCCGTTCTCGGAAACGGAAAACGACCACCCATTCTCCGGCCATGCCGTCGCCGGGCGGATAAATCTCTTTGTCCATGAAACCGGCAAAACCTCGCGCCAGCTCGGTCGATTCTTCCTGCCAACGCCGGTAGTCGCTCTCACGCCCCTTACGCACTTTCTGCGTGATGAGCACAGCCCGGCGGAGACTGGCAGCAGTACCTCGCGAACCCGCTCGACGAGATCAAGGCGGAACTCCGCGCCCTCAGCGAGCGGATCGCGAACCTGGAGAGCAGGAAGGTCTGAGCCGCGCGGCTTTTCCCGCGAACCGGTGGACTACCGACGGTATGACTCAGTAGCCTTCCGAGTATGACCAAGAAGATTACGATCTCTTTGCCGGACGAACTGGCCGACGAGGCACAGGCGTCCGGCAACGCCTCGGCCTACATCGCCGCGGCGCTGCGCGAGCGGCGGCGCGTCCAGGGCGACCTGGCCATCATGGCCGATTTATGGGGTCCGGGCTGGCAGGACGGCATCACCGACGACGACAGCGCCCGCGCGGCCCGCCTCATGGGCGGGGACGCCAAGGCGGACGCCGCGTGACCGACCCCGTCCCACCGACCGGTGTCCTGTCCGGCCACGTGCTGGACCTCGACGCCGTCGTCCACCTGATCGAGGGCAAGAGCATGTACGGCAGGGCGGTCGTGCGGCAGTCCTCCGCGCACGGCGTCACCCTCCTCGTTCCCGCGCTCGCCGTCCAGGTCCTCTCGCTGGGCCCGATCCAGCCCCGCCTCGAACGCTTCCTGCGCATGTCGATGGTCGTCACCGGCGCGCTGTCGCCCGACGACGCCGTCGAGGGCGGGCCGTACGCGCAGGCGATCAGGGCGAGCCTGCGCCGGCACCGGCCCGCGGCGGCCGACGCGCGCCTGGCCGACGTGCTCGTGGCCGCCCACGCCGTCGTCCACGCCACCCGCCGCGACTGGCGGATCATCACCCCGTCCCCCTACCTGTACGAGGGCCTGGACGTCCGCCTGGAGATCCTCCCCTAGATGAGCCCTCGCTCCATGGCCACGACGACGGCCGCGGCCCTGCTCTCGACACCGAGCTTGGCGAAGACGTGCTTGAGATGCGTCTTCACCGTCGTCTCGCTGATCAGGAGGGTCCTGGCGATCTCCTTGTTCGCCGACCCACGCGCCACCAGACGCAGCACCTCCAGCTCGCGCGGGCTCGGATCCGGGACCGCGGGCCTGCTCATCAGGGCGGACGCGACCGACGGCGCCAGGACCGCTCCGCCGGCGGCGGCCGTGCGGACCGCTCTGTGCAGTTCCTCGCGTGGCGCGTCCTTCAGCAGGTAGCCCGCCACCCCGGCGGCCATGGCCCGGGCCACGTCCGCATCCGTGTCGTAGGTGGTCAGCACGACCACCTTGATCTCCGGGTGGCTCGCCCGAAGCCGTTGGATCGCCCCGACACCGTCCAGGCCGGGCATGCGAAGGTCCATCAGCACCACGTGCGGCCGCGCGCTCCTGGCCAGGGCCAGCGCCTCGAACCCGTTGGACGCCTCCGCCACCACCTCGATGTCCGCCACGTGGTCGAACATGCCGCGCAGTCCGTCGCGGACCACCGGATGGTCGTCGACGATCATCAATTTGAGGGGATGCGCAGGCACAGGGCCGTCCCCTCCCCCGGAGCGGACTCCACGGTCAGCGTTCCCCCGACGCCACCGGCCCGCTCCCGCATGGCCGCCAGCCCGTAGCCCGCGCCGCGCACGTCCGGATCGAAACCCACCCCGTCGTCGAACACGTCGAGCGTCACCTCATCGTCCATGTAGGTCAGCGTGATCGCGACCCTGCCCGCCCGGGCGTGCTTGGCCGCGTTCGCCAGCCCTTCCTGCGCCGTACGCAGGAGCGTCGCTCCCACCTCGCCGGGCAGCGGCCGGGGCGTCCCCTCCACCGACACGGCCGGCGCCACCCCCGACGTCCGCGACCACCGTGCGGCCACCTCCGCGAGCGCCGCCTCGATCCCCGCGCCTGCGAGAGGGCCCGGCCGCAGCGCGTCGACCGAGCGCCGCGCCTCCTGGAGGTTGTCGCGTGCCAGCTCCTTGGCCAGCGCGATCCTCTCTTTCACGACGCGCAGGTCGGGCATCGCCTGCTCGGCCGCCTCCAGTTGGGTCACGATTCCGCTCAACCCCTGCGCGAGGGTGTCGTGGATCTCCCTGGCCAGCCTCGCCCGCTCCTCCAGCACCCCGACCGTCCGATTCTGCGCGCTCTGCCGGGACACGTAGTCCACGAACAGTCCGATCGCCACGACGAGACCGGAGCTCCCGACGAGCCGCCACAGGACGTCGGGACCGTCCAGATAGCCTCTGGCGGCGAACGTGCTGAGGACCGTCGCCACCGCCCCCACGTACGACCAGGGGCTCACCAGCATCAGGTACGGCTGGGGCATCAGCCCGAAGACGACCACGTCGAAGGACCGGTCCCGCGACACCAGCAGGATGTAGAGCGCGCAGACGACCGCCAGGTGGAACGCCATGGGGTTCAGCCGCCCGAGCAGCCGCGGCCGCCGTACGACGAAGAAGCCGTGCCAGCCGGCCATGAGCGCCACGATTGCCGGCGTGAGCAGGCCGGGGCCCGTGCCCCCGCCCGCGCCCCCGCCTGTGCCGTCCCCGTACGAGAGGATCAGCCCGAGCGCCAGACAGGCGTAGTACAACAGGTGGAAGGCGCGCAACCAGCGTGCCTCCCAGACGTTCACGTCCTCACTCCCATCGGAACAGCGCGGCGCCGGTGGCCGTGGCCGCCACGATTATCCCGGCCAGGATCAGCAGGGGAAAGAGCGCGGCGGTGCCCGACCAGGCGTCCCCCAGGGCTTCCACGGCCGGGGTCAGGGGCAGGAAGTCGCCGATCTGACGCAACGAGCCGGGCAGGGCCCTCCTGGGCACGGCCGCGCCGGACAGGAAGATCATCGGGAACATGACCAGCATGCCGATCAGGCTCGCGCCTCTCGCGGTGCGCACGACCGCGGCGATCACGAAGCCCAGCGTGCAGACCATCACCGAGCAGAGCAGGAAGGCGGTGGTCAGCATGAGGACGTCGCCGGGCGCCCGCGCGCCGAACACCGCGATCGTCACGACCACCAGCAGCGCGGAGCCCGCCAGGCCCGCCGCGACCTGGGCCACCAGCTGGGCGCCGAGCAGCAGAACCGGGGAGATCGGCGTGGTGGCCAGCCGCTTGAGCACCTTGCGCTCGCGGTAGGAGGCCAGCAGGCCCGGCAGCGCACCCATCCCGCCGATGGCGGCGATCATCGCGAGGTAGCCGGGGACCGCGCCGCTGTCGCCGCGTTTGAGCACCAGCAGCATGAGAGGAAAGGCCACCATGAAGAACAACGAGGCGGGGTCGCGCGACAGCAGCCTGAGCTCGGCGGCCGCCAGAGCCGTGAACGCCTTCATCGGTCCGTTCCCTCCAGGGCGAGGTAGGCCTCTTCCAGCGAGGCGGTTCCGGTCCGGGCGACGAGCTCGCCCGTGGTGCCCGCCGCCGCCACCCGGCCGCGGGCGAAGACGGCGACCCGGTCGCAGAGCGCCTCTATCTCGTCGAAGTAGTGGCTGACCAGCACCACGGTGGTGCCCGCCGTCTTCAGGTCGTGGACCAGCCGCCAGGTCTCGCGGCGCGCGATCGGGTCGAGACCCGTGGTCAGCTCGTCGAGCACGACCATCTCGGGGTTGCCTACCAGGGCCAGCGCGAGCATCAGCCGCTGTCTCTGCCCGCCCGACAGGTCGCCGAACGCCTTCCCCGCCAGCGGCCGCAGACCCCAGCGCTCCATCACCCCCCGCCAGCCGGACCCGTCCCGGTAGAACGAGCCGAACATGCGCAGCGCCTCGGCCACCGTGATCCGCTCGGGCAGGGAGCTGTCCTGCAGTTGCACGCCGAGACGGTGAGCCAGGGCTCTCCGCCTGCGCGCCGGATCCTCGCCGAGCACGCGGACCGTGCCCGCGTCGGCGCGCCTGAGTCCGATCAGGCACTCGACGGTCGTGGTCTTCCCGGCGCCGTTGCGGCCGATGATCCCGAACGTCTCACCGGACCGGACCGTGAACGTCACCCCGTCCACGGCGCGGGTGTCCCCATAGGACTTGCGGAGGTCCGTCACCTCGATTGCTTCCATGCTCTGAGGTTCCCGGCGGGGCCGATCACGCGGCATCACCCGGTACGTCGCCCGGCGTCACCCGTTCGGAGGATACGACGCGCGGAGACGTCGGCGTCCCGCTCTGCCGACCGGCACGTCACCGCAGGTCAGAAGGTACGCGCCGGGCTGGACGGGGTACCAGCGGGGCATGGCCGCCCTTCCGGCGTACGCGCCGATGATGGCCCGGCTCGGGCCGCTGCCCGAACCACAGGGCGACTACGCGCACGAGATGAAGTGGGACGGGGTCCGCGCCCTCGGGTACGTCGAGGACGGGACGCTCCGGCTCGTCTCCCGCAACGGCAGGGACATCACCCCCGCCTATCCCGAGATCGCCGGGCTGGCCGGCGCGACCGGCGGGCAGCCGACCGTGCTCGACGGGGAGATCGTCGCCTTCGACGAACAGGGCAGGCCGTCGTTCGAGGCGCTCCAGCCGCGGATGCACCAACGCGACCCGCTCAGGATCAGGCATCTGGTGGTCACCACGCCCGTGACGTACCTGCTGTTCGACGTGCTGCACGTCGGCGCGGGCACCGTGATCGGCGCGGCCTACACGGAACGGCGGCGCGTCCTGGAGGACCTCGTGCGCGCCGGGAGCCACTGGGCCATCCCGCCCTACTACTCCGGCGGCGGGGAGCAGGCGCTGGCCGACTCCCGCCGCATGGGGCTGGAGGGCGTCGTCGCCAAACGGCTCGTCTCCGCCTATCGGCCCGGCCGCCGCTCCCCGGACTGGGTGAAGGTCAAGAACGTCCGCACCCAGGAGGTCGTGGTCGGCGGCTGGCGGCCCGGGGAGGGCCGCCGCGCCGACACGATCGGCTCGCTGCTGGTGGGCGTGAACGACGGCGGCCTGCTCCGGTACGCCGGGAGCGTCGGCACCGGCTTCACGGACGAGGCGCTGCGGCGGCTCGGTGAGCGCCTGGCGCCGCTGCGGCGGGACACGCCCCCGTTCTCCGGTATCAGCCGCGAGGAGGCCCGAGGGTGCGGGTGGGTGGAGCCGGTGCTGGTCGGCGAGGTGCAGTTCGCCGAGTGGACCGGTGAGGGACGGCTGCGCCACCCCTCCTGGCGGGGCCTGCGCGACGACAAGGACCCCGGCGAGGTCGTCCGCGCGGAGGGGTGAACCGAGGGACGAGCCGACGGACGAAGGGAGGGGCGAGCGGCGGGGTGACACGCCCCTGGCTCATCCGCCCGGGCCCGTGGTGCCGCGCCGCCGCATGGCGAGCACACCGAGCAGCACCGCGCCGGTGAGGAAGGCGACGTTGTGCGCGTACTTCGCGACCAGCGCGACATCGCCCAGCGGCACCACGAAGAACCCGACGACCGTGCGCGCGGTCAGGGCTCCGGCGGCGAGCGCGGCGACGTGGCGTTCGGTCCACTCCGGCGAGCGGGCCAGCCGGCCGGCCACGACGGCGGTCAGGGCGAGCAGGGCGACCGCGGCCGCGACCCCGGCCCAGTTCGCGGGCAGGAGGTCGAAGCCGAGGCCCGCCACCAGACCGGCCGCCGCGACGGCGATCGGCCGAGGCGGGCGCCGCGACGCCGTGGCAGGGCCGGGACGCACAGCAGGATCGGAAAGCACAGGACGGTCAGAAAGCACAGGACGGTCGGGAAGCACAGCAGGGTCGGGAAGCACAGGACGGTCGGGAAGCGCAGGACGGTCGGGAAGCGCAGGACGGTCGGGAGGCACACGCCGGCGCCGGATCGCGGGGAGGAACGCGAGGAGCGCCAGCAGCGCGGCGACGGCCAGCGCGCCCCCGATCTGGGCCGCCGAGGCGTGGTCGTGCTCGGTCCGCAGATGGTCGCGCAGCACCAGCGCCGCCGCCGCGAGGTACAGCGCCGCGGTGACGGCCAGCCCGGGCGTGCGCAGCCAGGGCGTACGCGCCAGTGAGGGTGTGCGCAGCCAGGATTCAGGCAGACGGGGCGCCAGCGCCTCGATCAGCGCGATCGGCGCGCCGAAGCTCCAGATCGCGTGGCCGCCGACGAAGGCCAGCGCGGTGTGGGCCGCCAGCCCCAGGGGCTCGACGTACGTCGGGCGGATCATCTCCTCCCAGTAAGGGATGTCCCGGTAGCCCTCGCTGAACAGGGACTGGTCGACGACGGCCGCCTGCAGCACGCCGAAGGCGGCCGCGAGGGCGAGGATCTCCGGCCAGCGCATCCCCAGCCGGCGGGCCGTCTCGCGGATCAGCAACGCGGGCGCGCCGTACAACGGACTGAAGATCATCAGGCTGACGGCCAGCACGAACGGATCGCCGGTGCTGTCGTCGTAACCGGCGAGATACTCGGCGCACATCGGCGACAGCACCAGCAGCCCCGCCGCGAGCGACCAGCGGGCCCGGCGCGCGTCAGGCGTTCTCATCGTGCCTCAGAGTGGCGGCGAACACGACGGCGCCGACGACCGCGACGAGCAGGTTCGCGTACACCTCGTAGCCGGTCAGGAAGGCGAGGCGCGGGATGACCTGCCGGTTGAAGACGTTGAGGATCGCTCCGTTGAAGGGCTGAACGGCCAGGTGGTCGATGGTTCCGCTGATTCCCGCGGCGACCAGGAACGCCCCGGCGAGCTGGATGACCTTGCGCATGACACCGACGCTAGGGACCGGCGAGGCCGCCGGGCATCGGGCGTCGGCATCCTTCCGTCCGGCGAAGGTCGCCGGCGCGCGCCTGCCCTTCCGACCAAAGTCGGACGCTCCCCGACCTCGGTATCGACTTCGCGGCACCGCGAGAACACGCCTGCCCGCACGACGTACGCTGCGGCCATATGAATGATCCCGCCGCCTCCCGGCACCGGCGAACCCGGCGCGACCGGTTCGTGGACACGGCGATGTTCCTGCTCGCCGCGGCGTTCGCCTTCCTCATGTCGGCGGAGCGCCTCGGCGCCGGGCCGCTGCCGCCCGGGTGGCTGTTCCCCCTCGACCAGGTCGTGGGCGCGCTCGGCTGCGCCGCCCTGTGGCTGCGCCGCCGGTGGCCGGTCGGGCTCGCGGTGACGCTCGTCGCGCTGTCGGCCGTCTTCGAGATGGTCGCGGGCCCGATGCTGGCCGCGCTCTTCTCGGTCGCGGTCCACCGGCGTCCCCGGATATCCGGGGCGGTGTTCGCGGCCAGCGTGCTGGCCGCGGTCGTGTTCACGTGGCTGCGGCCCGAACCGGACACGCCGCCGCTCGCGACGTTCATGCTGGGCCTGGCCCTGCAGGGCGCGGCGACCGGCTGGGGGCTGTTCGTCCACCACCGGCGGCGCCTCGTGCTGGCGCAGCGCGACCGCGCGGCCCGGATGGAGACGGAGGCCAGGCTGCGGGCCGAGCAGGCGCAGCACCTGGTCCGCGAGGCCATCGCCCGGGAGATGCACGACGTGCTCGGGCACCGGCTGTCGCTGCTGAGCGTGCACGCGGGAGCGCTGGAGTTCAACCCCGGCGCCGACCCCGCCGACGTCGCCCGCGCGGCGCGGGTCATCAGGGAGAGCGCCCACCAGGCGCTGCAGGACCTGCGCGAGGTGATCGGCGTGCTGCGCGCCCCCTCCGGCGGCACATCCGGCGACCTGTACGGCAACCCGTACGGCGGCTCGTACGGCGGCTCGTACGGCGAGGAGGCCGCGACCACGCGGCCCGGTCCGCCGGGCCTGGCCGATCTGGGCCGGCTCCTCGCGGAGTCGGGCGAGGCCGGCATGCGGGTGAGGCTGCGCGACGATCTTGGCGGGCGGCCCCGGGAGACCGTTCCGGGCCGGACGGGTCACACCGCGTACCGCGTCGTGCAGGAGGCGCTCACCAACGCACGCAGGCACGCGCCGGGGGCGGAGGTCCGCCTGCGACTGGCGGGGGCGCCCGGCGAGGGCCTGACGATCGAGGTGGTCAACGACACCCCCGCGACCGGCCGGCCGGAGACCAGAGGCGGCGGAGGCACCGGCAGCGGCGGCGGCATCGGAGGCAGTGGCGGCAGCGGCAGCGGCATCGGCATCGGCAGCGGCGGCATCGGCAGCGGCGGCATCGGCATTGGCATCGGAGGCACTGGCAGCGGAGGCGGAGGCAGCGGTCACGGGCTCGCCGGCCTGGCCGAGCGCGTCGCCCTGGCCGGTGGACGGCTGGAGCACGGGCCCGTGCGCCGGGACGACGGCGCCGGCCCGGGTGACTGGCACGTGCGGGCCTGGCTGCCCTGGCCCGCATAATGGCGCGCATGATCTCGCCCGACCCCGCGCCCGACCCCACACCCGTCGGCGCACCCACAGGCGGGCCCATCGGCGTGCTCATCGCCGACGACGACCCCCTCGTCCGGGCCGGCCTCGTGATGATGCTCGGCGGCGCGGCGGACCTCCGCGTCGTCGCCGAGGCGGGAGACGGCGCGGAGGTCCTGCCGCTGGCCCGCCTGCACCACCCCGACGTGGTGCTGATGGACATCCGGATGCCCGTCATGGACGGCCTGGCCGCGACCGAGGCGCTGCGCGCCCGCGACGACGCGCCCGAGGTGATCGTGCTGACCACCTTCGACGCCGACGAGCACGTGCTGCGCGCCCTGCGCGCGGGAGCCGCCGGGTTCCTGCTGAAGGACACCCCGCCGCACGAGATCGTCGAGGCCGTCCGCCGGGTGGCCCGCGGCCACCCGGTGCTGTCCCCGGCGGTGACCCGACGGCTCATCGCCCGGGTGGCCGGGTCGGGCCGGGACCTGCGGCGAACGCGGGCGGAGGAGCGCCTGGCGCCGCTGAACGACCGGGAACGGGAGATCGCCGTGGCGGTCGGGCAGGGCAGGCCGAACGCCGAGATCGCCGCGCTGCTCCACCTCAGCCTCCCGACCGTGAAGACGCACGTGTCGAGCGTCCTCGCCAAGCTCGGGCTCAACAACCGCGTGCAGATCGCCCTGCTGGTCCACGACGCCGGGCTGCTCGACGACGCGCCGGAGGGCTGAGCACATTTTCCCTGCCCTTGGTGCTCTCCACGTCAGCCGCGGGAAGGAGTGCGTCATGCGCGCGCTCACCGTCGTGCCGCACCGGGCCGGGTCGCTGGCGCTGACCGAGGTGCCCGACCCCGTGCCCGGCCCCGGCGACCTCCTCGTCGAGAGCATCGCCGTCGGCGTGTGCGGCACCGACAGGGAGGTCGTCTCCGGCGACTACGGATACGCCCCGCCGGGCCGGGAGCGGCTGGTCATCGGGCACGAGTCCCTCGGCCGCGTGAGGCAGGCCCCCGCCGGGTCCGGCTTCTCCCCCGGCGACCTCGTCGTGGGCCTGGTGCGCTACCCGGATCCGGTGCCGTGCGTGGCCTGTGCCCACGGCGAGCCCGACATGTGCCGCAACGGGCGATACACCATGCGGGGGCTGAAGGAACTGGACGGCTACGCGAGCGAGATGTGGTCCGTGGAGACGCACTGCGCCGTACGTCTCGACTCGGGTCTCGGCGAGACGGGCGTGCTGCTGCAGCCGGCGTCGGTGGTCGCCAAGGCCTGGGAGCAGATCGAGAAGATCGGGACACGGTCCTGGTTCGAGCCGCGCCGGGTGCTGGTCACCGGCGGGGGACCGTTCGGCATGCTCGCCGCCCTGCTCGGCGTCCAGCGCGGTCTCGACGTGCATGTGTTCGACTTCGTCAAGAGCGGGCCCAAACCGGAGCTGGTCGCCGATCTCGGCGCGACCTACCACACGGGCTGGATCGAGGACGTGATGACGGCGCTCCGGCCGGACGTGGTCGTCGAGGCCTGCGGCGCGGCCGAGGTCTTCACCGGCGCCCTCTCCACGATCGGTCCGTACGGGATCGTCTGCCTGACCGGGGTCACCCCCGGCTCCCGCCGGATCACCGTGGACGTGGGCACGCTCAACCGCGAGATGGTCCTGGAGAACGCCGTGGTCATCGGGACGATCGACTCCAACCTCCGCCACTTCACCGCCGCGGCCGGCGCCCTCGCCGTGTCGAACCGCGACTGGCTCGCCCGGCTGATCTCCCGGAGGGTGCCCCTGCACCGCTATGCGGACGCCTACGACAGGCGGGAGAACGAAGTCAAGGTCGTGCTCACCTTCGGCTGAGCACCCCGGGCACCCGTGAGCCCCCCGGGCCCGCAAGCACTCAGAGCACCCGGGGCGTCTCAGCGGTCGCGGTCGGCGGCCAGCCGGGCCAGCGCCTCCAGCCCCGCCGTCGCCTCCGGCGTCAGCCCCGCCGCCCGCAGCGACTCCAGCGCCTCGTCCAGCAGGCCGTCCACCCTGGCGAGGCTCCAGGCACGCCCGCCCGCCTCCTCCACCAGCCGCGCCGCCCGCGCCAGGTCGGGCTCCGCGAGGGGACGGCGGTACAGGGCGGCGAGCGCGGCCCCCGCCGGGGTGCCCGAGGCCAGTGCGGCGACGACCGGCAGGGACTTCTTCCGGTTGCGCAGGTCGGAGTGCACCGGTTTGCCGGTGGCCGCCGGATCGCCCCAGATGCCGAGCAGGTCGTCCACGATCTGGAAGGCCAGGCCCACGCGTGCGCCGAACGCCTCCAGCAGCACCGACTGACTCGGGGTGGCGCCGCCGTACGACGCGCCGAGGGCGCAGGCGCACCCGAAGAGGGCCGCGGTCTTGCCCTCCGCCATCCGCACGCACTCCTCCAAGCCCACCTCGGCGCGTTCCTCGAAGTCGAGATCGGCGCTCTGGCCGTCCAGCAGCGACTGGACCCGCGCAGCCAGCACCGGCACGCCGTCCGTCCCACCGTCCGGCCCGCTGCCTGTCCCGGTGGCGAGCACGGCGAACGCCAGCGCCAGCAGCGAGTCGCCGGCCAGGATCGCCTGGGCGCGCCCGAACACGGCCCAGGCGGTGGGCCGGTGCCTGCGGACCCGGTCGCCGTCCATCACGTCGTCGTGGATCAGCGAGAAGTTGTGCACCAGTTCCACCGCGACGGCGGCGGGCAGCGCCGCCGTCGTCTCTCCCCCGGCGCCCTCCGCCGCCAGCAGCGTGAACGCCGGTCGCAGCGCCTTGCCGCCGCCCCCGCCTCCTGTGCCACCCGCGCCGCCGGTCGGTCGCCCCCGGGCGTCCCACCAGCCGAAGTGGTAGCCGGCCACGCGGCGCATCGACGGCGGCAGCGTCCCCACCGCGCGGCGCAGCGCGGGATCGAGCAGGTCGCGCGTACGGGCGAGCACGTCCGCGGCGCACGGACGCGCCGCCACCGGTTCCGTCATGCTCCCACCGCCTCTGGCTCGGGTGCGTCGTCGGGCAGGCCGGGCCTGTCGGCGTACCCGATCGCGGAGGTCCACTAACGTTGGGCATCGTGCACGAGATGCTCCGGCGGCCGCTGGGCCGCAGCCGCCTTCAGGTCACCCCGATGGGTCTCGGGCTCGCCGCGCTCGGGCGTCCCGCGTACATCACGCTCGGGCGCGACGAGGACCTCGGGCCTGGCCGGGACGTCGCGGCGATGCGGGCGCGCACCTGGGAGGTGCTGGACGCCGCCTGGGCGGCCGGCGTGCGCTACTTCGACACCGCGCGCTCGTACGGGCGCGCCGAGGAGTTCCTCGCGGGCTGGCTCGCCGACCGGGGCGTCCCCGCGCGGGAGGTCGTCGTCGGCTCCAAGTGGGGGTACGAGTACGTGGGCGGCTGGCGGATGGACGCCGATCGCCACGAGGTGAAGGATCTGTCGCCCGCGCGGCTGCGCCGCCAGCTCGGCGAGACGCTGGCGCTGCTCGGCGACCGCCTGTCGCTCTACCAGATCCACTCCGCCACGACCGGCAGCGGGGTGCTCGACGACGAGGACGTGCTCGGCGAACTGCGTGCGCTGCGCGACCGGGGCGTCGCCGTCGGCCTGTCCACCACCGGGCCCGCACAGGCCGGCACGATCGACAAGGCGGTCGCGACGGGCGTGTTCGACACCGTGCAGTCGACGTGGAACCTGCTGGAGCGTTCGGCGGGCGAGGCCCTGGCCCGGGCGCACGCCGCCGGGCTGGGCGTCATCGTCAAGGAGGGCGTGGCCAACGGCCGGCTGACGGCTCGCGGCGCGCCGCCCGCCCTGGCCCGCGCGGCCCGCGAGCGGGACGTCACCCCGGACGCCCTCGCGCTGGCCGCCGTGCTCGCCCGCCCGTGGGCGGGCACCGTGCTGAGCGGCGCGGCCACGGCCGTCCAGCTCGGCGAGAACCTCGCCGCGCTCGACGTCGCCTGGGACGACGAGGCCGAGGAGACGCTGGCCGGGCTGGCGGAGGACCCGGAGACCTACTGGGCCCGCCGCGCCGCCCTCCCCTGGAGCTGACCCGCGCGCCCTCCGTGCTCCTCTAGGCCAGGTCGGCCTGAAGGGTGGTCAGGGCCGGGCCGAGCGGGGCGTCGAAGGTGATCAGCGCCTCGCCGTCGCCCCGGGTCGGCCCCTGGTTGATGATCGCGACGGGGATCGAGCGGGCGGCGGCATGCCGTACGAACCGATAACCGGACATCACGGTCAGCGATGACCCCAGGACCAGCAGCAGGCCGGCCCGCTCGGTCAGCGCGTAACACTCCTGCACCCGCGACGGCGGGACGTTCTCGCCGAAGAACACCACGTCGGGTTTGAGCACACCGCCGCAGCCCTCGCAGTCCACCGTACGGAACGTCTCGATCTCGGCGGTGGTCAGCACGGCGTCGCCGTCGGGATTGATCAGCGCGGTGCGGGAGTGCCAGCCGGGGTTCTCCGCCCGCAGCCGCCGGTCCAGTTCGTGGCGGGCGCCGCGGTGGCCGCAGCCGAGGCAGCGGACCCGGTGCAGGCTGCCGTGCAGTTCGATCACCCCGTGCGCGCCGGCCGCCTCGTGCAGGCCGTCCACGTTCTGCGTGATGATCCCGGAGACGAGCCCGCGGCGCTGCAGTTCGGCGACGGCGCGGTGACCGGCGTTGGGAGCGGCGTCGACGATGTGCCGCCAGCCGAGGTGGCTGCGGGCCCAGTAGCGCCGGCGAGCGGAGGCGCTGCTCACGAAGGTGTGGTAGGTCATCGGGTCGGCTCTGCGCCTGCGTCCGGTCTCGCCGCGGTAGTCCGGGATGCCGGACTCGGTGGACAGGCCCGCCCCGCTGAGCACCACCACGTCGCCGTCCGCCACGAGATCGGCCAGCATGCTCCACCGCTCGGCGGTCCGCTCGCTCGTGTGCTCGCTGGTCTGCTGGGTGGCTTGCGCCATCTGAAGCCGGTTCACCCCTCCATGGTGCCCGATCGGTCCCTCAGCCCGGCACGAGCCGTACGTCGAAGATCACTTCGACCTCGTCGCGCAGCCTGAGCGCGCCGAAGAACGCGGAGTAGGGGCGGATGCCCCACTCCGACTGCACGACGGTCGCCCGGCCGCGTGCCCGCCCGCCGGCGAGCGCTCCCTCGACCGCGACCGGCCGGGTGACGCCCGCGATGGTCAGGTCGCCCTCGACGCGGAACGCTTCGGGGTCGCCCTCGACCCGCGTCGACCGGAACGTGATCGTGGGATGCCGGGCCGGCATGAGGACCTTCTCCCGCATGTTCTTCTCGATCTCGACCCGGTCGGAGTCGGTGAGCGGCTTGACCCCGCCCGTGCCCTCCCTGACCCGCATCGAGGCCGTCTCGGCCTCCAGCGAGACCCGGGAGGCCGCCGGGTCGCCCGGCGTCACCACCGCCTCTCCCCGCCATCTGGTGACCTCGATCGTCAGGTCATGCCCGGCCTTCGCACCGAGACCGGCGCGGCCGGTGAGGACCAGCAGCCGCCCCGACCTGGGCCCCAGCGCGTACGTGCCCGCCTCGACGTCCATGACATCGGCATTCCCACGCTCTCGCCCGGCGATGTCGCCGCAGGTCACGGGACTCGGCGTGGAGGTCTGCGCAGCGGCGAAGCCTTTACGTTGTAGATTTTTCACGCCTCACCGTTTTCCCTCCGGGAGCCGTACGACCGCGACCGGGCAGTGCGCGCGGTGCAGCACGGCGTGGCTGACCGAGCCGAGCAGCGCGCCGCGCACACCGCCCAGCCCCCTCGACCCGACGACGACGAGGTCGGCGACGAGCGACGCCTCCGCGAGTGCGGGGACCGGGTGCCCGAAGACCGCCGACTCGACGAGCGGGACGTCCGGGTGCTTCTCGCGCCACGGCGCCAGCCGCAGCCGGGCCGAGCGCGACTCCTCGTCGAAGACCTCGTGCATCGTCGCGGTGTAGCCGGTGGCGAAGGGAGAGAAGATCGGTGCCTCCCACGCGTACACGGCGTGCACCCGGGCCCGGCGCGCCCGCGCCTCCTCGAAGGCGAACTCCAGCGCGGCCTCCGAGTGAGGCGATCCGTCGAAACCGACGACGACCTCGTGATACTCGTCGCGGTGCGGTCTGCGTACGACCACGACGGGGACCGGGGCGTGCCCGGTGAGGCCGAGGCCGACCGACCCGAGGACCAGGCCGGAGAAGCCGCCCGTCCCCCGGCTGCCGACCACGAGCGCGTCGGCCCCGGCCGACGCGGCGCGCAACGTCTCCACGACCGTCCCCTCGGCGAGTTCCGTCGTCACCTCCAGGTCGGGGGCGACCTCGTGCGCGCGCTCGGCGGCCGCGGCGAGCACCCCTTCGCAGAACTCGCCGTACGAGTCGGCGAACCCCTCCACGGCGTGGAACGGGTACTGGTGCGCCCACGGCTCGCGTACATGGACGATCCGCAGCGCGGCTCCCCTGCGCCGCGCGTCGTCCGCCGCCCACTCCAGCGCCGCCGTCGCGGGCTTCGATCCGTCGACGGCGGCGACCAGTCCGGTCATGGTCCGTTTCCTCCCTGTGCTCAGCGGCTCGCGGTGTTCGCGGATGTCGTGTGGCTCGCGGCGCGCGGACACCGCTCCCGCCGACCATCGCACCGTGTCCGCTGCCCGTCCCGCAGCAGTCGAAAGTCCCTTCACCCCGGGACTTCCGCCGCCTGCCGTGCCTCCTGGGCCGTGGGGCCGCCGGACATCGCGAACTTGATGGATCGAGAGCCTTTCGGCGGGCATGCTCTCTGTCAGGAAACGTCTCTGGCGGGAGCGAGCATCGTGCCTGGCGGAATGCCGTGTGGTGACAGGACTGACGCAACTCACCGGTCGTGGAGCGAGCCGCGCCCGGCCGCGCCCCTGCCCGGCTCTGCACTGCCCGGTCCTGCGCCGGCCTCTGGCCGGATTCTCCACCGTCCACCTGCCGCTGGCGGGGTCATGTCCGGCCCGCCGTCCGCACCCTGCCGGATCCGCCGTCGGCCGCCCGCCGTACTGGCTGCGGCACTGGCCGCGCTCGGGTTCCTGGCGGCGGCGTGCGGTACGGGCTCCGGGTCGTCCCCCGCCGCCACGTTCGCCGCCGCGTCCTCGGGCCCGTCGTCCGGCTCGTCCTTCGCAGAGCCATCGGCGACCGCGCCCGGCACGCCGGCTCCCTCCCCTGTCCCCGGCACCTCTTCCGGCGCCCCCCTGGTGGCAGGGCGCTACCAGCCGCTGTGGCCGTTCACCGACGAGAAGCAGGTGCGCGCCTGGCAGGAGGGCTACCGGGCGGGCGGGCACCAGCCCTGGCATCTCGACGCCGGACAGACCGCGCTGGCCTTCACCCAGGGATACCTGGGCTTCAAGGGCATCGACCAACTGGTCGACAGCAAGGTCGACGGCGTGCGCGCCCGCGTCTCCGTCGGCATCCGCGGCGAGGGCGGCGGTCGTCCCGGCATCGCCGCCGTCATCCACCTGGTGAAGTTCGGCACAGGTACGGACGCCCCTTGGGAGGTGGTGGGCACGGACGACACCACCTTCTCCCTCACCGCTCCCCGGTACGGCAGCTCGGTCTCCTCGCCCGTGAAGGCAGGCGGCACGATCACCGGCGTGGACGAGAGCATCCGGCTACAGGCGCGCGTGGCCGGGGGCACGGGCCCGATCGGCGAGCGCTGCTGCGTCTCGGCGGGGGGCGAGAACCGCCCGTGGTCCGCCACCCTCGACTTCCGTGCCGCCCCAGGGCAGACGGTCACCATCGTGGCGAGTACCGGCGGTCACATCGCCGACGTCGAACGGTTCGCCGTGACCGGCGTGCGCGCCGCCCCGCGCTAGGCTCCCCGATCTCCTCCGCCACGGCCGGGTGAACACAGACGGGCGGAAACAGACGGACGACCACAGGCGCCTTCCGCCTGTGGTCGTCCGCTCGCACTGCCCGCGTACGGGCCGGGCCGCCGGTTCCGGTGCCTGCTGTTCGCGGCGGGCACCGGAAGCGGTCAGCGACCGGTCAGGTCACATCGCGTTGGCCGCACCGGGGGTGGGCACGTTGCTGGTGACGAAATCGCGGCAGAGACTGTCGGTGTCGTTTCCGTTGGGCCGGCGGGCGTTGCTCCGTCCGGCGCCGGCGGCCGCGCCCGCCACCACCGCGATGCAGCCGCCTCCGCCCTGGTCACCTTCCAGGACGGCGAGCTCGGGGCTGGTGATGGTCCCGTTGCCGCTCGAACTGCTCTGCTGGGAGCCGTAGACGATGGCGTCGACGACCACCTCGCCGGAGGCGTCCCGCAGCGCGATCGAACCGGCACTGGTGGACAGGGCGCCGCCGAACCACTGGTCGGGCGCCGGCTGCCCCTGGTAGCCGGTCATCGTGACCAGAGGATTGACCACGGCCGCGCCGATCTCGTGGTCGTTGTCGAGCGGACGGTCGAGGGTGATGCCGCCGCCGAGCGCCTGCACGGCCACGCCGCTCGTGTGCGGCTCCTTCGTCCGCGGCGAGAAGCTGATACCCGTCCCGCGGTCGGACACGTCCACGCCCTGCTCGTGGGCGAGCCGCAGCGGGGCGGCGAGGTCGACGCCCGTGCCGTTCGCGCCGGTGGTGCCGACGGCGGCGACCGTGACCTCCTCCTTGTTCTCGCCCGTGTCCACCGTCAGGGTGTCACCGGCCGTCATGTTGGCGTCGGCCGCGACCTTGATGTTGGTCGCGCCCACGGGCGCCGCCGCCGACAGGGTCGTCTGGGTGGACGCCTTGCCGACCGCGGTGACCGTGGCCGGCTCGTAGTTCTCGCCCGAGTCGATGCTGATCCGGTCGCCGACCGCGAAGCCGTTCGCGTTCGTGACCGGCACGTTGGACGAGCCGCGGGGGATCGTGAGCCACGGCCCCGTGGAGACGGGGATGAACAGCGTCGTCGCCGCGGTGGCCGCGGTCCCGACCTGCTGGATGGTACGGGTCTCCCGCTTGGAGCCGGTGCCGATCTCGATCTGCTGGCCGGCCGCGAAGCCGGTCGTGCTCCTGAGGTTGAGGGTGGTCGCACCCTTGCTCACCGGAGCCGCCACTCCCGATCCGGACAGGCCGAGCAGGTAGTAGTCGCCGCTCGCGAGCTTCGTCCCGGCCGGGATCCGTGCCAGGGTGGTGGCGGCCGCACCGCTCGGGGTGTTGGTCAGGGTCCAGCCGGAGAGGTCGGCCTCGCTGTCCGAGGCGTTGTAGAGCTCGACGAACTGGTCGGTCGAATTGCCGCTGGTGCGGAAGCGAACCTCGTTGATCCTGATCGGGAGGGCGTTCCGCACCGTCTGGGTGATCTCCGCGGACTGCCTGTTCCGGCCGGCGGAGTTGACGTGCTTGGCCTCGCCGACCAGGAAGCCGGCGCCGGGCTCCGCCGGCGAGGTGACCGTGAAGGTGGCCTGCACGCTCTCACCCGGCTCGACCCGGGCGAACGTCGCGGACGTGTCGTTGGTGCCCTTGACCCGGACGGTCCACTTCCTGGGCCCGGCCAGGCCGAGGTTGACGTTCAGCGCGGCCTCCCCCGTGGTGTTCGTGAACGTCTCGGTGACATCCTGCGACGAGTTCGGGGTGAAGGTCGTGGTCCGCGACAGGGCAACCCGCTGCACGTCGTACCTGGCGGCCACGATGTTGGCCTGCACCGCGTCCGTCGTGGCCTCCGACGGATAGCCCGTCGTCATCACGCCCTCGTAGAACGTGCCGGACGAGCCGTTGCCGTTGTCACCCCCGGTGCCCAGGAGGACGGCGCCCTTCTTGTGCATGGGGTAGTAGCCGGCGTTGGTCAACGAGCCGGGGCGGATTCCGCTGTAGTAGGTCGTCAGCGGGCCCTCCTGCGCGTTGCCGCCGCGCAGGTCCCACTGGTTCCCGCCGCCGCCGTCGACGACGGCGGTGACGAACCGCCAGGAGTCGACGGTCGGGTCGGCCGGGTTCTGCTTCGCGTTGTATCCGGAGAACAGGCCCGCCTCCATGTCGGCCATGATCCACGGACCGGGTCCGCTGCCGCTCCCCCACGCGGTGGCGGTGCCGAAGTAGGTCGTCTCCATGGTGCCGGTGCCGACGGCGCGGCCGTTCGTCGAGGAGTTGCCGTAGTCGAAGCAGCAGCCGCTGTCGTAGTGCTTGCCGTCGATGACGTAGTAGATGCCCTCCGGCTCGTCCCCCTTCGCGAGGCCGGTGGCGTTGTTGTTGCGGTACCCCATGCCCGGCATGATGTAGGTGCCGTACACCCGGTGGCCGCCGAGCGTGATCGGCGCCATGTCCGCGATCGCGAGGGTGTCGAACGCGCCGACGGCCGGGCCCCGGAAGGTGCCGGGAGGCGCCTGGTAGAGGTGGTTACCCTTGCCGGACTGGTCATAGATCGTGGTGATCAGGCAGATCGTGTCCTCGCAGAACGAGTCCTGCCTGTCGGCGTCGGCGTATCCGCCCGCGTCGGGGTACGCCCCGCCGGCGGGGGCGACGACCCCGATGTCCCTGACCCTGTTGTCCGACATCCTCCTGACCTGGTAGAGCGGGCCGTCGTAGGAGGCGTACAGCGCCCGGGTGGTGCTGTGGGCGGTCACGCAGGGGGTGTTGCCGGCGGCGTAGATGTCACACGGGCCCTGCGGCCTGACCGGCGGGGGCGCCGCCTGCGCCGTGGGCGCCATCGCGAACGTGCCGCCGGCCAGCGCCGCCGTGATCGCCGCGATCGCCGCGAAGGTCTTCCGGCGTGTGGGCCCGATGGGGGGTTTCGACATGTTGGAACGTTCCTCCATGCATCCTGCTCGGATCACATCCGATGTTAGCGCTAACAATGTTTGCGCTAACATCGTCGACTGCCATAGACGAGGGAATGGAATTGGGGTTGATTTCCCGACTATGACACTGGCCAAAAGTTACGTCAAGGTTAAAGGCGTCACTTTCGGTCGGTCCGTTTCCCCTCGGCGTTCCGTACGGAATCAGTGGCCTCGGCGGATCCAGTCGTCGAGGTGGGGCTGCTCGGCGCCGATGGTCGTGCTGTCGCCGTGGCCGGTGTGCACGACGGTCTCGGGCGGCAGAGTCAGCAGGCGGTCGCGGATCGACCCGATGATGACCCCGAAGTCGGAGAACGAGCGCCCGGTGGCTCCGGGGCCGCCCTGGAAGAGGGTGTCGCCGGTGAAGAGGACCCCCAGGTCCGGCGCGTGGAAACAGCAGGCGCCGGGGGCGTGGCCCGGTGTGTGCAGCACTTCGAGCCGGGTCCCGGCGACCTCGATGATCTGCCCGTCGGACAGGGCGCCGCCGGGCTCCCGGTCAGGGTGGGTGAGCCGCCAGAGCGGCAGGTCGGCCGGGTGCAGCAGGACGGGCGCCCCGGTGGCGTCGGCCAGGTCCGGAGCGACCCGGACATGGTCGTCGTGCGCGTGGGTGGCCAGGATCGCCAGGACCCGCCGGCCGGCGATCAGGTCGGTGATCGCCTTGACGTCGTGGGGCGCGTCGAACACGACGCATTCGGCGTCGTCGCCGAGCACCCACACGTTGTTGTCGACGTCGAAGGTCTGGCCGTCCAGGCTGAACGTGCCCGAGGTGACGGCATGGTCGATACGGGCACTCACGAGAAGATCACCACCGAGTTGCGCATGGCCCCCATTGTGCAACAGCGCGGGACGTCAGTCCGCCCGCGACGACGGCTTGGGCGGGAGCACCGGCTCCAGCCGGAACAGGCCCGCCGAGGAGTCCGCGTCCTGCACGACCACGCGCCTGCCCGCCACCGCCGCCAGCAGGTCGGTCACGGTGACGATGCCCTTCAGCATGCCGGAGGCCCCGATGACGGGCACCACGTCCACCTCCGACTCCAGCATGGCGGCCGCCACCCCGGGCAGCGGCTCGTCCGGCGGCACGTGCGGACACCTGCGCCCTCCGAGCAGTTGCCGCACCTGGGCGCTCGACTGCTCGGCCGGGCCGCCGGACCAGTGAGCGGCGATGTCCTCCCGGGTGAGCACGCCGATGATGTGGGACCCGGAGTCCACGACGGGCAGATGGTGCATCGACCCGCGGCGCATGAGCTCCCAGGCCATGAGCGGCGACTCGTCCGGCTTCACGGTCACCAGCACGCGGCTCATCACGTCGGCGGCGGTCATGGCTTCCACGGTCATCGTCGTCCACCTCCCGCGGCGGCGCACCCGGCTCTCTGCGGGGCACGCGCGTCCGCCACTCCATCGGACCACCGGACGCGGCCCGGCGCAGGTGCCGAACGTCCCGACCTGCGGGGACCTGCGGCCCGGCGACTCCGGCGCCACCCGGGGGAGGATGAAAGAAGCCAGGACGCACGAGGGGGAGGTGGCCATGCTCGCCGGTGAGGTCATGAGCAGCCCGGCGATCACGCTGGGCCGGGGTGACACGGTCCGACGGGCGATCCGGGTGCTGTACGACCACGACATCACGGCCGCTCCCGTGCTCGGGGACCACGGCGAGCTGGTCGGAATGGTCAGCGAGATCGACCTGCTGTGCGGCGCCTTCACGCCCGGAGTGTCCGCTCCGGCCACGGTGGCGGACGTCATGTCACGGCAGGTCAGCACGGTCGAGGAGACCACCGACACGGCGGTGCTGACCGACCTGATGATCGCCAGGAGGATCAAGAGCGTTCCGGTGCTGCGGGACGAGCGGGTCGTCGGGATCGTCAGCCGCCGGGACCTCATGGCGCTGCTGGCCAGGTCGGACGCCGAGCTTCGCGACGCGGTCCTCGCCGCGCTCCGCGAGCGCTACCCCTCCGAGACGTGGGAGGTGAGCGTGCGGAACGGGGAGATCGACCTGCGCGGCCCCGAGGGCCAGGGGCCCGAGCACGTGGCCGACCTGCTGGAGCGGGCGGCTCCCGGGATACGGCCGGCCCGCCGCTGACACCGGTGCCGTCAGGCGGCGTGCCGTACGACGGCCACCGGGCAGCGGGCGTGTTCGAGCATGGCCCGGCTCACCGAGCCGAGCACGGCCGCGGTGAGGGCGTTCCTGCCGTGGGAGCCGACGACGAGCAGGGCGGCCCGGGCCGAGGCGTCGACGAGCGCGGCGACCGGGTGGGCGCGGACCATGTCGAGTTCGGTCTCGACGTCGGCGAACCTGTCCCGCCACGCGGTCAGCAGGCGCCGCGCCTGGTCCTCCCTGATCCGCCCGATCTCGCCGGTGTCCACGGCGATCCTGGGCCCGGAGGAGATCGGCGGCTCCCAGGCGCAGACGACCCTGAGCCGGTGCCCGCTCAGCCGGGCCTCCTCGAAGGCGTACGCGAGCGCGGGCGTCGCCGCGTGCGAACCGTCGAATCCGGCCACGATCTCCGCGCCGGCGCCGGGAGACGCCGGGCGTACGACGACGACCGGCACGTCCACGTGACCGGCAAGCCGGCCGCCGACCGGCCCGTGGCCGCCCAGCACCAGTTCGGCGGCGCGGCGGGCCTGCTCGCGCAGCACGCGGCCGGGCCGCCCGTCGGCCAGTTCCGTGGTCACCTCCAGGCCGGGCCACCGGTCCCGGGCGACCTTCTCGGCGTGGTCGAGCACCTGCCGGCCGGACGGGATCATCCGGTCGTAGCAGTCGGGAATCGGATAGCGGGGGGTGTCGTACGGCAGGCGGTCGGCGGCGTGGACCACCCGCAGGGGCAGGCCCCGCCGGTGGGCCTCGTCGGCCGCCCACTCCACGGCCAGGGCGGCGTGGGCCGTGCCGTCGGTGCCCGCCACGATCGGGCGGTCGGCGAAACTAGTCCTCATCGGTTGCCTCTCCAGGTGGCGGTAGCGGAACGCTCCAGCTCAGGCAGGTGCCCCCGGCCGGGCCACGCCCGGCCGTGCAGCTCCCGCCGAGGGCCTCGGCCCGTTCCCGCAGGTTGAGCAGGCCGCTGCGGCGGCCCTGGGCCGGGATGCCGATCCCGTCGTCCTCCATCGACAGCGTCAGCCGGTCGCCGTCCACGCGGACGCCCACCGTGGTGCGGGTCGCGCGGGCGTGCCGGACGACGTTCGACAGGCCCTCGCGCACCACCGCCAGCAGGTGCTCGCCGATGCCGGCGGGGACGCGGGTGTCGAGCCCGCCGTCCAGCCGCAGGGCGGGCAGGAAGCCGAGCTGCGCCCGCGCGCTCTCGACCAGCGCGACGAGCCGGGCGCGCAGCCCGGGATCACCGGCGGGGGTCTGCAGCGCGAAGATCGTGGAGCGGATCTCCCGGATCGTGCCGTCGAGTTCGTCGATCGCGTACCGCAGGCGGGCGGACGTCTCCGGGCGCTCGACCAGCCGCGCGGCGCCCATCAGGGTCATCGCGATCGCGAACAGCCGCTGGATGACCACGTCGTGCAGGTCCCTGGCGATGCGGTCGCGGTCTTCGAGCAGGCCGAGCCGCTCGGCGTCCTTGCGCGCCTCGGCCAGTTCCAGCGCGACCGCCGCGTGCCCGGCGAAGGCGTGGAGCATGCACATCTCCGACCGGCTGAACGGGATGCGGCCGGGCCGCCGGCCGAGCCACAGCACCCCGCGTACGGCCCCCGGGGCGCCCAGCGGCACGGCGCACACCGGGCCCTCGTCCTCATCGGCGGCGTCCGCCGCCATGCGGGGCTCGGCCAGGGTGAAGGCCTGCCCGGCGAGCGTGCCGTCGACGGGGATCCGGCGCGCCGCCGCGCAGGTCTCGGCGAGAGCGCCGTCGGCGATCGCGACCCGGAGCGTGCGCCCGCCGGTGTCCGGCAGCAGGATCGCCATGGTGTCGGCGTCGGCCATCTGCCGGGCGCGGCGGGCGATCAGCGTGAGCACGCGCGGCGTCTCGGCGCCGGACAGCAGGCTGGTCGTGATCTCGCCCGACGCCTGCAGCCAGGTCTCCCTGCGGCGGGTCTCCTCGTAGAGGCGGGCGTTCTCAATGGCCACCCCGGCGGCTCCCGCGAGGGCGACGACGATCGCCTCGTCGTCCGCGTCGAACTCCCCTCCCCCGCGTTTCTCGGTGAGGTAGAGGTTGCCGAACACCTCGCCCCGCACGCGTACGGGGACGCCGAGGAAGCCGCGCATGGGGGGATGGCCGGGTGGGAGGCCGTACGACTCGGGGTGCCGGGAGATGTCGGGCAGCCGCAGCGTCCGGGGCTCCTTGATCAGCAGGCCGAGGAGGCCCAGCCCGTGGGGCCAGTGCCCGATGCGGGCGATCTCCTCCTCGCTCATCCCGACGGGCACGAACCGCGCCAGGGTGTTGTCCTCCCCGATCAGGCCGAGCGCGCCGTACCTGGCGTCGACCAGGGTGGTGGCGGTCTCGACGATGCGCCGCAGGACGGTTTCGAGATCGAGGTCCCCGCCCACCGAGACGACGGCCTCCAGCAGCGCCTGCACCCGGTCGCGCGTCACCAGGACCGCCTGCAGCCGCCCGTGCAGCTCGGTCAGCAGCTCGTCCAGGCGCGTCCGCGGGATCACAGCGGGATCACCGCGCTCACCCTCGTCCCCGCCGCAGCATGTGGGCCACACCTGAAAGTGTCGCAAACAAGGACAGTTCGGACAGCAGCTCTTTACCAGGTCACGACGGGCTTCTTACCAGCGCCAGCCCTCGGCGGCCCCGATCGCCCGGAGATACTCGAAACAGGGGGTGGGTCATGCCGGCTGGACAGCGTGACGGGGTCATCCAGGTCGCCTGGCACGGAGCCGGCCGTTTCGACGTCCACATCCGCCGGCACGCCGTCCGGTCCGACCAGCCCAGGGACGTCGGCGGGAGCGACACCGGCCCCACGCCGGTCGAGCTGTTCGTGGGCGGGCTGGCCGCGGGCATCGCGCACTGTGCCGAACGCTTCCTGCGCCAGCGTCAGCTTCCGGCGGGAGTCGGCGTCACCGCGCGGTACGACCTGGGCGTCTGCCCCGGGCGGATCGACCGTGTGGAGCTGTCCGTGGAGGCCCCCAGCCTTCCGGAGGGCCTGCGGGCCTCGTTCCTGTCCGTCCTGGAGCACTGTGCGCTCTACACCACGCTGCGCGTGCCGCCGCGGATCACCTTCGACGTCCGGCACGCCGCTCCCGGGACAGCCGTTCCCGCAGCTCACGAGCCGTACGGCGGACCGCGGCCAGGACGGGCGGGGTCATCGGCGCCCCCGGTGTGAAGTCACCGCCCTCGATGCCGACGACGACGAGCTCGCCCGGCAGGCGGCCGAGGGCCCGGCCGAGGTCGACGGCGTCCACGAGGCCGAGCGAGTGGGTGCCGCCGTGCCATCCCGCCGCCGGGAGTGACGCCGGGAGGTCCGGCAGGCGGTGGTGCACGGTGCCGGGGGCCGCGCCGGTGCGGACGGCGTCGACCACGATCGCCAGTGCGGCGCCCGACCACGCCTCGACCAGCGCGGCGGCGTCCCCGCAGGCCTCCACGGCGACGCCGGGCGGCGGCGCGTCGCCGAGCAGCCGGGCCACCGCCAGGCCCGCCGCGTCGTCCCCGCGCAGATCGCTGCCCAGGCCGACGACGACCGTGTCCTCCGTACTCACCCGCGTTCACCCGCGATCCAGGCGGAAGTCGAGGAAGTGGGCGGAACAGGAGATGCAGGGGTCGTGGTTCCGGATCGCCCTCTCGCACAGGGCGGCCAGCTCCGTCTCGGGCGGGTCGAGGCCCGGGGCGAGACGGGGCGCGAGCAGGTCACGCAGGTCCTCCTCGATCCGCGCCTGGTTCTGCGCGGTGGGCGGCACGATGTCCGCCTCCGCGACGAGGCCGTCCTCGTCCAGCCGGTAGCGGTGGTAGAGGGTGCCGCGCGGGGCCTCCGACGCGCCGTGGCCGACGCCGGGGCGCGGCTCGACCGGCACCGAGGGCCGGTCGGGCTCGGTGTAGCCGTCCAGGATCCGCAACGCCTCGTCGCACGCGTGCACGATCTCCACGGCGCGTACGACGATGGCCCGGAAGGGGTTGCGGCACACGGGCCCGAGGCCGGCGGCGGCGGCCGCCTCCCGCGCGAGCGGGGACAGCCGTGCCGCGTTGAGCGCGTAGCGGGCGAGGGCCCCGACGAGGTAGCCGCTCTCGCCGTCCAGCCGCGCGTGCAGCGCCGTCGAATGGGGCACCTGTTCCTCGATCACGTGCTCCGGCCAGTCCTCGACCGCGAAGCCCTCCGGCGTGCCCCGCCCGTCTCCCGTCGCCACACCGCCGGAGAGAATCGCGTACTCCTCCGGATGGCTGAGGGCGAGGAACCGGTAGTCGTGCTCGACGTCGGGGAAGTCGAACCCGGCCACCCAGGCGACGGTGGCCAGGGCGTCGTCGCGGGCGCGGCGCAGGCGCTCGGCGACGGGGGCCAGCTCGGCCCGGGCGGGCACCCGGTAGAAGCCGCCGACCCGGACGTTCACGGGGTGGATGGGCCGCCCGCCGATGACCGCGATCAGCTCGTTTCCGGCCTTCTTCAGCGCGAGGCCGCGCTCGACCAGGTCACGGCGGTCGGCGGCCAGCGCGATGCCGCTGTCGTACCCGAGGAAGTCGGGCGCGTGCAGCAGGTAGACGTGCAGCGCGTGCGACTCGATCCACTCGCCGTAGTAGAGCAGCAGCCGCAGGTCCCGCAGCGGGCCGGTCACCTCCGCGCCGCAGGCGGCCTCGATCGCCTGACAGGCGCTCATCTGGTACGCCACGGGACAGATGCCGCAGATCCTCGCGGTGATGTCGGGGGGCTCGGTGTGGCCGCGCCCGCGCAGCAGCGCCTCGAAGAACCGGGGCGGCTCGTAGATCCGCAGCTCCAGGCCGGTGATCCGGCCGTCCCGGGCGTGCACGACCAGCCCGCCCTCGCCCTCCACCCGGGTGAGGCCGCCGATCCGCACCGTCTTGTGGGTCACCCGTGCTCCTCGGCTTCCTCGGCCGCCCTCTGGAAGGGCTCGGTGGTGGCGTGGTAGGTCCGGTAGATCCGCACCAGTTCGGGGGTGCTCATCCCCAGCCCGCGCAGCCAGTGGTTCAGCCCGGCGGCGTTGGGGCTCTCCATCGGGCCGAAGCAGCCGTAGCAGCCCCGGTTGAAGGACGGGCACAGCGCGCCGCAGCCCGCCTGGGTGACCGGCCCGAGGCAGGGCGTGCCGTGCGCGACCATCACGCAGACGTTGCCCCTGGCCTTGCATTCCACGCAGACGCTGTGCGCGGGCACGACCGGCCGCCGCCCCGCCAGGAACGCGGAGATGACCTCCAGCAGCTGCCGCCGGTCGATCGGGCACCCGCGCAGCTCGAAGTCGACCGGCACGTGCGCCGATATCGGGGTCGAGCGGTCCAGGGTGGCGATGTAGTCGGGCCGGGCGTAGACGACGGAGGCGAACTCCTTCACGCCGGCGAAGTCGCGCAGCGCCTGGACGCCGCCCGCGGTGGCGCACGCGCCGATGGTGACCAGGCGCCTCGACACGCGCCGCACGTGCCTGATCCGCTCCAGGTCCTCGGGGGTGGTGATCGATCCCTCCACCAGCGACAGGTCGTACGGCCCGGGGCCGGGGGCGCTGGACGCCTCCAGGAAGTAGGCGATCTCCAGCCGGGCGGCCACGGACAGCAGTTCGTCCTCGCAGTCGAGCAGCGTGAGCTGGCACCCGTCGCAGGAGGCGAACTTCCAGACCGCGAGGCGCGGCGCCTGCTCGTCCATCACAGCTCCCATCACAGCTCCGCCACGGCCAGCATCGGCCCCGCCCGGTCGTAGCCCAGCACCGGCCCGTCCTCGCAGACGAACAGCGGGCCGAACTGGCAGTGGCCGCAGCGGACCACGGCGCACTTCATGTTGCGCTCCAGAGACAGCTCCACCCGTGCGGGGGCGACCCCGCGCCGCAGCAGCTCCTCCGCCGTCGCCCGCATCATCGCCTCGGGACCGCACACGAACGCGTGCGTACGGCGCGGCTCGAAGACGATCCGGTCGACGAGCCGGGTGACCAGGCCGACCGGGCCGTGCCACGCGTGGTCGGGATGGTCCACGATCACCTGGACGTCGGCGCCCTGCCGGGACCACCGGGCCAGCTCCCGGGGGTACATGAGCGTCGCGGGCGACCGTGCGCCGGCGATCACGCTGACCCGGCCGTACCTGTCGCGGCCGGCCAGCAGCGCCCGCACGACCGGCCGCAGCGGGGCGATGCCCAGGCCGCCCGCGGCGACGACGACGTCGAGGCCCGCCGCGGCGGGCACGCCCCAGCCGTGTCCGTACGGTCCGCGCACGCCGACCACCTCGCCGGGGCGCTTGCCGCACAGGGCGGCGCTGACCGCGCCCACCGCCCTGATCGTCTGGGCGTACCCGCCGGAGCGGGACCGGCCGCTGATCGACACCGGGATCTCCCCGACCCCGGGGGCGTACAGCATGGTGAACTGCCCGGGCAGGAACGGCGGGCAGTCACCGCGGAGCGGCTCCAGCGTCAGCGTCACCGTGTCGACCCGGTCCGGGCGGCGGGAGCGCACCCGATACACCACCGGTGTCATGGGGTGGGAGATCATGGCAGGTTCGCCAGTTCCTCGGTCACGTCGATCCCGACCGGGCACCAGGTGATGCACCTGCCGCAGCCGACACAGCCGGACATGCCGAACTGGTCGATCCAGGTGGAGAACTTGTGGGTCAGCCACTGACGGTAGCGGCCGGGGTTGGAGCCTCGCACGGGCGTCCCGTTGACCTCCGAGAACCCCAGCGTGAAGCAGGAGTCCCAGCGCTCGACCCGCTCGGCCGTGCCGTCGGCGAGGGACGTGGAGTCCTCGACCGTGGTGCAGAAGCAGGTGGGGCAGACCATCGTGCAGTTGGCGCAGGTGAGGCAGCGGGCGCCGACCTGCTGCCAGCGCGGCGAGTCGTGCGCCGAGAGCCGCTCCTGGATGCCCTCGGTCTCCACCTGGCGGCCCATGCGCCCGGCGGCCGTACGGGACACCTCTTCGGCGTCCGCCTGGTCGCGGGCGGAGGCGGGCGCCCGCGGCAGCGCCCTGACGATCTCCTCGCCCCGCTCGCTGCCGATCTCCACGACGAACCGGTGCGGCGCGGCCAGTTCGGTGAGCGCGATGTCGTGGCCCGCCGTCACCCTGGGCCCGGTGCCCATCGAGACGCAGAAGCAGGTGCCGCCGGGCACCGCGCAGTTGACCGCGACCAGGAGCAGCGCCTCGCGCCGCAGCCGGTAGGCCGGGTCGGGGTGCCGGCCGCCGAGGAAGACCCTGTCCTGCACGCCGATCGCGGCCAGGTCGCAGGCCCGCACGCCGAGCAGGGCGATCCGGGGGGCCTCCTCCTCCGCCTCCTCGATCCGCTCGCCGCGCATGCGGAAGAGCGCCTGGCGGGGCGGCTGGGTGTACCGCTTGGCCGAGTCGGGGCTCGCCGCGAACGAGAAGATCATCTCGTCGCCGGTCTCCCGCAGCCGGTAGCGGCCGGGTTCCTGGTCGTCGGTGACCCCCCGGGCCAGCCGGCCCGCCGAGGCGATCTCCTCGAAGCGGATCGCGCCGTCACGCACGACCGGGCCCACGACGGCGAAGCCCCGCGACCGCAACTCGGCGATCAGCGGTTCCAGCGATTCGATCACGACGGCGTCCATGGCGGCCCCCTCGCCGCTGCCTGTGAAGCTGCCTGTGATGCCCCTCGCACTCACCGTACGCCAGCCGTGCCGGCGGATGAAACGTTCACCCCCACAGCGGCGCTACGGCCCGTACTGAGCCTGCGGCCATGACATTCCCCGCCGGCTGTGATGACAATCCGGAAGGACGTTCATCGAATCAGCCGCCGGAGACCCCCGGCACGGCGAGAGGAGAGGGAATGGCACGGCGGTATCGTGAAACCGGTTTCAACAGGCGGAGCGCCTGGGTGGCCGCGGCGGCGCTGGCCGCCACCACGGTCATCGGCGCTCCCGCCGCGCACGCGGACACGGCGTCCTGCTCGGTCAGCTTCCCGACCGTCCACAGCTTCCCCGGGGGTTTCGTGGCGGAGGGCAGAGTGGTCAACACCGGGACGACCACCCTGAACGGCTGGCGGCTTTACTGGACCTTCACCGGCGACGAGAAGCTCTTCTCCCTGCTGACCACGAAGTGGACCCAGACCGTGCGGACCGTCACCGCCACCAACGTGTCCTGGAACGGCACCATCGCGCCCGGGGGGAGTCTCTCCGTCACCGCCAACGGCTCCTCGACCGGCGGCACGTTCGGGATGACCGGTCTGACCTGCACCCCGCTGTAACGCCCGGGGTCCCGCACCCTGTCCCGCACCCTGGCCGTCAGGCCCGCGCGACGGCGGCCCGGTAGTCGGCGGCGATGCGGGCCGCGACGGCCAGCAGCGGGTCGACCAGGCGGGGCAGCTCGCGCACCCGCCGCGAGGACACCACGATCCCGACCGCCGCGACGGGCCTGTCTCCCGCATGGTCGCCCACCGGCACCGGCGCGGCGGCCGAGCACGAGCCGAGCGTCATCTCCTCGTGGGTCGTGGCGTACCCCTGGGCGCGCACCTGGGCGAGCTCACGGGCCAGCCGTCCCGGCTCGGTGATCGTGTGCGGCGTCGGCCGCTCCAGCGGCCGGGACAGATAGGACGTCACAAACCATTCCGGTTCGTACGCCAGGAGGGCCTTGCCGACGCCGGTCGGGTGCATCGGCAGGCGGGAGCCGGTCCGCGACAGGATCGGCACGGCCCGCTTGCCGTACACCTTGTCGACGTAGAGGACCTCCAGCCCGTCCCGCACGGCCAGGTGGACGTTCTCGCCGGTCTCGCCGAAGAGCTCCTGCAGCCAGGGGCGGGCCACCTCCTGCAGCGGGTCGGGGGCGAGCTGCCCCAGCTCCCACAGGCGGCGGCCGATCTGGAAGCGCCCGTCGGCGCCGCGGCGCAGGGCCCGCCATTCCTCCAGCTCCCCCGCCAGCCGGTGGACGGTGCTGAGCGCCAGGCCGGTGCGTCCGGCGATCTCCGTCAGCGTGAGCCGCGGGTGCCGTGCGTCGAAGGCGCCGAGGATCGCCAGCGCCCGGGACGTCACGGAACGCCCCGATTCGCGCACGCCGCCGGCCATGTGGCTCCTTCCACTGACGGCTTCCACTGGGCGGAAGCAAAGCCTACGCGGCACGGCGGGCGCCGCCGATGCTTGGGCCATGCGAACTCAGGTCGGGATCATCGGGGCGGGGCCGGCCGGCCTGCTGCTCTCCCATCTGCTCCACCTGCGCGGGATCGAGTCGGTCGTGCTGGAACGCCGGAGCAGGGAGTACGTCGAGCGGCGCGTGCGGGCGGGGGTGCTCGAACAGGGCACGGTGGACACGCTCGTCGAGGCGGGGGTGGGCGAGCGGCTGAAGCGGGAGGGTCTCCCCCACCACGGCATCGAGTTCCGGTACGGCGGAGCGGGCCACCGGATCGCCTTCGAGCGGCTGGTGCCCGGCCGGTGCATCACCGTGTACGGCCAGCAGGAGGTGGTCAAGGACCTCATCGCGGCGCGGCTCGCGGCCGGGGGCGACGTCCGCTTCGAGGTGGACGACGTGGCCCTGCACGACATCGGCACCGACCGGCCCTCCCTCACCTTCGGCGGCGAGCGGCTGGACTGCGACGTGATCGCGGGCTGCGACGGTTTCCACGGCGTGTCCCGCGACTCGATCCCGGGCGGCGTGCTGACCGAGTATCGCCGGGACTATCCGTTCGCCTGGCTCGGGATCCTCGCCCGGGTGAAGCCGTCGTCGGAGGAGCTGATCTACGCGCGGACCGAGCGCGGCTTCGCCCTGCACAGCATGCGCTCCGCGGAGATCAGCCGCTTCTACCTCCAGGTGGCCCCGGACGAGGGCGTCGCCGCCTGGCCCGACGAGCGGATCTGGGCCGAGCTGCGGGCCCGGCTGGAGACCGTGCCCGGTTTCGCCCTGGCGACCGGTGAGATCATCGAGAGGAGCGTCACGCCCATGCGGAGCTTCGTGGCCGAGCCCATGCAGCACGGCAGGCTGTTCCTGGCCGGGGACGCGGCCCACATCGTGCCGCCGACCGGCGCGAAGGGGCTCAACCTGGCGGTGGCCGACGTGCGGGTGCTGACCGAGGCGCTGGCCCGGTTCTTCGCCGGGGGCTCGGCGGAGGCGCTGGACGGCTACTCGCGAGCCTGCCTGCCCCGGGTATGGCGGGCGCAGCACTTCTCGTGGTGGATGACGACGCTGCTGCACACCTTCGACTCCGACGACGCCTACGCCCGGCGGCTGCAGACCTCCCATCTCGACTATGTCACCTCCTCGAACGCGGCGGGTACGACGCTCGCGGAGAACTACGTGGGCCTGCCGTACGAGGAGAGCCTGTGAACAGCCCTGTGAACAAGGTGGTGGGGAGCGCGGCGGAGGCGGTGGCCGACGTCGGCGAGGGCGCGTCGCTCGCCGTGGGCGGTTTCGGGCTGTCCGGTGTGCCGTCGGTGCTGATCCGCGCGGTGCTGGAGCGCGGCGTCGGCGGGCTGCACGTCGTGTCGAACAACTGCGGCACGAACGGCGGCACCGGCGGCGGCACCGGCGGGCAGGGCCTCGGGGAGCTGCTGGCCGCCGGCCGGATCGCCCGCGTCATCGGCTCGTACATCGGGGAGAACAAGGAGTTCGCCCGGCAGTACCTCGCGGGCGAGGTCGAGGTCGAGCTGATCCCGCAGGGCACGCTGGCCGAGCGGCTGCGGGCCGGCGGCTGCGGCATCCCGGCCTTCTACACCCCGGCGGGGGTGGGGACGATGGTCGCCGAGGGCGGGCTGCCCTGGCGCCACCACCCCGACGGCAGCGTGGCCGTGGCCTCGCCGCCGAAGGAGGTGCGCGATTTCGACGGCGTGCCGTACGTGCTGGAGCGCGGCATCGTGACCGACTTCGCGCTGGTCAGGGCCGCGAAGGGGGACGCGTACGGCAACCTCGTCTTCGCGAAGGCGGCGCGCAACTTCAACCCGCTCGCGGCGATGGCGGGCCGGGTGACGATCGCGGAGGTCGAGGAGCTGTGCGAGCTCGACCCCGACGAGGTGCACCTGCCGGGGGTGTTCGTGCGGCGGGTGCTGCCGCTCACTCCGGAGCAGGCCGCCGACAAGGGTGTCGAGAAGCGGACCGTCACCTCGGCTGTGAGGGAGGTCTAGATGGCCTGGACCCGTGACGAGATGGCCGCGCGGGCGGCCCGTGAGCTGCCCGACGGCGGCTACGTCAACCTGGGGATCGGGCTGCCGACGCTGATCCCCGCTCATCTGGACGGCCGGCGCGTGGTGATCCACTCGGAGAACGGCGTGCTCGGCGTCGGCCCCTACCCCGCCGAGGACGAGGTCGACCCCGACCTGATCAACGCGGGCAAGGAGACGATCACCGTGCTGCCCGGGGCGGCGTTCTTCGACTCGTCGCTGTCGTTCGGGATGATCCGCGGCGGGCACATCGACGTCGCCGTGCTCGGCGCGATGCAGGTGTCGGCCCGCGGCGACCTCGCCAACTGGGCCGTCCCCGGCAAGATGATCAAGGGGATGGGCGGCGCGATGGACCTGGTCCACGGCGCGAGGCGGCTGGTCGTGCTGATGGAGCACACCGCGAAGGACGGCACGCCGAAGATCGTGCCGGAGTGCACGCTGCCGCTGACCGGCCGGGCGTGCGTCCACCGGATCATCACCGACCTCGCCGTGGTCGACGTGACCGCCGGCGGCCTGCGGCTGGCGGAGACCGCGCCGGGCGTCAGCGCCGGCGAGGTGCGGGCGAAGACAGGAGCCGAGATCTCATGAAGGACGTGTTCGTCGCCGACGCCGTACGGACCCCGATCGGGAGGTACGGCGGCGCGCTCGCCGGGATCCGCCCCGACGACCTGGCGGCCGGGGTGATCAGGGCGCTGCTCGCCCGCGCCCCCGGCCTCGACCCGGAGCGCGTCGACGACGTGGTCCTCGGCGCGGCCAACGGCGCCGGGGAGGACAACCGCAACGTGGGCCGGATGGCCGCGCTGCTGGCCGGGCTGCCGGTCACGGTCCCCGGCGCGACCGTCAACCGCCTGTGCGCCTCCGGCCTGGAGGCGGTGGTCCAGGCGGCCAGGACCGTGGCCTGCGGCGACGCCTCCGTGGTGGTGGCGGGCGGGGTCGAGTCGATGAGCCGCGCGCCCTGGGTGCTGCCCAAGCCCGAGCGCGGCTTCCCCCGGGGCCACGAGCAGCTCTACTCCACGACCCTCGGCTGGCGGATGGTCAACCCGGAGATGCCGGAGCGGTGGACGGTCTCCCTCGGCGAGGCGACCGAGCAGCTCGCCCGCAGCCGCGGCGTGAGCCGCGAGGAGCAGGACGCCTTCGCCGTGGGCAGCCACCGCCGGGCCGCCGCCGCCTGGCGGGACGGCCTGTTCGACGCCGAGATCGTGCCGCTGGAGGAGCTGACCCGTGACCAGATGATCAGGGACGAGACGATCAGGGACGACACGTCCGCCGAGGCGCTGGCCCGGCTGAAGCCCGCCTTCGCCGCCGACGGCACGATCACGGCGGGCAACTCCTCGCCACTCAACGACGGCGCCGCCGCGCTGCTGATCACCGACGCCGACGGCCTCGCCGCGCACGGCCTGCACCCACTCGCCCGGGTGGTGTCCACCGGGGTCGCGGGCGTGGACCCGGCCGACTTCGGCATCGGGCCCGTCCCCGCGGTCGCCAGGGCCCTGGACCGGGCCGGGCTCGGCCTCGCCAACCTGGCCTCCGTCGAGCTCAACGAGGCGTTCGCCGCGCAGGTGCTCGCCTGCCTCGGCGAGTGGAAGGATCTCGACCCCGAGGTCGTCAACCCGCAGGGCGGCGCGATCGCGATCGGGCACCCGCTCGGCTGCTCGGGCGCGCGCCTCGCGGGCACCCTGGCCCACCGTCTCTCCCGCACCGGCGGGTACGGCGTGGCGACCCTGTGCGTCGGCGTCGGACAGGGACTGGCCCTCATCCTCGAAGGAACCTCATGACCCAGCCGCCCTACCTGTATCCCGGCTACGCGAGCACGGTCCTGCGCGCGCCCTCCCACGCCCCGCTCCCGATGAAGGACGACCCGGAGGCGGCCGAGCTGACCGGCCCGGTCTTCGGGCACGAGGACGTGAACCCGCTCGACGCCGACCTGACCACCGGGCACGCGGGCGAACCGCTCGGCGAGCGGATCATCGTCACCGGGCGGATCCTCGACTCCTCGGGCCGGCCGGTGCCGCGCACGCTGGTGGAGATCTGGCAGGCCAACGCGGCCGGCCGGTACGCCCATCCGGTCGACCGGCACCCGGCGCCGCTCGACCCCAACTTCACCGGCGCGGGCCGGTGCCTGACCGACGACGAGGGACGCTACCGGTTCGTCACGATCAAGCCCGGGGCGTATCCCTGGCGCAACCATCCCAACGCCTGGCGGCCGGCGCACATCCACTTCTCGGTCTTCGGCACCGCGTTCACGCAGCGCCTGGTGACGCAGATGTACTTCCCCGGCGACCCGTTGTTCGCGTTCGACCCGATCTTCCAGTCCGTCCCGGACCCGGCCGCCCGCGAACGGCTCGTCTCCGCCTTCGACCTCGACGTCACCGAGCCGGAGTGGGCGCTCGGCTACCGCTGGGACGTCGTGCTGGGCCGCACGCCCGTCGAGAGCACGCAGGAGGACGCGTGACCACTCCCTCGCAGACCGTCGGGCCGTTCTTCGGGTTCGCCCTGCCGTACGAGGGCGGCTGGGAGCTCGTGCCCGAGGGGCATCCGGGCGCGGTCACGATCACCGGCCGGGTGCTGGACGGCGCCGGCGAACCGGTGCCCGACGCGCTGCTGGAGCTCTGGACCGGCGAGCCCGGGGGGTTCGGTCCGCGGGGTTCCGGCAGCGCCGGTTCCGGCGGTGGCGCGTTCCGTGGGGACGGTTCCGGCAGCGCCGGTTCCGGCAGGAACGGTTCCGGCAGGGGTGAGTTCGGCGGGGGCGGCTTCGGCCGGTGCGCCACCGAGCCCGACGGTTCCTACCGGTTCCGCGTCTCCCCGCCCGCCCGGCCGTACCTTCCCCTGCTGGTCTTCGCCCGGGGACTGCTGAAGCCGGTGCGGACCCGCGTCTACCTCGCCGACGTGCCCGACCCCCTGCTCGGCTCGCTGGAGCCGGACCGCCGCGCGACGTTGCTCGCCCGCGCGGACGGGAAGGACGCCTACCGGTTCGACGTACGGCTGCAGGGTGAGCGGGAGACGGTCTTCCTTGACTTCTGACGCGAGTTCCGGGGCGGGTGCCGGCACAGGCGCCGATCAGGGGCTGCTGTCCCCCGTCCGGGCGGGCACGGCGGTCGAGGCGGTCACCGGCGACGCCGCCTGGTTGCGGGCGATGCTGGAGGCGGAGGTCTGCCTCGCGCGGGCGCAGGCCCGCCTCGGCGTCGTCCCCGAGCACGCCGCCGCCGCGATCCGCGAGGCGGCCCGTTTCCTCGGCGGGGAGGACGGCTACGACGTGGCCGGGCTCGCCCGGCGGGCCAGGGACGCCGGCAACCCCGTCGTACCGCTGGTCGAGGACCTGCGCGCCGCCGCGGGGGATGCGCGGAGGTGGGTGCATCACGGCGCGACCAGCCAGGACGTGCTCGACACGGCGGCGATGCTGGTGGCGGCGCGGGCCCGCGCGGTGATCCTGCCGCACCTCGACCGGGTGCTCGCCGCGCTCGCCCGGCTGGCCGCCGAGCACCGCGACACCCCGATGGCCGGGCGCACGCTCATGCAGCGGGCGGTGCCCACCACGTTCGGGCTGAAGGCCGCCGGGTGGCTGCTCGGCTGCCGGGACGCCCGCGACCGCCTCGCGGCGGTGCGGCTGCCGGTCCAGCTCGGCGGCGCGGCCGGGACGATGGCCGGGTACGGCGAGCGGGCCCTGGAGCTCCTGCCGCTCTTCGCCGCCGAGACCGGGCTGGCCGAGCCGGTGCTGCCCTGGCACACCTCGCGCGCCCCGGTCACGGACCTCGCTGCTGCGCTCGCCGCCGTCGCCGGGGCGCTCGGCAAGCTCGCCGTCGACGTGATCCTGCTGGCGCAGAGCGAGGTGGGCGAGGTCGCCGAGCCCGCCGCGCCGGGGCGGGGCGGCTCGTCGGCGATGGCGCACAAGCGCAACCCCGTGCTCGCCACCATGATCAGGTCGGCGGCGCTGCAGGCGCCCGCCCTGGCGCAGATCCTGCTGGCGTCGCGGGTCGCCGAGCACGAGCGGCCCGCCGGAGGCTGGCACGCCGAATGGCAGCCGCTCCGCGAGTGCCTGCGCCTCGCCGGCGGCGCGGCGGAGACGGCCGCCGAGCTGACCGAGGGCCTGGAGGTGTTCCCCGGCCGCATGCGGCAGAATCTCGACGAGCTGCTCGTCGTGCTGCGCGAGCACGGGGAGGACACCGGGGCAGGGCCGGCCCCCGCCCTGGTGGACCGCGCCCTGCGGTTCCATGCCGGGGAGTCCCCTGCCCCGGAGTTCCACGCCCCGGAGTTCCACACGAGGAAAGACGGATGATCCCGCACCACCGATTCGACGGCCCGCCGGACGCCCCGGTCGTCGTGCTCGGCCCGTCGCTGGGCACGACGCTCGACCTGTGGGAGCCACAGCTCGCGGCGCTCACCCGCACCTGGCGGGTGCTCCGCTACGACCTGCCCGGCCACGGCGGCTCCCCCGCCGCGTCCGGCTTCACTATCAACGATCTCGCCGCCGGGGTGCTGGCGCTGCTCGACCGCCACGGCCTGGCCCAGGGAGACCGCCGCGTGGCGTATGCCGGGGTGTCGCTGGGCGGGGCCGTCGGCACCGCCCTCGCGCTGCGCGCGCCGGACCGGGTCGCGAGCCTCGTGCTGTGCTGCACCTCCGCCCGGTTCGGCACCGCGGAGAGCTGGCGCGAACGCGCCGCGCTGGTACGCGCGGAAGGCACGAAGCCCCTGGTGGAGGCGACCCGGTCGCGGTGGTTCACGGCGGGCTTCCCCGGCGCAGAGCGCTACCTCGACATGCTGCGCGGCGCCGATCCCGAGGGGTACGCCGCCTGCTGCGACGCCCTGGCGGCCTTCGACGTCCGCGACCGGCTCGGGGAGGTCCGCGCGCCCACGCTGGTGATCGCCGGGGCCGAGGATCCCGCGACCCCGCCCGCGCACGCCGAGGTCCTGGCCGAGGGCATCCCGGACGCCGCGCTGCTGGTGGTCCCGGGGGCGGCCCACCTGGCCACCGCCGAACGGCCGGACGTCGTCACCGAGGCGATCGTCCGGCACCTGACCACGACCACCTCCCGGAGGACGGCATGAGCGACGACGACGGCATGCGGGTGCGGCGGGAGGTGCTGGGCGACGCGCACGTGGACCGGGCCCAGGCGGCGACCACCGAGTTCACCGCCGACTTCCAGGACCTCATCACCCGGTACGCCTGGGGCGAGATCTGGACCCGGCCCGGGCTCGACCGCAGGACCCGCAGCTGCGTCACGCTCACCGCCCTCGTGGCCCGGGGACAGCTCGACGAGCTGGCCATGCACGTGCGGGCCGCGCGGCGCAACGGGCTCACCATCGACGAGATCAAGGAGGTCCTGCTGCAGACCGCGATCTACTGCGGGGTGCCCGCCGCCAACGCCGCCTTCGCCGTCGCCCAGCGCGTGCTGGCGGCGGAAACAGGAGAGGATTCCGGGGAGGACGCCGCGTGACGTTCCTCGTGACGGGCGAGAGCCTCGTCGACCTGATCGGCGCGCCGGGGTCGTGGACCTTCACCGCCGTGCCCGGCGGCAGCCCGCTCAACGTGGCGGTGGCGCTGGCCGCGCTGGGCCGCCCGGTGCGGTTCGCCGGGGAGACCGGCGACGACTTCTTCGGCGGCCTGCTCCGCGACCACCTGACCCGCCACGGGATCGGCACCGGCGATCTCGCCCCGGCGGCGGCGACCGGCCTCGCCTTCGCCCGGGTGGGCGCGGACGGCTCGGCGTCGTACGACTTCCGCTTCGAGTGGCGGTTGTCCGCCCCGATCACGCTCGACGGGGTGACCTGCCTGCACACCGGCTCCCTGGCCACCCTCGTGTCCCCGGGCGGCGACCACGTCAGGGCCCTGATGCGGGCCGCGAAGGCGGCGGGCGTCACGGTCTCCTACGACCCGAACATCCGGCCGTCGCTGGCCGGCGACCACGCCGAGGCCGTGGCCCTGACCGAGGAGTGCGTACGGCTGTCGCGCCTGGTCAAGGTGAGCGCCGAGGACCTCGACTGGCTCTATCCCGGCGAGCCCGGCCTCGACGTGGCGCGGCGCTGGGCCGGGCTGGGCCCTGAGCTGGTGGTGGTCACCCGGGGCGGCGACGGCGCGGCGGCGGTGCTGCGTGCCGGGCTCCCAGGCGACGGACTCGCCGGCGATCGGTCTCCAAGCGACGGGACTCCAGGCGGCCGGACCCCAGGTGACGGAGCTCCGGGCGGCGAGGTGATCACCTGCCCGGCGCCGGCCGTCAAGGTCGTGGACACGGTCGGCGCGGGCGACACCTTCACCGCCGCCTACCTCGACGCCCTGCATGACGACACGCCGCACCACGACACGCTGCACGACGGCGCCCTGACCCCCAGGCGGGTGGCCGAGGCGCTGCGGCGCGGCTGCGCCGCCGCGGCGATCGTGTGCACCCGCGCCGGCGCGGTCCCGCCCACCCGGGCGGAGGTGAATTCGTTCTCCCTGGGTACGGGTCTGTCCCGAGCCGAGGAGGGACATACATGATCGAAATCGTCGCCGTCGGCACCCCCTCGCTGGGCGACCGCAGCTACCTCGTCACCGACGGGGAGGTCGCCTTCGTCGTGGACCCGCAGCGGGACGTCGACCGGATGCTCCGCCTCGCCGAACGGCGCGGCGTCGAGATCCGCGACGTCTTCGAGACCCACGTGCACAACGACTACGTCACCGGCGGGCCCGCCCTGGCCGCGGCGACCGGCGCGGACTACCACGTCAACGCGGCCGACCCGGTGGCGTTCGATCACCGGCCCGTCGAGGACGGCGACGTGATCGAGGCCGGGGCCATGCGCCTGCGCGCGCTGGCCACTCCCGGCCACACCTTCACCCACCTGTCGTACGCGCTGGAGGTCCCGGGCCGGCCGCCCGCGGTCTTCACCGGAGGCTCGCTGCTCTACGGCGCGACCGGGCGGCCCGACCTGCTCGGCCCCGAGCACACCGGCACACTGGTGCGGGCCCAGTACGCCTCGGCCCATCGCCTGGCCCGCGAGCTGCCCCCGGAGACGGAGGTCTACCCCACGCACGGCTTCGGGAGTTTCTGCTCGTCCACCCAGTCGGAGGAGGTCACCGAGTCGACGATCGGCCGGGAGTCGAAGACCAACCCGGTCCTGACGCGGGGCGAGGAGGAGTACGCCGAGTCGCTGCTCGCCGGGCTGGACGCCTACCCGGCGTACTACGCGCACATGGCGGCGCTCAACCTGGCCGGGCCGGAGGCCCCCGACCTGTCCCCGCCGCACCGGGCCGGGGCCGCCGAGTTGCGCCGCCGTCTGCGGGACGGCGAGTGGGTGGTCGACCTGCGGTCCCGGACGGCGTTCGCGGCGGGCCACCTGCCGGGGGCGCTCAACTTCGGGCTCGACGGCAGCTTCGCCGTCTACCTCGGCTGGCTGATCCCCTGGGGCACCCCGGTGACGCTGCTCGGCGAGACGCCGGAGGACGTGGCGGAGGCGCAGCGCGAACTGGTGCGGATCGGCGTCGACCGCCCGGCCGCCGCCGCCACCGGGGGCCCGGCCGACTGGGTCTGTGCCGGTGGGGAGAAGCCCGCGTCCCTGCCGACGGCGACGTTCGCCGACCTGTCCGCCGTACGCCGTGAGCGGCCGGTCGTGGTCCTCGACGTGCGCCGCGAGGCGGAGTGGCGTGAGTCGCACGTGCCCGGGGCGGTCAACATCCCGCTGCACGACCTGCCCGCCCGGCTCGGCGAGGTGCCGCCCGGCGAGGTGTGGGCGCACTGCGCGACCGGCTACCGGGCGGCCATCGCCGCCTCCCTGCTCGCCGCCGCGGGCCGCGACGTCGTCGCCGTCGATGACACCTACACACCTGCGACCGGGTGATTCGTACTGCTGGAAAGCAGACGTTCCGCCCTGCGCGTCCCGGCCGCGGGGGACCATAATGGCCGCCATGGCGGGAATATGGGCACTGGGGTTCACCGCCCTCCTGCTGCTCGCGCCGGCGTCGGCGGCACACAGCGGGTCCGAGTGGGCCGTTCTGGCCGTCGCGGGGCTGTCGTTCGCGGGCGCGGTGCTCACCTTCCGCCGTCCCCCGCCGTCCGTACGGTTCCTGCCGATGGCGCTGGCCGGGCTGCTCGCGGTGGCCGCGGTCGCGGCGAACGCCGCCTACGAGGCGACGGAGTGGCGGACGCTGTTCTCCCTGCTCGCGGTGGCCGTGGGGGTCGTCGCGCCGCTCCGCGTGGCGCCCTGGCTGGTCGCCGCCACGGCCGTGCTGTCCGCGGCCGTGGTGCTGGCCCGGGGCGGCTCCTTCGACTCCGCCCTGTGGGGCACCGCGCTGACCACCACGCTCGCGGGGATCACGGCGTACGGCTTCCGCCGGATGGGACAGATCATCGGGGAGCTCGCCCGCACCCGGGAGCAGCTGGCCGCCGCCGCCGTCTCGGCGGAGCGGCTGCGCTTCTCCCGGGACCTGCACGACCTGCTCGGGCACACGCTCTCGATGGTGGTCGTGAAGGCCGAGGCGGTGCGCCGGCTGGCCCCGCGCGACGTCGCGGCGGCGGTGCGGCACGCCGAGGACATCGAGGCGATCGGGCGGCAGGCGCTGACGGAGGTGCGCGAGGCGGTCACGGGCTACCGGGACGCGAGCCTCGCGTACGAGCTGGACACCGCCCGGGCGGCGCTCGCCGCGGCCGGCATCGACTGCGAGGTGCGGGAGTCGGGGCCCGCGCTGCCCCGGGAGGCCGACGTGCTGCTGAGCTGGGTCGTCCGGGAGGGGGTCACGAACGTCGTGCGGCACTCCGGCGCGCGGCGCTGCGTCATCACGCTCCGCCGCGACCGCGACCCGGTGCTGGTGGAGGTCAGCGACGACGGCGCCCCCGCCACCGAGACAGGCGGCACGGGCGGGGAGGTCGGGGAGGTCCGGGAGCAGGACGGCAGCGGCCTGCGCGGGCTGCGCGAGCGCCTGGCCGCCGCGGGCGGGCGGCTGCGGGCCACCCGGCTGCCCCGGGGGTTCGTCCTCTCCGCCGAGATCCCGCGCCTGGGCGGGGACGAGGCCCCGTGACGGAACCCATGGCCCAGCCTTCGACTCCGCCCGTGACACGCGTGCTGATCGCCGAGGACCAGGCGATGATGCGCGACGCGCTCGCCGTCCTGCTCGACCTGGAGGACGACTTCGAGGTCGTCGCGCAGGTCGCGAGCGGAGACGAGATCCTGCCCGCGGCGCTGCGGACGGAGCCCGGCGTGGCCCTGCTCGACATCGAGATGCCGGGCGGCGGTGGGCTCGACGCGACCGCCGGGCTGCGGGCGGCGCTGCCCTCGTGCGCCGTGGTCATCGTGACCACGTTCGGACGGCCCGGCTACCTGCGCCGGGCGCTGGACGCGGGCGCCCGCGGCTTCGTGGTGAAGGACCGGCCCGTCGGCGAGCTGGCCCAGGCGATCCGGCGGGTGCTGGCGGGCGAGATCGTGGTCGACCCCGCCCTGGCCGCCGCCGCCCTCAGCGCCGGGCCGAGCCCGCTGACGCCGCGCGAGCGTGAGGTGCTCGTCGCGGCGGCCGACGGCTCGACGGCCGCCGACATCTCCCGCCGCCTCCACCTGTCGGAGAGCACCGTACGCAACCACCTGTCGTCGTGCATCGCCAAGACCGGCACCCGCAACCGCATGGAGGCCGTCCGGGCCGCCCGCCACAGCGGCTGGCTCTGACCGGTCCGGTCAGGGCCGGACCGCGCGGCCTGTTGCCGGGGGGTGGGCCGCGGCGTAGCGTTGACGTCCGCCGCACGTGAAAGACGCACCTGTACGCACCTGACGCGACGTACCTGGCACGTGGAGGTTGGCATGAGCACTCCCGGCACGACGTCCGGCACCACATCTGACACCACCGTCGTCGACCTGTTCGACCCGCAGCTGGCGAGCGACCCGTTCAGGGGCTACTCGCGGCTGCGGGAGCAGGCCCCGATGACGCGCGGTTCCTTCCCCGGCCTGAGCTCCCCCATCTGGATCGTCATGCGGTACGAGGACGTGAGGACGGTGCTGAGCGACCGCCGCTTCGTCAACAACCCGGCCAACGTGCCGGGCGCGGACGTGCAGAACATCCGCGAGGATCTCATCGAGGCCCGCGGCATCCCCCGTGAGTACGCGCCGTACATCCTCGACTCGGTCCTCGACGCCGACGGCGACGACCACCTGAGGCTGCGCAGGCTGGTCTCCCGCGCCTTCACCGCGCGCCGCGTGGCGGAGCTGCGCCCACGGGTGGAGGCGATCACCGAGGACCTGCTCGACCGGCTCCCCGGCCACGCCGAGGACGGCATCGTGGATCTGATCGAGCACTTCGCCTATCCCCTGCCGATCACCGTCATCTGCGAGCTGGTCGGCATCCCGGAGGAGGACCGCCCGCGGTGGCGGGAGTGGGGAAGGGGCCTCTTCTCACTCGAACCGGGAGCGGCGAGCAAGCCGCTGCGGGCCATCGTCGACTACATCCACGACCTCGTCGGCCGCCGTCGCGCCGAGCCCACCGGCGACCTGCTCACCGGCCTGATCCGGGCCCACGACGAGGACGGCGACCGGCTGTCGGACACCGAACTGGTCACGATGGTCCTCACGCTCGTCCTCGCCGGCCACGAGACCACCGCCCATCTGATCGGCAACGGGACCGCCGCCCTGCTGACCCACCCCGACCAGCTCGCCGCGCTGCGGGACGACCCCGGGCTGCTGCCGCGCGCCGTGCACGAGCTCATGCGCTGGTGCGGGCCCGTGCAGGGCACCCGCATCAGGTACGCCGCCGAGGACGTGCCGATCGGCGACCTGACCGTACGCCGGGGCGAACCGGTGATGGCGGTCCTGGTGTCGGCCAACTACGACCCCCGCCGCTTCGACGACCCCGAACGGCTCGACGTCACGCGGGAGTCCGACGGCCACAAAGAGGTCCATGTCGGCTTCGGCCACGGCCTGCACTACTGCCTGGGCGCCGCGCTGGCCCGGCAGGAGGGCGAGGTGGCCTTTGGCGCCCTCCTGCGCCGCCACCCCCGCCTCGCGCTGGCGGTCGCGCCGGAGGATCTCAGCCGCCAGTTCCTGCCGTTCTCCTGGCGCCTCGCCCGCCTCCCCGTACGCCTGGGGTAGGACAGGCGGGCCGATCAGCCCTGGCCGGCGATGAGCGGCTCCAGGGTCAGGCCCTCGTGCTCGCGCTGGATCGACCGCATGCGCCACTGGTCGGTGAACACCGCGAGCAGGGCCTGGTCCCGGCCGCGCATGAGCACCTCCGCGCCGCGCTGGCGGCGCAGCACCTCGGCCGACTCGGCGTCGGTGCGGCGGGCCAGCGTGTACTCCAGCCGGTCCAGCACGATCTCCGCGCCGAACTCGGCGGCGAGGCGGTGCTGCACGACCTCGAACTGCATGGGCCCGACCGCCGCCAGCACGGGCGCCTGGTCGCCCCGCAGGTCGGATCGCAGCACCTGGATCACGCCCTCGCCGTCGAGCTGGTCGATGCCGCGGCGGAACTGCTTGGCCTTGGCGGTGCTCCGGGAGCGGGCCACCGCGAAGTGCTCGGGGGCGAAGCTCGGGATCGGCGGGAACTCCACGGCCGCGCCCTCGTAGAGGGTGTCGCCGGGGCGCAGGGCGGTCGCGTTCACCAGGCCGACGACGTCCCCGGGGAAGGCCTCGTCGATGGTGGCGCGCTCCTGGCCGAACACCGACTGGGCGTACTTGGTGGCGAACGGCCGTCCGGTCGCGGCGTGGGTGAGCACCATCCCGCGCTCGAAGCGGCCGGAGCAGACCCGGACGAACGCGATGCGGTCCCGGTGGGCGGGGTCCATGTTGGCCTGCACCTTGAACACCAGGCCGGCGAACGGCGCGTCCAGCGGCCGGGCCGCGCCCTCGACGTCCGCCCGGGGCGCGGGCGCGGGCGCGAGGTCGACCAGCAGGTCCAGCAGCCGGGCCACGCCGAAGTTGGACAGCGCCGCGCCGAACAACACCGGCGTCGCCTCGTGCGCCTCGAACGCCTTCTGGTCGTGCTCGGCGCCGATGGCGGCGAGCAGGTCGCTCTCCTCCCGCGCCCGGGTCCAGTCGGCCCCGAGATCGGCCTCCGCCTCCCCCGGCGTCAGCGTGGTCTCCAGCGCCTTGGTGGCGCCGCCCGGGGTGCGGGTGTAGCGGACGGCGCGGCCGTCGATCCGGTCGACCACCCCGTGGAAGTTCCCGGCGGAGCCGATGGGCCAGGTCACCGGGGTGGGCCGCAGGCCGGTCCGCTCCTCGATCTCGTCGAGCAGTTCCAGCGGCTCGCGGCCCGGCCGGTCCCACTTGTTGACGAACGTGATGACCGGGATGCGGCGGTGGCGGCAGACCTCGAACAGCTTCATGGTCTGCGGCTCCATGCCCTTGGCCGCGTCGAGCAGCATCACCGCGCAGTCGACCGCGGCCAGCACGCGGTAGGTGTCCTCGGAGAAGTCGGCGTGGCCGGGGGTGTCGACGAGGTTGAACACGTGTCCGCGGTATTCGAAGCGGAGCGCCGCCGAGGTGATGGAGATGCCGCGGGCGCGCTCCATCTCCATCCAGTCGGACGTCACGCCCCGCCGCCCGGCCTTGCCGTGCACCGCACCGGCCTGGGTGATCGCCGAGGCGTGCAGGGCGAGCGCCTCGGTCATCGTGGACTTTCCGGCGTCCGGGTGGCTGATCACCGCGAAGGTCCGGCGTCGCGCCGCCTCACCCGTGACGGCGCTCATCGCCGCGTCTCCGGCGTACGGACGCGGGTCGTCGTGGTGTGATCGTGCGATCGAGGCATCCGGGCTCCCAACTGCGGTGAACACCGTAGGTTACCGCGTCCGCGGGCACCTCCCATCCCATGACGTCAGGTGGCGGGTTCCCGGTGGGCGGAGGCGACGACGAAGGACTCCAGCCGGTGCAGCAGGGCCTCCATCTCGCCCTCGGACAGGCGGGTGGTGTCGGCGTTCACCTCCACGCCGAGCGTGCCCTTGTGGCGCATCAGGGCCAGGCAGAAGTCGCAGCTGCGCTGATCGGTGCCGGGAAGCCACTCCAGTTCGGACTCCTCGTCCGCGCGGCCTGCGGCGCCCGGATCCTCGCCGGGGCGCAGGTCGTTGAAGCAGCACGACGGGAACACCGAGACGCCCCGGTCGGCGCTGAGCCGGTCGATCATCTCCTGCATGGCCGGTTTGTCGAACCGGGCGCGCCGGTAGGACGCGAGGACCGCCGGATACGCGCTCACGACCGTCTCGGCGAGGCCTCCGCTCGGGCCCAGGGTGAACAGCCCGAGCTGGTTGAGGCTGGTGACCAGGTCCCGGCTCCGGTCGTCGAAGCGGTTGTGCACGATCGGGGTGATCGCGGACACCTCGTGCCCGGTCAGCTCGCGCAGCAGCATGGCGACCGCCACCAGCAGGACGGTGGCGGTGCTGACCCCGGCCTGGCGGGCGAGCACGTACGCGGCGTGGTTCAGCCGGGGCGACGTCAGCACGGCCCGCGCGTACCTCGGCGTGGAGGCCGGCCGGACCGCCTCCGGGAACATGGCGGACGGCACGGTCCGGAGCAGCGCCTCCCACTGCGCGATCGCGCGGTCCGAACGGGCGGGCGCCGCCCGCTCCTCCCGGACCAGGTCGAGCAGCTGCGACGACGGCGGGCGCGCGATCGCGCCGCGGAGCAGCAGCGTCCGCAGGTCGTTCACCACGACGCCGGCCGCGTGCCAGTCCGCGACGACGTGGTGGATCACGAGGGCCACGTGGGTGACGGCGCCGTCGCAGACCACGAATCCGGCGCGCAGCGGCTGCTCGCCGTCCCCGAAGGACCGCGCGGCCAGGCGGGCGACGAGTGCCGCCGCGACGTCACCCGCCTCGTCGCGGGCCGCCTCGGTCAGCTCGACCGGCAGCGTCCCGGCCGCGGCCACCTCCTGGTACGGGCCGTCCGTGCCGAGCCGCACCAGGGACCGCAGGGCGTCGTGCCGGCCCGTCACCTCGGCCAGGGCGGCGGCCACGGCCTCGGGAGGGCGCGGGCCGCCCGCGCGCGGGACGGCGAGGACCCTGGGCACGTTGAAGTAGTGCGCGCTGTCCGGCCCGACCTGCTGGACGGCTCCCCAGATATCCCGCTGTCCCCAGGCGAGCTCCGTTGTACCGGAACGGCTGGAGGCGAAGCCCACCTGAAGCCGCATGGCTCTCCTTCGACGGGGGTGGCCGTGGTGCCATGAAGGCTAGGATGCGCCTTTCGGGCGGGTCAAGATCCTCCCACGCCGTCAGATGAGGTTGTCCTCCACGGGCAGGCCGAACTCCCCCCTGCCGTACATCGCGAGGGCGCGCTCGACGTCGTTGGCGACGTGGACGCCACCGGCGTGGGCGTCGCGCCAGGCCCGCTCGATGGGGTTGCCGCGGCGCAGGGAGTTGCCCCCCGCCGTCTTGAACAGGACGTCGATGGCCTCCAGCGCCCGCTCAGTGGCGCGGACCTGGTCCCGGCGCACCCGGAGCCGCAGCTCGGCCGGGATCGCCTCGCCCCGCACCGCGTGCTCGTAGACCTCCCGCACGTTGCGGTCGGTCTGCAGGGCCGCCGCGTCGATCTCCGAGGCCGCCCGGGCGACGGCGACCTGCGCGAACTGGTCGTCGGCGAACCGGCCGCCGCCGCCCAGGCTGAGCCGTACGCGGTCGCGCATGGCCGACACGTACGACCGGTAGCAGCCGGAGGCCATCCCGATGATCGGCGCGGTGATCGTGGTGGTGAACACGGAGCCGAACGGGATCCGATACAGCGGTCCGGTGTTCACCTGCTGACCCGGCCCGCGCAGCCGGGCCAGGTCGTGGTTGCGCACCACGCGGTGCGCGGGCACGAAGGCGTCCTCGGCGACGATGTCGTCGCTGGCCGTGCCGCGCAGCCCGATGACGTCCCAGACGTCGTCGATCGCGTAGTCGGAGCGGGGCACCAGCACGGTCACGACGTCCGCCGGGCGCCCCGCGGCGCCCATCACGAGACCGCCGAGCAGGGCCCACGACGCGTGCCCGCAGCCCGAGGAGAACCGCCACCGGCCGGACAGGCGGTATCCCCCCTCGGCCGGGACGAGCCGCCCGACCGGCGCGTACGACGAGCAGACCAGCACGCCGGGGTCGCTCCCCCAGACCTCGTCCTGGGCGGCCTCCTCGAACAGGGCGAGCTGCCAGGGGTGCACGCCGAGGACGGACACGAGCCAGCCGGTCGACCCGCACACCGCCGAGATCTCCCGCACCACCTCGTAGAAGCGCACCGGGTCGCTCTCCGCGCCGCCGTACCTCTTGGGTTGCAGCATCCGGAAGACCCCGGCCCGGGACAGCTCGCCGATCGACTCGGCGGGGACCCGCCGTTCCTCGTCGACGGCGCGGGCGCGGGCGGCGATCTCCGGCAGCAGCGCGCGTACCTCGTCCAGGACCTCGTTGCTCATGGGGGAATCCTTCGTGTCTCGGTCAGATGCCCAGCCGGGCCGCGACGCCGTCGAGCACGCAGTCGAGCCCCAGCTCGAACTGCCACTCGCCGTCGTCCTTGCGGACGCCCTCGCGGATGTAGCGCTCGAAGGCGGGATAGCGGCCCGACTCCAGCAGCCACCTCAGGTGCGAGGAGTAGAGGCCGCGCAGTTCGTCCGCCCCGGTGACGCCTTCGCGGCGCATGAGCTCGGCCAGGCCGACGTCGACCGCCACCGTCCCGTTGACGTAGGCGCCCACCGTGCCGACCACGGCCATGCGGGCGTCGGCGTCCAGGCCGAGGTCCTCCAGCGAGGCGAGCAGCCGGTCGGCCCGCGCGACGAGGTGCGGCGTGAGCTGGCCCGACCTGGCCGTCGTCCGGACCATCCAGGGGTGACGCAGCACGGCGCGCCGCAGGCCGCAGGCCGCCTCGCGCAGCGTCGTACGCCAGTCCGCCGCGGGCTCCACCTGCGCCTCCTCCGCGATGACGGCGTCGAGCATCAGCTCGATCACGTCGTCCTTGCCGCGCACGTACCGGTAGAGCCCCATGGTCGCCACACCGAGCCGTTCGGCCAGGTGGCGCATCGAGACGGCGTCGAGTCCCTCGGCGTCCGCGATCTCCACCGCCGCGGCGGCGATCTGGGCGTGGGTCAGCGCCGCGCGGGGCGGCCGGGCGGGGCGTTCCATCCGCTGCCAGATGGACTCGACGGCGTCGCCCGCGACCTCGTCCGCGCTCTTCCCGGCCATCGCCACACTCCTCACCTTCGGTGCGTGTACATCGTACCTGTACTTGTACGTCGTACGCAGGTGCGCGTACGGTGTACTCACTGCGTACAACGTACTCACTCATGGAGGAACCATGCCTGGCGACGACCGGCTCCGAGTCGCGTTGATCATCGGCAGCGTCCGGGACGGGCGGGTGGCGCCCCTCGTCGCGAACTGGTTCGCCGCCCAGGCCGAACGGCGCGGCGACCTCGCCCTCGACGTGATCGACCTTGCCGAGACCCGGCTCCCCGACGGGTTGCGCGGGCACTTCGGCGGCGACCGGCCCGAGGAGGTCACGGCGCTGCGGCCCCGGGTGGACGAGGCGGACGCCTTCGTCGTCGTGACCCCCGAGTACAACCGGAGCTTCCCCGCCGCCCTCAAGCTGATGATCGACAGCTATCACCGGGAGTGGGCGGCCAAGCCCGTCGGGTTCGTCAGCTACGGCGGCGTGTCCAGCGGTCTGCGGGCGGTCGAGCAGCTCCGGCTGGTCTTCGCCGAGTTGCACGCGGTGACCGTCCGCGACTCCGTCGCGTTCCGGAGCCCCTGGACGCTGTTCGACGACGACGGCAACTGGCCGAAGGACCCCGCGGGTGCGGAGAGCGCCGCCACGACGATGCTCGACGAGCTCGTCTGGTTCGGCGGGGCCCTGCGGGCCGCCCGGGCGGCCCGGCCGTACGGCGCCTGACCCGGCCCTCCCGGTCCGCTCCCGCCCTCATCGCGACACCGTCGTTCCGATCACGGGACAGCCGGTCCGTCAGCCCGTCGCCGGGGCCTCGCCGCGCCCTTCGGGGACCAGGCGCTCCACCGCCTGCTCCACCAGATCGTGCAGCCGGGCTTCGGGGAACACCTCGGGCAGCGTGAGCCGCTCCAGGATCAGCCAGTTCATGGCCAGGTGGAGCAGCTCCACCGTCGCGGCGTCCCCGGGAAGGCCGGAGCCGAGGTGGTGGCGGATGTTGGCGTCCACGTCCGCCCTGATCCGCTCGGTGAGCACGGCCCGCAGGGCCGGCCGCCGAGTCGCCTCCAGGCGCAGCTCCAGCAGGGCCAGGAATCCCGTGCGGTAGGTGCTGACCCGCTCGACCACCTCGTGGGTCAGCTCGGCGACCCTCGCCCGGCCAGTGCGCCCCTCCGGATTCCCGGCCAGGATCCCGGCCTCCGGCTCCAGCCGTTCGTAGACGCGCGCGCCCGCCTGGGTGAGCATCTCGTCCCGGTTGGCGAAGTAGTTGGAGGCCGTGCCGCCCGGCACCCGCGCCTGGGCGTCCACCGCGCGGAAGGTCAGGCCCCGCGCGCCGTCCCGGGCCAGCACCTCGATGGCCGCGTCGAGCAGCGCGGCCCGCCGGGCCGGATTCTGTCGCACCACGATTGACACCACTCCAGTTGTAGTACTATGGTCATGACCACTACAGACAGAGTACTTCAGACGGAGTGATTGTATGCGAAAGCTTGTCTATTACGTCGGCGTCAGCATCGACGGCTACATCGCGGGCCCCGGCGGCGAGTTCGACTTCTTCCCGATGGAGGACACCCTGGCCTGGATCATCGACGAGTATCCGGAGACGGTGCCGAGTCACATGCGCGCGCAGATGAGCCTGGAGGCGCCGAACCGGCGCTTCGACACGGTGGTGATGGGCCGTGGAACTTACCAGCCGGCCCTCGACGCCGGCGTCACCAGCCCGTACGCGCACCTGAGGCAGTACGTGGTGTCGACCTCGACCCAGATCGGCGACCCGCAGGTGGAGCTGGTCCGGAGCGACCCCATCGGCCTCGTTCGGCGCCTGAAGCAGGAGGAGGGCGGGGACATCTGGCTGTGCGGAGGCGGCACGCTCGCGGGCGCGCTGCTGCCGGAGATCGACGAGCTGATCGTCAAGAGCTACCCGGTCGTGGCCGGCGACGGGATCTCGGCGTTCACCGGAGCCTTCCGCCCCACACCGTTCACCCCGGCCCGGAGCCGGTCCTTCGGCAGCGGCACGACCGTGACCTGGTACGACAGGGCGTGAGCGGGCAGCCCTCCGAGGCACTGTCCGCCGAGAGTAAGTGAGGGCCGTGGTGAAGCGCTTCGGGTGGCCCGGTCCGCGCGCCCACGGTGGCCGCCCGTCCCCCGGGTGCCGGGAGCGGGCGGCCGGGCGGCGTCAGCGGGCCTCGTGGCGCCGCTGGCAGGCGATGCAGTAGCGGGCCAGGGGCCGGATCTTCAACCGGCCGAACGGGATGGCCGCCGCGCAGTCGGCGCACCGGCCGTAGTGTCCCTCCTCCATCCGCTCCAGCGTCCGGCGCAGCTCGGTGACCGCCCGCTCGGTGGCGGCGACGTCGGCGAGCAGGGCGAGCCGGGCCGTGTCCTGCTCGCCGCCGTCGACCTCGGCGCGCAGGTCGCGCAACTGCACCTCACGCCACTGGAGCTGCTCCTCCAGCTCGGCGCGGATGAGCCGTGTCTGCGGTTCGCTGATGGCGGTGAACTCGTCACTGGTGGTCATAGTCGAGGTCCTTCACTTCGTCGGCGGGGAGGAGGGCGGCGCGGCGCGCGACCACGGGGAGCAGACAGGCCAGGCCCCTGACGGTCGCCTGGGCGGGATCGACGGCGGGAGTGACGGTGATCCGCAGCCCGGCGCAGAGCGCGCGGGCCAGCTCCGGATCGCGGGCACCACCGCCGGTGATCAGCAGGCCGCGCCCCCGCGCGACCCCCCGCAGGTGGGCGGGAACGCGCGCGACGAGGTCGGCGACCATGGCCACGATGCGTTCCCGCACGTACGGCGGGAACCGCGGACCGTCCGGCGGGTCGCCGGCACGGTTCTCGGTCCCGTCCTCGGCACGGTCCTGGGCACGGGCATGGTCGTCCGTGCCCACCTGGACGGCCCCCGCGTCGGCGATCCGGCCGCTGCGAATGACGACGGCCTCGGCGATCCCGGCACCGGCGTCGAGGAGCAGCCGGGGCCTCGGATCATCGATGTCGACGCCGCAGCCGACCGCGGCGGCGAGCGGCTCCTCGATGATCGTGACCGGGCAGCGGGCGGCGCTGCCGACCGCCGCGTGCGCCGCGCGCCGGTCCAGCCGTGAGGCCGCCACCGGCACGCCGAGCAGGACGCGTTCCGGCGACTCCTGCCCGGCGGCCTCGCGCAGCGCGGCGCGGACCAGCCGCGCGCAGCCGGGCATGTCGGAGACCATCCCGTGCCGCACCGGCCAGCGGCGCGGCGCGGGCGGCGCGCCGACCGCGGAGGGCCGCTCCCGGATCACCGGGCTGCCGGACAGCAGCAGGCGGGTCCGCGCGGTGCCGAGGTCGAGGGCCAGGGCGGTCCCTCCGCCCGCTCCCCCGCCCGTACGGGTCATGCCGTGCCCGGCCGTCATGCCGGTCGTGCCGGTCATGCCGACATCCGGGTCTCACCGGCGCAGGCGGCGCACAGCTGCACGTGCGGCGCCAGGCGGAGCCGGTCGAGCGGCAGGAACGCCTCACACTCGGTGCAGGTGCCGTAGAGGCCGAGGTCCATCCGTTCGACCGCCGCCTCGATCGCCGCGACGTCGCGGCTCGCCCGCCGTACGGCTTCGGCGGACGGGCGGACCCACGCGACAGGCGGCGTCACCTCGTGTGGTTCGCTCGCCAGGGCCAGCTCGGCCCGGGCGGCGTGCAGCCGCTCGCCGAGCAGCATGCGCAGCTCGGAGAGCTGCGCATCGTACTGCCGGCACTCCTCCATGAGAGAGCCCGGCGACCTGATCTCAGCCATGATCGGCATCACTCCAGGTATGGGAAAAGGTGGGTGGGACGCGACGCCCCCGCACCGGCGCGAGGCGGGTGCGCGAGCGGCGGCCCGGGTGACGGTCGGATCGGAGCGCGGCGAGCGGCCGGAGCCCGGCCCGCCCACGTACGCGGAACGAACGCGCGACAGGCCCGGGACGAGCGGGCGTGCACCCGGCGTACGAAGCGGGATGCCCGCCTGCGCCCAGCGCACGGCTGTGCGCCGGTCCGGGACGGGTTCGGGTCGGGCGGCGTGTCGCGTCGTACGGCGGATGCGCGGAAGCACCCGCGTCACGGAGGATGGCCGCGGGCCATGTCACAGGCCGTTTCACAGACGGTGTCGCGGACCGTGTCGCGGACCGTGTCGCGGACCGCTGCCGGCGGTCACCCGACGCGCGGACCGGCCCGCCTACTGGACGGGCCAGACGGTCGGGACGGCTCGGCGACGAGACCGGGACGACGCCGCGGCTCGGAGCGCTCCGGGGTTCTAGACCAGCGGCGGGCTACGTGATCCGACCGTGCGATGCCCGGTTTGCTGCGGGCTGAGGATGACGTCCTCGTCGTGCCGGACGAGCGCCGGGGCGGGCGCCGGAGCCGCGACCGCGGCCACAGTGCTCCGCAGCCGCAGCGACAGCGGCATGTGCTCCGAGCCGGCGCCCGCGGGCAGCGTGGCCGACTGGGGCGACCACGCGCCCGGCGTCCACACTTCGGCGGCGGTCGCGGGCGCATGCTGCGCGGGGTCGCCGCCGTACCAGGCGGGCGTGGAGGCGACCAGGGCGAGGCCGAGCATCAGCAGGCCCACCACCCACGTGAAGGCGGTGGACCCGCACATGTCACGTCGTGAGGTCGCCATGAGACCGACCATAGCCCACCTTCGCGAAACGGTCATCTACGTTTTCCGCCACCCGTTTCTCCCCTTATTTCCGCCCATTTCTGAAGATCGCCATATTTTTCGTCCCGCAGGAATTACGCGACTCGGCGGGTCCGGGCCGGAGCGGCTACGGTGACGTGAGACCGGGCCGTCACGGAAGGGAGGGATCGTGCGAAGCAGGCCGACCGCCGCGCTGCTGCTCCTGCTGCACGCGATCTTCCTGACCACCGGTTTTCTGACCACCGGCGGCTCGCCCGCCGCCGCAGCGATCACCGGGCGGCCGGCGGCCACGACGGGCATCGCACCTCACGCGGCTCCCGCCTGGTCCTCGGCGGCCGGGGCCGGCGACGCCCGCCTTTCCACCACGAGCCTCTCGACCACCGGCACCGCGACCGCCGCATCCACGGCCGCCCAACGCGCAACCGCCCGGGCCGCGCGGGCGGAGAACACGAGCGCACGGGACACGACGGCGCGGCACCCGGCGACCCGGCACTGGGGGTCGCCGAGCGCGGGCCGGCCCGCGCAGAGTGACCAGCCCCGGGTCCACGCGGGCGCCGGCGGCCCCGGCGCGACCGCCGGGCCCGCCCTGCCGCCCGCCTCCGCGTCGCCGCGCGGCGGCACCCGGGTCACCTGCGCCGGGCCGCGTCACGACGAAACCCCCGCCCAGCGCCCGCGCCGCACGACGGCCGCGCGGGCTCCCCCCTCCACGGCGTACTGAGGCCCCTTTTCTTCCTCGTAACTGCCTGTGGAGGCACGATGTCACGTGCGCCTTTGTGGCGCGCGGTGGCGGCGCTCGCCGTCATCGCCACCTCACTGCTGCTCGCCCTCACCATGGCCCCGCGTCTCGGTCTCGACCTGCGCGGCGGCACCCAACTCGTCTTCGAGACGAGGGACTCTCCCACGGTCAAGGCGGACGCCGACGCCACCGACCGTGCCCTCGACGTGCTCCGGCGCCGGGCGGACGCCCTCGGAGTCGTCGATCCCACCCTGGTCCGCTCCGGCGAGAAGCGGATCATCGTGGAACTGCCCGGCGTGCTCGACCCGCGCGAGGCCGCCGGGGTCATCGGCAAGACCGCCCAGCTCAACTTCCATCCGGTGCTCGGCCCGGCCGGGGACGGCGACAAGGACGCGATCGCCGACGAGAGCGGCCAGAGGCTGAAGCTCGGCCCGGTCGCCCTCAGCGGGGCCGGCGTCACCGACGCCGCCGCCCGCACCGACCCCCAGCTCGGGCCCGGCTGGTTCGTGACGATCGACTTCCGGGAGCCGGGCCCCTGGCGGGAGCTGACCGGCAAGGCGGCCTGCGAACCGGCCGGCGATCCCAGGCGCAGGGTCGCCATCGTGCTCGACGACGAGATCATCTCCTCACCCCAGGTGGATGAGACGGTGGCCTGCGGGGCGGGCATCTCCGGCGGCACCACCCAGATCACCGGGTCGTTCTCCGCCGAGGAGGCGCAGAACCTCGCCGTGCTCGTCAAGGGCGGTTCGCTGCCGGTGCCCCTGGAGCTGGTCGAGCAGCGGACGGTCGGCCCGACCCTCGGCGCCGACGCGATCGCGGCGAGCGCGAAGGCGGGCGTCGCCGGGGTGATCCTGACCGCGGTCTTCATCGGCCTCGTCTACCGCCTGGTGGGCCTGCTGGCCGCGGTCGCGCTGGCCTGCTACGGCCTGATCTCGTACGCGGGACTGGTGGCGATGGGCGCCACGCTCACGCTGCCCGGCCTGGCCGGGTTCGTCCTGGCGATCGGCATGGCGGTGGACGCCAACGTGCTGGTCTTCGAACGGGCCAGGGAGGAGTACGGCGCGGCGCCCCGCCGGGGTCTCAGGGCGGCCCTCGACCGGGGGTTCAAGAACGCCTGGAGCGCGATCGCCGACTCCAACATCACCACCCTGCTCGCCGCCGGGCTGCTGTTCTGGCTGGCCTCGGGACCGGTGAAGGGCTTCGGCGTGACGCTGGCCATCGGCGTGCTCGCCTCACTGGTCTCGGCCATGCTGATCACCCGGGTGCTCGCCTCGGCCCTGATCGGCAGGGCCGGCCCGGGAGTCTCGGGCCTCGGCTCGATCGGCCGGGTCAGGACCTGGCTGACCCGGCGCGATCCCGACCTGATGCGGGCGGGGTGGCGCTGGCTCGCCGTCGCGGCCGGGCTGCTCGTGCTGGTGGGCGCGGGGCTGGTCACCCGCGGACTGAACTACGGCGTCGAGTTCACCGGCGGGCGGATCGTGGAGTTCGCCACGAGCAGGCCGGTCGACGTCACCGCGGCCCGGCAGGCGGTGTCGGACGCCGGGTTCCCCACCGCCGTGGTGCAGCGGTCGGACGACGCGATCTCCGTACGGACCGGGCAGATCACCGCCGACGACGTCGTCCGCGTCGAGGAGGCCCTGGACCGGAGCGTCGGGGACGTCACCAAGCAGCGCGACGAGCTCGTCGGGCCGAGCCTGGGCGCGGAGCTGCGCCGCAACGCGCTCATCGCGCTCGGCGTCGCGCTCGCGGCCCAGCTCGCCTACCTGGCGTTCCGCTTCCGGTGGACGTTCGGCGCCGCCGCCGTGACGGCGCTGTTCGTGGACGCGGCCGTCGTCGTCGGCGCGTTCGCCTGGATGGGCAAGCCGATCGACGGCGTCTTCCTGGCCGCGATGCTGACGATCATCGGATACTCGGTCAACGACAAGGTCGTGCTCTTCGACCGGGTCCGAGAGCTGTGGCCGGTGTCGCGGGGGACGCCCTTCGGGCGGGTGGTGAACACGGCGATCCTGCAGACCGTGCCGCGTACGGTCAACACGGGGCTCGGCGCGCTGTTCATCCTGGCGGCGCTGGCGGTGTTCGGCGGCGACTCGCTGCGCGACTTCGCGATCGCCCTGCTGATCGGCATCGTCGTGGGCACGCTGTCGTCGTCGTTCGTGGCGGGGCCGGCGGCGATCGAGCTGGAGCGGCGCGCCGGTCAGCCGCCGCCCGCGCCCGCCGCACCCCGTCGCCGCCCCGTGGCGCGCGACGGATCCGGCGCGGTGGTCTGAATCTGAAGTGGCCTGAATCTGAGGTGGTCTGAGCGGGGCTTTCCCGGGGCGGGCGGCGCCCGCCCCGGGAACGGGCCTCAGGGACGGCCGAGGGCGCGCAGCTCGACCGGGCTCAGCGAGGAGACGTTCTGGTCGATCGGCGAGTCGGTGTACTGGTGGATCGCCCAGCTCGTCCAGTCGGCCGGCGGGCTGATGTCGCCCGGGTCCCGGCTGTAGTGGGCCACCCACAGCGGATAGTCGCCCAGGCCCTGGCCGTACTTGTCGGCGAAGTTCCAGCCGCTGTAGAACATCGGCCTGACGCCGGTCTTGGCGGTCACGTACTCCAGCCACTTCCTGGCCCAGGCGTTGACGCGCTCCACCGACTGGCCGTCGGCGGTCTCCAGGTCGAGCACGAGGATGTCGCCCCGCTTGCCCGGCTGCGCGTTCACCACGCGGAGGAAGTGGTCGGCCTCGGCGATCGGGTCGTTGGAGGGATGGCCGTAGTGGTAGACACCGCGGACGATCCCCTTCTTGTCCAGCTCGCGCCAGTGCCGCGGGAAGGACGAGTCGACCCAGTCCAGGCCCTCGGTGGCCTTGATGAAGCCGAACTGCGCCCGGCTGTTGATCCAGTCGTGGTCGGCCTCGTAGCCGGAGACGTCCTGGCCGTACGTGTGCGGGTTCGCGTAGGCGGGAGCGGGCGCTGCCGCGGTGGCGGCGAGCGTGGCGGCGGTGAGGGTGGCCGTGCCGGCCGAGACCGCGAGTGCGGCCGCGGCGAGGGCGGCGCGCAGGCGGCGGCCGGAGGGCCGCATGGCGGGAGAGAACCTGAGGGTGGGCATGACGCGGGTTGGGCTCCTTGCTTCCATGCCGCCTACCGGGTTAGCTGACGGGTTCGGGCAGGAAGTGCCCTACGAGCGCATCTGGGGGCCTGCGCAGCGATTCACCCCGAAAAAGTGGGTCCCCGGCTCCGCGGAACGCGGACTCGGCGGCCGCGCGCCCTGGTGAGCGCACGGTCCGGGCAACGACACGGCAACGGAGGCGACGCGAAGGTCACCGGCATCCATGCCGTGGCACCTAAAGGTACATACGGCGCAACAATGGTGTAAACCTGACAAAACATGTTTTTACCTAGGCAGACTCGTCGTACAGACCGCCCGCTGGACGGGATCCCGTGCGAAGCGGCGCCGAGGGGGTTTGTAAGTTCGTGACCTGAGCGCTGAGTCACCGGACCAGAGCCGCACCAGCGCCGCACCAGAGGCACCGGACCGCACGCGAGAGGTGAACCACCCATGACCGCAGCTTCCGCCGGCCCCGGCCTCGGCGACTCCGGCTCCGGCGACGTGCCGCCGCCGTCGCCCGCGGAGTTCCGGCGCGCGCTCGGCATGTTCGCGACCGGAGTGACCGTGGTCACGGGCCTGGACGACGGGGAGCCGGTGGGGTTCGCCTGCCAGTCGTTCGCGTCGGTGTCCCTCGAACCACCGCTCGTCCTCTTCTGCGCCGACCACAAGGGCCGCGCCTGGCCGCGGATCAGGACGTCCGGCCGCTTCTGCGTCAACGTCCTCGGCGAGGAGCAGGTCGACGTGTGCGCCAGGTTCGGATCGAGCAACGGCGACAAGTTCGCCGGGCTCGCCTGGGACCTGTCCCGCTGGGGCACGCCCGCCCTGCGGGACGTGCTGCTGCGCGTCCACGGCGAGGTGCGGGAGGTGCACGTGGCCGGAGACCACGACGTGGTGATCGGCCTCGTCCGCGAACTCGAACCCGTCCATCCGGAGCAGCGGCCGATGCTGTTCTTCCGCGGCAGGTTCGGCGTCTACCACGACGACCCCGCCACGGCGCTCGGCCCCAACCTGTGGGGGTGGGGCGACCACTGGGGGTGACGCGGCGGCACGGGAGCGGCGCGAGGACGACGCGGGGGGCGAGGCTGTGACCTGCGGGTGACTTGATAGCCTGCCTGCTCCGCGAGATCGGCGGCAGGCGGTGAATCGGGGGCCTGATGCGGGAAGGGCGGGTGCGGCTCGGCGCAGCGCTGGACACGGCCGGGATCCTGTTCGCCGCGATCTTCTTCTGCCTGTCCCTCACTCCGTCGCTGCTGCCCCGCTCGTGGCCGCTGCAGGGGATCATCGCGGGGGTGCTGACCGTGACCGGATACCTGGCCGGCGTGACCGCCGGCGCCCTGGCCCGCCGGAGCGCCGCCCCGGTCGCCCGCTGGTGTCCCGAGGCCCGGCGCGAGAGGTGGCGCGAGGGTTGGCGCCGTACGGGACGGCGGCGGGTGCGCCGCCTGGTCGCGACGTTCGGCTGCGGGCTGGGCGCCGCGTCGCTGGTCCTCGGCGTACGTGCCCAGCGGGCCATCTACCCGCTGATGGGGCTGCGCCCGCCGGAACGGCTCGGCTACCTCGGCGTGCCGTTCGTCGCGGCGGCGGTGTTCCTGCTCCTGCTGGCCGCCGCCCGGGCGCTGCGCGTCGCGGCCCGCGCGCTCGGAGGCGTGCTCGGCCGGTGGATCCCCGCCACGGCGGCGCGGCTGGCCGCGGGGCTCGGCGTGGGCGTGCTGGCCGTCCTGCTCACCGACGGGATTCTCACCGAGGCGCTGCTCAGAGGGGCCGACAACAGCTTCGCGGCGATCAACAGCGAGACCGCCCCCGGCACCTCGCCGCCCCGGTCCGCCACCGTCTCGGGCGGCCCCTCCTCCCTCGTCTCCTTCGCGTCGCTCGGCCTGGAGGGCCGGGCGTTCGTCGCCGGCGCCCCCGCCGTCGGGGAGCTGAGCGGTTTCACCGGGCGGCCCGCGCTCCCGCCGGTCCGGGTCTACGCGGGGCTCGACTCGGCCGCGACCGCCCGCGAGCGGGCCGCCCTCGCCGTACGGGAACTCGACCGGACCGGCGCGTTCCGCCGGGCGGTGCTGTGCGTGATCACGACGACCGGCACGGGCTGGGTGGACCCCCAGGCGGCCGCCGCCCTGGAGTTCATGTACGGAGGAGACACCGCGCTGGTCTCGATGCAGTACTCCTACCTGCCGAGCTGGCTGTCGTTCCTGGTGGACCGTGAGCGCGTCACGGCGGCGGGGCGTGAGCTGTTCGGCCAGGTGTACGCGCGGTGGGCGCGACTGCCCGCCGGTCACCGGCCCCGGCTGCTGGTGTTCGGGGAGAGCCTGGGGGCGTTCGGCGCGGAGTCGGCCTTCCGCGACGACCGCGACCTGCGCGAGCGCACCGGCGGCGCGCTGTTCGTCGGCCCGCCCGACAGCAGCCCGCTGTGGCGGCGGTTCGTGGACGACCGCGACCCGGGCAGCCGGGAGGTGCTGCCCGTCTACCGGGACGGCGAGACCGTGCGCTTCGCCAACGGGCCCACCGACCTGGCCGCGCCCGCCTCCGCCTGGGCCGGGTCGCGGGTGGTCTACCTCCAGCACCCCTCGGATCCGATCGTGTGGTGGACCCCGCGGCTGGTCCTCGGCCGCCCGGACTGGCTGGAGGAACGGCGCGGCGACGACGTGCTGCCCTGGATCCGCTGGTATCCGTTCGTCACGTTCTGGCAGGTCACCGCGGATCTGGTGTTCTCCCTCGACGCGCCGCCCGGCCACGGTCACGACTACGACGGCGAGATGGCCGCCGCCTGGGCGCGGATCGCGCCGCCGGACGGCTGGGACGACGCGCGAACCACCGCCCTGACCACGCTCCTGTCGCGGCGCGAGGCCGGCTCGGGCTGACCCAGGCTCATCCGGGCAGCGAGCCGATCCAGCCGAGCAGCCGGTTGCCCTCGCGTGTCATGATCTCGGGGTCGCGCAGCGCGTTGGCAAGCAGCGACATGCCCTGATAGGCGCCCACCAGGGTCAGTGCCAGCCCGTCGGGCTCGGGCAGGCCCAGCTCGCGGAACTGGCGCTCGGCCCAGTCGAGCAACAGCCGGATCACCTTCCCCGCCTCCGCGTCCAGCCCGCCCTCGCCGCGTTTGTCCAGCTCGGCGGCGAGCGTGCCGGTCGGGCAGCCCCATCGCGCCGCGACGTCACGCTGCCCGAATGATCGCCGCGGACCTGGCCGATCCGGCCGGCCTGCGCCCCGCGCTGGAGGGGGCGGACGCCCTGTTCCTGGTGACGCCGGGTGACTACCTGGCCCTGGGCGGAAACGTGCGGCCGATCCTCCGCGTCGCCGCGGAGGCCGGGGTGCGCCGGGTCGTCCTGCTGTCCTCCCAGTCCGCCGGGACGCGCCCACTTTCCCCGGGCCACGGCCGGCGGGCGCTGGAGGACGAGACCGAGGTCAGGAACTCGGGGCTGGAGTGGACGATCCTGCGGCCGGGCGGCTTCGCCTCCAACGCCTTCGCCTGGGCGGAGTCCGTCCGCCTGCGCCGCGCGGTGACCGCCCCCTTCGGAGACGTCGCGCTGCCGGTCGTCGATCCCGGCGACATCGCCGAGGTCGCGGCGGCGGCCCTGCGGGAGCCCGGCCACGACGGCCGGGTCTACGAGCTCACCGGGCCGGAGCGGGTCTCTCCCCGCCAGATCGCCGCCGCACTCGGCGACGCGCTCAGTGAACCCGTGCGGTTCACCGAGCAGAGCCGCGACGAGGCACGCGCGCTGATGGCGGCCTTCATGCCCGAGGAGGTGGCCGACGGCACCCTGGCCATCCTCGGCGAGCCGACCCCCGGTGAGCGGCGGGTCAGCCCGGAGGTCGAGCGGGTCCTCGGCCGCGCGCCGCGCCCGTTCTCGGACTGGGCGCGGCGCAACGCGGCCACCTTCCGCTAGCCCCGGACCGGCAGGGTCACCAGTTGGCCGGCAGGCCCGGCGTCGTGGCGGGCAGCCGGTGACCCGGCGGGTGGATGACGTAGACGATCCCGCCGCTGCCGGTGCTGCGCAGCCAGACGTTCTCGAAGTTCGCCCGGGGATAGACCCGCCGCACCGCGGTGTCGTCCCGCGAGGCGGGGTCGTTGGCGATCACGTCGCCCGTGGCGGTGAAGCCGATGATCACCATGAGGTGGCCGTTCGTGTTGTATCCCGCGCCGGGCAGCTCCTCCGCCTTGAACGACTGGGAGGTGACGACCGGGACGCCCGCCCTGATCAGCCGCTCCAGCTCGGTCAGCGAGCGCAGCCGGGTGACGAACCCCTCCATGCCGTACCGCCCGGCATAGGCGGTGTTGAACGGCCAGTTGCCCGCGCCCTCGTACGCGTAGTCGTAGGTGTATCGGGCGGCGTAGTCGACCTCGGGGTCGGGATCGGAGGGGTCCACCCAGGAGGTGTCCCGCCCGCTGGGCCACCTGCCCCAGTAGCCGAGCGCCATGGTGGTCGAGGTCGGGCTGCACCATGCCTCTCCCCCGCCGTCCCACTGGGGGTAGTGGCCCTCGTGGACGTTCTGCGAACGGCGCGGCACGGGCAGTTCGACGCCCCACGCGACGCCGCCCGGGCTCACCGGCACGGTCTCCCGGTCCGGAACTGCGGAGGCCATCGCGCCGAGCGTGCGGACCACCGGCCGTACGGCCGAGCCCGGCGTGCGGTACAAGGTCACGCGCAGCTGGTACGCGGTGATCGCCCTGCCCGCCGCGGCCACGAAGGTGTCGACCGAGACCGTGCCGTCGGCGTCACGCTGCCCCGACAGCGACGTGCGGCGGATGTCCTCGTCGCCGTACGCCCAGCGGCCGAGGACGTACCACTTCGTCTGCCCGGCGGCGTGGCGGCCGCGCATCTCGACCTGCAGCCAGCTTCCGGCCGGGACGTCGGCGGTCCACGAGGCCACCAGTTCGGTGGCGGCGAACCCGACCGGCCGCTCGGGGCCGGTCCACCGGGCGTACTCCCAGCTCTTCGTGCCGAGCGCGTCGGTGTAGGAGATCGTGCCCACGGGGGCGGCGAAGGAGAGGGTCTTCCCCGCCTTCACGCCCTCCCGTGTGCCGGGGCCGAAGACGGCCCGCTGGTAGACGACGTCGACGCCGCCGGGCGGGGGTTTGGTCCCGGCCACGGCGGCAGTCGCCGGGGAGGGGACGGTGAGGACGGCGGACAGGAGCGTGAACAGGAGGGTGGACAGGAACGCGGTCGGCACGCGCATGGCTCACCTCGGGGTCTCGTCGGCGTCCTCGACGGTAGGCAACCCGGCGGCCGGGCACATCGGCAGGAATACGTATCCGGTCCCGCGACCACCCCTCACCGCGCTACCAGTTATTTCTCAAACCTCCTGAAGTCACATTAGTCACGCGCTTTGCCAATCTTTTGCTATTAATCATCCGGAGTGCAGGAATCGTCATGGCACGCTGAAACGCATGCCGACCCGTAAGCTTTTCCTTGGTGTCTCCATGGCGGCCTTTGCCCTGTTCACGGGGGTCGCGTCGCCCGCGCTCGCGCAGCCCGCCACGGCCGCTCCCGGACCGGCCGCCGCTCTGGTCCGCGAACACACCCCGGCGTTTCCCGCGTACGCGGCGCCGCACGCGTACGGCCGCGCCGTCTATCTTTTCGACGCGACCACGGGGCAGGAACTGCTGGACAAGAACGCCGGCGAGCGGATGCCGGTCGCCAGCCTCACCAAGATCATGACCGCCTACGTCGTGCTGCGCGAGGCGAACCTGTCCGACGAGGTGACGATCAAGCGTGAGGACGTCGCCTACGCCGAGGCCAACGACGGCACGACGGCCGATCTTGAGCCCGGCGACAGCCTTCCGGTCGGGGAACTGCTCTACGCGCTGATGCTTCCCTCGGGCGCGGACGCCGCGCACGCCCTGGCCCGCGCGTACGGCCCGGGAGTGGCCGGCTTCACGGCCAAGATGAACGCCGCCGCCAAGAGCCTCGGGCTGAACGACACGCACTACGTCAACGCCGACGGGCTGCCCACGCGCGACGGCGACGGCTACTCCACCGCCCGCGACCAGGCCCGCCTCGCGGCGATCGCGCTGCGCGACCCGGTCTTCACCGAGATCACCTCGACCCGGCACCACTCGACGGACGACGGTAAGTACGACTGGTCCAACACCAACCACATGCTCGGCCTGCCCGGCGCGATCGGTGTGAAGACCGGCTCCACCAACGCCGCCGGGTTCTGCCTGGCCTTCGCGGCCGACCGCCACGACCACCGGCTGATCGGCGTCATCCTCGGCGAGGACGTCTCCAGCCGCCGCTGGGACACCGCCGGGTCTCTGCTCGACTGGGCGACCGAAAGCTGATTTTTCCACCAGGAAAGGTGGCGTCCGGAAAACCTTCCGGAAAAGAGGGCCTTCCCACACCGGCGGAACGCGGTTAGTTTCCCGATCAGTGTCCAGCGGAGGCCGATCTCGGTCCCCAGCCTGCTGGGCCGTCTCGGATCGTCATTGGACCCGAAGGAGAGCCCAATGCGCGCCACCCTCGGCATGCGGGCCGCAGCCGCCGTCGCGGCGTCCGCCCTCGTGCTTCCCCTCCTGCCCGCCGCGCCGGCGAACGCCGAGCCCGATCCCGCACGGATCGTGCAGACGATCGTCGCGTCGGCGGTGAAGAAGCACCTGACGAAGCTGCAGCAGATCGCCGACGCCAACGGTCACACCCGGGCCGCCGGCACTCCCGGCCACGTGGCCTCGCGCGACTACGTCGCCGGGGTGCTGAAGAAGGCCGGCTACAAGGTGACCCTGCAGGCGTTCGAGTTCCCGTTCTTCAAGGAGAACGCCATCGCGACCCTGGAGCGCACCGCTCCGGCCCCGAAGACGTACGCGCCGACTCCGCCGGACGGCAGCAGCGTCGGGGACTTCGCCACGATGACCTACTCCGGCTCCGGCGACGTCACGGCCGCCGTCCGGAACGTCGACCTGATGCTGCCGCCCGGGCCGACCCCCAGCAGTTCCACCTCCGGCTGCGAGGCCGCCGACTTCGCCTCGTTCCCGGCCGGCGCGGTCGCGCTGGTGCAGCGCGGCACCTGCACCTTCCAGGTCAAGGCGGAGAACGCGCAGGCCGCCGGGGCCGCCGGCGTCATCATCATGAACGAGGGCCAGCCGGGGCGCACCGAGACCCTGCAGGGCACCCTGGGCGAGCCCACCGTGCACATTCCCGTCGTGGGCGTGAGCTTCGCGGTCGGCCAGGAACTGGCCGGCACCGCCGGGACCGTCGTCCACGTCAAGACGAGCACCACCAGCGAGATCCGCACCACCCACAACGTCATCGCCGACTCCAGGTGGGGCGACCCGAACAAGGTCGTGCAGATCGGCGCGCATCTCGACAGCGTGGTGCCGGGGCCGGGCATCAACGACAACGGCTCGGGCAGCGCCGCGATCCTGGAGGTCGCCGCCAAGCTCGGCGCCATCCCCACCCGGAACACGCTGCGCTTCTCCTTCTGGAGCGCCGAGGAGCTGGGCCTGCTCGGCTCGGAGCACTACGTCGCGAGCCTGTCGCCGGCGGACCTGGCCAAGATCAAGCTGTATCTCAACTTCGACATGGTCGCCTCTCCCAACTACGCGCTGAAGATCTACGACGGCGACGACTCCGACGCCACCGGCGCGCCCGCCGGGCCGGCCGGCTCCGACGAGATCGAGAAGCTCTTCGAGAAGTACTTCAACACCCTCCGGCAGGGCCACGTGGGCACCGACTTCGACGGGCGGTCGGACTACGGGCCGTTCATCGACGCCGGAGTTCCCGCCGGCGGGCTGTTCACCGGCGCCGAGGGCGTCAAGACCCCCGAGGAGCAGGCGCTGTTCGGCGGCACCGCCGGCCAGGCGTACGACTCCTGCTACCACAAGGCGTGCGACACGATCGCGAACCTCAACGACAAGGCCCTCGCGCTGAACACTGGCGCGATCGCCACGGCGGCCGTCGTCTACGCCTTCAGCCGTGACCTGCCCGGGCCGGACACCCGTCCCACCGCCCGGACCGCCGGGGCGGCGGCGGCCTCCACCGGCGCCCACGCGGACCACGGGCACGTCCTGACCGTCAGCTGATCCCCCGGCCGCACGCGGGTCCCGCCGGACGGTGTCCGGCGGGACCCGCTGGTTTCGGCGGGACGTCAGCCCGTGAAGTTCACGTCGCTGCAGAAGAAGAACGCCTGGTCCATGTGCGAGGCCTGCCAGATCGTGTAGACCACCGCCCGGCCGGTGCGTCCGGACGTGCTGAGGTTGACCGTGTAGTAGTCAGCGGGGGCGTACCTGCCGGTCTTGGTGAGCAACTGCAGGTCGTTCCAGGTGAGGGCCTGCTTGGTGGGGTCGAAGCCCTGCTTGGTGACGTAGACGAGGAGATAGTCGGCGCCGTGGTGAGCCTGGTCGTTGAGCTTGACGGAGAAGGAATTGCGGATGCCGGTCGCCTTCCACGCGCCGACCGCGTCCATCGCGTTGTAACGGCCGTTCTCCGCGTGGCCGCCGCTGCAGAGCTGCCCGTTGGGGATGGAGCCCTGGAAGTTCCCGCCGAGGTACATGCGGTAGAGGCCGTTCCAGCTCCACATCGCCATGGGGTCGGCCTGCCACGCCTGCCAGCACATGGGGTCCTGCTGGGCCATTGCGGGGTTCTGGAAGTCGCTGCCCCAGCGCTGCCAGCAGCCGTAGTTGCGCGAGGCGGGGTCCACGACCGAGCCATGGGCGGAGGCGGCGCCCGCCCACAGGGCGAGGCAGGCGACGGCCGAGGTCAGCAGGGCCGTGAGGCGCGGCGCCCAGCGGCGGGCGCGGGGGCGTGCGTGAGGGTGTGACTGCGTGTGCACTGTTGGGTCTCCATCTTCCGGTGGGGGGTTCCGGGCGAGATGGGGAGCGCTCCCGAAGATGCTGCGATCGTAGCCGACACGACGCTGTCGGCAACCCTGACTCAGGCCTGTAAGATCAGCCGTCGCACCGCCGCCCGGCTGCCGGGGCCGCACCACGACCCCTCCGACCTGGCCGTTCACAGCGGGACACCACGACCTGTGCGGGGGGCGGAACCGCCCCCGCCGCCCATGTACCTTTCAGCCCGGTACCGCTCGCCTCCGGCTCATGGCGCGGCGGGGCGGCCGTTCGGCCCCTGCTCCGACTTGTGCAGGAACGGCGAGCGACCGAGGACGACGATGCCCGCCACCAGCGCGACGAGCCCGCCCACCTCCCCCGCCAGGGCCGGGGGGTCGACGCGCAGGCGCTCCCCGAAGACGGCGACGCCGAGAAGGATGCCGACGATCGGCTCGGTCGCCGTGGTGGCGGGCAGCGAGATCCGCAGCGGCGCGGCGTCGAACGCGCTCTGGTTGAGCAGGATGCCGGTCACCGCGATCACCGGCAGCGCGTAGGGCTGCCAGGAGGCGAACAGCGCCCCCGGTCCCCGCGCCAGCGTGAGCAGCGCCCCCCGGGTCAGCGCGTCCTGCAGGCCGTACAACGCCCCGGCCGCGGCGGCGAACAGCATCGCCTTGGTCTGCAGGGGCATGCGCAGCGCCACCGCGACCATTCCGGCGGCGACGGCGACCACGACGAGCACGGCGATCCACGCCAGGGATCCCGAGGCCGGCATCCCGCCTCCGTGCGGGCGCCCGGCCACCAGGAACGCGGCGACGCCCCCGCTGACCAGCACCGCCCCCAGCCACTCCGTCCCGCCCAGGCGCTCCTGGTACAGCAGGGCCGCCGCGCCCAGGGCGAAGATGAGGTTGGTCGCGAGAAGCGGCTCCACGGACGCCACGTCGGCGCGCCGCAGCGCCAGCGCGCCCGCGACCTGGCCGCCGACCATCAGGGCGATCCCGGCCAGCCACACCGGCTTGCGCGCGAGGTCGAACAGCAGGCGCACGTGCAGCATCTCGCCCAGCGGCTCGGTGTACGCGACGTGCTGCTGCGCGACGAAGCCCAGCCCGAGGAGGGCCGCCGCCACGAGGCCGAGGAACACCGTGACAGTCATGATCCCGCGCGTCACCCCCCTCGCGCGCCGCTCGCGTCCTCCCAGGTTACGCACCTCTCCCCGGCCCCGCCCGGGCCATGTCGCGACTCGGCCCTGCTGATCGCGGCCTCGACGGGTGTCGCCGGCGCGATGCTGGAGGACTTCACGCGGCGGCTGAGCGAGCAGCCCGGCCTCGGTGGCGGCGTCGAGTGGCTGCTCGGCGAACTGTCCGGCTACACGGGGACCGATCCCGCCTCGCTGCTGATCGTCGAGATGTATCTGGCGGCGGCCCGGCTGCCCGAGCTTCGCGAACGGCTGCACGAGATCGTCGCGGACTCGCGCGCCCGCGTCGCCGCCTGGCTCCGTGCGCGCGGGCACGCGGGTGACGCCGAGGCGACCGCGGCCGTCCTGGTCGCGGCGATCGACGGCCTGGTGCTGCACCGGGGGCTCGACCCCGGCCTCGACCTCACCACTCTGGCCGGACCGCTGCGGGCGATGGTGCGTCAGGAGGGAGCAGGACCATGAAAGCGATCGTCTGCGGAGCCGGGATCGCCGGGCTCACCGTCGCCTGGCATCTCGAACGGGCAGGTGGGGAGGTCGAACTCGTCGAGCACGCCCCGGCGTTCCGCGAGGGCGGCTACATGATCGACTTCTACGGCCCGGGGCTGGAGGTGGCCGAGCGGATGGGGCTGCGGCCCCGGCTGGAGGAGGTCCGGCATCCCGTCCACGAGATCGGGTTCCTCGACCGGGACGGGCGGCAGACCAGCCGCCTCGCCGTCAAGGCGGGCTTCGCCGGGGTGATCAGCCTGCTGCGGGGCGACCTCGCCCGCGTGCTCGCGGAGGAGGTGCGCGCGCCGGTCCGGTACAGCACCACGGTCGCGGCGGTCCGGCAGGACGGCGGCGGCGCCGAGGTGGACCTGACCGACGGCACCCGGCACGAGGTGGACCTGCTGATCGGCGCCGACGGCGTGCACTCCAGGGTCAGGGAGCTGGTGTTCGGGCCGGCGGACCGGTTCGTCCGCTACCTGGGTCACCACGTCGCCGCGTACGTCCTCCACGACGAGGACCTCGGCCGCCGGGTCGGCACGCGCTACCGCATGCTGACCGAGCCGGGGCTCATGGCCGGGGCCTACGCGGTGCGCGGGGGCGGGCTCGCGCTGCTGTTCCTGTCGCGTGAGCCCGGCCCTGCCCTGCCGGACGACCCGGCGGGGTTCCTCCGGCAGCGGTTCGGTCACCTCGGCTGGATCCTGCCCGAGGTGCTGGACCGGTGCCCACGGCCCCCGGCGCTCTACTACGACCAGGTGACGCAGATCGAGGCCGGCCGGTGGAGCAACGGCCGGGTGGTGCTGCTCGGCGACTCCTGCCAGGCCGTCTCCCTGTTCGCGGGGCACGGCGCGTCCCTCGCGATGGCCGCGGCGCGGACGCTCGCGGACGAGCTCGGCACGGTTGCACTCGGCACGGGCGAACTCGGCACGGGCGAACTCGGCACGGGCGAACTCGGCACGGGCGAACTCGGCACGGCCACCCTGGGCGACCTGTCCCCCGCCCTCGCCCGGTACGCCGCGCGGATGCGGCCGGTCGCCGCCCGCGTGCAGGCGTCCGGACGCCGCTTCCTCCCCTGGATGGCGCCGTCCGGTCGCCTGCGCATGGCGACCCGTGACCTGCTGCTGCGGCTGGCCTCCCTGCCCGGAGCCGACCGGCTGTTCATGGACGCGTTCAGCCCCGGTGGCCATCACCTCGTACGGTGACGCAGGGTGGTCGTTCGGCAACGGCTTTTTATTCCGGATGCCGCCGATCGGTAACACACCCGGACTGAAGTGGGCCTCACGAGAGCGATGGCACCGCCTGGAGGTCCGGATGGCAGCACACAGCACGCCGCGGCTCGCCGGGGCACACTACCCGGTGGCGGTCGTCGGCGGCGGACAGGCCGGGCTGTCGATCAGCCACTGCCTGGGCCGGCGCGGCGTCGACCACGTCGTCATCGAGGCGAACCGGGTGGCCCACGAGTGGCGCGAGCGCCGCTGGGACTCCTTCTGCCTGGTGACCCCCAACTGGCAGTGCGACCTGCCCGGCTTCCCCTACAAGGGGGCCGACCCCGACGGCTTCATGGTCCGCGAGGAGGTCGTCCGCTACCTGGAGGACTACGCCGCCTCCTTCGGGCCGCCGCTGGTCGAGGGCGTACGGGTGACCCGGGTGCGGCGGGCCGTGAGCGGAATCTTCGAGATCGCGACGACCGCCGGGGACCTCACCGCCGACCAGGTGGTGGTGGCGACCGGCCCCTACCACGCGCCGTCGCTCCCCCGCCTGGCCGAGCGGCTGCCGGCCGGGATCGAGCAGGTCCACTCCTCGCGGTACCGCCGCCCGGCCCAGCTCCCCGAGGGAGAGGTCCTGGTGGTCGGCACCGGGCAGTCGGGCTGCCAGATCGCCGAGGACCTCCACCTCGCCGGCCGCCGGGTGCATCTCGCGGTCGGCGGCGCGCCCCGGGTGGCCCGCTTCTACCGCGGCCGGGACTGCGTGGCCTGGCTGCACGACATGGGCCACTACGCCAGGAGCATCGACGAGTTCGGCGACGCCGACGCCGTGCGGATGCGCGCCAACCACTACGTCACCGGCCGCGACGGCGGGCGCGACATCGACCTGCGGGCCTTCGCCCGCGACGGCATGCGCCTGTACGGCCGGCTGACCGGCGTGGACGGCGCGAGGCTGGAGTTCGCCGACGACCTGAAGGACAACCTCGACCGGGCCGACGCGGTGGCCGAGGGCATCAAGGACGCCATCGACGCCCACATCGCGGCCCGCGGCGTCGCGGCCCCCGAAGAGCCCCGCTACGTCCCGGTCTGGGACCCCGGCGAGCCGGTGCGCTCCCTCGACCTGACGGAGGCCGGCATCACCTCGGTCGTCTGGGCGACCGGGTTCACCCGCGACCACCGCTGGATCGAGATCCCCGCGTTCGACGGGCGCGGCTACCCGATGCACTGGCGCGGCGTGACGAGCTGCCCGGGGCTGTACTTCCTCGGGCTGCCCTGGCAGCACACGTGGGGCTCGGGCCGCTTGGAGGCCGTGGGCCGGGACGCCGAGTTCCTGGCCGCCCACATCGAGGCGTCCCGGCGGCTCGCCGACGTGTGCGGGGCACTCACCGGGGCCCCCGCCGAACTCTCCCCCGCTCTCCCGGTCGGGTGACGACATGGTCTCCACCATGGTCTTCGACGCGCACCGCCACATCGGCGTGCTGCCCGCCCATCCCTTCTACGGCGGCCCTCCCGTGAACCCGGACGTCACCGCCCGCGCGACCGTCAAGCGGCTCCTCGCCGACCTCGACGCGGAGGGCACCGAGCGGGCGCTCGTGCTGCCCAACTACGGCGTGCCCGACCCGGACGCCGCCTTCGCGCTGAACGACCTCGCGCTGGAGGCGGCGCAGGCCGACGACCGCGTCCGCGCCGGGCTGTGGGTCTCGCCGCTGCCGCGCGACGAGGAACGCACCGCCCGCGCCCTCGCCCTGGCGGGCGAGTCGGGCGTGCGGGCCCTGAAGCTCAGCTTCCTGCTGGGCGGCCGCCCCACCGACCCCGCCTGCCGGCCCGGGCTCGACCGCATCTTCGCGGCGGCCGCGCGGCACGGGCTGGTCGTCCACGTCCACACCTCCCCCGGCGCCGCCTCCGACGTCGACGAGGTCGGCCACCTGGTCGAGTGGTACGCCGACCGCGTGCCGGTCCACCTGGTGCACTTCGGCGGCGGGATGAGCGGCCACATCAAGCTGGCCGGCTCGCGGTTCTTCGACTGGATCGCGGCCGGCAAACGGGTCTACACCGACCTGTCCTGGGCCATCGGCTTCGCGCCGTACTGGCTGGCCCGGGAGATCGAGCGGCGCGGCCTCGGTCACGACCGGGTGCTGTTCGCCAGCGACCAGCCGTGGGGCGACTTCGCGGGCGAGCACGCCCGGATGAGCGCCGCGACCGGCGGCGGCGACCTGGGCCGCCTCGTCTTCCACGACACCTTCGCCTCCCTCTACGACTGACCCCACCCATCGAAGGAGACACCCATGACCGTCGACATGAACGACCTCGAGAAGAAGAGCATCGAGGAGATCCCCCACCCGTCCCTGCCCGAGGGCTCCACCATCTACGGCACCACCAAGGTCTTCCCCGACTACAAGGCCGAGAACGGCGAGTCGTACTTCACGCTCGTCCACGGGATCGCGCACGAGTCGTCGGTGAGCTTCGTGGCCGTGCTCCAGGCCACCCGCGCCCTGCGCAAGGGCTTCGAGACCGCCATCTACTTCTACGGCCCCGGCTCACTGAACTGCCTGGCCACCCGCGGCTTCCCGACCACCGGCAACTCGGCCTTCCCGGGCGAGCACAACATCAACAACCAGCTCAAGACGTTCATCGCCGAGGGCGGGAAGGTCTACTGCTGCCGCTTCGGCCTGTCCCTGCACGGCGCCCGCGAGGAGGACCTGATCGAGGGCGTCATCCCGACCCACCCGCTGGACGTGCAGGACGCGCTGATCCACTACGCCCGCAAGGGCGCCGTCATCAACTCCACCTACCAGCTCTAGCCGTGACCGACGTACGGATACTGACCCGCGCCGAGCTGGCCCTGCGCGGCGTGGCGCTGGACACCCCCGTGCGGCGGCCGGAGGGCGCCGGGCCGAGCGGCGACGGCCACGTCCTCGTCGACGGCGCCGGCGCCGCGCTCCCGGTCAACCCCGACAGCCCGTTCACGGTGCGGGACGGCACGGTCTGGCTCGGCGAGCAGGACACCGGCGTCACGCTGGTCCCCGTCCGCAGGCCCCGGTTCTACGACCTGGTCACCGCCGACGGCGTGCCCTACGAGCGGATCGCCCGGCTGCACGGCGCGGACGTGCTGGCCACGACCGTCGTGCAGACCTGCGTCCGGTACGGCGAGGCCGACCGCTGCCGGTTCTGCACCATCGAGGAGTCGCTGCGGTCGGGCGCCACGACCGCCGCCAAGACGCCCGCCCAGCTCGCCGAGGTGGCGGAGGCGGCGGTGCGGCTCGACGGCGTCCGGCAGATGGTGATGACCACCGGCACCACCGCCGGGCCCGACCGGGGCGCGCGGAACCTGGCGCGGTGCGTGCGCGCCGTGCTGGAGGCCGTGCCGGGGCTGCCGATCCAGGTGCAGTGCGAGCCGCCGGGCGACCTCTCCTGGATCGGCGCGCTGCGCGAGGCCGGGGCCACCGCGATCGGCATCCACGTGGAGTCGCTGGACGAGGAGGTGCGGCGGCGCTGGATGCCGGGCAAGTCGTCGGTGCCGCTGCGCGAGTACGAGGCCGCCTGGGACGAGGCGGTGCGGGTCTTCGGGCGTAACCGCGTCTCGACGTACCTGCTGGTCGGGCTGGGCGAGGACCCCGGCGAGCTGATCGCGGGCGCGGGCCGGCTGATCGACCGGGGGGTCTACCCCTTCGTGGTCCCGTTCCGCCCGATGCGGGGCACGCTCGCCGCCCGCGACGGGATCGGCGCGCCCACCGCCGGGGTGCTGCGGCACGTCACCGAGAGCGTGGCGGCGCTGCTGCGCGCGGCCGGCATGCGCGGCGCGGACCAGGGCGCGGGCTGCGCCGCCTGCGGGGCGTGCGGCGTGCTGAGCGCGGCGGGCGGGTGAGGGCCGTGTATCTCGACGGCAGCTCGACCGGCGGCACGCGGGCCCCGGCGCGGGAGACCCCACCGGACATCCTCGCGCTGCTCGGCGACCACAGCACGCTGGCCCGGCGGACCGGCTTCCGGATCGAGCAGGCCGGGGACGCCGCGACCCTGGCCGCCTACCACCGCCTACGCCGGGAGGCGTTCGTCCGGGAACAGGGCCTGTTCGAGGGCCACGACCTCGACGACCGGGACGACGACCCGCGCACGGTCGTGCTGGTGGCCCGGGACCCGGCCGGCTCGGTCGCCGGCGGGGTGCGGCTCGGCCCGGCCTGCGACGGCCCCGACATCGGCTGGTGGACGGGCGGGCGGCTGGTCGTGGCTCCCGCCGCCCGCGGCACGCACCATGTGGGCGGAGGCATCGGCGCGGCGCTGGTGCGGGCGGCCTGCGCCCGCGCCGAGGCGGAGGGCGCGCTGCGGTTCGAGGCGACCGTACGGGCCGGGGCGGAGGCGTTCTTCCGGCGGCTCGGCTGGGCGCGGGTGCGGCCCGTGGAGGTCGCGGGCGCCCTGCACGTGCTGATGCGCCACCCGATCGGCCGGATCGCGGCGCAGGCGGCCGGGGCCAAGTCGGCGCTCGGCCCGCTGCTGGCCGCCCTGCCGGGCGGTCCGGCGCGGCTGGGCGGGCCGGGCTTCGTCGGCGACGACGGCGCGCCGGTGCCCGGCAGCGATCTCGTCGCCGCCTGCGACGCGATCGTGCCGTCGATGGTCGAGCGGGACCCGGAGTGGGCCGGCTGGTGCGCCGTGCTGGTCAACCTCAACGACCTCGCCGCGATGGGCGCCGCCCCGGCCGGGCTGCTCGACGCGCTCGCCGCGCCCGACGCCGCGCACGCCGCCCGGGTGATCGACGGCCTCGCGCGGGCCGCCCGCGCGTACGGCGTGCCGGTGCTCGGCGGGCACACGCAGCTCGGGGTGCCGGCGGCGCTGTCGGTCACCGCGCTGGGACGGACCACGCGGCCGGTGCCGGGAGGCGGCGGGCGCCCGGGACACGCCGTGCGGCTCACCGCCGACCTCGGCGGCGGGTGGCGGCCGGGCTACCGGGGCCGCCAGTGGGACTCCACCACCGGCCGCCGTACGGATGAGCTGAAAGAGATGCTGGGCGCGGTCGCGGCGGCCCGGCCCGCCGCCGCCAAGGACGTGTCGATGGCCGGGATCGCCGGCACGCTCGGCATGCTGGCCGAGGCAGGAGGCTGCGGAGCCGTGCTGGACGTGGCCGCCGCGCCGCGCCCGGCCGCCGCCTCCATGGGCGACTGGCTCACCTGTTTTCCCGGCTTCGGCATGCTGACGGCGGACCGGCCGGACGCGCCGGCGCCGCCCGCGGGCCCGGCCGTCTCGCGTGTCTGCGGGGAGTTGACCACCGGGCGGGGCGTGTCGCTGCGCTGGCCCGACGGAGAGGTCACGGAGGCCGTCGGCGGCCCGGTGACCGGATTGGGGACCGCGTGAGCGCCCTTCGCATGGCGGCCGTGTCCGCCGAGTTCGGCCGCGACCTCGAAGAGGACTTCGCGGTCGCCGAACGCCTGATCAAGGAGGCCCGCACCGGCGACGTACGGCTGCTCGCGCTGCCCGAGGCGTGCCTGGGCGGCTACCTCCTCAGCCTGGACGGCGACGCCGCGGACGCGGGACCTCCCCCGCTCGCCGTGGACGGCCCGGAGATCCGGCGGCTCGCCGCGCTCGCCGGCGACATGGTCGTGGTCGCGGGCTACTGCGAGGACGGCGGCGGCGCCCGCTACAACAGCGTGGTGTGCGTGAGCGGCGACGGGGTCCTCGGCAACCACCGCAAGGTCCACCAGCCGCTCGGCGAGAACGCCAGCTACTCCTCCGGCGACGGGTTCGGCGCCTTCGACACGCCGGTCGGCCGGATCGGCATGATGATCTGCTACGACAAGGCGTTCCCGGAGGCCGCCCGCGCGCTGGCCCTGGACGGCGCGCAGATCGGCGTGTGCGTGTCGGCCTGGCCGGGATCCCGGACGAACGCCGCGCCGGACCTGGAGCGGGACCGCTGGAAGCGGAGGTTCGACCTGTTCGACCGGGCGCGGGCCCTGGAGAACCAGATCGTGTGGCTGTCGGCGAACCAGGCCGGCACGTTCGGGTCGCTGCGCTTCGTCGGCAGCGCGAAGGTCGTGGAGCCCGGCGGCGAGATCCTCGCCGAGACCGGCGTCGGGACCGGCATGGCGGTCGCGGAGATCGACGTGCCGGCGGCGCTGGAGACCGCCCGCCGGTCGATGGGCCACCTGCGCGACCGCCGCCCGGAGGCGTACGGGCCGCGGCGCGAAGGCCGGCCGTGACCGTGCTGCGGATCGCCGCCGCGGCCGCCCACTTCGGCCGCGACCTGGAGTTCGATCTCGCCCGCGTGGCCAAACTGATCGCCGACGCGCGCGGCGCGGGCGCGGGGCTGCTGGTGCTGCCCGACGCCGCGCTCGGCGGCTACCTCGCCGACCTGCGCCGCCCGGACCCCGACGCGCTGCCGCCCGCGCTGAAGCCGGACGACGCGGTGATCGCCCGCGTGGCGGCGCTCGCCGCCGAGATGGTCGTGTGCGTCGGGTTCTGCGAGGACGGCGGCGACGCCCGCTACAACGCCGCCGTCTGCGTCAGCGGCGACGGCGTGCTCGGCCTGCACCGCAAGGTGCACCTGCCGGCGGGCGAGACGGCCGCCTACGCGCCGGGCGACCGGTTCGAGGCGTTCGACACCCCCGCCGGGCGGATCGGGATGCTGATCGACTACGACAAGACCTTCCCGGAGTCGGCCCGCAGCCTCGCCCTCGGCGGCGCGCAGATCCTCGCCTGCCTGTCGGCCTGGCCGACCAGCGTCACCAACCGCGCGCCGCGGATGGCCCAGGACCGGCAGTCGCGGCTCTTCGACCTGTACGACCAGGCGCGGGCCGCCGAGAACCAGGTCGTGCTCGCCTCCTCCAACCAGACCGGGGTGATGGGCGGCATGCGGTTCCTCGGGCAGGCCAAGGTCGTCGGCCCGGGCGGCGACGTGCTCGCCCGCACCTGGTCCAAGGCCGGGCTCGCCGTCGCCGAGATCGACGTCGCGGCCGAGATCGACCGCGCCCGGCGCATCCTCCACCACATCCGGGAGCGCAGGCCGGACGCCTACCGGGAGACCCCCACGTGAACATCGCGCTGCTCAGCTACTCGACCAAGCCGCGCGGCGGGGTCGTGCACACCCTCGCACTGGCCGAGGCGCTGGCGGCCGCCGGGCAGCGGGTGACGGTGTGGACGCTCGGCCGGGGCGGCGACGCCGGGTTCTTCCGCCCGGTCGAGCCCGCCGTACGGCTGCGGGTGGTGCCGTTCCCCGACATCCCCGGCGAGGGCGTCGGCGCGCGGGTGCTGCGGTCGATCGCCGTGCTGCGGGCGGCGTTCGCCCCGGCCTCCGCCTCCTACGACGTCGTGCACGCGCAGGACTGCATCAGCGCCAACGCGGCGGGCGACTGCGTGCGCACGGTCCACCACATCGACCACTTCACCACCCCTGAGCTGGCCGCCTGCCACGAGCGCGCGATCGTCACCCCGCACGCGCACGTCTGCGTGTCGGCGGCGGTGGCGGCCGAACTGGAGGCGGGCTGGGGCATCAGGGCCACGGTGATCCCCAACGGCGTCGCCGCCGAGCGGTTCGCGTCCGCCGGCCCGGCCGCCGTGCGCGAGTGGCGCCGCCACCTGGGGACCTACGTCCTGACGGTCGGGGGCATCGAGCCGCGCAAGGGCTCGCTCGACCTGCTGGAGGCGTACGCGCTGCTGCGCGGGACGCACCCGGACGTACGGCTGGTGATCGCGGGCGGCGAGACGCTCTTCGACTACCGCGACTACCGGGCGCGGTGGGAGGCCCGCGCGGCGGAGCTGGGCGCCGACCCAGTGGTTCTCGGCCCGGTGCCCGACACCGACCTGCCGTCGCTGGTGGCGGGCGCGGGCGTGTTCGCCTTCCCCTCGCTGAAGGAGGGCTTCGGCCTGGCCGCGATGGAGGCGCTCGCGGCGGGCGTGCCCCTGGTGGTGCGCGACCTGCCGGTGCTGCGGGAGGTCTTCGGCCCCGCCGCACGCTTCGCCGCCGGGCCGCCCGGCCTCGCCGCCGAGCTGCGCGACGCCCTCGCCGACGACGACCCCGGCAAGCGTACGGCGGGCCGGGAGCTGGCCGCCCGCCACACGTGGTCCGCCGCCGCCGAACGCCACCTCGCCTTCTACGCGGCACTCGCCGCGTAGGCTCGGGGTCGTGGCGGGCAGACCATTCGACGCCGTGTTGTGCGACTTCGACGGCGTCCTGAAGTTGCAGGACCTGGAGCAGCAGGCGGAGATCGAGCGGGCGTACGGCGTGGAGCCGGGGACGGTGGCCCGGGTGACCGGCGCGTCGCCGCTGCTCGTCCCGGCGCTGACCGGCCTCGTGACCCGTGAGGAGTGGATGGCCTCGGCCGTACCGGTCCTCGCCGGGCTGGTGGGCTCGGCCGCGCGGGCGGACGCGCTCATCGGCGAGTGGATCACGGCCCGCACCTGGGCCGACGAGGAGGTGCTGGCGCTGCTCACGCGGGCCCGCGCCCACGTCCCCGTCGTGCTCGTCAGCAACGCGACCTCCGAGCTGGCCGCCCACCTGACCGAGCTGGAGCTGCACGACGCCTTCGATCACGTGGTGAGCAGCTACGACGTGGGCGTGATCAAACCGGACCGGCGGATCTACGAGATCGCCGTCCAGCACGCGGGCGCCCCGGCGGAGCGCTGCCTCTTCGTGGACGACCGGGCCGAGAACGTCGCCGCGGCGAGTGCCCTCGGCATGATCGGTGTCCACTACCGCGCGCCGACGGACCTTGAGGCGGCGCTGCTCCCTTTGCTCGCAGACTAGGGCCTGTACGGAGTTGAGATCATGCCGTTGTCCATTCAGCTCCGTCGGAGCCGTTGACGCTGGTAGATCATCTCGTCGTGGCGCGTGGTGACCTCACCGATGACGAGTGGTTCTTGATCGAGCCCCATCTGCCGTTGGGCGAGCGGGGCCCGGTCCCGGACCAGCGGCGGCAGTTCAACGGGGTGATGTGGCGGTTCCGCACGGGCAGTCCCTGGCGGGACCTGCCTGCGGAGTACGGGCCGTGGTCCACCGTCTACGACCGGTTCCGGTCCTGGGTGAGGGCCGGGGTGTTCCAGCACCTGATGGAAGCCGTGATCGCCGAGGCCGGTGCCCGCGGGCAAGTGGACCTGAGCCTGGTCAGCGTCGACTCCACCACCGCCCGCGCCCACCATCAGGCCGCTGGAATGGTCGTGGACCCCGAACTGCTGGAGGAACTGGAGAAGGCGGCCGACCAGGAAAAGGGGCTTCCGACAGCGGGGACGCAGGTGGAGCCGGCTACCAGGTCGCCGACTACCTTCAGCAGCACGCTGGGGCCCGGCGCCGCATGGTCAAGGTGCCGGCCACCTGCTGGCAGGCCCTCTGCGACCACCTCACTTACCCGGACGACCAGCGGCGCGCTGGAAACGCCGCCATGGACCGGCTGCTCTACCGCTACGCCGAACCCCTCCTCAGCGATGCCGCCGGCATCGGCGACAGGCTAGCCGCCTCTCGGTTGGTTGGACTGTTGGCCGAGCAGGGGCGGGTGGAGGAGGCGCTGGCGGTGCTGCCGGTGCGGGCCGATGCCGGCAAGGTTCAGGGGCTTGACCCTCCGCACGATCGGCCGGCCGGGCTCCTGGGGCTTCCGGACTCGGCCGGTGAAACGTGACGTATCTGAGCGACGCGCGCGTCGGAGATCCCCGGACACCAGCTCGACCTGCCGGCACGTTCGACGAGGGCGGCCCGCAGCCTGGAACGGCGATTGACAGGACGTCCCGGAGGGCGTCGGTTCCGGGGTCGAGGCGTTCGTCGTTGCCGGTCAGGGACCATGCCTGCCTGGGCATGACAGGACCACCCGGATTCGGGTGTTTGCCGTATACCGTCGCATACGTGGTCCGTGATCGAACTCAGTTGGCGGCCTTCCTGCGCTCGCGACGGGACCGGCTCACCCCTGGGCAGGCCGGCATCAGCCCGCTGCCCGGCGAGCGCCGGGTGCCGGGCCTGCGCCGGGGGGGGAACTGGCCATGCTCGCCGGGATCAGTGCCGACTACTACAGCCGACTGGAGCAGGGCCGCCAGGCCAACATCTCCCGCGAGGTGCTCGACGCGTTGGCCGGGGCACTACGCCTGGACGAGGTCGAGCGCGCCCACCTGTACGACCTCGCCGCGCCCGGGTCACCCCGCGGGCGGTCGACCGCCTATCGCGCGCAACGGCCGGATCCTGGCTTGCTCCGGGTGATCAGCATGCTCGACCACCTGCCCGCCCTCGTGATCGGACGACGCGGGATCGTGCTGGCGCGGAACGCCTTGTTCTGCGCCGTCTACGGGCACCCCATGGAGCCGGGGACGTCCTACACCCGATACCTGCTGCTCGACCCGGACGCACGCGAACGCATCGTCGACTGGGCTGCCGCTGCCCACGCGGCCGTCGCCGGTCTGCGTCGCGAGGCCGCACGGCACCCGCAGGACCGCCGCCTGCGGCACGACATCGCCGAGCTCCGCCGAGCCGATCCGAACGTCGCGCGCTGGTGGGACGACCACCCCGTCGGCGAGTACTCCTCGGCCCCACGCCGCATCCGGCACCCGGTCGGGGGTGATCTCACGTTCGATGTCGAGTTGCTGGTCGCGCCGCAGGTAACCGATCAGCACCTCGTTCTCTACACCGTCGACCCGCACTCCCGGACAGCGCGCACCCTGCCGCTGCTCGCCGCCTGGGGCGCGGAACCTGCGGCACGGGTCGTGACCACCGAGAACACCGGCGAGCCGTGAGCAGCCGGAGCTGAACCACCACTCCCGTCGCGGTTGCCCACCCCCTTGTCCGCCTGCGGGGTACTGCTCGCGTCGCGACCTGCCTGCCGGGCTCGACGGGCTGCACGTTGAAGGACCGCCGTCCGCTTCCTGAGCCATCCGCAGTGCCTTGGAAAGGCCTCCGTCCACCTGGAAGGACCACAACCGTGCAGCGGTGGAGAACTGGTCACCTCGTCGCCCTACTGCTCTGCCTCGCCGTGGCCGTCGCCGGTCCGGCCCGGCCGGCCGTCGCCGCCGCCGCTGCCGGGCAGTGCGCCCGGATCACCTCGCCGTTCGCCGGCTCGCCCGCCGGGGACGGGGGCGTGACGCTGCGGGTCGGCTGCGCGAGCGAGGCGGGAAGCCTCCGGTCGCTGGCCGGCAACGACAACGACCTCGTCGCGGCGCTCGACTTCGACACCAGCGAGCGACCGGAGCAGTGGCAGACGCTGATCAACCAACAGGTCGCCGCCGTCCGCGCGGACCAGACGGGCGGGCTCTCGCTGGGCCAGTCGCTGGTCAACAGAGCCGGGTGAACGGTCCGGGCCTCTATCAGGCCCCGGACAACGGCGTCGACTACAACGGGAGCATCCAGGTCGTCGGTTCGAGCATCGTGATCGTGGTGCCCGCGGGCGACATCGCCGTCTCCGGGGTCTGGGACGGTGTCTGGAGGAAGTTCCTGGTCGGCATGGTCAATCTCGCCGTCGCCGTCAGCGTCAGCGCGCTCTGCCTGATTTTTTCCGCCCCGGAGGCGCCCGTCACCGCGCCGTTGTGCGCCGCCCTCGGCTCCGGTTTCGGCGCGGCCTTCGGGGAGCTCCTCAGCGCCCGTCTGGACGACGTCCCCATCGACGGGACCGTCTGGGGCAACGCGTTGGGCGCCGCGCTCGCGGCCGCCATCGCCGTTGGCGACCCTCGGCTTAGCGGTCACCTTTCTCACCAGTGCCGGCCGCCAACTGGCCAGCTCCCTCCATGCGACCGTGAAGAGCTGGGCGCCCCAGATCGGCACCTCGATCGTGGACAAGCTCAAGGAAGTGATCAACGAGGGCACGATCGGCATCATCAAGAGGACGCTCGAACGGCACGTGCGCGGGCTCCAGCCGTCCGGAGCGTCGCTGCGGGTGATGGCCTTGGGTGATTCGATCACCGCGGGGGTCGGCAGCACGGCGATGAACGGTTACCGCGTACCGCTCCAGGAGCGGTTGCGGGCGGCCGGCGTGACGTTCGACTTCGTGGGCTCCCAGGCGAACGGCGTGTCCACCGCGGACGTCCAGCACGAGGGTCACTCCGGCTGGCGGATCGACGAGATCGCCGCGCGCCTGCCGGACTGGCTGAGCACCTACCGCCCCGAGCTCGTCACGCTGCACCTCGGCACCAACGACATGATCCAGGACTACCAGGCCTCCGGCGCGGTGGAGCGCCTCGGCGGGGTGATCGACCAGATCTTCGCCGGGGACCCGGGGGTGACCGTGGTCGTCTCGTCGCTGGTGCCCTCGCGCACCGCCGCGATCGACGCCCGGATCCGGCAGTTCAACCAGAACCTCGGCGGCATGATCCAGCGCCGGATCGACAACGGCCGGCACCTCATCTACCTCAGCATGGCGATGGTCACCACCGCCGACATCGCGGACGACGTCCATCCCAACGACGCCGGGTACGCCAAGATGGCGAGGACGTTCAGCCTCGGCATCCTCAGCGCCTTCCACCGGGGCTGGCTCGACGACGACATCGCCATGCCCGAGACGGCCACGTGCACCCCCGGCGACGCCGGTGGGGGCGGACCCCGGCGAGCAGGTTTCGCGGACCTCAACGGTGACGGCAAGGACGACTACGTGGCCGTCGACCCCGCCACCGGGTCGATGCGTACCTGGTTGAACGTCGGCGCCGACCGTGACGGCGACCACTGGATCGGCTGCGGGATCACGGCGTCGGGCACCGGCACAGGGGTCGCCCTGGACGGCCGGGTCGTCGAGCTCGCGGATCTCAACGGCGACGGCAAGGACGACTACCTGGCCGTCGATCCGGCGACCGGCAACGTGCACGGCTGGCTCAACAACGGCGCCCACCAGTCCGGTGACCACTGGATCGACCGGGGCGTGATCGCCTCCGGCACCGGAACCGGCGTGGGGAAGGGCGCCCGTGAGGTCCAGTTCGCCGACCTCAACGGGGACAGGCGGGTGGAGTACCTGGCCGTCGACCCCGCCACCGGCTCGACGCACGCCTGGCTCAACAACGGCGCCGAGCGGGGCGGCGACCAGTGGATCGACCAGGGCATCGTCGCCTCGGGCACGAACACCGGGGTGAGCCGGACCGGCAGGAGCGTCCGGTTCGGTGACCTCAACGGCGACCACCTCGCCGACTACCTCGCCCTCGACGAGACCAACGGCGCGACGCACGGCTGGCTCAACGTCGGGGCCCACGTCTCGGGCGACCACTGGCTCTACCGCGGGGTGATCGCTTCCGGCACGAACACCGGCGTCGGCCTGATCGGCACCGTGCCGCCGTCGGTGACGCTGGGGTTCGCCACCGCCGCGTTCGCCGACCTCAACGGCGACGGCCGGGACGACTACCTCGCCGTGGACGGGAGCGGCACCGTGGCGGCCTGGCTCAACGACGGCGCCGATCAGGGCGGCAATCACTGGGCAAGCCGGGGGATCATCGCCTCGGGCATCGGTACCGGAGTAGCGCCCGGCGGCCGCGTGGTGCGGTGGGCCGACCTCGACGGCGACGGCCGGGACGACTACGTCGCAGTCGACCCCGGCACCGGCCTAGCCCAGGGCTGGATCAACAACGGCGCGGACACCACCGGGGACCACTGGATCGACCGCGGGATCATCGCCTCCGGGACCGGAACCGGCGTCGGCAACGGCGTCCAGGTCTACTTCGCGGACATGGACGGCGACGGCCGCGACGACTACCTGGCGGTCGACCAGAGCTCCGGCTCGGCTCACCTGTGGCTCAACGTCGGCGCCGACCGGGCCGGCGACCGCTGGGTCGACCAGGGTGTGATCGCCTCCGGCACCGGCACCGGGGTCCGCACCGGTGGCCCGCAGGTCGCCTTCGCCGACCTCGACGGCGACGGCGACGGCGACGGCGACGGCGACGGCGACGGCGACGGCGACGGCAAGGATGACTACCTCGCCGTCGACCCCGCCACCGGTGCGGCCCACGCCTGGCTCAACCGCGGCGCCCACACCACCGGCGACCACTGGCTCGACGGCGGGGTCGTCGCGTCCGGGACGAACACGGGGGTCGCCACCTCCGGTCGCCGCGCGTACTTGGCCGACCTGAACACCGGCCGGCGAGCCGACTACCTGGCCGTGGATCCGAACAACGGCGACATCCGAGGGTGGCTCAATAACGGCGCCGTGACGGTCGGTGACCACTGGATCGGCCTGGGCACCGTCGCCACCGGGAACGGCAGGAACGGCGGGGCAGGCAACTAGCGCCGCGACCGCCGGGGTCGCCGGGGTCGCCCGGGGCGAGGACCGGCGGGAGCGCACTAGGCTCCCGCTCATGGTGCGCTGGATCGTGGCCTTCGTCGACCGGCCGCGCGACCGTTTCGCGGCGGGCGCGGCGTTCTGGACCGCCGTCACCGGCACCCGGCTGTCGGCCCCCAGGGGTGACGACGGAGAGTGGGCCACGCTGCTGCCGGAGGACGGCGACGCCTGCGTGAAGCTCCAGGCGGTGCGGGACGGCGGCGGAGCCCACGTCGATCTGGAGGTGGACGACGTCCGCGCGGAGCTGGCCAGGGCCGTCGCGCTCGGCGCCGCCGTCGCGGCCGACCACGGCGGCTGGGCCGGGCTCCGCTCCCCCGAGGGCAGGGCGTTCTGCCTCACGCCGTGGGAGGGGGCGGCCCGGCGGCCGCCCGTGGTCGCCGCCACCCGCCTCGACCAGGTCTGCCTCGACATCGCGCCCGGCGCGTACGACGAGGAGGTGGCGTTCTGGGCGGCGCTGACCGGATGGCCCCCGCTCAGCGGCTCGCTGCCCGAGTTCACGGTGCTGAGAAGCCCGGGCATGCCCGTACGCCTCCTGCTGCAGCGGCTCGGCGACGGGCCGGGCCGCACCGCTCACCTCGACCTGGCCTGCGCCGACCCCGAGGCCGCCCGCGTACGGCACGAGCGGCACGGGGCGGCGTTCGTGGCGCGCGGGCGGCACTGGATCGTCATGCGCGACCCGGCCGGCGGGATCTACTGCCTGACCGGACGGGACCCCGAGACCGGCTCCCTGCCCGGGTGACCCTTCCGGGTCGGATTCCCGGCCGGGATGCGGGCGTCAGGCGGCGGGGCGCAGGTCCCGCAGCGCGGCGGCCAGCCGGGCGAGCTCGGCCAGCATCGCGTCCGCCGCACCGTCCATGACGTCGTTGGGCCGCAGGCGGCCCTCCTCGTCGAGGAACCGGGCGACGAACGGGATCGAGACCGCCTCGGACACCGGCACCATCTTCAGCGTGGTGACGACCTGCTTGAGCATCTGCACCGCGCGCGTCCCGGCGGAGACGCCGCCGTAGCTGACGAACCCGACCGGCTTGTACTGCCACTCGTGGTGCAGGTAGTCGATGGCGTTCTTCAGCACCGCGTTGAAGCCGTAGTTGTACTCCGGCGTGACGAACACGAACGCGTCGCCGCGTTCGACGGTCGCACTCCACTCCTTGGTGTGCTGGTTGACGTACTGCCGCAGCCGGGGGTGGTGGGGCTCGTCCAGGAACGGGAGGTTCACCTCCGCCAGGTCGACGAGCTCGACCTCAAAGGCGTCGTGCGCCGCCGCGCGCTCCCGGAACCACCGCGCGACCGGCAGCCCCGTCCGCCCCGGACGCGTGCTGGCGACGACGATCTGCAGAACCGGCTTCCCCACGATTCCCCCAAAAAGCTCTCTAAGGGACATAACTCGCACCACGGTACGCCGTGATCGAAAGAGGCATCGCGCGGGTGGCCCGGTGGGGGCGTCAGCCGGAGAACCGCTTCGCGAGGTCCCGGGCCCATCGCGCGGCCTCGGCCGCCTGGGCGCCGGTCACGGGGGCGCCGGGCATCCGGCCCAGGCGCTCCACCTGCTCGGCGTAGCGCAGGTGCTCCCGGTGCGCGTGCTCGCGGCACGCGAGGCAGGTGACGCTCTCCGGGCGGGGCGAGGTCATCGCGTAGGGCACCTGCAGTCCGCATCCGGTGGTGACGACGCCCGGCGCGTCGGGCGCGCGCCCCAGCGACGACGCGAGCAGATTGCGGTAGCCGGCACCGGCCTGCATGACCTTCTGCTCAACATGGATGTGCGGGTCTGCCTCGGTCATCCGCCGCACGCACCTTTCTCCGCGTCGTCCAGGCATGAGACTCCGGAACGAGGCTAACGCGTGGGCCCGGCGCCGCACGCGGCCGTCAGCGGGCGAGGTGGCGGCTGATGACGAGGTGCTGGATCTGGCCGGCACCCGCGAAATTGGCCGCGCACGTGATGGGCTTTGCCGAGCGCCCTCAGAACTGCGTCGCCGAATCGACGATGGCTGCTGCCCGTATCTGCTTTTCGGTCATTCCACGTACACCGTGCAGGTTTGCGCCGGTTAAGTCCGCACCGTCCAAGTGCGCCCCCCTCAGGTCTGCCCCTGTCAGGTTCGCCCAGTGCAGTTTTCCCTGTTCAAGGGCCGCGCCCCGCAAGTCCGCCCAACGCAGATCCGAAAAACTCAAGTCCGCGCCTTTCAAGTTCGCATCTCTCAGAAACGCCCCGCGCAGGTCCGCTTCCTCGAGGATCGTCCCGATCAGCATTGCGTCGTACAGGTCCGCACCCATCAGCATCGCCCCGCTCAGGTCGATGGTGGGGAGGTAGACGGCCCTCCCATTCGCGTCCGTCATGAACGTGTCGCTCAATGCCATGCGGCTCAGATCGGCTCGCGGGAAGCGCACTCGCGAGAAGTCAGCATAAGCATTGAAATCAGTGTGATCAGCGAGCGTGGGGGCGATGATGAGAGCTGCGTGTACGTCGGCCCCTGGCCTGGTACGCGGCATCTCGGCGATAGCATCTCGGTCCGAAGCAGTGCAGTCCTTGAGGGGCTTCGCCTGTCCGGTTAAGGCGCAGAAGTCGTGATTGCGAACGAAGGCTGCCAGCACATTGCGGATGGTGTCTTTGTCGCGGGGGGGAGTCGGCGGCCAAGCGCTGGAGTGCGTAGATGCCGCCTAGGCGTACGTCCTGTTTGGTGGAGCCGAGTTGTTCGACGGCCTTGGTGTAGCGATCGGTGATCTGGCTTTCCCGGGCAGTTTCAACAGTACGGGCGGTGTACCAAAGGCCGAGTGCGGTGAAGGCGACACCACCGATGACGACGAGGCCGGTGGCAGCCTGGATCAGAGTGTGGCGGGCGGCGTTGAGGGCTTCCACCCGCTCACTCGCGGTCATCTGCGTACGCTCGATTTCGGTGAGTGGTCTGCGTTCGCCAGATAGGTACCGAGCCGCGGGCCCGACCAGGAAGGCGATCGTCAGGGATGCCGTCGCGGCCAGGGCCAGGCCAGCCAGCGTCCAGCGCACCCAGTCAAGCGACAGCGGCGACAGGGCGCCCCACGCGGCGGCTGCGATGCCGGCGAGGAGCAGTGCCAAGAGGAGCGCTCGCAGTAGCCGCCGGCCGCGGCGCGCCGACGGGGACGCGGCCGCCGAGGAGAGATCCGGCGGAGGCTCTCCCGCTGCGACAGGGAGACGCTGCGGGGGCCGCGCATCGGTGCGCGCGGAGGCCAGGGCGGCACCCGCGATGGCGGACGCCAGGAGCGCAGCCGACGCCACCGCCGTGCGCAGGACTCGAGACCGTCTGACCGTCATGCCCTCATTGCATCGCTTCACCACGAGGGTACGGGCGGAAACCGGCCACGAGGATGATGACGATTGCGTAGACCTGCCGGGACATAATGCGCCGGCTGCCGCGCATGAACAGCCGGCCGCAATATCCAGAAGTAAAGCCGCGGCCGTACACGCTTTCCTGCGAGAAGCAGCGGCGCGAGCAGTTGCTCTTCTTCGCGCTCGGCCTCGCCGCGTGCGTGCCCATCGGCGTTTTCGTCGACTGGATCAGCTGAGCCGCACAACCGACCTGGCCGGAAGCGGACAACGGCCGCCCTTGATTCCCTCTTTCTTGGTGAGAAGGTGGAGTCCCCGGATCGAAGAGGACAACGATGTCACATACTCACGCCCAAAACCCTGACCCGCGAACCCAGGCAATCGTGCGAGAACTGGGCATACTCCACGAATGCGCCGCAAAGGACCATCAAGTAGGGGAACCCGGGCTGTACTCCCGCATGATGGTGATCGTCGACGGCAACATCCCGTCCGAGGGCGACGGTGAGAACTGTTACCTGACCCCGGTCGCAGCACCCAGGTCCGGCCAGGGCTGGTACACCCTCACGACGGCAGACGGCGCCGCACGTCCCGCGGAGATCAGCCTGGACGAGGCCAAGCTCTCGCAGCAGGACAGCGAGGTCACCACTCTGCTCGACGCCTACGAGTGGATCACCGATCAAGGACTCGGCGTCGCCGCCCAAAGCATCCAGGTCATCCTGATCAGCAACATCGGGCCGTGCACGGGCTGCAAGGCCCGCCTCCAGATCTTCCACAGTGACCTCCTCGCCGCGGCCCAGCAGGCCGGGAGCAAGGTCCCCATCACCGTCGAGAGCGTCTACGACACCCCCGAGGCCTCCCGGGACAGGACACGGGGCAACAAGATCCCCACGACGTACGGCTATCCGGCTGCTGTAAGCACGCCGTACGCCATCTCCGGCCGGCAGGGAGCGTACTGGGTCTACAGGCTCCAGTGACGGTGGCGCTTCGACCAGGTCGATGAGCTACCTGGCGAGGTGGCGGCTGATGACGAGGCGCTGGATCTGGTTGGTGCCCTCGAAGATCTGCATGATCTTCGCTTCGCGCATGTAGCGCTCGACCCGGAACTCGCGCGTGTAGCCGTACCCGCCGAAGACCTGGACCGCGTCGGTGGTGACCCGCATCGCGGTGTCGGTCGCGACCAGCTTGGCGACGCTGGCCTGCCTGCTGTACGGCAGGCCGGCGTCGCGGCGGCGGGCCGCGTCGATGTAGGTGGCGCGGGCGGCGTCGACTCCGGCGGCCATGTCGGCGAGCAGGAAGCCGAGCCCCTGGTGGTCGATGATCTTCTTGCCGAACGTCTCACGCTCCTTGGCGTACGCGACGGCCTCGTCGAGCGCGGCCTGGGCGAGGCCGGTCGCGCAGGCGGCGATGCCCAGCCTGCCGGAGTCGAGCGCCCCGAAGGCGATGGAGAGGCCCTGTCCCTCCGCGCCGACGAGCCGGTCCGCCTCGATCAGCGCGCCGTCCCAGTGCGCGGTGGTGGTCGGGATGGCGTGCAGGCCCATCTTCTCCTCGGGGCGGCCGAACGTCAGGCCCTCGGCCGCCCCGGGCGCGAGGAAGCAGGAGACGCCGCGCGGGCCCGGGCCGGTGCGGGCGAACAACGCGTAGAAGTCCGCCCGGCCGCCGTGCGTGATCCACGCCTTGGTGCCGGTGATCCGGTAGCCGCCCTCGGTCTTCTCGGCCTTGCACGCCAGGGCGGCGGCGTCCGAGCCGGCCTGCGGCTCCGACAGGCTGTAGCCGCCGATCAGCCGCCCGGCCAGCATGTCCGGCAGCCAGCGCTCCCGCTGCTCTGCCGTGCCGTACGCCGCCAGGGGGAAGCAGGCCAGCGTGTGGACGCTGACCGCGACCGCGACGGCCGCCCACCGCGCCGCGAGTTCCTCGATCACCTGGAGATACACCTCGTACGGCTGGCCGCTCCCGCCGTACTCCTCCGGATAGGGCAGGCCGAGCAGCCCGGCGGAGCCGAGCGTGGCGAACAGCCCCTCGGGATAGGTCTCGGCGCGCTCGTGCTCGTCGGCCCGGCGGGCGAGCTCCTTGTCGGCGATCTCCCGGGTCAGCTCGATCAGGTCCCGGGCGTCCTGCCCGGGCAGCAGCCGCTCGACGGTCACTGCTCCTCCACGGGTGATGGGTCGTCCAGCCGGGCGAGAAGGGCCGCGGCCCGGTCGCGGAACTCGGCCACCCTGGCGAGCTTGATGCCCTCGTAGCCGCGGATCATGTCCGGCAGCGCGGCGATCTCGGCGACGGCGGCGGCGTTCGCCGGGGTGAGCCGGTCGAGGGCCCGCCGCACCAGCTCGCGGTACTCCCCGGGCAGCGTGCGCTCCACCCTGCGGACGGCGGCGTACCCGAACACGTCGGCCGCGGTGCCGCGCAGCGCGCGGGCGGCCCGCAGCCCGCGGAACACGACGCCGGCCGATCGGCGCAGCCTGATCTTCCGCTTCAGGCCCATCGCCCGCAGCAGCGGCGGATGCAGCAGCACCGACACGTCGGCGTCCGCGCCGAACTCCCGCTCGCGCCTGGCGCGCTCCACCGGGTCGAGGTGCAGCCGCGCGACCTCGTACTCGTCCTTGTACGCCAGCAGCTTGTGCAGCCCCCGCGCGTACGCGATCGCGATCCGGTCGCCCGCCTTCTCCCCCGCGCGCTCGGCGGCGAGGGCCGCCACCCGGCGCACCTCGCGGGCGTACGACCCGGCGTACCCGGCGTTCTGGTATCCGGTCAGGTCGGCGATCCGCACGGCCAGCGCGTCTTCCAGGGTCTCGTCCGCGTTCCCCTCCGCGTTCTCCTCAGGGACGAACGTCCCCGGGATCGCGGCCCGGAACACGGCCTCGCGGTCCAGCACGGCGGCCCGGCCCCACCGGAAGGCGGCGAGGTTCGTCTCGACCGCGGCGCCGTTGAGCCTGATCGCCCGCTCGATCGCGTCCGCCGAGAACGGCAGGCAGCCGTGCTGGTAGGCCGCGCCCACCAGCAGGAGGTTGGCGGGCATGTGGTCGCCGAACAGCGCGTCGGACAGCGCGCCCGCGTCCAGGTGGACGTTGCCGCCCGGCACGGTGACCGACTCCAGGCGGGCGAGCGCCTCCTCGGGCCCGGGAAGCGCGGCGCGGCCGGAGATCATGGCGGCCGTCGGCACGATGGCGGTGTTCACGACGGCGACCGTGCGCCCGGGCGAGGCGACGGCGAGGGTGCCGTCCGCGGCGGCGCCGAGCACGTCGAAGCAGAGCAGGACGTCGGCCGCGCCCCGGGTGGCGCGCACCGAGCCCGTGATCGGGTGCGGGGAGACGCGCACGTCGCTGACGACCGGGCCGCCCTTCTGCGCCAGCCCGGTCTGGTCGAGCCCGGCGGCGTGCAGGCCGTCCAGGTGCGCGGCCATCTGGAGGATCTGCGAGACGGTGACCACGCCGGTGCCGCCGATGCCGGGCAGCCGCAGCAGCACCGGCCGCCCGGAGAACCTCGGCGCCGGCTCGGTCAGCGCGACCGGCGGCGCGGGCACCGCGTCCCGGGCCTGGGAGCGCGGACGGGGCTCGACGAGCAGGAACGACGGGCAGTCGCCCTTGAGGCAGCTCAGGTCGGAGTTGCACGACGCCTGGTGGATGCGGGTCTTGCGGCCGAACTCGGTCTCGACCGGCTGGACCGACAGGCAGGTGGAGGCGTCGCCGCAGTCGCCGCAGCCCTCGCACACCCGCTCGTTGACCACCACCTTGGCCGTCGGCGTGGGCAGTTTGCCGCGTTTGCGCAGCCGCCGCTCCTCCGCCGCGCAGCGGTCGTCGTGGATCAGCACGGTCACCCCGTCGACCTCGGCGAGTTCCCGTTCCACCGCCGGGAGGTCGTCGCGGTGCCGCACGGACGCGATCGGCGCCAGCCGGACGCCGCGGTAGGTCTCCGGCTCGGGCGTGGTGACCACGATCCGGCGCACCCCCTCGGCGGCCAGCGACCGGGTGAGCGCGGGCACGTCGAGACGGCCCTCGGCGCGCTGGCCGCCGGTCATCGCCACCGCGTCGTTGTAGAGCAGCTTGTACGTGATCGGGACCTCGGCGGCAACGGCCGCGCGAATCGCCAGCGAGCCCGAGTGGTGGAAGGTGCCGTCGCCGAGGTTCTGGGTGAAGTGCCGGTCGGAGGTGAAGGGAGCCAGGCCGAACCACAGGGCGCCCTCGCCGCCCATCTGCGTGATGCCGACCTGCCTGCCGCGCCCCTCGGTGTGCAGCGCGACCATCGCGTGGCAGCCGATGCCGGGGCCGACCAGCGTGTCGTCGGAGGCGCGGGTGGAGATGTTGTGCGGGCAGCCCGAGCAGAAGTACGGGGTGCGGGCCGCCACCAGCGGCAGCAGGGGACGCGCCGCCGGGCGGGCGGACAGGGCGACCGGGCGGCGGGGCAGCCGCTCCCTGCCGAGGCAGACGGCGAGCGCCTCGGCGACGTCCTCGGCGGCGAGCGCGCCGCGGGCGGTCAGCAGTTCGCGGCCCACGACGTCGGGCCGGTGATCGGTGTCGTACAACGCCTGCTTGAGGTGGCCCTCCAGGAACGGCACCTTGTCCTCGACCACCAGCACCCGGTCGAGGCCGGCGGCCATGTCCGCGAGGTGGTCGTACGCGAGAGGGTAGGGCATCGCGAGCCGGATGAGCCGCAGGCCGAGGTCGTCCATCGCGGTCTCGTCCAGACCGAGATCGGCGAGGGCGCGCAGGACCACCGCGTAGGAGGTGCCGGACGCGAGCACGCCCGTCGTGGCCCGCGGCGCGTCGTGCGTCACCCGGTTGAGGCCCTGGGCGCGGGCGTACTCGCGGGCCAGGCCGAGCCGGCGGGTGAGCATGTCGTGCTCGGCGTCGAGCGAGGCCGGGCCGACCAGGGTGGGCGGCGCCCCACGGGGGGTGCGGTCCGGCGCGGGGACGCCCGCACGAAGCGGCCCGAGGTCGACGGTCGCCGAGGAGTCGGCGACGTCGGTGACGATCTTCATTCCGGCCCACAGGCCGGTGGCCCGCGACAGCGCCACGGCGTGCAGCCCGAGCTCGATGATCTCCGCCACCGAACCGGGGGCGAACAGCGGCATCGTCAGGCTCTGGCACATCGGCTCGCACGTGCTGGGGACGGTCGACGACTTGCTGCCGGGGTCGTCGCCGATCCAGGCCACCGCGCCGCCGAGCGCCGCCGTGCCGGCGATGTTGCCGTGCCGGATCGCGTCCGCGGCGCGGTCGAGGCCGGGGTTCTTGCCGTACCAGAAGCCGGTCACGCCCTCGTGCCGGCGGCCCGGCAGCTGGTCGAGCAACTGCGTGCCGGCGACCGCCGTCGCGGCGAGCTCCTCGTTCAGCGCGGGCCTGGCCACCACGCCCGCCGCCGCCAGGAACCGCGCGGCCCGCGCCATCTCCAGGTCGACCCCGCCGAGCGGCGAGCCCGGATATCCGGAGACGAAGACCCGCGTGTCCAGGCCGCGCGCCTCGTCCAGGAGGCGCTGCTCAAGGGTCAGGCGGACCAGCGCCTGGACGCCCGACATCAGCACGGTGCCGCTCTCGGCGGCGTACCTGTCGTCGAGCGAGACGGGACGCGGAGACATGCTCACACTCACGCGAACCTCCTGGGCTACTGGGGGGTGACCCACAGCACAGCAATCTCCCGCCCCGTACGCAAGCACGGCGCGGCAGACGGCGGCCACGACGCAAAACTATGAAGAATCGCTCTCATATGAGTACTGTTCTTTGCGTCGGTTACGGAGGTGGCCCCATCGCGGAGATAGACGAGATCGACCACCAGGTGCTACGCCTGCTGCGCGAGGACGGGCGCAGGACCTTCTCGGAGATGGCGGCCGAGATCGGCCTCTCGGTGGCCGCGGTGAAGCGGCGCGTCGACCGGCTGCGTGAGATCGGCGTCATCACCGGCTTCACCGTGCGGGTCGACTACGCCAAGCTCGGCTGGGGCATCGAGGCGTTCACCGAACTGCGGTATCCCGGCACGACCCCGGTCTCGAAGATCATCCGCACCGCGACGGACGTGCCCGAGGTGCAGGAGGTGTTCACGATCGCCGGCGACCCGGACGCGCTCATCCACGTCCGCGTGCGCGACCTGAGCCACCTTCAGCAGGTGATCGATCGCCTGCGCCGGGCCGGTGACGTGACCGGCACCAAGACCCTGCTGGTGCTCGGCTCCTGGACCCGCGACACCGGGCCGGCCGGAGACACCGGGGCAGCCAGAGACACCAGGTCGGCCGCAGACACCGGCCCGGCCGGAGAATCCGGTCGCCGCCCTCCCCGCTGATCCCCCGGGCGGCTCGCAGAGCCCCTGCGTTCCGAGGTCCGCGCGTTCCGAACGCCCGGAGGTCCCGGGCGTCGCGGTGTCCCAGGCGTCGCGGTGTCCCGGGCGTCGCGGATACGGTCAGCGCGGGCGGTGGCCCGCGCCGCCGCCGGTGCCGACGCCGGTGGTGTTCAGGAAGCTCGTCAGCGGGCCGTCGGCGAGGCGGCCGTCGCCATGCGCCTTCTGTAGCTCGCGAACCAGGTCGTAGACCCGCCTCGCGCCCTTGTCTCCCCTGCCCCTGCCCCGGTCGTGGAGAAGATCCCTGGCCGCCTTCCTGATCGTGTCGTGCGCCCGGCGGGCCAGCCCCTGCTCGATGCCGCCCTGGCTCTCCTGCTCCTGTACGGCGTGGTCGAACGCGGCCAGCCACTCCTGATATCCCCCGTAGACACGGCGCGCGGCCGGGGTGGGCGCGGCCGTCGGCCTGCTGGACGCCCTCGGTGTCGCGGGCCGGGGCGTCGGGCGCGGCGAGGCGGTCCGCGCCGGAGCGGGTGAGGTCTCGGCGCGGGTGGCCGTCGCCGTGGGGGCGGCGGCGGTGGAGCCGCTCGGCCCTCCGGGGCCGGACAGCGCCGCCACCCCGATGACGATCACTGCCAGTCCCCCCACCGCCGCGCCGAGCCGGATGAGCGTCCGCCGCTCGGGCGACCCGCCCGCCACCGGCGGCCCGGACGGCCCGCCCGGCGACGGCCCCCCGTACGGCGGCCCGCCAAGCGGCCCGTCGAATCGCCGCCCGCCGGACGGCGGCCCGTCGAAGGAGGGGACGTCCAGCAGCGCGGTGTCCCCCGCGCGGGCGCCACCCCCGCCGGAGTCCCCCGGGTTTCCCGGGAAGATCCCGGCCGCGGCCGCGTTCTCGCCGGACATCCGTCCGGGGAAGGTGTGGGACCCGGGCGGCGTCGCCGTCCCGGCGCTTCCGGAAACGCCTGTGCTTCCGGAAGCGCCGGCGGGGAACGACCCGGACGGATGCGAGGCGGCCGGGTACGACCCGGACGGATGCGACCCGGACGGATGCGAGGCGGCCGGGTGCGGGGCCTGTCCGGTGGCGAGGGCGACGGCGGCGAGGACCCGGCGCGCGGCCTCCGCGCCGGCGGGGCGGGCGGCGGGGTCCTTGGCCAGCAGCGCGAGGATCAGCCGCTCCAGCTCGGCCGGGATGTCCGGCCGGTGCCGGCTCGGCGGCACCGGATCCTGGTGGATGTGCCGGTACACCAGTTCCGGAGCCGAACCGGTGAACGGCGGCTGCCCGCACAGCAGCTCGTAGCAGACGCACCCCAGGGCGTAGAGGTCACAGGCCGCCCCGGCCCCCCGGCCCTCGATCTGTTCGGGAGCGAGGTAGGCGGCGGTGCCGACGAAGGCGCCCACCGCGGTGAGCCGCGCCGCCTCCGTCGCGACCTGTGCGACGCCGAAGTCGACCACCTTGAGCGCGCCGCTCGCCGTACGGTGCAGATTGGCGGGCTTGACGTCCCGGTGCACGACCCCCGCGCGATGCGCGGCGTCCAGCCCGGCGGCGGCCTGGCTCGTCAGGTCGCACGCCTCAGCCACGGAGTAGCGGCCCCGGTCGGCCAGTTCCTCGGCCAGGCTGCGGCCGGTGAGCAGTTCCATCACCAGGTAGGGCCGGGCGTCCTCCTCGCCGACGTCCAGCACGGTCACCACGTTGGGGTGGACGATCCGCGCGGCGGCGCGGGCCTCCCGGGCGAAGCGCTCCCGCGAGGCGAGCCCGGCGACCTGCGGCGCGAGGATCTTGACCGCGACCGGGCGGTGGGCCCGTAGGTCCCGGCCCCGCCAGACCTCGCCCATCCCGCCCCGGCCGATCAGGTCCTCCAGCTCGTAACGACCGCCGAGTACGGACGGCACCACGTCCCGCACCTCCCAGGAGCGACTCGCGCCAGATGATCGGGAGCCAACCTATCCTCCCCGGAGACCGGGAGAGGGCGCGTGCCAGGTCACCGTGGGACGGCGGCCCGGGCGAAGATCCATGAAACTTCCAGAGGATCGGCCTCCGGTGCGGGGCGGAGCCCGGCGCCACGCGCCGGTGGCCCGGCACGCGCCGTACCTGTGCGACTTCCGGGCCGGTCGCCTCGGCCGCCACCGAGTCACGAGCGGCGGGACCGGGCAAGCGTCTCTCGTGCCTTGACACCCTTCATGGTCGTTTTCACACTGTCCCGAGACGGCTCCCCTGCCTGGGTGGTGGTGGCGGCGGGGGTCGCCGGAAGTGGCACGCGCGTGCCGCGTCCGGCGACGCGGCGGGCCGTGTGTTTCACGTGCCTGGACCGTCACGTCACGTCGTCGTGTCCGTCGTCATGGTCCACGGCTCGATCAGGGTGAACCGGGCGGGATCGCCGCCCCGCGGACACGGGAAGCGAACAGGTCGCCGGCTCCACGGATCCGGTGTGCCCGGGCCTGTTCCGCTGCCCGCGTCCGGTTCGCACATCCGAACAGGCCGGCCGGGCACCCTCGGCCGGCGCCACCGCGCACGGCGGTCTCACCGCCGTGTCCCTCACTGGAGTGTGAATGACCACGTTCGCAAGACTCCGTACGGCGCTCGTCGCCGCCTCGGCGGCGGGGATCGCGCTCGCGGCCGCACCGGCCGGCGGCGCCTCCGCGTCGTCGGTCCCGGCCGCAGCACCCGCCGCCGCACCCGCCGCCGCACCTGCCACCTCACTGGCCGCCTCGCTGGCCGCGGCGCGGCTGGCCTCCTGGCCCTCCCCGAGCGGCCAGCAGGCCGTCGGCGCGACGATCAGCGTCTCGGGGACGTACGACGGGAAACTCAAGCGCTACTACGGCACCGGCGCCCTGGGCTCGGGCGGTCAGCAGGAGGGCCAGTCGCCGCTCTTCAAGCTGGCCGACGGCGCCGTCCTGAAGAACGTCATCCTCGGCTCCCCCGCCGCCGACGGCGTCCACTGCATGGGCACCTGCACGCTGCAGAACGTGTGGTGGGAGGACGTCGGCGAGGACGCGGCGACCTTCAAGGGCACCTCGTCGTCGCAGACGATGACCGTCGACGGCGGCGGCGCGCGGGCCGCCAGCGACAAGGTCTTCCAGCACAACGGCCCGGGCACCATGGTCATCAAGAACTTCCAGGTGCAGAACTTCGGCAAGCTCTACCGGTCCTGCGGCAACTGCTCCAAGCAGTACAAGCGCAACGTCGTGATCCAGAACGTCACCGCGACCACGCCGGGCAAGGTCCTCGCCGGCATCAACACCAACTACGGCGACACGGCGCGCTTCTCGCAGATCACGATCGTGAACGACGGCAGCAGGAAGGTCGTCGTCTGCGACAAGTACAAGGGCGTGACCAGCGGGGAGCCGACAAGGATCGGCAGCGGCGCCGACGGCGTCAACTGCCTCTACTCGTCGTCGGACATCGTCTACCGGTAGACCCGGCCCGCGTCCCCTGCGATGTCCCCCGCGATGTCCCCCGCGATGTCCCCTGCGACGTCCGGTCCCGGCGGCGGCTCCCCTTCCCGCCGCCGGGACCGGGCCGACCGTCGCGACAGGTCCTCCAGCACGCCGACCGCCCGGGCGGCGTGCTGGTACGGCACGAACAGGTGATCATGATAGAAACCGGCGACGACGTTGCAGCTCAGCCCCGCCGCGGCGAGTTCCCGCGCGACGGCGGCGGTCAGCCCGACCGCGTCGAGCGCCGAGTGGACCCCCAGCGTGATCCACCCTGCCACGTAGTCGTATTCGAGGCCCGCCGCGTCGGCGTCCCGCTGGGGCACGACCAGCGTGAGCCCCTCCTGCTCGGCGACCGTGGCGACCGGACGGACCCCCGGCGGGATGTCGCCGTCGACGGTGGTGAACACGTAACGCCCGGGGTTCGGCCGCGGGCGCATCGAGGTCAGCAGTTCGCGCAGGTCGGTCTCGCCGGTCACGACCAGCACCCTACAAGCGCCTCACCGGGACACCGGCACAGGCACGTGCCGGTGACCGCACACGGAGCCCCGGCACTCACGCGTCGCGATGTTAACGCTCACACTAGGAGGCATCCCTCATGAAAGCCCGTTCACCGGTACGCGGCGCTCTGGCGTCGGCGCTCACGTTGCTCCTGGCCCTGAGCCTCGGGTTCGTCCTGACCGGCCCGGCGAAAGCGGCGACGATCGACACGAACGCGTCGTACGTGCTGGTCAACCGCAACAGCGGCAAGGCTCTGGACGTCTACAACTGGGCCACCAACGACGGCGCGCCGCTGGTGCAGTACTCCCGCAACGACGGCGCCTGGCAGCAGTGGCAGTTCGTCGACTCCGGCGGCGGCTACTACCGCCTGAAGTCGCGTCACAGCGGCAAGGTCGTGGACATCTCCGGCCGCTCGACCGCCGACGGGGCCGACGTCATCCAGTACGCCGACAAGAACGCCACCAACCAGCAGTTCCGGGTCGTCGACACCGACGGCGGCTACGTCAAGCTCATCAACCGCAACAGCGGCAAGGCGCTCGAAGTCTGGGAGTGGTCCACCGCCGACGCCGGCCGCATCTCCCAGTACACCGACCTGGGCGGCGCCAACCAGCAGTGGCAGCTCGTCAAGCTCGTCTCCTACCCCGACCCGGGCTACGTGACCGGCGACGTCAGCGCGCACGACCCCGAGGTGACCAAGAAGCCGGACGGCTCCTACCTGCTCGCGTACACCGGCGACAACATCGCGCTCAAGACCTCGACCGACCGGACCGCCTGGCGCAACGCGGGCGTGGCCTTCCCCGGCGGGGCCTCGTGGACCCATGCCTACACCAACGGCGGCAACACGCTGTGGGCGCCGGACATCACGTACGTCAACGGCAGGTACTACATGTACTACGCCGCCTCGACGTTCGGCTCCAACCACTCGGGGATCTTCCTGGCGACGAGCACGACCGGGGCGTCGGGGTCGTGGACCAACCAGGGCCTGGTCATCGAGTCGAACACCTCCGACAACTGGAACGCCATCGACCCCAACCTCGTCGTCGACGACCAGGGCCGCTGGTGGCTCGACTTCGGCTCGTTCTGGTCGGGGATCAAGATGGTCCAGCTCGACCCGGCGACCGGGAAGCGGCTGAACAGCACCATCCTCAGCATCTCGGGCCGTAACGGCGGAGCGACCGAGGCGCCCTTCATCTACCGGCACGGCGGCTACTACTACCAGTTCGTCTCCTTCGACCTGTGCTGCAAGGGCGCGTCGAGCACGTACCGGATCATGGTGGGCCGTTCCACCTCGGTCACCGGACCGTACGTCGACCGCAACGGGACGGCGATGACCTCGGGAGGCGGCACGCAGGTGCTGGCCGGGCACGGGAGCATCCACGGCCCCGGGCACCAGTCGGTCCTCGCCGACAACGACGGAGACATCCTCTTCTACCACTGGTACGCCGACGACGGCTCCTCGCGTCTCGGCATCAACAAGCTCGGCTGGGACAGCGCGGGCTGGCCCTACGTCTACTGACCGCCCGATCGCACCGGCCGCGGGCGTGGAATTTCCACCGCGATTTCCACCGCGGCCGGAAATCGGGCCTTGACGCGGGAGAGTCAGAAGTCAAAACTGAGCGCACCGATCCCCATGCATGACTGTGAGACGGCGGCTCACGGTTGTGAATGTTAGCGCTAACAAGAAGAGCACATACGACAGCCGGAAACACCCCCACCAGAAGGGCGAAAAAGGTCATCATGATCTCCGCATTACGACGCCTGAAGACGGCATCGCTGGCCGTCGGCTCGGCGATCACGCTCACGGCCGGTCTGCTGACCGGTCTGTCCGCACCGTCGCAGGCCGCGACGCAGGGTCCGTGTGACATCTACGCCGCGGG
>NZ_BOOB01000044.1 GCF_016863015.1 Microbispora amethystogenes | reverse complement strand
AGCGAGCACGGGGCGTGGTTGCGCGACGGCGAGAGACAACGCCTGCGCCGGTTGGAGAGGAAGTCGGCCCGCCAGCGCCGCACTCGCGTTCCCGGCCGACCTGCGTCCAAGCGGCTGGCCCGCACCTATGACCGGATCGCCCTGCTCCGCGCGACAGCCAAGCGCCGGGCCGTCGACTGGCAGCACCGGACCACCACCGAACTCGCACGGACCTTCGGCGTGATCGTGGTGGAAGACCTGACGATTACGACCATGGGCTCTCCACCTGGCACGGGTGGCGTTGTACTTGCCAGATGGTCGGCGTGCCGCCGGAATCAAGGGAGAAGCATTTCGAGCCGGCGGCGCGTTCGCCTTCCGGCGAGACCTGCGCTGACAGCTCATCTTCGGGCGCAACGATGTGCTCGACCGGGACCTGCGGGTGCTGCTGTGGAGTTCCGGGGTGCAGGAGCTGTGGGGGCTGCGCGCCGGGGAGGCCGCCGGCCGCGCCCTGCACACGCTCGACATAGGGCTGCCCGTCGCGACGTTGCGGCCCGAACTGCGGCGCGTGCTGGACGGCGGCCCGCCGGGCGGGCCGCAGCCGGCCACGACGAGCGTCGAGGCCGTGAACCGGCGGGGCCGTGCCACCCGGCTGTCGGTCACGGTCGTGAACCGGCGGGGCCGTGCCACCCGGCTGTCGGTCACGGTGACGCCGCTGCACGAGGACGACGCCTCCGTCCACGGCCTGATCCTCGTCCTCACCGCGGAGTGACCACGAAGCGACCATGGAGCGGCCGTCGGCCGGGGCGGACCGGGGGTCGCCGGTCAGGGGACGACGGCGACGCCGCCCACGATGCCGGCTCCGGGCCTGCTCTTCAGGGACGTCTCCGGCCGCTCGGGGCGCCAGTCCTCCAGCGGCACGACGCCTGGCTCCAGCAGGCGCAGGCCGTCGAACAGGCCCCGCACCTGCGCGGTGGTGCGCGGTACGGCGCCTCCGCTGGTGGTGGCGGTGTAGACGTCCCGGCTTCGCCGGACCGCGTCCTCGTCGAGGTCGCCGGGCGTGCCGTGGGAGATCACCACGTGACTCCCCGGGGCGAGCGCCTCGCGGAACGTCCCGATGATGCGCGCCGCCTCGGCGTCGTCGACGACGAAGTGGAGGACGGCGAGCATGATCAACGCGATCGGCCGGCCGAAGTCGAGGTGGCGGAGGACCGCCGGGTGGGTCAGCAACGCCTTGGGTTCGCGCATGTCGCCGGCGACCACGATGGACCGGGGGTTGTCGGCGAGCAGGGCGCGGGCGTGGACGAGCACGATCGGATCGTTGTCGACGTAGACGACCCGCGAGTCCGGCGCGACGGCCTGGGCCACCTGGTGGACGTTCTCCTGCGTCGGGAGACCGGTGCCGACGTCGAGGAACTGCCGGATGCCCGCCCCCGCGAGGTGCCGTACAGCCCGTACGAGGAAGGCGCGGTTGGCCCGGGCCACGTCGCGGGCGTTCGGCAGGATCTCGATGATCTTCTCGGCCGCCTCGCGGTCGGCGGCGAAGTGGTCCTTGCCGCCGAGGTAGTAGTCGTACATCCGGGCCACGCTCGGCGTGGAGGGGTCGATCACCCAGTCCGGTGCCTGCTCGTCGTGCACGCTCTGCCCCCAAGCGTCTCGATCTTCGACCATCATAGGGACGCTCACGGCGGATTTGACCGACCTGTCAGGTAATCGCGAATACCGGCACCGCCACCGGTCAGCGGATCACGTTGTCCGGCCTGTCGAGCCAGAGGTGCTGACCATCCGGGGTGACGGTCAGCCCGAACCGGTCCCGGCCCGGGCTTCCCCACTCCACCCAGCGGAAGAACGCCTCTTCGACCTCGTCCCACAGATTGCGCTCACCGAACTGCCGGACCTCCGACCCGGTGATCCAGGCCCCGGACCGCCCGGCCCACAACCAGATCTCGAACTCCTCGCCAGTGCCGAGACTCGCCGAGACGTCGGGCAGACATCCCGCGATCGCGACATCGGCGCCCAACCCTGCCCGCAGCACTCGGCGGGGATCCACCCTCGCCGTGCGCCTGCCGTAACCGCCCTCATGCTCCGGCGGAGCGGGAACGCGCTGAGCCCGCATCATCATGTAGTGCGCGCCTCCGGCGAACCGGCCGGTCGCCGTGCCGTCCCGTCCGACTGTGAGCCACAGCTTGTGGCCCGGCTCGAACCACGGCATCCAGGGCAGCACGATCGCTCCGCCGGGGCGGGTCTGCTCCACCCACGCGTACGGCACCTCCCGCACACCGCAGGTGACATGGACCCGGTCGTACGGAGCCTGCTCCGCCCAGCCGTCCGCGCCGTCTCCCAGCACCAGACGCGGACCGAAACCGGCCTGCTCGAGGGCGGCCGCCGCCGCCTCGTGCACCGCCGGGTCGATCTCGACGCTGACCACGTTCCCGTCACCCAGGCGATGGGACAGCAGCCCGGCCGTCCACCCGGTTCCGGTGCCGATCTCCAGGACGCGGTCGCCGTCATAGGGACTCAGCAGTTCGAGGAAGTCCACGACGACACCGGGAGCCGACAGCGAGGACGAATACACGCCCTCCCCGCCGCCCACCTCGGTCGCTCCGTCGTCGAGCTGCGTGATGATCGGGTGGTCGGCGTACACCGCGTCCCACCAGGCGCTCGCGTCGGTGTCCCGATCGATGCGGTAGCCCGGCGCCGCGTACGGCTCCGCCCAGGCCACCGCCGGGGCGAACAGATGACGCGGCACAGCGTGCAGGGCCGCGCGCCATCTCTCATCGGTCAGCTCGCCATTGGCCGCCAGCGCGTCGGCGAGGGCGTCGATACGTTCACGGAGATTCACTTGCCCCGTGTCCCTCCGCCTTTCCCCTGACCGTCTCCGCTTTCCTTCGTCGGCTTCTCTGGGACGAACGGCTTGTCCTGCTTCTGCGGTCCCGCATGCTTCGGCGGCCTGTCGTCCTCGTCCTTGCCCATGTTTCTCTCCCCTCCTTGCGATCGTTCATGGGCGGCACATCTTCACTGTGCGGGACATAGTGCCTCGGCGCCACCCGGTCAGCGGAAAGCGCACGTTGACGAAAGCGGCAATTAAGGGGTTTCGGGTGTCAGATCGGGCCGGTGATGACCGCGACGACGGTGGTGCCGGGAGAGAACCTGTTCTTTTCGGTCAAGTCGAAAATCCCGTACATCATCTTGCCGGTGTAGAGCCGGTCCAGGCGCAGGCCGTGCCGCTTCTCGAAGTCCGCGATGAAGGACAGCAGTTCCGGCGTCGTCTTCGCGTATCCGCCGAAGTGATAATCCAGGTTCACCCGCCACCTGCCCTGTGGGGTGGCGTACGCGTCTTCCTGGAGGCGCCGGATCTCGTCGTCCAGCCAGTTGGCTCCCTTGAGCACCGAGAAGCCGAGCACCTCCTGGTCGCCACGCAGGCCCGCGGCGATGCCCGCGAGCGTGCCGCCCGTCCCGCAGGGGCAGCAGACGAGATCGAAGTTCTGCGTGATCTCGTCCGGCATCTCGGCGCATCCCCGCACCGCGAGCCCGTTGCTTCCGCCCTCGGGAATCAGGGAGAAGTCCCCGAAGCGGCGGTGGAGGGCCTCTATTACCTCGCTTTCCGTTTTTCTGCGATATGTCGGGCGGTCCAGATAGGTCAGGGTCATTCCACGTCCGGCCGCGTAGGCAAGCGTGGGGTTGAGGGGGAGATGTTCTTCGCCCCGGATGACGCCTATGGTGCGCAGGCCGAAAATGGCGCCCGCCGCGGCCGTCGCCCGGATGTGGTTGGAATAGGCGCCCCCGAACGTCAGAATCGTCGCGTGATCCGACCGCCGGGCGGCTTCGATGTTGTACTTCAGCTTCCGCCATTTGTTGCCGGGGATCTCGGGATCGAGGAGATCGTCGCGCTTGAGCAACAGGCGGACGCCGCGCGCCGCGAGGCGGGGGTCGATCAGTTCCTCCACCGGCGAGGGCGGGCGAAACAGGGAGCCGGCGTTCTCCACGGCGGATTCGGCCCGCTCGTCAAGCGACGGGAAGGACCGGTTCGTCGTCGGTCCCCTCGTAGTCGAACCAGTCGAAGGACGCGCTGCCCTCGGTGACGTACATGCCGATCACCCGGCCGGTGAACCCGGTCGCCACCTCCGTGGACAGGTAGCGGCCGTCGAGTTCGGCGAGGAGGACGCCGCCGGCCGAGAAGGCGATCGTGTCCGGCCCGCGCGCGCCCACGCCGACCGGCCCGGCGCCGGCCTCGGCGGCACTGGTCACGGACGGCGGCAGCGGATCGGCCGTACGGCAGTGGACCGTGAGGGTGAGCGGCCCCGGATCGACCGGGCGACGTGCCACGACCTGGCGCAACGGGCCGATCCTGGCGATCACGGACGCCTCTCCGCCGGACACCTCGAGGTCGTAGTGGTGGGCCTCGTCGAGCCGTACGGACAGCCCGGCCCGGCCGGGGTCGGGGTCGAGACGCGCGCTGACGCGGCAGTCGTGATGCTGCTGGCGCCGCCCGAAGAAGGTGTGGCCGGGACGGTCCAGGGTGGGACCGGTGGCGTGCAGCGTCAGGCGGCCGGGGCGCTCGGTCAGCGACCAGGAGCCGTCGGGACGGGAGCGCACCGAGATCCAGCAGGGCGCCAGGCCGGGTCCGTCGAAGTCGTCGCGGACGGGGGGCGGGGGGAGCGGGTGCCAGGCGGCGGGGGCGGGGTGACGCTCCTCGACCGGCCCCGCCACCGGCCAGCCGTCCACCCACTCCACCGGAACGAGGAAGGTCTCCCGGCCGAGCACCTGGAACTCGGGGGAGTAGCCGCGGGGCCGGGCGCCGAGCAGGATCATCCACCAGGTGCCGTCGGGCGCGCACACGAGGTCCGCGTGGCCGGTGCTCTGGATCGGGCGGGGGGTGCCGCGGTGGGTCAGGATCGGGTTGACCGGGCCGGGCTCGAACGGCCCGCGCGGGGAGCGGGCGCGGGCGATGGAGACGGCGTGGCCGCGTTCGGTGCCGCCCTCCGACAGGAGCAGATACCACCACCCGCCGACGTGGAACAGGTGGGGCGCCTCGGGATACTTGCCGCCGGTGCCCGGCCAGATGTCGACCGGGCCCTCCAGGACCTCGCCGGACGCCGGGTCGATCCGCGCCAGCCGGGGGCCGGAGGTCGTGAGCCAGCAGTCGCCCGCGTCGTCCCAGGCGAGGCTGGGATCGACCCGGGGCAGGTCGATCCAGACCGGGTCCGACCACGGGCCCTCGGGGCGCTCCGCGGTCACCAGGAAGTTGCCGCCTTCGCTCACGTTCGTCGTGATCATGTAGAACAGGCCGTCGTGGTGCCGGATGGTCGGGGCGAAGATCCCGCCGGAGGCGACGGCCTCGGGAGGCAGGCGCAGCTGGGACGGCCGGTCGAGCACGTTGCCGATCTGCCGCCAGTGGACCAGGTCACGGCTGTGGAAGATCGGCACACCCGGGAAGTACTCGAAACTGGAACAGACCAGGTAGTAGTCCTCACCCACCCGGCAGACGCTCGGGTCCGGGTGGAACCCGCCGATCACGGGATTCCGGTACGTCCGCATAAGCAGGGTTCGCCCTTCCGTGCTCCGCTGTGCCGGGAGTGTGCGCCGGGAATGTATGCCGGGTGGATCGCAGGCCTGGCTGGACGGGACCATAGGCGGATGATCCGCAACGCGTCAAGATCCACCCGGCGGCGCGCCGTTCTGGCGGCGCGCGGGCCAGCCGGCCACTGGGTCGCCACCTGGGCGTCGATGCCGCAGCTCACGGAGCCGGAGAACATGCCGCCCGCGCCGTTCGCGGGAGAAGGCATCGTCTTCGCCGGCAGCACGCTGCGTCAGACCCTGCGCGTCACCGTGGGCGGGCGGCGGGCGCGGCTGCGTTTCTCCAACGCCTTCGGCGGCGCCCCGCTGCCTCTCACCAGGGTCGCCGTCGCGCTTCCCGGCGGCGGGCGGGCGGGGACCGGCGAGATCCGGCCGGGGACCTCACGGCAGGTGACCTTCCACGGCCGTCCGTCCGTCGTGATCCCGGCGGGGGCGCAGGCGGTCTCCGACCCGCTGAGCTTCGACCTGGCGCCCCGGTCCGTCCTCACGGTGACGGTCCACCTGGCGGACGGGCAGCGCTCCTCCGCCGTCACCTCGCACCCGGGCTCCAGGACCACCTCACACCTGCTGGCCGGGGACCACACCGAGGACGTCACACTCCCCGGCGCGGCGCTCGCCGACCACTGGTACTTCCTCAGCGGCGTGGAGGTGTGGGCCCGGCCCTCGGCCGCCGCGGCCGTCGTGGTGGGCGACTCGCTGACCGACGGCAGGGGCTCGACCACCAACGGGAACGACCGCTGGCCGGACCGGCTGGCCGACCGCCTGCACGCCCGGCGCGCCACCTCCGGGGTGGCGATCGTGAACCAGGGGGCCGGCGGCAACCGGGTGCTCGACGACGGCCTGGGCCCGAACGTCCTCGCCCGGCTCGACCGCGACGTGCTCGCGCAGAGCGGCGTGCGCTGGATGGTCCTGTTCGAGGGGATCAACGACATCGGCACGGCCGGGGCGGCGGAGGCGGCCCAGAAGCAGGTGGCCGAGGACCTCATCGCCGCGTACGGCCAGGTCGTCCGCCGTGCGCACGCCCGGGGCATCCGCGTGTACGGCGCGACGCTGACGCCGTTCGGCGGCAACGACGCCTACGACGACCCGGGCGGGCACCGGGAGCGGTCCCGGCAGGCGGTCAACGAGTGGATCCGGACGAGTGGCCGCTTCGACGCCGTCGTCGACTTCGACCGCGCCGCCCGCGACCCGGCCGCCCCCCGGCGGCTCCTCCCGGCGTACGACGTGGGGGACGGCCTGCACCTGAACCCGGCCGGTTACCGGGCGCTCGCGGACGCCGTCCCGGCCCGCCTGTTCCGCGACGAGCCGCTGCCCCGTGCTTTCGGCTACGACTAAGGTTTCGGGTTCGAGTGACCCCGCCACCGGCGGCCCACCCCGGAGGGGCCCGATAACACGATCAGGGTAAAGTACGCGAATTGGTCGATTTACCCAGATCGGTGAGGTAAAGGGTGTCGGGGGTCCAGGCAGTCCTGAAGCGCGTCGCACTCGACACCCGGCCCCTGGCCATCCCGGCGTACCGGCGGCTGCTGGTGGGCCAGGGCGTGTCGTTCGTCGGCTTCCAGCTCACCGCGGTGGCCGTGAGCGGTCAGGTCTACAGCATCACCGGGTCGTCGCTGTGGGTGGGCATGCTCGGCCCGGTGAGCCTCGTGCCGCTGGTCGTCTTCGGCCTGTGGGGCGGCGCGGTGGCCGACGCGATGGACCGCCGCCGGCTGCTGCTCGCCGGGTCGGTCGTGGCCTGGGTGTCGACGATCGCCCTGCTGCTGCACGCCTGGTCGGGGCTGGGGAGCGTGCACCTCATCCTCGCGGTGATCGCCCTGCAGTCGATCGGCTTCGCCGTCACCTCGGCGACGCGCGGCGCGATCATCCCCCGGATCGTCCCCACCGAGCGGGTCGCCGCGGCCAACACCCTGAACTTCCTGGTCAGCAGCGTCGGCACGGTGGTGGGGCCGTTGCTGGCCGGGGTGGTGCTCGCCCGGGGCGGCTACGCCCTGGCGTACCTCATCGACGCCGTCCTGTTCGGCGCGGGCTTCTACGCCGCCGTACGGCTGCCGTCGCTCGCGCCCCTCGGCGAGATCTCCCGGCCGGGCCTGCGGTCGGTCGCCGACGGGCTCGCCTACGTCGTGAGCCGGCCGGTCGTGCTGATGTCGTTCGTGGTGGACATCATCGCGATGGCCTTCGCGATGCCGCGGGCGCTGTTCCCCGAGATGACGGCCGAGCGCTTCGGCGGGTCGGCCGTGGCGTTCGGCTGGCTGTCGGCGAGCATCGCCATCGGCGCGGTCGCCGCCGGGCTGCTGTCCGGCTGGATCGGCCGCGTACGGCGGCAGGGCGTGGCGCTCACGCTCGTGATCGCCCTGTGGGGGGTCACGGTGTCCGCGGCGGCGCTGGCGCAGCCGCTGTGGCTGGTCGTCGCGCTGCTGGCCGTGGGTGGCGCGATCGACCTCGCCTCCGCCGTGTGGCGGCAGACGATCCTGCAGACGTACGCGCCGGACGAGATGCGCGGGCGGCTGCAGGGCGTGTTCATGGTCGTGGTGGCCGGGGGCCCGCGTCTCGGCGACCTCCGGGCGGGCGCCACAGCGGACACCTTCGGGCTGGTGCCCTCCTGGGCGGGCGGCGGTCTCGTCTGCGCCCTCCTCGTGCTGGTCGCCGGCTTCGCCGTCCCGGCCTTCCGCCGGTACGAGGCCGGGACGGCGCACCCGGAGATCCCGGACCGGCGGCCACAGCCGAGCGCGGACTGACCACCCGTCGGCCGGCTCGCTCAGCGGCGGGCCACGCCCCGCACGCAGAAGGAGATCGGGCTGCGCATACCGCAGGCGAAGACGAACCGGTCCAGGGACTCGACGGTGAAACCCGCCGCCTCGATCGCGGCCACGCTGTCCCGGCCCGTGTGGCAGCCGCCGGCCAGGCGTGGCCACACCGTCGCGTCCAGCAGGTCCTGGGCGCGGGCCCAGCCGGCGTCCCCGGCGCGGACGTGTTCGAGGAAGCGCAGCCGCCCGCCCGGCGCGAGCACCCGGCGGATCTCCCGCAGCCCGGCGCCGGGGTCGGGCAGTGAGCACAGCACGAACGTCACCACCGCCGTGTCGAACCCGCCGCCGGCGGCCGGGAGCCGTTCGGCCAGGCCGCCCTCCACGTCGATCCGCGCCGCCGCCGCCTCGGCGGCGCGGCGGGCGGCCGCCCGCAGTCGCGGCTCCGGCTCGACGGCCAGCACACCGGTCACGGACGGCGGATAGTGGCGGAAGTTCAGCCCGTTGCCCGCGCCGACCTCGATCACCCGGCCCGACAGCCCGGTCAGCAGCGCCTCCCGCTGCCCGGCGAGGCCCCGCCGATCGAGCACCTGGCTGAACCAGGTGTAGAAGCGCGCGAACAGCGGATGGCTGATCTCCGTCGTCACCGGCACGGTCATGGCAGCCCCCTTGCGAGGTTCATTCCCCCGGCGCGGCGGGCTGTCGCGACGCCGCCGTGCGCGATTACCGAACCGGGGCGAACAGCGCGTCGTCGTGACCGCTCAACGCGGGTACGGGCGCAGTGAGCGGATGGAGAGGAGCACGTCATGACTTCTGCCGCGGAGCCGGCCACCCGGCTGCCGCTCATCGGCGACAGGGCCCCCGGCTTCGAGGCCGAGAGCACGCACGGGCCGGTCCGGCTCGCCGACTACGCGGGGCGGTGGCTGGTGCTGTTCAGCCATCCCGCCGACTTCACCCCGGTCTGCACCACCGAGTTCGTCGCCTTCACCGAGCTCGCCGAGGAGTTCGCGGCCCGCGGCGTCGCCCTGCTCGGCGTCTCGGTCGACTCCGTGCACAGCCACCTCGCCTGGACCCGGGCGATCGAGGACAGGCTCGGCGTGCGGGTGCCGTTCCCGGTCGTCGCCGACGTCGGCACGCGGATCTCCCGCGCGTACGGGATGCTGCACCCGAACGCGTCGACCACGGCGGCGGTGCGGGCGGTCTTCGTCATCGACCCCGAGTCGGTCGTGCGCGCGATCCTCTACTACCCGATGAACGCGGGGCGCATGGTCCCCGAGATCCTCCGGCTCGTCGAGGCGCTGCAGACGGCCGACCGCGACGGCGTCTCCTGCCCGGCCAACTGGCGGCCGGGAGACGACGTGCTGCTGGGCGCGCCGCGGACCCAGGCCGAGGTGGAGGCCAGGCAGGCCGACGAGAGGGTCAAGCTCGTCGACTGGTACCTCGCCAGCCTCCCCGGCCGCCCCATCTGAGCCGTCCGTCTGAGTCGTACGGCGTGCGCCGGGCCCGGCACGCCGGTGATGTTCCGGTAAAACTCATCTGGTGACTCAAGACGTGACGAACTGGGCGGGCAACATCACCTTCCGGGCCGAGCGGGTCGACCGGCCGTCCTCGCTGGAGGAACTCCGCGGGCTGGTCGCCAGGAGCGGGAAGGTCCGCGTCCTCGGCAGCGGCCACTCCTTCAACCACATCGCCGACTCGCCGGGCGCGCTCGTCTCGCTGGACGGCCTGCCCCCCGAGATCGACGTCGACTCCGCGGCGGCGGCCGTCCGGGTCGCCGCGAGCGTGCGGTACGGCGAGCTCGGGCGGCGCCTGCACGAGAAGGGCTACGCCCTGCCCAACCTCGCGTCCCTGCCGCACATCTCGGTCGCGGGCTCCTGCGCGACCGGCACGCACGGCTCCGGCGACGGCAACGGCGGGCTCGCGACGTCCGTACGCGCGATCGAGATGGTGACCGCCGGCGGCGACCTCGTCACGCTGAGCCGGGACGCGGACGGCGACCGGTTCGGGGGCGCCGTCGTGTCGCTCGGCGCGCTCGGCGCCGTCGTCGCCCTGACGCTCGATCTCCTCCCGGCGTTCGACGTCCGGCAGCGCGTGTACGAGGGGCTCCCGGCGGAGGTGCTCGACGACCGGTTCGACGCCGTCATGTCCGCCGCCTACAGCGTGAGCCTGTTCACCGACTGGCGGACCTCCCGCGTCAACCAGGTCTGGGTCAAGGAACGCCTCACCCCCGCCTCCCGCTCCGAAGGGACGACCGCCTCCGCCGGGCTCGACGAATCGGAGGCGGGCGGCGGCTTCTTCGGGGCGGCCCCGGCCGACGGCCCGCGCCACCCCGTGCCCGGCGTGTCCCCGGTGCACTGCACGACCCAGATGGGGACGCCCGGCCCCTGGTTCGAGCGCCTGCCGCACTTCCGGCCCGACTTCACCCCGAGCAGCGGCGAGGAGCTCCAGTCGGAGTACATGGTGCCCCGGCGGCACGCGGCCGAGGCGTTCCGCGCGCTCGGCGCGATCGGCGACCGCATCGCCCCGGTCCTGCAGATCTCGGAGATCCGCAGCATCGCCGCCGACGACCTCTGGCTGAGCCCGAGCCAGGGGCGTGACACCGTGGCCTTCCACTTCACCTGGGTCAAGGACCCGGCCGCCGTGACGCCGGTGCTGACCGCGATCGAGGAGCGCCTGGCGCCGTACGGGGCACGGCCCCACTGGGGGAAGATCTTCACCCTCCCGCCGGACGTCCTGCGCTCCCGCTACGAGCGCATGGACGACTTCGCCGCCCTGGCGCGGCACCACGACCCCCGGGGCGTCTTCGCCAACGACTACGTCGAGCGGTACGTCTTCGGGCGCGAGTAGACCCGATTCGCGGGGACGTGCCGGGGTAGGTGTGTGCCGCGGCCGCGTCCCCGGCGTACGGGCCCGCCCCCGGCCCCGGCCGTACGGGTGAGGGGGAGCGCCATGCGGATCGAGGACTACGCGCTCGTCGGCGACATGCACACCGCCGCCCTGGTGGGCCGGGACGGCTCGGTCGACTGGCTGTGCCTGCCCCGCTTCGACTCCGGCGCCTGCTTCGCGGCCCTGCTGGGCGGGCACCGGGCCGGACGCTGGCTGCTGGCGCCCGCCGCGGGCGGGACGTGCGCCGGGCGCCGCTACCGCGACGGCACGCTGGTGCTGGAGACGACCTGGGACGTCCCCGGCGGGCGGGTGCGGGTCCTCGACTTCATGCCGCCGCGCGAGGAGGCGCCCGACGTCGTCCGGATCGTGGAGGGCGTGCACGGCCGGGTGGAGATGCGTACGGAACTGCTCCTGCGCTTCGACTACGGCGAGGTGGTGCCCTGGACGCGCGAACGCGGCGGCGAACTGGCCGTGATCGCCGGTCCGAACGCCGCGTGGCTCCAGTCACCCGTGACGCTGACGCAGGAGTCCCGGCCCGGCGCCGCGACCGCCTCGTTCACCGTCGCGGCGGGGGAGCGGGTGCCGTTCGTGCTCACCTGGCAGGAGTCGTGGCGGGGCCGCCCGCGCCGGCTGGAGGCCGCAGAGGAACTGGCGACCACCGAGCGCGTGTGGCGGGAGTGGCTCGGCCGGTGCCGTTACCGGGGGGACTACACCGAGGCGGTGTCCGGCAGCCTCGTCACGCTCAAGGCACTCACCTACGCCCCGACCGGCGGGATCGTCGCGGCGCCGACGACGTCCCTGCCGGAGCAGATCGGGGGCTCCCGCAACTGGGACTACCGCTACAGCTGGCTGCGGGACGCCTCGTTCACCCTGCGGGCGCTCATCGAGGCGGGGTACGCCGAGGAGGCGACCGCCTGGCGTGACTGGCTGCTGCGGGCCGTCGCCGGCGACCCGGCCGACCTGCAGATCATGTACACGATCGACGGCGGACGCCGGATGCCCGAGCGGACCCTCGACCGGCTGCCGGGATACGAGGGATCCCGGCCGGTGCGGGTCGGCAACGCCGCCTCCCGGCAGTTCCAGCTCGACGTGTACGGCGAGGTGATCGACTGCCTCTATCAGGCCAGGGAGGCGGGGCTCGGGCCGGAGGAGGACGCCTGGGACCTGCAGCGCGCGTTCATGGAGTATCTGGAGGGCGCGTGGCGCGAGCCCGGCAACGGGCTCTGGGAGGTGCGCGGGCCGCGCCGCCCGTTCGTCCACGCGAAGGTCCTCGCGTGGGTGGCCGCCGACCGGATGGTCGCCTCGGTGGAGCGGCAGGGGCTCGACGGGCCGGTGGGCCGCTGGCGCGCGCTGCGCGAGGAGATCCACCGGGACGTGTGCGCCCACGGTTACGACCCCGGCCGCAACACCTTCACCCAGTTCTACGGCTCCAGGGGGCTGGACGCCGCGCTGCTGCTGATCCCCCGGCTCGGCTTCCTGCCGCTGGACGACCCCCGCGTGGCGGGAACGGTCGACGCCGTGTGCCGCGAGCTGACGGAGGACGGGTTCGTGCTGCGCTACCGGCCGGAGGCCGACAAGGTGGACCGGCTGCCGGGCGGGGAGGGGGTCTTCATCCCCTGCTCCTTCTGGCTCGCCCACGCGCTCGCCCTGCTGGGCCGGCGCGGGCGGGCGCGGACGCTGTTCGAGCGGCTGCTGTCCCTGCGCAACGACGTCGGCCTGCTGGCGGAGGAGTACGACCCCGGCCGCCGCCGCCAGGCGGGCAACTTCCCCCAGGCCTACAGCCACGTCTCGATCGTCAACACGGCGGGGGCCCTGGCGGCGCCGGGGCGATCTGCCTGACAGATGTACTTCATCTGCATTCGGCGCGTCTCGCGGTCTCCCCTCGGCGGCGCCTACGGACGCATGATGCAAGAGAGGGGTCTCGGGCCCCCGGCCACCTGGGAGAAGAGGTGACACATCATGGTGCAACCAGGTCTGGCTCGACGCCCGGATGTGACGGAGCTACGCCAGACGTACGACAGGGCGGGATCCACCGCCCCGGCGCAGGTGATGGACGCGGTGACGCTCCTCGCCGGGCTCTATCTCGCCATCTCGCCGTGGATCGTGGGATTCACCGGGTTCGGCGGCCTTACGGTCAACAACCTGATCGTCGGGCTGGTCGTCACGGCGCTCGCGCTGAGCTGCGCCTCCGCCTTCGGCCGGACGTACGGCGTGAGCTGGGTGACACCGGTGCTCGGCGTCTGGGCGATCATCGCGCCGTGGGTGATCAGAGGCCAGCCGGCGACCACCGCGACCATCTGGAACAACGTGGTCACCGGGGCGATCATCTTCCTGTTCGGCCTCGGCGCGCTGGCGTTCGCGGCCAACTACCGGCAGCACGAGCACGGCCGGCGCAGGGGAGTCGGCGCACCCGGCGGCGAGTGGTAGCCGGCGTCGCCGCGCCCCAGCCGGCGCGGGTGGCGTACGGCGGACGGCCGGCGGAGGTTGTCCTCCGCCGGTCTCCCCGCCCCAGGACCGTCACACGGGCGGCCCCTGCCGCGGCCCGCCTTCGCGCCGCGACTCTGTCGGGGGCGGGCGATAACGTCGGCTCGTGTCGCGAAGATCACGCTGGTGGTGGGCCGCCGCTCTGGCGGTGTCGTCGGCAGGGCTCGCCTACAGCCTGACCCTGGCCCAGCACGGCTTCGCCTGGTTCTCGTTCGGGTACTGCCCCGTGCGCGATCTCTACGACTCCGCCACCGACGTGTGGTGGCCCGCCCGTACGTACTTCCCCCTGGCCTGGTATTCGGGGCTCCCCGGCATCGTTGTCGCGTTCGCCGCGCACTGGGCCGCCACCCGGGCGGGACGCCCCCGGGCCGGGCGGGTGCTCGCCCGGGTCGCGGCGGCGCCGCTGCTCGTCCTGTTCGGCCTCGCCCCGTTCGCGTTCGCGCTGGACCTCGCAAGGGACACAGGCTGCCTGGACAGGTGGGGCGGGGCTCTGGGGGTCAGGCTGATGCTCCTCCCGGAGGCTGTCGCCGCCGTGGCCGCCCTGTGCGCGCTCACGGCGGTGCGCATGCCCCGCCACCGGCTTCGCCGGGCGCTGCGCCCGGCGCTCCTCCGACTGCCGCGCAGGTCGGCGGGGTGATCGAGTCCCTGGAGACGGAGGCCGCGCTCGACGACGACCTGCTGACGAGAGCGCAGGCGAACGGCCTGGTCGCCGCTCTCCCCGGTCATCTGATGGTGATCACGCACTCCGACTTCGACAACTGCCTGACGGCGGAGCTGTACCGTCGCCGGCCACCTGTCGAGGTGAGTGGCTGGGACCATGTGGTCGAGGTCGGCTACCGGAGCCCGACCGGTCGTATAGAGCTGATGGATCTGATCCAGGGGGAGAGCGATCTGCCGAACCTCGCTTTCCGGGGCAGGGACCGGTATCGCATCCGGGCGCACTACCGTGTGCCGGCCGGGGAGCCGGGGAGCACCCAGGACCTCCTGATCATGATTTTCCCCGGGGCGGACGAGCGGACGATCGAATATCTGCCGCGCCGGAGCAGTAGCCGATGACGCCGACCCGGCCGTTCACGTGCTCCAGGCCGTTCAGGCAGGCCGCAGGGCCCCGCCGAGCCCTCACCGGGTGTTGTGGCGCATATCACGATTGGGCGCTGCCAGTGCGAGGACCTGCGGAAGCATGATGCGGAAGAGGCGGAAATAGACCTATTTGCCGGGTTTTCGGTCGTGTCCTACTCGTGATCTACTATGCTTCCGGTCAGTACGCCGGTGCGTGGTCCTCAACCCGAGGACGACCGGCGACCGCCGAATCCCGGATGTCATCGAACCCGGGAACCGGGGACCCACGTCTCTTCTGGGGTGAATCCGGACCATCCGGTAGGGCTACTCCTGGCCCGAACCCGTCAGCTAACCCGGTAGGCGGCCAAGGAGAGGAGAGCGCGTGGAGTGTCCGCTCCACCTGCCCACCCGGCCCGGGTTCCGTTCCCGGACCACATGCCCGCCCTGGAACGTCTCCAGGCTTCCGGGGTGACGGCGCGCCCGTGACGGGCTGCCACATCTCCCGTTTCTGAAACCCGTCCGATCCCGTCCGACTCCGGCCCGCCGCGGCCGTGTCCGTCGGCGTGACGGTCATGCCTCCATGCCGTCGTGCCCGGCGGGCGGGTTCGTCATGTTCTGACGCGCGCCATAGGAGCCTTCGATTTCTACCGATCCGATCGCACAACAGCTGCTCGACGCCGTACGCCCGGAACTGGGCTACCGCGAGCGGCCCGGGAAGCTGACCAAGTTCGGCGAGTGGTACGCCGACAACATCGCCATGGACTCCGACTTCAAGGCGGCTCCCTGGTGTGACATGTTCGTCTCGTGGGCGGCCGACCGCGCCGGCGTGCGGGACCACGTCGGCGAGTTCGCGCTGACCACCAAGCACGCCAAGTGGTTCGAGCAGCAGGGCGCCTGGAGCCGGAAGCCGGAACCGGGAGCGGTGGTCTTCTTCGACTGGTCGGGGTCGAAGCGCATCAAGGACATCGACCACGTCGGCATCGTCGAGAAGGTCGTCGGCGGCAAGGTCCACACGATCGAGGGCAACGTCGACGGCGTCTGGCTCAAGCGCAAGGTGCGCGACTCCAGCAAGATCGTCGGGTACGGCCTGCCGCGCAAGGTCAAGGCGACCCCGAAGGTGACCGTCACCGTCCAGCCGGTGGCGGCGGACGCCACGGTCCAGGGGGCGGCGGACGCGGCCGTCCAGGGGTCCGCGGCGTCGGCCACGCGGAACATGGCCGCGAGTCATGGGCAGTCGCCGGGCGCGGTCTTCTCGCCGGGCGACGCCGTCCTGCCGGCCGGCCTGCTGTTCGCGCTCGTCTCGACCGCGGTGACCGGCCTGCGGTTCAGGGCCGCCGCGGCGGCGACGTCCGGCGGGCGGCACCGCAAGGGCGGCCCGCGGCGGGCGGGGGACGGCGGCGAGCGGCGCGGCCGGGAGGCCGCCGGGGCCGGGGTGTCCGGCCCGGCCGCAGCTCAGGAGCCGTTCCATCTCCCCTATCTCGGCTGACCGGCCGGAGAGACGCCTGGGAACATTCTGGGAGTTTGAGATCATTTGCGGGTGTCTGTGAAATTCGGTGACTCGCGCGGCTAAGGTGGGCAGCCACCCGCGGAAGCCGTGGAGCTTTCCCCCGATCCGACCGCTGGGAGTTGTCTCACATGTACGGGCGCGTCCCCTCACCGACGAGCCAGGATGATCAGTTTCGTCAGGAGGTCCTCTCCAGTCAGGACGAACCATCCGGCACGAAGAGCAGGAAGCCCCTCGTCGTCGTCGCCGTGATCCTGGTCGCCGTACTCGCGGCGGCGGGCGCGGGCTTCGCGTTGCGTGGCGCCACGGACGCCGGCGGCCCCTCCGCGGGCAATGCCGGGCAGGCGACGGCCCCGGCGCAGGAGAACGGCGCCGGTGACCCCGCCGACTCCGGGCCGGACTCCGGCACCGGATCCGAGGACGGCTCGGCGGACGGCTCCGAGGGCGGTGGCGCGGACGGAGGCTCGCCACAGGCGCCCGCCGGAGACGCCGCGGGCACAGGTTCCGGCACAGACTCCGGTGCGGGCGGGTCCGGCGACCAGGCGGCCGGCGGCACGGGCCAGGCGAAGACCGCGCCGGCCGGAAAGGCGGGCGGCGGCACGAAGGGCGGCACCGGGACCGGGTCGAGCAGGGACGACGACGCGCCTTCGACGGCCGGCGACCCCGGCGGCCTCATCCCCGGCGAGTGCGCCGCCTCCGGGTGCTGAGCGGGCCGCAGCGTTGAGCAGGCCGCGGCCTTGGAGTGAGCGCGCCGCCTCTGGACGTCGGCCCGGCCGCGGTCTCGGGGTGAACGCGCCGCCTCCGGGTGCTGAGCAGGCCGCAAGCCCTGGCCCGATGGGTGCGCCGTTGCCGCGCACCCGGCCGGGCTCCGGCGGGCGTCCCGGATGACAGGGCGCTCAGGGCGCGGGGTCAGGAGGACGGGTCGGGCCAGCCGAGCGGGAACGAGGCGGTCGTGGGTGGTTCGCCGGCCGCGTCGGTGAACTCGCGCATGGCGGTGATCAGGGCCTGACGCCGGGGAGCGGGCATCCGGGCGAGTATCGCCGCGATCTCCGCCTCGCGCCGGGCCGTGACCTCGTCCACGATGCGCCGGCCGATGCCGGTCAGCCGCAGCAGCGTCTCACGCCGGTTCTGCGGGTTCACCTCACGCTTCAGCAGCCCGGCGGCGGCGAGGCGGTCCGCCATCCGCATCGCGGTCGAGGGGTTCACGCCGAGCCTCTCGGCCAGCGTCACCAGTTTGGTCTCGCCCTGCCCGACCACCAGCAGCATCCGGAACTGCGGCAGCGTGACCCTGTCCTCCGCGGCGGCGAGGGAACGTGCGGAGATCGCGACGAGCACCCGCGATGCGGTGAGCACCGCGGACGTGACGGCCTCCAGGTCGTCCGCCATCGGTTCCTCGTCCCCATCCTTAGTCACAGGCATCGTTTTTACACGGTCCCCAGCACCGTCGCGTCATTGCACCAGACAAAGGTTCCCACCCTGTGACCAGGGGTTGTACGGGCGAGAACGGCGGCTGTGCGTCCTGACATGCCACTCCGCGCGAGCGCGTGTGCTGATCGCTTCTGTGGGTAGTCGCGGGGGCACGGAAAACACGGAGGGAAAACGATGGGCTGGAGCTACCGTAAGTCAGTCAAGATGGGGCCTTTCAGACTCAACCTGTCGCGCAGCGGTGTGGGCCACAGCTACGGCGGCCGCGCCTTCCGCGTGACCAAGACGGCGGACGGGCGCCGCACCCTCACGGTGAACCTGCCCGGCGGCTTCCACTGGAAGAAGACGCTCAGCTAGAGCAGGTACGTGACGCGCCGGGCGCGGCCTCGGGCCCGCCCGGCGCCGGACCTCCCGGCGGCGCCACTTCTCCGGGTCACCTCTCCGGGGGCTTCCCGGGCTCACTTCCTGGGGCTCACCTCTGAGGGCTCACTTCTTGGGGTGCAGGGCCGAGGGCTTGTGCACCGCTGAGCCTCCGCTCTTCTCGCTGCGCACCTTGTACTGCGGCTCCTCCGGGGACGCGGCCACGGTACGGCCCGCCTCCTCGGTACGTTCGGTGATCTTCTTCTCGACCTTGCCTTCGGCGGTCCCGCCGTGGCTCTTCCAGGTCACTTCGTCGCCGACCTTCGGTTCCTCGGATTCGCGCTTGTCACTCATGGGCCCGCGCATACCCCCTCGTCCCGCCGCCACTCGGGATGAAATTCCAGGAAAAGGGCGATTCCTTGGCCGCCTGATCTCCGCGCTGTTTTCCCGGCGTTTTCCCGGGGCGCCGAATTCCCGGTGGTTCGCGCCGCCGCGCCGCCTGTCGGGCGGGCCGCTTGCGGGCGCGACGGGATCTTTTCGGGTGAAGCGCCCGATCACCATGCTTGACCGGACATTGGCCGTGGGATGCGTGATCACTCCCTGGTGCGGCGCTTACCGTCGTGCTCGTACCATCCATGACCTCGGGGGAGTCTCATGCCTCTCTGCACAGCCGTACTGGCCGCCGCCCTCCTCTCTGGGCCGGCCGTCGTGCCGCCGGACCCGGCTCCGACCGGGACGACGGCCGCCGCGGACACGAACGACGCCATGCCGCAGTGGCGGCCGGCGGGACCAGTCGCTCTCACACCCGGCGGGGCGCCGCAGGCCGGGGAGTTTCCGTTCATGCTTCCCCAGGCGCCGCCGTGGATGGCGCCCGGGGGAACGGCGGGCGGGCGCGGCGCGGGCCCCGCTCCGGAGAGCGGCCCGGACCTGCCGGACGCCCCCGGCCTGCACGTCAAGCCGGGTACGGACGGCGACGTCGTCCGGCCGAAGGCGATGGCCGGCGGCGTGGCGCCCGTCGGGCAGGCCGCGTCGGGACCGGACACCTCGGTCATCCCGCTGATCGATCCGAAGACGCGCGACGTCGTGATCCAGCCGGTGTCCGGCAAGCCGGGCGAGGCGCCGAAGCCGTTCACCTTCCACTCCGTTCAGGGCGTGCAGAAGGCCAGGTCGTTCCCGGCGGTCCACGTGCGGAAGAAGGTGATCCAGCGCCCCCGGCAGCAGCAGTGGCCGCGCGGCTGGTGAACCACGCGCCCGAGACGGCCTGACGGACAGGCCCGTGTGCCCGCCCCGCCACCCAGCAACGACCTTTCCACGACTAAGGAAACACGATCATGAATACCCGTCTGCTCGCCTTTGCCGCGCTGACCGCGGCGCTGTCGATGTCCGCGGCGTGCGGTAGCCAGGGCGGCAACTCCGCGGCCCCGGTCGCCGTCAACGAGACCGCCACCGACATGACCACCGAGACCCCCAGCACCAGCGCCGAGCCGAGCGAGGGCGCCTCGGCGACGCCCTCGGCCCCGGTGTCCGCGTCGCCGGTCGGGCCCGCCTGCGCCTCGCTGCCGGCCTCGGGCAAGGGCAGTCCCGCCGAGCTGGCCAAGGTGCCGGTGGGCGCCGCGATCTCCGACATTCCGTCGCTCTCCACGCTGGCCCGCGTGGTGAAGAAGGCCGGGCTCGCGGAGACGCTCAACTCCGCCCAGGACATCACCGTGTTCGCGCCCACCAACGAGGCGTTCGGCAAGATCCCGAAGAACCAGCTCGACCAGTTGCTGACCAACCGCAAGTCGCTCCGGGCGCTGCTGGCCTATCACGTGGTCAAGGGACGGAAGGCGCCCGCGGACCTGCACGGCGAGCTGACCAGCCTGGAAGGCCGCAAGCTCACCGTCTCGGGCGCGGCGCCCAGCTTCAAGGTCAACGACGCCGCCGTGACCTGCGGGAACCTCGCCACCTCCAACGCGACCGTCTACCTCGTCGACAAGGTCCTCATGCCGAAGTGACCGGCCGCCGTCCGGCGACGGCGTCTTCCGGGGGTGTGCCGCTTACGGCACACCCCCTTTTTTGTTTTTTTCGGTGGCCTATGTCCTGAAGCGGCCAATTCTCTTATTTGACCGGACACTGAGTGTCGGGTCCGTGAACGCCCGGCATCGGGCGCTTACCTTCGTTCTTGTACCGTCCACCAATATTCGGGGGAATTACTCATGCCTATAGCTACTGCCGTACTCGCCGCGGCGCTCCTGTCGGGGCCGGCGCCCGCCGACCAGAGCCCGATGGCCGCCAAGGAGCCTCTGTCGCCCGGCAAGCAGATCGCCGCGATGGCGATGAACCACCCGGAGGAGCCCGACTTCGTCGCGTCCAAGGCTCTGGAGATCCTGGACAAGGGCGCGAAGGTCGGCCCGTACTTCTCGCCGGACGACGCGTCCGACGCCCAGGGCATGGGCGGCCCGGCGGCCGGAGGACCGCAGAACATGGGTCCGGCCGTCAACGGCCCGGAGAACGCCGGCCAGGCCGGCGCGGCGCCGCAGGACGCGGGCCAGGCCGCGGAGGGTCAGAACGCCGACGGCCAGGCGGTCGGCGACCAGGCGCCCGCGGCGCCGCAGGGCGCGGGCCAGGCGGGCGACAACCAGGGGCCCGCCGGCCAGGAGCCCGGCGAGACGAGCGGCTTCATGCCGCTGGGCAACGGCGGCATGTTCACCATGCCGGCGAAGAGCAACAGCAGCGACGACAACAGCGGTGACAACAGCGGCGACAACGCCCAGAACGCGCCGCGGGACATCTTCCTCCACCCCTCCGCGCAGAAGCCCACGTACGCGAAGCTGTCCGGCGACCAGCTGACCGGCGCGCCCGCCGGCCGGCAGAAGAAGGAGGACGACGAGGCGGCGGACGCCTGGCTCCGGCCGGCGAAGGCGACCACCGGCGCCAAGAGCGTGATCAGGGCCAAGGGCAAGGCCAGGCCGAGGAGCGCCGATCCCTTCTCGATGCCGGGCTGGGGCTGATCCTCACCGCCGCGTGGCCGGCAGTGAGACGACCGAGGGGTGAACCGACAGAGGGGTGAGCCGGCCGGGACCGGCTCACCCCTCATCGCCGTGCGGGCCGGCGCCCGGGCCGTCGCAGGTCGACGACCTCCACCAGGTCGGCCAGGTCCACGTGGGCGGCCACCTCCTCGACGGTGGCGCAGAAGCCGACGTGATACCCCAGGTGGCGCACCCGCAGGAGTCGCCGGCCCTCGATGACGACGGAGTCCACCTCGTGTCCCTCCGCACTCACCCACCTGCGCATGACGGCAGACTAGAAAACGCCAGGTCATGAGGGGGCAAAACCGGCAGGACCCGGCCGCTGGGGGGTTCTGGCGGTGGCGGCCGGAAAGGCGAGCCAGACATAAGCGGCGATATTAGGTGAAAACCGGCGTACCCAGAGGGTATGACGGCACCGTTGACGGGCGGGCGGGCCGGGGGGTCGGCATGACGGGCGGGTGGACGTTCGAGGGGCAGCCCAGCCCCATCGGCGCGGGCGCCGTGACGCTGGTTGCCGGGGGCTCGTTCTGCGTGTCGTCCCGCAACGGCGACATCCTGCCGGGATCGGCCCAGGGGATCTACTACGCCGACACCCGGCTGCTGTCGCAGTGGGAGCTGCGCGTCGACGACGGCCCGATCGAGGAGCTGCAGGTCGTCACCGGCGAGCCGTACCACGCGACGTTCCTCGGCCGGGCCCCGCGGCGGCCGGGCCAGGCGGAGAGCACCCTGCTGGTGACGCGCGACCGGTACGTCGGCGGCGGACTGTCGGAGGACCTCGTCATCCGCAACATGTCCCTCGAGCCGGCCGGCCTCGTCGTGACCCTGCTCGTCGGATCCGACGTGTGCGACCTGTTCGAGGTGAAGACCCACAGGGTGCACTGGGTGGCCGACGTGACGACCGCGACGGAGGAAGGCTCGCTGCGCATGGTCTCCGTCAGCAGGGCCAGGGGAGCGCGGGTGGCGGCCGAAGCCGGCGACACCCCGGTGCTGGCGGTGCCCGCCCCGCGCATGCTCCTGTTCCGGGCGGTTGTGCCGCCGCGGGGCGAGTGGAGGGCCGCGCTGAAGGTCAACCCGATCATCGACGGGGCCGAGACCGAGGCGTGGTACTGCGACAAGCGGCTGAAGCCCGCGCTCGCCGAACAGGCCGGGTGGCTGTTCGAGTGGGACCGGAGCCTGCCGGAGGTCACCACCTCCAACGCCGCCCTCGGCGCGGTCCTGCGGCAGTCCCACCGGGACATCGGCGCGCTGCGGCTGTTCGATCCCGAGCGCCCGGACCTGCCGCCCAGCGTGGCGGCCGGGGCGCCCTGGTTCATGACGCTGTTCGGCCGCGACTCGCTGCTCACCTCGCTGCTGGTCCTGCCGCTCGACCCCGGCTTGGCGTACGGCACGCTGTGCCGGCTGGCCTCACTGCAGGGCACGAAGACCGACCCGATGACCGAGGAGGAACCGGGCAAGATCCTGCACGAGCTGCGGTACGGCGCCCGGCAGGACGGCGCGGCCGTGGGCGTGGGCGGGCACGCCTACTACGGCTCGGTGGACTCCAGCCCCCTGTTCGTCGTCCTCCTCGGCGAGCTGCGCCGCTGGGGCCTGAATCCCGAGGCGGCCTGGCGGCTGCTCCCGAACGCCGACGCCGCGCTGGAGTGGATCGAGCGGTACGGCACGCGCGACGGGTTCCTCTGCTATCGGCGCAAGACCGATCAGGGCCTGGTCAACCAGGGATGGAAGGACTCCTTCGACGGGATCAACTTCGCCGACGGAACCCTCGCCCGGCCGCCCATCGCGCTGGCCGAGGTGCAGGGATACGTCTACGCCGCCTACGTCGCCCGGCACTACTTCGCCCGGGAGGCGGGGGACGCCGAGGCCGAGCGGCACTACCGGAGCCGGGCCGCGGAGCTGCGGGCCCGGTTCAACGAGCGGTTCTGGCTGCCCGACCGCGGCTACTTCGCCGTGGGGCTCGACCACGAGGGCCGGCCGATCGACGCCCTCGCCTCCAACATGGGCCACTGCCTGTGGTCGGGGATCGTCGACCGGGACAAGGCGGCGTCGGTGGCCGGGCACCTGCTGTCGCCCCGGATGTTCACCGGCTTCGGCATCCGCACGCTCGCCTCCGACATGGGCGCCTACAACCCCATGAGCTACCACAACGGCTCGGTGTGGCCGCACGACAGCGCGCTCGCCGCGGCCGGGCTCATGCGGTACGGCTTCGTGGAGGAGGCCCAGCGGGTGGCCTGCGGCCTGCTCGACGCCGCCCGGGCGTTCGGCGACCGGCTGCCCGAGCTGTTCTGCGGCTTCGACCGGGGGGAGTTCCGCCTCCCGGTGCCGTACCCGACCTCGTGCTCCCCGCAGGCGTGGTCGTCGGCCGCGCCGATCCAGCTCGTACGCCTGCTGCTGCGCATCGACCCCTGGGTGCCGCACGGCAAGGTGTGGATCTCGCCCGCGCTGCCCGAGGGGTTCGGCGACCTGCACATCTCCGGCATGCACCTCGCGGGGACCCGGGTCGACCTGGACGCCCGGGAGGGCAGCGGCGTGCCGCACGTGACCGGCCTGCCCGACGACGTGCGCCTCATCCCGGAGCCGCGCCCGCCGGCCCCCTCCCGCGCCGGCGCCTGACCGCCGGGCGGTCGTGCGCGTCGTCCCGCAGGCGTGCCCGGGAGGATCACTCGTGCCGCGCCTGACGCCCGTTTTGTCGTAATTCGCGGGGGGTATGGCCCGCGGAGGCGCGGCATAGAGGGAGGGCTGCGATGAGCGAGGTCGAGCTCAGTGTGCGGATCCCGGTCGGCGAGGTCGTCCTCGACGCGGACGTGGCCGTGCCGCGGGACGCGCGGGGTGTGGTGCTGTTCGCGCACGGCAGTGGCAGCGGCCGGCACAGCCCGCGCAACCGCTATGTGGCGGGGGAACTGCAGCGGGCCGGGCTGGCCACCGTACTCGCCGACCTGCTCACCGCCGACGAGGAGCGGGCCGACGCCTTCACCGGGCACCTGCGGTTCGACATCGGCCTGCTCGCCGCGCGGGTGGGGGCGCTGGCCGACCGGCTGCCCGGCGACGACCTCACCCGGGGCCTGCCCGTCGGGCTGTTCGGGGCCAGCACGGGCGCCGCGGCCGCGCTCGTCGCCGCCGCCACCCGGCCGGGCATCGTACAGGCGGTGGTCTCCCGCGGCGGACGGCCGGACCTCGCGGGGAACGCGCTGCGGACGGTGCGCCAGCCGACGCTGCTGATCGTGGGGGAGCGCGACCCCATCGTGATCGACCTCAACCGGGAGGCGATGGAGTCGCTCACCGCGCACGTCCGCATGGAGGTCGTGCCCCACGCCACACACCTGTTCGAGGAGCCCGGCGCCCTGGAGACGGTCGCGCGGCTCGCCCGCGACTGGTTCGTACGCCACCTCCAGGCCATGCCGCCTGCCCCCTGAGCTGCCCCGCTACGATCTGACATCATGGAGCAGCGCGTTTTGGGCAGGACAGGCAGGCAGGTGGGCGTGGTCGGGCTGGGCGCCTGGCAGCTCGGAGCCGACTGGGGCGAGGTGAGCGAGGCCGATGCGCTGGCCACGCTGAACGCCGCGGTCGAGGCCGGCACCACCTTCATCGACACGGCCGACGTGTACGGCGACGGCCGCAGTGAGAAGATCATCGGCAAGCTGATCAAGGAACGGCCCGGCCTGACGGTGGCCACCAAGATGGGCCGCAGGGTGCAGCAGACCCCCGACGTCTACACCCTGGACAACTTCCGCGCCTGGACCGACCGCTCCCGGGAGAACCTGGGCGTCGACACGCTCGACCTGGTGCAGTTGCACTGCCCGCCGAGCACGGTCTTCGACACCGACGAGGTCTTCGACGGGCTCGACACGCTGGTGGCCGAGGGCCGGATCGCCGCGTACGGCGTCAGCGTGGAGACGGTCGCCGAGGCGCTGACCGCGATCGCACGGCCGGGAGTGGCCACCGTGCAGATCATCCTCAACGCCTTCCGGCTCAAGCCGCTCGAAGACGTCCTGCCCGCCGCGGAGAAGGCCGGGGTCGGCATCATCGCCCGGGTCCCGCTGGCCAGCGGCCTCCTGTCGGGCAAGTACGGCCCGCAGACGGTCTTCGCCGAGAACGACCACCGCAACTTCAACCGCCAGGGCGCGGCCTTCGACGTCGGCGAGACCTTCTCCGGGGTGGAGTACGGCGTGGGCCTCCAGGCTGTCGACCGGCTGCGCGGCCTCGTGCCCGAGGGCATGACGCTGGCGCAGTTCGCGCTGCGCTGGATCATCGACCAGCCCGGGGTGAGCGTCGTGATCCCCGGCGCCCGCAACCCCCAGCAGGCCCAGGCCAACGCCGCCGCGGCGCAGTTCCCGCCCCTCACGGCCGAGGCGCAGGACGAGGTCCGCAACATCTACGACGACCTCATCCGCCCCCAGGTCCACCACCGCTGGTGACCACGGGGGTCCGCCGCCGTCCGTACGGGCTCACCCACCCGCACGACGGCGGCGCGCCCCCGAGGGTCAGCGGGCGGCGGCGAGCCGCCCGTGGTGCGCGCGGTTGGCGTCGATGAGCCGGTCGAGGGCGGCGCGGGCCGTCACGAGCTCCTCGACGTGCCGGCTGATCCGGTCCCGCTCCCGCACCAGCCGCTCGAACGCCTCGGCGGAGTTCTGCTCGCTCGGCGATTCCACGCACGGCAACAGCTCGGCGATCGTACGGCTGGAGAGCCCCGCGGCGTACAGGCGTTGGATGAACGCCACCCGTTCGATGTCGCCGTCGGTGTAGTGGCGCTGGCCACCGGCGCTGCGGGTGCTGGTGATGAGGCCCTGCTCCTCGTAGTAGCGCAGGGACCGGACGCTCACCCCGGCCCGTGCCGCCAGTTCCCCGATCCGCATCGAGCCTCCCCTGGGAAAATCTCCACTAGAAACCTTGCATCTAACGTCAGTGTCAGGTCTTAGCGTGGTCATGTCCAGCCGGCGGACGTGACCACCCACGAAGCACCTGAGAGGCACGCAGTAATGACGTCCCTGTTCGATCACTACCGTCTCGGCGCGCTGACCCTGCCCAACCGTGTGGTGATGGCCCCGATGACCCGCGTACGCGCGGCCGCGGGCGGCCTGGCGACGCCGTCCATGGCGACCTACTACGCCCAGCGTGCCACCGCCGGGCTCATCGTCACCGAAGGGGTGCAGCCGAGCCTCGTCGGGCAGTCCAATCCGGGCACCCCGGGCCTGTACACCGACGAGCAGACCGAATCCTGGCGGCCGGTCACCGGTGCGGTCCATGCCAACGGCGGTCGTGTCTTCGCCCAGATCATGCACGGGGGCCGCGTCTCCCACCCCGGCACCACGGGCATGCGGCCGGTGGCTCCGTCGGCCGTCCCCGCCCCGGGAGAGGTGTTCACCCCGGCAGGACCCAAGCCGGCGCCCGTGCCGCGGGCGCTGCCCACCGCCGAGGTGCCCGAGCACGCCCGGTCCTACGCCGAAGCCGCCCGCCGTGCGGTCGACGCCGGCTTCGACGGCGTGGAGCTGCACGGCGCGAACGGCTACCTCATCGCCCAGTTTCTCTCCAGCACCGCCAACCTGCGCACCGACGTCTACGGCGGCTCGGTGGCCAACCGCATCCGGTTCGCCGTCGAGGCGGTCTCCGCGACCGTCGAGACGGTGGGCGGCCACCGGACCGGGATCCGCCTCTCGCCCGGCGCCGGCTTCTGGGGCGCGGAGGACGCGGAGGTTCCCGACCTGTACGGCGCACTGCTCGCCGAGCTGGCCCCCTTGGACCTGGCGTATGTCCACCTCGAGGCCACGGCCGACGAGGAGGTGCTCGTCGGGCTGCGCAAGGCCTGGCCTGGCACGCTCATCGTCAACCCCGTCTTCCCGATGGGCCCCCGGCAGACGGACAGGGAGGCGGCCGACCACTGGCTGGAGCGCGGCGCCGACCTGATCAGCTTCGGCCGCGCCTTCATCGCCAACCCCGACCTCGTGGAGCGGCTGCGCCAGGGGCTGCCGATCGCACCGCACGACGAGTCCACCTGGTACCAGGGCGGCGACGCCGGCTATCTCACCTACTCCGCCTACCAGCACGCCGCCTGAAGAAGCAGCGCTGTCACGGACCGAACCCGGCCCTGGCGACCACCCGGGTGGCCCCGCGCGGGTCGCCGCGCGGGGCCCGTGCTCGTCAGACGCCCGTGCTCGTCAGACGGCCGTGCAGGTCACCTGGGACGGATTCGAGTTGGCGCCGTTCCAGGAGCCGTTGAAGCCGAACGAGGCGGAGGCGCCGGCGCCGAGCGCGCCGTTCCAGGACAGGTTCACGGCCTTCACGTTCGATCCGTTCACCGTGTGCGAGGCGTTCCAGAGCTGGGTGATCGTCTGGCCGTTGGGGAAGGTCCAGGCGACCGTCCATCCGCTGGTGGCGATGGTGCCGGTGTTCGTCACGGTGACGGTCGCCCCGAAGCCGCCGGGCCACTGGCTGGTGACGGCGTACGTCGCGGTGCACGCCTTACCGGTGCTCGCCGAGGGTGAGGGCGACGAGGAGGGGCTCGCCGAAGGCGAAGGCGACGGCGAAGGGGAGGGACTCGGCGAAGGAGAGGGAGACGGGCTCTGTGAGGGGGACGGTGACGGGCTGGGACTGGGCGAATCCGAGGGCGAAGCCGAGGGCGACGGGCTCATGGAGGTGCCGGCCTTCTCCGCGGTCCAGGCGCTCACCCAGGCCAGCACCGCGTTCCAGTTGATCGCGACCTCGTTGACCGACCAGGCGTTGATGTCGTCCAGGTAGCACCTCTGCGGCTTGCACCCGCCGAGCCTCTCCTGGGCGACCGGGTCCTGCAGCCCGCTGTTGGGGCCGCCGGCCAGCGCGCCGGGTGGCGCGATCGGCAGCGACGAGTCGAGCTGGTGGGCCCAGAACCGGTGGTGGACATTGCGCGAGGGCTGGTCGCCGTACCCGGTCACGTACGACTGGCCCAGCGGGTTGCGGCCGAACTCGTAGGCCATCGTCTCGAACACCCCGTTGCGGAAGCGTTCCTGCCCGCTGAAGTCGTAGGCGAGCGCGAGCAGCGCGGCGTTGTTGAGGATGAGGTTGTTCGAGCCCCAGATGTAGCCTCCGCCGGACGGCGCGAACGGGACGGGGTAGCCCTGGTTGCGCATCGCGGTGAGCAACGTGTCACCGTTGCTCACGAAACGGTTGCGCAGGTGCGTCCCGATCGTGGAGGTCAGGCCGTTCGGGACGAGCGCGAGCGTGATGTCGCCGAGCGAGCCGACCTCCGACCACTGGGCGCCCTCGTTGGAGAAGCTCTTGCCGTAGTAGAGGGACGAGCCGGTGAGGCCGTCGCGGTAGGTCTGCTTGCCCGTGGTGACGTACAGCTCCGCGGCCGCCCAGTAGAACTCGTCGGTCACCTTGGTGTCGACGTACGAGCCGCCGCCCTGGTCGTCGCTGCTCGGGGCGATGATGGACGGGTTGGCCCTGGCCGCCGCGTACGCCTTCTCGGCGGCGGTGAGGCAGCGGCTGGAGAAGGCCGAGTCGATGGAGGCCCACACGCGGGCGCACTGCGCGGCCGACGCGGCGAGGTTCAGCGTGGCGGCGGTGGTGGGCGCCGACAACAGCCGGGGCTGGGGGTCCTGGTCGGGCCGCAGCGGCAGGCCGGTCCACGCCTGGTCGTGGATCTTGGCGTGTGCCATGCCCGCCAGCGGCCTCCCGTCCGGGACCTGCATCTTCAGCATGAAGTCGATTTCCCAGCGGGCCTCGTCGAGGATGTCGGGCACGCCGTTGCCCCGCTCCGGGATGGCCATGGTGCCGTCGCCGAAGGCCGCGGGATCGGCGCCGGAGACATACTTGGCCCGCTCGTAGACGTTGACGAGCTGCCACGCCGACATGCCGCCGTTCACCACGTACTTGCCGTGGTCGCCGGCGTCGTACCAGCCGCCGCGGACGTCCAGGGTGTACCCGCAGCTCGTGCGGCAGGGCACGTTGTTGTCGCCCTGGTTGGGCGAGACGTTCAGGTGCCCGGCGGGCCGGGCGTACTGGTTGCCCACGTACTGACCGTTGATCGCGATGCCGCTGCGCTGGTGGTAGAAGAACGCGAGCGCGTCGTACGGCAGCTTCTTCCAGGCGTCCGCGCCGATGTCGAAGGCCCGGCTGGACTCGTTGCCCACGGTGAGCGCGAAGTTCGTGCCCGTCCCGGTGTACGACGAGAAGTCGATTTTGTGAACGGTGTCGCCTGACGGCGCGTCCTGCCCGAAGACGGTCGTGGTCCCGGTCGCCACCACCTGGTCGGAGCCGTTGAGCAGGCTCCACGTCAGCGGCGAGGTGGAGGAGTTGACGACGGTCGCCTGCTTGGCCGCGCCCGGCGCGTAGGCGACCTGGTTGACCTTGATGTTCTGCCCGAGCGGCGGTCGCGTGACGGCGTGCACCGGGCTCGTCGCGGTCACGACGGCGAACGACGCCGCGCCGACGGCTAGCGCCAGGGACAGCGCCGCGCGGGGGCGACGTGTCCATCCTGGCTTCTTCATGATTAACACCTCCGGCGGTTATGTTTCGTGACCGCATCATGAGGGGGAGACGTGGCCGGGGACATTCCTCAGTCATCACGCGTTTCGCACCCGCAGGTCATCGGATCGGGCTGACGAATGATTCTGAATATTTCACGAACGCTTTCGCTGACTCTCTAAACTTTCGCGTGTGACCGGCACAAGCCTTCCCACCGAGCTAGGACCGCGGCGCCGCCAGGAGATCACGGTCGCGCAGATCGCCAGGCTGGCCGGGGTGTCCCCGCCGACCGTGTCCAAGGTGATCAACGGACGACCCGGCGTGTCGGTCGCCACCCGGCGCCGGATCGAGGAACTGATCCGCGAACACGGCTGGCAGCGCCGGCCGGAGAGGACCGAGTCCGCGGCCATCGTCGAGGTCCTCTTCCAGGCTCTCGACAGCCTGTGGGCGCTGGAGCTCATCCGCGGTGTCAACGAGGTCGCCCAGTCCTACGGCCTGACCGTGGCCGTCACCGACATGCACGGGCACAACTCCCCGCACCGCGAGTGGATCGAGGAGGTCCTGGCCCGGCGCCCCACCGGTGTGATCGCCGTCTCCGCCGAGCTGAGCGACCACGAGTACGCGCAGCTCGCCAGCAGGTCCATCCCGCTCGTCGCGCTCGACCCGCATGGCGAGCCAAGCCATCGCGTCCCCTCGGTCGGCGCGACGAACTGGAACGGCGGCCTGTCGGCCACCCGCCACCTGCTGGAGCTCGGGCACCGCAGGATCGCGATGATCAACGGCCCGGCCGCGCTGATGTGCTGCCGAGCCCGGCTCGACGGCTACCGCGCGGCCATGGAGACCGCGGGCGTGCCCGTCGACCCCCGGTTCCTGCGGACCGGCCCGCTCTACGTGGAGACCGGCCGTACCGAGGCGCGGGCGCTGTTCGCCCTCCCCGACCGGCCCACCGCCGTCTTCGCCGGCAACGATCTGCAGGCACTCGGGGTCTACCAGGCGGCCCTGCGGGCCGGGCTGCGCGTCCCCGACGACCTCAGCGTCGTCGGCTTCGACGACCTGCCGCTCGCCCACTGGACGGACCCGCCGATGACCACCGTCCATCAGCCGCTGGCCAAGATGGGCGCCGCCGCCGCGGAGCTCGTCATGGCCGTCAGCGCGGGCGACACGTCCGAACACCACCGCATCGAGCTCGCCACCCACCTGGTCGTACGCGGGAGCACCGCCCCACCGGCCTGACCGGCGGCGGGCCGGACGCGCCGCCGAGGCGTCGGAATCCTTCGGGTCGTCGGCGATCGAGGCGGTGACGTGAGGATGTGCCCGCCCGGGGCATCCGGTCGCCGGGGTCCGATCGAATGACCGTACGTGGAGAGATGGGAGACCGCTGAGAAACGGGCGGCCGAGGCGGACGGCGCGCCCCCCGCGCCGCGCGGCGCCCGCCCGGGCTCGGGACGCCGTGGTGGGCCGGGGCACGGAGCGGCCCCCGAGTCAGGGCACGGAGCGGCCGGTAGGCCGTCGCTCGCGCCGGGAGCGCCTGGACCGTCCGGTGGCCTCCGCCCGGGCTCAGGACGGCCGGGCGGGCCGTCGCCCTTACCGGGAGCGCCGGAGCCGCCGGGCGGGACCCGCCCGCGCGGGTGGTGGCTGAACGCCGTCGGGGTCGCGCTGCTGGGCGTCATGGTGGCCGCGCAGATCGCGACGGGGTTGCGGCCTGACGACCTGCGCCTGACCACCGTGGTCGTGGTGCTGATCGCGGCGAGCGCGCTCGCCTTCGCCTCCGCGGCCACGACCCCACAGAGGGCGGCGGGCGCGTTCGGGGCGGCGGTGGCGGCGGGCTACGCCGCCGAGTGGATCGGCACGAGGACGGGCCTGCCCTTCGGCGACTACCACTACACCGACGTGCTGTGGCCGCGGCCCGGCGGCGTCCCTCTGATAGTCGCTCTCGCGTGGGGCGGCATGGGCCTGGCCGCCCACGCCGTCGCCACCCGCGCCGTCCCCGCCCGTGCGGCCGCCGGTCGCGCCGTCCCCGCCCGCGCCGTGCTGTACGGCGCGGTGGGCCGGGTCTGCCTCGGCGCCGTCGCGCTCACCGCGTGGGACCTCTTCCTCGACCCCCAGATGCTCAGGCTCGGGCTGTGGGTCTGGGCCGAGCCCGGGCCGTACCGCGATGTGCCGCTCGGCAACTTCGCCGGGTGGCTGCTGGTCTCGCTCCTGGTCATGACGTTGATCGAACGCATCGCGCACCACCCCGCCCCGGCGGCGCCGGGGACGGCGGCCCGGGCGGGGGCCACCGGGCTGGTCGCCCTCTACACGGTGATGGCGGTGATGGAGACCGTCGGCTTCGCCGTGGTCTTCCGGCCGCCCGACCTGCTGGTGGCCGCCGCCGGAGGGGCCGCGATGGGCACGTGCGCGCTGCTCGCCTGGAGGGGCACATGGCGGAAGTGATCGTGGTCGGTGGCGGCGTCGGTGGCATGGTGGCCGCCCTGCTGCTCGCGCGGGACGGGCACGACGTGCGGATCTACGAGCGGCTGCCCCGGCTCGGCGGCAAGCTGGCCGAGCACAGGCGCGACGGCTTCACGTTCTCGATCGGACCCTCGCTGCTCACGCTGCCCGGCCTCTTCCTGGACCTCGGCGTCCCGCTCGACCTGCTCGAACTCGACGAGCTGTGCCGGTACCGCTTCGCGGACGGCTCGGTGCTGTCCACCTACCGCGACCCGGGCCGTACGGCCGGCGAGGTGGACCGGCTCGCGCCGGGCGAGGGCCGCAACTGGCGGGCGTACCACCGCTGGGCCGAGCGCTGCCTGGACGCCGCGATGCGCACCTTCTTCGTGGGGCCGCTCACCGGGCCCGTCGTCGAGCCGCCGGCCCCCTGGCGAGGCACCGGCGCGCCCGGACGACCGGACCACGTCTTTCCGGGCACCGGCGCGGAGGCCGGTGGCGTGGGAGGTGACGGCTCGCACGCGGGCGCTGCGCGAGCCGGCGGGCGGGGCGGGCAGGTTCCGCGGGCCCGGCTGGGTGACCTGTTCGCGGTCGCGCCCGGCCGCACCCTGGACGCGCTGGCGGGCGGTTTCTTCCGGGACGCCCGCCTGCGCCAGTACGTGGACCGCTACGCGACCTACGCGGGATCGAATCCCTACCGCGCGCCCGCCGCCCTCGGCTGCGTCCCCGCCATCGAGCACGGCGACGGCGGGTGGTACGTCCGGGGCGGCCTGCCCCGGATCGCCGACGCGCTGGCCGCGGCGCTCGACAAGGCGGGCGTGGAGGTCCGTACGGAGACCGAGGTCACCGAGGTGATCGCGGGCACGGACCGGGTCCACGGCGTCCGTACGGCCGGAGGCGAGGTGACACTCGCCGACGTCGTGGTCGTCAACGCCGACGCGGCCGCGCTCTACGGGCGGCTGCTGCCCGACCGCACCCGGCTGCGCCGGATCGCCGGGCTGGGCCTGTCCTCGTCCGCCTTCCTGATGCTCGCCGCCGTCGAGGGCCGCACGGAGGGCATGCCCCACCACTCGATCGTGTTCTCCGGCGACTACCGGCGGGAGTTCGGCGACATCTTCGACCGGCGTCGACCGCCGGAGGACCCCACGGTCTACATCGGCTGCCCGTCCGTGCACGACGCCACGATGGCGCCCGACGGCGCGGAAAGCTGGAGCATGCTGGTGAACGTCCCGGCCGGCGACCCGGCCCGATGGCCGATGTCGCCCGAGGCGTACGCGGAACTCGTCCTGGAGCGCCTGGCGAGCCGGGGGCACGACCTGTCCGGGCGGCTGCGCTTCCTCGACCTGCTGACCCCGGCCGACCTGCGGGACCGGTACGGCGCCTGGGGCGGGGCGATCTACGGCGGCGCGTACGGAGGCCCGCTCGCCTCCTTCCGCCGTCCCGGCAACCGGGGGCCCCGGCGCGGCCTCTACCTCGTCGGCGGGACCGCGCACCCCGGGGGCGGCCTGCCGCTGGTGGCGATGGGCGGGCGCATCGTGGCCGAACTCGTGGCCCGCGACCTCTCCCGTTCCGGCCCGCGACGGGGAAGGGCGAGACCATGACGGGGAAGGGCGAGACCGTGACGACCGGCCGGCGGGTGCTCGGGGCCGCCCAGGCGGCGGCCGCCCTGGTGGTGCTGGCGCGGCTCGCCCGCGGACGCCGGCGCCTGCCCCCGCTCAGCCCGCCCGCCGCACGTACGGAAACGGCGGGCCCCGACCGCCGGGAAGCCGCCGCATCCGAATCGGCCGCCCGCGGCGGGACACAGGGCGGCGGGACACTGAGCAGCGAGGCTCTGAGCAGCGAGGCACTGAGCAGCGAGGCACAAGGCGGCGGGACACCCGGCAGTGGGGCGCCGGATCGCGGGGCACGGAGCGGCGGGATGCCGGGTGGCGGGGGCCGGGGAATCTCTGTCGTGATCCCGGCGAGGAACGAGGAGCACCGCCTCGGGCCCTGCCTGCGCGCGGTGCTGGCCGACCCCGCCGTGATCGAGGTGATCGTGGTGGACGACGAGTCGTCCGACGGCACGGCCCGGCTCGCCGCCGCGCTCGGTGCCCGCGTGGTGCCGGGACGGCCGCTTCCGGACGGCTGGGTGGGCAAGCAGTGGGCGCTGCACCAGGGGCTGCGGGAGGCGCGTGGCGAGATCGTCATGACCCTCGACGCCGACACGCGGCCCCGGCCCGGCCTGTGCGCGGCGCTGGCCGCCGCGCTGGACGACCACGACCTGGTCAGCGCCGGTCCGCGCTTCGTCTGCGACGGACTCGCCGAGCAGGCGCTGCACGCCTCGTTCCTCGCCACGCTGGTGTACCGGTTCGGCCCGATCGGTCCTCCGGTCCCGCCGCCTCCGCACCGGGTGATGGCCAACGGCCAGTGCCTGGCCTTCCGCCGTGCGGCGATGCTCCGGGCCGACGGCTTCGCCCGGGTGCGGCGGCACATGACCGACGACGTCGCCCTGGCCAGGGCGCTCGCGGCGGACGGCTGGAGAGTCGGCTTCCTCGACGCCCGGGATCTGCTGGAGGTCGACATGCACGAGTCGGCCGCCGAGGTGTGGCGGGAATGGGGACGGTCGCTGCCGCTGGGCGACGTCACCCGCCCCGCCTGGCAGGCCGCCGACCTCGCCGTCGTCTGGCTCGCCGCCGCGCTGCCGGTGCTCCGCCTGGCCGCCGGCCGGCCGACCCGGCTCGATCTCGGGCTGCTCGCCGTGCGGCTGCTGCTCACAACGGCCCTGCGACCGGCCTACGCCCGGCCGGGGGCGGGGGTGGCGCTGTCGTTGCTGCTCGACCCGGCGACCGCCGTACGGCTGACGCAGGCGACGCTGCGGCCCGTGCGCACCTGGCGCGACCGCGCCTACCCCGTCATGCCGGTCAGGGACGGCGGGCGGCCAGCGCCGCCTGCCCGAAGCGGAGACCGATGAGGCACATCAGCGCGCCCGTCGCGGCGACGTGCCCGATCGGCGCGAAGGCCAGCTGGAGCACCGGGAGCGCGAACACCCCGGCCCTGGCTCCCAGCGCGAACGACCTGGTGGCCAGCCGTGTCATCGCCAGGACGGCGAGCGCGAGCACGAACGCGGGCGGGCAGATCACGGCCATCCCGCCGGCGAAGGTCAGCACCGACCGCCCGCCGCGGAACCCGGCGAAGACCGGCCACGCGTGGCCGAGCATCGCCGCTCCCACCGCGAGGTACGCCAGGGGAACGCTCGGACCGGCGACCACTCCCAGTGCCGTCGTGTGGGCGCCCCCTGCCACCAGGCCGAGCAGCCCGGCGGCCACGCCCTTCGCCATGTCCCCGGCGAAGACGGGCGCCGCCGCCCGCGCCCCGAGCCGTTCGCGCACGTTCCAGAAGCCGGGGTTGCGGTCGCCCTCCTCACGGGGATCGACGCCGCGCCGCCCGGCCACCAGCACCGCCACCGGGATCGAGCCGAGAAGGTAGCCGCCGATGACCGCGACGAGCAGCGGAACGAGCGAGGAAACGAACGAGGGGCCCGGCGGGGAGCCGGCTGGGGGGACGAGCAGCGGGAGCGTCGTCACGTTCCACCTCCACAGGTACGCGGATCGGGGGGCGATGCGCCACATGGCCTTCGACCGTCCGGTGCTGCGCCGGACCCCGGGACTGCTGTTCTGGCGGCTGCTCGGCACGGGCCGGGGGCCGTCCACGACGCTCGGCGCCGACCTGCGCCGCTGGGCGCTGCTGGCCGTGTGGCGGGACGAGCGGGCGCTGGAGGAGTTCCTGGAGCGCTCGCCGATCCCGGCGCGCTGGCGGCGCGAGGCCGTCGAGACCTGGCACGTACGGCTCGCGCCGATCTCCTCGCGCGGCCGCTGGAACGGCGTCGAGCCCTTCACCCCCGCGCCGCCGCTCGCCTCCGCGCCGCTCACTCCCGCGCCCTTCGGCCCTCGGATCGCGGAGCGCCTGATCCAGGGCGCGACGCCGCCGGGCCCGGAGCATCAGGGGACGAACCTCCCAGCCCTGGAGCGCCTCGCGCCGGGAAAGGCGTCCTCGCCGGTGGTGTCTCCAGTGGTGTCTCCAGTGGTGTCTTCGGGGGAGCGGGCGGGCAGCGGGCCGGTGGCGGTGCTGACCCGGGCGTCGATCAGGCCGTCGCGGCTCCTGGCGTTCTACCGGTCCGTCCCCTCCGTCGACCGGCTCCTGCGCGCGCAGGAGGGCTGCCTCGCCTCGGTCGGCCTGGGGGAGTGGCCGCTGGCGCGGCAGGCCACCTTCTCCCTGTGGCGTGACGCCGCCGCCGTCCGCGCGTTCGCCTACGCGGGACGCGCGCACCGCGAGGTGATCGAGCGCGTCCGCGCGCACGACTGGTACTCCGAGGAGCTGTTCGCCCGGTTTCTGCCGTACGCGAGCGCGGGCACCTGGGACGGGACCGATCCCCTCGCCGGTCTCGGCCCCGGTTCGCCCCGGTTCGCCCCGTCCCACCGCTGACTCAACGGGCGGGGCGGACGGCGGGACGATCGCCGAGGCGGCCCACGACCTCGCCCCGGGCCAGGTCGTGGGCCACGACGCAGGCCCGCGCGATGGTCCGGGCCCGCGAGGAGCCGTGGGCCACCACGACGGTTCCGGTCAGGCCCAGCAGCGCCGCGCCGCCGTGCGTCTCAGGGTCGTAGCGGCCGGCCACCCGCCGCAGCGCCTCGGCACCGGCCGCGTCCCGCGTGCCCGCCCCAGTGCCCGCCCCGCTACTGCCCACTTCCGTGGCCAGCAGGGCGAGCGTCGCCCGTACGGTGCCCTCGACGTTCTTCAGCACGACGTTGCCGGTGAAGCCGTCGGTCACGATCACGTCGGCCACCCCGGTGAGCACGTCGCCGCCCTCGACCGGCCCGTGGAAGCACAGCGGAAGGTCGCGCAGCAGGGTCTCGGCCCGGCGGGTCAGCCGGTTTCCCTTGCCGGGCTCGGCGCCGATCGACAGCAACCCGACGCGGGGATCGGCCACGCCCAGCACAAGCCGGGCGTACGACGCCCCGAGCAGGGCGAACTGCGCGAGCATCTCGGGAGTGGGGTCCACGGTGGCGCCGGCGTCGATCAGCACGGTGGCCCCGCCCGCCGTCGTCGGCAGCGCAACGGCCAGCGCGGGGCGCAGAATGTCGGGCGCGGTGCCCAGCCGGTCGACCGCGCAGGCGGCGACGGCTCCCGTGGACCCGGCCGACACGAAGGCCGCGCCGGCTCCGTCCCGGACGAGGCCGAGCCCGACCGCCAGGCTGGAGCGGGCCATGCGGATCGCCCCCGCGCCGCGCTCGGTCATCGGGACGACGTCGTCGGCGTGCGCCACGTCGATTTCGCCCACCGCCCCGAGCCGGGCCAGCTCCGCGCGCACGACTCCCGCCCGGCCGGCGAGGACGACCGGCACGCCGTGCTCCCGCCGGGCCTGGACCGCTCCCCGCACGATCTCGGCGGGCCCGTGGTCTCCGCCCATGGCGTCCACCACGACCGGCGGGGAGGTGGTCGGCACGTCCCGCATGTCAGGCCACCCCCACCCGGCGCTCGGCCTGCGCGGCGGCGCGGGCGGCGAGCAGGTTACGGGTGAAGATCGCGAGCCTGCGCCCGCGCGGCACCGTGGCCCGCCGCGCCAGCACGTCGTGGCCGGCCGCCGTGATCTCGTCCAGGATGCCGCCGTACAGCTCGTACGCCGCCCGGATGCAGGGCCGCGAGGACGGTGCGAGCAGCGCGATCCCCTCCCAGGCCCGGCGGTAGTGGTCACGGGCGCGTTCGCAGTTCAGGGCCACCAGGTCGCGTACGGCCGGGGTGGCGCGCGGCGCGGCGAGGTCGGCCGGGGTCACGCCGAACTTGTCGAGGTCGGCCAGCGGCAGGTAGATCCGGCCCCGTGCCAGGTCCTCGCGGACGTCGCGGACGAAGTTGGTGAGCTGGAACCCCAGGCCGAGCTGCCGTGCGGGCTCGCGGGCCCGCTCGTCCTCCCCGGGCAGGGGTTCCAGCACGGGCAGCATCATCGTCCCGATGGCCGCCGCCGAGCCCTCCATGTAACCCAGCAGGTCGTCGTACGTCGCGTACCTGCGCACGGTCAGGTCGGCCCGCATGGACGCCAGGAACGCCGCCACGTCGGCGTGGTCGATCCCGAAGGCCCTGACCGTGTGCGCGAAGGCGGGCAGCACCGGGTCGCGGACCGGCTCCCCGCCCAGCGCGGCGGTCAGCCGGGAGGCGAGCCGCTCCAGCGCCCGGGACCGGTCGCCGCTCATCGAGAACGAGTCGACGATCTCGTCGGCGTAGCGGGCGAAGCCGTACAACGCGTGGACGTGCGGCCGTTTCCAGGCGGGCAGCAGCAGGGTGGCGAGGTAGTAGGAGCGGCCGTAGCGGGCGTGCAGCCTGCGGCACCGCTCGTACGCCGCCGTCAGCGTGGCGGACGACGGTACGGACGACGGTGGGGGCGACGTTCTCATGGAGTGCTCTCCAGGATGCGTTCGGCGGCCAGGCGGCCGGAGATCAGCACGGGCGGCACCCCGACGCCGGGGGCGGTGTACATGCCCGCGAAGTGGAGGCCGGGGACCCGCCGCGCCGCGCCGGACGGCCGGAACCAGGCCGTCTGGGTGAAACGGGCGTCGAGGGCGAACGGCGTGCCCGCGGAGTGGCCGCGCCGCCGCCAGGCGGGGGGATCGAACACGAGCCGCGGCGTCGCGGACAGGTCGCCGTACCCGAGGCCGGAGAGCCGGTCGAGCATGCGGTCCACCAGGCGGGGGGTGAGGGCGGCCCAGTCGGCGCCGCCCGTCAGGTTCGCGGTGGGCTCCAGCACGCTCAGCACGGCGGGCCCCGCGCCGCCGGGCCCGTGGTCGTCTGGTCCGTGGTTGGCGGGCCAGTGGTTGTCGGCACAGGTCACCAGCAGGCTCGGGTCCGGCTGCGGGGCGCCCGCCTCCAGCGCCGCGAACGTCGCCCGCCACTCCCGGCCGAAGTGGAGGGTGTGGTGGGCCTGGCCGTCCGGCCGCCGGTCGAGGGCGAAGTGCGCGACCAGGCACGAAGGGGAGAACCGGGGACGGCGCAGCCGCCAGTCGGCCGCCTCCTCCGGCAGCAGGCCGTCGCCGCCGGCGCCGTGGGCGCCGACGAGGTCGCAGGCCACCACCGCGTGCCGGGCCGCGATCCGCTCGCCCGTGTCGAGCCGTACGGCCCTCACCCCGGCCCCGTCGGTCTCGATGCGGGTGGCCCGCACGCCGTACCGGAAGACCGCCCCGGCCTTCTCGGCGGCGGCGGCCATGGCCCGGGGGACGGCGTGCATGCCGCCCTCGCGGGGGAAGTACACCCCGCCGACGGTGTCCATGTGGGCGATCACCGCGTACACGCCGAGCGCGCGCTGCGGCGACCGGCCGACGTACAGCGACTGGAACGTGTGCGCCCTGATCAGCCGCTCGTCGGTGAGGTGGCGGCGCACGAGGCGGTCCAGCCGGCGGAAGCCGCCGAGCGCGGTCAGCCGGGCCAGCGCGTACGGCCGGGCCAGCGCGCGCAGGCGGGTCATGTCGCTGTCGATGAACGCGTCCCACTCGGCCGCGAACATCTCTCCGAGCAGCCCCCGGAACCGGCGGTAGCGCGCGGCCTCCGCGGGCCCGCACAGCGCCCGCACCTGGTCCTCCATGGCGTCCGCGCCCGCGACCACGTCGAGCCGCGACCCGTCGTGGAAGGTCAGCCGGTAGTACGGGTCGAGCCGGCGCAGCGGCAGCCAGCGCTCCATGTCCTGCCCGGCCGCGGCGAAGGTGTCGGCCAGCACCCCCGGCATGGTCAGCACCGACGGGCCGGTGTCGACGCGGTGCTCGCCGAGGGCGGCCGTGCCGCAGCAGCCGCCCGGCACGTCGGCGGCCTCCACGACGATCACCTCACGGCCGGCTCCGGCGAGGCGCATCGCGGTGGCCAGGCCGCCGAGGCCCGCGCCGACGACCACGACCGGCCCGCCCGCGGCCATCAGACGGTCCTGCGGGTCGTCGTCGTCATGCGCGCTGCTCCTTCGGTCGTTCCGGTGATCGCGGCCGGTCCGGTGATCGGCGGCCGGTTCGGTGATCGGCGGTGCCGTCAGTAGAGTTTTCGCGCCCTCCCGCTCCGGCGGTTGCATCCGTGCGATTGCATCCGTGCGTGCATCCGCACCGGGCCTCCGGGCCGAAACAAGGCGAGGGGCGACCGGCACGGCATGGTGGCCGGAGGGTGGGAGCGGCGGGACGGCAGGGGCCGGAGCGACGACAGGCCTCGGGAAACGGCGGCCGGCACAGGCCGCACGCACTGGCCGCACGCACTGGCCGGAAGCACGGATCGGAAGCACTGGCCGGAAGCACGGGTCGGAAGCAGCGGACGGACACGGGGGTGAGCGGGTGAGGCGGGAAGGGCAGCCGGAGACGGACGGCGACGCCGTCTCCGAGGAGGAGCCGGGCTACGGCATCGGAGCCGTCGCCCGCCGGCTCGGCGTGCCCGCGTCCACGCTGCGCACCTGGAATCTCAGGTACGGCATCGGCCCGAGCCGGCGCAGCCCGGGCGGGCACCGCCGTTATGACGAGGCGGACCTGCGCCGGCTCCAGGAGATGAACCGGCTGGTCAGGTCGGGGATGCCGCCGGCCGACGCCGCCAATTTGGCGCTTCGGCAGCGCCCAGCGGCGGCGGGGGAGCGGAGCACCGGTGAGCCGGGGGCCGGTGAGCCGAGGACTGGTAGGGCGAGGACCGGTGAGGCGAGGACCGGTGAGGCGAGGACCGCCGAGCAGGGGGCCGCCGAGCAGGGGGCGTTCCCGGCGGGAGGGGTGGCCGCGGCGCCGCCGGGCCGCCCGGCGCGGCGTCCGGCGCGCGGCCTGACGGGTGGTCCGGCGGGTTCCGCCGCGCCGCCCGAGCCCGGCCTCACGTCCCCGCCCACGTCGGCGCGCGAGGTCACGCCCAGAGTCACGCCCGAACTCCCGGCCGCGGAAGCCGGCCTGCTGTCCGCGGCCATGCTGGCCCGCGTCGTGGCGGCGATGGACGCCCCGGCCGTGAACGTGGCGCTGGACGCGGCGCTGGCCGCGCACGGCGTGCTGTGGACGTGGGAGCGGCTCGTGCTGCCGGTGTTCGCGGCGATCAGCCGCAGGCAGCAGGAGACCGGAGCCGGGATCGACATCGAGCACCTGTTCTCCAACCGGCTCCAGGCCGCCCTGGTGCGGTTCTCCGCGCATGCGCCCGCGCCCGTCCACCCCCGGCCGGTCCTACTGGCCGCCGCCGAGGAGGAGCAGCACACCCTGGCGATCCAGGCCCTGGCCGCCGCGCTCAGCGGGCTCGCGGTGGAGACCCGGGTGCTCGGGGCCCGCACGCCGTACTCCGCGCTGGCCGACGCCATGCGCCGCGTCGGCCCGGCGGCGGTGTTCGTCTGGTCGCAGACCCCCGAGACCGGCGATCCGGCCCCGCTCGGCGGCCTGCCGGGGCTCCGCCCCGCCTGCCGGATCATCGCAGGCGGACCCGGATGGGGCGACGGCGTGCCTACGGAAGTCGTTCGGGTGACTACGTTTCGTGACGCCATCTCGGCGGTAATGACCACTCTGCGGTGATTCGCCCTCTTTGGCGCACTCTTGACCTGAGGTCCGGCCGGTTTGGTTGCCATGACGACGCGCGGGGGGCTATGAATAGATTTTGAATAGGTTTTCGGCATGGGGGGGACCATGGAGACGACGCTGGAGTTCCGCCTCGCCGCGGGAGACACGGGCGCCCTGGGGGAGTGCTACCGCGAGCACTCCCCGGCCGTGCGCTCCTACCTACGCAAGCTCGTGCCGCCACAAGACGTGGAAGACGTCCTCCAGGTCGTCTTCACCGAGGTCTGGCGGTTCCGGCACCGCTTCGATCCGGGCCGCAGCCTCGCGGCCTGGCTGTTCGGCATCGCGCACAACCGCGCCGTCGACCACCTGAGGGCGCGTACGCCGACGACGGTGCCGCTGGAGGCGGTCCCGGACCCGGCGGGACACGACGGACGGCGCGACGGCGACGAGCTCGCCGACCGCGACCGGGTGCTCCGCGCGCTGGCCGCGCTGCCCCAGGTGCAGCGCCAGGCGATCGAGCTGGCGTACTACGGCGACCTGACCCAGCGCGAGATCGCCGAGCACCTGCGGGTCCCGCTCGGCACCGTCAAGGCCCGTACGGCCAGGGGCCTGCACCGGCTGTCCGCACTGCTGGAGGCGGCGTGAGCACGATGGAGAACACTACGGAGAGCACCATGGAGAGCATGACGGCGGAGGTCAGGCCCAGGGTGGCGGTGTCGAGCTGCCTGCTCGGCGCTCCCGTGCGGTTCAACGGCGGCCACAGCCGCGACCGGTTCCTCGCCGGCGAGCTGGAGGAGCACGTCGACTGGGTGCCGATCTGCCCCGAGATGGAGATCGGCCTCGGCGCGCCCCGCGAGACGCTCCGCCTGGAGCGCGGCCCGGACGGGCCCCGGCTGCTGACCCGGCGGACGCGCCGCGACCTGACCGCCGAGATGGCCGATCTCGCCGCCGAGCGGGCGGCGGAGATCGGCGCCGTCGACGGCTACGTCTTCAAGTCGAAGAGCCCGAGCTGCGGGCTCCACGGCGTCCCCGTGTACGGCGGGTCCGCCCCGGGCGCCCCCGGGCGCCGCGGCCCCGGCCTCTTCGCCTCCGCGGTCACCGGCGCCCACCCGTCGCTGGTCGTCGAGGACGAGGGCCGGCTGCACGACGCGGTGCTGCGGGAGGCGTTCGTCGAGCGGATCTTCGCCGCGGCCCGGCTGCGGGCGCTGTTGTCCGGCGACTGGCGCCCCCGCGACCTGGTCGACTTCCACACGCGGCACAAGATGCAGATCCTCGCCCACTCGCCCGGGGCGTACCGGGTGATCGGGCGGCTCGTCGCCGCCGCGGGCGACCTGCCCCGGGAGACGCTGGCCCGCGAGTACGGCTGGGCCTTCCGCACCGCCCTCCTGGTCCGGGCCACCATCGGGCGTCACGTCAACGTGCTGCACCACTTCCTCGGCAGGATCAGCGCGGACCTCGACCCGGTCCGCCGGGCCGACCTCACCGAGGTCATCGAGGCGTACCGGGCGCACCGGGTCGCCCTGGCCGTGCCGCTGGCCCTGCTGCGCCACCACGCGAAGGGCGCCGGAGCGGGCCAGGTTCAGGAGCAGACCTACCTGTCCCCGTACCCGGACGCGCTGCGCCTGCGCAACCACGTCCCCGCCTGACGGGCCGCCGCATCCGTGTGAGTACAACGGGCTGAAAGGGAAGAAAGGCCCCGCATGGGACGCACATCGAAGAAGACGCTGACCGGCACCGCCCTCGCCGTGACCGCCGCCGCCGTGGCCGGCGGCCTCGGCACCGACCCCCGTTCCTCCTGGTACCACCGGCTGCGCAAGCCGTCCTGGCAGCCGCCCCGGCAGGCGTACGGCCTGGTCTGGACGCCGCTGTACGCGACGATCGCCTACGCCTCCGCCCGCGCGCTGTCCCTGGGGGACGAGCGCTCCCGGCCGGCCCTGCGCCGGGCGCTCGCGGCGAACCTCGCGCTCAACGCGGCCTGGCCGCCGCTGTTCTTCAAGGCCCGCAGCCCGCGCCTCGCGCTCGCCGAACTGGTCGCGCTCAACGCGTCGAACGTCCTGCTGACCCGCCGCTTCCTCCGTCAGGACCGTGCGGCGGGGCTCCTGCTGCTGCCGTACACGGGGTGGACGCTCTTCGCCACCGCGCTCAACGCCTCCATCGCCCGCCGGAACCCACCGGAAAAGGCGTAACGGGGGGCCGCGGGGCGCGGACTCCGCGACGGGCCGGGGCTACTGGGCGGCGGGGTCGAGCTGGGGGGAGCGCTCGGCCTCGTCCGGCGGCTCCTGGGACTCCAGGGCCGTGAGGATCGTGGTGAGGACCTCCCGGAACCTCCGCACCTGGGTCGTGGTGAGGGGGTCGAACAGCACGCGGCGGACCTCCTCCACGTGGCCCGGCGCGGCCTCCACGAGCGCCGCGAAGCCCTCGTCGGTGAGCTCGGCGACGGTCGTGCGCCGGTCCTCGGGCCGCTTGACCCGCCGCACCCAGCCCTTCTCCTCCAGCCGGGAGACGGCGTGGGAGAGGCGGCTGACGGAGTAGCGGAGAATGGAGGACAACTCGCTCATCGTCATGGTCCGGCCCGGCGACTCGGAGAGCACCACGATGATCATGTAGTAGGCGTGCGGGATGCCCGAGTCACGCTGTAACTGCCGTTCTAGGGCGTCCTGGAGGAGCTGGCTCGTCCTGATGTAGGCGCGCCAGGTGCGCTGCTCCTCATCGTCGAGCCATCGCGTGCCGGACATGCGCCAAGACTACCGGCCGGTCGGCACAATCTTTGTGGGCCAAAGACCCTGGTTCGATCGTTCCGTGCAGGAAAGTCTCAGGGGCATGGACGAAATGGAGCGCATCGACGCCTACTGGCGGGCCGCGAACTACCTGTCGGTCGGGCAGATCTACCTGATGGACAACCCGCTGCTGACCGAACCGCTGAGTGCCGAGCACGTCAAGCCGCGGCTGCTGGGCCACTGGGGCACCACCCCCGGGCTCAACTTCTGCTTCGCCCACCTGAACCGCGTCATCCGGGAACGCGACCAGGAGATGATCTACATTGCCGGGCCCGGCCACGGCGGCCCGGCCGCGGTGGCGCACGCCTGGCTGGAGGGCACCTACACCGAGCGCTACCCCCACATCACCCGGGACGCGACCGGCATGCGCCGGCTGTTCCGCCAGTTCTCCTTCCCCGGCGGCATCCCCAGCCACGTGGCGCCCGAGACCCCCGGCTCCATCCACGAGGGCGGCGAGCTCGGCTACGCCCTGTCCCACGCGTACGGCGCGGCCTTCGACAACCCCCGCCTGGTGGTGGCGTGCGTCGTCGGGGACGGCGAGGCCGAGACCGGCCCGCTGGCCACCGCCTGGCACTCCAACAAGTTCCTGAACCGGGCCGGCGACGGGGTGGTGCTGCCGATCCTGCACCTCAACGGCTACAAGATCGCCAACCCCACCGTGCTGGCCCGCATCCCCGAACCCGAGCTGCTCAAGCTGTTCGAGGGGTACGGCTACCGCCCCCACATCGTCTCCGGCCACGAGCCGGCCGAGATGCACGAGCTGATGGCCGGCACCCTCGACACGGTCTTCGACCAGATGGCCGACGGCGGCCCGCTGCCGATGATCATCCTGCGTACGCCGAAGGGCTGGACCGGCCCCCGCGAAGTGGACGGGCTTCCGGTCGAGGGCACCTGGCGCGCCCATCAGGTGCCGCTGACCGACGTGCGCGACCGCCCCGACCGCCTGGAGACGCTGCGGGAGTGGATGCTCTCCTACCGGCCCGAGGAGCTGTTCGACGCGGACGGCCGGCCGGTCGAGGCCGTCACGGCCACGGTGCCGGACGGGCCGCTGCGGATGAGCGCCAGCCCGCACGCCAACGGCGGGGAGCTGCTGCGCCCGCTCGTGCTGCCCGACTTCCGCGACTACGCCGTGGAGGTCAAGAGCCCGGCCACCGCCTCCACCGAGCCGACCCGCGTGCTGGGCGGATTCCTGCGCGACGTGATCGCCGCCAACCCGGAGAACTTCCGGCTCCTCGGCCCGGACGAGACCGCGTCCAACCGGTTGTCGGCGGTGTTCGAGGCGACCGGCAAGGAGTGGGAGGCGGCCCTGCTGCCGACGGACGAGAACCTCGGCCCGGCCGGCCGCGTGATGGAGGTGCTCAGCGAGCACCAGTGCCAGGGCTGGCTGGAGGGCTACCTGCTGACCGGCCGCCACGGGCTGTTCAACTGCTACGAGGCGTTCATCCACATCGTCGACGCGATGTTCAACCAGCACGCCAAGTGGCTGGAGTCGTCCCGCAAGATCCCCTGGCGCAGGCCGGTGGCCTCGCTCAACTACCTGCTGTCCTCGCACGTGTGGCGGCAGGACCACAACGGCTTCAGCCACCAGGACCCCGGGTTCCTCGACGTGGTGGTCAACAAGAAGGCCGAGGTGGTGCGGGTCTACCTGCCGCCGGACGCCAACACGCTGCTGTCGACGGCCGACCACTGCCTGCGCTCCCGCGACTACGTCAACGTCGTCGTCGCCGGCAAGCAGCCCGTGCTCGACCTGATGAGCATGGACGAGGCGGCCGTCCACTGCGCGCGCGGGCTGGGCATCCTGGAGTGGGCCTCCACCGACGAGGGCGCCCACCCCGACGTCGTGCTGGCCTGCGCCGGGGACGTGCCGACCCTGGAGACCCTCGCCGCCGCCGCGATGCTGCGCGAGCACCTGCCCGAACTGAAGGTGCGGGTGGTCAACGTGGTCGACCTCATGCGGCTGCAGCCGGCCTCCGAGCACCCGCACGGGCTGCCCGACGTGGAGTTCGACGCGCTGTTCACCACGGACCGGCCGATCATCTTCAACTTCCACGGCTACCCGTGGCTGATCCACCGCCTGACCTACCGCCGTAATGGACACGAGAACCTGCACGTGCGCGGATACAAGGAGGAGGGCACCACCACCACGCCGTTCGACATGGCGATGCTCAACGACATCGACCGCTACCACCTGGTGATGGACGTGATCGACCGGGTGCCCGGCCTGGGCAGCACGGCCGCCCACCTGCGCCAGCGCATGGCCGACGCCCGGCTGCGCGCCCGCGCCCACACCCGCGAGTACGGCGAGGACCCCGCCGAGATCCGCGACTGGACCTGGCCCGCCTCCTGAGCCGAGACGCCGGGCGGGGCGCCGGCGACACCGTTGAGGGGATCCCCGGCCTCAAAGCCGGGGTTCAGCCCTCCCGGCGCAGGTCACAGGAAATGGCGACGGAATTTCCCGGCGGGGCCGTCGACCCCGGCGAAACCCCGTGGGAGGCTGCCGTCCGAGAGGCCGGCGAGGAACTCGGCATCACACCAGTGAGGTGCGGTGACCGGCGGACAGCTCGGTCAAGTGCCTGCCCGCCGGTTCGTACCCGCCGGTGGAGTCCCCGGAGGGACCTGCTGCGGTGACTCTCCCCGTCGAAGCCGCGGCTGCACTTCGACGTGCGATCCGCTTCACGAACTCCGGATGATCACGTGGTGGCCGTTCTCATGCCACCTCAACGGCGAAGTATCCCGTGGTTCCTGATCGGATGATCAGTTGTGCAGCTTCCCGCTGGCGCCTCCGCAGCTCCAGTAGATGCGGAGGTAGTAAGACCCATAGAGGCCCCCTACGGTGCCGCTCACCGTCCCAGAGCCGACGTGGCGGTGGTAGACGACCACCCCGTTGCCGGCGTCGATGATCTGGAAGTCGGCCTGAGCGCAGAGGAAGCCACCTTCCACGTAGTAGGCGATATCGTGGGCGCCGCTCGCGGGAATGTTGGCGGTGGTGCACCCGGAGGAACCGAGGTTCACGACGCAGTTCACCTCCGTGTACGCCTGCGCGGTACCCGTCCCCAGCGCGCTGGCGGCTGCGAAGCCTGCCGCTGCGAGCACTGCCCCGGCTACGCGCCTTTTCAGTCGATTCATGTCTGTCCTCCCGTGATGATCTCTTCTAGTAAAGATCACCTGACAAGTGGTAAACCGTCAATGTCTGGAGAGAGCTTTTTTGGACGGAAGGACGGATAACGGGAGTCGGCGGTGGCGGCCGGTCTTTGATCTCGATGTCACGTGCCGGGGCGTACCAGGCCGCTCTCGTAGGCGAGGATGACCAGCTGGACCCGGTCGCGCACGTCCAGCTTGGCGATGGCCCTGGTGATATGGGTCTTGGCGGTGAGCGGACTGATGACGAGGCGCTCGGCGATCTCGTTGTTGGAGAGTCCGAGCGCCACGAGCTTCACCGTCTCCAGTTCCCGGGCGGTGAGGACGGTCAGCCGCTGTCCCGTGCCGGGCGTGGGGTCCTGCCGGTGGGCGAACTGCTCGATGACGCGGCGCGTCACCCCCGGAGACAGGAGCGCGTCACCGTCGGCGACGGCGGCGACCGCCCGGCGAAGTTCGGCGGGTTCGACCTCCTTGGTGAGGAAGCCGCTGGCTCCGGCGCGCAAGGCGGCGAAGACGTGTTCGTCGGTGTCGAACGTCGTGAGGATGATGACGCGGCAACCCGGAGCGGCCGGGCCGGTGACGATGCGCTTCGTGGCGGTGATCCCGTCGGTGCCCGGCATTCGGATGTCCATGAGGATCACATCGGGGCGGGTGCTCGCGGCCAGCCGTACGGCTTCGTCGCCGTCCCGGGCTTCGCCGACGACCGTGATGTCCCGGGATCGCGCCAGCAGGCTGCGGAAGCCGGCCCGCACGAGTGCCTGGTCGTCGGCGAGGAGCACCTTGATCGTCATGCGGCCGAGCCTGCCACAGGGATGTCGGCCCGCACGGCGAAGCCGCCGGGGACCGGCCCCGCGGTGAGCTCGCCCCCGAGTGCGCTCACCCGCTCGCGCATGCCGGTCAGGCCATGGCCTTCGGTGGCATCGGCGCCGCCTGGGGTGCCGCGGCCGTCGTCGGTGATCTCGACGGTGACCGAGCGGGGCCGGTAGCCGATCGTCACCTCGGCCTTGCTCGCCCCCGCGTGCTTGAGCGTGTTGGCGAGGGACTCCTGCACGACGCGGTGAACGGCGATGGCGGTGATGGCGGGGACGGCCGCGCGGTCGCCGTGCTCGTCGAGGGTCACCTCAAGCCCGGCGGCGCGGGTGTCGGAGATGAGAGTGCCCAAGGAGGCCAGATCCGCCTGGGGCGCGGTGCCGGCGGGGTCGTCGCGCAGGACCGTGACGAGGGAGCGGAGGTCGGCCATCGCCCGGTTTCGGATGTTCTTCGCCAGGCGCAGTGCGGCGGCGGCCGCGGCCGGGTCCTCCTCCAGAGCGTCGGCGGCGACGTTGAGCTGGACGCCGACGACGGCCAGCGTGTGGGCGATGACGTCGTGAACCTCGTGCGAGACACGCAGCCGTTCCTCGGCGGCGCGCGCACGGCTGTCGGTCTCGCGCAGTCGCTCACGCCAGCGCATCCCGGCGGCGTACGTGAGACCCGCGGCGACGAGAACCGCCAGGAGCAGTCCTTCCCCCGCGACGTGGATCAGGTAGCGGACCGGGTTATGGTCCAGGACCCTGCGGGCGTCGACGGCGGAGTGGACCAGCTGGGCCAGGCCGAGGGCGGGCACCCAGCGCACGCGTGGCGTGGTGGCGGCGGTGAAGTAGGCGACCGCGGCCGGCCAGATCCAGCCGGCGGGGGACCAGTGCCCGGTGAGGTGGTAGACGAGGATCCCGCCGATCGACAGCAGCAGCACGGTCATCGGCCACCGGCGTCTGACCAGCAACAGGGCTCCGAGAAGCAGACCGAGAGGGATCGTGCCCTGCCAGGGGTCGCGCACCCCGGTGGCGAGGGCCACGGCGACGAAGAAGACCAGAGTGAGGGCGGCAAGCGCAAGATCGGTGATCCGGGCCAGGTGCCGGACTGGCGCGGGCCCGCGTCCCGGATGCGGATCGGCCATGTGGAGGCTCTTTCTCGAGGGGCGAGGGGTCTGCGGCCGGGCCGCGTCGCCCTGGTGGTCACATGGGCGACGCCGCCCGGCATGTCCGGCTTCCGTGATCGCATGGAGCGGTGGGCTCGAGGACCGCGGAAGCTCTGGATCTGTTCACCGGCCCGGGCGGGAAGGTGCGGGTCAGACGTGGGTGACCAGGAGGGTCACGCCTGCCTCGCCGCCGCAGTCGACGAGGACAGGACCGACGCCGTTGCCGATCCTGGAGGCGAGGGTCGCCTTCGCGATGAACCCCTTCGGGTCGTCCTCGACGATGCGGATGTTCCGGAGCACCGGGTGCTCCCTGTCGAGCCCGGCGATCACGGCCTTGAGCCCCTTACCGCCGCCGCAGTGACCGGTGATCGTCACCTCCTGGCCGCGCCTGGTGGTGGGATTGGGGCTGACCTGAACCACCGCCCTGGCGCCCTTCGGCGGCTTCGGCGCGGCCATCGCAGCAGTGGCCTCGCCGGCCGTGCCGGCCTGGGCACCAGCCGGCGCGCCGGTCGATCCCAGCAGACCGGCCGTCAGGCTCAACCCGGCGATCGCGGTCAGCGCTCTCCTGTTCATGGCGACTCCTCCAGTTCTCATCCGGCTGTCTCGACGAGAAACGCTAGGCCGGGCCGCGGCGGGAGCGCGTCGTCCATTGATCGTCACCTGACCGTGCACCGTTCGCCGTACGCGCTACACCGAACGGAGTAGGCGCCGGTCCTCAGCGACCGCACGAGGCCGGCACTGTCGCCGCCCGGGTGAGGAGGGCGGGCAGGATCACGGGGCCAGCCGGGCGACCGCTCCTGTTTCCAGGGCGGTCCACACAGCGCCGTCCGGGCCCATCGCGATGCCGTGGGGTTCCGATGAGGGGGTGGGCAGGTCGTGCTCGGTGATCACCCCTGTAGGGGTGACGCATCCGATGCGGTTGGCGCCCCATTCGGTGAACCAGCCCTCTCCGGAGGGCGCGGTGGTGATGGCGTGGGGTCTGGCGCTCCGATCGGGCAGCGGGAACTCCCGGATCGCGCCGTCCGCACCGAGCCTGCCGATCTGCCCCGCTCCGATCTCCACGAACCACACCGCGTCGTCGGCCCCGCACGTGATGCCCACCGGTGCGGCGCCGTCGGTGGGCAGCCTGTGAATCGTGACCTTGCCGTCCAGGTCGAGCCGGCCGACGGCGTTGGCCTGGTTGAGGGTGAACCACAGTGCGTCGCCGGGGCCGGAGGTGATCACGGAGGGGAACGCTCCCTGTACGGGGAGGGAGAAGTGGGTGATCCGGCCGTCGGTGGTGATGCGGCCGATCCGGTCGGTGTTCATCTCGGTGAACCACAGGGCGCCGTCCGGGCCCGCGCAGATGCCGAAGGGGCCGGCGCCGGGTTGGGGCAACGCGAAGGCCGTGAGGGTCCCGTCGGTGGTCATCCGGCCGATGTGGTGGTCGGCGGACCCCGTGAACCACAGTGCCCCGTCCGGGCCCGCGGTGATCACGCTCGGCCTGCACCCGGCGGGACCCGCGGGATACCGGCTGAGCTCACCGTTGACGGCCAAGCGGGCGATCTCACCGCTGTGGACCAGGGTGAGCCACAACGCGGCGTCGGGCCCGGTCGTGATGCCGTAGGGACCCGCCTTCGCGTCCGCGACCGAGAACTCCCGAATCGATGGACGGTCGGAGTGCTGCACCTTCTGGGTCCCTTCCAGTGCGAGGGCGCTCGTGCGGCCTCGGGAACGAGGCGGTCGTCGACACCCTGCCCGTCAGCGCCGAAGCAAGGCAACCCGTTTCACGCGGCGCGACTCGGCCGCGCCCTGCGGAGCCGCGCGGAACACGCCCCCGCCGGTGCGCCCGCTCAGGGGTGAGGGCGCAGGCCGTTGAGGATGACGTCCAGGAGACGGTGGGCGCGGGCGTCCCACTCGGCGGGCTCCAGGCGGGTCAGGTAGCCGACGAGCAGGATGACGTCGCGGGCGTCCACGTCGGGGCGGATGACGCCGTCGGCCTTGCCCGCGTCGAGGAGCAGGGTCAGCGCCTCTCCGATCGGGCCGAGACTGTGCGCGGACAGGTCCTGCCACACCGCCACCTCGAGGGCCGCGAACACCCCGCGCTTGATGCTCGCGTACTCGGCCACCCGGTCCAGCCAGCGGGCCAGGGCGGGCAGCGGCGCGTGCCCGGCGAGCAGCGCCGGTGCGGCGGCCACGAGGTCGTCCACGTCCGTGCGATAGACCTCGGCGAGCAGGGCCTCACGGGTCGGGAAGTGGCGATACAGGGTGCCCTGGCCGACGCCCGCCCGCTTGGCGATCTCGTTGAGCCGCACCTCGTCCGCGTTCGCGATGACCTCTCGTGCGGCCCGGAGGATCCGTGCGCGGTTCTCGGTGGCGTCGGCTCGGCGGCGGGGTTCGTTCATCGGTCCTCTACGGGGCGGGGCGACTAAGCGGACACATGTCCGGTACGGTGGGTGCAGACCTAAGCGGACACATGTCCATTTTATCTGGAGGATATTCTCATGTCAGCCATCAGCGGCAAGGTCGTGGCCGTCACCGGGGCGAGCAGCGGGATCGGCGAGGCCACCGCGCGCCTGCTCGCCGAGCGGGGCGCCGCCGTCGTGCTCGGCGCGCGGCGAACGGAACGGCTCGACGCGATCGCCCGCCAGATCCGTGACCGCGGGGGGCGCGCCGTCACCCGCGCCGTCGACGTCACCGCCCGCGAGGACCTCGAAGGGCTCGTCGGCCTGGCCGTCACGGAGTTCGGACGGCTCGACGTGCTGGTGGGCAACGCCGGCATCAGCAAGGTCGGCCCCATGGCCGACCTCGACGTGACCGGCTGGTCGGCGATGATCGACGTCAACCTGCGCGGCGTGCTGCACGGCATCGCCGCCGCGCTGCCGGTCTTCCGCGAGCAGGGGCAGGGCCACCTCGTGACCACGGTGTCGACCGCCGGGCTGAAGATCACGCCCACGATGGCGGTCTACGCCGCGACCAAGAACGCCGTACGGACCCTCCTGGAAGGGCTGCGGCAGGAGTCGACCGACGGCGTGCTGCGGACGACGGCGATCTCGCCGGGCTACGTGCGGACGGAGCTCCCCGGCTCCATCGACGATCCCGAGGTCCGCGAGGAGATCCGCCGCACCATGGACCGGCACGCCATCGCGCCGGAGGCCGTCGCCCGCGCCGTCGCCTTCGCCGTCGAGCAGCCGCGTGACGTGGAGATCGGAGAGATCGTCATCCGCCCGACGACCCAGAACTGATCCGGTCGCCCGGCGCCTGGGCGCCGGGCCGGTCCCGCGCGCGATCCGGCGCGCGACAATTCCCATCGTGACGTCTCCCGATGTGACCATGTGGCTGGCCGGTCCGCGCGGCACGCGCGTGGAGCTGCGACGGCAGGGGTCCCGGGTCAGCGAGCGTCACGGAAGCCGGGCCGAGGTGCTGATCGACGACGTGGACGAGGACGTCGCCGCCGTGCACTTCGAGCTGGCCGTGGACCGACACGTCGCCGGCGGATACTCCCCCCGCGCGCGGGAGGCGGCGCGTGGCGTCCTCGGCACCCCGCCGGACGACGCCGGATACGCGTTCGCCTTCGCCGCCAAGGTCGGCGGCGCCCGGGGAGAGCTCATCAGGGCACAGGCGCTGCGGCTGTGGGAGGACGATCAGGCGGCACGGGACGCCGAGCGGTCGGCGATCCAGGCGATCCACTCCCAGGTGTCCTTCTACGGCCTGCTGGACGACCACCTCCTCCTGATCCCGGACGGACCCGCGATCCACGCGTACGTCGACGGGCACGATGTGGTCTCACTCGTCGACGGGCTGGCCACCGCCAAGGGCATGACGCCGGCCCGGCTGGGCTTCGACCCCGGGCGCGAGCCCTGGCGGATCGATCTCATGGGCCGGCACCGGCTCCGGGGCCTGCTCGCCGGCGAGCACATGAGCCGGCTGCGCTCGCTCCGGATCCGCACCTGGGGTGGCACCGCCCAGCTCGACCCGGTCCTGAGCTCCTACTCCGCCGGTGACCGGCTCAGCCACCTGTGCCTGCCGAGCCAGCGCGACGACCTCGCCGAAGAGCCGGTCGCCGGGCGATACCCCGGGCTGCGCGCACTGGAGTGTCCCGCGTGGCAGGTGGCGGGGCTGCTCCGGGAGGGGGCGCCCCGGCTGCACACGCTCGTGGCGTACGGCGCGGACGAGCGCACGCCCTCCCTGCTGGACCTGCTGGCCGGGCTTTCCCTGCCCGCCCTCCGCCACCTCGCCCTGTGGGAGACACACGTGGATCCCGCGACCCTGGGCGCCTCTCCGGTCGTCGCGAGGCTGGCCACCCTCGACCTGTGGAAGGTCAACGACGCCCCCCGGTTCGACTTCTCCGCCCTGCTGCGGCAGCGGCGGGAGCTGGCGCACCTGGAACGGATCGTCGTCCCCGGGCACTGCGTCCCCTCCAGCACCGTCGGCCGGTTCGCCGACTGGCCGCAGGTGACCTTCGCGAGTCACGACCGCCGCGAGCTGCTCGCGCTCGACCTCGACACCCGGGGATACCCGCTCGCCATGTGAGCCGGGATCACTCACCTCAACGGGCAGGTCAGCGCGGGTTCCGCTCGGTCAGTCGCAGGGTGAGGCCGTGCGGCTCCAGGTGCAGCCGCGGCCGCGGGCGTACGGAGCCGGGGCAGGGGTGCAGGCGCCAGGACCGGACGATGCCGGCGAGGGACAGCGTCAGGTCCATGAAGGCGAGTTCGTAAGCGATGCATTTGGACTCTCCTGCCCCGAAGGGCAGCCAGCCCTTCACCTGATGCGGGTCACGTCCGTCCCACCTGTACGGATCGAAGTCCTCCGGGGAGGGGAACAGGTCGGGCTGGTGGTGCAGCACGTATGGGCTCAGCAGCACCTGCGCCCCGGCCGGGATGCGCCGGGAGCCGATGGTGGTGTCGGTGACGGTCACCCGCGGGAAGATGTAGCTGGGAGAACGCCTCCGCAGCACCTCGGCGACGACGCCTCGGGTGCGGGGGAGCCGGGCCATCACCTCGGCGGCGGTGTGCTCCCGGCCGAGCTGTGCGACGGCCTGCGCCTCGTCGGCCACTTCGGCGTCCAGTGCGGAGTCCTGGGAGAGCTGGTGCAGGGCCCAGGCGTGGCCGACGGCGGTCGCGGTGATCCCGCCGAGGAGCACGGTCATGGCCGTGTCGCGCACTTCCTTGTCGCTCAGCCGGTCCTTGTCGCCGGGCCGGTCGCCGTCGCCGGGCCGGTCGCTGTCGAGGGCGGTGGTGAACATGGACATCAGGTCGCCGTGGTCCCTGCCGTCCTTCCGGTAGGCGGCGATCTCCTCGTCCAGGAAGCGCAGCAGCCTGGCCTCGCTCGCGCGATAGCGGCGATTGCGGCCGGTGGGCAGGCGGTTGAGGCCGGGGGCGATCATCCGCAGGATGGTCTGGTGGTCGACGAAGTCGGTGACGGCCTGCCGCAGCCCGGCGACCTCCGGTCCGAGGTCGCGGCGGCAGAACATGGTCGCGAGGTTGGAGCGGGTGGCCAGCGACCGCATCTCCAGCAGCACGTCCAGGACCTGTCCGTGCCGCCACGTCGCGGTGACGGCGTCGACCTGGGCCTGGATGGTCCGGGCATAACCGGTCATCCGGCCGCTCTGGAAGGCGGGCTGCGCGAGCCGGCGGAGTCGTTTGTGCCTGACCAGGGGGCAGGTGGCCATGCCGTCCCCCGACGAACCGCATGTTCTCTTGAACTCCTCCCCGGCCTGAAGGCCGGAGGTTCTCCCGTCGTGTCGCGGTTAAGCGGCGCGTGGGGGTTGACGCTTCGCGGACCGGGCAGCCCCGAGGTCTCCACGTCCTGACACCGCAGTTCCTGCGGCGTTGCGTATGTTGATCGCGGCGTTGGTGTCGGCGTGCCCGGTCCACCCGCAGGCGGGGTTGACGCAGGCGTACCTGATCCCGTTCCGGGCCGCCGGGTGGCGGTGGCCGCATTGGTGGCAGGTCTGTGACGTGCCCGGGGCGGGCACCTTCACCACCAGCCCGCCGCGATCACGGGTTTTGTATGCCAGCAGGGTGACCGTCCGGCCCCACGCCTCACCGGTGATGGCGCGGTTCAGCCCGGCCTTCTGCCTGACGTTCCGGCCGGGGTTGTCGATCGTGCCGGTGGCGGAGCGGACCATGGTCGTGATCTGCAGATCTTCCACCACGATCACGCCGTAGGTGCGCGCGAGTTCGGTGGTGGTCTGGTGCTGCCAGTCGACGGCCCGGCGCTTGGCTGTCGCGCGGAGCCGGGCGATCCGGTCATAGGTGCGGGCCAGCCGTCTGGACATGGGCCGGCCGGGAGCGCGCGTGCGGCGCTGGCGGGCCGAGGTCTTCTCCAACCGGCGCAGGCGTTGTTTCTCGCCGTCGCGCAGCCAGGGTCCGTGCTCGCGCATGGTGCCGTCCGACAGGGCCAGGGCGACGGTGATCCCCCGGTCGATCCCCACCGCAGGGCCGGGGCGGGCGGCCGGGGCAGGCACCTGGCGTTCGGTCCGGAACACGATCTGCCACCCGAAGGCATCTTTGACCAGGCGGGCTCCGGTGATCCGCCCGGCCGGGCCGCCCCTGGTGACGCCGGGCAGATCCTTGGTCCACCGGAAGCGCACCCGCCCGGCCTTGGGCAGGTTGACCGCGCCCCACCGCCGGTTCAGCCGGGCGATGTCCAGGTCCCGCCCCTGGGGGACATCCACGGCCAT
>NZ_BOOB01000043.1 GCF_016863015.1 Microbispora amethystogenes | reverse complement strand
GAGCGGTGTGGGCCTGACCGTCCAGCACCGCCACCTGGGCGGCGCTCAGGTCGAGACGCGCCACATGCGCACGCGCCTGCCTGACCACCTCCACACCCGGATCGTACCCCCGGGTTTACGCCAGCGTGACGGAATCCACACCGTGAGTCACCTCTCGATCTGCGGCGCGGGCGGGCAGGCGGCCAACCGCACTGAAGGGCGTCTCGGGGCGGATCCCAGCGAGGTATACAGCGCTCCCATCCGCTGGTACCCATGGAGCGGGCACTTCTGGGTGCGGCCCGCCTTGCCGGAAGCGTGGGCGACACATCGCTCACGGTCCTCAAGCACTACATCGACCCAGCTGTTCACGGGCGGAGGGCCAGGGCACGCTCGCGCCCTGGCGGGCACTCCCGCGTGGGCCTTCACCCCCAGCGTGAACGCCAGAGCACTGGCCCACAGGTCGGTAGAAGACGCCCCCTTTGTCGAAGGCGTGGTCGGAGTTCCTGAGCACGCGCTGGGCCGCCTCCGGCGAGCACACCACATAGGTCGGCGTCCGGCCGAACCGCAGCTCCACGACCTCGCCGTGGCGTGGCAGCGACGCCAGCAGGCCCAGCGGGTCGCTGAGCAGGGGTTTCACGTGGCCGAGCAGTGGCCGGCCGCCCGGTGCCCTGGGCGGCCGGCCGGCATGTTCCGGCGCCGTCCCGCGCTCGGGTGACCCGTCGTGATCGAGGCCGCCGCGCGGGGCGCGTCGAAGTGGGGAGCGCATGATCCTCCAGCCGCCCTGAGGTCGCTCATCGCCATAGCTCGGCGACTCCACGTAATCATTGTCGGGTCCGGCCGGGAACTGGCGGCACGGTGACAGGCGCATGGCGAGCGGGTCCCGGCGCGTGGCCGCGTACGGGACCCGGCCGTCCACCGGCCCGGCGTCTGGAGCGGCCCGCCGCGCCCCGGGGCCGGGAGCCGGGACGAGAAATCGGGATGACGGCACCGGTAGCATCGGAGGCATCGGAGCCGCCGCCTCTCCGCGTGCGCGCTACATCGACACTGTCCTAAGGAGCAACCGTGTCCGCCGCCCTTGAGATACGCATCACCCTCGCCGGAGCCGAGCGCGTGGTGGCGGCGGGCACGACGGCCGGGGAGGCGCTCGGCGCCGACGGGCGCTCGGTGATCGCCGCCCGGATCAACGGCGAACTGCGTGACCTCGCCGCCGAGGTGGCCGAGGGCGACCTGGTCGAGCCGGTCGCGATCGACAGCCCCGACGGGCTGGCGATCCTGCGCCACTCGACCGCGCACGTCATGGCCCAGGCCGTGCAGGAGATCTTCCCCGAGGCGAAGCTCGGCATCGGCCCGCCGGTGGAGAACGGCTTCTACTACGACTTCGACGTCCGCGAGCCGTTCACCCCCGACGACCTCAAGCGCGTCGAGAAGCGCATGCGCGAGATCGTCAAGCAGGGGCAGACCTTCCGCCGCCGCCCGGTCGGCGACGACGAGGCCCGCGCGGAGCTGGCCGGCGAGCCGTACAAGCTGGAGCTGATCGGGCTCAAGGGCGGCGCCGCCGAGTCGGCCGACGGCGCGGACGTCGAGGTGGGCGGCGGGCAGCTGACCATCTACGACAACCTCGACCCCAAGTCGGGCGAGCTGTGCTGGAAGGACCTGTGCCGCGGGCCGCACCTGCCGAGCACCCGGGTCATCCCGGCGTTCAAGCTCATGCGGTCCGGCGGCGCCTACTGGCGGGGCAGCGAGAAGAACCCGCAGCTCCAGCGCATCTACGGCACCGCCTGGGAGACCCGCGAGAGGCAGGACGAGTACCTGCGCCTCCTGGAGGAGGCCGAGAAGCGCGACCACCGCAAGCTCGGCGCCGAGCTCGACCTGTTCTCGTTCCCCGACGAGCTGGGCTCGGGGCTGCCGGTCTTCCACCCCAAGGGCGGGGTGATCCGCCGGGTGATGGAGGACTACTCGCGCCGCCGGCACGAGGAGGCGGGATACTCCTTCGTCAACACCCCGCACATCACCAAGGACAACCTGTACAAGATCTCCGGGCACCTCGACTGGTACGCCGACGGCATGTTCCCTCCCATGGAGCTGGAGGGCGCGCGTTACTACCTCAAGCCGATGAACTGCCCGATGCACAACCTGATCTTCCGGGCGCGCGGGCGGTCCTACCGCGAGCTGCCGCTGCGGCTGTTCGAGTTCGGCACGGTCTACCGGTACGAGAAGTCGGGCGTGGTGCACGGCCTGACCCGCGTACGTGGCCTGACCCAGGACGACGCGCACATCTACTGCACCCAGGAGCAGATGCGCGACGAGCTGAAGTCGCTGCTGCGGTTCGTGCTCGACCTGCTGCGCGACTACGGCCTGGAGGACTTCTACCTGGAGCTGTCCACCAAGAACCCGGAGAAGTCCGTCGGCGACGACGCGACGTGGGAGCAGGCGACCGAGACCCTGCGGGAGGTGGCCGAGTCCGAGAAGCTGGAGCTGGTCCTCGACCCGGCCGGCGCCGCCTTCTACGGCCCGAAGATCTCCGTGCAGGCCCGGGACGCCATCGGCCGGTCGTGGCAGATGTCGACCATCCAGCTCGACTTCAACCTGCCCGAGCTCTTCGGCCTGGAGTACCAGGCCGCCGACGGCACCCGGAAGCGGCCGGTCATGATCCACCGGGCGCTGTTCGGGTCGATCGAGCGGTTCTTCGGCGTGCTGGTCGAGCACTACGCGGGGGCCTTCCCCGCGTGGCTCGCCCCGGTGCAGGTCGTCGGCATCCCGATCGCCGACGCCCACGCGCCGTACCTCCAGGACGTCGCCAAGAGGCTGCGCGAGCAGGGCATCCGGGTCGAGGTCGACGAGAGCGACGACCGCATGCAGAAGAAGATCCGCAACGCGCAGAAGGCCAAGGTGCCGTACATGCTGCTCGCGGGCGACGACGACATCGCGGCCGGCGCGGTCTCCTTCCGCTACCGGAGCGGCGAGCAGAAGAACGGCGTGCCGATCGACCAGGCGATCGACGAGATCGTCGACGCGGTCCGCCGCCGCGTCCAGGCCTGACAGGCGGGAAACAGGGATCGGGCGCCCCTTCCGGGGCGCCCGATCTTCTGTCGTTGCTCCGGACCGGCGTCGCCACACGGCATTCGCGGTTTCCGTCCGCGTGTGCGCAGGGTTCGGACGCCTCGTTCAGCGGGCGATGCCCTGGCTGTCCTTGCCGTCGCCGTCCCAGTCGCCGATGACGGGGAGGTTGCCGGTGTCGCCGTAGGCGACGGAGCGGGTGGTTTCGGTGGCGGTGGTGACGGGGCTGGTGCGCATGTAGAACTTGTTGCCCATGCGGACGCCGATGTTGTCCTTGCCGTCGCCGTCCCAGTCGCCGACGAGGGGTACGGCGTTGGGGTCGCCGTACATGAAGGTGTACTGGGCCTGGCCGGTGGCGGGGTCGTTGCTGATGAAGAAGCGTCCGGTGGTGGGGTCGTAGGTGCTGACGGTGTCCTTGCCGTCGCCGTCCCAGTCACCGGTGATGGGCACCATCGGGCTGTTGCCGTAGGCGAACACCGGCCGGGTCGCGACGGTGGAGCCCTGGTCGTCGCTCAGATAGAAATCCAGCACCCCGAGGTTCGCGCCACCACAATTGTGGCTGGTGACGTTCCTGTAGGTCTGGCTGTTGGCAGTGCCGTACGTCACGCCGTTGAAGGTGGGCCTGACCCGTTCGGCGCCCTCGTATCCCCAGCTGGCCTCGCCGTTGCCGTCCGCGTCATAGCCGAGTTCGAAGTGGACGTGGGGAACGTCGTTGGAAGTGGGTCCCGTATGGCCGACCCTTCCGATGAAGGTGCCCATCTCGACCTTCGCGCCCACGTTGACGGCCCGCGACTGCAGGTGCAGGTACGTGGTGAACCACCCGCCGCCGTGATTGATCTGAATGACGTTGCCGGCGTTCTGGTGGTAATACGACTTGTTGACTGTTCCGGCCGCGGGCGCGATGAGCGTGGCTCCGTCGGTGCCCTGCTGGTCGGGCTCCTTGACCATGTCGAGCGCCGGGGCGTGTCCCCACGTGTCCAGCCGCCACTGCTGGCCGCAGGGGAAGGGCAGCTGAAGGGCGGGCCCGGCGGCCAGCGCTCCCCGGCGGGCGGGAGCGGCCGCTGAGACGGGTTGTGCCGCGAGACTCATCAAGGTGCCCGCGAGGACGGTGATCGCCGCCCCGGTCATCGCTTTCCTCCGGAGAGGGTGCGATGTCTTCGGCTGCCGTGAGCGGAGGGAGAGGGACAGGTGCATGATGATGCGTCTCCTGGCGGTCGAGTATTCCTTTCCGGCCGGTTGAGGCCGAGCCGGAATGGCGAGCTATCTGGCCTGACGGTCATCACCGTGACCGGCCGTCCATCCCACGGCAAGGGATTTGGGACACCATGGGAAAACGGGACAAAAACCCGCTTTGACCAGCGCGATTCCCCCGGTAGTGGGACGGGATGGGATGTAACCAGAGATACGGATGGTTCTGCTGTTAACCTTCGGGTGTCGATCTCGGGTCAAAACTGGGGGAGCCAGGTTGACAGAGCCCTCTGCGGTCGAGGATTTGGCCGCGTATATCCGTCAGTTGAAGGACAAGACCGGCCGTAGCTACGACGCTCTCGCGAAGAGGCTCGGTGTCGGCAGATCCACTCTCCACCGCTATTGCTCCGGCGGCAGCGTGCCGCCGCGCTTCACCTTCCTGGAGCAGTTCGCCAAGGAGTGCCAGGCGAGCCATGCGGAGATCCTCGAACTGCACCGGCGGTGGGTACGGGCGCAGACCTCGCAGCCACCCGAAGCGAGGCCCGGCCCAGAACAGCGCACGGAACAGCGCACGGAACAGCGCGCAGAGCAGAGCGCAGAGCAGAGCGCGGAACAGCTCCTTGAACAGCGCCCGGAACAGAGCGGGGAAAAGGGTGCGGAACAGCCAGTGGAGCCGCCGGACGGCCCGGCGGCTCCACCCGGCCCTCCTCCCACGGCGCTTCCCGCGGCACCGGACGCCACGCCCGGGTATCGGCGGCTTCTCGGGAGCAGCCGTACGCGCTGGGTGCTGGCGGGGCTGGCGGTCCTGGTCATGGGCGGGGCCCTGATCTGGCGCCCCGGCCAGGACTCGAGGGCGTCCGCGGCGAGCGGGCACTCGTGCACGGATCGCAGCGGGGTCAAGCACGTGGACGCCAGGCAGGGCGGCCTCGTGTGGACCAGGGACTTCGTGTGCGCGAACCGGCCCGATACACCTCTCTACCTCTCGGTGGACAGCACGGAGAAGGTGGCGATCCTGGACACCCCCAGGAGCTGGTTCGTCTGCTGGGAGTTCGGCCGGGTCCAGGGGGACGGGGGAAGGGTCTGGTACTACACCCGCGGAGATCGCGCCGAGCCGGGGAAGGAGAGCTGGGAGGGGTGGGGATTCGTCGGATCCGAGCACGTCGACGCCGCCGCCCATCCTCTGCCGGGAATGCCGAGATGCCCGTTCGCCTCCGCCTCGCCCTGATCGCCGGAGGATGACGAGAGCGGGCGGGTCAAGGTGAACCCGGCCGGTGGAAGGAGATCCGCGAGGTCATATGCTGCTGCACAGTGCTGAAGGCGCGCTGGTGCACGGTGCTGCAGGCGTGCCAGTGCGCGAAGTGCCACCGGAGCGTTCCGGCACGGGCGGCAGCGCCTCGGGACATCGGGAGCGAGGAGATCGCGGACGTGGATTCAGAGCCGATCGAGCAGGCCGGCGCCGGGGTTCCCGACAACTTCCAGCGCCTGTGGACTCCGCACCGGATGGCCTACATCAAGGGCGAGAACAAGCCCACCGGGTCCGGTGCGGACGACGGCTGCCCGTTCTGCGAGATCCCCAAGCTCTCCGACGAGGACGGGCTGATCGTGGCCCGGGGATCGGCCGTGTTCGCCGTGCTCAACCTCTACCCGTACAACTCCGGGCACCTGATGGTCTGCCCGTACCGGCACGTGTCGGACTACGCCGACCTCGACGGCCCCGAGACCGCCGAGCTCGCCGAGTTCACCAAGCGCGCCACGCAGGCGCTGCGCAAGGCGAGCGGGGCGCAGGGCTTCAACGTCGGCATGAACCTCGGCGGCGTGGCGGGCGCGGGCATCGCCGCCCACCTCCACCAGCACGTCGTGCCCCGGTGGGGTGGCGACACCAACTTCATGCCGGTGGTCGGGCACACCAGGGTCCTGCCGCAGCTTCTGCGCGACACCCGCGACCTGCTCGCCGGCGCCTGGCCCGCCGCCTCCTGACCGCGCCCCGGCCACGGAGCCGCGCGCGGGCACGACTGAGGCACCCGGTCCCGGACCGAGGGTCCGGCCCGGCGTCCGCTCAGCCCGCCAGGCTCGCCGGGGGGCTCGGCGCGGCGGCGGCCGGGGCGGGCTCGCCGTACTGCAGGGCGCGGATCCCCGCGCTGAGCACGAGCGGTACGGCCAGCGCCAGGGCCATGGACAGCACGGCGGCCCCCGAGTCATTGACGAGCATGCCGACCACCCCGCTCACGAGTGCGCCGAGCAGGCCCGCCTTGAGCGTGGGCGCCCGTTCGAACGCGATCGGCAGCACCCCGGCGCTGGCGGTCCCGGGCCGCAGCAGCGCGAAGACGAGGAACGCGAAGGCGGCGATCACCACCGGCATCAGGTTGGGGCTGAGCAGCGTGGCGAGCATCGCCCCGAGCTTGCGTGAGATCACCGGCAGGAACGTGCCGTCCGCGACCTGGCCGGCGAACCGCCCGAGATGCGTCTGGCTGGCCGGGGGACGCAGGTAGTCGAGGTAGGCGATCGTCATCACCAGGACGCCGCCCGCCGCGCAGAACGCGCCCAGCTTGACGACCGACACCCGCCTGCCCGCGACGAGCATCGCGGTGACCGCGATGCCGGGGACGAAGGCGATCACGCCGCCGAAGTCGCTGCCCACGCCGGGCCAGCCGTCGAGCAGCATCGCGAAGGCCCCGAGCACGGCGATCAGGGCCACCGCGACGGCCTTGCGGCCCGACCGGACGAGCCGGTCCGCTGCGGCGGTGGTCACGAGCAGCACGGCCGTGGCCAGCAACGCGAAGGGGATGTTGCCCAGGCCGTAGTAACGGGCGCCGACCACTCCCGTGTAGCCCATCAGGCTGTTGAGCTGCAGGGGCGTGCCGGTCAGCAGGTCGCCGAGCAGCACGGCCGCGGTGACCGCGGCGATCACGGTCAGCGGCCCGAGCACGCCGCGCCGCCACGGCCCGGCGAGCGCCGCCAGGGTCAGCGCCGCCGCGATGGCCGCGATCGAGGCGAAGAGCGTGAGCACGGGCTGCGCCGTACGGGCCCACGGGAGGAGGTTGACGAGATAGGTCGAGGCGGGGATCGCCGCCAGCGCCACGGCCGCGGACCGTACGGCCGGCAGCCGGTCGCGGCGGCGCAGCAGCAGGAACGCGGTCAGATAGAACAGCACCTGGAGCACGGCGAGGGTGGTGAAGAAGGCGCCGGTGGTGTTCCTGATCGTCTGCCCGGCCACGTCGGCGGTCCGCAGGGCCGCCACGCCCTCGGCGAGGCTCCCGCCGCCGGTCCCGTGCGTCTCGACCGGGACGCCGACGACGTTCGGGGGAGCGGCCACCCCGGCCCGGGCGAGGATCGTAGCGGTGAGGTCGGGCAGGATGATCATGTCGTCCCGGTGGGTGGATCTGGCGCCGAGCGTGCGTCCCGGCCCGCCCGAACCCGCGCCGCCCGGGCCGGTGGTGGCAGGACTGGTGGTGGCCGGGTCCTTCATGGCCGGGCCGCGCAGCATCGCCACCCGCAGGTGCGGCACCGGCCCGTGGTCGCCGACGCCCGCCACCAGCACCGTCGCCTGCCCCAGGCGGGGCAGCACCGCGCCGAGCTTCGCGTCGGCCGCCCGCGCCGCAGCCCGGCGCACCTGGGGAGACACCGCCTCCGGCACCTCGCTCAGCCGGTCGGCCGAGACGTAGGGCGCGATCAGGTCGGGGATCTCCATGGCGACGACGTTCGCCCGGGTCAAGTCCGCGGCCTGTGCGACGTCGGCGGCGTAGACGTCCACGCGCCCGGCGCGGTCGGCCAGCGCGAGCGCCGCGCCCGGGCCGACGGCCATCGTGGTCCGCCCGGCCGTGTGCAGGGCCTGCCCGAGGGTTCCGGCGTCGTCCTGCTCGCGCACCTCCCACAGCCAGGAGAACTCGGGGACCACCGCGCCCTGGCCGCTCGCCTCAGGCGTGGGCGCCATGCCGCAGCGTCCCCCCACCGCCGACCGTACCCCGGCCGAGACCGTGAGCCATCCGTCGTAGGGGCAGGTGCCGTCCTTGCGCACCGTCCGGGCCGACAGGGAGCCGATGGCGGACTCACCGGCGAGCCGCCACAGCGCGGGGGTGTCCTCCGGGGTGACGTCGCTCCACATCAGACCGGGAATGCCGACCAGCACCACCCGCTCGCCGGCCGCCGTCCCGCGCTGGCCGGACCTCTGATCCGGCCACTGATCCGGCGCCTGATCGGGTGCGGCCGCGAGCCCGGCGGACGCGGCCGCCGCGGGCGCGAGGGTCACGACCGACACGCCGAACACGACCGCGACGAGCGCGCGCCTCACCCACGTGCCACTCACCGGCGACCCCCAGGCCCCTACATGATCTTGGGAAAACTCGCGACCACGCTACCGGACCCGTGGACGACCGCGCAGCGACTCGGTCCGTCCCGGGCGCCTCGATCGGCGGCCCGTCCCTCCGTGCGCGAGCGGGGACCCTGGAGTCCTGCCCGGCGGGGCCACCCGGGCAGGGCCGGGCAGCAGGGCCGGGGACGGGATCAGGTCGCCGGGGTGGCGGCGCTCTCGTTGCCGAGGCGGTCGAGCGTGGTGACGTAGTAGGCGCCGGAGCCCGCCGCGGCGTACTGCGGCGCGGCGGAGGCCGGCACGACGGCGAGCAGGTTGCGCGCGTCGGCCGTGGCGCAGGAGGCGTCCTTGCCGGTCACCCGATACACCGCGTACGCCTGCGCGCCCGGCTGGGCCTGCCACGTCAGCGTCCCGGAGGCGGCTTTGACCCCGCGCGGCGCGGCCGGCGCGGAGGTGGACCCCGGCCTGAGCACCGGCGGCAGCGCGGGCCGCGTGTAGTGCTCCTTCACGATCCGGTCGAGCACGCCCAGGGGGTTGCGCGCGAGCTGGGCGGCGCTGAAGTAGACGTCGCCGGAGATCTCCGGGTGCTTCCGGTTCAGCGTGAGGTGCGCGGGCAGCTCGCCGGCCTTGGTCCAGGCCGGGGTGTCGGTGGCGCCGACCCGGTAGAGCGCCTGGCCGATGTAGAGGTCGACGTCGGTGCCCTTCACCGCGTCGGCCCACCACTTGGCGAGGACGGTGTAGTCGGCGGCGGCGAAGCCCCGGGGCCAGTAGAGCTGGGGCATCACGTAGTCGACGGAGCCCTTCTTGATCCACGCCTTCGCGTCCGCGTAGATCGAGTCGTAGGCCGACATGCCCTTGGTGGCCGACCCCGCCGGGTCCTCGGCCTTGTTGCGCCAGATGCCGAAGGGGCTGATCCCGAAGACGGCGTAGGGCCTGGCCGCGTGGACCGCGCCCGAGATCTGGGCGACGAGGTCGTTGACGTTGCGCCGCCGCCAGTCGGCCAGGCTCAGGCCCTTGCCGTACTTCTTGTACGCCGCCTGGTCGGCGAACCTCGTGCCCCGGCCCGGGTAGGGGTAGAAGTAGTCGTCGAAGTGGACGCCGTCGACGTCGTAGCGCTGCACGACGTCCGTCACGACCTTGGTGACCCAGTCGCGCACCTCGGGCAGCCCGGGGTTGTAGTAGAGCTTGCCCTCGTGCTTGACGACCCAGTCGGGGTGCAGGCGCGCCGGGTGCCCGGCGGGCAGCTTCGCGGAGGCCGAGTCGGCCGCCCGGTAGGGGTTGAACCACGCGTGGAACTGCAGCCCCCGCTTGTGGGCCTCCTCCACGAGGAACGGCAGCGGGTCCCAGCCCGGGTCCCGCCCGGCCGTGCCGGTGAGCCACTGCGACCAGGGCTCCAGCGACGAGCGGTAGATCGCGTCCGAGGCGGGACGCACCTGGAAGAACACCGCGTTCAGCCGGCGCTTCACCGCGTTGTCGAGGATCCGCAGATACTCGGCCCGCTGCCGGTCGGGCGACAGCCCCGGCTTGGACGGCCAGTCGACGTTGTGCACGGTCGCGATCCACACCCCGCGGAGCTGGCGCTTGGGATATTTCGCGCTGGTCGCGCAGGCGCCCGTCGCCGTCAGCGTCTCCGCCTTCACCACCTGGTGCCGTCCGTCCTTCGCGTTCGCCGTGCTGCCGACCTTCTCGGCCTGGGCCCCGGGGCCGAACGCGTAGGCGGCGCCGACGGCGGCGGCGGCGATGACGGTGGTGGCGATCAACGGGCGGACGACCTGTCTCCGCTCGGTCACGTGGCTGCCCCTCCGATATGCCGGTAAGTCCGGCGACCAGTCTTACATCGGCTTAAGAGCGGTTTAGCCAGAAAAAACGAAACGCACTTGTGATGCGGATGTGACGCCTGACACGTCGTGAGGCTCCCCGAGCGGCTGTTCGGTCAAACCCGGCGGCATGGATGACCTGCGCGAACGGCCCGTCCGGCGGGGACGCGGCCCGTTCCGGCCCGGCGAGGGGCCGCCGGGACGCGGGGGAATGGTTCTGAGGCGGATTGGTGACATCCGTACGGCCCGCACCGGTTCGGGCGGGTGGTCCGGGCGCGCCGGTGAGGCCGAGCCGGTACGGGCGCTGCGGTGAGGCCGAGCAAGGGCGTGGGCGCGGCGGCGGTGGGGAGCCCGGCGGCGGGAGGCGTGCCGCCGGGCGTCCCTGTCCGATCTCGTCCGATCGTCGTCCGGCCGTCGCCGGAGCGCCGTCCGGTGCGTCCCTAGTGCTCGCCCGTCGCGGCCACCTTGTCGACCAGGTGCGCGGGCAGCGGTTCGTACCGCAGGAAGGAACGGGTGAACGTGCCCGTCCCGTGAGACAGCGAGCGCAGGTCGACGGCGTACCGGGTGATCTCCAGCTGCGGGGCCTCGGCGCGCACCAGCGTGCGGCCCGTGCCGACCGGCTCGGTGCCGAGCACCCTGCCCCGGCGTGAGGACAGATCGGACATCACGGCGCCGACGTAGTCGTCGGGCACCAGCACCGCGACCTCGTCCACGGGTTCGAGCAGGTGCGTGGCCACCTTGGCCGCGGCCTCCTTGAGCGCGAGCTGGCCGGCGATCTGGAAGGCCATGTCGGAGGAGTCGACCGAGTGGGCCTTGCCGTCGTAGAGCGTGACGCGGATGTCGACCATCGGGTAGCCGGCGACGACCCCGCGTTCCATCTGCGCCCGCACGCCCTTCTCGACCGACGGGATGAACTGCCGCGGGACCACCCCGCCCACGATCTTGTCGACGAACTCGAACCCGCCGCCCGACGGCAGCGGCTCGACCTCGATGTGGCAGATGGCGTACTGCCCGTGGCCGCCGGTCTGCTTGACGTTGCGCCCCATGCCCTGCGCCCGGCCGCCGAACGTCTCGCGCAGCGGCACCCGCAGGCCGACCTTCTCGACCTCCACGCCGTGCCGCTTGGCCAGGCGGTCGAGCAGGACGTCGGAGTGCGCCTCGCCCATGCACCACAGCACGAGCTGGCGGGTCTCCGCGTTGTTCTCCAGCCGCAGCGTCGGGTCCTCGGCGACGAGGCGGCCGAGGGCCTGGCTCAGCTTGTCCTCGTCGGCCTTCGATTTCGCCCGGATCGCGACCGGCAGCAGCGGGTCGGGCATGGTCCACGCCTCGACCAGCAGCGGCTCGTCCTTGCCGGAGAGCGTGTCGCCGGTCTCCGTGCGCGACAGCTTGGCGACCGCGCAGACGTCCCCGGCGACGCATTTGCCCACCGTCCGCTGCAGTTTGCCCAGGGGCGAGGACAGCGCGCCCACCCGTTCGTCGACGTCGTGGTCCTCGTGGCCCCGGTCGGCCAGGCCGTGGCCGGAGACGTGGACCGTCATGTCGGGCCGCAGCGTGCCGGAGAAGACCCGGACCAGGCTGATCCGCCCGACGTACGGATCGCTGGTCGTCTTGACGACCTCCGCCACCAGCGGGCCGTCCGGGTCGGCGGTGATCTCCTTGCAGGGTTTGCCGTCGATCCCGGTGATGTGCGGCAGCGGGTGCTCCAGGGGCGAGGGGAAGCCCTGCGTGACGATCTCCAGGAGTTCCAGCGTGCCGACGCCGGGCGCGGTGGCGAGCACCGGGTAGAAGCTGCCCCGGGCCACCGCCTTCTCCAGGTCGTCGATGAGCACCTTGGTGTCGATCGTCTCCCCGGAGAGGTAGCGGTCCATCAGGGACTCGTCCTCGCTCTCCTGGATGATCCCCTCGATGAGGTCGCCGCGGTACTGCTCGATGAGCGCGAGCTGGTCCGGGCCCGGCTCCCGCTCGGTCCTGCGGCCGCCGCCGTAGTCGAACAGCCGCTGCGACAGCAGGCCGAGCAGCCCGGTGCCGTCCACCGGCAGGTAGAGCGGCGCCACGCCGTCGCCGAACGCGTCCTGGCAGGTGGCGAGGACCTCGTCGAAGTTGGCCCGCTGGTGGTCGATCTTGCTGATCACCACCGCGCGCGGCATGCCGACGAGCGCGCACTCGTCCCAGATCATCCGGGTGAGCCCGTCGACGCCCTCGACGGCCGAGACGACGAACAGCGCGGCGTCCGCGGCGCGCAGCCCGGCCCGCAGGTCGCCGACGAAGTCCGCGTACCCCGGGGTGTCCAACAGGTTGATCTTGATGCCGTTGTGGACGACGGGTGCGACCGACAGGTTCACCGAGCGCTGCTGGCGCACCTCCACCTCGTCGAAGTCGCTGACCGTCGTGCCGTCCTCGACCCGGCCGGGGCGCTGCACGGTGCCCGTCTCCGCGAGCAGCGCCTCGATCAGGGTCGTCTTCCCGGCTCCGGAATGGCCGACCAGCACGACATTGCGCACCATGTCCGGCCGATCGGCCACGGGTGCCCTGCCCGCGGCCCCTGTTGTCGCGCCGGATGATCTTTCGGCCACATCGCCTCCCGAATCTCGGAGCGGCGGGGAGGGGGCGCACGGACGCGCCCCGCGCCGGCCGCTCGTGCCGTCGCTGTCCCGCGCCCGGGGCCCGCCCTCTCATGACCACACGACGGGGTTCACCTCCGCGTCATCTCCGTGCGGTCCTGCGGGCGCGTGCTCTTCACCCTTTACCCATGTGGCGCATATCACAAGACTTTTCGGCGAATGTGCTTGCGAGGTGCGGCGGCCCTCGATGGCCTACGATCGGACGGCGATGTTGAACATCCTGCGCCCCGCCGTCACCCGAGTCATGACCCCCCTGGGACGGGCCCTCGCCCGCCGCGGGATCTCGCCCGATGTGATCACCACGATCGGCACGCTCGGAGTGGTGGCCTCGGCCCTCGTCTTCTACCCGACCGGGCATCTGTTCCTGGGATCACTCGTCATCACGTTCTTCGTGCTCGCCGACGCCCTCGACGGGGTCCTCGCCCGGATGACGGGCAAGGGGAGCACGTGGGGCGCCTTCCTCGACTCCACGCTCGACCGCCTCGGCGACGCCTCGATCTTCTCCGGGCTGATCCTCTACTTCGTCCTCGAGGACGAGCCCGAGATCGTCCTCGCGGCCGTCGCGCTCTTCTGCCTGGCCGCGGGAGCATTGGTCTCCTACGCCAAGGCCAGGGCCGAGGGGCTCGGCATGACCGCGAACGTCGGCATCGCCGAGCGGGGGGAGCGCCTGGTGGTCGTGCTCGTCGCGGCCGGCCTGTCCGGCCTCGGCGTGCCGTACATCCTGGCGGCCGGGCTCTGGCTGCTCGCCGCGGCCAGCGCCGTCACGGTCGTCCAGCGGATGGTGCACGTCTACAGACAGGCGGTAAACACATGAGCGAGACGGGCGGCCCGCCCGGCCCACCCCCGCGGCCTCCGCGGCCCGGCGGGACGCCGCTCGCCGACCGGGCGGTCGCGGCCGCGTACGCCGCCGGCTGGGCCGTGGTGCGCCACGTGCCGGAGCGGACGGCCGCCTGGTTCTTCCGGGTGCTCGCCGACCGGCTGTGGCGCAGGCGGGGCCGGTCCGTGCGCCGCCTGGAGGTCAACCTGGCCCGGGTCGTCGGCGCGGACCCCGGCGACCCCGCCGTACGGGACCTGAGCCGGGCGGGCATGCGCTCCTACTTCAGGTACTGGATGGAGTCGTTCCGCTTCACCGCCTACACCCGCGAGCGGATCCTCGACGGCACCCGGTTCATCGGGGCCGAGAACATCTTCGACAACCTCGCCCGGGGCAGGGGAGTGGTGATCGCTCTGCCTCACATGGGCAACTACGACCTCGGCGGGGCCTGGCTGGTGCACATGGGCCACCCCTTCACCACCGTGGCCGAGCGGCTGAAGCCGGAGTCGCTGTTCGAGCGGTTCGTGGCCTACCGCGAGAGCCTCGGCATGGAGGTGCTGCCGCTCACCGCCAAGGGCGGCGGCAGCGCCATGGCGTTCGGCACGCTCGCCAAGCGCCTGCGCGAGGGCCGCCCCGTCTGCCTGCCCGCCGAACGCGACCTGACCGAACGCGGGATCGAGGTCGAGTTCTTCGGCGCCCGGACCCGGATGGTCGCCGGGCCCGCGCTGCTGGCCGTCCAGACAGGGGCCGCGCTGCTGCCCGCCGTGCTGTGGTTCGAGGACGGCGGCTGGGGCATCCGGGTGCACGAGGAGGTCCCGGTGCCGTCCGAGGGGACCCGGCAGGAGAAGGTCGCCGTCATGACCCAGGCCGTGGCGGCGGTCTTCGAGAAGGGCATCGCCGAGCACCCGGAGGACTGGCACATGCTCCAGCGCGTCTGGCTCGACGACGCCGAGCCCCCAGCCGAGCCCTCCGCCGGGGGCGCCTCGTGAAGGTCGGCATCGTCTGCCCGTACACCTGGGAGGTTCCCGGGGGCGTGCAGGCGCACATCAGGGACCTCGCCGAGGCGCTGATCGAGGACGGGCACGAGGTGTCCGTCATCGCCCCCGCCGCCGACGACGCCGAGCTGCCGGCGTACGTGACCTCCGCCGGCCGCGCCGTGCCCGTGCCGTACAACGGCTCGGTGGCCCGCCTGGCGTTCGGCTTCCTGTCGGCGAACCGGGTGCGCAAGTGGATCAGGGAGGGCGGGTTCGACGTGCTGCACGTGCACGAGCCCGGCGTGCCGTCGCTCGGGGTGCTCGCCTGCTGGGTGGCCAAGGGGCCGATCGTGGCGACGTTCCACGCCTCCTACGAGCGCTCGCGGGCGATGTCCGTGGCCGCGCCGATGCTGCAGAGCGCGCTGGAGAAGATCACGGGCCGGATCGCGGTCTCCGACGCCGCCCGCAAGACACTGGTCGAGCACCTCGGCGGCGACGCGGTGCTGATCCCGAACGGCGTGACCGTGCGCCGCTACGCCGAGGGCGAGCCGCTGCCGGGCTGGGGCCCGGACGGCAACGTGATCGGGTTCCTCGGGCGGATGGACGAGCCGCGCAAGGGCCTGCCCGTGCTCCTGGAGGCGTTCGCCGTGCTCGCCGCCGAGCGGCCCGCGCTGCGGCTGCTGGTCGCCGGCCCGGGGGACGCCGACGACGTGCTCGGCCGGGTGCCCAAGAGGTACCGCGACCGCGTCGGGCTGCTCGGCATGGTCAGCGAGGCCGACAAGGTGCGCGCCTACCACTCCGTCGACGTCTTCTGCGCGCCCAACCTGGGCGGGGAGAGCTTCGGCATCGTGCTCACCGAGGCCATGTCGGCCGGGGCGCCGATCCTCGCCAGCGACATCCCCGCCTTCCGGCGCGTGCTGGGCGAGGGGCAGGCCGGGGCGCTGTTCGCCACCGGCGACCCCGCCGCCCTGGCCCGGGAGGCGGCCCGGCTGCTGGACGACCCCGGACGCCGGGCCAAGCTCTCCGACGAGGCCCGCCAGGCCGTGTGGAAGTACGACTGGTCGACGGTCGCGCGGGAGGTCGTGCGCGTGTACGAGACGGTCGCCCACGCGGAGGCGGGAGTCGTGGAGGACGCGCTGCCATGACCTCGACCCTGATCATTGTGGTGGCCGTGGCCCTCGTGGCCGTCGTGCTGTTCGCCGTCTACGTCTCCTGGCGGGCCGGGCGGCTCGACCGGCTGCACATCCGCCTGGAGACCGCGCAGGCCGCCCTCGACGCCGCGCTGCTGCGCCGCGCGGCGGTCTGCCTGGAACTGGCCGGCTCGCGCATCCTCGACCCCGCCACCTCGCTGGTGCTCGCCGCGGCGGCCCACGAGGCCCGTACGGCCGGGCCGGACGAGCGCGAGCACGCCGAGAGCGACCTGTCGCGGGCCCTGCGCGTGGTCGTCGACCAGGAGCGGTTCCGCGAGAAGCTGGCGGAGCACCCCACCGGGGAGGCGCTGCTGGAGGAACTGGACACGGCGGTCGCCAAGGTCGTCTACTCGCGCCGGTTCTACAACAACGCCGCCGCGGTCACCCGTACGGCGCAGCGGCGCTGGCTGGCCCGTGCGCTGCACCTCGCCGGGCACACCGACCCGCCCCGGTTCTTCGACATCGACGACGAGCCCCCGGACGCCCTGATGGCCGCATAGTCGCTATTTGACGGGCATTAGGGGTATTCCCGGTAAGCTCATGCCGTTTCATTGCCATGCTGGGCGACGGTCCGCGTGCCGGTCGCGTCATGCCCGGTGACGGGGGCTCTCCACCGGGAGGAGCGGGACGGTGCGGGCAGGGATCGGCTTCACACTGGCCATGGCGGTCGTCCTCACCGGGGCCGCGTGCTCGGGTGACGACAAGCCCGCCCCCCAGTCGGAGGGCGCGAGCCCGGTGGTGGCCTCGCCGTCGCCGACCGCGCCTCCGGAACACCCCTTCACCGGACGCCCCGTCGCCACCCGCAGGCCGGTCCTCGCCGTGAAGATCGAGAACACCCACGCGGGCAAGCCGCAGATCGGCCTGCGCAGCGCCGACGTCGTCTACGTCGAGCAGGTCGAGGGCGGGCTCACCCGGCTCATGGCGATCTTCTCCTCCAAGCTCCCCGCGCAGGTGGGGCCGGTCCGCAGCGCCCGGATCTCCGACCTGCACATCCTGCCGGCGTTCGGCAAGCCCGCCCTCGCCTACTCCGGGGTGCAGACGAAGATGATCCCCTTCGTCCAGAAGGCGTCGCTGTTCGACGTGTCCGACAGCCGCGCGCCCGGCGCGTACGTCCGCGCGCCCGGCCGGGTCGCGCCGTACAACCTGGTCGGCAGCCCCCGGAAGCTGCTGGCCAAGGCGCCGCAGGCGACCAGGGCGAAGGACATCGGGTTCGTCTTCTCCGACGAGCCGCCCGCCGGGGGCACGCCGCAGAAGACGGTCAATGTGCGCTACCCTGCCGCGCGCTTCGCCTTCACCTGGTCGGAGGCCCAGAAGCGCTGGCTGGTCACGCAGGACGGCGAGAAGGACATGGCCGCCGAGGGCGGCCAGCAGGGCGCGCCCACGATCGTCGTGCAGTGGGTGAAGACCGACCGTTCGGAGTTCCACGACTTCACCGGGAGCTACACCCCGCTCGTGCACACCGTCGGCAAGGGCACCGGGGTGGTCCTGCGGGACGGCCAGGCGTACCGGGTCAAGTGGTCGCGCGCCTCGGAGAAGGAGGGCACCGTCTACACCATGGCCGACGGCAAGCCGATGCCGTTCGCCCGGGGCCAGGTCTGGGTGGTGCTCGCGTCGCGCAAGCCCGTCGCGCCGTGACCCCGCGGCCGCGCGCCGGCCGTCCCGGCGGGTTTCGACCTGACGGACAAACGGCGTGATCGGTTTCGACAGGCGGGCACTGCGGGCTCGGGAGCGGCCAGCACCTACCATGGAGAGGAATCCGTAGGCCCGCCGTCGTGAGGTAGCACCGTGTCCAGCAGCGCCCCCGAAGTCAACGAGAACGCCGCCGTCGGCACCGCCCGCGTGAAGCGGGGCATGGCCGAGATGCTCAAGGGCGGGGTCATCATGGACGTCGTCACCCCCGAGCAGGCCAAGATCGCCGAGGATGCCGGCGCCGTCGCCGTCATGGCGCTGGAGCGCGTCCCCGCCGACATCCGCGCCCAGGGCGGGGTGTCCAGGATGAGCGACCCCGACATGATCGAGGGCATCGTCGGCGCCGTGTCCATCCCCGTGATGGCCAAGGCCCGGATCGGCCACTTCGTCGAGGCCCAGGTGCTCCAGGCGCTGGGTGTCGACTACGTCGACGAGTCCGAGGTGCTGACCCCCGCGGACTTCGCCAACCACATCGACAAGTGGCAGTTCACCGTGCCCTTCGTGTGCGGTGCCACCAACCTGGGCGAGGCGCTGCGCCGCATCACCGAGGGCGCCGCCATGATCCGCTCCAAGGGCGAGGCCGGGACCGGCGACGTGTCCAACGCCACCACCCACATGCGCAAGATCCGGGGCGAGATCAAGCGCCTCACCTCGCTGCCCGAGGACGAGCTGTTCGTCGCGGCCAAGGAGCTGCAGGCGCCGTACGAGCTGGTGGCCGAGGTCGCGAAGACCGGCAAGCTGCCGGTGGTGCTGTTCACCGCGGGCGGCATCGCCACCCCCGCCGACGCCGCGATGATGATGCAGCTCGGCGCCGAGGGCGTGTTCGTCGGCTCGGGCATCTTCAAGTCCGGCGACCCCGCCAAGCGGGCCGCCGCCATCGTCAAGGCCACCACCTTCTACGACGACCCCGACGTGATCGCCAAGGTCTCCCGGGGTCTCGGCGAGGCGATGGTCGGCATCAACGTCGACGACATCCCGGTGCCGCACCGCCTCGCCGAGCGCGGCTGGTAGGCACAGCCGGAACGCACGGCTGGCAGGCACGGCCTTCCCGGAAAGGCGCAGTGTTCCCAGGAAGGTAAAGAGGCTCCCGTCGGCGGCGTGTCGGCCGCGGGTGACCGGCGGTAAGGCGATTCGCTCGGTCGGGACGTCCCGGCCGAGCGTTCTGCTGTGCGGCCGTAGATCTGTTGCTGGAGATCCGCGTGTCGGAGATCCGCATGCCGGAGATCTGCGCGGCGGTGTCCGGCAGCGGGTGGCAGGGCGCTGACGTCGCCGGGCCGTCGCCCGCCACGCCGATCGGTGCCACCCCGTCGCGATCGATCGCCGGCCCGCGGGCGTTCGACCCGCTGATCGTCCCAGGGAGCCCAGTTGCCCGGCCTCGATCGCCGCACCTTCCTCGTGACCGGCCTCGTCACGGGACTCGCCGCGGGGCTCGCCGCCGCGATCCCCGCGCCCGCCTCGGCGGACCCGCCCCCGACGCCGCCGCCCTCCACGCCCGGCGCGGAGGCCGGGGCGGCCGCACGCGGCCTGTGCTCCGACCCCTTCACACTCGGGGTGGCCTCGGGCGACCCCGACCCCGCGGGTTTCGTGATCTGGACCCGCCTCGCCCCGCGGCCGCTGGCCGAGGACGGCCTCGGCGGCATGCCGCCGATCGCCGTCCCCGTGCGGTGGCAGGTCTACGACGACGAGTGCTGCCGCCGGGTCGTACGGGAGGGCGTGGCGGACGCTAGCCCCGAGTGGGGGCACAGCGTCCACGTCGAGGTGGACCGTCTGCGGCCCGGCAGGGAGTACTGGTACCGCTTCCGCGCGGGGCCCCACCTCTCGCCGACCGGCCGGGCGCTGACCGCCCCGGACCCGGCGTCGTTCGGCGGCCCGCTGACGATGGCCTTCGTCTCGTGCGCCCAGTACGAGCACGGCTACTTCACCGCCTACCGCCGCCTCGCCGAGGACCACCCGGACCTGGTCCTCCACCTGGGCGACTACCAGTACGAGTACGCGAGGGACACCTACGTCGCCCCCACCGGCAACGTGCGCGACCACGAAGGGCCGGAGACGGTGACCCTGGCGGACTACCGCAGGCGGCACGCGCAGTACAAGACCGACCCCGACCTGCGCGCGGCCCACGCCGCCGCGCCGTGGCTCGTGGTCTTCGACGACCACGAGGTGGACAACAACTGGGCCGGCGAGACGCCGGCGCACCCGGAGGAGCGGCCCGCCTTCGGGCAACGCCGGGAGGCCGCGTTCCGCGCCTACTACGAGAACATGCCGCTGCGCCGCACCTCGGTCCCGTGCGGCGCCGGAATGCGGCTCTACCGGCGGGTCGGATGGGGCAGGATGGCGACCTTCCACCTGCTCGACACCCGGCAGTACCGCGACGACCAGGCCTGCGGCGACGGGTACAAGGACTGCCCCGAGTCGGCCGGCCCGGAGCGGTCGATCACCGGCGCCGAGCAGGAGGCCTGGCTGCTCGACGGCTTCCGGCGCTCGGCGGCGCGGTGGGACGTCATCGGCCAGCAGGTGTTCTTCGCCCGGCGCGACAGCGACGCCGGGCCGGGCACGCGCACCAGCCAGGACGCCTGGGACGGGTACGCCGCCTCCCGCAGGCGCATCACCCAGGGCTGGATGGACGCCGGCGTGCGCAACCCCGTCGTGCTCACCGGCGACGTGCACGCGCACTGGGCGAGCGACCTGAAGCTGGACTACGACCACCCGGCCGGTCCCACCGTCGGGTCCGAGCTCGTCACGACCTCCGTCAGCACCACCGGCGACGGAGCCGACTCCGACCCCGCCGACCACCCCTTCCTGCGGATCAACCCGCACCTGAGGTTCTACAACGACCAGCGCGGCTACGTCCTGACCCGCGTCGAGCGGGAGGCGATGACAGCCGACTTCAGGGTGGTGCCCCGGGTCAGCGTCCCTGGCGCGGAGGCCTACACCAGGGCCACCTTCGTCGTCGAGGACCGGGTGCCCGGCGTCCAGCAGACCTATCTGCGCCCGTTCTCCCCCCCGAGCGCGGCCCGGACGGCGGGCGTCACCGCCGAGGACACGATCCGGCAGGAGACCGAGCGCCCCTGACCGGCGCGGCCGTACGGCGGCGGCGTTATCGTGACCGGCTATGACGACCGACGACACCGGGCGGCTCGCCGAGCGCCTGTCGCGTGAGCTGCGTCACCTCGTGATGCTGCTGCGCCGTACGACGGCGGGACAGCCGGTCACCGCCCAGCAGTACTCCGTGCTCGGCTCGCTGGAGGAGGCGCCCTGCCGGATGACCGAGCTCGCCGAGGAGCACGGAGTGCAGCTCCCCACGATGAGCGTGCAGGTCAACCGCTTGGAGGAGGCGGGCCTGGTGGCGCGGGGCACCGACGCCTCCGACGCCCGGGTGCGCACCGTCGAGCTCACCGACGAGGGCCGCGACCGCCTGCGTGCCGTACGGCGGGCGCGCATCGCCTATCTCTCCGGCAGGCTCGGCGCGCTGACCCCCGAGGAGCGCTCGGCCATCGAGAGCGCCCTGCCCGCCCTGGCGAAGCTGGGTCGTGTCTGACACTCCCTGGGACGGACATGACCGCGTTTTGGGCGGGGGAGGCCGTGGCCATACCCTGAACTGGTCACCACAGAAGGGGAAACCGTGACGTCCGCACCCAAGATCGGCGTGCTCGCCCTGCAGGGCGACGTGCGCGAGCACGTCCGCGCACTGGAGGAGTCGGGGGCGACCGCCGTCCCGGTGCGCCGCCCGGGGGAGCTCGCCGCGGTGGACGCGCTGGTCGTCCCGGGCGGAGAGTCGACCACGATGTGGAAGCTCGCCGTCACCTTCGAGATGCTCGAACCGATCCGGCTGCGGATCAAGGAGGGCATGCCCGCCTACGGCTCCTGCGCAGGGATGATCATGCTGGCCGACCGGATCGAGGGCGGCGTCGAGGGCCAGGAGACCCTCGGCGGCATCGACATGGTGGTCCGCCGCAACGCCTTCGGCCGCCAGGTCGACTCCTTCGAGGCCGATCTCGACTTCGCCGGGCGCGGGGAGATCAGGGCCGTGTTCATCCGCGCGCCCTGGGTCGAGTCGGTGGGGCCGGACGTCGAGGTGCTGGGCCGGACCGAAGCTGGGGATAGGATCGTCGCGGTCCGACAGGGACCGCTGCTCGCGACGTCCTTCCATCCGGAGCTGACCGGCGACGCGCGCGTGCACTCGTATTTTGTCGAAATGGTGAGGGAGTTCTAGGCGATGTCCGGCCACTCCAAATGGGCGACGACGAAGCACAAGAAGGCGGCGCTGGACTCCAAGCGCGGCAAGCTGTTCGCCAAGCTCATCAAGAACGTCGAGGTCGCGGCCAGGACCGGCGGGCCCGATCCGGACGGCAACCCGACGCTGTACGACGCCATCACCAAGGCCAGGAAGAACTCGGTCCCGATCGACAACATCGAGCGGGCCCGCAAGCGCGGCGGCGGCCTGGAGGCCGGCGGCGCCGACTGGCAGACCATCATGTACGAGGGCTACGCCCCGGGCGGTGTCGCGGTTCTCATCGAGTGCCTCACCGACAACCGCAACCGCGCGGCGTCCGAGGTGCGCGTGGCGCTGACCCGCAACGGCGGCTCGCTCGCCGACCCCGGCTCGGTGTCGTACATGTTCAACCGCAAGGGCGTCGTGCTCGTCCCCAAGGGGTCGCTGAGCGAGGACGACGTGCTCATGGCCGTCCTCGACGCGGGCGCCGAGGAGGTCAACGACCTCGGTGACAACTTCGAGGTGGTCAGCGAGGCCTCCGACCTGATCCCCGTGCGCAAGGCGCTGCAGGACGCCGGCATCGACTACGAGTCGGCCGAGATGAGCTTCATGCCGACCCTCAACGTCCCGCTGGACGAGGACGGCGCCCGCAAGGTCTTCAAGCTCATCGACGCGCTGGAGGACAGCGACGACGTGCAGAACGTCTGGGCGAACTTCGACGTCAGCGACGACGTCATGGAGAAGCTGGACGTCTGATCCGACCGGCCCCATCGCGGCCGGTTGATCGGGGCTGACGGAAAACCGCTGGCCCGCCGTACCGCGATCGGCATAGGTTGACGCGTCGTGGACATCCGCGATCTCACCGCCGGCGACCTCGACGCCGCGCTCGACATCCGGAGACGCGCCTTCGGCCCGCTGTCCGCCGAAGGCGCGCGGACCTGGCGCGACCTGGTCTCCCCGATGCTGCCGGAGGGGCGTTACCTGGGCGCGTTCGACGGGCCCAGGCTCGCCGGCGCGGCCAGGATCAACCCGTACGTCCAGTGGTGGCACGGCCGGCCGCTGTCGATGGGCGGCGTGGCCAGCGTGACCGTCGCGCCCGAGGACCGCGGCAGGGGAGTGGGCCGCGCGCTCATGGAGGCCGCCGTCGAGCGCTGCGCCGCGCTCGGCCACGTGGTGTCGGCGCTCTACCCCGCGACCACCCCGCTCTACCGGAGCGTGGGCTACGAGCACGCCGGCGGCATGACGAGGATCACGCTGCCCGCCGAGGCGCTGCGCACCCTCGGCAGCACCGGCGGTCACGGCGGCTACGGCGAGCCCGGTGCCTCTCGTGGGCCCGGTGGCTCCGGCGGTCACGGAGGTGATCCCGCTGTCTCCGGCGGTCACAGCGGTCGCGGTGGTCGCGGTGGTCAGGGCGGCGGTGAGCCGGATGCCTCCGGTGGTCACGGTGGCGCGCCGGGGCTGCGCCGGGCCGGCCCCGATGACGCGGCCGAAGTGGTGGCACTGATCGGCAGGCTCCACGCCGCCACCCGCGCGAGCGGCCCGATGTCCTACGACGAGCGCACCTGGCGGCTGTGGCTCGCCGACGAGGACGACTACTGCTACCTCGCAGGCGACGGGTTCGTCCTCTACCGCTGGAGCGACGGCGACATCGAGGTCGACAACCTGGTGGCGGGCTCGGAGGCGACGGCCAGGGCGCTGTGGTCGCTGGTCGGCAGCGCCTCCTCCGTCGCGAAGTCGGTGCACGCCTGCGTCGACCCGGCCGACCCCGTGCTCTGGCTGCTGCGCGAGCGGTCGGACGACGACGTCACGGTGCGCCGGTGGATGCTCCGGGTGATCGACCTGCCCGCCGCGGTCGCGGGACGCGGCTTCCCCGCCGGGGTCGCGCTGGAGACCGTCGTCGAGGTGACCGACCGGCTGCGTCCCGGCAACACGGGATCGTGGACGCTCCGCGTGGCGGGCGGCTCCGGCTCCGTGACGCGGTCGGACCCGGCGTCACGTACGGCGCCGGGCACCGGGCCAGGCACCGGGCCGCGCACTGGGCCGGGCTCCGGCCCGGGGGAGGCGACGCGGCTGACGATCGGCGGCGCGTCCGCGCTCTTCGCCGGGGTGCCCACGGCCACGCTGCGGCGCTCGGGCAGGCTGACGGGTGGTTCCCCCGAGACCGACGACGCGCTGGACGCCGCCTTCGCCTGCGCCGCCTACATGATCGACGCGTTCTGACGCCGCGTCGCGCCCCCGCGCCGCCGGTGATCGCGGTAGAGTGACCGACCGAACTGATGTTCGGCGGAGAGGCGAGCCGGTGCGATTGCCCCACGTGCGGGTGATGGGGGTGGACCCGGGGCTGACGCGGTGCGGCCTCGGCGCCGTGGAGGGCAGGCCCGGCGCGCCGCTGAGCCTGGTGTCGGTCGGGGTCGTGCGGACTCCGGCCGACGACGACATCGGCGCCCGGCTGGTCGTCATCGAGGCCGAGATCGAGCGGTGGCTCGACGAGCTGAAACCGGACGCGGTCGCCGTCGAGCGGGTGTTCGCCCAGCACAACGTGCGCACGGTCATGGGGACGGCGCAGGCGTCGGCCGTCGCGATCGTCTGCGCGGCCCGGCGCGGGCTGCCGGTCGCCCTGCACACGCCGAGCGAGGTCAAGGCCGCCATCACGGGCCACGGCAACGCCGACAAGAAGCAGGTGGGCACGATGGTCACCCGGCTGCTGCGGCTCGACGCCATGCCGAAGCCCGCGGACGCGGCCGACGCGCTCGCCCTGGCCATCTGCCACGTCTGGCGCGGCGGCGTGCAGCACCGCCTGGCCGACGCCCTGGCCCGCGCCCGCTCCGCCCCGCGACCGGCCCCCGCACGCCGGGAGGACGCGTGACCCCGTACGCAGGCCACCAAGGCTCTGGTAGGACTGGGAGGCCCGGCGCGGTCGCGGCCGGGTGGCAGGGCCGGGGAGGGAGCACGCGGTGATCGCATCCGTTGCGGGGCAGGTGACGGCGGTCGGCGCCGACAGTGCCGTGGTCGAGGTCGGCGGGGTCGGAGTGCTCGTCCACTGCGCCCCGGGGACCCTGGCCGGGCTGCGCGCCGGCGAACCCGCCCGGCTGTCCACCTCGCTCGTCGTGCGCGAGGACTCGCTGACGCTGTACGGCTTCGCCTCGGACGACGAGCGCGCCGTCTTCGAACTGCTGCAGACGGCCAGCGGGGTCGGGCCGCGCCTCGCCCTCGCCATGCTCGCCGTGCACGCGCCCAACGCGCTGCGGATGGCGGTGGCGAGCGCCGATCTCAAGGCCCTGACGATGGTGCCCGGCATCGGGCAGAAGGGCGCCCAGCGCATCGTGCTGGAACTGAAGGACAAGCTCGGCGCGCCCGCGCAGGCCGTCGACGCGGCGCTGAACGGCGGCGCCCGGCCCGCCTGGCGCGACCAGGTGCATTCCGGTCTGGTCGGCCTCGGCTACTCGGCCAGGGACGCCGACGAGGCGGTCGCGGCGGTGGCCCCGGAGGCCGACGCGGAGGTCGCGGCCGGCCGCGCCCCGCAGGTGGCCGCGTTGCTGAAGTCGGCCCTGCGCGCCCTGAGCGTCCGGTGAGAATGGGGCGTCCGGTGAACGTCCGTCCGGTGAGCATCGGCGGTCACGGGAGAGGCGGACCCGACGCGGCGACCGGCCCGGCATCGGGTCCGGCGGCCGGACCCGGGAGGCGGGCCCGGGAGGCGCGAGGCGGGCCGGGGAATGCGCGAGGGCCGGGCGGTTCGATGAAAGATTCACCGGGAAGCGGATGGTTCCCGGCAGGCCGAGCGGATGGTGCCGAGTGAGTGTGGAGCGGGATCTCGTGTCGCCCGAGCCCGAGGGCGACGAGCGGGCGATCGAGGCCGCGCTGCGTCCGAGGCGGCTCGACGAGTTCATCGGGCAGGGCCGCGTGCGCGAGCAGCTCTCGCTGGTCCTGGAGAGCGCGCTGCGCCGCAACCGGCCGCCCGACCACGTCCTGATGAGCGGCGGCCCCGGCCTGGGCAAGACCACACTCGCCATGATCATCGCGGCCGAGCTGGGCGCGCCGCTGCGGATGACCTCGGGCCCCGCGCTGGAGCGCGCGGGCGACCTCGCCGCGATCCTGTCCACGCTGACCGAGGGCGAGGTCCTGTTCATCGACGAGATCCACCGGATGTCCCGGCCCGCCGAGGAGATGCTCTACCTCGCGATGGAGGACTTCCGGGTCGACATCGTCGTCGGCAAGGGCCCCGGAGCCACCTCGATCCCCCTCGACATCGCCCCGTTCACGCTGGTCGGGGCCACCACCCGGGCGGGCCTGCTGCCCGCGCCGCTGCGTGACAGGTTCGGCTTCACCGCCCACATGGACTTCTACGAGGTGGCGGAGCTGGAGCTGGTGCTGCGGCGCTCGGCCCGCCTGCTGTCGGTGGAGCTGCCCGACGACAGCGCCCTGGAGATCGCCCGCCGCTCGCGCGGCACGCCCCGCATCGCCAACCGCCTGCTCAGGCGGGTGCGCGACTTCGCGGAGGTCCGCGCGGAAGGCGTGGTCACCAGGGAGATCGCGGCGGCGGCGCTCAACCTGTACGAGGTGGACGCGGAGGGCCTCGACCGGCTCGACCGGGCGGTGCTCGACGCGCTGCTGCGCAAGTTCGGCGGCGGGCCGGTGGGCCTGTCGACGCTCGCGGTCGCGGTGGGGGAGGAGCCGGAGACCGTCGAGGTCGTGGCCGAGCCCTTCCTGGTGCGGCAGGGCCTGCTGGCCCGCACGCCGCGCGGGCGGGTCGCCACCGCCTCCGCCTGGGCGCACCTCGGCCTGACTCCGCCTCCTGACAGCTTCGGATCGCCCGTCGCCCCCACGCTCTTCGAGGGCTGACCGCGCGTCACCGGGAAGCGCCCTCCGGGCACTCCCCGGGCACTCCCCGGGCGCTCCCCGGAAGCGGAAACCGGGGCAAAGAGGTAACAGACCGATTGCGAAGCCCATGAAACGGGAACTTTCCTGCTCGCCGAGCCGTGGGTTCGTTGCCGGGCTTCGGCGGGCTCGCATACACTGCGTGGCTTGACTGGCCGCTCACGCCGGCGCGAGCAGCGTCGCGGTGGCCCGCGTGTCGCAGCGCACCAGACCTCCGGCGTCAGGCCGGTTCATCACGTTACGGAAGGGTGGCCCCCGTGGGTAACAACCCGCTTGGGACGTTCCTGCCACTGATCTTGCTGGTAGTGGTTTTCTACTTCCTGTTGATCCGCCCGCAGCGCAAGCGGCAGCAGGAGCAGGTCCAGATGCAGAACTCCCTCACCCCGGGCGTCCGGGTCATGACCACGACAGGCCTGTTCGCGACGGTCGTCGCCCTGGAGGACGACGACGTCGTGCTCGAACTCGCGCCCGGCGTCGAGACCCGCTGGGTCAAGGGCGCGATCGGCCGCGTGCTCACTCCCGTGGGCGACGTGACCGGCGTGGAGACCGAGGAGACCGTGACCGGTGGTCCCGACACGGGGAACGGCGACGATACGAGCACCAAGCAGTCCTGAGTAGGCTGATCGCAACCTTTCGACGAAAGAACTGACCTCCAGTGGCCCCACCGACCAGTAGCCAGAGCAAGCCGGGACGCACACTCCTGCTGCTCCTCGTGCTCATCATTGTCATGGGCGCGACGGTCGCCCTTCAGAAGGCGTTCGTCCCCAAGTTCGGCCTCGACCTCGCGGGCGGCACCACCGTGACGCTCTCGCCGGTGCTGGCGAACGGGAAGACTCCCTCGCAGGAGAGCCTCGACCGCGCCGTGACGATCATCCGGCAGCGCGTCAACGGCACCGGCATCTCCGACGCCCAGGTCGCGAAGTCGAACGACAACATCGTGATCCAGATCCCGGGAGCGGGCCGGGACGAGGCGCTCAAGCTGGTGTCCACCACGGCCGAACTGCGCATGCGGCAGGTGCTCGCGGTGGCCGCGGCCAAGGCGCCGCCGGTCCAGCCGTCCACCGCCGCGCCGGCTCCGAGCGGCTCGGCCGCGGCCTCCCCGGCGGCCTCCCCAGGCGTGGCCTCGACGGCCAAGGCCAGCGCGGCCCCGAGCGGGAACGCCACACCGGCCGGCCGGGCGCTGTCGAAGGCGCTGACCGCGCCGACGCCGGAGCCGAGCGAGACCAAGCGTGCCAGGACGTCCGGCGGCCGTGCCGCGAAGGCCTCTCCCTCGGCCTCCGCCTCCGCCGCGCCGTCGTCGAGCGCCGCGCCCGAGGACGCGAGCGACCCGCTGGCGGGCCAGGACACGAGCGGCATCGACCAGGCGCTGCTCACCGAGTTCCGCAACATCGACTGCAGCGCGAAGAACCGCGGCCAGGGCGCCCTCGACGACCCGAACAAGCAGATCGTCGCCTGCAGCGACGACGGCTCGGCCCGCTACATCCTGGACAAGGCCGCCGTACAGGGCACCGAGATCAGCGGTGCCCAGGCGGGCACCGACCCCACCACCGGTGAGTGGATCGTCCAGGTGAACTTCAAGTCGAAGGGCGCCACGCAGTTCGCCGACATCACCCGGCGCATCACCAGCCTGCCGGCCCCGCGCAACCAGCTCGCCAACGTGCTGGACGGCGTCGTCATCGTCGCCCCGACGATCGAGGAGGCCATCCCCGGCGGCAGCGCCCGCATCTCCGGCAGCTTCACCCAGGTGACCGCCACCGACCTGGCCGACCAGCTCAAGTACGGCGCGCTGCCGCTGAAGTTCAAGCAGAGCTCGGTCGTGTCGGTCTCCTCGACCCTCGGCCAGGACCAGCTGCGCGGCGGTCTCATCTCCGGTGCCTTCGGCCTGATCATCGTCATGCTCTACCTGCTGCTCTACTACCGCGGCCTCGGGCTCATCGGCATGGCCAGCCTCTGCGTGGCGGCGATCGTCACGTTCCTGACCGTCGACGTCCTGAGCCACAACGCGGGCTTCCGGCTCTCGCTGCCGCACATCATCGGCCTGGTGGTCTCCATCGGCATCACGGCCGACTCGTTCATCGTCTACTTCGAGCGGATCCGCGACGAGATCAAGGAAGGCCGCCGTACGCTGCGCTCGGCGGTCGAGGTGGCCTGGCGGCGCGCCCGGCGCACCATCCTGGTGGCCGACGCCGTCATGTTCATCGCCGCGGTGGTGCTCTACTTCCTCGCGGTCGGCGACGTGGCCGGCTTCGCGTTCGCGATGGGCCTGACGACGCTCATCGACGTCGTCGTCGTGTTCCTCTTCACCAAGCCGCTGATGTCCCTCGCGGCGCGGATGCGGTTCTTCGCCAAGGGCCACAAGCTGTCCGGACTCGACGCGGAGCGCATGGGCCGCACCGGCCGCGCCGAGCAGACCCTGCAGGAGGCGTGATGCCGGGAGTGATCAGCCGCCTCTACCGCGGCGACATCGACATCGACTTCGTCGGCAAGCGCAAGACCTGGTACGGCCTGTCGGCGTTCCTGCTGGCCGTCTCGATCCTGGGCCTGGCGCTGCACGGGCTGAACCTGGGCGTGGAGTTCCGCGGCGGCTCGGTCTTCGACTTCGCCCGCACGCCCGGCTCCAGCATCGAGCAGGTCCGGGAGACCGTCGCGGAGGCCGGGCCCCACCAGGTCATCGTCCAGCAGGCCGGCCCGAACTGGCGGGTCACCACCGAGAGCCTCAAGGCCGAGGAGGTGACCAAGGTCCAGCAGACGGTCGCCCAGAAGTACGGCGTCCCGGAGAGCCAGGTCAGCTCGCAGGTCATCGGCGCGACCTGGGGTGGCGAGGTCTCCCAGAAGGCCTGGATCGGCCTCGTGGTCTTCATGATCGCGATCATGCTGTACCTGTCGGTGGCGTTCGAGTGGCGGATGGCCCTCGCGGCGATCGTCGCCCTCATGCACGACCTCGTCATCACGGCAGGCGTCTACGCCTGGTCGGGCTTCGAGGTCACCCCGGCGACCATGCTCGGCTTCCTCACCATCCTCGGTTATTCGTTGTACGACGCGGTCGTCGTCTTCGACATGATCAAGGAGGTCACCGGCAAGCTCGGCACGAGCGCGAAGATGACCTACACTCAGGCCGCCAACAACGCGCTCAGCCACACGCTGATCCGGTCGCTGAACACCTCGCTGGTGGCGATCCTGCCGGTGGCGGCGATCCTGTTCATCGGCACCACGCTGCTCGGCGCGGGCACGCTGAAGGACCTGTCGCTGGCCCTGTTCGTCGGCATGGTCGTCGGCACCTACTCGTCCCTGTGCGTGGCGACGCCGATCCTGGTCACGCTCAAGGAGCGGGAGCCCAAGTGGCAGGCGCTCGCCAAGCGGGTGCACGCCAAGGAGGTCTCCACCGCCAAGGCCTCCCGTACGGTCAAGGAGCCGGTCTCGGCCGGCTCGCAGGGCACGACCCCGGCCGACGACAAGCGCAAGAAGCGCTGAGCGCTCGCCGGACGCGCACACCACGGAGGCGCCCCCGGAACCCGCACGGGTTCCGGGGGCGCCTTCACGTACGCAGGAGCCCTTCAGGAGCCCGGGAGAATCCCGGCGGTCGCGGCACTAGGGTGAACGTCGTGACTGACTGGACGGCACTCATCAGGGATGTCCCCGACTACCCCAAGCCGGGCATCCTCTTCAAGGACATCACCCCGCTGCTGGCGGACCACGCGGCCTTCACGCAGGTCGTGGACGAGCTCGGCGAGGGACTCGCGTTCGACAAGGTGGTCGGCATCGAGGCCCGCGGGTTCATCCTCGCCGCCCCGGTGGCCTACCGCAGCGGCGCGGGATTCGTACCAGTGCGCAAAGAGGGCAAACTGCCCTCGGAGACGTACGAGGCGTCCTATGATCTGGAGTACGGCTCCGCGACGATCGAGGTCCACGCCGACGCCTTCGAGTCCGGCGACCGCGTGCTGATCGTGGACGACGTCCTCGCCACGGGCGGCACCGCCCGGGCCGCCGTGGAGCTGGTCAGGCGGACCGGCGCGCAGGTGGTGGCGGTCTCCTTCCTGATGGAGCTGTCCTTCCTCTCCGGCCGCGACCGGCTGCCCGGGCTGGAGGTGCGCACCCTGCTCACCGTCTGAGTGAACCGGGCGAAAAGGGGCACGCGGCCGAGAGCGCTGTGGCAGCACGGATACACTGTGGAATCTGGACTCGACGTGAGGAGTCTGTGTGCCCCGTGATGTGGTCGTGCCCGACGACGCGCGGGTCGATCGCGGTGAGACGCCCCGCGACGTCCCCGAGCCCGTCACCGACGTGCCCCCCGAGGAGGCGCGCGACCCCGCGGCGGGCCCTGAGGACAAGCCGGCGTCGCCGGCCACGCGACGTAGGCTCGCCCGTTTCGGGGGGCAGTGGGGTGCTATGAATCCGGTGTTGGAACCGCTCTTCAAGACGGTCCGTGCCACCCATCCCAAGGCCGACCTGCGGCTGATCGAGCGCGCGTACGACGTCGCCGCCTATCACCACCGCGACCAGAAGCGGAAGAGCGGCGATCCGTACATCACGCACCCGCTCGCGGTGGCGACGATCCTCGCGGAGCTCGGCACCGACGACGAGACGCTGTGCGCGGCCCTGCTGCACGACACCGTCGAGGACACCGCCTACAGCCTCGACGAGTTACGAGCCGACTTCGGCGACAACATCGCGCTGCTCGTCGACGGGGTGACCAAGCTCGACAAGGTGAAGTTCGGCGACGCGGCGCAGGCCGAGACCGTGCGCAAGATGGTCGTCGCGATGTCGCGCGACATCCGCGTGCTGGTGATCAAGCTCGCCGACCGGCTGCACAACATGCGGACCATGCGCTACATGCCCGAGCACAAGCGCCAGCAGAAGTCGCGCGAGACGCTGGAGATCTTCGCGCCGCTGGCGCACCGGCTCGGCATGAACACCATCAAGTGGGAGCTGGAGGACCTCGCGTTCGCCATGCTCTACCCCAAGCGGTACGACGAGATCGCCCGCATGGTGTCGGAGCGGGCGCCGCGCCGCGACCTGTACCTGCACGAGGTGATCGAGAAGGTCTCCGCCGACCTGCGCGAGGCGAAGATCAAGGCGACCGTCCGGGGCCGGCCCAAGCACTACTACTCGATCTACCAGAAGATGATCGCCAAGGCCGTGGCCTTCGACGACATCTACGACCTGGTGGGCATCCGCGTGCTGGTCGACACGGTCCGCGACTGCTACGCCGCGCTCGGAACGATCCACGCCCAGTGGAAGCCGGTGCCGGGGCGGTTCAAGGACTACATCGCCATGCCGAAGTTCAACATGTACCAGTCGCTGCACACGACGGTCATGGGACCCGACGGCAAGGCCATCGAGCTGCAGATCCGCACCCGGGCGATGCACAACCGCGCCGAGTACGGCGTGGCGGCGCACTGGAAGTACAAGGAGGAGATGATCGGGGCGGGCCCCGGGAAGGTCAAGCCGGTCAGCGACATGGCCTGGCTGCGCCAGCTCCTCGACTGGCAGAAGGAGACCTCCGACCCTGGGGAGTTCCTGGAGTCGCTGCGCTTCGACCTGTCGGTCTCCGAGGTGTTCGTCTTCACCCCGCGCGGCCAGGTGATCGCCCTGCCGGAGGGCGCGACCCCGGTCGACTTCGCGTACGCGGTGCACACGGAGGTCGGCCACCGGTGCATCGGCGCGCGGGTGAACGGCCGGCTGGTCCCGCTGGAGTCCCGTCTCGGCAACGGCGACACCGTCGAGATCTTCACCTCGAAGTCGCCGGACGCGGGCCCGTCGCGAGACTGGCTCAAGTTCGTCAAGAGCGGCCGGGCCCGCAACAAGATCCGCCAGTGGTTCACCAAGGAGCGCCGCGAGACCGCCATCGAGGCGGGCAAGGAGGCGATCGGACGGGCCATGCGCAAGCAGGGCCTGCCGCTGCAGCGGCTGATGTCCGGCGAGGCGCTGCTGGCGCTCGCCCGCGACCTGCGCTACGCCGACGTCTCCGCCCTGTACGCCGCGGTGGGCGAGGGGCACGTCGCCGCCCAGTCGGTCGTGGACAAGCTCGTGCAGGCCCTGGGAGGCGTCGAGGGGGCCGAAGAGGACATCGCCGAGGCCCAGGTCCCGACGCGGCTCAAGGGCAGGCCGAGGGCCGGCTCGAACGCCGGGGTGATGGTGGCGGGCGATCCCGACGTGTGGGTGCGCCTGTCGCGCTGCTGCACCCCGGTGCCGGGGGACGACATCGTCGGGTTCGTCACCCGCGGGCACGGCGTGTCGGTGCACCGGGCGAACTGCCCGAACGTCGAGCAGCTCAGCGCCGTCCCCGACCGGCTGGTGGAGGTCGCCTGGTCGCCCGGGGACGACTCGGTCTTCCTCGTCGCGATCCAGGTGGAGGCGCTCGACCGGCCCCGCCTGCTGTCGGACGTCACGCGGACCCTGTCGGACCAGCACGTGAACATCCTGTCCGCCTCGGTCGCGACCAGCAGGGACAGGGTCGCCATCAGCAAGTTCACCTTCGAGATGGGCGACCCCAAGCACCTGGGGCACGTGCTCAAGGCGGTGCGGGGCATCGCCGGCGTCTACGACGTCTACCGCGTGACCAACTGACGACCGCCGCCGTCCCCGGCGGGCCGTGCGGCCGCGCCGGGGAGGAGAGCGCCGGGGAGAGCGGGGAGGGTCAGGAGAACTCGGCGAGCGTGCGCTCGGCCTCCTCCAGCCAGGAGCGGCGGGCGGCCAGGGCCTCCTCGGCCTCCTTGACGTCCTTGTCCCGGCCCGCCGTCTGGGCCTTCGACAGCCGGGTCTCCAGCTGCTCGATGGACCTGCGGAGCTGGTTGACGGTGTCCTGGGCGCGCGCCCTGGCCTCGGGGTTCGAGCGCTTCCACTCGTTCTCCTCGGCCCTGCGGACGGCCTCGTCGACCTTGCGCAGCCCGCCCTCCAGGCGGTCGCGCTGGTCGCGCGGCACCGGGCCGGCCGCCTCCCACCGCTCCAGGATGCCGCGCAGCGCCGACCGCGCCGCGCGCGCGTCGCCGACCGGGAGCAGCCGCTCGGCCTCGGTCAGCAGCCCCTCCTTGACCTCCGCGTTGGCCGCGAACGAGGCGTCCCGCTCGGCGAACACCGCGGAGCGGGCGTGGAAGAACTCGTCCTGGGCGGCCTTGAAGCGCGTCCACAGCTCGTCCTCGGCCTCCCGGGAGGCCCGGCCCGCGGCCTTCCACTGGCTCATCAGCTCACGGTAGGCCGCCGCGGTGGCGTTCCACTCCGTCGAGCCGGCCAGCGCCTCGGCCTCGTTCACGATGCGCTCCTTGGCGCCCCGCACCGCGTCGCGCTGCTCGTCCAGGGAGGAGAAGTACGCCTTGCGCCGCTTGGCGAAGGCCGTACGGGCCGTGGACAGCCGCTTCCACAGCGCCGCCTCGGTGGCCCGGTCGACCCGCTCGGCCGCCTTCCACTCCTCGACGAGCTGCCGCAGCCGCTCGCCGCCGGACTTCCAGTGGGTCGTCTCCTCGGCGATGCGCTCGGCCTCGGCGACGATGCGCTCCTTGACCTCCCGGGCGTGCACCCGGGCCTGGTCACGGGCCGCCCGCAGCTCCTCGCGCCGCTTGCCGACGAGCTCGGTCAGCGCCGTGAGCCGGTCGTCCAGCGAGGCCAGGTCGCCGACGGCGTGCGCCTCGGCGACCGACTCCCGCAGCTTGGCGATGCTCGACTCGGCCTGGGCGGGGGCGAGGTCGGTGCCCCGCACCCGCTGCTCCAGCAGCTGGACCTGGCCGGCCAGCTCGTCGAACTTGCGGCGGTAATAGGCCAGCGCCTCCTCCGGCTCTCCGGCCTGCCAGGACCCGACGGCCCGTTCTCCCTCAGCCGTACGCACGTAGACGGTGCCGTCCTCGTCTACCCGGCCCCACGGGTCGGTGCTCACCGTGTCCTCCCGCACTTGAATCAGCCTCCAGGGCCCGATGTGCCCTTGGTTGTATTACGTCAGCTCTTGCTGGTGATTGTCACGTCTTTGATGACTACGGGCTGCTTCGGGGCTCCGGTGCCGTCGCCGGTGGCACCGGCGATCACGCCCTTCTTGGCCACCTTGTCCAGGATTTCGAGTCCTGTCGTCACGGTACCGAAAGGCGTGTAGTCGGGCGACAGCCCGGTGTCCCCGAAGACGATGAAGAACTGGCTGCCGTTGGTGTTCGGCCCGCTGTTCGCCATCGCGAGCACGCCGCGCGTGTACTTGGCGCCCGCCAGGTTCTCGTTGGCGAAGCGGTAGCCGGGACCGCCCTGGCCGTCGGTCGGGTTCTTCCCGTCGGCCTTGGCCAGCGGGTCGCCGCACTGCAGGATCGGGAAGTCCGTGCCCATCCGGTGGCACCTGGTGTCGTCGAAGTAGTCCTTCGACGCCAGGTACTTGAACGAGTTGACCGTGCACGGCGCCTTGGCGCTGTCGAGCGTGGCGACGATGGGACCGAGATTGGTCCTGATGGTCATCGTCGCCGGAGCCGTGCTCACCTTCTCCGGCGGCACGCCGACGTCCTTGACCTGGCCGCTGCCCTTGTCGGCCACGTACCCGCAGGTGCCGGTGGCCGGATCGTACGGCTTCGGGTCGTTCGCGAGAGCGCTGGCGCTCGGCGCGGCGGAGGCGGCGGGATCGGCTTTGTCGTCACCGCCGAGGAGGGTCGTCGCCGCCACGACGCCGCCGATCACGACCACCACCGCCGTGGTGGTGCCGATGATCGCGTTGCGCCGCGCCTTCTGCTCGCGCTCCACGCGCGTCTGCATCTGCCGCTGGTAGTGCTCCCGGGCCAGCTGCTTCTGCCGGTCCTTGCCGGTGACCACTTCGACCTCCCGACTCGTCGTGTTTCCCATGGTCGTGCGCCCGGACGCGGTCGCGCCCGGATGACTGCCCGCGCCGGAGGGGTCCTCCGGAGCGGTGGCCCGTTCTATAGCATCCGGCTCGACTGCTCCAAGAATGACTATTGAGGTGGGCGAATCGTATCGGCTGACGGGTATCGGTTCGCAGCCTGCCGACCCGCACCGGTACCCTTCGGTTACATTCGCTCGCGCAATCCTTGATTGATCCGTAGAGACGCAGAGGCCGCTTCCGTGCTCGTCGCCGGGTTTCCCGCAGGGTCGTTCCAGACCAACTGTTACGTCGTCGCTCCCGCAGCAGGCGAGGAGTGCGTGGTCATCGACCCAGGTCAGGACGCTGTCGGGGACCTCGACGCGCTGCTCGGCGAGCACCGGCTGAAGCCGGTCGCGGTGCTGCTCACCCACGGCCACATCGACCACGTGTGGTCCGTGGCCCCGGTGTGCGGCGCCCGCGACGTGCCCGCGTGGATCCATCCGGACGACCGCGACCTGCTGTCAAACCCGGCGAAGGGATTTCCGCCGCAGGCCGGTGGGGTGTTCGGCGGCCTGAAACTTTCCGAGCCCGACGACGTGCGCGAGCTGTCCGACGGCGCCGTGCTGAGCCTGGCGGGCCTGGAGCTGACGGTCGAGCACCGGCCCGGCCATACCAGGGGGTCGGTGACGTTCCGGGCGCCCGCCGAGGACATCCAGGTCCTGTTCGCGGGCGACCTGCTCTTCGCCGGCTCCATCGGCCGCACGGACCTTCCCGGCGGCGACCACGCCGCCATGCTGCGCAGCCTCGCCAAGACGCTGACGCTGCCGGACGAGACCTTGGTCCTGCCCGGCCACGGACCTCAGACGACAATCGGCCGCGAGCGCGCGACCAACCCCTTCCTCGGGGACGTCGCGCCGTCCGCAGGCCCGACCAGGGGATTGTGATGACGTTTCAGGCGCCGAAGGGCACCTTCGACTGGATGCCCCCGCGCTCGGAGTGGGCTCTCACCGTGCGGGACGCGCTGTCCGCGCCGGCCCGCCGCGCCGGCTACGGCTACATCGAGACGCCGGCCTTCGAGGACACCGCGCTGTTCTCCCGCGGCGTCGGCGAGTCGACCGACATCGTCACCAAGGAGATGTACACGTTCACCAGCCGGGGCGGCCAGTCGCTGACGCTGCGCCCGGAGGGCACGGCGAGCGTGATGCGGGCCGTGCTCGAACACGGCCTGTACGGCGGCCCGCTGCCGATCAAGCTCTGGTACTCCGGCAGCTACTTCCGCTACGAGCGGGCCCAGGCCGGCCGCTACCGCCACTTCTCCCAGGTGGGCGCCGAGGCGCTGGGATCGGAGGACCCGGCGCTCGACGCCGAGCTGATCGTGCTGGCGATGGACGGCTACGCCTCGCTCGGCCTGCGCCGGGTCCGGCTGCTGCTCAACTCGCTGGGCTGCAAGGAGTGCCGCCCCGCCTACCGCGCCGCGCTGCAGGACTTCCTGCGCGGGCTCGACCTCGACGAGGCCACCCGCAACCGGATCGAGATCAACCCGCTGCGCGTGCTCGACGACAAGCGCCCCGAGGTGCGGGCGCAGCTCACGGGCGCGCCGCTGGTCACCGACCACCTGTGCGGGGCCTGCAAGGCCTACCACGAGGAGGTCCGGGGGCTGCTGACGGCCGCCGGGGTGGCCTACGAGGACGACCCCCGGCTCGTCCGCGGCCTCGACTACTACACCCGTACGACCTTCGAGTTCCTGCACGACGGGCTGGGCGCGCAGTCCGCGGTCGGCGGGGGAGGGCGTTACGACGGCCTGAGCGAGCAGATCGGCGGCCCCGCGCTGCCCAGCGTCGGCTGGGCCCTCGGGGTCGACCGCACGGTGCTCGCGATGGAGGCGGAGGGGCTGCTGACCGAGCGGCCGCGCGCCCTCGGCGTGTTCGCCGTCCCGCTCGGCGAGGAGGCGAGGCGGCGGATCTTCCCGCTGGTCGGCGAGCTGCGCCGGGCCGGTCTCGCCACCGACATGGCGTTCGGCGGCCGGGGCGTGAAGGGCGCGATGAAGGCCGCCGACCGCAGCGGCGCGCGCTACGCGCTCATCCTCGGCGACCGGGACATCGAGGCGGGAACCGCGCAGGTGAAGGATTTGGCAACAGGCGACCAGACCGCGGTCCCGCTCGCGGAGGTCGTCGAGTTCTTGAAGGGGAAAGACTCGTGATCCGCACCCACGAGGCAGGCACGCTCCGCAGGGAGCACGCGGGCCACAAGGTGACGCTGGCCGGATGGGTGGCGCGCCGGCGTGACCACGGCGGCGTCGTGTTCATCGACCTGCGCGACGCCTCCGGCTCCGCCCAGGTGGTCTTCCGCGAGGAGGACCACGCCCACGACCTGCGCGCGGAGTACTGCGTGAAGATCACGGGGGAGGTCCGCACGCGCCCGGAGGGCAACGAGAACCCCGATCTGCCCACGGGCGAGATCGAGGTCGTCGCCTCCGAGGTGGAGGTGCTGAGCGAGTCCGCGCCGCTGCCGTTCCCGATCGAGGGCGGCTCCGGCGTGTCGGAGGAGGCGCGGCTGAGGTACCGCTACCTCGACATCCGCCGCCAGCAGATCGCGCACGCGCTGCGCGTCCGGTCGCAGGCGACCTACCTCGCCAACGAGGTCATGCGCGAGCACGGGTTCGTCTACGTCGAGACGCCCGCCCTGACCCGCTCCACGCCCGAGGGCGCCCGCGACTTCCTGGTGCCCGTGCGGCTCCAGCCGGGCAGCTGGTACGCCCTGCCGCAGTCGCCGCAGCTGTTCAAGCAGCTCCTCATGGTCTCCGGCCTGGAGCGCTACTACCAGCTCGCCCGGTGTTTCCGCGACGAGGACCTGCGGGCCGACCGGCAGCCGGAGTTCACCCAGATCGACATCGAGATGTCGTTCGTCGACCAGGACGACGTGATCGCCCTGGGCGAGGCCCTCATCGGGCGCATCTGGAAGGAGACGCTCGGCTACGAGCTCCCCGTCCCGCTGCCCCGGATGACGTACGCCGAGGCGATGGCGCGGTACGGCTCGGACAAGCCCGACCTGCGCTTCGGGGTCGAGCTGACCGACCTCACCGGCTACTTCGCCGACACCACGTTCCGGGTCTTCCAGGCGCCGTACGTGGGGGCGGTCGTGATGCCCGGCGGCGCCTCGCAGACCCGCAGGGAGCTCGACGCCTGGCAGGAGTGGGCCAAGTCGCGCGGGGCGCGCGGCCTGGCGTACGTGCTGGTGCAGGAGGACGGCACCCTCGGCGGCCCGGTGGCGAAGAACCTCTCGGAGACCGAGCTGGCCGGCCTCGCCGGGCAGACCGGGGCCCGGCCGGGCGACGCGATCTTCTTCGCCGCGGGCGCGCCCGCGGCCTCCCGCGACCTGCTCGGCGCCGCCCGCCTGGAGATCGGCCGTCGCTGCGGCCTGATCGACGAGTCGCAGTGGGCGTTCCTGTGGATCGTGGACGCGCCGATGTTCGAGCCTGTGTCCGACGAGAAGGGCGGCGAGGGCGGCTGGACCCCGGTCCACCACCCGTTCACCGGGCCCAAGCCGGAGTGGGCCGACAGCTTCCAGGACCACCCCGGCGAGGCGCTCGCCTACGCCTACGACATGGTCTGCAACGGCATGGAGATCGGCGGCGGCTCGATCCGTATCCACCGGGCCGAGATGCAGCAGCGCGTCTTCGACGTGCTCGGCATCTCCAAGGAGGAGGCCGAGAGCAAGTTCGGCTGGCTGCTGGAGGCGTTCAAGTACGGCCCGCCGCCGCACGGCGGCATCGCCTACGGCTGGGACCGGGTCTGCATGCTGCTGGCGGGCGGCGAGTCGATCCGTGACGTGATCGCCTTCCCCAAGACGGCCTCCGGGTACGACCCGCTGACCGGCGCGCCCAGCCCGATCACGGTGGAGCAGCGCAAGGAGGCCGGCGTGGACGCCGCTCCGAAGGGCGACAGGCCCGGCGCCGAAGCGGCTCCCCGCTCGTGACCGTCTAGTGCCGGAGCCGGCGGCTCCGCCCGCCGGCACGAGAACGGCCCGCGATCACGAGATCGCGGGCCGTTTCCGATCCGGCCGGATCAGGACACGACGACGTCCTTGATACGGACCTTGATCTTGGGGGCGTTGGAGCCGCCGTCGTCACTGGTGATGTCGACGCCGTCCTTGGCCGTGTTGACACCACCCTTGGCGATCTTGTCGACGATGTCCAGGCCCTTGCTGACGATGCCGAACGGCGTGTACGACTGGGGCAGCTGCGCGTTCTCGTCCGTGTAGGAGATGACGAACTGGCTGCCGTTGGAGTTCGACGCGTCACCCGGCTGGGCCATGAAGACGACGCCCCGGCTGTACTGCGGCCCGAGGTTCTCGTCGTCGAACAGGTAGCCCGGCCCGCCGGTGCCGTCGGTCGGGTTCTCGCCGTCCCCCTTGGCCTGCGGGTCCCCGCACTGCAGGAGGCCGAGGCCGTTCGTCTCGACCGTCGTGAGCCGGTGGCAGACGGTGTTGTCGAAGAAGTTCTTCTTCGCCAGGAAGGCGAACGAGTTCACCGTGCACGGCGCGTCGCCGGTGGCCAGGTCGATGACGATGTTCCCCAGGTTGGTCTTGATCATCATCTTGGACGCCTTGATGACCGCCCTGTTCAGCTTCTTGGGCGGGAAGCCCACGAACTTCGCCGGGCTGCCCGTGTCGTCCTTGCGATACTCACAGCTGACCTGACGCAGGTCGGTGGGCTTGGCGGACGGCGTCGCCGCCGGCAACTCGGACGGGACCGCGGAGGGGCCCGTCGACGGGCCCGCCGAGGCGGAGGCCGAGGGGGTCGCCCCGGCCGCTTCCTTGGCCGAGCCGTCACTGCAGGCCGCCAGGCCGCCCACGAGCGCGAGAACCCCCAGCCCGGCGCCGAGGGTGCTCCCCAGGCGACCGCGGAGAGTGGTGGTGCGCCCGGTCGTGCTCACGCGCGAAGCCGGCTGCTTCTGCCGATCAGTGTCGGTCACCGCTATGCCTTCCATTTCCCCTTTTGTTATGACGCTGGGTCACTCTATCCGCGATCCCGTCGGGTTCGTGTAAAACAGGCGTCGCATGGGTATCATCGGTGTTTGCGCTCATCTAGCTCTCAGAACTGCCTGAGAACCTCCTGACGAACCAAACCCGGACCACGCGCCCGGCCCCCTCGTCTCAGGAGTGACGACCACGATGTTCGACCAGATCTTCGGACTCCCCGTCCACGCCCTCGTCGTCCACGCCGCGGTGATCTTCGCGCCACTGCTCGCGGCGCTGTCGATCGCGTACGCCGTCCTGCCCCGCGTGCGGCACCGGCTCGACTGGGCGCTGGTGGCGACGGCGCTGGCGGCGCTGGTCTCGGTGTTCGCGGCCAAGGAGAGCGGCGAACAGCTGGAGCACCGGATGTTCCAGGGCCAGGTCTCCGAGGCGATCGAGGTCCACTCGGGGCTCGCCGAGACCCTCCTGCCGGTGACCGCGCTGCTGACCGTCGTCTCCCTGGCGCTGGTGTGGCTCACCCGGGCGCGCCGGGCCCCGGAGGGGACGGGCCCGCGCACGGTCGTCCTGGTCGTCTCGGGCGTCGCCGTGATCCTCGCCGTGGCCGTCGCCTACTACGCCGTGCGCACCGGGCACACCGGCGCGACGGCCGTGTGGGGCGACTGACGGTAGTGTCGGCGGCGTGGAGAGCCTGTTCGACTCGGCGGCCGAGGAGGCGCACCGCGGCCAGGAGCCGCTCGCCGTGCGGATGCGTCCGCGCTCGCTGGAGGAGGTGATCGGCCAGCGGCACCTGCTCGGCCCCGGCACCCCGCTGCGCCGCCTGGTGGAGAGCGACGCCCCGATGTCGCTCTTCCTGTGGGGGCCGCCCGGCACCGGCAAGACCACGCTGGCCTACGTCGTCGCGGGTGCCACCAAGCGGAGGTTCGTCGAGGTCTCGGCCGTCTCGGCCGGGGTCAAGGACGTGCGCGCCGCCATCGACCAGGCCCGCCGCGACCTCGGCATGACCGGCAGGCAGACCGTGCTGTTCGTCGACGAGGTCCACCGCTTCAACAAGGCGCAGCAGGACGCGCTGCTGCCGGCGGTGGAGAACCGCTGGGTGACGTTCATCGGCGCGACCACCGAGAACCCCTTCTTCTCGGTCATCTCGCCGCTGCTGTCCCGCTCGCTGCTGCTCACCCTCGAACCGCTGGCCGACGACGACGTGCGCGCCGTGCTGGAGCGCGCGGTGACCGACCCGCGCGGCCTCGGCGGGCGGGTCGCGGTGCGGCCCGACGCCCTCGACCAGCTCGTACGGCTGGCCGGCGGCGACGCGCGGCGCTCGCTGACCTACCTGGAGGCGGCGGCGATGCTGGTCGGCGACGCCCCTCCGGACGCCGCCCCGGAGGCCACGCCCGAGGTCACGATCGAGGTCGTCGAGCGGGCCGTGGACAAGGCCGCCGTGCGCTACGACCGGCAGGGCGACCAGCACTACGACGTGACCAGCGCGTTCATCAAGAGCATGCGCGGCTCTGACGCCGACGCGGCCCTGCACTACCTGGCCCGGATGGTCGAGGCGGGGGAGGACCCCCGGTTCATCGCCCGCCGGATCGTGATCTTCGCGAGCGAGGACGTGGGGATGGCCGACCCGACGTGCCTGCAGGTCGCGGTGGCCGCCGCCCAGGCGGTGGACTTCATCGGCCTGCCCGAGGGCAGGATCAACCTCGCGCAGGCCGTCATCCACTGCGCGCTGGCGCCCAAGTCCAACGCGGTCGTCAAGGCCATCGGCGCCGCCTCCGACGACGTGCGGCGCGGCCTGGTCGGCCGCGTCCCCGGCCACCTGCGCGACGCCCACTACCCCGGCGCGAGGAAGCTCGGCCACGGCAAGGGCTACCAGTATCCGCACGACTTCGAGCACGGCCTCGTCCGCCAGGACTACGCGCCGGAGGAACTGCGCGAGCGCCGCTACTACGAACCGACCTCCCACGGCGCCGAGGCGCGGTTCGCCGAGCGCTGGGCGAAGATCCGGGCCTTCCTGCGCGGAGGCTGAGCGTCACCGGGCGCCCTCCGGCGGTGCGTGCCCCGGCGGGCACGGGGGCGTGCCGCGTGTGCGCTGCGGAACGGCGGGCAGGGCGTTCGCGATAGGGTCTTGCCATTCCAGCTCCGGTGATCCAGGGAGATCGGCACATGCTTACCGCGGGAGAGCTGGCGGGCCTCGTGGTCGCCATTTTCTGGGCGATCCTGGTCTGCTTCATGGTCGTCGTGCTGGTCAGGCTGGCCAGACTGCTGACCGAGACCCGCAGGTCGGTGGCCGAGCTGAGCGACCGCCTGGGGCCGCTCCTCGACGACATGAGCCAGACCGTCACCGAGGCGAACCGGCGGCTGGTCGCGGCCGAGACGATCTCGGACAACATGCGCGACGTCAGCGGCAACATGGTGAGGATCACCGGGGTGGCGTCCACGCTGTTCGCCGGCCCGGTGCTCAAGATCGCCGCCTTCCGCGACGGCTTCCGCCTCGCGCTGGCCCGCCGCGCGGCCCGCAGGGCCCCGGCCCGGAGGGTCGCCCGCGGCGGTCCCCGCACCGGTGACAGGATCAGGGAGCGGCACACCGCCGAGCGCGTGGCCGAGCCGCGTGCCATCGGAAGGGGGCGCGGATGATCCGCCGTCTCTTCTACATGTCCCTCGGCGCGTACCTCGCGGTCTGGGCCATGCGTAAGCTTCAGTCATTGCGGCCCGACCACGTGGCCAGGCGCACCGCCGGCCGCGCGGCGGCCCTCGCGGACCAGCTCAGGGACTTCGCCGGCGAGGTGCGCCACCTGTCGGCGAGCAGGGAAACCCAGTTGCGGGCCGAGCTCGGGCTGGACACCGTTGATGACACCACTACCGGCAACAACAGAATCTACGACGTAAAGGATGGCCGCTGAAATGGAGTCGGCAGAGATCGCGCGCCGCTTCCTGCGCTTCTTCGAGGAGCGCGGGCACACAGTCGTGCCCTCGGCCAGCCTGGTCGCCGAGGACCCGACGCTGCTTCTGGTGAACGCGGGGATGGTCCCGTTCAAGCCCTACTTCCTGGCGCAGCAGACGCCGCCGTTCCGGCGGGCGACCAGCGCCCAGAAGGTCATGCGCACCCTCGACATCGACGAGGTCGGCAAGACCACCCGCCACGCCAGCTTCTTCCAGATGCTCGGCAACTTCTCCTTCGGCGACTACTTCAAGGAGCAGGCGATCCCGTTCGCCTGGGAGCTGCTGACCCGGCCCGAGTCCGAGGGCGGCTTCGGCTTCCCCGAGGACCGCCTGTGGGCGACCGTCTACCTGGACGACGACGAGGCCCAGGACATCTGGCACCGCAAGGTGGGGCTGCCGCTCGACCGCATCCAGCGCCGCGACCTCGCCGACAACTACTGGCACATGGGCGTGCCCGGCCCCGGCGGGCCGTGCTCGGAGATCTACTACGACCGCGGCCCCGAGTACGGCCGCGAGGGCGGGCCGATCGCCGACGAGAACCGCTTCCTCGAGGTCTGGAACCTCGTCTTCATGCAGTTCCAGCTCAGCCAGGTCCGCACCAAGATCGACTTCGACGTGGCGGGCGAGCTGCCGGCCAAGAACATCGACACCGGCATGGGCCTGGAGCGCATGGCCGCGATCCTGCAGGGCGTCGACAACATCTACGAGATCGACACCACGTACAAGATCCTCGACACGGCGGCCGAGCTCACCCGGTCGCGCTACGGGCGCGACAAGCGGGCGGACGTCTCGCTGCGGGTGATCGCCGACCACATGCGGGCGGGCGTCATGCTCGTCGGCGACGGCGTGCTGCCGTCCAACGAGGGCCGCGGCTACGTGCTGCGCCGCATGCTGCGCCGCGCGATCCGCAACCTCCGCCTGCTCGGCGCGGGCGAGGAGCGGCACATGCACGCGCTCACCGCCGTCACGATCGACGCCATGGGCCAGCAGTACCCCGAGCTCAAGGCGGACGCAGCGAACATCCACACCGTGATCGACGCCGAGGAGGCGTCGTTCCTCGGCACGCTCCGCACCGGTACGGCGATCTTCGACGTCGCGGTGGAGGAGACCAGGCGCAAGGGCGGCGGCACGCTCGGCGGCGAGCAGGCGTTCCAGCTCCACGACACCTACGGCTTCCCGATCGACCTCACTCTGGAGATGGCGGCGGAGCAGGGCCTCCAGGTGGACGAGGAGGGCTTCCGCCGGCTCATGAAGGAGCAGCGGGACCGCGCCAAGGCCGACGCCGCGGCGAAGAAGACCGGCAACGCCGACATCTCCGTCTTCACGACGATCCTGGAGAAGGCCGGGAAGGTCGACTTCCTCGGCTACGACCACACCACCTCCGAGGCCAACGTGATCGGCCTGCTCGTCGACGGCGCGTCGGTCCCGGCGGCCGGCGCGGGGACGACCCTGGAGGTCGTGCTCGACCGCACCCCGTTCTACGCGGAGGGCGGCGGCCAGCTCGCCGACCAGGGCCTGATCCGCACCGGCGGCGCCGAGATCGAGATCGTGGACGTCCAGTCGCCGGTGCCGGGCCTGGTCGTGCACCGCGGCAAGGTGCGCACGGGCGAGGTGCGGGTCGGCGACCAGGCGCAGGCGGACATCGACCTCGAGCGGCGCCGGGCGATCTCCCGCAGCCACACGGCGACCCACCTGGTCCACCGCGGGTTCCGCAACGCCCTCGGCGAGTCGGCGGCCCAGGCGGGCTCGGAGAACTCCCCGGGACGCTTCCGCTTCGACTTCACCGCGGCGGGCGCGGTGCCGGCGTCGATGCTGCGCGACGTCGAGGACGAGGTCAACGCGGTCCTGATCGGCGACCTCAAGGTCAACGCGTTCTACACCAGCCAGGCCCAGGCCCGCGCGATGGGCGCGCTCGCCCTGTTCGGCGAGAAGTACGGCGACGAGGTCCGGGTGGTCGAGGTCGGCGACTACTCCCGCGAGCTGTGCGGCGGCACCCACGTGGCCAGCTCCGGCCAGCTCGGCCTGGTGAAGGTGCTGGGCGAGTCGTCCATCGGCGCGGGCGTGCGCCGGGTCGAGGCGCTCGTCGGCCTCGACGCGTTCCGGTTCCTCGCCCGGGAGAGCGTGCTCGTCGCGCAGCTGAGCGAGCAGCTCAAGACCCGCCGCGAGGAGCTGCCCGAGCGGATCGAGGGCATCGTGACGCGGCTGCGCACGGCCGAGAAGGAGCTGGAGAGGCTGCGCTCGGCCCAGGTGCTCGCGGTGGCCGGAGAGCTGGCGGCGCAGGCCCGCGACATCCAGGGCGTCTCGGTGGTCACGCACCGCGCGCCTGATGGCACCTCCGCCGACGACCTGCGTAAACTCGCCCTCGATGTGCGCGGCAGGTTCCCTGGCGACCGCGCCGCGGTCGTCGTCGTCTCCGGCGTCCCCTCCGACCGGCCGGTCGTCGTCGCCGCGGTCAGCGAGGCGGGACGCGAGCGTGGCCTGAAGGCGGGCCGTCTCGTCGGCGTCGCCGCCAAGGCTCTCGGGGGTGGCGGTGGCGGCAAGGACGACGTGGCGCAGGGTGGTGGCACCCGGCCAGAGGCGATCGGTGACGCGCTTCGCGCGGTCGAGGAGGCCATCTCCTCCGCGGTGGCCTGATCCGCCGATGAGACATGGCGTCAGGATCGGGGTCGACGTCGGCTCCGTCCGCGTCGGCGTGGCCCGCAGCGACCCCTCGGGCCTGCTGGCCACGCCGGTGGAGACCGTACGGCGCGGCCGGGGCGACCTCGCGCGGATCGCCGAGATCACGGCCGAGCACGAGGCGATCGAGGTCGTCGTCGGCCTGCCCACGTCGCTGTCGGGCCGCGAGAGCCACGCCGCGGAGGCCGCGCGGGCGTTCGCCGCGCGGCTGGCCCGCAGCGTCGCGCCGGTCCCGATCCGGCTCGTGGACGAGCGGCTCACGACCGTGGGCGCCCAGCAGCGGCTGCGCTCCAGCGGCGTGAAGGCCCGCGACCAGCGTGACGTGATCGACCAGGCGGCGGCCGTCCTGCTGCTGCAGGCCGCGCTCGACGGCGAGCGGGCCACCGGCAATCCCCCCGGCAGACCTCTCGGACCACCGGGCCCCTCCGCGGGGCCGGGTGAGGAAGCGAGCGGCGGGACCGCCCGGTGAGGCGGGCGGCGCTCGTCGCCGGCGGAGGGTTCGCCCTGGTCGCGGCGGCGGTGGCGTACGGCGTGCACGCGGTCGTCGGCCAGCCCGGCAGTCCGCCCGACTACTCCGGCGGCGGTTCGGGGACGGTGACGATCGAGATCACGCCGGGAACCAGCGCCGGCGAGGTCGGCCGGACGCTGGCGAAGGCCGGCGTCGTCGCCAGCGCCCAGTCGTTCGTGGAGCAGGTGATCAGCCGCTCCAAGGAGAGCGGCCTGCACCCGGGCCGCTACGTCCTGCGGCGCCGCATGTCGGCCTCCGCCGCCCTCGACATGCTCCTGGCGCCCGCGAGCCGGGTGGTGCGCAGGGTCACCGTGCCCGAAGGGCTGCGCATGGGGGAGGTGCTGCGCGTCCTCGCGAAGGGGACGGGCATCCCGCTGGCGGACTTCACCGAGGCCGCCGGAGAGCCCCGGCGCCTGCGCCTGCCCGCGTACGCCGAGGGCGAGGCCGAGGGGTTCCTGTTCCCGGCGACGTACGAGATAGAGCCGGGGGCGACGGCCGGTGACATGCTCAGGAAGATGGTGGCGCGGTTCCGCCTCGCCGCGAAGAAGGTGGGCCTGGAGGATCTGGCGCCGCGCCTGAACCTCACCCCCCGGCAGGCGGTGACGGTCGCGAGCATCGTGCAGGCCGAGGGCGGCGTCCCGGCCGATTACCCCAAGATCGCCAGAGTGGTGTACAACCGCTTGGCGCGGGGCGCGAAGCTGGAGATGGACAGCACGGTCAACTACGCGTTGAACCGGCACACCCTGAAGGTCACCGCCGAGGACACGCGCAACGGCTCCCCGTACAACACCTACGCGCGCCCCGGGCTGCCGCCCGGACCCATCGGCAACCCGGGGGAGAGCGCGCTGCTGGCGACGCTCCACCCCGCCGAGGGGGCCTGGTACTGGTTCGTGACCACCGATCCCCGTCGTAAAATCACCAAATTCACTGACAAAGAGATGGAGTTCAGGAAATATCGGGAGGAGCTGAACAGGTATCTCGGGACGAACTAGCGGTGCCCCCGGCGCGTCCAGGGCGCCGCCAGGACGGCCCACGGTAGGCGAACGTCCCCCTGTCCGGAGTCATACCGGACCCGTACCGGACCCCCACCGGACCCCCTCGGTCTGGCACACTCGCTTGACGGGAGGCCTCTCGTACCGAGAGATTGGCCAGCGCACTATGAACGATCTGGACATGGACTTCCTGCTCGGCGCAGAGGACGACGACGGCTCGCCCCGGCGTCGCCCTTCCGGCGGCCGGGCCCAGCAACGACGCAGCCGCAGGCGCCGCAAGCGGCAGCGGCGCAAGGGCAGGGTCGCCACGCTGTTCGCTGTCGTGATCATCGTCGGGGTCCTCGCCGGTCTCGGCTACCTGGGCTTCACCTGGGCGCGCGGCGTCATGATCCCCAAGGACTTCACCGGCGAGGGGACGGGTGAGGTCGTCGTCGAGATCCAGGAGGGCGAGAGCGCCACCGACGTCGCCCAGATGCTGGAGGAGCAGGGCGTCGTGGCCAGCGCGCGGGCGTTCGTCAACGCCATCGGCGCGGCCGGGAAGAGCTCCTCGCTCCAGCCGGGCCAGTACGCGATGCGCAAGGGCATGTCCGCCGCGTCGGCGCTGAGCCTGCTCGACCCGAAGAACCGCGTGCTCAACCGGCTCACCATCCGTGAGGGGCTGCGGCTCAGCAAGATCTTCGAGGAGCTGTCCACCGCCTCGGGCAAGCCGGTCGAGGACTTCAAGAAGGCGGCCCGCGCCGACATCGGCCTCCCCGCGTACGCCAAGGGCCGGCTGGAGGGCTACGCGTTCCCCGCGACGTACGAGATCAACAGCAAGCTCACGCCGCAGCAGATCCTCACCAGCATGGTCGACCGGTTCAACCAGACCGCCGACAAGATCGACCTGGAGGGCCAGGCCAGGCAGGTCGGCTTCTCGCCCCGGCAGATCATGATCATTGCCAGTATCGTCCAGGCCGAGTCGGGCAGCGCCGAGGACATGCCCAAGGTGGCCCGCGTGATCTACAACCGGCTGCTGTCGAACCCGCCCATGAAGCTGGGCATGGACAGCACGGTCATGTACGGCCTGAACAAGTACGGCATCGCGGCCTCGCACGCGGACCTGACCAGCACCTCGCGCTACAACACCTACAAGTACGCCGGCCTGCCGCCCGGCCCGATCAGCAACCCGGGCGACCACGCGATCGAGGCCGCGCTGCATCCGGCCGACGGCAACTGGCTCTACTTCGTGACGGTCGACCCGAAGCGGGGCATCACCAAGTTCACCGACAAGGAGTCGGAGTTCTGGAAGCTGCGCGACGAGTTCAACAGGAACTACCAGTGAGCGAGACCGTCCGCCGGGCCGCCGTCCTGGGCTCGCCCGTCGCCCACTCGCTCTCCCCGGTGCTGCACCGGGCGGCGTACGCGGAGATGGGCCTGGGCGGCTGGCGCTACGACGCGATCGAGTGCGCCGAGGACGGGCTCGCCGGCCTGGTCGCCGGGCTGGGCCCGGAGTGGGCGGGCCTGTCGCTCACGATGCCGCTCAAGCGCGCCGTGCTCCCGCTGCTCGACACCGTGTCGGATCTCGCCCTGGCGGTCGGCGGCGCGAACACGGTCGTGTTCCGCGACGGCGGGCGGCACGGGGACAACACCGACGTGTACGGCATCGTCGAGGCGCTGACCGAGGCGGGCGTGACCGCGCCGTCCTCGGCGGTCGTCCTCGGCGGCGGCGCCACCGCGGCCTCGGCCCTCGCGGCCCTGCGGGAGACGGGCCTCGCGGAGGCCACCCTGGTCGTGCGCGACCCGGCCCGCGCGGGGGAGACCCTGCGCGTCGCCGAGCGCCTCGGCGTCGCGGTGACCGTGCGCTCCTTCGACGACTTCGACCCCGCGGCCGGACTGGTCGTCTCCACGCTGCCGTCCGGCGCGGCCGACGCGCTGGCCGAGCGGGTCGCGGCCCGGCTGCCCGACAAGGGGGCCGTGTTCGACGTCGTCTACGCGCCCTGGCCGACGGCGCTGGCCCGGGCCGTACGGGCGCGGGGGCGCACCGTCGTGGGCGGCTTCCCCATGCTGCTGCACCAGGCGGCGCGGCAGGTCGCACTCATGACGGGCCGGACGGACGTGCCGGTCGCGGCGATGCGCGCGGCTGGCGAGGCGGAGATCGCCCGGCGCGCGGCCTCCTGAGCGCCTCCGGGGCAGGACGGCCCGGGCCGGAATACTCCGGGGGCCGTCCTGGTTTGTGGTAACGTAGGAACTCGATCGGTCCGGCATGAGCTGGACGCGCAAGCGGAGGTCCTCCTCCCACCTGCTCCGCCGAAAGGCGGACGGGTTCAGGATCACACCGGAGTTTTCGGCAGGAGAGCTCAGTGACCCCGCATGCGTGACGTGCGGGGTTTTCGTTTTTCCCGCACGGTCGAGACAAGCGGAAGTCCTTTGGAGGTCCCATCAGCACCGAACCCCGCATCAACGACCGTATTCGTGTGCCCGAGGTCCGCCTCGTCGGCCCGAACGGCGAACAGGTCGGCATCGTCTCCATCGGCGACGCGTTGAAGCTGGCGCAGGAGAGCGATCTCGACCTGGTGGAGGTGGCGGCCACGGCCCGCCCGCCCGTCTGCAAGCTCATGGACTACGGCAAGTTCAAGTACGAGTCGGCCATGAAGGCGCGCGAGGCCCGTCGCAACCAGGCGCACACGATCATCAAAGAGATCAAGCTCCGGCCGAAGATCGACCCGCACGACTACGAGACCAAGAAGGGTCACGTCGTGCGCTTCCTCAAGGCCGGCGACAAGGTCAAGGTCACGATCATGTTCCGGGGTCGCGAGCAGTCCCGGCCAGAGCTGGGTTTCCGGCTCCTGCAGCGCCTCGCCGAAGACGTCACCGACCTGGGGTTCGTCGAGTCGCAGCCGAAGCAGGACGGCCGAAACATGATCATGGTGATCGGGCCGCACAAGAAGAAGGCCGAGGCGAGGGCCGAGAAGGCCGCCGCCAAGGCGCACCGGGACGAGGACCACCCGGCGGAGGAATCCGCGCAGGAGCAGGCCGCCCCGGTGCAGTGACGCCCGCCTGAACCACCGGGCGGGGCGCCCGCAACGTCACGCGGAATCCGAGACCGGGACGGTCTCGCGGAGTCAGGCAGCCGCCGGCTCGGGTTACCGGCCCGGGCCGTCGGCACGGACCAAAGAGGGAGAGACGGCTGAGATGCCGAAGATGAAGACGCACAGCGGTGCGAAGAAGCGGTTCCGGCTCACCGGCACCGGCAAGGTTGTCCGCCGCCGCGCCAACCGGCAGCACCTGTTCGAGCACAAGCCGTCCACCCGTACGCGCCGTCTCGAGGGTGCCGTCGTCATGTCCGACGCCGACACCAAGAAGATCAAGAAGCTGCTCGCAAAGTAGTAACGACCCGGGGAGATAGAACAACATGGCACGCGTGAAGCGGGCGCTCAACGCCAAGAAGAAGCGCCGGGTCGTACTCGAGCGGGCAAGCGGTTACCGGGGGCAGCGGTCGCGCCTCTACCGCAAGGCCAAGGAGCAGATGCTCCACTCGATGACCTATGCGTACCGGGACCGCAAGGACAAGAAGGGCACGTTCCGCCGTCTGTGGATCCAGCGGATCAACGCGGCGGCCCGCGCCAACGGCATGACCTACAACCGGTTCGTCCAGGGCCTGCGCCTCGCGGGCATCGAGGTGGACCGCAAGATCCTCGCGGACCTCGCGGTCAACGACGCCACGACCTTCGCCACGCTGGTCGAGTCCGCCAAGAAGGCGCTCCCGTCCGACGTGAACGCGCCGGTCGCCTGAGACCTGCTCCGACGAGGGCCCGCCGCCTGCGGTGGGCCCTCATCGACGTCAAGGGGGGAATGAGCAGGGATGGCGGAGCTCACCAACATCAGGTCGCCGCGGGTCAAGGCGGCCCGAAGGCTGACCAAACGCGCCTTCCGCGACCGGGACAGGGCGTTCCTCGCCGAGGGGCCGCAGGCCGTCCGTGAGGCGCTCGCGGTCAAGGACGTCACGGCGGAGCTGTTCGCGACGGTCGAGGCCGAGGCGCGGCACGCCGACATCGTGGCGGCCGCCCACGCGGCCGGCGTGCCCGTGCACCGCGCGAGCGGCGAGGTCATGGCCGAGCTGACCCAGACCGTCACCCCGCAGGGGCTGCTGGCCGTGTGCCGCTTCGTGCACGTCCCGCTGGCGGAGGCGGTCACGCCCACGTCCCGGCTGGTGGCGATCCTCGCCCACGTCCGCGACCCCGGCAACGCGGGCACCGTCCTGCGTACGGCCGACGCCGCGGGCGCCGACTCCGTGGTCTTCACCGACGCCTCGGTCGACCCGTACAACGGCAAGTGCGTGCGGGCGAGCGCGGGGAGCCTCTTCCACCTCCCCGTGGTGACCGGCACCTCCGTGGCCGACGCCGTACGGCACGTGCGGGAGGCCGGGCTGCGCGTGCTGGCCGCGGACGGAGCGGGCACCCGGACGCTCGACGAGGTCGCGCTGGACGCGCCAACCGCCTGGCTGTTCGGCAACGAGGCGTGGGGGCTGCCGCCCGAGCTCCTCGCCCTGGCCGACGAGGTCGTCCGCGTCCCGATCTACGGACGGGCCGAGAGCCTCAATCTCGCCACCGCCGCGGCGGTGTGTCTCTACTCTTCCGCGCGGGTTCAGCGGCAGATCTTACAAACCGTGGAAGAACCCACCACCCCCGGCCGCTGAGGCTGCTGCGGCGCCGCGGAAACCCGCTATTGTCGGCGAAGAAGCCGCGCGGGAAGGGGCGGCGCGCGCAGTTCCGGAGCTTCAGGAGGCGGTCTCGTGCGAGGTGACGACACCCCCGGCGGCACCCCTGAAGGGGACGCCGGAGGGCGGGCGCGCATCGACGTCGACGACCTTCCCGACGGCCTCGTCGCCACCGATCCCGACGGGGTGATCCTGATGGTCAACCGGGCGGCGGAGCGGCTGACCGGGGTGACCCGGCGGGCGGCGGTGGGCCGGCTCATCGGTGACGTCCTGCCGCTGCGCGACCAGGACGGCCGCGACTGGTGGAAGTGGCTCGACCCGCACGGCGGGCTGTGCACCCGCAGCCGCCAGCCCGAACGGCCGCTGCACCTGCCCGGGCGGCAGGAACTGCTGGTCGCCGCGCGCTTCGTCCGGGAGCCGGAGCGCGGCGGCGAGGTGCGGCGGGTCGTCATCACGCTGCGCGACGCGTCGGCGCGCGCACGGGTCGAACGCAGCCGCGCCGACCTGGTGTCCACGGTCGCGCACGAGCTGCGCTCTCCGCTGACCAGCGTCAAGGGGTTCACCGCGACTCTGCTGGCGAAGTGGGAGCGGCTCACCGACGCGCAGAAGCTCGTCATGCTGGAGACGGTCAACGCGGACGCCGACCGGGTGACGCGGCTGATCACGGAGCTCCTCGACGTCTCGCGGATCGAGTCGGGCCGGTTGGAGATCCACCGGCAGGTCGTGGACGTGCCGGCCCGGGCGCGCCGGATCATCGCCGGCCGGGTGGCGGCGGGAGAGCCGGAGGACCGTTTCCGGCTGGAGGTCCTCGGCGAGCTGCCCGAGACGTGGCTCGACCAGGACAAGATCGACCAGGTTCTCGGCAACCTGGTGGAGAACGCGGTGCGCCACGGACGCGGTACCGTGACCGTAGTGGTGGAGCCGGTCGAGTGGGGTGTGGCGGTGTCGGTGCGGGACCAGGGCGAGGGCGTGGCGCCCGAGCTGGTCGGCCGCGTCTTCCGCCAGTTCTGGCGGGGCAACGGCCGCCGCCGCGGCGGCACCGGCCTCGGCCTGTTCATCGTCAAGGGTCTCGTCGAGGCCCACGGCGGCACGATCAGCGTGCAGCGCGCGCCCGGCGGCGGCGCCGAGTTCCGATTTACCTTGCCCACCGGCACCCCCGACTTCGCCTGAGCTTTTCCACAGGCCCTCGCGCGGAGGACGGCCCGGTGGGCTGATCGGACTAAACTGACCACGCTGAGCGCAGGGCGCTCGCAGGCCCCTGGATACGGAGCTCTCTCTTGTCGAACACCTATGACCCGGTCGAGGTGACGCCGCTGCACGCCGACGAGGTCGCGCGGGCACAGGCGGACGCCCTCGCCGCCGTAGCGGCGGCGCGCGACCTCGACGACCTGAAGCAGGCCAGGCTGGCGCACGCGGGCGACCGCTCGCCGATCGCGCTGGCCAACCGTGAGATCGGCGCGCTCCCGCCCGCCGCCCGCGCAGAGGCGGGCAAGCGGATCGGCGCCGCGCGCAAGGCGATCGGCGAGGCGCTGGCCGCCCGTCAGGCCGAGCTGGAGGCCGAGCGCGACGCGCGGGTCCTCATCGAGGAGACCGTCGACGTCACGCTGCCGTGGGACCACGCGCCGCGCGGCGCCCGCCACCCGCTGACCACCCTGCAGGAGCGCATCGCCGACGCCTTCGTCGCGATGGGTTACGAGGTGGCCGAGGGGCCCGAGCTCGAAGGCGAGTGGTTCAACTTCGACGCGCTGAACATCGCGCCCGACCACCCCGCGAGGTCCGATCACGACACGTTCTTCGTGGAGAGCGTCGACTCGGGGAAGGTCCTGCGCACCCAGACCTCGCCGGTGCAGATCAGGGCCCTGCTGTCGCGCCCGCTGCCCGTGTACGTGGTGTCGCCGGGCAAGACCTTCCGCACCGACGAGCTCGACGCCACGCACACTCCGGTCTTCCACCAGGTCGAGGGCCTGGCGGTCGACAAGGGTCTGACGATGGCCCACCTGAAGGGCACGCTCGACCGGTTCGCCGAGGTGATGTTCGGCGCCGGCATCACGACCCGCTTCCGGCCGCACTACTTCCCGTTCACCGAGCCGTCGGCCGAGCTCGACCTGCGCTGCTTCGTCTGCCGGGGCTCCTCCGCGGTGCCGGGCAACCCGCCCTGCCGCACCTGCAAGTCGGAGGGCTGGATCGAGTGGGGCGGCTGCGGGATGGTCAACCCGCGCGTGCTGATCGCCTGCGGCGCCGACCCCGCCGTCTACTCCGGGTTCGCCTTCGGCATGGGCGTGGAGCGGACGCTGATGTTCCGCCACAACGCCGAGGACATGCGTGACATGGTCGAGGGCGACGTCCGGTTCACCCTGCCGTTCGGGATGGAGGTCTGATGAAGGTCCCGCTTTCATGGCTGCGGGAGTACGTCGATCTCCCCGCGGTCACCGCGCAGGAGGTGGCCGACCGGCTCACCGCCGCCGGCCTCAAGCTTGAGGCCATCCACTCGCACGGCCACGAGATCAAGAACATCGTGGTCGGCCGGGTCCTCGAGATCGAGGAGCTGACCGGGTTCAAGAAGCCCATCCGGCACTGCCGGGTCGAGGTCGGCGAGGCCACGCCGCGCGAGATCGTCTGCGGCGCGACGAACTTCTCCGAGGGCGCGGTGGTCCCGGTCGCGCTGCCCGGCGCCGTGCTGCCCGGCGGTTTCGAGATCGGGTCCCGCAAGACGTACGGGCGGCTGTCGGACGGCATGATCTGCTCGGAGGCCGAGCTCGGCGTCGCCGAGTCGTCCCCGGGCATCCTGCTGCTGCCGCAGGACACCCCGATCGGCGCGGACGTCGTCGAGCTGCTCGGCCTGCGTGACGACGTGCTCGAACTGGAGGTCGCGACCGACCGGGGATACGCCCTGTCGATCCGGGGCGTCGCCCGCGAGGCGGCGACCGCCTTCGGCGTGCCGTTCCGCGACCCCGCCGCGATCGAGACGCCGGACGGCGACGGCGAGTCCTGGCCGGCGTCGATCGGCGACCCGACCGCCTGCGACCGGTTCGTGCTGCGCTCGGCGACCGGGTTCGACCCCGCCGCCGAGTCGCCGCTGTGGATGCGGGTGCGGCTGGCCCGCGCCGGCATGCGCTCGGTGTCGCTGGCCGTCGACGTCACCAACTACGTGATGCTGGAGCTCGGCCAGCCCCTGCACGCCTTCGACCGGTCGCGCCTGTCCGGCCCGATCGTCGTACGGCGGGCCCGTCCGGGGGAGACGCTGGAGACGCTCGACCACGTCGTGCGGACGCTCCACCAGGAGGACATCCTCATCACCGACGACTCGGGCCCGATCTCGATGGCGGGCACGATGGGCGGCCTGCACACGGAGATCTCCGAGACCTCGACCGACATCGTGATCGAGGCGGCCCACTTCTCCGCCACCGGCATCGCCCGGGAGTCGCGGCGGCACAACCTGGTGAGCGAGGCGTCCAAGCGGTTCGAGCGCGGCGTCGACCGGGAGCTGCCGCTGGCAGCGTCCTGGCGCGCCGTCCGGCTCCTGGCCGAGCTGGGCGGGGCCGTCGCCGACCCCGGCGTGACGCACGCGCAGGTGGACGTCGCCCCGGTGCGGATCACGATCCCGGCCGGCCATCCCGACCGCGTCGCGGGCGTGACCTACGGGCGGGAGACGGTGATCCGCCGGCTGGAGCAGGTCGGCTGCGTGGTGACCGAGGGCGCCGCCGCCTCCCCCCAGAGCGGCGGCCCGAGCGGCGGCCAGGGCGTCGCCGCGACCGGGGTGCTCGCCTCGGGCGACCTCGCCGGGAAGCTGACCGTCCAGGGCGAGGACCTGATCACGGTCACCCCGCCGAGCTGGCGGCCCGACCTCACCGACCCGAACGACCTCGCGGAGGAGGTCATCCGGCTCGAAGGCTACGACCGCATCCCGTCGGTGCTGCCGCCCGCCCCCGCCGGCGGCGGGCTGACCGAGGAGCAGCGGCAGCGCCGCCGCGTCGGCCGGGCCCTGGCCCACGCGGGATACGTCGAGGTGCTCGCCTATCCGTTCATGGGCCCGCGCGACCTCGACAACCTCCTGCTGCCGGAGCAGGACCCGCGCAGGCGGACGACCCGGCTGGTCAACCCGCTCAGCGAGGACGAGCCGTACATGCGGACCACGCTGCTGCCGGGTCTGCTGAAGACGCTGGTGCGCAACGTGGGCCGTGGGTTCGCCGACGTGGCGCTCTTCGAGTCGGGGCTGGTCTACCGGCCCGCTCCGGACGCGCCCGCGACGGCCCCGATCCTCCCGGTCGATCACCGGCCCTCCGAGGAGGACCTGGCGGCGATCGAGAGCGCGCTGCCGCGGCAGCCGTTCCGGGTGGCCGTGGTGCTCGCCGGGGAGTTCCACCGCTCCGGCTGGTGGGGTGAGGGCAGGCAGGCGACCTGGGCGGACGCCGTCGAGGCGGCCCGCACGGTCGCGCGGGCGGCCGGCGTCGAGCTCGCCGTACGGGCCGACCGGCACGAGCCCTGGCACCCCGGGCGCTGCGCCGCGCTGACCGTGCCGGACCCGGAGACCGGGGAGCAGGTGCTCGCCGGTCACGCCGGTGAGCTGCATCCCCGGGTGATCGAGGCGTACGGCCTGCCGCCGCGCACGTGCGCGATGGAGCTGGAGCTGTCGCTGCTGCGGCCCGCCGGGCCGGTGCAGACGCCTCCCGTGTCCGCCTACCCGGTGGCGACCCAGGACGTCGCGCTGACCGTTCCCGCCGCGACCCCGGTCGCGGAGGTGGCGGCAGCCCTGCGCGAGGGCGCGGGCGGCCTGCTGGAGTCGATCAGGCTGTTCGACGTCTACACCGGGCCGCAGGTGGGCGAGGGCAACAAGTCCCTGGCCTACACGCTGCGGTTCCGGGCGCCGGACCGCACGCTCACGGCCGAGGAGACCACGGCGGCGCGGGACGCCGCCGTCGCCCTCGCGGCCGAGCGCACCGGAGCCCACCTCCGCGGCGCCTGACGAGCACGATCGCGGGCGGGCGCCGGTCTGTCGCCGGCGCTCGCCCGCGGGCGCGTCACCTCCCGTACACCTCGAAGGAGTACAGCGAGTAGCCGAAGAGGGTGGCGCGTTTGACCCCCTGCATGCGCACGTACCGCGCGCCGACCGGGGCGAACGTCACGGTGTCCACGCCGCCGTCGCCGGTGGTCGTCTGCGCGGCGGTGGTCCACGCGGCGCCGTCGGGCGACGTCTCGATCCGGTACGACGAGCCGTAGGCCGACTCCCAGCGCAGGATGACCCGCCGCACGGTCCTCGCCGAGCCGAGATCGACCTGAATGTACTGGTTGTTGCTCCATCCACTGGCCCACCGGGTCGCCGGGTCTCCGTCCACCGCCCGCCCGGGCGCGTTCGAGCCCTCGGTGCTCGAGGCGCTCGCCGTACGGCCCAGCGCGAGGTCGCTCACGTCGTCGCCCCGGTGCGCCGGGAACGAGACCACCTGCTGGTAGGTCGGCCGGTTCTGCCAGGAGATCAGCGACTGCTTGATCCCGCCGAGCGGCGACTGCCGAATAGCGTCGGCGCACCACTGGTCTCCGGCGGAGCAGGAGTCGTCACCGGGGTAGGTCGTCGCCGCCGGTTCGGCCAGCGCGGCCGACAGGCTGTCCAGCAGGACCGTACGGCAGGCCGCCACGGTCGCGCCGCAGTACTTCGCCGGCAGGGGAGCGCTCACCGGATCGCCCAGCACGGCCCGGATGTCCTTGTCGACGTAACCCCACCAGCCGTACTGGAACGCCGAGCCCTTGTGCGGCTGCGACTCGTTGGCCGACCCGGGCAGCGTGGAGACGTCGCCCTGCTGGTGCCCGGACGGCGACTCGTTGATCTGCAGCGCCCCGGTCAGCGACTCGTAGAGCCCGTCACCGAGGCCCGGCCGGAACTGCGCCCGCACCAGCTTCGGCCACCATGCGTCGAATATCCGAATAGCGTCGGCGTGCGCGTACGTCTTGCTCCCCTTGGCGGTCTCCTGCCGCCGGGCGCCCGCGTCGGCCCAGGCCGACAGCTTGGTGACGGCGGAGGCCAGGGCGGGATCGGACACGGACGCGCTGCCGATCACCCGGAGCAGTTTCGGCAGCACCTTCCACCCGCGCAGGTCGGTGACGGCGGCCGAGGCCATGATCTTCACCACCCCCGCCCGGTCGACCGGGCCCGCGGACAGGGCGGCCCGGAGCGGCGCGTCGAGCAGGTCGGCGCGGTGCACCGGACCGAAGCTGAAGTTGCCGTCGGCCGCGCCGTAGTCCTTGGCCTGCTTGTTGTTCCAGCTCACGAAGTAGTCCTGGTTGACGCCCTGGGGGTGGGCAGAGGGCGGCGTGTAAGTCGCCGTGTTGGCCGCCGGGTCGAAGCCGCTCCACTCGTGTGCCGCGTCGCCCGCCATCGGCAGGTTCGGATCGGACACCGCCGAGCGCACCGGGACGTTGCCGGACATGAAGTACGCCGTGTCGGCGGAGTTCACGTAGAACCAGTTGAAGGCAAAGCCGATCTTGGACGCCGAGTTCGTGAAGGCCGCCGGCGAGCCCATCTCGGCCGGGTCGTTGAACATCTGGAAGCCGATCGCGGAGTCCGTCTCGTGCTGGTAGGTCGAGCGCAGCGCCGTGAACGCCGTCGGCACGCCGCCGGCCATCCCCCGCCAGGTCACCAGGCCGTACTTGGTCCGCTTGATGACGAGGTCGTAGGAACCGGCGGCGGTGGAGTCGGCCGTGTTCGGCTTCCAGGAGTTGGTCTTCTTCAGCGTCTCCATTGCGGTGCAGGTGCCGTGGTAGAGGTAGTGGTCCGACGACAGCGTGGGCGTGCCGCCGTTCGGGTCGCACAGCGTCACCGCGTACGTGTCGGTGATGTCCTCGGCGGCCGACGTGGCGCTCCAGGCGTAGTCGGTGCCGCGGCCGAGCAGCACGTAGAGGTTGAGCCCGGCGAACGCCGCCCCCCGCGCCCGGATGCCGGGGCCGGACAGCTCCTCCAGCATGAGCAGTTGCGGCGCGAAGTAGCCGGTCTGCGGGCCGAACACGGCGATCGGGTGGCCGCCGGTCGCCTTGGCGGCCGAGACCACGAGCGCGTTCGACATGCCGGGCCGGGAGTTGTCCACGGTCAGCCCGGTCAGCGCGCTCGTGACCGCCGTCGTGGGGGAGGTCGCGCTGCCGGTCTCGTTCGCCGTTACGTCGACGGGGGCCGCCGTGCCCGCATCGGGCAGCACGACGCCGGTGGCGCCGGACGGCGCCGTGCCGGAGGGGAAGCTCTGCCCGTCGTGCAGCGTGAGCACGGTCTCCGGGTCGTTCTGGGAACGGAAGGCCGCCCAGGCCCGGTCGCCCTCGGTGGCGCCGAACTTCGCCCGCGCGGCCACCCGTACGAGGGCGGACCGCATCTCCGCGCCGCCGCCCCCGCCGAACAGGCCGCCGATGACCCCGGAGACGGCGACCAGGTCGGTCGTCGTGAAGTACTTCGGGCCTCCCGCGTTCGTGATCGCGTCGAGGTGGCCGGTGAGGACGTACTCGCCCGGGCAGTTGCGCGCGGACATGCAGCGGTCGATGTAGGCGTTGATCCCGGCGATGTAGTTCTGCACGTCGGTGTAGAGCTGGGCGCCGCGGCCGCCGGAGGTCCGCAGCCGGTCGATCTGGGCCTGGAGGTCGGCCTCGGTGTAGGGGGAGTTGCGCCAGACGCTCTGCTCAAGCTCCCGGTTGCCCGCCGCGCCCCCGGCGAACGGCGTCAGCTCGCCCCGGCCGACGTGCCGCATGAGGTCCATGAGCCACAGGCGGTCCTGGGCCCCGGCGTATCCGGCGCCGAACATCGTGCCCTCGCGGGTGGTGCCGGTGACGTGCGGCACGCCGGTGGCCTTGTCCCGGACGATCGTGACGTCCGATCGCGGGCTGACCGTGCTCTCGACCTGGTTCGCCGGCACGCCGAAGCCGCTGTCGCCGAAGAACGCGGAGATCTGCTCGTCGGTCAGCCCGGTGTAGCCGGAGATCAGGTCGGCGTACCTGCCGAGCTGGTCCCTGCTGTGGGCCGGGTAGGTGCCCAGAGTCTGGTTGCCCAGGATGTCCACGAGCGTGGCGTTGCCGTTCTGCCCGGGCGGCAGGATGTCCGCGCACTGGCCCAGGCAGTAGTCGTCAGGCGGATAGTAGGGGGCGGCTACGGCCGTCGTCGCCGGCAGGCCGACGGCGACGAGGGCCAGCGCGACGGCAGCGGTGATCGCCCGTCGAAGGCGCGCGTGCATGGGGGAACTTCCCTTCGCGGTGTCAGGGGGTGAAGGGACGGCAGGGTGGTGCTGTCACGCGCGTGAACGTGAGTCGGGCTCAACTCTGGACGATACGCGGGGGTAACCAGAGGAGCAATGCCAACTTTGCCGCGATCGTGGCAGAACCTGCCGATCGCAGTCAATGCGCGCCCGTGCCGGCGCGCGTCGCGATGGGGGAGGGCCGGGGCCTACAGCTCGTCGATCTCGGCGAGGTCGATGTCGGCGTCGAAGGGCACCGACACCTTGAGCCGGTCGTGGTAGATCCCGGTCAGCGCGTACGCGGCGGTGGCGGGATCGAGTTCGTACACGTAGACCGTGGGCCGCCCGGACTGGTTCTCGATGCGCCAGAAGTGCGCGATCCCCGCCTCTGCGTAGAGCTGCGGCTTACGCTTGCGGTCCCGCTCCTCGGACTCGGGCGAGACGACCTCCACAACCAGGATCACATCGCCGGCCTGATAGGCGGTCTCGCCTGTTCCCTGCACCGCCTCCGCGCGAATGATCACCATGTCGGGCTCGGGCCTCTGGCGAGTTCCGAGAACGACGCTCATGTCGCGACGTACGCGTAGCTGAGAGGGGACGTAACGGCGCAGTTCCCGCTCCAGGAGGAACAACATCAGTGTGTGGAAGGAAGCTCGGGATCTCACGAAGACCAAGCTTCCGTCAATCAACTCTGTGTGCGCAGGGAGTTGCGGCATGTGATCGAGGTCGGTGGCCCGAAATCCTTCCGGGGGAGGGAAGACCCAGCGCGGGACGCCACATAGACCGCTCATGGGTACTTGGCTCCACACCTCAGCCGTCATGCACTCACGGTAGCAACGCGTGAGCGTCACGCGAAGTGTTCCCCCCGCTGTCCCCTGCCGGAACGCGGGCTTTCCATGACGGCACCGCGGTCGCGGAGCACACCCGGACAGCAAGAAGGTGCGGCGCTCCCGGAGAGCGCCGCACCGTTCCCGGTGGTCAGCCCAGGCGGACTACCTGGTCCAGGTCCACTTCTGGTTGGTGCCGCCGTGGCAGCTGTAGAGCTGGAGCTTGGTGCCGTTGCCCGTGCCGGCTCCGGCGGCGTCGAGGCACAACCCGGACTGGACGCCCTGGATGCTGCCGTCGGAGTTCACCCGCCACTTCTGGTTGTCGCCGCCGTGGCAGGAGTAGATCTGTACGACGGCGCCGTTGCCGGTGCCGCCGGCGTCGAGGCACTTGCTGCCGTAGACCCGGATCTCGCCGGAGGACGAGGACGACCAGGTCTGGTTGCTCTGGCCGTTGCAGTCGTACAGCTGCACCTGCGTGCCGTCACTCTGGCTGGCGTTGGGCACGTCCAGGCACCGGCCGGAGGCCACGCCCTTGATCGCCCCACTGCCACCACCGGAGGTGGGGGTCGCGCTGGGGGACTGCGGCGGGATCGACGGAGACGGGGAACCCGGGCCGCTGCCGTCGGGGGCGACGGCGCGTCCGGTGCTGGGGGAGATCATGCCGGCGCAGAGGTTGCGGCTGCGGAGGTTGGCGGCGATCTGGGAGATGGCGGCGACGGTGGTGGAGTACTGGTCGTGCATGAGGATGATCTGGCCGTTCTGGAGACGGCCGGCGGCCTGGACGATCTGGGAGGTGCTGGCGCCGTTCCAGTCCTGGGAGTCGACGTCCCAGATGATCTCCCGGAGGCCGAGCTGCTGTTCGACGGACTTGAGGGTGTTGTTGGTCTCGCCGTACGGGGGCCGGAACAGCTTGGGTGCGGTTCCGGTGGCCTGCTGGATGGCCTGCTGGGTCCGCTGGAGTTCCGACTGGATCTGGGAGCTGCTCTGCTGGGTGAGGTGCGGATGGGTGTAGCTGTGGTTGCCCACCCACATCCCGGCGTCGACCTGCGCCCTCACGAGTGAGGGGTTGTTCTGCGCGTTCTGCCCGATGTTGAACATGGTGGCGCGCAGGCCGTTGGCTTTGAGGGTGTTGAGCAGGTTGGTGGTGTTGCTGGGGTTGGGTCCGTCGTCGTAGGTGAGGCCGACGTATCCGGCGCTGCAGTCGGCGGCGTTGGCCGCGGTCGGGGACAGGGCCACGGTCGCCAGTGCCGCGGCGGCGACGCTCGCGAGCGCGGCGGCGAGGGACTTGCGTAAACCGGGACGTCTGACGACGGGCACGGCGCTGTCGGCCATCTTTGCTCCTCAAGTCGGAACCCTGTGATCGGGCACGGTGGCGGGCCGGGCGGCGCGGTGTCCTGGGTGGGGAGCGACGCCCGGCCCCGGGGGTTCGCCGAGGCCTCATTCTGGAAACCATCACCGAAACATGTCAAAGACTGGCCAGAAATGTTTCAGTCAGATGTCGATCAGACCAGGCTTGAGCTGCTGGAACTCCGATGAACTTTTCACGTCGCCGTGGATGCCTTCCGCTCCGCTGATGGGTGAGCGCATGCTCGGCGGTCCTCCCGTCGCGCTGCCGGGACGCCGGCGACGGCACCGCCGCCGTGAGGTCGGCCGCAGCGCGACGCACAACAACCTGCCCGGCGCCCAAGCGTGAAAAGACATAGTCGATATGGGTGAAATCAAACACGGTGCCGCTCTTGTCCTACAGGGGGTGTGTCAATGCTCATACGGTCATTGTCTCTGATGTCAATGCCTCGGCGAGGATGCCGAAATGATGTAATCCTGATAGGGCTGCGGATTTCTCCTAAAAGCGTGTGATACCGTGCGGCGGTCATGGCGTCGGATCGGGAGCATGCGGATGGACTCACGCCCGTCGTCGGCCGGTCGTTGGACGAGAACCGTCAACTGGTTGAAACGCCCGGCCGTCATCAAATGGACCGGCACCACGATCGCGGCGACTGTGGTAGCCGGGCTCATCACATGGGCGATCCAGAACGCGTTGTCCGGTTCCTCTTCTCCTGCGGCGGTTGCGCCACCGTCAGTCAGCCGCCCCCTTCGTCGTCGAGGAACCTGGCTTCCGTCGCCCCGCATCTGACCCTTACGCCCATGGCCTCGCCTGTTCCTTCTGCAGCGGGGCCTCGGACGAGATCACTCGGCTGTACTTCGATTTAGACAGGCCTCGGCCGCGTGCTCAAATGCTGAAGGGCTTTGATCCCAGGGGAGACTATTTCTCGCTCAGGAGCATCTCCCTGAAGCGAGACGAGGATATAGCATTTCTGATCTACGCCTCCACCCTGAGGCACTCTTGTTCGTTCTCTTTGGCCTTGGACGTCCTCGACGACGGTCGTCAGCAGACGGTCACCGTGTCCAACCATGGTCAACCATTCAGGGTGACCGCTCTCTACACTCCCCGGGCGGCGGGCCGGGATATCTGATCTGAATCTGCTCGACCCGTACGAGGGCGACGAAGTCCTGGAGATCGGCACCGGTACGGGATGGACGGCGGGCTGCCGGCTCATCGCCTCGGGGACGCCAACGTCACCAGCATCGAGACAGATCAGGCTGTCCTTGCCACGGGACTGAGAACCTCATCTGCCGCGGCTCGTCCTTGGGGCGGCACAGGTGACGACTCCCGTCTTCGCCAGGCGGTAGATCCCGCGGTCGCGGGAGGTCTCCGTACGCTGCGCCGGCCCTCTGCGGGGAATGCTCATCCTGCGGGTCGCCGGCGCGTCCGGACGGATGCGCCGGCCCTGGCCGGAAGGAGTCGGCATGGGCCTCATCTCGTGCGGGACGAAGGCGCTTCGCTCGCTGACGGCCTCGGTTCTGATCCTCGGAGCCGCTGCTCCCGCGCCCGTGGCCGAGCCGGGACCGCGGGCGCCCGTGGCGTCCGTCGCCGGCAGCGTCCCGGGGTCGGAGCTGGGGGCCGTGCTCGACCGGGCGGTCCGCGAGGGCTCTCCCGGCGCGCTGGCCGAGGTGTCGAAGGCCGGCCGTACGGAGACGGTCGCGCGGGGCCTGGCGGACACGCGGACCCGCGAGCGGCCCCGCGCCGACATGCGGTTCCGCGTCGGCAGCACGACCAAGACCTTCGTCGCCACCGTCGTCCTGCAACTGGTCGCCGAGGGCCGCCTACGGCTGGACGACACGGTCGAGCGGTGGCTGCCGGGGCTCGTCACCGGCAACGGCAACGACGGGCGGGCGGTCACCGTGCGGATGCTGCTCAACCACACGAGCGGGCTGTTCAACTACACGAAGGACCGCCGCGTGCCGGAGGCACTCGACCATGACCCGCTGACGGGCTTCACGCCACGCCAGTTGGTGGGCTACGCGCTGAGCCATCCGCCGGTGTTCCCGCCCGGGACGTCCTGGGAGTACTCGAACACCAACTACACCCTGCTCGGGATGATCGTCCGCCGGGTGACCGGGCACCCGTACGCGGAGGAGATCACCCGGCGCGTCCTGCGCCCGCTGGGCCTGCGGGAGACCTACTTCCCCGGCACCTCGCCGGACGTCCGCGCGCCCTTCATCCACGCGTACAGCAAGGACCGCCTCTCGCGGTTCAACCCGTCCTGGGCCGGGGCCGCCGGTGAGATGATCTCCACTGTCGGCGACCTGAGCCGGTTCGACGCGGCGCTGCTCTCCGGGCGCCTGCTGCCGGCGGCGCTGCTGGAGCAGATGCTCACCCCGACGCCGAAGTCGGACGTCTTCCACGGACCCGGCCCGTACCGCTACGGGCTCGGCCTCATGATGGTCACCCTGCCCTGCGGGGTCACGGTGTACGGACACGGCGGCACCATCTTCGGTTCGCTCACCTGGATGGCGGGCACCCGGGACGGCCGCCACACCCTGTCCTTCGACCTGAACGGCGACACCGTGAACCAGGCGGAGCTCACCACGGCGGCCAACGTCGCCGAGTTCTGCCCGGCGACGCCGAGGCCCAGCCAGAGGCCCAGCTAGAGTCCCAGGGTCTCCTTGCGCAGGCGGGTCTTGAGCACCTTGCCGCCGGGGTTGCGCGGCAGTTCGGCCTCCCTGAACCAGAACCGCGACGGCACCTTGAACGCCGCGATCCGGTCGCGCAGGAAGTCGCGCAGTTCCTCGCCGCCGGCCTCGGCGCCCCGCTTCAGCCGGACCACCGCGCCGACCTGCTCACCCATCTCGTCGTCGGGTACGCCGATCACGGCCACGTCGTCCACCGCCGGATGCTCGAACAGGGCGGCCTCGACCTCGGCGCAGTAGACGTTCTCGCCACCGCGGATGACCATGTCCTTGGCCCGGTCGACGATGTAGACGAAGCCGTCCTCGTCGACGCGGGCCAGGTCGCCGGTGTGCAGCCAGCCGTCCACGAACGTCTCGGCGGTGGCGTCCGGGCGGTTCCAGTAGCCGCTGATCACGATCGGCCCGCGCACGCACAGCTCGCCGACCTCGCCGGGCGGCAGTTCCGCGCCGTACGGGTCGCAGATCCTCACGTCCACCACCGCGAGCGGGCGGCCGATGCTGCCGGGCTTGGCCAGGTAGTCCCGGCCGCTGTTGTAGATGGCCGGCGCGGTGGTCTCGGTCATGCCGTACCCGTTCGCGGGCGTGCGCTCGGGAAGTGTCTCGGTGATCCGTTCCAGCAGCTTGGGCGGCGCGGGCGCCCCTCCGTACGAGATCGAGCCGAGCGACGAGATGTCGTGCCCGTCCAGGCCCGGATGGGACAGCAGCTGCCACGCGTTGGTCGGGACGCCGCTCAGGATGGTGACCCGCTCGCGTTCGATGAGCTCCAGGGCCCGCTTGGGGTCCCACCTGTACATCAGCACGAGCCCGCCGCCGCTGAACATCGTGGTCATCAGTACGGCGAAGCACCCGGTGACGTGGAAGAGCGGCACGGTGAGCAGGGTGATCCTGCGCTTGCCGGCCGCCGAGGAGACGTCCCTGCCCGCCAGGGCCACGGTGCGCATCATGGCGTACGCCACGGTCATCGGCGCCTGGCCGAGGTTGCGGTGGCTGCCGAGCGCGCCCTTGGGCCTGCCGGTCGTGCCGGAGGTGTAGAAGATGGTCGCCGGGTCGTCGGGGCGGAGGTCGACCGGGGGCAGGGTCACGTCGGCGCGGACCTCGCCGAGGACGCCGGCCCAGTTGGCGCCCTCACCACGTGCGACGATCACGGGCAGGCCGCTGCCGGACATGCGCGCGGCGCGCTCGCCGTCGGCGATCACCAGTTTCGCGCCCGAGTCGCCGAGGGCGTACTCCAGTTCCTGCTCGGTCCACCAGGCGTTCAGCGGTACGGCCACCGCGCCGGCGGCGAGCACGGCGGAGAAGGAGACGATCCATTCGGGGTAGTTGCGCATGGCGAGGGCGACGCGGTCGCCGGCGCGCACGCCGTAGTCGTCCACGAGCCGGTTGGCGAGGGTCGCGACCAGCCGGAAGTGCTCCTCGTAGGTGATCCGCTCGTCCTCGTAGACGACGAACACCTTGTCCCCGTGGAACCGGGTGATCTCCAGGAGCGCGCGGAAGGTCGCGGGGGCGTGCTTCCACGCCCGGATCCTGCCGCCGCCGACCTCGATCTCCTCCATCTCGAAGAGCTGACCGGGGGCGGTGAGCTGGGCCTGGACCTGTTCATGCGTGATCGTCATGATGGAGGTGCTCCCGGATGAATACGTTAACCGGAGGTTTCACGATACCGACCGGTAGGTATGGCCGCCAGGTGTCCACCTCGCGAAACGCCGCTTGCATGCCCATGCCCGGCGGTGCATACTCTCTACACAAGCAAGAACATGAGGTTGTCTGCATAGCCATGCAGAGGAGTCTGGGGGGCCGATGAGGGCGGCGATCGCCGGAGCGAGCGGATACGCGGGGGGAGAGCTGCTCCGCCTGCTGCTGGGCCACCCCGCCGTCGAGATCGGCGCGCTCACCGCGGCGTCCAGCGCCGGATCGAGACTGGGTGCGCACCAGCCCCACCTGCCGTCCCTCGCCGACCGGGTCATCGAGCAGACTACCCCGCAGGCGCTGGCCGGGCACGATGTGGTCTTCCTGGCGCTGCCGCACGGTCAGTCGGCCGCCGTCGCGGCCGAACTCGGCGACGGCACGCTGGTCGTCGACTGCGGCGCCGACTTCCGGCTGGCCAGCGCGGAGGAGTGGACGGCTTTCTACGGAGGCGTCCACGCCGGCACCTGGCCCTACGGCCTTCCCGAACTGCCCGGCCTGCGGGAGGTCCTGCGGGGCGCCCGGCGGATCGCCGTGCCCGGCTGCTATCCGACCGCCGCGACCCTGGCGCTGTTCCCCGCCTTCGCGGCCGGGCTCGCCGAGCCCGACGTGGTGGTGGTCGCGGCCAGCGGCACCTCCGGGGCGGGGCGCGCGCCCAAGGCCAACCTGCTCGGCAGCGAGGTCATGGGCTCAGTCGGCGCGTACGGAGTCGGCGGGGTCCACCGGCACACGCCGGAGATGGAGCAGAACCTGTCGGCGGTCGCCGGACGACCCGTCCGGGTGTCGTTCACGCCGACCCTCGCGCCCATGAGCCGCGGAATCCTCGCCACCTGTACGGCTACCGCCATCTCCGGGACGACCCCCGCCGCCGTGCGCGAGGCGTACGAGGCGGCGGTCAAGGACGAGCCGTTCCTCCACCTCCTGCCCGAGGGCGTGTGGCCGGCGACGGCGATGACGGTCGGGGCGAACACCGCGGTCCTGCAGGTCGCCCTGGACCAGCGGGCCGGGCGGATCGTGGCCGTCATCGCCATCGACAACCTCACCAAGGGCACCGCGGGCGGCGCGATCCAGAGCGCCAACCTCGCGCTGGGTCTTCCGGAAGAACTCGGCCTTCCCACCAATGGAGTCGCCCCGTGAGCAAGATCTTCCCTTCCGAGGAGCGTGCATGAGTGTCACCGCACCCCTGGGCTTCCGTGCCGCCGGGGTCGTCGCCGGGATCAAGAGCGGCGGCGCCCGCGACCTCGCCCTGGTCGTGAACGACGGCCCCTCGCGGGCCGCGGCAGGGGTCTTCACCATCAACCGGTTCAAGGCCGCGCCGGTCCTGTGGTCCGCCCAGGTTCTCGACGGCGGACGGGTCAGGGCGGTCGTGCTGAACTCCGGCGGCGCCAACGCCTGCACCGGCCCGCTGGGCTTCCAGGACACCCACGCCACCGCCGAGAAGGCGGCCGAGGTCCTCGGCGACTCCGCCGCCGAGATCGCGGTGTGCTCGACCGGGCTGATCGGCGAGAGGCTCCCGCTCGACGCGCTGCTCGGCGGCGTGGGAACCGCGGCGGCCCAGCTCAGCCGGGACGGCGGGCTGGCCGCGGCCGACGCGATCCGGACCACCGACACCGTCAGCAAGATCTCCTTCCGGCGTGGCGAGGGGGGCTACATGGTGGGCGGCATGGCCAAGGGCGCGGGGATGCTCGCGCCCGGCCTGGCCACCATGCTGTGCGTGCTGACCACCGACGCCGATCTCACGTCCGAGGAACTCGACACGGTGCTGCGCAAGGCGACGTCGGTGACGTTCGACCGGCTCGACACCGACGGCTGCATGTCCACCAACGACACCGTGCTGCTGCTCGCCAGCGGCGCGTCCGGCGTGCGCCCCGACCTCGCCGAGTTCGAGAAGGTCGTCACGGCCGTCTGCGCCGACCTGTCCCGGCAGCTTCTGGTGGACGCCGAGGGCGCCACCAAGGCGATCGCCATCGAGGTCGTCGGCGCGGCGTCGGAGGACGACGCGGTGGCGGTGGGCCGGGCCGTGGCCCGCTCGAACCTGCTGAAGTGCGCGATCCACGGAGAGGACCCCAACTGGGGCCGGGTGGTCAGCGCGGTCGGCACCACCGATGCGGTCTTCGAGGCCGAGCGGGTCAACGTGGCCGTCAACGGCATCTGGATCTGCAGGGGAGGCGCGGCGGGTGACGACCGCTCGAAGGTGGACCTGCGTCCGCGCGACGTGACCATCACGATCGACCTGTCGGCCGGGCCGCACAGCGCGACCGTGCACACCACCGACCTCACGGCGGCCTACGTGCACGAGAACTCGGCGTACTCGTCATGAGCGTCCGACGCAACGGCGCCCTGGACAAGGCGCACACGCTGATCGAGGCCCTGCCCTGGCTCTCCCGCTTCCACGGCGCGACCGTCGTCATCAAGTACGGCGGGAACGCGATGACCAAGGAGCACCTGCGGGCGAAGTTCGCCGCCGACGTGGTCTTCCTGCGTTACGCGGGCCTGCGGCCGGTCATCGTGCACGGCGGCGGGCCGCAGATCCAGTCGCACCTCGACCTGCTCGGGATCGACAGCCACTTCGTGTCCGGTCTGCGGGTGACCACCCCCGAGGCCATGCAGGTCGTCCGGATGGTCCTCGTGGGGCAGGTCAACCGCGACGTCGTCGGGCTGATCAACGGACACGGTCCGTTCGCGGTCGGGATGTCCGGCGAGGACGCCCACCTGTTCACGGCCGAGCGCAAGCACGTGACGGTTGACGGCGTCAAAGTCGACATCGGGCAGGTGGGGGAGATCGTCCGCGTCGAGGCGGGAGCCGTGCGGGCACTCCTGGACGACGGGCGCATCCCGGTGGTGTCCTCGGTGGCACGCGGTGAAGACGGCGGGATATACAACGTCAACGCCGACACCGCGGCCGCGGCGCTCGCCGTCGCGCTCAAGGCGTCCAAGCTGATCGTCCTGACCGATGTCGAGGGGTTGTACGCGGACTGGCAGCCTCCAGGCGATGGCGAGGAGCCAGGCTCGGGCCTGGAGGTCGTCAGCCGGATCACCGCCTCGGAGCTCGCCGCGCTGCTGCCCTCGCTGTCCAGCGGGATGGTGCCGAAGATGGAGGCGTGCCTGACGGCCGTGCGCGGCGGCGTCCCGCAGGCGCACGTGCTCGACGGGCGGGTGCCGCACGCCCTGCTGCTGGAGGTCTTCACCGACGAGGGGATCGGCACGATGGTCGAGCCGGACGCGGACCCGGAGACGGACGGCCGGAGCCCCGCGGAGGTCGCGGACGGTGTCGTGAGCGGTGTCGTGAGCGGAGGAGATGCCAGGTGACCGGCAACGACGAACTGCGCGGACGTTTCGCGTCGGCGTTCATGCACAACTACGGGGTGCCGCCCGTCGCCCTGGCGCGTGGCGAGGGCTGCGCCGTCTGGGACGTGGACGGGTGCCGCTACCTCGACCTGATCGGCGGCATCGCGGTGAGCTCGCTCGGGCACGGCCACCCGGCCCTGGTCGAAGCGGTGTCGCGGCAGGTCGCCACGCTCGCCCACACCTCGAACCTGTTCCTGCACGAGCAGGAGGTGCTGCTCGCCGAGAGGCTGCGCACCCTGCTCGGGGAGCCGGCCCGGGTCTTCCTCGCCAACTCCGGCACCGAGGCCAACGAGGCCGCGCTGAAGATCGCCATCAAGTACGGCCGGACGCATGGCCGCGGCTACATGGTGGCGGCCGAGAACGGCTTCCACGGCCGCACGCTCGGCGCGCTGTCACTCACCGGCAAGCAGTCGATCCGCGACCAGTTCGGCCCGTTCCCGCTTGACGTGCGGTTCGTTCCGTACGGCGACGCGGACGCGCTCAAGAACGCCGTGACCGACGACTGCGCCGCGGTCTTCCTGGAGCCCACGCAGGGCGAGGCCGGGGTCGTCCCGCCGCCCGAGGGCTACTTCCGCGCGGCCAGGGAGATCTGCTCCGCCACCGGCGCCCTCCTGGTCGCCGACGAGATCCAGTCGGCCATCGGCCGCACCGGACACTGGTTCGCCCACCAGGCGGAGGGAGTCGTCCCCGACATCGTGACGCTGGCCAAGGGGCTCGGCGGGGGCATGCCGATCGGGGCCTGCATCGGCCTGGGAGAGGCCGGTGAGGTCTTCGCCAAGGGAGACCACGGCTCGACCTTCGGCGGCAACCCGGTCTCGTGCGCGGCGGCGCTGGCGGTGCTCGGCACCATCGAGCGTGACGGCCTGCTCGGCAACGCGGTGCGTGTGGGAGCGCTCCTCTCGGAGGGCATCGCCGCCGTGCGGCACCCGCTGCTCAAGGGCGTCAGAGGGCGCGGACTGTGGCTCGCCGCCGTGCTGACCGCCCCCAGGTCGGCACAGGTGCAGGCCGCGGCCCAGGAAGCCGGCTTCCTGGTCAACGCCCTGCAGCCCGACGCGGTCCGGCTCGCGCCGCCGCTTGTGATCACCGAGTCCGACGCGCGGGTCTTCCTCGACGCGCTGCCCGGCATCCTGGAGGCCGCCGATGCCTGACACCCTGATCGACACCGCCGCGAACCCGGCGCCTGACGCCACCGCGGCGCGGGTTCGGCATTTCCTCCGCGACGACGACCTGTCCCCCCAGGAGCAGGCGCAGGTGCTCGACCTCGCCGAGGCGATGAAGAAGGACCGGTTCGGTTACCGGCCGTTCGAAGGCCCCCGGGCAGTCGCTCTCCTCTTCGACAAACCGTCGACCCGGACCCGCGCCTCGTTCTCGGTGGGCGTGGCAGAGCTGGGCGGGCTACCGCTGATCATGGATGGCGGCACCTCGCAGATGGGACGCGGCGAGCCCGTCGAGGACACCGCGCGGGTCCTGTCGCGGCAGGTCGCGGCGATCGTCTGGCGCACGGGAGGCCAGGAGCGCATCGAGACGATGGCGGCCTACTCGTCGGTGCCGGTGGTGAACTCGCTGACCGACGAGTTCCACCCCTGCCAGATCCTCGCCGACCTGCAGACGATCCGGGAGCACAAGGGCACGGCCGCCGGGCTGACGCTCGCCTACCTGGGCGACGGCGCCAACAACATGGCGCACTCCTACCTCCTGGGCTGCGCCACGGCCGGGATGCACGTCCGGATCGGGGCGCCCGCGGGTTACCTGCCCGACGCCGCGGTGCTGGACCGGGCGGCCGAGATCGCGGCAGCCACCGGGGGATCGGTCGTGGCGCTCAGCGATCCCGAGGCGGCCGCGGCCGGGGCGCATGTGATCGCCACCGACACCTGGGTCTCGATGGGTCAGGACGGCAAGGACGAGCGGGTGGCGGCGTTCACGCCCTACCAGGTGAACACCGCCCTGCTCGCCCTGGCCGACGCCGACGCGATCGTGCTGCACTGCCTGCCGGCGTACCGGGGGCTGGAGATCGCCGCCGACGTCATCGACGGACCGCGCAGCGTCGTGTGGGACCAGGCGGAGAACCGGCTGCACGCGCAGAAGGCGTTGCTGCACTGGCTCGTGACGCGGAGCGCGGAGGGATTGTGAGCATCCCGCTCACCAAGGCGGCCCGGCACGCCCGGATCGTCGAGCTGCTGACCCGGCACAAGGTCCGCTCGCAGCCCGAGCTGGCCAGGCTGCTGGCCGAGCAGGGAGTGGAGGTGACCCAGGCCACGCTGTCCCGCGATCTCGACGAGCTCGGCGCGCTCAAGCTGCGGGCCGACGACGGCACTCTGGTCTACGCGCTGCCCGGTGAGGGCGGCGGCCGGATCCCGATCTATCGGGCCGGCGTCGCCAACGGCTTCACCGAGAATCCCGACGCGCGCCTGCGCAGGATCGCCGAGGAACTCCTGGTGTCGGCGGAGGCGTCCGCCAACCTGGTGATCCTCCGCACGCCTCCGGGAGCGGCCCAGTTCCTCGCCTCGGCCGTCGACCACGCGGGCTGGGACTCGATCCTCGGCACGGTGGCCGGTGACGACACGATCCTCGTGATCAGCAGGAGCCCTACGGGAGGGCAGGCGCTGGCGGAGTCCCTGCTCAGTCTGGCCACCCGAAGGACGCCTGACGTGACCAGGCACAAGCTCACCGCCGACCTCCATGATCACGCGCATGGAGACGACGAAGCGTGACCCCGCGTGGCCCGGGCCGTGTGCGGGGACCGGGCAGTCCGTCGGCTAAGGTCGCGGATTAGTCGCACGAGGATCCGATACGAGGATTCGACGCGAGGATCCAAATGGAGAAACGTGCCGAGGGCTCGTCCCAGGGACGACCGGAATGGCGTGAGATCTCCGTACGAGGGCTTCTGCGCAAACGCACGCGGTCACCTTTGTCGGCAGAGATTCGGAATTCGGAGGGAGAACACGGTGGCGGACAACAAGCCGATGCGGCTCTGGGGTGGCAGGTTCGAGGGGGGACCCGCGGACGCCCTCACGCGCCTGTCGGTGAGTGTGCAGTTCGACTGGCGGCTCGCGCCGTACGATCTGCTGGCTTCACGCGCGCACGCACGCGTGCTGCACCGCGCCGGCCTGCTGACGCAGGAGGAGCTCGACCGCATGCTGGGCGCGCTCGACGATCTCGACCGGGCCTGCCGCAAGGGGGAGTTCCGTCCCACGGTCGCCGACGAGGACGTGCACACCGCGCTGGAGCGCGGCCTGCTGGAGCGGCTCGGCTCGCTGGGCGGCAAGCTCCGGGCCGGCCGCAGCCGGAACGACCAGGTCGCCACCGACCTGCGCCTCTACCTGCGCGACCACGTCCGCACGATCGTCTCCCGGCTGGTCGAACTGGAGACCGCGCTGATCAGCCAGGCCGAGGAGAACGCCGACGTCGCGGCGCCCGGCATGACGCACCTGCAGCACGCCCAGCCGGTGTCGTTCGGGCACCAGCTTCTCGCCCACGTCCACCCGCTGACCCGCGACGTGGACCGGCTGCGGGACTGGGACAGGCGCGCGGCGGTCTCGCCGCTGGGCTCCGGCGCGCTGGCCGGGTCCTCGCTGCCGCTCGACCCCGCCGCGGTTGCCGCCGAGCTCGGGTTCGACGCCCCCGCGCCGAACTCGATGGACGCCGTCGCCGACCGTGACTTCGCCGCCGAGTTCCTGTTCTGCGCGGCCATGATCGGCGTGCACATCTCCCGGCTCGGCGAGGAAGTCGTGCTGTGGGCCTCGCAGGAGTTCCGGTGGATCGAGGTGGACGACGCCTACTCCACCGGGTCCTCGATCATGCCGCAGAAGAAGAACCCCGACGTCGCCGAGCTGGCCAGGGGCAAGAGCGGCCGCCTGATCGGCGCGCTGATGTCGCTGCTGACGACGCTGAAGGGCCTGCCGCTCACCTACAACCGCGACCTCCAGGAGGACAAGGAGCCGGTCTTTGACGCCGTCGACACCCTGCTCCTGGTGCTCCCGGCCGTGTCGGGCATGATCGCCACGATGCGGGTCAACAAGGCCAAGCTGGAGACCAGCGCGCCCGACGGGTTCGCGCTGGCGACCGACCTCGCCGAACTGCTGGTCCGCCGCGGCGTCCCGTTCCGGGACGCGCATGAGGCCGTCGGCCACCTGGTGGTGTGGTGCCAGGTGAACGACAAGGACCTCGGCGAGCTGACGGACGAGGAGCTGGCGAAGGTCTCGCCGCACTTCGCGGTGGACGAGACGGGCGCGAGCGTCCGCGACGTGCTGAACGTGCACGGCGCGCTGGCCGCCCGCAGCGCCCTCGGCGGCACCGCGCCCGACCGGGTCCGCGACCAGGTCGCGAATCTCCGGGAGATCGTCGACGGCCAGGCGGCATGGGCGAACGAGAACTGATCGACGACGTCGCGGGCGAGCCGCTCGGCCGCGACTTCTTCGACCGCCCTTCGGAGGTGGTCGCCCCCGATCTGCTCGGCCGGGTGGTCGTGCACGGGTCGGTGGCGGTCCGGCTGAGCGAGGTCGAGGCGTACGGCGGCCCGGGGCAGGACCCGGCCTCCCACACCTACCGGGGGCGCACACCGCGCAACGCCGTCATGTTCGGGGAGCCGGGGCATCTCTACGTCTACTTCACGTACGGGATGCACTACTGCGCCAACCTCGTGTGCATGCCTGCGGGCACCGGCTCGGCCGTCCTGTTACGGGCGGGCGAGGTGGTCGCGGGCGTGCACACCGCCCGCATCCGCCGCATGCCGCACGCCGACGGCCCCGGTATGGAGGGCCTGGCGCGCCGGGTCCCCGACCGGGACCTCGCCAGGGGACCGGCCCGGCTCACGGTGGCCCTCGGCCTGGTCAGGGAGCACAACGGGACGGACTGCTGCTCGGGTGGCCCCATCCAGGTGCACGAGGGCCGGCCGGTGCCGCCCGCCCAGGTGAGGACGGGTCCGCGCACCGGTGTGTCCGCCGGCGCCGACACGCCCTGGAGGTTCTGGATCGACGGTGACCCCACCGTGTCTCCCTACCGCGCGCACGTACCCCGGCACCGTGGCCGAACGGCACGCTGACGCGTCGCTATCAAGTGGCGATAGGGTTCCGTGATCAGGCAGGCTTGTACGGAAGCCCGTACACCCACCATCGATAAGCGAAAGCCACGACCGTGACCGTAACTTCAGGCAATCTCGTGCCGACGTCGGAGATGGGTGACATCCTCGACGAACTCGAGTGGCGCGACGTGCTCGCGCAGACCACCGACATCGACGCGCTGCGCAAGGCGCTGTCCGACGGTCCGATCACCGTGTATGCGGGCTTCGACCCGACCGCGCCCTCGCTGCATGTGGGCAACCTCGCGACCCTGCTCATCCTGACCCGCTTCCAGCGGGCCGGACACCGCCCGATCGGCCTGGTCGGCGGCGCGACGGGTCTGATCGGCGACCCGAGCGGGCGCAGCACGGAGCGGGCGCTCAACTCCAGCGACATCGTCGCCGAATGGGTGTCCCGCATCCGGGTGCAGGTCGAGAAGTTCCTCAGCTTCGACGAGGGGCCCACCGCGGCCACGCTGGTCAGCAACCTGGACTGGACGGCGGAGCTGAGCGCGATCGACTTCCTGCGCGACGTCGGCAAGCACTTCCCGGTCAACCGGATGCTCGCCAGGGAGTCGGTCTCCGCGCGGCTGGCCGGTGAAGGGCTCAGCTACACCGAGTTCAGCTACCAGATCCTGCAGGCCAACGACTACCTGGAGCTGTACCGCCGGCACGGGTGCACGATCCAGCTCGGCGGCAGCGACCAGTGGGGCAACATCATCGCCGGCGTCGATCTCATCCGGCGGGTGGAGAGCGCCCATGTCCACGCGCTCACCGGCAAGCTGATCACCAAGGCCGACGGCACCAAGTTCGGCAAGACGGCCGGCGGCGCCGTATGGCTCGACCCCGCGCTGACCTCGCCGTACGCGTTCTACCAGTACTGGCTCAACGCCGACGACCGCGACGTCGTCCGGTTCCTCAAGGTCTTCACCTTCCGTACGAGGGAGGAGATCGAGGAGCTGGAGAAGGCGGTGGCGGAACGGCCGGCGGCCCGCGCGGCGCAGCGCGCGCTGGCCGAGGACCTGACGACCCTGGTGCACGGCGCCGACGAGCTCGCCCGGGTGATCGCCGCCTCGCGTGCGCTGTTCGGGCAGGGCTCGCTGACGGAACTGGACGCCCGGACGCTGGAGTCGGCTCTCGCGGAGGTGCCGAAGGCGGCCGTGCCGGCCCTGGGGGCGTCGTACGTCGACCTGCTCGCGCAGAGCGGGCTCGTCGAGTCCAAGTCAGCGGCGCGCCGGGCCGTGAAGGAGGGCGGCGCGTACCTCAACAACACCAAGATCACCGATGAGGAGTACGTGCCCTCGGCGGACGACCTCCTGCACGGCCGGTTCCTCGTGCTGCGCCGTGGCAAGAAGACCGTCGGCGGCATCGAGGTCGCCTGATCGTCCGTACGTCGATCACCAGGAGCCGTCCCGGCCGACCCGGTCCGGGGCGGCTCTTTCGTGGTCAAGGTTCGTTGTGGCGCAGGTAACAATCTTGTGGCCTTGGCGGCAGTGATTGCCCGAAGTTGCGGTGTGGCCTGGGGTTTTGGCCATCTCGGCGTGATTTGACGGCCGGGCGGACGTTGCCTAATGTTTTCCTCGCCCCCGGGGAGAGCGGGACGCCGAGAGGCGGCCGGACCCCGACGGGCAAGCCACTCTGACAACCATCCAGACGAGGCGCTCGCGCCGGATCCGGATCGTCTGCGGCACGGCGGAACCGAGAGGTTTGACGTGAGGCGGGCGAGGGTTTAAGATGGAGTGGTTGCCCCGAAAGGGGAAGGTCACTCTAACAAGAGCATCGGCCGAGATCGCATGATCCGCTTCGGGTCTGTGATGCGGTGATCGCGAAGAGTCGGCCGGACGGAAGTAATCGCCCTGGATCTCGGGACCCGTTACGGGTTTC
>NZ_BOOB01000042.1 GCF_016863015.1 Microbispora amethystogenes | reverse complement strand
CGCTTTCACTGTTCAACCAGTCCTGACCCATCCGGGAGCCATCCCGTCGGAGGCAGGAACCGACCGCCCCAGTGCGAACGTCCGGAACGTGTGCGAGTCTGACTCAAACGTTCCGGACGTCCGCATTGAGACAGGAGACACCTCTGTGACCAAGAGCCGTTCGCGGGGCGCCTTCGCCCTCCTCGCCGTGCTTCACGCTGTCGGCGCGACCGTCTTGGTCGCCCTGGTCGCGTTCGCCACCCCGGCGAGCGCCGACACCACCTGGTCGGTCGTGCCGGCCGACACCAAAGGCCCCGACGGCCGCAGCGTCATCGACATCGACCTCGCCGGCGGACAGCAGATGACCGAGCACATCGCGGTCATCAACCGCTCCACCCAGCCCGTCGACTTCGCCATCGACGCCAACGACGGCTACCTCACCGCCAAGGGCTACTTCGACATGCGGCCCTCGGACGTCAAGCCGACCGACGGCGGCTCGTGGATCGAGATCCCCGACAAGGTGACCATCGCCGGCGGAGCCACCGCCGTCGTGCCCGTCAAGGTCTCGATTCCCCAGAACGCGACGCCGGGAGACCACCCCGCGGGGGTCACCGCGTCCATCGACACGATCTCCGGCCAGGTGCGGGTCCAGAACCGGGTGGGCGTCCGCCTGAACATCCGGGTGACCGGCAACTACGTGGCCAAGGTCGCCGTGACCGGCCTGCGGGCCGACTACCACTGGTCGTGGAACCCCTTCTCCCCGGGTACGGTCGACGTGAGCTACACCCTCGCCAACGTCGGCAACGTCCGGCTGGCACCGGACGCCCGGGTCCTGACGTCCACCTTCGTGGGGGAGAGCGCCTGGGACGACAAGTCCGAGGCCAAGGCCAGAGAGATCATGCCGGGCGGCAGCCGCACCTTCAGCGCTCGGGTGACCGGCGCCTGGCCCATGGGATCGATCGACACGACGGTCATGGCCATCCCCGCTCCCGCGGGCAAGCCGCTCCCGGGCATCACCGCCGAGCGGGTGGCGAGCGGCACCGCTCTGTGGGCGCTGCCGTGGCCGCAGCTCGCTCTCCTCGCTCTCCTCCTCCTCGTCCTGCTCGCCTTCCGCATCTCGGCCGTCCTGCGCCGCAGGCGGAGGGAGAAGCTGCTCGTCATGGGCGGCCGGAGCACCCCGCCGCTCAGGGCGTGAGCGCCCGGCGCCACGGCCCTCACGACGGCCACGAAACGACCCCCCAGCACCACCCCGAGAACCACCCCTGAGAACAACCTGAAGGGCAGCACCACTCGTGAACAAGACACTGCGCCACGCCGTGACCCTGCTGCTGGCCGGGCTCGTGCTGGTGCTCGGCGCATCGGCGGCGTCCGCCGACAACGGACCGATCAAGCTCGAGGTGATCGGGGACGGCGGCCACAACGTCAACGTGCTGGCCACGTGGAAGAAGAACGGCCAGCCCGTCGAGGAGATCGTCGAGGCGACCCTGACCGCCAAGTCGGCCGACGGCCGTTCCTTCGGGCCGGTACAGCTCAGGTCCGCGTCCGAGGGCCAGAACGTCTACCAGCCCGCGGAGCCGCTGCCGAACGGCGAGTGGAGCGTCACCGTGACGGCGACCAAGCCGTCCAAGGCACAGGCGACGACGAAGGTGACGGCGCAGGACCTCAAGGCCTCGCCGATGGCCGCGGCCGAGGCCCTCACCCGCGACAGGGCGGCGGCAGCGGCGGACAGCGAGGACTCGTCCGGTTCTCTGCTCAAGATCGGCATCATCGTCCTGGTGGCGGTCCTCGCCCTCGGCGCCTTCGCCGTGATCATGCGTCGCCGAGGGCTGTACGCACGGCGCTGAGCCCGGCGGAGACGGCCCTCGTCGTCGAGCCCTCCCCGGTGCCCGGATCCACGTTCGGAGGGCCGTGGATCCGGGCAGGAAGGGCATCGACGGGCGGCCGAAGGACTGAGGCATGGACGATTTCCGCATCGAGCACGACTCCATGGGCGAGGTGCGGGTGCCCGCCCGGGCCCGGTGGCGGGCGCAGACGCAACGGGCGGTGGAGAACTTCCCGGTGTCGGGCCGGGGCCTGGAGCCCGCCCACATCGCGGCGCTCGCCCGGATCAAGGCGGCCTGCGCGAAGGTCAACGCCGAGTACGGCGTGATCGACGAGGACATGGCGCAGGCCGTCGGGGACGCGGCCGCCGAGGTCGCCGAGGGCCACTGGGACGACCAGTTCCCGGTGGACGTCTTCCAGACCGGGTCGGGCACCTCCTCCAACATGAACATGAACGAGGTCGTCGCCACGCTCGCGCAGGAGCGGCTGGGCCGTCCCGTCCACCCGAACGACCACGTCAACGCCGCACAGTCGTCCAACGACGTCTTCCCGTCCTCCATCCACGTCGCGGCGGCGTACGCGGTGGTGCACGAGCTCACGCCCGCGCTGGAGCACCTGGCCACGGCGCTGGAGGAGAAGGCGACGGAGTTCGCCGGCGTGGTGAAGTCGGGCCGCACCCACCTCATGGACGCGACGCCGGTCACGCTCGGCCAGGAGTTCGGCGGCTACTCCACCCAGATCGAGCTGGCCCTCGAACGGCTGCAGGCCGCGCTGCCGCGCCTGGCCGAGCTGCCGCTGGGCGGCACGGCGGTGGGCACCGGGGTGAACGTGCCCGGCCCCGGGTGGGCGCAGGCGGTGATCGCCGAGCTGAGCCGGACGACCGGCCTGCCGTTCACCGAGGCCAGGGACCACTTCGAGGCGCAGGGCGCGCGGGACGGCCTGGTCGAGCTGTCGGGCATGCTCAAAGTGATCGCCGTCTCGCTCAACAAGATCGCCAATGACCTGCGGTGGATGGGGTCGGGTCCCCGGGCCGGGCTCGCCGAGATCAATCTCCCCGACCTCCAGCCGGGATCGTCGATCATGCCGGGGAAGGTCAACCCGGTGATCCCCGAGGCCGTCACGATGGTGGCCGCCCAGGTGGTGGGCAACGACGCGGCCGTCACCATGGCCGGGGCCTCCGGCGCGTTCGAGCTGAACGTCATGCTACCCGTGATGGCGCGCAACGTGCTGGAGTCGATCCGGCTGCTGGCGAACGTCTCCCGGCTGCTCGCCGACCGCTGCGTCAGCGGGATCACCGCCAACGTGGACCGCCTCCGTGAGTACGCCGAGTCGTCGCCGTCCATCGTCACCCCGCTCAACCGGTACGTCGGGTACGAGGAGGCCGCGAAGATCGCCAAGCAGGCGCTCCGGGAACGCCGGACGATCCGTGAGGTCGTCATCGAGCGCGGCCACGTGGCGAGCGGCGCGCTGACCGAACAGCAGCTCGACGAGGCCCTCGACGTCCTCTCGATGACCCGTCCCACATAGGGGGCCGGAGAGATATGTCGCCGGTCGCCATGTGCCCGGCGTGGTGTGGTTCCTATCGTGAGGCAGCATGAGCCTTGAAGGCCGTACGGCCCTGGTCACCGGCGCGGGGAGCGGCATCGGCCGGGCGTGTGCCCGCCGCCTGGCCGCCGAGGGCGCGCACGTCGTCGTCGCGGACGTCAACGCCGAGGCCGCGGGCAAGGTCGCCGCCGAGATCGGCGGGACGCCGGTGACCGTCGACCTGTCGGATCCGGAGTTCCTGGTGGCCTGGCGGGGCCAGCTGCCGCCGTCGCCTGACACCCGCCTGCGGGCCGACATCGTGGTGAACAACGCGGGGTTCCAGCACGTGGCCCCGATCGAGGACTTCCCGCCCGAGATCTTCAGCGCGATCATGCGGGTGATGGTCGAGGCGCCGTTCCTGCTCGCCCGGGCCGTGCTGCCGGGCATGTACGAGCGCGGCTGGGGCCGGATCGTCAACATCTCCTCCGTCCACGGCCTGCGGGCCTCGCCGTACAAGGCGGCGTACGTGACGGCCAAGCACGCGCTGGAGGGCCTGTCGAAGGTGATCGCCCTCGAAGGGGCGGCCCACGGGGTGACCTCCAACTGCGTCAACCCCGCCTACGTGCGCACGCCGCTGGTGGAGAACCAGATCGCCGACCAGGCGCGTACGCACGGGATCGGCCCGGACGAGGTCGTGGAGCAGATCATGCTCGCCCCGGCGGCGATCAAGCGGCTGATCGAGCCGGACGAGGTCGCCGAGATGGTCGCCTACCTGTGCGGGCCGGCGGGGTCGTTCGTCACCGGGGCGTCGATCCCCATCGACGGTGGATGGAGCGCCCGCTGACCACCACCCCGGCCCCGGCGTCCGCGGAGGGCGCCCGCGCCTACCTCGACCTGCTCGCGCGCGAGGCGTCGGCGCTCGAGTTCGAGGGCCCGGTCCTCCAGGCCCGGGCGGCCGGCGCCGACTCGGCCACGCTGGAGGAGCTGGAGCAGGCCAAGGTCGCCGCGCTGAAGGTGCGGGCGATGCTGCGACGGCGGGCCCGGCGGGAGGCCGAGCTGTCGGCGTTGTTCGACACCGCGGGCGACCTCGCCGGGCTGCGCGACCTCGACGCCGTGCTGGAGGCGATCGTCCACCGGGCCAGGCAGCTGCTCGGCACCGACATCGCGTACATGACGCTGAACGACCCCGAACGCGGCGACACCTACATGCGGGTGACCGACGGGTCCATCTCGGCCGATTTCCGGCGGCTGCGCCTCGCGATGGGCGCCGGGCTCGGCGGGCTGGTGGCCCAGACGGGCACGCCGTACAACACCGCCGACTACTTCGCCGACCCGCGTTTCCGGCACACCACGACCATCGACGGCGCGGTCCACGAGGAGGGCCTGGTCGCGATCCTCGGAGTGCCGCTGCGGCTCGGCACCCAGGTGATCGGGGTGCTGTTCGCGGCCAACCGCAGCGCCCGGCCGTTCGCGCAGGAGGAGGTCGCGCTGCTGTGCTCGCTGGCGGCGCACGCGGCCGTCGCCATCGACACCGCCCGGCTGCTGCAGGAGACCCGCGCCGCGCTCGCCGAGCTGAGCGGGGCGAACGCGGTGATCAGCGCGCACAGCCAGGCGATCGAGCGGGCCGCCGACGCGCACGACCGGATGACCGGCCTGGTGCTGCGCGGCGGCGGCGTGGAGGACGTCGCCGCGGTGGTCACGGAGGTGCTGGGCGGCCGCCTGACCGTGCTGGACGACGAGGGCCGCCCGCTCGTGGGCGAGACCCGCGAGCTCGACGCGGGCGTCTTCGACGCCGCCCAGTCGTCGCGGGCGCTCGGCCGCACGGTCAAGCGCGGCGACGCGTACGTCGCCTCGGTGGACGTCGGGGCGGCGCCGCTGTGCACGCTGGTGCTGCGGACGGACCGGCCGGTGTCGGACACCGACCAGCGCATCCTGGAGCGCGCCGCGCTCGTCACCGCCCTGCTGCTGCTGTTCCGCCGCAGCGTGGCCGAGGCCGAGGGGCGGGTGCGCGGGGAGCTGCTCGACGACCTGGTCTCCCGGCCCGAGCTGCGCGGGCTGCGCGACCGGGCGCGGCGGCTCGGCGTCGACCTCGGCGCGCCGCACGTGCTGGTCGTGGCCCGGCACGACGGGCAGCGGGAGCGGGCCGCCTTCTGGGCGTCGTCGCAGGCGACGCTCGCCCACGGCCTGGCCGCGGCGCGGGGCGACGAGGTGGTGCTGCTGCTGCCCGGCGACCGGCCGGGCACGCTGGCCCGGCGCGTCGCGGCCGAGCTGACCGCCTCGCTCGGGCGTCCGGCGACGGCCGGGGCCGCCCTCGCGGCCGGCCCGGGTGGTGAGGCCGGCGATCGGGTCGGCGATCGGGTCGGCGAGCAGGCCGGCGAGCAGGCCGGCGAGCAGGGTGACGGGCCGGTGACGTCGGTCGCCTCGGCGTACGCCGAGGCGCGGCGGTGCGCCCACGCGCTCGTGGCGCTGGGCCGTACGGGCGACGGCGCGAGCGCCGAGGAACTGGGCTTCGTGGGCCTGCTGGTGGGCGAGCGGCGCGAGGTGGCAGGCTTCCTCTCCGGGGCGCTCGGGCCGGTGCTCGACTACGACGCGCGGCGGGGCACCGCCCTGGTCACGACGCTGAACGCCTACTTCGGCACCGGCGGCTCGCTGTCGCGCACCGCCGAGGCGCTGCACATCCACGTCAACACGGTCACCCAGCGGCTCGACCGGGTGGGGCAGCTGCTGGGCGTGGACTGGCAGGAGCCCGACCACGCGCTGGAGATCCAGCTCGCCCTGCGGCTGCACCGGCTCAGGACCCACATGCCCGACGCGTGAGGTGTGTGGAACCGACCCATAGGAGTGACCCCGGTCACTGCGTACCGTGGCGGAACCCCCCATCGGAGGAGTTCCCATGGCAAACACCCCACCTGCCCGGATCGGCAAGGTCGTCGGGGCCAGCCTGATCGGCACGACGATCGAGTGGTACGACTTCTTCCTGTACGGCTCGGCCGCCGCCCTGGTCTTCAACAAGCTCTTCTTTCCCAACGAGGACGAACTGACCGGCACGCTGCTGGCCTTCCTCACCTACGCCGTCGGCTTCGTCGCCAGACCCCTCGGCGGGCTGGTCTTCGGCCACTACGGCGACCGGCTCGGCCGCAAGCGGCTGCTGGTGATCAGCCTGCTCATGATGGGCGGCGCGACGTTCCTCATCGGCCTCCTGCCGACGTACGCCGCCCTCGGCGCCGGCGCCCCCCTGCTGCTGACCGTGCTGCGGCTGGTGCAGGGCTTCGCCCTCGGCGGCGAGTGGGGCGGCGCGGTGCTGCTGGTCTCCGAGCACGGCGACCCCCGCAACCGCGGCTTCTGGGCGTCCTGGCCGCAGGCCGGCGCTCCCGGCGGCAACCTGATCGCCACCGGCGTGCTGGCGCTGCTGGCCGCGGTGCAGCCGGACGACGCGTTCCTCGCCTGGGGCTGGCGGATCGCGTTCCTGCTGTCCGGCGTGCTGGTGCTGATCGGCCTGTGGATCAGGCTCACGGTCGCCGAGTCGCCGGTGTTCCAGGAGGCGCTGGCCCGCCAGGAGCCCGCGCCCGCCGCGCCCATCGTCGGCGTGCTGCGCCACCACTGGCGCGACGTGCTGGTGGCGATGGGCGCCCGGATGGCCGAGAACGTCTCCTACTACATCATCACCGCGTTCGTGCTGGTCTACGGCACCACCACGGCGGGCCTGCCCAAGGGCACCGTGCTCAACGCCGTGCTGATCGGCTCGGCGGTCCACTTCGTCACGATCCCGGTGTGGGGCGCGCTGTCCGACCGGCTCGGCCGCCGGCCGGTCTACCTGCTCGGCGCCGTCGGCGTGGGCCTGTGGGCCTTCGCGTTCTTCCCGCTGATCGACACGAAGAACTTCGCGCTGGTCACCGTGGCCGTGACGGTCGGCCTGGTGCTGCACGGCGCGATGTACGGCCCGCAGGCGGCGTTCTTCTCCGAGCTGTTCGCCACCCGCATGCGTTACTCGGGCGTCTCGATCGGCTACCAGCTCGCCTCGATCGCGGCCGGCGGCGTCGCCCCGCTGATCGCGGTCGCGCTGCTCGACGCGTACGGATCGAGCGTGCCGGTCTCCGTCTACGTGGTCGTGGCGGCGGTGCTCACCGTGGTCGCGGTGGTCGCCTCCAGGGAGACCCGCGACCGCGACCTGTCGGCGATCGAACCCGCCTCCGGCGCCGCCCGGGCCGCCGTCGTCGCGAAGGAGGCCTGATGCGCGGGCGTCTCGCCGGTCTCTCCGGTCTGGCCGCGCTGACGGCGGCCCTGCCCCTTGTGGCCTCCGCCCTTCCGGTCCAGGCCGCGCCGCCCGCGGCCTGCCCCACAGTGGCCGTGCCGGGCGCGGAGAAGCAGGTGACCGCCTGCCTGGCCGACCTCACCACGAAGGGCACCCTGGCCTCCGGCCACACCGACCAGTCGGACTGGTCGGGGCTCAACTCGGCCGGGGCCGTCAACCCCTTCGGCGTCCCCGGCACGCAGATCGACGGCTACTTCCCCGACACCTCGAAGGGGAACACCAACCACGGCTGGAACCACGACGCGCAGTTCGTCATCCGGCTGCCCGAGCGGTGGAACGGCGGCCTCGTGGTCGCCGGGTCGCCGGGCAACCGGGAGACCTACGCCAACGACTTCACGATCTCCGACTGGGCGCTGGCGAAGGGCTACGCGTACGCCGCGACCGACAAGGGCAACACCGGTGCCGACTTCTACCGCGACGGCGTCCGCCCGGGAGACGCGGTCGCCGAGTGGAACGAGCGGGTCAGCCAGCTGGCGTCCGCCGCCAAGGCCGTCGTACGGAAGCGGTACGGCAGGCCCGCCCGCACGACGATCGCGGCCGGCCAGTCCAACGGCGGCTACCTGGTGCGCTGGCAGCTGGAGAACCGTCCCGACCTGTTCGACGGCGGCGTCGACTGGGAGGGCGTGCTCTGGCGGGCCGACAGCCACAACCTGCTGACGTTCCTGCCGCCCGCGCTGCGCGCGTACCCGAAGGGCGACACGGCCGGGGTCGCGGCGGCGGGCTTCGCGCCCGCGTCGCAGTTTCTGTGGCCGTTCCACTACCAGTACTACTGGGACCTCACCCAGCGCGTCTACCGGGAGGAGTTCGACCCCTCCTACGACGGCGACGCCGAGGCCGGCACCCCGTTCTGCGCGTCCGGCACGCCCGGCAGCACGCCCGGCTGCGACACCGACTACGACTACGCGTCGCGGCCGACCGCGGTGAAGCGGGCCGTCGCGCGGGTGAGCCTCACCGGGAAGATCAAGCGGCCGCTGATCACGGTGCACGGCACCCTGGACACGCTCCTGCCCATCAGCGAGGATTCGGACATCTACGCCCAGATGATTTCCGGACAGCATCGTGACCGGCTGTTCCGCTACTACCGCGTCGAGGGCGGCAACCACGTCGACGGCCTCTACCCGGCCTACCCCGACCAGCTGCGACCCCTGCTGCCCTGCTTCCGCGGCGCGTTCACCGCCCTGGAGGCGTGGATCGGCGCGGGCACGCCGCCCCCTCCGAGCGCCACCCTGCCCCGCCCGGCGACGGGCGATCTCGAGAACACCTGCACACTGGGAGCGACACCATGACCCCGCCCATATCCAGCGAGCCCATAACCGCCGAGCGGATCCGCACGGACCGTCTCACGCTCAACGTCCTGTCCGTGCCCGGATCGTCGGGCGAGCCGGTGCTGTTCGTGCACGGCAACGTCTCCTGCAGCGTGTTCTGGCGGTCCACGATGACCTCGCTCGGCGAGGGCTTCCGGCCGTACGCGGTGGACCTGCGGGGGTTCGGCGGCTCCGATCCCGAGCCGGTGGACGCGAGCCGGGGCGTGCGCGACTACTCCGACGACGTGCTCGCGTTGCTCGACCACCTCGGGCCCGCGCACCTCGTCGGGTGGAGCCTCGGCGGCGGGGTCGTCATGCAGGTCCTGCGCGACCGGCCGGCGGCGGTCCGCAGCCTGACGCTGGTCAACCCCGTCTCGCCGTACGGCTTCGGCGGCACGACGGGCGTGGACGGCGTGCTGGGTTCCCCCGACGGCGTGGGCTCCGGCGGCGGCGGGGCCAACCCCGAGTTCGTCCGGCTGCTGCGGGAGGGCGACCGCTCGGACGGCTCCCCCCTCTCGCCCCGGTCGGTGCTGCGCGCCACGTACGTCGCGCCCGGCACCGACCTCGGCGAGGAGGAGGACGCGTTCGTCGAGTCGATGCTGTCCACCCGGGTCGGCGACGACCACTACCCCGGCGACTTCCTGCCCTCCGACGCCTGGCCGAACCTCGCGCCCGGCAAGCGCGGCGTGCTCAACTCGATCGCGCCGACGAACTTCCGGATCGACGACCTGCACGAGATCGACCCCAAGCCGCCGATCCTGTGGATCAGGGGCGACCAGGACGTGATCGTGTCGGACACCTCGCTGTTCGACCTCGCGCATCTCGGCGCGATCGGGGCCGTGCCCGGCTGGGACGGCACGCCCGCCCAGCCGATGGTCACCCAGACGCGGGCCGTCCTGGAGCGCTACGGCGCCTACCGCGAGGTGGTCGTCGAGGGCGCCGGCCACGGCCCGCACCTCGACCGGCCCGCCGAGTTCCGCGCGGCCCTGCTCGCCCACCTGCGAGGCTGATCGCTGATCTCCAGCCGGTCCTTCAACGACGGTCGCGCAGCACCCGTACGGCGAGGCGGCGCAGCGGCGAGGGCGCCCTCGGCGGGGCTCCGGCGGGCAGGACGGACACCTGCCCGCCGCGGCGGATCGTCAGCCCGAACAGCAGGTCGACGTCCTTCTGCCCGATCCGCAGGGCGGGCCGCCAGAGGCCGGGGCCGAGGCAGTCGTCCCCGCCGAGCCGGCTCACCGGCACCCGCGCGACGAGCTGCCCGGCCACCCGGCCGGGAATCCCCGGCTCGACCAGCGCGGGCACGACCATGCTGCGCCCGCGCCCGTCCTGCTCGCGCAGCACCAGCTCGGCCGGCGGGCCGCCGCTCGGCGGCACGTACGGCACGGGCACGACGACGAAGACGTGCCCCTCCTGCCTGGCCACGGTGGCCCGGGACGAGACCAGCGCGATCGACTCGGGGAACGACCTCGGCTCCACGCACACACCCAGCTCGCCGCGTTCGGACCAGCACGGCACCACCAGCCGCGCGGGCTCCCCGGCGAGGGCGCCCGCGCAGCTCATCGGATGCGTGGGGCGGACGATCCGGGCGCGGCCCCCCGGCAGGCCCCGCAGGCGCACGTGGATCTCCCACAGCCCGGCGGACAGCGGCCCGCCGAGGGCCGCCGAGCCGACGTCGAGACGCGCCTGGCCGTTCACCCAGACTCGTGCCTGCCCGTCGCCTCCCGCCCGCTCCCGGCCACCCGCCGCCTGACCCGCCGCACCCTGACCCGCCGCACCCTGACCCGCTGTGCCCTGACCCGCTGTGCCCTGAGCCGTGCTCTGACCCACCGTCGCCTGGCCGACCGAGCAGGAGACCGGCAGGGCGTGCGTCACCCCGGTCTCCGCGTGCCGTACGCAGACCTCCACGCGCGCCCGGCGCACCGCCTCGGTCACGTCGGCCTCCTCGTCGCCGAGCAACCCGTCGAGCAGCCCCTCCACGGCCGGAGGCGGCGTCCACAGCAGCCGGTCGTCGCGCTGCCGCAGCCACAGCGGGCTCCCGCCCGCCCGCAGCACCTCCACGCTCAGGTCGAGCAGGAGCGCGCCCCGGTCCCAGCGCAGCCCGCGCAGCTCCGCGCTGATCCCGGTGCCGCGCGACGCCTCGGCGAGGGCGAGCAGCGCGTCGAGCCGGTCCTGCCGCAGCAGCGCCGTACGGGCACGCAGGTGTGCGGGCAGGTGGACGTCGAGCTCCGTGGGGAACCGGTCGAGCGTGAACCGGCGCAGGAAGGAGAACAGGAGCATCCGCTCGTCGGGCTCGGCGGCGAGGAAGCGCGGCCCCGCGAGCCGGCGCAGCCCGAGCGCCCGATACCAGTGTGCCTGGATCCGCCGGCGCTGTGGCCCCGGCTCCGTGCAGGCGTCCACCACGTCGAAGACCGCGTTCAACCCGTCGAAGAGCGCCTCGGCGTCGAGCCGCTCCTCCCCCGCCGTGCCCGGGGCGGCCGGGCCGAGATGGCAGCAGATCTCGCCGGACAGCACGGCGACCACCTTCGCGGCGAGGTACGCCCGGGTCACGAAGGCCTGCTCCGACAGCGGCCGGTCGGCGAAGCGGAGCGCGCAGGTCTCCAGGAACTCCCGGCTGAACAGCTTGTGCGCGGTCGGCAGCGCGAGGAGGTGGTCGCGCAGCACGTCCGCCCGGTCGCGGTCGCGGGCGAAGGCGGCCGGAGGCGGGCCCCCGTCGGCCAGCCTGCCGACCAGGACGTCGGCGTCGGTCTCCACCGCCCTGTCGTACATCCGCTCCAGCGCGTGCGGCTCCAGCCTGTCGTACTGGCCGAGCAGGTAGACGTACTCGCCGCGGGCCACCGACAGGCCGACGTTGCGCCCGCGCGCGGGCGAGCCGGTGTGGTCGAGGTGCAGGACCCGCACGTTTCCGCGCTGCCCGGCGATGGCGTCGAGCCGCCTGCGCGTCCCGTCCGTCGACCCGTCGTCGGCGAAGACGACCTCGTACTCGTCCGGCGGCAGCGACTGCTCCAGCACCGAACGCACGGCGGCGCCGAAGTCGTCGTTCGACAGCCCGGGGTTGGACACGGGCATAACCACGCTGACCTTCACACCCATGAGGCCAAGGGTGCAGCGCGAGCCCCGCCGGACGCGCGGGCTTGCCGAAGGATCGACCAACCCTGACCAGAGTTTCGCGGAGCCGCCGGGGCGGGGCTTCTAATACCAGCCGGTGGACTGGGAGTGGGCCCAGGCGCCGCAGGGCGTCTTGTAGCGGCCGGCGATGTAGCCGAGGCCCCACTTGATCTGGGTGGCGGGGTTGGTCTGCCAGTCGGCGCCCGCGCTCGCCATCTTGCTGCCGGGGAGCGACTGGGGGATGCCGTACGCGCCGCTGTAGCGGTTCATGGCCCGCTCATTCCAGTGGCTCTCCCTGTCCCACAGCTTCTCCAGGCAGCCCCACTCGCCGCCCCAGCCGCGCGCCTCGGCCATCTGCTTGCCGAGGGCCTTGTTGCTGCCGGGGTCGGGGGACGAACCGGGCGGGAAGTTCGCGGGCGGCAGGCCGGCGCCACCGGGGGCCTTCTCCACGATGTCGACCGGGTCGAGGACCTTCGCGCGGTCGCGGGCCTTCTCCAGCCGGTCCTTGCGCAGGGCCTGGACCGCGTTCTCTTTGAGCGTGTCGCCCTCGGGGTCGGGCGCGGCGGGGTCGAGGGCCAGGAAGTCGCCCGGCTCCAGTGGCTTGGCCGGCGCGTTCGAATGCTCGACGGCCGTGCGGACCGTGTAGAACGTCCCCCCGGCGAGCACGGCCACCGAGGCGCCGAGGATCGCGATCCGCTTGGGTGTCAGCCAGCCGGGGCCGGAGCGGCCGTTTCCGCCCCGCCGGGACCGGGAGGCGCGGGGACGATCCTTCAACTGCTGACCAGAGCTCACGGCCACTGAGCTTGCCCTGTCCCGGGGGGTGGTCCGCAACCGAAACGTGGTACCTGTTTGGTGACGCCTTGACCTCACCACCGATCACATGCGCTTTCCCCGCCGGTGTGATTTTGGTCACACCCCGTCTCATGACAACCCGGCATCGATATTGGGACGAATAGGGGATTGGTTGTGTACGTCGCATAATGACCAGGTGGCAGGCATTCTCCTGGTCGAAGACGACCCTTCGGTCCGCACCGGGCTCGAGCTCGCGCTCACCCGGCAGGGCCACGCGGTGACCGCGTACGCCACGGGCGAGGAGGCGCTCGACCACATCCGCACCCGGCGTCCCGAGATCGCGATCCTCGACGTCATGCTGCCGGGCATCGACGGCGTGGAGGTGTGCCGCCGGATCCGGAGGCTCGATCCCCTGCCGATCATCCTGCTCACCGCCCGGGGCGACGACCTCGACGTGGTGGTCGGGCTGGAGGCCGGCGCGGACGACTACGTGGTCAAGCCGGTCGAGCCGCGCGTGCTGGACGCCCGCATCCGGGCCATCCTGCGCCGGCTGGAGTCGGCCTCGCCCGACCGGCTCGTCTTCGGCGACCTGGTGATCGACCGCGGCGCGCTGAAGGTGAGCCTGGCCGGCCGGGAGATCCACCTCACCCCGACCGAGCTGCGCCTGCTGCTCGAACTGGTCCGCCGTCCCGGCCAGGTCCTCACCCGCCGCTATCTCCTGCGCGCCGTCTGGGACCACACGCACGTGGCGGACTCCCGGCTGGTCGACGCCTGCGTGCAGCGCATCCGCGCCAAGGTCGAGCCGGTGCCCGCCGACCCCGTCTACATCCACACCGTCCGCGGCTTCGGATACCGCTTCAGCCCGCCATGACCTGGCTGCCCTCGGGGCTCCGGGGACGGCTGGTGATCACCTTCCTGCTGGTGGCGGTCACCGCGTCCGCCGTCGTCGCCGGCCTCGGCTACCAGATCGTCCGCCGCGGCCTGCTGGACCGCGCGGAGCGAGGCGTGGTCGCCGACGTGCGCGAGACGCTGTCCAGGACCCCGCTGCCGATCGGGGTGAGCGACGTGGTCTGGCCGAGCGACGCCACCGTCACCGAGGACGACCTCGGCCAGGTCGTGCAGGCGCTGGAGGCGCCGGAACGCACCGTGATCGTGACGTACGGCGAACTCCTGCGGACCAGTCCCGGCTTCCTGTTCACCCTGGCCGACCTGCCCAGCGGGCTGCGTGAGCGGGCGGCCGGCGGGCGGCTGGTCTACCAGCGGGCGCTCCTCAGGCGCCGGCCGTGGCTGATCGTGGCCACCCAGATCCAGCGGGAGAGCGGCCAGGGGGTGATGCGGCCGACCGGCCTGACGGCGTACGTCTTCGTCCCGCTGTCGGAGGAGGACGCCGTCCTGTCCCGCCTGCGGACCGCCCTCGCGCAGGCCGGGGGGATCACCCTAGTGCTGGCGCTGACCCTGGCCCTGCTGTCGGCCCGGCGCGTGCTGCTGCCGGTGCGCCGGCTCGGCGCCGCCGCGCGGGCGCTCGGCTCGGGCGACCTGCGCGTCCGGCTGCCCGTACGCGGCAGGGACGAGCTGGCGGAGCTGACCGCGACGTTCAACGAGACGGCGGCGGCGCTGGAGGAGACGGTCGGCGAGCTGCGGACGCTGGAGTCGATGTCGCGCCGGTTCGTCGCCGACGTCTCCCACGAGCTGCGCACCCCGCTGACCGCGATGACGGCGGTGACCGACATGCTCTCCGAGGACGCCGAGAACCTGCCGGACGACGCCGGGGAGGCCGTCCGGATCGTCGTCCGCGAGATCGGCCGTCTCCGGGTGCTGGTCGAGCACCTCATCGAGATCAGCAAGCTGGACGCGGGCGCCGCCACGCTCCACCGGGAGACCGTCGACGTGGGCGACGCCCTGGCCGACTGCCTGGAGATGCGGGGCTGGGCCGACAGGGTGAAGCTCACCGTGCCCCTCGGCCTCGCCTTCTCGCTGGACATCCGGAGGTTCGACGTGATCGTGGCCAACCTCGTCGGCAACGCGCTCAACCACGGCGCGCCGCCCGTCGTGGTCACCGCCCGGGTACGGGTCCGCCCGGACGCGTCGAGAGGACTGGAGGTGACCGTGCGCGACCACGGGACCGGCATCCCCGAGCACGCCCTCCCGCATGTCTTCGAGCGCTTCTACAAGGCCGGCGCCGACCGGGCGCGCAGCGTGGGCAGCGGCCTCGGGCTGGCCATCGCCAGGGCCAACGCCGAGTTGCACGACGGCTCGGTCACGGCCGAGCGCCGCGAGCCCGGCACTCTCTTCCGGCTCTGGATCCCGACGCCATGACCGGTATCGGAGACGGCCGGGGACGGCGCCTGCGGGCCGGGGCGGCGGGCCTGCTCACGACCCTGCTCTCAGCCCTGCTGGCGACGTCCGCGGCCTGCGGGGTCGTGCCGAGCGAGGTGGTCGACGCCGGCCCGGCGCCGGCCATCAGCGGCACCCCGACCCTCGTCACGATCTACCTGCTGCGGGACGGCAAGCTGCGGCCCGCCCGGGTCGCCGCGCGCTCCGCCCACGTCAACGATGTCCTCGACGCGTTGTTCAAGGCCAGCGGACGGCCCGCGAACCGCCTGTCCACCGCGCTGACCGGGCTCTCCCCGGCTCAGACGCAACTCGTCAGGTACTCGCCGTACGAGGGGAGCCGCAACGACCCGGACAGCTCGCTGAGCCTGCGCCTGCGGCTGTTCGTCAGCGGACTGAAGATCTCCAGGGCGGCCATGGCCCAGATCACCTGTACGGCCCGGCTGAGCCCGGAGGTCTGGGTCGTGGAGATCGCCCGCGTGACTCCCGGCAGGAGCGGGCGGCTGAGGGCCCACACCTGCCGGGAGTACTGGGACCTGGCCCCCGAGGACGGCCAGCTCCCCCCCTGACGGGGTCAGAGCGTGATGTTCTCCAACATTTCGGTCACCAGGGCCGCGATCGGCGACCGCTCGGACCGGGTCAGCGTGATGTGGGCGAACAGCGGGTGGCCCTTGAGCTTCTCCACCACCGCGAGCACGCCGTCGTGGCGGCCCACCCGCAGGTTGTCGCGCTGGGCGATGTCGTGGGTGAGCACGACCCGGGAGTTGGCCCCGATGCGGGACAGCACGGTCAGCAGCACGCCGCGCTCCAGCGACTGCGCCTCGTCCACGATCACGAACGCGTCGTGGAGGGAACGGCCGCGGATGTGGGTCAGCGGCAGGACCTCCAGCATGCCCCGGTCGATGACCTCCTCGATGACCTCCGGAGTCGTCACCGCGCCCAGCGTGTCGTAGACCGCCTGGGCCCACGGGCCCATCTTGTCGTTCTCCGTGCCGGGCAGGTAGCCGAGCTCCTGGCCTCCCACGGCGTACAGGGGCCGGAAGACGATGATCTTACGGTGCTGGCGGCGCTCCAGCACCGCCTCCAGGCCCGCGCACAGCGCGAGCGCCGACTTGCCGGTGCCCGCGCGGCCGCCCATCGAGACGATGCCGACGTCGGGGTCCATCAGCAGGTCCAGCGCGATCCGCTGCTCGGCGGACCGGCCGTGCAGCCCGAAGACCTCCCGGTCGCCCCGCACCAGCCGTACCGACTTGTCCGGCATGACGCGGCCGAGCGCCGAGCCGCGGCTCGACAGCAGCCGCAGGCCCGTGTGGCACGGCAGGTCGCGCGCCTCGTCGATGTCGGCGGTGCCCGCGTCGAAGAGCGTGTCCATCTCCTCGGTGGTGACCTGGAGCTCCGCCATGCCGGTCCAGCCCGACTCGACCACCATGCCCGCGCGGTACTCCTCCGCGCTGAGGCCGATGGACGCGGCCTTGACCCGCATCGGCAGGTCCTTCGACACCAGCACCACGTCCGCGCCCTCCGCCGCGAGGTTCTGGGCGACGGTCAGGATGCGGGTGTCGTTGTCACCCAGGCGGAACCCCGCCGGGAGGCAGGACGGATCACTATGGTTCAACTCGACCCGGATGGTCCCCTCGCCGATCGGCATGGGCTCATCCAGCCGTCCGTGCCGCACTCTGAGGTCATCGAGGAAGCGGAGCGCCTCCCGGGCGAAGTAGCCGAGCTCCGGGTGGTGACGCTTGGCCTCCAGTTCCGTGATGACGACGATCGGGACGACGACCTCGTGCTCGGCGAAGCGGCTCAGCGCCGCCGGGTCGGCGAGCAGGACGGAGGTGTCCAGAACGTAGGTGCGGGATGTGGACGGGTTGCTCGAGGACACTGCCACGCGTTCTCCCCCGGGCGCCTGAGGCCGGCGCCCTGCCTTGACTGGTGGTGACCGGACCGGGCCCGTGACCTGCGAAGGCAGACCGGGCGTCCGGCCCTCCCCGCATGGTGGTCGCGCAAGGACGGGCCCTCTCCCGAGGTGGTGACCGCCGATCCTCTCGACGGCCGCTCAGCTACCACGGTACGTAACGAAAGTCCCCAGCCCAATAGGTTTAGCCTGGTTAAAAGGTGCTGGTCACGTACCGTCTCAGGAGCCGTACCGACGGTGTCGCGCGGCGTACGAGCGGAGCGCCCGCAGGAAGTCGACTCTGCGGAAGTCAGGCCAGTAGGCCTCGCAGAAGTAGAACTCGGAGTGGGCGCTCTGCCAGAGCAGAAATCCGGAGAGTCGCTGCTCTCCCGAGGTCCGGATGACGAGGTCGGGGTCGGGCAGGCCGCGCGTGTAGAGATGCTCCGCGATGTGCTCCACGTCGAGGACCTCGACGAGGTCCTCGATGCTCGCGCCCTTGCTGGCGTGCTCCTGGAGGAGGGAGCGCACCGCATCAGCGATCTCACGCCTTCCTCCATACCCAACGGCAACGTTCACAATCAGGCCGGGGCGATGCGATGTGGTTTCTTTCGCGTGTTTGAGGACACGAGCCGTGTGATCGGGCAGAAGGTCGAGCGATCCCATCGGGTTGACGTGCCAGCCCTGGTCCACGAGATCCTGCACCAGGTTCTCGATGACCTGGAGCAGCGGACCCAGCTCGGCCTGGTCCCTGGAGAGGTTGTCAGTGGACAGCAGCCACAGCGTGACGTAGCCGACCCCGGCCTCCCGGCACCACCCGAGCAGCTCGGAGATCTTGTCGGCGCCCTTCTGGTGGCCCCGGCTGACGTCCCGGAGGCCCATGGCCCGCGCCCACCTGCGGTTGCCGTCGACGATGACGCCGACGTGCCGGGGAATCTGGGTGGAGGACAGCTTCCCTTCGAGCCTGCGCTCGTACAGCTTGTACACGAGATCGCGCATGCTCATGCGACCCTCTTCCTCACGACCGGTGGGGGGTTCGGTCACCAATTATCGCGGGCGGCGCGGCGTGCCCCGCCCGCTCTCCTCCGGCTTCCCCGGCGCGCGGGCCGTACGCGTGACTCAGCCGAGCCGCTCGACCAGGGCGTGGTATTCGTCCCACAGCTCCTGCGGCATGTGGTCGCCGAAGGTCGCGAAGTGGGACGGGATCAGCGCCGCCTCCTCCCGCCACACCTCGGGGTCGACGCCGAGCAGGAGCTCCATGTCCTCGGGCGCGATGCCGAGGCCCTCGGTGTCGAGCGCGTCCGGCAGGTTGCCGATCGGCGAGGGCACGGCGCCGGCCGCGCCGTTCAGCCGTTCGACGATCCACTTGAGCACCCGGCTGTTCTCGCCGAAGCCCGGCCACAGGAAGCGGCCGCCGGCGTCCTTGCGGAACCAGTTCACGTAGTAGATCTTCGGCAGCTTCTCCGGGTCGGCCGACTCGCCGATCCTGATCCAGTGCGCGAAGTAGTCGCCCATGTTGTAGCCGCAGAACGGCAGCATCGCGAACGGGTCGCGGCGCAGCTCGCCGACCCTGCCCTCGGCCGCCGCGGTCTTCTCCGACGCCACGTTGGCGCCCAGGAAGACGCCGTGCCGCCAGCTCAGCGACTCGGTCACCAGCGGCACGGCGGTCGCCCTGCGCCCGCCGAACAGGATGGCCGAGATCGGCACGCCGGCCGGGTCCTGCCACTCGGGGGCGATCGTCGGGCACTGCTCGGCCGGGGTGGTGAACCGGGCGTTCGGGTGGGCGGCGGGCTCGCCCGACTCCGGCGTCCAGTCGCGGCCCTTCCAGTCGGTGAGGTGCGCGGGCGGCTCGTCGGTGAGGCCCTCCCACCAGACGTCGCCGTCGTCGGTCAGCGCGACGTTCGTGAAGACGCTGTTGCCCCACAGCGTCTCGATCGCGTTGGCGTTGGTGGTCTGGCCGGTCCCGGGCGCGACGCCGAAGAAGCCGGCCTCCGGATTGATCGCGTACAGCCGGCCGTCGGCGCCGAAGCGCATCCAGGCGATGTCGTCGCCGATCGTCTCGACCTTCCAGCCCGGGATCGTGGGCTGGAGCATGGCGAGGTTGGTCTTGCCGCAGGCCGACGGGAAGGCGGCCGCGATGTACCGCGCCTCGCCCTCCGGCGGCGTGAGCTTGAGGATCAGCATGTGCTCGGCCAGCCAGCCCTCGTCGCGGGCCATCACGCTGGCGATCCGCAGCGCGTAGCACTTCTTGCCCAGCAGCGCGTTGCCGCCGTAGCCCGAGCCGTACGACCAGATCTCCCGCGTCTCGGGGAAGTGGCTGATGTACTTGGTCCGGCTGCACGGCCACGGCACGTCGGCCTGGCCGGGCTCCAGCGGCGCCCCCACCGAGTGCACCGCCCGGACGAAGTCCTTGCGCTCCTCGATGAGGCGCAGCGCCTCGTCGCCCATCCTGGTCATGATCCGCATCGACACCACGACGTACGGCGAGTCGGTGATCTCCACGCCGAGCTGGGAGAGATCACCGCCCAGGGGACCCATGCAGAACGGCACGACGTACATCGTCCGGCCCCGCATGCACCCCCGGAACAGCGTGGCGAACGTCTCGCGCATCTCGTCCGGCGCGATCCAGTTGTTGGTCGGGCCCGCGTCCTCCTCGCGCTCGGAGCAGATGAACGTGCGGTCCTCCACCCGGGCGACGTCGCTCGGGTCCGAGGCCGCGTAGAAGCTGTTGGGACGCTTGACGAGCCGCCGGAAGGTGCCCTGCTCGACCAGAAGGTTGGTCAGGCGCGTCCACTCGGCCTCCGAGCCGTCGCACCATTCGACGCGGTCCGGCTGGGTCAGCTCCGCGATCCGGCTCACCCAGGCCGCCAGATCGCTGTGAGTGGTGGGCGTCGGTACATCTACTGAAATGGACACGGGGGCGGCTCCTTAATCTCTCAGGGCCAGAGCATCTTCCGCGGCGAACGGCTCCCGAAGCCAATTGGAGTAGACCATCGCGTTTCCACTCCCGCTTAATTCGGCGCCATTCTCCATCACGATCCCCGACGGCATCCGCCCAGGCAGGGGCCGTGATGTTGTGCGACCTTACCCACTCGGGCCCTGTCGAAAAAACGTCTTTCCCCTCCTTACCCGCCTCACCGGCGTTACACATTGGTATAGACCGATCGCAATGGTGTAGACCTCTGCCGGAATTGGTTCAGTCCAATCCGCCGGGACCCTCCGCCCTGACGCGGTCGACGTGCTGGAGGGCATCGCGCAGGTCAGCGAGCCAGTTGTCGGTGTGCTTCCCGACGAGCCGGACGCACCAGGCCAGCGCGTCGCTGCGGCTGCGCGCCACACCCGCGGCGACCAGGGTGTCCAGCACCTGCCGCTCCGGCTGGCGCAGGCGGGTCATGACGGGCACGGAAAGAGTGGTGAACATCACTGTCTCACCACCCGCGACGACCCCCCAGGAGACCTTGCGCCGGAAGCGGTGCTCGGCCTCGCGCGCGATCTCGATCCGGCGCTCGCGGGTCTCCTCCCGGAACCGCTCGACGTACCCCTCGACGGCCGCGGCCCGTTCGAGGTCGGGGAGCCCCTCGGCCACCGACAACGGCGGCAGCGTCCCGAGCACGGTGATCTCCTCGCGGTCCACGACCACCTCCGGCCGGTCGGCGAACCACGCCTCCGGCAGGCGGCCGATGAACCATGCCTTCAGCTGTTCTTCTGCATTCATGTAATCAAAATTACACGGCCAGGAGCTCGATGGCCTTGATTGACAGTCGCTAGTTTTTGATAGTTACTATCAATTCATGGCTTCTTCCACTTCTCGTTGGTGGGCGCTCGGCGCCCTCGTACTGAGTGCCCTGGTCATCGGCATGGACGCGACCGTGCTCAACGTCGCGCTGCCCACGCTGGCGGCCGATCTGCGTGCCACGAACGGCGACCTGCAGTGGATCGTGGACGCGTACATGGTTCCGTTCGCCGCGCTGATGCTTCCGGCGGGAGCGCTCGGCGACCGCCTGGGCCGCAGACGGGTGCTGCTGGCCGGTCTCGTGGCCTTCGGGATCGCCTCGGTGTTCGCGACGTACGCGAACGGCACCGGCGCCCTGATCGCGGCCCGCGCGCTCATGGGCGCGGGCGGCGCCGTGATCATGCCACTGGCGACCTCGATCCTGCCGGTGGTCTTCGACCCGCGTGAGCGGGGCCGCGCGATCGCCGTCTTCACCGCCGCCATGGCCCTCGGTCTGCCCCTCGGCCCCATCGTGGGCGGCTACCTGCTCGACCACTTCTGGTGGGGCTCGATATTCCTCGTCAACATCCCGGTGGTCGTCGTGGCGGCGGTCGCGGCGGCCGTGTTCGTCCCCGAGTCCCGTGACCCCGCCGCACCCCGGACCGACCTTCCCGGTGCGCTGCTGTCGGTGACGGGCCTGGCGGCGCTGGTGTACGGCGTCATCGAGGCGCCGGCCCGCGGGTGGGGCGACGTCCGCGTCCTCGCCGGCCTCGCGGCCGGGGTCGTGTTGCTGGCGGCGCTCGTCCGGGTCGAGGCCCGCGTCCGGCGGCCGATGCTGGATCTCGGCCTGTTCCGCGACCGGGTCTTCGTGTGGGGCGCGGCCGGCGCGACGTTCGTGAGCCTCGGCATGTCGGGCGTGCTGTTCGTCGTCCCCCAGCACCTGCAGGCCGTGCTCGGCCACGACGCCTTCGGCACCGGCGTCCGGGTGATCCCCATGGTGGCCGGGCTCATGCTCGGAGGCCTCGCCGGAGAGCGGCTCACCGCCCGCCTCGGGCTGCGCCTGGTGATGCCGGCGGGCCTGGTCGTGCTCGCCGCCGGCTTCTGCCTGGGCGCGACGACCTCGGCGTCCTCGGCGTACGGGTTCGTCGCGGCGTGGCTCACCGTCATCGGGGCGGGCGTGGGGCTGGCCATGGTGCCCGCGATGGACGGCGTGCTCGCCACGCTGCCCGAGGAGCGGTCGGGCTCGGGCTCGGCGACCCTGCAGACCGTGCGTCAGATCGGCGCCGCGCTGGGCGTGGCCGGCCTCGGCAGCCTGCTTTCGGGGGCGTACGCCTCCGGCCTGCCGGACGGCGCGCCGGAGGCGGCGGGCGACTCGATCACGGCAGCGGTGGCCCTGGGGGACGCCACGCTCCTGCACGCCGCCAGGGATGCGTTCGTCGCCGGCATGGACCTGGTCCTGCTGGTCTGCGGGGCCGCGTCGGCGCTGGCCGCCGTCCTGGTGGCCGTCTTCCTGCCGAGGAGCACGGGCAGGGACGGAAAGACGGCAGAATCGGGACATGAGCTCACCGCAGCGCGCTGACCGGGCCCCGCACCCCTCCGATCGCGTTGTCACGAGCCTGCGTGAGCGCAAGAAGGCCAAGACCCGGCGGACGATCCAGGAGGAGGCCCTGCGGCTGTTCGCCGAGCAGGGATACGACGCGACGACGGTCGAGCAGATCGCGGAGGCCGCGGAGGTCTCCCCGAGCACGTTCTTCCGCTACTTCCCCACCAAGGAGGACGTGGTCACCCAGGACGACTACGATCCCATCCTCCTGGAGGCGATCAGGGCCCAGCCGCCGGACCTGCCCCCGCTGACCGCGCTGCGCGCGGCGTTCCGCACCGCCTTCGAGTCGATGGGGCCGGAGGAACTCGACCGGACGCTCGCCCGGACCAAGCTGTCCACCTCCGTGCCCGCCCTGCGGGCACGGATCACGGAGGGGCTGTTCGCCACGATCGAGATGCTCGCGGGCGCGATGGCCGAGCGGGCGGGCCGCGACCGCCGCAGCCCCGCCGTACGGGCGCTCGTCGGCGCGGTCATGGGAGTCATGCTGGCGTCGCTGTTCACCTGGGTGGAGCAGAACGGCAGGACCCCGCTACCCGTGCTGCTCGACGAGGCACTCGGCTATCTTGAGGCCGGCCTGCCGATATAGGGCACGGCCGGTGGGTCAGCGGACCCGGGCGGAGACCTGGGGGCTGACCCGGACGACCCCGGCGAGGTTCTTCGTGTAGACGTTCGCGATCTTCACGACGTCGCCGGTGTGCGGGGCGTGCAGCATCTTCCCGTTGCCCCAGTAGATGGCGACGTGCGAGATGTAGCCGGGGTTGGTCGGGTCGTTGCGCCAGAAGAGCAGGTCGCCCGGCTGCGCCTGCGACAGCGGCACCTGCGGCCCGGTGACCCACTGCTGGTACGTCACCCGCGGCATCTTCACGCCCGCCTGGGCGTACGCCCACTGCACGAGCCCGGAGCAGTCGAAGCTGTCCGGCCCCTCGGCGCCCCAGACGTACGGCCGGCCGAGCTTGCTGACGGCCGCCTCCAGCGCCACCTTGAGCTGGTCGGCGGACATGAACGCGGTCGACGGCCACACGGTGCGTCCCTTGGGCGTGACCACCACCGGATTGATCGTGGCGACCTGGCTGCCCTTGGGCAGGATCTTCAGCAGGCTCCGGCGGAGCCTGGCCGAGTCGACCTTCGGCGCGCTCACGACGAGGGCGTTGCCGTCCGGGACGCCGAGCGCCGCCGCCGTGTCCTTCGAGACGATCGCGGCGATCGAGCCCATGCCGACCGTGGCGTACGCGCCGATGCGCAGGCGCCTGCCGCCGCCCTCGACGACGGACCCGAGCTTGACCCCGCCGTCGTGGCCGAGCTCGAACGAGACCGCCATGTCCCCGGCCGCGATGTTGCGCCACAGCCCGTCGGTGCCGGCCGTCACCTTCGGCGTGTACGCCCGGAACGTCGACGGGTCGACGCCCATCGTCTGCACGCGCTTGCCGTCCACGGTCACGTCGGCCGCGCCGGTCACCTCGGCGTCCGCCACGCCCTTCACCCGGCGCACCTTCTCGACCAGTTCGGCGGGCAGCGGCTGCTCGGCCACCACGAACAGGTGCGGGCGGATCAGGCGCTCCAGCGGCGCCACCTGCGCCACCGGGCTCTGCGGCGATCCCGCCGCCGGGCCCGCGGGGTCGGGGGCCGTACCGGGTGCCGTCCCGGCGCGGTCCTGCCGCGCCGCCGCCACGTAACCGTGGCCCGCACGCCGCTGGGAGACCGCCGCGGTCACATCGGGGTTCGCGGCGTCCGACGTGAGCTCGCCGAGCGCGAGGACGTCGGCCGCCAGCACGCACACGAGCAGCACGGCGATGAAGGGGACCGTCCGGCGCGACCCGGCGGACCGCCGGGTGAGACCGTGCCGTCCGAGATTGGGCCGTGCGAGGCTGTGCCGTCCGATGGTGTGCCCGGGAAGCCGCGGCCGGTACGCGAGGTCCTGACGCGCCTCGAAGACCGCTCTGGCGAGTTTCCTGCGGACACGGGTGGATAAGCGCGCTCGGCGTTCGAGCACGATCTCACCCCTTCCGCAGCGAATGCTTCGTTCCACGACGAGACTGCCGTACGGCCGGGAATACCGCAATCGATTGCAGAATTCCCGGCCGGGGCGAAAAGGGACAAGACCTGTGGGCCACGGCCCCTAGTTGCCGACGTACGGCACGGCCTCGAGGATCTCGACGCTGTTCTGCCTGCCGTTCGGCATCGTGTAGGTCGCCTGCTCGCCGACCTTCTTGCCGTTGATCGCGGACCCGAGGGGAGAGTTCGGCGAGTAGACGTCGATCGGAGCGCCGCTCTCCTCGCGGGAGGCCAGCAGGAAGGTGACCTCCTCGTCGTCGCCGTCGAAGCGGACCGTCACGGTCATGCCGGGTCCGACGATGCCTTCGGCGCGGGGAGCCTCACCGACCCTGGCGCTGTCCAGGATCTGGCGGAGGTGGAAGATGCGGGCCTCCATCTTGCCCTGCTCGTCCTTGGCGGCGTGGTAGCCACCGTTCTCCCTGAGGTCACCCTCTTCCCGGGCGGCTTCGATCTTCTTGGCGATGTCCGTGCGACCCGGGCCCGAAAGGTACTCGTACTCCTCCTTGAGGCGGTCGTACGCCTCTTGCGTCAGCCAGGTGACGTTGTCGTTCTGGGAGACGGCCACGGGCTCTCCTTGTTTCCGTAAGTGACTCGAAAGGCTAACGAGTTAACGCCTTCGAACGCTTCCCCAAAGATTCCACTATACGAGATCGCAGTAGTCGACATGTACCGCCGTGGCCTGCGCGCTTGTTCTCACCCGCTCGGTGAACTCGAGGTCCGACCGGCCCCGCGGGACGTCCACCTCACGGCTGCCGACCTCCAGGTGCCTGGTGTCGAGCGCCTGGATCCGGCACGTCGCCGCCCGGCCCGCGGGCTTGCTCACGGTGAACGTTATTACGGCGGAGTCCGAAGCGCTCGCGTCGAAGGTGATCACCTGGGCGCTGACGACCGGATTCCCGTTCGCGCGGAGCATGACGTAGCCCCAGCCGCCCGCGATCAGCGCCACGACCAGCGCGATCACGACGTACGGCACCAGCCGGCCGGGCCGCGCCGGGCGCGGCGCGAAGTCGTCCGGCGTGCCGAGCACCGGGCGTGTCCCCCCGCCGCCGGCCTCATCGGTGGGCATCGCGGAATCTCCCTGAGGTTTGTCGGTGTTGTGCGAGACGATCGTCCGCACAGGGGACCGTGCCGGCGCGGGCCATGCCGGTCCGGTGCACACGGTCACTAAGAAGCTAACCTCTTTGACAGCCAGAGGACACCATGAGGAGAGCCGTGAGCGCACCGTTGAGGCTGATGGCCGTGCACGCGCACCCCGACGACGAGTCGAGCAAGGGTGCCGCCACGATGGCCCGCTACGTCGCGGAGGGCGCGGAGGTCCTCGTCGTCACCTGTACGGGGGGTGAACGCGGCTCGATCCTCAATCCCAAGATGGACCGGCCCGACATCCTCGAGAACATGGGCGAGGTCCGCCGGCAGGAGATGGAGAAGGCCCGCGAGATCCTCGGCGTACGGCAGCGCTTCCTCGGGTTCGTCGACTCCGGCCTGCCGGAGGACGAGAACGAGCCGCTGCCCGAGGGCTGCTTCGCGCTCCAGTCGCTGGAGGCGGCCTCGGCGCCGCTCGTCGCCGCCGTGCGGGAGTTCCGGCCGCACGTGATCCTCACGTACGACGACAACGGCGGCTACCCGCACCCGGACCACATCATGACCAACCGGGTGTCGGTCGAGGCGTTCGAGGCGGCGGGCGACCCGGACCGCTATCCGGGCACCGGCGAGCCGTGGCAGCCGCTGAAGCTCTACTACCACATGGGCTTCACCAGGGAGCGGTTCGAGGCGCTGCACAATGCGATGACCGAGCGCGGCATCGGCTCGCCGTACGCCGACTGGATCGCCCGCTGGGAGGACCGCCCGGAGAAGTGGGAGGTCACGACCAGGGTGCCGTGCGCGGACTACTTCGAGCTCCGCGATCTCGCCCTGCTGGCGCACGCCACCCAGGTCGACCCCGACGGCTTCTGGTTCGTCTGCCCGAGGGATCTCCAGGAGGAGGTCTGGCCGACCGAGGACTACCACCTCGCGCGGTCGCTGGTGGACACCACGCTGCCGGAGGACGACCTGTTCACCGGGATCCACGCGGAGGCCACCCCTGCCCGCTCGTAAGCTGGTCGGGTGGACGCAAACAGCTACGGGCCGGGTCTCCTGGGCTTCCTCGTCGTCGCCGCGATCGGCGTCGCCCTGTTCCTCCTGCTGAAGAACATGAACAAGCAGATGAGGAAGATCCAGGTGCCGGACGACCGCCGCGAGGACGAACGGCACGGGAACGGACCGGACGCGTGAGCGCGGCCGTCGAGGTCGTCGCCGACCCGGCCGCGTCGCGCTACGAGATCCTGGTCGACGGGGTGGTCGCCGGGTTCGCGCAGTACCGGATGCGGGACGGCGCGATGGTCTTCACGCACACCGAGGTGCGCGGCGAGTACGAGGGCCGGGGGCTGGGCGGCCATCTGGTGGGCGCCGCCCTCGACGGCGCGCGTACGGCGGGGCTGAGCGTGGTGCCCCTGTGCTCGTTCGTGGCCTGGTACATCCAGCGCAATCCGGAGTACCGCGACCTGGTGGACGACGACTACCGGAACCTGGTCGACACGGCCGGGTGAAGTGTCAGTCGGGCAGGGCGGGGCCGTCAGTCGGGCAGGGCGGGGCCGGAGGACCAGGCGCGCTCCAGCGCCTTGGGCAGGCCCCACCAGCCGAGCGGGGTCAGCACCTCCGCCCGGTCCACGATGCCGAGATGCGCCCACAGCGGGGTGACCGCCGTGAAGAGCATCTCCGTCGCCTCCAGGTCCTCCGGCTCGTCCGGGTCGACGTCGACGTCCTCGGAGTCGGCGATGAACCGGGCGATCCGCTCGGGTGAGGCGAGCACGCCGGGGCCGTACCGGACGAGGGTGATCACCGAGGCGAGCCAGTCGGCGTGGTGGATGGCGCACAGCGAGGCCAGTATCGAGTCCTCGTGGCTGAGGTCGCCCTCCATGTCGAAGAACCGGGCGGCGTCCTCCTCGTCCGGAAGGTCGGAGATCGGCGCGGCGATCCCGGCGGCGACCGTGAGCCACAGGTCCTCGTCCCGTTCCGGCAGATCGCCCTCCTCCAGGCCGGCGCACGCGCGCAGCACGTTGCCGGGATAGCCGGGCCGGCCCAGGGTGACACGCAGCCGCCGGGCGGCCATACGGAGGTCGGCCTCGGGGAAGGGCGGCTCGGGCAGGTCGTCGAGCACCCGCCGCAGCTCGCTCAGCGCGAAGGCCTCCTCCTCGTCCCAGGCGGCGTACAGCTCCTTGTCCTGCTCGTCGTTGACCACGACGTTGGGCACCCGGCCGTCGGGAAGCGGCGTGCCGAGCCAGCTTTCCTGGAGTTCCTCGTAGGCGTGGCGGGCCCCGGGGTCTCCGGCGGCCAGCGCGTCCGCGTCGATCTCCCCGGCCGCCAGGCGCTCCTCCAGGAACTCGACCAGCCGCTCGTACATCTCGGTGGCCACCGGGCCGCGCTCACTCTCCTCGGGCCACAGGAAGTAGCTGCGGGTGAGCATGATCGGCTCGGTCCCGCTGGACTCCAGCCAGCGCTGCACCTCGCCCACCGTGGCCACGCCCGACTCGATGCTGGTCAGCACCGCCTTGGCGGACTCCCAGAACGCGACCGACAACGGATTGCCCGCGGCGAGCAACTGCCGCCGCAGGTCGGGAAGGGCGACCAGGGCCTGCCCGGACGGCACGGCCAGCAGCACCCGGGCGACGTCCCGCCGCGTCATGGCGGCCGCCGGGCGTCCCGAGTGCCTGACCGCGAAGTCCAGATCCAAGCCCACGTCCTGTGAGCCTACGCCCGGACGCGCCCGAACACATCCCCGCGTTCCCCCCGCGCGTTCCCTCCGGGCCGTTTCCCGGACGCGACGTCGCCAAGCATCCCCGTGAGCCGCACTCGCGTAGGGCCTTTCTGAGCGTGTGAGAGGCTGGCCGTATGAACCGGCTGGGCGGCGAGACCTCTCCTTACCTCCTGCAACACGTGGACAACCCGGTGGACTGGTTTCCGTGGGGCGAGGAGGCGTTCGCGGAGGCGCGCAGGCGTGACGTCCCCCTGCTGATCAGCGTCGGCTACTCGGCGTGTCACTGGTGTCATGTCATGGCACACGAGTCGTTCGAGGACGAGCCCACCGCGCGGCAGATGAACGACCTGTTCGTCAACGTGAAGGTCGACCGCGAGGAACGCCCCGACGTGGACGCCGTCTACATGGGCGCCGTCCAGGCGATGACCGGGCAGGGCGGCTGGCCGATGACGGTGTTCGCCACGCCGGAGGGGCATCCGTTCTACGCCGGGACCTACTTTCCCCGGCCGCACTTCCACCGGCTGCTGCAGGCCGTCTCGGAGGCCTGGCGGCAGGACCGGGAGGGCGTGCTGACCCAGGGCGCGAAGGTGGTGGAGGCACTCGGCGGGCAGACCGGGGTGCCGTCGGGCCCGCTGCCGGACGCCGGCACGCTCGCCCTCGCCGTACGGAACCTCGCGGAGGGCTTCGACGAACGGCGGGGCGGCTTCGGCGGGGCGCCGAAGTTCCCGCCGTCCATGGTTCTGGAGTTCCTGCTGCGGCACGGCACGCCCGAGGCGGTGTCCATGGCCGAGGCGACCATGGAGGCCATGGCCAGGGGCGGCCTGTACGACCAGCTCGGCGGCGGCTTCGCCCGCTACTCCGTCGACGCCGACTGGGTGGTGCCGCACTTCGAGAAGATGCTGTACGACAACGCGCTGCTGCTGCGGGTCTACGCCCACTGGTGGCGCGCGACGGGCTCGGTCCTCGCCCGGCGGGTGGCGCTGGAGACCGCCGAGTGGCTGCTGCGGGAGATGCGGACCCCGGAGGGCGGCTTCGCCTCGGCCCTCGACGCCGACAGCGAGGGGCCGGACGGCACCCACGGCGAGGGCCTGTTCTACGTCTGGACGCCCGAGCAGCTTCGCGAGGTCCTCGGAGAGGACGACGGCGCATGGGCGGCCTCGGTGTTCGAGGTCACGGGCACGTTCGAGCACGGCACATCGGTGCTCCAGCTTCTGGCCGACCCCGACGATCGGGAGCGGTTCGACCGAATCCGTACGGCCCTGCGCGCCGCCCGGGAACGGCGCCCGCGGCCGGGCCGGGACGACAAGATCGTGGCCTCGTGGAACGGGCTGGTGATCGCCGCCCTGGCCGAGGCGGGCGCGCTCTTCGAGCGGCCCGTGCTGGTGGACGCGGCGCGGGAGGCGGCCGTGCTGCTCGACGACCTGCACACTGTGAGCCGCGCCCCGGCGCGGCTGCTGCGCACCTCACGCGACGGCCGGGCGGGGACCAACGCCGGCATGCTGGAGGACTACGCGAACACGGCGGAGGGGTTCATCGCCCTCTACGGCGTCACCGGCGAGAGCCGCTGGTTCCACCGGGCGGGCGACCTGCTGGAGACCATCCTGACCCGGTTCCCCGATGGTTCCGGAGGGTTCTACGACGCCCCGGACGATGGCGAACAGCTTTTCCAGCGGCCCGCGGACCCCACCGACAACGCCACCCCGTCCGGGCGGTTCGCGGCGGCGGGCGCGCTGCTGTCGTACGCCGCGCTGACCGGTTCGGCCCGGCACCGGGAGGCGGCCGAGGCCGCGCTCGGCGCGGTCTCCACGCTGGCCGGGCGGTACGCCCGCTTCGCCGGATGGGGTCTCGCGGTGGCGGAGGCCGCCCTGCGCGGGCCGGTTGAGGTGGCGATCGTCGGCCCGCCCGGCGACGCCCGCACTCGGGCGCTGCACCGGGCGGCCCTGCTGTCCGGGGCGCCGGGCCTGGTGGTCGCCCTCGGCGACGGATCCGCCGGCAACGGATCGGTGGGCGACGGATCGGTGGACGACGGATCAGGCGACGCCGGATCAGTGGACGTGCCGCTGCTGGAGGGACGCGGCATGATCGGCGGTTCCCCCGCGGCCTACGTGTGCCGCCGCTTCACCTGCCGGGCGCCGGTGACCACCCCCGCCGAGCTACGGGCCGAACTGGCCAACTGACGCGGGGCCGACGCCCCCTGCCGATACCCCCGGCCCATCGCCCCGGCCGATCGCCCGAGTCGCGTCGACCGGAGCGGCACCGCGCGGCGTCGCCCGACCCGGGGGCCGTCCTTGCCGGCATCTCCGCCGTGGCCTCTCCGCCTCGTGACGCACCATTCCAGACACCGCTCCGTCCGGGCAGATCCGCCCGGCGGTTAGGGCAGTAGGCCCGCCGGGGCTCCGCCGGTGCTCCTCCTGCCGCCCGTGCCGGTGCCGCCGGTGCCCGCGCCCGTGCGGTCAGCCCCCGTGCGGTCGGCGCCGCCGGGTGCGGGGGCGTCCTGCCCGGTGCCGGGCCCGCCCGGCGCGCTCCCCCCGTCGTCGGCCCGGCCCGGGTCGTTCGGGCGAAGATCGTCTGGGAGGAGGCCGTTCGGGCGCAGGTTGTTGGCGCCGCCGCCGCGCTCCGGACCGCCGCCGTCCTGGCCCGTGCCCTCCGGGCCCGTTCCGCCGGGCTGCTCCTCGTCTCCGGGCGCGCCGGGAGGCAGCCCCGGCGCCCCCGGCCCGTACGGCGGGAAGGTGCCCGAGGGGTCCATCGGGATGGCGTTGGGATCGCCGCTGGGCTGGGGCGTGGCCCTGCCGTAGTCCCAGGAGTAGTAGGGGTTCCAGGTGACCGGCTCGGGGAACTCCTTCACCGGCTTGCCCTCCATGGCGGCGCCCACGAAGGTCTTCCAGATCTCCGCGGGAAGCGTGCCGCCGTACAACTCGCCGTATCCGGGGACGGTCACCGGCTTGTTGTCGTCGCGGAACATGTCGACGGCGACCGCCAGTTGCGGGACGTACCCGGAGAACCAGACCGCGGCCGACTCGTCGGTGGTGCCGGTCTTGCCGGCCGCCGGACGGTCCCACAGCCGCGCGGCCGTGCCGGTGCCGTTCAGCACGACCTGCTCCAGCGCGTACGTCGTGTCGGCGGCGGTGTTCTCGCTGAAGGCCCGGGTGCCGGGCGGCGAGAACGTGCGAACGAGCCCGCTGCCGTCGGTGACGGACCTGACCACGTGGGCCTCGCGGTGGATCCCCCCTGCGGCGAAGGTGGCGAACCCGGAGGCCTGCTGCACGGCGCTCACCGACGCCACCCCGAGCGGGAGCGTGGCGGCCTTCGCGTGGGGGGCGAGCTGCGCCTCGGGGATGCCGGCCGCCCGGGCCGCCGCGACGACCTTGTCGAGGCCGATCCGCTGCCCGAGGTCGACGAAGGCGGTGTTGACCGAATATTGCGTGGCCTGGGCCAGCGGAATCGCCGGGCCGTACGACCTGCCGCCGGAGTTGGGGATGCTCGCGGACCCGATGGTGATGGGCGAGTTGCCGTACACCAGCGTGTCGAGCCCGTATCCGGCTTCGAGCGCCGCGGCCAGCGTGTAGGGCTTGAAGGTCGACCCGGCCTGGACCTTGGCGGAGAAGGCGTTGTCGTACTGGTTGGTCTCGTATCGCCCGCCGTAGAAGGCGACGACCTCACCGGTGCCGGGGTCGACGGCCGCGAGGCCGGTGCGGACCTTCTTCGGGGTGCCGTCGGGCAGCACCGACCTCACCGCTTCGGCGGCGAGGGACATGAGCTTCTTGTCGAACGTCGTGGTGACCTTGAGGCCGCCGTGGTTGATGTCCTCGTCGGTGAAGCCCAGCCGGTTGAGCTCGGCCCGCACCTGCGCGAGCATATAGCCGTTCTGGCCGCCCAGGGACAGCGGCGGCCGCTGCCTGGCGAGCGTGGGGAACGTCTGCGCCCCGGCCTCCTCGCGGCTGATCGCGCCGATCTCGCGCATGCCCTGGATCACCGACGCCCACCGCGCCCTGACCGCGTCGAGCGCGGCGCCGGTCGGATCGGCGAAACGGGTGGGCTGCTGGATCACGGCGGCGAGGTAGGCCCCCTCCGCCGGCGTGAGGTTCTGCACGTCCTTGTCGAAGTAGGCGCGGGAGGCGGCCTGGATGCCGTACGCCCCGCGGCCGAAGTAGATCGTGTTGAGGTAGCGCTCCAGCACCCAGTCTTTCGGCTTGGAGCGATCCACCTTGAGCGCGATCATGATCTCCTTGAGCTTGCGCCCGACGGAGCGTTCCTGGCCGAGGCCGCTGTAGTAGTTGCGGACCATCTGCTGGGTGATCGTGGAGCCGCCCTGAAGCTGCTTGCCGGTGACCGTCGACCAGAGGGCGCGCGCCGTGCCCTGCACGGAGACGCCCTGGTCCCGGTAGAAGGTGCGGTTCTCGGCGGCGATCACGGCGTCCCTGACCACCTTGGGCACCCGTGAGAGCGGCACGTTCTTGCGGTTGACGCCCTCGGTGGCGAGGACGGTCTTGCCGTCCCGGTAGTAGATCACCGATCCCTGGGCGGTCGCCAGCTCCTGGGTGCCGCCCGGAATAGGGGTCAGCGCCCACACGACGGCGAGGAACACGACCAGCCCGGCGATCGAGGTGGCGAGGCAGACGAGCAGGACGCGCGGAAGCCGCCGGCGTCCACGGCGTCTCGGCCGTCCACCACCGTCCCCCGAGTCTCCGTGTGCGCCGCCCCCGCCTGCCCCGGCCGCGCCGCCGTGCGCCGCACCCGGCGCGACGGTGCTTCCCTCGCCCGGACCCCCCTCGGCCGAGCCCTCCCCGATCGGGCCCTCCCCGGTGTTGCCCACCCTGTGACCCCCGATAAGTCCGATACCCCCGATACGCCCGCTTTTGGCCCCGTGAGCTGGGCGAATGCAACCACGGTAAACGATGGCCCACGATGGTTCCGCACTCCCCGTCACCTCTGTGGAAAAGATGCCCCGCGGACAAGCGCCTGTGGATAAACCGCGCCAACATGACCCCCCGCGCCCCGATCAGCCGCCCGCCGCCCGTACGAGGGGAAGGGTCCGGTACGGCACCGGCGTGTCGAGCGCGATCACCGACTCGGTCCGCACGACCCCCTGCACGTCGACGATCAGGTCGATGACGCGCTGGAGGTCGGCGTTGCTCCGGGCGACCACCCGGCAGAGCATGTCTCCCCCGCCGGTGATCGTGTGGACCTCCAGGACCTCGGGGATGCCCGCGAGCTGGTCGGCCACCGGCACGTGCCCCGCGACCTGCCTGATGTGCAGCGTCACGAAGGCGGTCACGTCGAAGCCGAGCGCGGCCGGATCGATGTCCGGGCCGTAGCCCGTGATGACCCCCTTCGCGGCCATCCGATCGAGCCGCGCCTGCACCGTCCCCCGGGCGACGTCGAGCCTGCGGGAGCACTCCAGCACGCCGATCCTGGGCTCGGCGGCCAGCAGGGCGACGAGCCGGGCGTCGAGGTGGTCAATCGTCATAACGATTTCCCCTTCACAAGCGCAGAGACTGAGCAAATTGTCCACCGAATCAACTCACTGTTGCACAATTTGGCTACACCAACCGACAGTTGTCACATGAACGATGTCTTTCCGGTTCACGGCATGGACGCGGTGGTCTTCGCGGTCGGCAACGCGAAGCAGGCCGCCCACTACTACTCGACCGCCTTCGGGATGCGCCTGGTGGCCTACCGGGGGCCGGAGACCGGCAGTCGCGACGAGGTGGCGTACGTCCTCGTCTCGGGGTCGGCGCGCTTCGAGCTGCGCGGGGCCGTACGGGCGGGCACGCCGCTCGCGCGGCACGTGGCCGAGCACGGCGACGGCGTGATCGACCTCGCGCTGGACGTGCCCGACGTGGAGGGGGCCTACCGGTACGCGCTGCAGCAGGGCGCCCGGGGGCTGGAGGAGCCTCACGTCGTGGAGGACGAGCACGGCAAGGTCGTCGTCGCGGCGATCGCGACGTACGGCGAGACCCGGCACACGCTGGTCGACCGGGCCAACTACACCGGCCCCTACCTGCCCGGATACGTCGCGGCCGAGCCCATCGTCGCGCCTCCCGCGGTGAAGAACGGCCGGTTCTTCCAGGCGGTCGACCACTGCGTCGGCAACGTCGAGCACATGGAGGAGTGGGTCGGGTTCTACGAGAAGGTCATGGGCTTCACCAAGATGGCGGAGTTCATCGGCGACGACATCGCGACCGAGTACTCCGCGCTGATGTCCAAGGTCGTCGCGGACGGCACCCGCAAGGTCAAGTTCCCCCTTAACGAGCCGGCCGAGGGCAAGAAGAAGTCGCAGATCGAGGAGTTCCTGGAGTTCTACGGCGGCCCGGGCGTGCAGCACGTCGCGCTGGCCACCAACGACATCGTCGCGACGGTGGACGCGATGCGGCAGGCGGGCGTCGAGTTCCTCGACACGCCCGACTCCTACTACGACGACCCGGAACTGCGCTCCCGCATCGGCGAGGTCCGCGTGCCGGTCGAGGAGCTGAAGAAGCGCCGCATCCTGGTGGACCGCGACGAGGACGGCTACCTGCTGCAGATCTTCACCAAGCCCGTCCTGGACCGCCCGACCGTGTTCTACGAGCTCATCGAGCGTCACGGCTCCCTCGGCTTCGGCAAGGGCAACTTCAAGGCCCTCTTCGAGGCCATCGAGCGCGAGCAGGAGCGCCGGGGCACCCTCTGACGCACACTTTGCGCGTGCCGGGCTTTGCCCGAAGGGCGGCGGGGTGACCAATGAGCCATGGGAACGCCGCCGCCTCCGGGAAACCCGTACGAGGAACCCCCACACGGGGGATCCCCGTACGAGGGACCGCGGAGTCCCTGGACGCCCCCTCCCTTCGGGCAGACGGCGCCGCGGCTCGCCGGGCGGTGGAGACGGCTGTTCGCCGGGATCGTGGACGCCGTGATCGTCTCGCTGATCACGGCGCCGGTCACCTGGGACGACTGGAGGGCCGCGTACGACGACGTGACGGGCGTGGTGACGAGGGTCCCGGCCGGTGACGGCTTCCTCGTCGCGCTGATCGGGTTCCTCTACTACTGGCTGCTCCAGTCGTACTGGAACGGGCAGACGGTGGGAAAGCGGCTGTTCGGCATGCGCGTCGTCCGGGAGACCGGGGAGCCCGCCGGTCTCGGGCCGGTCGCGCTGCGGCAGGCGGTGATGACCGTGCTCGGCTCGCTCTGCTTCCTGGGGCTGGTCGACGTCGGCTGGATCCTGTTCGACTCCAGGAAGCAGGCCCTGCACGACAAGGCCGCCCGGACTCTCGTCGTGGACGCCTGAACCCCCTGTGAGCAGGGGAGACACCCTGACGTGGCGACACGGAGCACGCCGACGCCTCGCGTAGAGTGGCGACTCTATGCCGCTGAACCGTTCTCCAGTCATCCCGGCCGTCCCGGCGATCGTCTGCGCCGTCGCCGTCGCGACCGCCACGGCCTGCGCGCCGTCCCAGAGCGCCGCCGCCTCGGCCTCGCAGGGCGCGACCACTGTCGCGGCCCCGCCCGTGGCCACCGCGCGTACGGCAGGCACGGGAAGCACGACGGGCGCTCCCGGGATCGGGGATCCCGACTTCCCCGGTGACGGCAACGGCGGCTACGACGTCGAGCACTACGACCTCACGCTGTCCTACGACCCGGCGTCGCGGAACCTCGCGGGCAGCACGACGATCCGGGCGAAGGCCACGCAGGACCTGACGTCGTTCGACCTCGACCTGCACGGGCTCACGGTGAGCCGGGTGACGGTGGACGGCGCGGCGGCCACGTTCGACCGGCAGGACGACGAGCTCGTGGTGACACCGGCCGGGCGGATCGCGGACGGCGGGAAGTTCGCGGTGACGGTCGACTACTCCGGCGTGCCCCAGTCGCTGCGGTCGGCGAGCCTCGGCGAGTACGGCTTCATCGCGACGCCCGACGGCGCCTTCGTCACCTGCGAGCCGAACGGCGCCAAGACGTGGTTCCCCGCCAACGACCACCCCGCCGACAAGGCGACGTACGACTTCCAGATCACCGTGCCCGCGGGGCTGACCGCGATCGCCAACGGGGAGCTGTCCGGGACGCCGCGCACCACGGCGGGAAAGACCACGTTCGTCTGGCGCGAGAAGCACCCGATGGCGAGCTACCTCGCCACGATGACGACCGGGAAGTTCCAGGTGCGCACCGGCACGAGCGGCGGGGGGCTGCCGATCTACGCCGCCGTGGCCGACTCGTTCCGCGGCTCGCTCGACACCCTGATCACCCAGACGGGCAAGATCACCGACTACTGGTCGAGCGTCTTCGGGCCGTACCCCTTCTCCTCCACGGGCGGGGTGATCGACGACCACGCGGTGGGGTACGCGCTGGAGAACCAGACCAAGCCGATCTACGGCGGCTTCACGCCCGAGCCCGCCATCATCGCGCACGAACTGGCCCACCAGTGGTTCGGCGACAGCCTGAGCATCGGCCGCTGGCGTGACCTGTGGCTGAACGAGGGCTTCGCGACGTACGCCGAGTGGCTCTGGGCGGAGCACAACGGCCAGGGCACCGCCGACGCGACCTTCCGCCGCTACTACGCGAACGAGGCGGACGCGATGTGGAGCTATCCCCCGGGGGTGGCCCGCTCCGACGACCTGTTCAACGCCGCGGTCTACACGCGCGGCGCGATGACGCTGCACGCCCTGCGCCGGGAGATCGGAGACCAGAGGTTCTTCCCGCTGATCAGGCAGTGGACCGCCGCGCACCGGTACGGCAACGTCACGACGCCCGAGTTCGTCGCGCTGGCCGAGCGCGTCTCCGGGAAGAACCTCAAGCCGCTGTTCGACGCCTGGCTGTTCCGGCCGGGGCGCCCGGCGCCGGTCGCCTGACCCGCCCGGTCAGGGCCGCAGGGCCGCGACGACGCCCTCGCCGCCCACCTGGAGGCCGTACTCCGCGTCGATGCGGTAGCCGTGCCGCCGCAGCGCGCCGAGCACCTCGTCGCCGTGCGCGGGCCCCCGGGTCTCCAGTTGCAGCAGGACCTCGGCCTCGTCGAGGTGCAGCCGGGAGCCGAACCGCTCGTGGACCACGTCGAGCACGTTGACCCCGAGATCCGCCAGCCTGGCCAGCAGCACGGCGAGCGCGCCGGGCCGGTCGGTCAGCCGGATGCGGAAGGCGAGGTAGCGGCCGGCCGCGGCCAGGCCGTGCCGCAGCACCCGGGCCAGCAGCAGCGGGTCGATGTTCCCGCCGGACAGCACGGCGACCACCGGCGGCTCGAACGCCTCGGGATGGTCGAGCAGCGCGGCCACCCCCGCCACGCCGCCCGGCTCCACCAGCAGCTTCGAGCGTTCGAGGCAGAGCAGCAGGGCCCGCGACAGCGACTCCTCCGAGACGGTGACGACGCTGTCGACGAGGTAGTGGATCAGTTCGAACGGCAGGTCGCCCGGCTGCCCGACCGCGATGCCGTCGGCCATCGTCGACGTCGGCACGACCATCACCGGGTGGCCCGCGGCCAGTGAGTCGGGATAGGCGGCGGCCCGCTCCGCCTGCACCCCCACCACCTTGATCCCCGGGCGCTGGGACTTCACCGCGAGCGCGACGCCCGCGGCCAGGCCGCCGCCGCCGATCGGCAGCACGATCGTGGCCGTGCCGGGAAGCTGCTCCAGGATCTCCAGGCCGACCGTGCCCTGCCCGGCGACGACGTCGGGGTGGTCGAACGGGTGGATGAACACCGCCCCGGTGCGCTCCGCGTGCTCCCTGGCCGCCCGGAGGGCCTCGTCCACGGTGTGCCCGGCGAACACCACGTCCGCGCCGTACGCCCGGGTGGCCTCCACCTTCGGCAGCGGCGCGCCCTCGGGCATGTAGACCGTCGCCTTGGCCCCGAGCAGGGACGAGCCGAGCGCGACCCCCTGCGCGTGGTTGCCCGCGCTGGCCGCGACCACCCCCCGGGCCCGCTCCTCCGCGGTCAGCCGCGCGATGCGCACGTACGCGCCGCGGATCTTGAACGACCCGGCTCGCTGCAGGTTCTCGCACTTGAGGTGGACCGGGCCGCCGACGGTCTCGGACAGCACCCGCGAGTGCAGCACCGGCGTCAGCGCCGCCACCTCGGACAGCATCGCGCGCGCGGCGACGACGTCGTCGTACGTCACCTGTGGGACAGCCATGCGCCCATCATCACAGGTTCCGAGGGGGACAGGGGGCGTGGGCCGAGCGCGTCGTCACGGCCCGGGCGACCAGTACCGGTCGCCGGCGATCACCAGGGCGGCGGCGCCGACGAGGCCGGCGTCCTGGCCGAGCGCGGCGGGCACGACCCGCACCCGCCGGGCGAACCCCATCCGGGTGTGCTCGCGCAGCGCCTCCTCCAGCGGCCCGAAGATCAGGTCACCGGCCTGGCTGAGCCCGCCGCCGATGGTCACGAGGTCCAGGTCGCAGAGGTTGACGGCCGAGGCGATCGCGATGCCGAGAGCCCGCCCGGCCCGCGTCATCGCGGCGAGCGCGATCGGGTCGCCCGCCGCCGCGTCGGCGGCCAGGCGCCGCGCGGTCGCCGTCCCCTCCTCCCGGTAAAGCTCCCCGCCCTGCCCGGACGGCTCCCGGCCGTCCTGGGACGGCTCCCCGCCCGGCTCCGAAGCCCTGCCCGGCTGTGACGGATCCCCCCCGCCCAGGTCCTCCGGAGATCGGGCGCGGCTGGGCGATCCGGTGCCGCCGGGTGACCAGCCCTGGGCGAGCGCCCAGGCGGCGAGCCCGGGACCGCGGGCGACCGCCTCCAAGCAGCCGTTGCCGCCGCAGCCGCACGGCGGCCCCGCGGGATCGACCACGACGTGACCGACGTGACCGGCGTTGCCCGTCCCGCCGTCGACGATCCTGCCGCCGAGGATCAGGCCGCCGCCGACGCCGGTCGACACGACCATCCCGAGCATGGCCGCGCTCCGCCGCCCCGCGCCGCGCCAGTGCTCGGCCACGGCCAGGCAGATCGCGTCGTTGTGGATGCGGACCGGGATGCCGGGGAACCGCGCGGCGAGCCGCTCCCGCAGCGGGAAACCGCGCCAGCCACCCATGTTGAGCGGGGAGACCTCCCCGGCGGGCCAGGTCATCGGGCCGCCGCAGCCGATCCCCACACCCGCGACGCCCGGAGGCGGTTCCAGCCGGTCGAGCAGGCCGGTCAGGGTCTCCCACAGGGTCTCCGCGTCGCCGCCCCGGGGTGTCGCGACCCGCTCTGCGGCCACGACCCGCCCGTCCGGCTCCACCAGCCCGGCCGCGAACTTCGTGCCGCCGATGTCGACGGCCAGGGTGAGATCGCTCACGCGCCCTTCCCCGCGCCGGACGGGCCGGAGGAGAAGACGAGCAGCGAGGCGGTGAACCCGTGGACGTGGTTGTGCCCGGCGACCGGCCCGACCTCCCCCGCCGCGAAGAACCCCGCGACCCCGATGGGCCCCAGCGTCTCGCGTACGGCCAGCGCGTCGTGGTCGGCCGAGTCGAACATCCCGGAGCCGCGGCCGTTGCAGGAGAACAGCAGCGCGCCGTCGGCCCTGCCGGTGTCGCGCAGATGGGCGTCGAGCAGTTCGTAGAGGTCCTCGTCGGCCGCTTCGGCGTCCCTGACCTGGAACCGCACGGTCCTGCCGATCTCGACCACGTCGCCGATGGCGACCGCCTCCCGCTCGGGGTCGATGCCGATGACCCCCCGGATCAGGAAGTCGCCCCGCTCGTGGCGCTCGGCGTACTCGTCCATGGCGATGCCGATCTGTAAGCCGGCGGCGACCAGTTCCCGGTCCTCCTCGTCGAGGTCGCTCACGATGTCCTCAAGGCGGGCGAGGGCGGGCTGGCCGGCGAGTTCGAGCAGCACGTTGTCCTCGGCGCGGGTGACGACCATGGTCGGGCCTATCGGCCGGCAACCCTGGCTCACCACCGTGCTCACGTTCACCTCACCGCCGATGACCACCCCGATGGCGCCCGACTCGTGCACCTCGCCGTTGGCGAACAGCCGGACGGACCCGCGGCCCTGCAGGCCGTTCGCCAGGCCGCCGACGACCGGCAGGCCTTCCAGCACCTCGTCGGAGTGCTCGACGAAGGCGTCGGTCGGGAAGCTGTAGGGATCGGCCAGGAGGATCGCCACCCGGTCGTCCGGAACCCGCTCGGGCAGCCCCACGACCACGAACTTGTCCTCGGTCCGCAGCGTCTCCAGCGCGAACGCGTCGATCCTGGCCCCGTCGAGGGACGCGGCCCACGCGCTGACCGCCGGGGCGAGCTCCACGCCCTGGCCGTGGCCGATCACGCCCGTCGCGCTGCATCCGATCACGTCGGCCCCGGAGGCGACGGACATCGCCCGCTGTCCCGCCCGGGCCACGTCGTCGGGGTCGTCTCCGCAGACGAAGAAACAGACCAGGTCCGGCGGACCCGACAGGCCGGCCAGCGCCTGGCGTACGGCGGTCTCGGCCGCCTCCTCCAGGTTGGCGCCCACGGCGAGACCGTCGGCGAAGCGGCTCGTCATTACCGCCATCGTCTCGCCCTCTCTTTCGCGACCGCTTCTCATCGGCCGGTCGTTTCCACGATTCTCCCCACTGAACGGAGGTCAACGCACGGTACGCCCGGTGAATCGCGCTCGCACGGCCCGATCACGGCACGGATCACGGTTCGGATGACGGTTCGGATGACGGGCCTGAATGACGGGCCCGGATGACGCGACCCCGCTGCCGGATCACCGGGCGGGGACGTAGGCTCGACTCCGTGCACAAATCGCCCACGCCTGCCCCCAGCACTCTGCGTGAACTGCGCGAGAGTGGACATCGACACCGGACGGTCAAGGCCGAGATCAGGGAGAACCTGCTGGCCAGGCTACGTTCCGGCGAGTCCCGGTTCCCCGGCATCGTCGGCTTCGACGAGACCGTCCTGCCGCACCTGGAGAGGGCGCTGATCGCCGGGCACGACCTCGTGCTCCTCGGTGAGCGCGGCCAGGGCAAGACCCGGCTGATCCGCACCATCACCGGCCTGCTCGACGAGTGGTCGCCCGTGGTCGAGGGCTGCGAGATCAACGACCATCCGTACGCCCCCGCCTGCGTGCGCTGCCGGCGGCTGGCCGCCGAGCACGGCGACGACCTGCCGGTCGCGTGGAAGCACCGCGAGGACCGGTACGGCGAGAAGCTGGCCACCCCGGACACCTCCGTCGGCGACCTGATCGGCGACGTGGACCCCATCAAGATCGCCGAAGGCCGCACGCTCGGCGACCCGGAGACGGTGCACTACGGCCTCGTCCCCCGCACCAACCGGGGCGTCTTCTCCGTCAACGAACTGCCCGACCTGGCCGAACGCATCCAGGTGGCGCTGCTGAACGTGCTGGAGGAGCGCGACATCCAGGTCCGCGGCTACAACCTCCGCCTGCCCCTGGACGTCCTGCTGGTCGCCAGCGCCAACCCCGAGGACTACACCAACCGCGGCCGGATCATCACGCCGCTCAAGGACCGCTTTGGCGCGGAGATCCGCACGCACTACCCCCAGACGATCGAGGACGAGCTGGTCCTGATCCGCCAGGAGGCCGACCTCGACGCCCTCGGCGCCGACCTGCCCGACCACCTCGTGGAGGTGATCGCCAGGTTCACCCGCCTCGTCCGGGAGTCGACCGCCGTCGACTCCCGCTCGGGCGTGTCGGCTCGCTTCTCGATCGCCGCGGCCGAGACCGCCGCCGCCTCCGCCGTACGGCGGGCCGCGCTGACCGGGGAGGAACGGCCGGTCACGCGGGTGTGCGACCTGCCCGGGGTGGTCCACACGCTGCGCGGCAAGGTCGAGTTCGAGGTCAGCGAGGAGGGGCGGGAGGTCGACGTGCTCTCCCACCTGCTGCGCCGCGCCACCGCGGAGACCTTCCGCGGCACGCTCGGCGGGGCCGACCTCACGCCGCTGCTGGACCGGTTCGGCGAGGGCGCTCAGGTCGAGTCGGGCGATCTGGTGCCCGCCACCGAGCTGCTGCGCCGCATCGGCCGCGTCGAAGGGCTGTCGAAGATGATGGCCAGGCTCGGCATGGGCGAGGGCGACGAGTCACCCGGTCACGCCGCCGCGGCGCTGGAGTTCGCCCTGGAGGGGCTCTACCTGATGCGCAGGCTGTCCAAGGACGAGACCGACGGCGGCATGGTGTACCGCACGTGAGCTACTTCTACCGGGAGTACCACGACGGGCCGGATCCGCTGGCTCCGCCGTACGACGTGCGCGCGGCCCTCGACGAGATGGGCGACGCCGTCCTGTCCGGCTCGACGCCGCTCGACGCGCTGCGCGACCTGCTGCGCCGGGGGCTCCCCGGCGCTCCCGACCGGCGCGGCCTCGAGGATCTGCTCCGCCAGGTGCGGCGCCGCCGCCGGGAGCTGCGGGAGGGCACCCGGCTCGACGGGACGCTGGAGCGGGCCCGCGCTCTGCTCGACAAGGCGATCGGCCAGGAGCGGGCGGAGCTCCAGGGGGAGTCCGAGGGCTCGGGAGAGGCCGGGGAGGCGCTGGACGACGCCCGGTTCCGCGAGGCGATGCTCGACGCGCTGCCCTCCGACACCGCTCGCGCGGTTCAGGAGCTCGCCGCGTACGACTGGCGGTCGGCCGCCGCGCGGCAGACGTTCGAGGAACTGCGCGACCTGCTGCGCAGGGAGGTCCTCGACAGCCGGTTCCGCGGCATGCGGGACGCGCTGGCGAACCCCGATCCGGCGGCGATGGAACAGGTCCGGCAGATGATGTCGGACCTCAACGACATGCTCGACCGGGACGCCCGGGGCGAGCACAGCCAGGATGACTTCGATCAGTTCATGCGGAAATACGGGGACATGTTCCCCGAGAACCCGCGGACCCTGGACGAGCTGGTCGACCAGCTGGCCCGCCGCGCCGCCGCCGCCCAGCGGCTGCTGGCCTCGCTCACCCCCGAGCAGCGCGAGGAACTGGCCGGGCTGATCAACCACACGCTGGAGCAGGCGGGCCTGGCCGAGCAGATGAGCCGGCTCGGCGACGCCCTCTACGCCCGCCGCCCCGACCTCGCCTGGGGCGCTCCCGAACGCGTGTCGGGCGAGCAGCCGACGGGGCTGGGCGACGCCGTGACCGCCCTGCAGGAACTGGCCGACCTCGGCGACCTGGAGACCGCGCTCCGGCAGGACTACCCCGGCGCCCGGCTCGACGACATCGACGAGGAGGCCGTACGCCGGGCTCTCGGCCGTTCGGCGGTGGACGACCTGGAGTCCCTGCGGCAGGTCGAGCGCGAGCTGGAGGCCCAGGGCTACCTGCGGCGCAACCGCGGCAAGCTGGAGCTCACCCCCAAGGCCGTACGGCGGCTCGGCGAGACCGCCCTGCGCCGGGTGTTCTCCTCCCTGGAGTCCGGCCGCCGCGGCGACCACGACCAGCGCGACGCCGGGACGGCCGGCGAGCCGACCGGATCGACCCGGCAGTGGCGCTTCGGCGACGAGCAGCCGATCGACGTCGTACGGACCGTCGTCAACGGCGTACGGCGCGGCGGGGGCGCCCCGGTGACCCTGTCCGTCGACGACTTCGAGGTGGTGGAGACCGAGCGGCGCTCGGCGGCGGCCGTGTGCCTGCTGGTCGACCTGTCGTACTCGATGGCCTTGCGCGGCACCTGGGCGGCGGCGAAGCAGACCGCGCTGGCGCTCCAGGCCCTGGTCGCCTCGAAGTTCCCCCAGGACGCCGTGCAGATCATCGGCTTCTCGAACTACGCGCGGGTGCTGCGGCCGGACGAGCTCGCCGGGCTCGAATGGGACATGGTGCAGGGCACCAACCTGCACCACGCGCTGCTGATCGCGGGCCGTCACCTCGACCGGCACCCCGACTTCGAGCCGGTGGTCCTCGTGGTGACCGACGGCGAGCCGACGGCCCACCTGATGCGGAACGGCTCGCCCCGGTTCGAGTGGCCGCCCTCGCAGGAGACGCTGACGCTCACGCTCGCCGAGGTCGACAAGATGACCCGGCGCCGCGCGACGATCAACGTCTTCATGCTGGCCGCCGACGACCGGCTGCGCGAGTTCGTCAACGAGGTGGCCCGGCGCAACGGCGGCCGGGTCTTCTCCGCCAGCGCCGACCGGCTCGGCGAGTACGTCGTGAGCGACTTCCTGCGCGCCCGCCGCACCCGCTGAGCAGGGCCGGACGGGGTACATGGGGCCCGCACGGGGCACCCTGAGGGGATAGAGGCGTCACGGGGGACGGCCTTGCACCGGCACGCGGCACGCCCGCGGAAGGAGACATACGGACAGGCGGCAGGCTCTGATCGGGGGCCCGGAATCCGGGGACCGCCGCCGACGCGATCGATAATCGATTGCCGACCCGGTTGCAATCGGCGGACGATAGACAGGCACTCCCCGTGTTCGCGCTGGTCGTTCCACACGCCGGTGGAAGGAGCGCTCCCATGTTCGCAGCGGTCGGCCTCGTCGTCCTCATGATCCTCACCGGAGTCCTCTACGAGATGTCGGTCCACAACCGCCCGCGCCGCCGGAAGTGAGGCCGGGCGCCGGCCCGCCCGGGCCGGCGCGGCATCGCGTGTGCCGCGATGCGTGCCGTGGCACGTGCGGCGCGGAACCGACGCGATAACCTCTGGCCCATGTCGCCTCTCGACCATCTGCTGCTGTGGCTGCACATAGGATTCGCGATCTTCGCGCTCGGCCCGCTGACGGCGGTCACGAGCGTCACACCGCGTTACATCAGGGCCCGGGATCTTGGTGTACTGCGCTATCTGCACCGCTCGACCCGGTTGTTCGGGCTGCTCACGATCGGGGTGTTCCTGTTCGGCCTGCTGCTGGGCCGCAGCGCCCTCGGGGCGCCCTACCTGTCGGTGTCGATGACGCTGTTCGTGGTGGCGGCCGTCCTGCTGGTGATCGTCGAGCGGGACCAGCGCACGGCGATCGAGGCGCTGTCCACCGAGTCGCCTGAGGACGACGCCAAGGTGCAGACCGGGCGGATCGCCGCGCTCGGCGGGATCAGCGCGCTGATCTGGCTCGTCATCCTCTTCCTGATGGTCTTCTTCAACCCCTGACGCTACCGGTCTCGTCGGTTTAACCGGTAGCACGCCTGGCCCGGCGCCTCTCCGTGAGCCGCCGGGCCTTGGCCTGCGACCCGCAGTCCTCCATCGCGCACCAGCGGCGCGAGCCGTTGCGGCTGTGGTCGAGGAACAGCCAGCCGCACCCGCCCTCCGCCAGGGGGCACACCCGCAGCCGCCGCAGGTCGGCCGTGGACAGGAACTCCACGGCCGCGTGGGCGAGCCGGTCCGGCACCAGGAGCGCGGGGCTGGTGCCCACCAGCAGCCGGACCGCCCGGCCCGGCGCGGCCCCGGGCCCGTGCGTGACGCTTTCGGAGACGAGCGGGGCGCTTTCCGGGACGGTCGGGGTGGCCTCGGGGACCAGCGGGGCGCTTTCCGGGATGGTCGGGGTGGCCTCGGGGACCAGCGGGGTGCTTTCCGGGACGGTCGGGGTGGCCGTGAGGATGGGCGGGGTGCTTTCGGGGACCGGCGGGGTGGCCTCGGGGACGAGCGCCGAGCGCGCCGCGGCGCCCGCCCACCGCAGCCCGAGCCGTTCCAGCGCCGCGAGCACCTCGGATTCCGGACTCGGACCGCCCCCCGCTCCCGCTGGAGACGCGGCCGACGCCCATGTCGCCGGAATGCCGACCGCCGGAACTTCAGCCGCCGACGCCCCAGCGCCCGGCGTTCCAGCCCCCGGAGCCTCGGCACTCGACGTCCCGGCCCCTGCTGCCGCGGCGATCGGGGGGCCGGCCGCCAGCACGGTGTAGACGGACTCCCGGATCTCCAGGGCGGCGTGCCACGCCTGGGCGGCGGACGAGGGAACAGCGGACCAGGCCTGCGCCACCGCCCGCGCCTCCTCCGCGCCGACGGCCCCCGCGCGCTCCGCCCACGCCAGCAGCGCGGCGGGGCCGGGCAGGTACTCGTGATGCGCGGACCCGCCGGGCACCCGGGGCGCCACCGTGTTGACCAGGTCGAGCGCGAGATGCCCTCCGACGATGCGTGGATCACCGTTGTGTGCGTCACTCACGCATGTCATGCTACCAGTAATCGCTGTTTTACCGGTAGCAGATGGAGGACACATGCCGGCCTTACCGGGACGCCGGGAGAGGTGGGCGCTCGCCGCCCTCTCCGTGGCCAGCTTCGCCTACGTCACCACGGAGGTCCTGCCGATCGGCCTGCTCACCGTGATCGCGCACGATCTGGGCAGATCACCGTCCGAGACCGGGTTCCTCGTCACCGGATACGCCGCCGTCGTGGTGCTCGCGTCGCTGCCGCTCACCCGGCTCACGCGTCGGGTGCCCAGGCGCGCCCTGCTCACCGGCACCCTGGCGGTGCTCGTGCTGGGCTCCCTGCTGACCGCGGTCGCGCCCGGCTATCCGGTCCTGCTCGGGGGCCGGCTGCTGATCGGGCTGACCCAGGCGCTCTTCTGGTCGGTCGTCGCCCCGACCGCCACCGCGATGTTCCCCCCGGCCGTACGCGGACGCGTGGTCGCCCGGATGGCGATCGGCACCGCGCTCGCGCCCGTCCTCGGCGTCCCGGCCGGGACGTGGCTCGGGCAGCAGGCGGGCTGGCGGGCGGCGCTCGCCGCGCTCGCGGTCCTCGGGCTCGTCACCTGCGTCGCGGTGGCCACGCTCCTTCCCCCGGCCGCCGCCCGGCCGGCCGGCGCGGACGGCGGGCACGCGGGCCGCGCCCCCGCGCCCGACCTCGGGCGGTACGTGACCCTCGTCGTCGCCACCGTCATCGGCGTCACCGGCTTCCTCACGGCGTACACGTACATCACGCCGTACCTGCTGGAAGTGGGGGGTTTCGCGCCGGGCGCGCTGAGCCCGCTGCTGCTCGCGGGCGGGGTGGCCGGGGTCACCGGCACCCTGCTGGTGGGCCGGGTGCTCGACCGGAGCCCCCGGGGCGCGCTGCTGACGCCGCTCGCCGTCATCGCCTGCGCGTTGCTCGGCCTCCACGCCTTCGGCACGGTCAAGGCCGCGGCCGTCGTCTGCCTCTGCCTGGCGGGCATGGCCTTCAGCGCCCTCGCCGCCGCGATCCAGAACCGCACGCTCCAGATCGCCCCCGGCGGCGTCGACCTCGCCTCCGCCGGGACGAGTTCGGCGTTCAACATCGGGATCGCGGCGGGGTCGATGCTCGGCGGCGCGCTGATCGAGGGGCCCGGCGTCCACAGCGTGACCCTCGTCGGGGCGGTCCTGGCCGCCGTCGCGCTCGCCGCGCTGCTCGGCGAGCCCTGGGCCGCGACGGGCGCGGCGACAGGCGCGGCGACGGGAGCGCGGCCGACGCGCGGGCGGGCGGCGGGCCGCCGGACCCGCCCGGCGGGACCGGCCGGGCGGACCCCGTCCCACACCTCCGCCTAAGAGGCGTCTGGAGATCGCCGCCCGTCGCGAGCGGGGATCCAGGTGGAAGCAAGCGTCACAAGGCGGAGGAGGAGCCGATAACGGCGTCATCGGCGACGGCTCCGGGCCCCGCGGAGATTCCGAGCCTGCGAGGAATCCTCGTGGGTGGGCGGCAACGCGGCGAGACGCCGCCTGCGCCGCGCGCGGCAGGACTCAGCCCAGGGCCTGGGAGAGGTCGGCCAGCAGGTCGTCGATGCTCTCGATGCCGACCGACAGGCGCACCAGGTCGGCGGGAACCTCCAGCGGCGAGCCCGCGGCGGAGGCGTGGGTCATCCGCCCGGGGTGCTCGATCAGCGACTCGACGCCGCCGAGAGACTCCCCGAGCGTGAACAGGCGGGCCCGGTCGCAGACCGCGACGGCCGCCTCCTCGCCACCCTCGACCCGGAAGGACACCATCCCGCCGAAACGCCGCATCTGCTTGGCCGCGACCTCGTGGCCCGGGTGCTCGGGCAGGCCGGGGTAGAGGACCTGGACGACCTTCGGGTGCGACAGCAGCAGGTCGGCCACCCGCTCGGCGTTGTCGCAGTGCCGGTCCATGCGGATGCCCAGCGTCTTGAGCCCGCGCAGGGTGAGCCAGGCGTCGAACGGCCCGGCCACGGCGCCCATGGCGTTCTGGTGGTAGGCGAGCCGCTCGCCGAGGTCCGCCGACCGGGTCACCAGCGCCCCGCCGACCACGTCGGAGTGGCCGCCGACATACTTGGTCGTCGAGTGGACCACCACGTCCGCGCCGAGGCCGAGCGGCTGCTGCAGGTACGGGGAGGCGAAGGTGTTGTCCACGACGAGGAGCGCGCCCGCGTCGTGCGCGACGTCCGCCAGCGCGGCGACGTCGGCGACGTTCAGCAGGGGGTTCGTGGGGGTCTCCACCCAGATCGCCCGCGTCTGCGGCCGCATCGCGGCGCGCACCGCGTCCACGTCTCCGAGCGGCACCGGGTCGAAGGTGACCCCCCACTCCTCCAGCACCCGGGCGAACAGCCGGTAGGTCCCGCCGTACGCGTCGTTCGGGATCACCACGTGGTCGCCCGGCTTGCAGACGGCGCGCAGCAGCGTGTCCTCGGCGGCCAGGCCCGACGCGAAGGCCAGCCCGCGCACGCCTCCCTCGACGGCGGCCAGCGCCTCCTCCAGGGCGGTCCTGGTGGGGTTGGCCGACCGGCTGTACTCGTATCCCGCCCGCAGGCCGCCCACGCCGTCCTGCTTGTAGGTGGAAACGGCATATATGGGAGGCACGACGGCGCCCGTGTAGGGGTCGGGCTCCTGGCCTGCGTGAATGGCGAGCGTCTCGAAACCATGGTTCATGCGTCGAGCGTAGCCGCCCGTCCCGCCTGGTCCCGGCGGGCGCGTCAGCGGGCGGCTCAGTGATCGGCTCAGAGACGGCCGAGCGGCCGGCTCAGCGGTGGGCTCAGTGGTTGGCGAGGAAGGCCAGCAGGTCCTGGCGGGTGACCATGCCCACCGGCTTGCCGTCGTCGAGGACCACCGCGGCGTCGGCCTTCTCCAGCGCCTCGACCGCCCGGGCCACCGGCTCGCCGTAGCCGATCATCGGCAGCGGCGCGGACATGTGGCCGCCGATCTCGTCCTCCGACCGGACCCGGCCGCGATACAGGCCGTCCAGCAGATCGCGCTCGACGATCGAGCCGACGACCTCCGCCGCCATGACCGGCGGCTCCTCCTTCATGACGGGAAGCTGGGAGACGTTGTACTCCCGCATGATCGAGATCGCGGTGCCGACCGACTCGTGCGGGTGGACGTGCACGAACTCGGGCAGCCCGGACGACTTGCGGCCCAGTACGTCGCCGACCAGGCCCTCCTCGCTCGTCTCGGTGAGGAAGCCGTAGTCGGCCATCCACTCGTCGTTGAAGATCTTCGACAGGTAGCCGCGGCCGCCGTCCGGCAGCAGCACGACCACGACGTCGTCCGGCCCGGCCGCCTGGGCCACGCGCACCGCCGCGACCACCGCCATGCCGCACGAGCCGCCGACGAGCAGCGCCTCCTCGCGGGCAAGCCTGCGGGTCATGCCGAACGAGTCCTTGTCGGAGACCGCGATGATCTCGTCGCAGATCGTGGTGTCGTACGTCGCGGGCCAGATGTCCTCGCCGACGCCCTCGACCAGGTACGGCCGGCCGGTGCCGCCCGAGTAGACCGACCCCACCGGATCGGCGCCGATGATCTTCACCCGGCCGCCGGAGATCTCCTTGAGGTACTTCCCCGTGCCGCTGATCGTCCCGCCGGTGCCGATGCCCGCGACGAAGTAGGTGATCCTGCCCTCGGTCTGCTCCCAGATCTCCGGACCGGTGGAGTGGTAGTGGCTCTCCGGGTTCCCGGGGTTGGAGTACTGGTCGGGCTTCCAGGCGTTCGGGACCTCGCGGGCCAGCCGGTCCGACACCGAGTAGTAGGAGTCGGGATGGTCCGGCGAGACGGCGGTCGGGCAGACGACCACCTCCGCGCCGTACGCCCGGAGCACGTTGACCTTGTCCTGGGCGACCTTGTCCGGGCAGACGAACAGGCAGCGGTAGCCCTTCTCCTGCGCCACGATGGCGAGGCCCACGCCGGTGTTGCCGGAGGTCGGCTCGACGATCGTGCCGCCGGGCTTGAGTGCCCCGCTCCGCTCGGCCGCCTCGATCATCCGCACCGCGATGCGGTCCTTCACCGAGCCGCCGGGGTTGAAGTACTCCACCTTGGCCAGCACCTGGGCGGGAGCGCCCGCCGTGACCTTGCGCAACCGGACGAGCGGGGTGTTCCCCATCAGCTCGATCAGCGAGTCGTGTACGCGCACCGCGAGGACCACCTTGTCCGCCCGAGGCCTGTCGGCCGTCTTCACGCCGGGGTCCGTAGGGGTGGCCGGACCTCGGCTTGTCTCCTACTTTCAAACCGTACCGTCAGGTTCCACACCGTACCGTGAGGGTGAGGAGGGCCGGTGCTACCGACACCTGGCACGACGGGCGCCGCACGGCGCGTGGCGACCGCCGCAGCCCTGGGCGGAGGCGGCATCACCGCCCTGGGAGCGATCACCTACGGCCTGCTCCGCTTCGAGGCCGCCGTCGCCCGCCGCATCGTGGGACAGCCGCACGGCCTCGACGGCCCCGCCTCCGACGGCCTGTACGGCGCCTGCCCCGGGGAGCCGATCCGGATGGCCGTGCTCGGCGACTCGACCTCCGTCGGCCTCGGCATGACCCGCCCCGAGGACACCCCCGGCGTGCTGATCGCGTACGGCCTCGCCGAGGTGGCCGAGCGCCCGGTGCGCCTCACCGTCGCCGGGCGGTCGGGGGCCTCCTCCGCCGGCCTGGGCGCCCAGGTGGACCGCGTGCTGGAGACCCGCCCGGAGATCGCGATCGTCTTCGTGGGGGCCAACGACGTGACCACGTCGACCCCGACGGCCCGGGCCGTACGGCACCTGCGGGAGGCGGTGGCGAGGCTGCGCGAGGCCGGAGCCGAGGTGGTCGTGGGCACCTGCCCCGACCTCGGCACCGTGCGCCCGATCGCCCAGCCCCTGCGCTGGGTCACCCGGCGCTGGTCGCGCCGGCTCGCCGCCGCCCAGACGGTCGCCGTCCTCGAGGAGGGCGGCCGGACCGTCGCGTTCGCCGACCTGCTCGGACCCGAGTTCGAGGCCTACCCGGCCGAGATGTTCGGACCTGATCGTTTTCATCCATCTGCCCGAGGTTACCTACAGGCCGCGTACGCAGTGCTACCGTCTGTATGCACCGCGTTGGGGTTGTGGCCCGAGCCGGAACCCGTACGCGTCGAAGGATCGCAACACCTCTTGGCCGCAATGGCCGTGGAGGAGCCCGGCACCGAGGTCGTCGCGACCCGGGTCGCCGGCCGGGCGGTCGGCCCCCGTGGACGGTGGGCGGCGCTGCTCCGCCGGAGACCCGGGCCGCTTCCGAACGCCTAGAGCCGGTCACCTCCTGCGGCCGGGCCGTCACCCCCTGTAGGAGCGAAATGATCCGGCCCCAGTCCACCCACCTGAGACCCGCTCTGGCGCTCGCGGCGAGCGCTCTGCTGGCCGGGACGGCCCTCACCGGCTGCTCCGGCGGCGACGACGCCGCGAAGGACGATCCGGCCTGGCACAACACGCAGGTGAACGCGGTCAGCCGGGCCACCACGGGAGGCGGCGTCGCCGCCACCACCTCCATGCGGCCCGACGGCACGCTGGAGACCGTCGCCCTCGACCTCACCACCGGCCGCCGCCTGTGGTCGCATCCGGCGACGATGGCCGGACGGCTGCCGGGGATGGGGGTGCAGGCCCCCGCCACCGTCGAGACCGGCGTCGGCCAGTCCGTGGTGGTCGCGCTCGACCCCGCCGGCGGGAAGAACGTCACCCTCGTCGCCAGGGACGGGCGCACCGGGCAGCAGAGGTGGACGCGGCCGATGCGGTCCACCTTCGGCCCGCAGCGCTGCGGGCCGTACGTCTGCGTCTCGGAGGACACCGAGCTCGCCACCGCCCGCGTCGTGGTGCTGAACCCCCGCGACGGCGCGGTGATGTGGCGCCTGCCCGGCATCGCCGAGGTCGAGTGGTCCGACCCGGCCAGGGTCGTGCTGCTCAGGCTGGCCTCGCATCCGGTGCTGGAGGCGCGCACGCTGAAGGACGGCAAGGCCGTCTGGCAGTTGCCGATCGAGGAGGCCCTCGGCTCCGGCGTCGACCTGAGCGGAGGCTGGGCCTTCGGCGCGACCGGCGACAAGATCGTCGGGTACGTCGCGCCGTACACCAACCCCCAGACCAAGCGGACCTCGGCGTTCGGCCTGTTCTCGGCGCGTCTCACGGACGGGGCCGTCGACTGGATGCGGCCGTCCGTCGTCCGCGTCTACCCCAGCGGCAACCCCGCGTACGCGCCGATCGTCCGGCCGGTGGACGAGCAGGGCCAGTACGGCGGGTTCGCCCGGCTCGACGCCGAGAGCGGGCGGGTCCTGGGGCAGATCACCCCCGCCCAGGTGCCGGGGTCGGGCTGGTGGCTGGCCTTCCCCCGCGACATGGACCGGCTCGGCTTCCTCAAGCGCGACGCCCCCGGCTCGGTCTTCGACCTCAGCACCGGCGAGCCGACCCCGGTGAGCGGCGCGAGCGGGTGGTCGTTCTGCGTCACCGACCCCAAGCCGCTGCCGCTGCGCGGCGTGATCCCGGGGTTCTACTCGATCGCGGCCCTGTGCGAGTTCGACCTCGCCACGGGCAAGCGCAAGAGCTCCTCCGCCGCGCCGCCCTCCTGGTTCACCGGCAGCCAGAACGGCTGGCGCCTCTGGCGCGACGAGAAGGGCGGCCTGCACGCCGTCAACGACCACACCACCACCGCCCCCGGCATGTACGGGTAAGGCAGGGCGTGGCGGGCGGCGTACCGGAGGGTAACCTCCGGGAAGGAGGCCCCGCGAGGTGGAGGGGCGCGAGTTCAGGCAGGAGAGTCACATGCCCGAGGCAGTCATCGTGGCGACCGCGCGGTCGCCGATCGGCCGCGCCTTCAAGGGGTCACTCAAGGACATCCGTCCCGACGACCTGACCGTGCAGATGGTCCGCGCCGCGCTGGCGAAGGTGCCGCAGCTCGACCCGGCCGACATCGACGACCTCATGCTGGGCTGCGGCCTCCCGGGCGGCGAGCAGGGGCACAACCTGGGCAGGGTCGTGTCGGTGCTGCTCGGCCTGGACAACGTGCCCGGCACCACCGTGACCCGCTACTGCTCCTCCTCGCTCCAGACGACCCGGATGGCCTTCCACGCCATCCGGGCGGGCGAGGGCGACGTGTTCGTCTCGGCGGGCGTCGAGACCGTCTCCCGCTTCGGGAACGGCAGCTCCGACCTGCCCGACGCGCAGAACCCGCTGTTCGAGGGTGCCAAGGCCCGGACGGAGGAGACCGCGAAGGGCGGGGGCCCGGTGTGGCACGACCCGCGTGAGGACGGCGCGCTGCCCGACGTCTACATCGCCATGGGACAGACCGCCGAGAACGTGGCCGCCCTGAAGGGCGTCTCGCGGCGCGAGCAGGACGAGTTCGGCGTGCGCTCGCAGAACCTCGCGGAGAAGGCCATCGCCGACGGCTTCTGGGACACCGACATCACCCCGGTCACGCTGCCCGACGGCACCGTGGTGAGCAGGGACGACGGCCCCAGGGCCGGCACGACGTACGAGGCGGTCGCGCAGCTCAAGCCGGTCTTCCGGCCGGACGGCACGGTGACGGCCGGCAACTGCTGCCCGCTGAACGACGGCGCCGCCGCGGTGATCATCATGAGCGACGTCAAGGCGGCCCAGCTGGGCATCACGCCGCTCGCCCGGATCGTGTCGACCGGCGTCACGGGCCTGTCTCCCGAGATCATGGGCCTCGGCCCGATCGAGGCGTCGCGCCAGGCGCTCGCCCGGGCCGGCATGTCGATCGACGACGTCGACCTGGTCGAGATCAACGAGGCGTTCGCCGCCCAGGTGATCCCCTCCTACCGCGAGCTCGGCATCGACGTCGACCGGCTCAACGTGAACGGCGGGGCCATCGCGGTGGGCCACCCGTTCGGCATGACCGGCGCCCGCATCACCTCCACGCTGGTCAACAGCCTGCGGTTCCACGACAGGTCGATCGGCCTGGAGACCATGTGCGTCGGAGGAGGCCAGGGCATGGCGATGGTGCTGGAGCGGCTGTCCTGAGCAAGCCCCCGCGCCGGGACCGGCTCCCGGCGCGGGTGGTTGTCTCGGACGGTCAGCCGTGGTGGTCGGGGCCGGCGCGGGTGGGCTCGATGCGGATGATCACGCGCTTGTCCCGGACCATCGCCGCGCGGTAGTCGTCCCAGTCCGGGTGCTCGCCGCTGATGTCGCGGTAGTACTGGACCAGCGGCTCCATCGCCTCGGGCAGCGGGACGACCTCCGCCTTGCCCTCGATCTGGACCCACGCGCCGAAGAACGCGTCGGTCGTCACGGTCAGCACGACCTGCGGGTTGTTGCGGAGATTGCGAGTCTTCACGGCGGTTTCACGGCTGCTGACCACGATGTGGCCGTCCTCGTCGCAGCCGACGGTGACCGGGGAGGTCTGGGGGCGTCCGTCCGGATGCCAGGTCAGCATGACCGCTCGGTGGTTGTTCCTGACGAACTCACGCGCCTTGTCGAGATCCATAACACAATGATGCGCCCGCACCTGATCGGTGCGGGCGCGTTCCTGCTCGTGCCTGCCGCTAGAAGCGACGGCGCCGCTCGTGCTCGCGGACGATCGCGGCGGCGTAGCCGTGGCTCAGCCCGTGCTCGTCGGCGAGCCAGTTGGCCCGCTCCTCACAGCGCAGGAACGACGGACCGTTGTCGATGGCTTCGAACCACTCGGGGAGTTCACGCCCGGTTATGGACGGGACGCGGGCGATCAGCTTGGTCTGGGTCTCCGGTGAGTGGTTCAACGACATGGGCACCTCCACGGAAAAGGCTGCTTTGTGTCACAGTGCATCACCGGTCCGCGCTTGACAAGCCCCCAACGGCATCGTTTTGTTACAGGATGTTGATCCAATCTTACAGAACCGATCATCGAATCCTGCTATAGCACCCAAAAAGAGCGCCGCTCCGGGAGGAACGGCGCCCTGCTCACACGGTGAGTGGGAGGCGCCCGGTGGACCTTCGGCAGGCCCGGCGGGCACCCGCTAGTCGTTGTTCGTGAAGTAGCTGATGAACCGGAGGATCTCCAGGTAGAGCCAGACGAGGCTCAGCGTCAGGCCGAACGCCATCAGCCAGGAGTAGCGCTCCGGCACGCCGGCCCGCACCCCCTGCTCGATCTCGCTGAAGTCGAGCAGCAGGAAGAAGCAGCCCAGCAGGATCATGCCGATGCTGAAGATCCAGCCGATCGGGCTGTCGGTGCGCAGGCCCAGGCCGCCGCTGACGAAGATGCTCGCGATCCAGTTGATCAGCATGAGGCCGATCGCCCCGAACGCGGCGGCGACCACGAACTTGGCGAACTTCGGCGTCGGCCGGAAGATCTTCAGTGCGTACACCGCGAGCGTGCCGCCGAAGGCGACCATCGTGCCGAGCACGGCCTGCAGGACGATGCCGTTGTACACCGTCTCGTACATGTGGCTCAGCACGCCGATGGCGATGCCGTAGCAGAGGGAGTAGCCGAGGATCAGCGCCGGGTTCGTGCTCTGCTTGAACGACACGATGAGCCCGAGGATCAGGCCCACGATCATCGCGGGGGCCGCGAGCCCCCAGCCGACGTTGAAGTACCACGCCAGGGCGGCCGAGACGACGAGCGTGCCGAGCGTCATGAAGCCGCGCATGACGACGTCATCCATCGTCATGGCGCGCTCGGACGGCGGAGCGTAGGAGGGGGCGGCGTACATGTCGTTCAGTTCACGCGCGCTGGGCGTCGGGCCGGTCCACGTCTGCTGACCAGCCGCTCCACGCCGACTGAATATGGGGTTCTTGCTCTCCATCCGCTTCCTCCAGGACGCGACTTGCCGATCAGCCGCTGGGGCGGCCAGTGGGGACATGCCCGGGGGGCGGTGTTCCTCGAGCTCAGCACACATGGAACGCCACCCCGCCACAATGGCAACGTTCGGCCCTCCGGCCGGGTTCCCGCCACCGGGTAAGGAAAAAAGCCGGGACTCCCGGTGGAGTCAGAGCCGGGCGAACCAGTCCCGTACGGCCTGCCGCCCACCTCCGCCGAGGGCCGCCATCAGGGCGTACCGCGCCTTGACCGGAGCGAGCCCGCGGGCGCCGATCGCGCCGACCTTCGCCGCGAGCCCGTAGCCGGGCGGCAGTGCCTCCAAGGGAACCGCCCGGGTGCGGCACCGCGAGGCGACCACCACCGGGATGTCCCACTCGGCCAGTTCGCTGATCGCCGCGAACAGCCCGACGGGGACGTTCCCGGCGCCGGTGCCCTCCAGCACGACTCCCCTGGCCCCGGCGTCCACGACGGCCGTGAGGAGCACGGGGTCCATCTCGGGGTAGGTCTTGATCAATGCCACGTTCGTCTCCGGCTCCCCCTCCGGCTCCGGGGGCCGGGGCGGCGGCGCCGCGCACATCTCGGCCCCGCCGTCCACGACCCGGCCGAGCACCGGCGCGGGAGCGGAGGAAAGAGCCGTCACGGCCGTCGCGTCCACCATGGTCACCCATCGGGCCGCGTGCAGTTCGTCGCCCGCGCACACCACCGCGCCCGCTCCTCGCAGAGCGGGGCCGGCCGCCGCGACCAGGGACGACGCGAGGTTGCGCGGCCCGTCACTCGACAACGCGTCGAGCGGCCGTACGGCCCCGGTGAACACGATGCCGCCCCGGTGCGCGGCCGGCCCCGCGAGGAGGTCGGTGAGGAAGGCCGTCTCCTCGACGGTGTCCAGGCCGTGGGTGACGACCACACCGTCGAACCCCTCGTCGAGCAGGGCCGTACGCACCCGCCGGGCCAGCGCCAGCATCGTGGCGGGAGAGGTGTCCCAGCTCGGCTCGGCCCGTACGTCCTCGGTCACGACCTCCAGGCCGAGATCCGCGCCAAGATCCCAGCGGGAACCCCTGCCGAGATCCCCGCCGAGATCCGAGCAGAAGCCCGCACCGAGGGCTCCGCCCAGATCCGCGGCAAGATCCGCACCGAGGTCCGTGCCGAAGTCCGCACCGTGATTCGCGTCAAGGTCCCCACCGCTGCCGACGCCGGGGTCCGTGCCGGGGTCGCGGGACACTGCGGCCAGGAGGTCGTCCGCCGTCGCCAGGCCCGGCCGCGAGGTCCGCCGGGCGTACGCCATGACGTCGCCCGTGGCGACCAGCAGCACCCGTGCGGTCACGGCGCCTCGTCCTCGGCCGGTGCGGCGACGCCGGTGTGCCGCTCCAGACGCTCGACGCGTTCGAGGAGCGGCGCGATCTCCCGGCGGACCATGGCCGCCACCATCTGGACGGCTTCCCGGATCTGCGCCGCGCCGCCCGTCGCCGCGCCGCCCGTCGCCGCGCCACCCGTCGCCACACCCCCCTGCGCCGCACCGCCCTGTCCGGTCCCGCCCTGTGGTGCCGCACCGCCGTGTCCCGCGCCGCCCTGCACGGAAACCGCGGCCTCCTGGCCCTGTGCCCGCAGGTGGACGTAGCCGGCGAGCGCCGCGACGACCGTACGGCGGGTGAGGCGGGGCTCGGCCCCCCGCGCCCGCAGCACCTCTCCGGCGATCCCCTCGGGCTCGGCGGCCAGGCCGAGCAGCAGGTGCTCACACCCGATGTAGTTGTGCCCGAGCGCCTGGGCCTCGGCGACCGCCAGCTCCAGAGCGTTCGCCGCCAGGGTGTCGAACCGCCCGGCGGCCGGCTCGCCGCCAGCCTCCCGCGCGGGCTCCTCGCCCGTCTCGGGCGCGCTCTCCCCGGACCGCTCGGCCTGGTCGGCCCCCTGCCGTACGGCGGGGCGGCGGGCCGCCAGGTCACGCTCGACCAGCGCGGGTTCGATCTCCATGGCCCGCAGGACGTGCAGCGCCAGGTTGGTGCCCTCGGCCAGTATCGCCGCCAGCAGGTGCTCGGTGCCGACGCCGGAGGCGCCCTCGTCCCGGGCCCGTTCCAGCGCGAGCCGGAAGACCGCGCGGGTCCGCGGCGTGAAGTGCGACAGCCGGGGATCGTCGATCTGCAGGTCGCCGAGGATGCTCTCGCGGATGGCGGTCACCCGCCGTACGGCCTGCTCCAGCGCCCGCTGGCAGATCGCGGAGACCGGGAGTGAGGCCTCCTTGACCGCCTCCGCCAGATCGTCCGGCAGATACACATTGATTTTCGGCATAACCCCGTTGTACCCCCGTAGGGGTTACATGTCTACGGGCCAAGCGACGCCGACGTTTCCAGAGGCAGAGGAACCACCGAAGGAACCGTCTGGTTCACCGCGACCGCCCGATTACAGAGGAAGGGCGGATACCTCGTCACCGAAATTCCTGCCCAGAGGATTTCCCGGGTTCCGCAGTCGGTAGGCACACAGGCTCCTGAATTTGCGGGTTGAGCTGAGGAAACGCGTGTAGGGCCGGAAGGTGGCGTGTGCCTACGCCCTCCCAGCCTTGATCGCCTGCGGTCAGGCGGGGTCGAACGCGGAGAGCCATGGCGGCGGGGTGATGGAGAGCGCCTGGTAGATGGCCCCCTGGGGGGGAGCGGGGCCATCTGAACGATCGTGCCGACCTCGCCGGCCAGGGTCACCTGCTTGAGACGGCTCGTTTCACGGTTGATCTGCCGCCGGCTTGTCCTGCCGAGCGACCTTGCCGGCTAACTCGCTACACGCGGGCGATGGTTCGTGATCAGGGCAGTTGTGTCCGGGATCATGCCGTACGCAGCCGTATCTCACCCCCGCCATCGGCTGCGGATGGAGTTACCGCAGCTGGTCGGCGGTGGCCCCGCCCCGTGATCCGAGATCGATCACAGTGGCGAGGTAGAGCCAGCCTGTCCGGGCGTTGATGTAGGTGATGTCCGTGTGCACGAACGCAGGAGCCGCGTTGGCTGACGCCGGATCCATCCCTGGCCGAACCCGGCGATGACCCGGCCGTCGCTGAACTGGTCGAGTGTGGCGTACCTGCGTGCCAGTACGACCGGTAGCTGGAACAGTGGGTTGACAATGTTGGTGCCCAGGGTGATGCGGCTGGTGAGTGCGGCCAAGTGGCTCAGGGTCTGCAAGGGCTCGAAGGTGACGCGGTAGACGTCAGGGATGCGCTCCAGCTCGCCGTCGGGACCGGGAAGCAACGGCGCCATCGGGCGCAGCAGACCTTCGTACGTCCACAACGATCTTGAAATAACCGGATGGCCGCGAGGATGACGAGATCGGCCGAACAGATGAGAAGACAAGTTAAGACTTCATCTCTGCCAAGCCCTTCTCCAGGGTCACATCAGGCGAGTAACCCAGTTCGGTCCTCGCGGCGGTGATGTCGTAGGAACGGTCGCGGCCGGTCCAGCCGACAAGCCAGTTCGTCAGCGGGGGTGCCGTCTTTCGGCGAAGCAGGCGTGCGGTGCGATCCATCATCGCCGCCATGGGTGCCGCGATCGCCATGGGCACGCTGCGGCTCTTGGACAAGTCCACGCCACACGTTGCCAGCAAGGGAGTGAGGAAGTCCCGGATGGGCATCGGGGTGCCGTCGGTGATGTAGTAGACGCCCCCGTCCCGACCGTGCGTGAGCGCAAGGACGATTGAGCTGACCAGGTTTTCGACGTGTACGAAATCGACGGTGTGCCTGCCGTTGTCGATCCAGGAGAACCGTCCGGCCTCGGCGACCTTGGTCAGGTCGTCGAGGGTCGCCATCCCGCGGCCCCAGATGAACGGCGGCCGGAGCACCACCAGTTCGGTCTTCCCGCTACGGGCGTTCAGCAGTGCGCGCTCGGTGGCCAGCTTGACCCGGCTGTAGGCGATGTTCGGCTTGCCTTCCGGAGTGAGTTCGTCGACGACGGGACGACGTTGGCTACCAGTGGAGACGGATGCGGCACTTACCAGCACGAACCGTCGCACCCCGGCGGCAACGCTCGCCGCGTGCAGGGCCACTGTCGGCACGAGGTTGGCATGTTCGAAGAGAGAGTCGGGTCCCCAGAACTCCATGTGAGCCGCGAGGTGCACGACCGTGTCGACTTCCTCCAGCCTGGCGAGCCACGGCCGCGCATGGGGATCGGTCTTGCGGAGGTCGGCGAGATCGCCGGGGACCGGGTCGGCTCCAGTCGCACGCACGCGATGGATGCTTGCGCCCGACCTGGCGAGTGCCAAGACCTCGTGTCCCTCGGCGACGAGGCGATGGACGAGGGCACTGCCGACGAAACCGCTGCCGCCGGTGACGAAAATCTTCATGCTTCCACTCCTTTGTGCGCACTTTCTCGTGTGCAGCTGGTTCGCGTCCCGCAGGGCGGGCGAGCGGTGTGACCACTCGCCCAGCGCATTGCCGTCAAATGGTTTGGCGTCGATGTATCGATGTCTATGTAACCTGCCGTAGGATGGTGCGTCAAGTAGGAGGTGGCGATGTCCAGCGCGAGGGAACGTGTGACCGCGGCGCGGGTGGCCGACGAGTTCAGTCGTGCGGCGAAGATCCTCGTGCGTCACTTCAACGAACGTCTGGGTGAGCACGGCGTGTCAACACCGAGGTCCCGCCTGGTGGTCGAGGTGGCGCGGTCACAGCCGGTTCGTGTCACCGAGCTCGCTCTCGCAGTCGGCATCACTCAAGGGACCGCTTCGTCCCTCGTCGAGGCGCTCGTCCGCGACGGACTGCTCGAACGCCAGGCCAGCGCGGACGACCGCCGGTCCGTATTCCTCCGGGTGACCCCGCAAGGAGCCGCGCTGGCTCAGGACTGGACGACCAGCTACGAACTGGCGGCGGAAGAGCTGTTCAGTCCACTCACCGCGGAACAGCTGTCCACACTGGTCGAGATTCTGGGGGTTCTCAGCGCCGACGAGACGCCAGTCGTCGGCGAGTGACGTGCTGAGCGCGCCTCGCCGAGCCTGACAAGTCGGGCGCGGTGTTCCCGCTCACCGGTGCCGACGAGGAGTGAGCGCCGTGGTCCCATGTCTCACAACAGAGCACGTATCACCGGGTGTGGCGTAAGGCCCGGAAGGCGGCGCTGACCGAAGAGGAGTTCGCCTCCCCACTCGCGAAGCGGCCTTACGACCTTCGTCATGCAGCGGTGTCGACGTGGCTCAACGCCGGAGTGCCCGCTCCGCAGGTCGCGGAGTGGGCGGGACACAGCGTCGCCGTCCTGCTTCACGTCTACGCGAAGTGCATTGCAGGCCAGGAAGAACAGGCTCGTCAGCGCATTGCCGATGCTCTGGGCGAGAAATAAATCGCGGGTACGCCACGGGCACACTACGGGCACGGCTTCTCGTGGACGCTCGTATTCGGCCGAACTCAGCCGGACGGATACGATCGGCCCGTGGGCACGCTCCCGCAGGTCACGGGCTGAATGGGCGAGGCGGCACTCGGTGCCCCCGGTGGGACTCGAACCCACACCACAGCCCTTTTAAGGGGCTTGCCTCTGCCATTGGGCTACGGGGGCGCCGCGATCATATGTCACGGATCACTCCTCTGTAAGCAAGTTACGTCTTACGCGGCTTGTCCCCCTTTCCACGGCCCGTGAACGGCGCCTGTGGGCGCCGACCGGTCAAGGAACGGGAGACCCTCCGGGAGCGCCCGGACCGCGATCCGGCGGCGATCCGACATCGGGTCACGCTTCTATGACATCACCGGTCAGGGCCGTGGAGAGCGCGAAACGGCCCGGCGGTTGAGCGCCGGGCCGTCCAGGCCGGGGTCCGTTCAGGCGGGGTCCGGGCTCCGCCGTGGCGGCGCCCGGCCGGAGGCTCAGCGCTTGAGCCCGCTTTTGGCGGCGGCCCGGAACTCGTCGCGCGGGTGCTCGATCTCGCCCAGGGAGATCGTCTCCCGCTTGAAGAACAGCGACAGCGTCCAGTCCATGACCACCCGCACCTTGCGGTTGACGGTGGGCACCCGCGACAGGTGGTAGGTGCGGTGCATGAACCAGGCGGGGAGACCGCGCAGCTTGATGCCGTAGACGTTGGCGACGCCCCGGTGGAGGCCCAGGCCCGCGACCGACCCGACGTACTTGTGCCGGTAGTCCTTCAGCTCCTCCCCGCGCAGGTACGCGGTGATGTTGTCGCCCAGAACCCGGGCCTGCCGTACGGCGTGCTGGGCGTTGGGGGCGCAGAACTGGCCGGGGTTGGTCACGTCGGGCACGCCCGCGATGTCGCCGGCGGCGAAGGCGCCCTTGACGCCCGCGACGGTCAGGCGGGTGGTGGTCTTGATCCGGCCGCGCTCGTCGAGCGGCAGGTCGGTGGAGTTGACGATCGGGCTGGGCTTGACCCCGGCGGTCCAGACGATCGTGGCCGACTCGAACTCGTCGCCGTCGGAGGTCTTGACCAGGCCGCCCTCGCAGGACTGCAGGAACGTCTCCATCTTGAGCTCGATGCCGCGCTCGCGGAGCTGCTCGGCGGTCCACTCGCCCATCTCGGGGCCGACCTCGGGGAGGATGCGGTTGGACGCCTCAATGAGGACCCAGCGCAGGTCCTTCTTGTCGATGCCCGGGTAGTACTTGATCGCGTCCTCGGTCATGTCCTCCAGCTCGGCGAGCGCCTCGATGCCCGCGAAGCCGCCGCCGACCACGACGAAGGTGAGCGCCCGGCGGCGCACGTCCTCGTCCTCGGCCGACTCGGCGCGGTCGAGGAGGGCGAGGACCCGGTTGCGCAGGGCGATGGCCTCGCCGACGCTCTTGAAGCCGATGGCCGCGTCCTCCAGGCCGGGGATGGGCAGCGTCCGCGAGATCGACCCGGCGGCCATGACGATGACGTCGTACTCGATCTCCCTCGACTGGCCCGCCGGGGGCTCGAAGGTGACCGTACGGGCCTCGTGGTGCACCTTGGAGACCCTGCCGTTGAGGATGCGGACCTTCGGCAGCACCCGGCGCAGCGGCGCAACGACGTGGCGCGGCGAAATGTTGCCGGCCGCCGCCTCGGGCAGGAACGGCTGGTAGGTCATGTACGACTGCGGGTCGATGAGCGTGATCCGCACGCTGCCGTCACGGAGCTCACGACGGAGCGTGCGCTGGAGACGAAGAGCCGAGTAGAGGCCCACGTATCCACCGCCGACGATGACGATGTGCTGCGGCTTGCGGTCTGCCACGATGCCCTCCAAGGCTTGTGAAACCATTCACAAGCTTACGTCACGAGTTGGCCACGAGGCCATCGAGCAAGGGCCGAAGGTCGAGTGATTTTCCCCACTTGGTCATCCGTCGGCGATGTTCCGGCAAAAAATTCCGGCGATATTCCGGGAGTGATCGGGTTCACATTCGTGAATCCGTTCACAAGCATGGTCAGGCGGTGGCCCCGAGGGCAGCGGCGCGGGCGAAGACGGCGTCGAGCATCTCCGCCGTCACCCGTCCGGTGAAGGTGTTCTGCTGGCTGGGGTGGTAGCAGCCGATGAGGGTGACGGGCGTCGCGCCGTGGACGAGCGGCACCTCGACGGCGTGCCCGAACCCGGGCCTGCGGGACGGCAGGGTGAAGCCCGCCGCGCGCAGCGCGGGCCAGACCGCCTGCCAGGCGAAGCCGCCGAGGGCCACGATCACCCGGGTCGTTCCGGCGACCAGCGCCAGTTCCGCGGCGAGCCAGGGGAAGCAGGTGTCGCGTTCCTCGGGGGTCGGCTTGTTGGCGGGCGGCGCGCAGCGCACGGCCGCCATCATCCGGGCTCCGATCAGCCGCTGGCCGTCGCCCGCGTGGACGCTGGTCTCCTTCGCGGCGAGCCCGGTGCGGTGCAGCGAGGCGAACAGCCAGTCGCCGCTGCGGTCGCCGGTGAAGATCCGCCCGGTACGGTTGCCTCCGTGCGCGGCGGGGGCCAGGCCCACGATCAGCGTGTGCGGCGCGTCGTCGCCCCAGCCCGCGATCGGCCGGCCCCAGTAGGTCTCATCCGCGAACGCCCGCCGCTTCACGTCGGCGACCTCCTCCCGCCATTCGACGAGCCGGGGGCAGGCCCGGCACACCGACTGCCTGGCCGTCAGGTCCGCGAGCGTACGGCTCTCGGCCGCGAGCTTGGCGACCTCGTGGGCGTCACGGGCGACGGGGGTGCCGGGGCCGGCGGGGTCGCCCGGCCAGCCGGAACCGGGAGGAACGAAGCTCATGTCACCGATCGTGCCAGGTTGACGGGGATGCGTCGGCCGGAAGCCGGCTCTCACGATGCCCGCGACCGCCGGTCACGACGCCCGGGGACCGGCCCGCCCGGCCCGCGTGAGCGCGGGTGGGGGCGGATGGGCGCGGATGGGCGCGGATGGGCGAGTGAACGAGCGGGCGCGTGCCGTGAGTGCCGTGAGGGCAAACACCGAGAAAGATTCGATCTTTTCCGTCGCACTGGAGGTGGGTACGTACCGGCCCGTGTCCACCGACCCATGCCCCCCGCTGTTCGGCCCCGCCTTCGACGCCGATCCCTATCCCGCCTTCGACTGGCTGCGGCGCAACGCGCCGGTCAGCCGCGTGCCGCTGCCCGGCTGCGACGCGTGGCTGGTCACGCGGTACGAGGACGCCGTCGCCACGCTGACCCACCCGTCGCTCGCCAAGGACCCGGCCGCGGGTTCGCCGGAGTGGCGGGCCGCCGGTCTCGGCCTGCCCCTCGATCACCGGCCGTCGCTCGCCCGCCACATGATCAATGCGGACGGGGCCGACCACGCGCGGCTGCGCCGTGTCGTCAGCGCGGCCTTCACGCCCCGGCGGATCGCCGGGCTGCGGGCCCGGGCACTGGAGATCACCGACGACCTCCTCGACCGTCTCGACGGCCCGGAGGCGGACCTGGTCGCCGGTCTCGCCTATCCCCTGCCGATCGCGATCATCTGCGACCTGCTCGGCGTGCCCGAGGAGGACCGGGCCGTCTTCCACCGGCACGCCTCGGTGATCGACTCCGCCGCGGCGTCGGAGGTGGAGGAGATCGCCCGGGCCACCGACGCCCTGGAGGCGTTCCTCGACGACTTGGTCGAGCTCAAACGGTCGAGGCCGGGGAGCGACCTGCTCACCGACCTCGTACGGCGGTCCAACCAGGGCGAGATCGACAAGGACGAGCTGACCTCGACCGCGTTCCTGCTGCTCGTCGCGGGTCACGAGACGACGGTGGCGCTGATCGGCAACGGCCTCCTCGCGCTGCTGCGGCATCCCGCCCAGGCGCGGGCCCTGCGCGACGATCCCGCCCTGCTGCCCGACTACATCGACGAGATCCTTCGCTACGACGGTCCCGTACGGAACGCCACCTGGCGCTTCCCGACCGAGCCGGTCGTGATCGGCGGCCAGGAGATGCTGCCCGGAGAGCCGATCCTCGTCTCGCTGCCGGCGGCCAACCGGGACCCCGCCGCCTTCGCCGACCCGGACACGTTCGCGCCGGGCCGGATCGGCGAGCCCCATCTCGCCTTCGGCCGGGGGGCCCACTACTGCATCGGCGCCGCCCTGGCCAAGGTCGAGGGCGAGGCCGCGATCGGCAGGGTGCTGGAGCGCTTCCCCGATCTGGCCCTCGCCGTCGACCCGGCCGAGCTGCGCTGGTGGCCGAGCATGATCATGCGCGGCCTGTTCTCCCTCCCGGTCCGGCTGCGCGCCTGACCGGTCAGTCGCCCCGGCGGTCCGGCGCCGGCTTCGTCCGGGACGGGGCCGGCGACGGGGTGGACGCGGCGGGTGCGGCGGGCGCGGGTGTCGGCGGAGCCGTCTCCTCGCCGTCTTCCGGGGTCGGCCTGATCGTGGGGCCCGGCGCGGCGGTGGCGGAGTCGGTGGCCGAGCCGGAGCCGGAGGCGCAGTCGCGCTCCCGGGCGGACCTGGGCTCGAACGACGCGAGCGGCAGGGGGTAGGCGTTGCGGAGCGGCGGCTCCCCCTCGCAGGGGATGACGAGCATCTGCCCGAAGTCCTCCGGCCGCAGGGTGAGCGGCCTGCCGTCCTGGTCGTAGAGGCGCACGTCGTGCAGCGGGGTGCCGTCCGCGGCGTACGGGAGGATGTTGTAGACCGGACCGCCGTCCAGGGTGGCGACGCGCTCGATCGCCATCACCCTCCCTCCCGGCATCTCGGCCGGCCCGGGGCCGTAGTCGAAGGACACCTCCTGGGGCGACGTGCTCGGCACCATGGCCATGGCGGAGATCACGAGAACCACCGCCAGCACGTTGACCCCGGCGAGCAGCGTCCGTCCCCAGCCCCGCGACCCCCTGCGGGCGTGCCGGCCCAGCCAGACGGACAACCAGACGACGGTGAGGGTGAACACCCAGGCCACCAGGTCGCCGGGGATCAGCCCGGGCGTGGTCATGGGCGCGAGCACGGCCAGCGCGATCGCATAGCCGCGCAGCACCCACCAGGCCGGGCGCAGCTCGGGGAGGAAGGCGGCGGCCTGGCGGTAGGGCGGCAGCCCCTGCATACGGGTGTGGACGCGCCGGGCGGCCCCGGCCGTCCGGGAGCGCAGCCGGCCGCGCCGGGAGGTCGCGGCGCCCGCCGGCCGGCCGCCGTAGGCGGCGCGCAGCTCCGCGGCGTACGCCTCCGGGGCGCCGAGGCGGTCCTCCAGGGACAGTCCCGGCTCGGCCGCGACCTCCGAGATGTGGTCGTGGAGGTCCTCCAGCAGGGTCTCCCGGTCCTCCGGGGGAAGATCGGCCAGTGCCTCGCGCACGGCGTCGGCGTACGCCTTGGGCGTCAGGGGGGAGTTCATGCCGGGGCGACCTCCTTCAGCAGGTCGTTCATGGTGGCGGCGAACGACGTCCAGGTCGTCGCCGAGTTCTGGAGGAGCGAGCGGCCGACGTCGTTCAGGCCGTAGTACTTGCGGTGCGGCCCCTCGTCGGAGGCGACCACGTAGGAGTTGAGCGCTCCGGCCTTGAAGAGCCGTCGCAGGGTCCCGTACACAGAGGCGTCGCCGACGTCCTCCAGCCCCGCCTCACGCAGGCGGCGTACGACGTCGTAGCCGTAGCTGTCACGTTCGGCGAGCACCGCGAGGACGGCCAGGTCGAGGACCCCCTTGAGAAGCTGGCTACTGTCCACGCACCGCAGAGTACTACGCAATGCACAGTAGCTACAAGATCTTCGGGTTCTCCACGCGGCGCTCACGCTATCCGGTACTTTCCACTGCCGCAGCCGTCGGCGAGTAGTTGATGGGCCGTTCAGGTGTGCATGACCGCACTGTCGCAGCCGGCCACAGGTGCAGGCGATCCACAAGGGCAGGCGAAAGACAACACGGCCGGCTTCGGCTCATGTTGTGGCGGTCGGGACGGCTGTCTGTCCGTGATCCGAACTCGGCTGGGTGCCGTCCGAGGTCGTTTCGGTTGTGGTGTAGAGGACCTCGCGGACCTGCTCCGCGGCGCGGAGCAGGCTTACGGTGATGAAGTCGTGGAAGCGGGCGACGTTTTCGAGGCGGGTGGCGGCCGGGGTGCCGGGGCCGAGGACGGCGACGCCCTGCCGTGCGGCCTCGACCAGCTGGTCGTTGGACCGAGCGCTGCGGACAACCGCCTGGTACCAGAGGTCGTCGTCGACGACGTAGCGCTCGCGGCGGCGTTCGTCGCGTTCCCGGCGAATGAGGTCCAGATCCCCGAGGAACGTGATCGCTTTGGAGATGGACGCCGGGCTGACCTGGAGGCGCTGGGCGAGTTCGGAGGCGGTGAGGCTGCCGGTGTCGGTGGTGTAGAGGCAGCCCAGCACCCGGGCCATCATCTTGGGCAGGCCCGAGGCCATGAAAACGCCGGTGAGGGTCTCCTGGTAGTCGCGCACAGCCTCGGCGTCGCGTCCGTAGGGCTGCGGGGAAGCCTGCGCCCCCCGGGGCGCGGCCTGCCTGCGTCGCTGGGTGCGCTGCTGGGTGGCGCGGTGGGCCAACTCGGCGCGGTAGCCGGTGGGACCGCCGTTCCGCGACACCTCACGGGTAATCGTGGAGGTCGGACGGCCGAGACGGCGGGCGATCTCGGCGTAGGCCATTCCGTCGGCCAGCCCCACCGCGATCTGCTGGCGCTCCTGCTGGGTGAGCCTGCCTCCCGGCATCACAACCCCCTTCGTGCCCCACGGGCGCCCCATGGCGCCGCCCGGTGTTCCCCTGACGCCTCCACCATAGCGTTCAGCTTCATTACATTGCAATGGCCGAGCGACGAGTATTGCGTTAATCCCGAAGGCCGTTGCAACAATTTTCTGCCATTCACCTGGACAAACACGGATTCTGTGCAACGCTGATGTTGCACACTTTTAGAAAGCAACGTAGCGTTTCAGGTGTCGGAAACAACGCGGCACAAGGAGCACACGATGCAGAAGTTCGAGACCCCCACCCCGATCTCCACCGTCCTTCACATCTCCGCCGGACGCGTCCAGGTCATCGCCGCAGACCGGGCGGACACCACCGTCGAGGTCCTGCCCGCCAACCCCTCCAAGGGCCGCGACGTGAAGGCGGCCGAGCAGACCACGGTCGAATACGCCGACGGCGTCCTGCGGATCGCGACCCCGGTGAAGAACCAGCACCTCGGCCCGACTGGAGCCATCGAGGTGACGGTCAAACTGCCCGCAGGCTCCCGCGTCGAGGCCAAGACGGCCAGCGCCGAACTCCGGACCGTCGGCCGCCTCGGCGACATCGCCTTCGAAGGCGCGTACCGCCAGATCAAGCTCGACGAGACCGCAGGCCTCCGCCTCACCGCGACCGACGGCGACGTCGAGGTCGGCCGCCTGAGCGGCCCCGCGGAGATCAGCACCGCAAGAGGCGACATCACCATCGCCGAGGCCACGGGCGGCAAGGTCGTGCTCCGCACGCAGTCCGGCGACATCTCGATCAACGCCGCCGCCGACGTCTCGGCCTCCCTGGACGCGGGCACCACCCACGGCCGTGTCATCAACACCCTCAAGAACGACGGCACCGTGGAACTCGACATCCACGCCACCACCTCCAACGGCGACATCACCGCCCGCAGCCTCTGACCCACAGCCGACCCGCAGTGCCCGGGGCCGAACGCCACTTTCATCGACTGTCTGGGCTACGCGGCCACGCCACGGGCGTCATGCCCGGCCGGCTACTTCCCAGCCGAGCTCACCCCCGACCCTCGTGCGTCGTTCCTGGAAGCCCATGAACGACGCGCCGGGCGGGTCTCACAAATTCGAGCACCGTACGCAAGGAGATTCATCATGGGAACCGGCGACAGCGGCTTCTCCGCGACCGGGCTGCGCAGACTGCGCGAGGTGCTGGCCCGGCATGTCGAGTCTGGGAAGATCCCCGGGCTCGTCGCCCTGGTCAGCCGGGGTGATGAGACACACGTCGAGGCGATCGGGACGATGCGTCATGACGGTGGCGCGCCGATGCGCCGGGACACGATCTTCCGGATGGCCTCGACGTCCAAGCCGGTCACGATCGCGGCGGCGATGGTCCTGCTCGACGAGTGCCGGTTGCGGCTGGACGACCCCGTGGACCCGTGGCTGCCGGAACTGGCCGACCGGCGGGTGCTGAGGCGGTTCGACGGTCCGCTGGACGACACCGTGCCGGCGCGGCGGCCGATCACCGTCCGGGACGTGCTGACCTCCACGTTCGGGCTCGGCATGGACATGACGTCGCTGGGCACTCCGATCATGAACGCGGTCTTCGAGCGGGGACTCACGCCCAACCTGCCCGTGCCGATGCCCGAGCCGGACGAGTGGATGCGCCGCCTGGGCGAGCTTCCGCTAATGCATCAGCCCGGAGAGCGCTGGCAGTACCAGATCAGCAGCGACCTGGTCGGTGTGCTCGTCTCCCGGGTCACCGGCCGGTCATTCGAGGAGTTCCTGCGCGAGCGCGTCTTCGAGCCGCTGGGCATGACCGACACCGGCTTCCACGTGCCCGCCGACCAGATCCACCGGCTGCCGCCCCTGTACGCCCCCGACCCGCAGACCGGCGAGTTCCTCGTCTGGGACGAGGCCGAAGGCGGACGCCACGGCAAGCCTCCGGCGTTCCAGGGCGGCGGCGGCGGATTGGTCTCCACCGCCGACGACTACCACGCCTACTTCCGGATGCTGCTGAAGGGCGGGATGCACGGGAACGAGCGGATCCTGTCGCGGCCTGCGGTCGAGCTGATGACCACCAACCGCCTCACGCCCGAGCAGCAGGCCGCCCGGGACGCCATGGCCAGGAGCAACGTCCACGTGTCGCACGGCCAGGGGCAGCACGGTGGCTGGGGCTTCGGGATGGCGGTGCGCACCTACCGCGGCGACTACGCGCCCATCGGCCAGTTCGGCTGGGACGGCGGAAGCGGCACCGCGACCTACGCCGACCCGGCCAACCAGCTCACCGGCATCCTGCTCACCCAGGTCGGGGCGTCCACCCCGGATTCGTCCCGGCTCATCCACGACTTCTGGACTACGCTCTACCAGGCGATCGACGACTGACGCAGAGCCGACGCCCCCTGCACCCCTCCCGCCGAACGTCGTCCTGGAGCGGGACGCGGCGCCGGGCGTGCGGAAGGCCGAGCCCGCGGCGGACGGGCGGTCAGGCGGTGAGGGACCAGGCGATCCCGTCGAGGATGTCGTGCTCGCTGACGACGACCTCGGCGAAGCCGTAGCGGCGGACGATCCGGTCGAGGATCAGCGCGCCCGCGCCGATCACGTCCACCCGGCCCGGATGCATGACCGGTATGGCCGCCCGCTCGTCGTGGGTCATGCGCAGCAGGCGCGCGGACACCTCGTGGACCCGCTCGGCGGGGATCCGCGAGTGGTGGATGCGCGCGGGGTCGTAGGCGGGCAGGTCCAGCGCGATCCCGGCGACCGTGGTGACCGAACCGGCGAGGCCGACCAGCGTCCGAGCCGTACGGACGGGCACGTGCTCCTCCACCCGGTCCATGGCCGCCTCGATGTCGGCGACGGCGGCCGTCACGTCACCGTCCGCCGGAGGATCGGCCCGCAGGTGCCGCTCGGTGAGCCGCACGCACCCGATGTCCACCGACAGCGCGCCCTCGACGCTCCGGGAGCCGACGACGAACTCGGTGCTGCCGCCGCCGATGTCGACCACCAGATACGGCGTCTCGGCCGCGGCCCCGGCGCGGGCGAGGCCCCGGGTCGCGCCGGTGAAGGACAGCCTGGCCTCCTCGTCACCGGAGGCCACCTCGGGCTCCACGCCGAAGATCTCCAGCACGCCGGTCACGAAGTCGGCCCGGTTGGCGGCGTCCCGGGTCGCCGAGGTGGCGACCACCCGGACCGGCACCTCCTCGCCCGAGGCGTGCTCCCTGATCAGCTTGGCGTACCCGCGCATGGCGGTGAACGTGCGCTCCAGCGCCTCGGGCGCGAGCCGTCCCGTCCTGTCGACGTCCTGGCCGAGCCTGACGATCTCCATCCGGCGCTCGACGTCCGTGAGGTCGTCGCCGGAGACGTCCGCGATGAGGAGCCGGACCGAGTTGGTCCCGCAGTCGATCGCCGCCACCCGCCTCATGCCCCGGCCCTCCCGTCGGTTCGCGTTACCTTGCCCGTCCGCGCCCATGCCGCGAGAGGCATGTCCCCGCGCGTGGTCACGCGGGATCCGTCTCCACGCAGGGCCCGTCGGCCCACCACTGCGGCAGCGCGTCCAGGGCCTCCCGGCCGAACGGGTTGACGCCCGGCGCGGCCAGTTCGTGCGCGACCAGCGCGTGGAGGCACTTGACCCGGCCGGGCATCCCACCCGCGCTCTGCATGTCGCGGGGCAGCGGCTCCATGCCCTCCTCGCCGGCCGCCCGGTCGCGGCGGTCGAGGTAGTCCTCGTGGGCCGCGCGGTACGCCTCGGCCAGTTCGGGCTCCTCGGCGAGCCGGGCCTGCATCCGCTTCATCAGCCCGGACGACTCCAGCGTGCCGATGGCCGAGGCCGCCTTGGGACAGGTGAGGTAGAACAGGGTCGGGAACGGCGTGCCGTCGGGCAGCCGCGGCGCGGTCTCCAGCACGTCGGGCAGCCCGCAGGGGCACCGGTGGGCGACGGCCCGCACCCCGCGCGGGGGACGCCCCAGTTGCGCCCGCGCCGCCGCCAGGTCCGCTTCGTCCACCCGGTCCGCCACGTCGATTCTCCTCGCCGATCTACTTCTGGCCCGCCGGTGCGGCGGGCCGTCCCTTGTCCGCCGCCTCGAAGGACCGCCAGAGCGTGACGTACCACGCGGGCCGCTCCGGGGGCTTGCTCCCGGCCTTGGCGGCGGTGGAGTCTGCCGCCTCGTCGAGCACCTGGTAGCAGTCGGCCCCCGGCTCGCAGTAGAAGAGCCGCTCCTTGGCCAGGCGCTTGATGTACTCCGGGTCCTCCAGGCGGCGGCGCCGCTCCTCCAGCCTCTGGAGCTTGCTCAGCGCGTTCGCCTGCTGCGCCTCCAGCTGGGCGATCTGCCGGCGCTGGGCGACGTACTCCCGGGCGGGGTAGGCCAGGCTCATCGCGATGGCGCACACGACGACCGCGAGGATCGCCGCGCGCCCGGTGAGCTGCGGCCGCGTCGCCACCACCGAAACCACCCCTCCCGGTCAGTGCTCGCACAGGGCCCGCAGAGGGCCCGGTCACGCCGGGTGCGGCGCGGCGGGGTGCCGCGCCGCATGCCCGTACGGTGCCCGGCCGGGCCGCCCGCGTTCGCCGCAGGCTACCCCGTCGCGCCGCCGTTATCCCTTGAAGCGCGGGAAGGCGGAGCGACCGGCGTACCGCGCCGCGTCGTCGAGCAGCTCCTCGATGCGCAGGAGCTGGTTGTACTTCGCCACGCGGTCGGAGCGGGCCGGGGCGCCGGTCTTGATCTGGCCGCAGTTGGTGGCCACGGCGAGGTCGGCGATCGTGGTGTCCTCGGTCTCGCCGGACCGGTGGCTCATCATGCAGCGGTAGCCGCTGCGGTGGGCGAGGTCGACCGCGTCGAGGGTCTCCGACAGCGTGCCGATCTGGTTCACCTTCACCAGCAGGGCGTTGGCCGCGCCCTCGCCGATGCCGCGGCCGAGCCGCTCGGGGTTGGTCACGAACAGGTCGTCACCCACGAGCTGGACCTTCGCGCCGAGGGACGTGGTGATGGCCTTCCAGCCCTCCCAGTCCTCCTCGTTCAGCGGGTCCTCGATGGAGACCAGCGGGTAGGAGCGGACCAGGTCCTCGTAGAAGGAGATCAGCTCGGCGGACGACACGCCCTTGCCGTCGATCGTGTAGACGCCGTCCTTGTGGAACTCGCTCGCCGCGACGTCGAGCGCGAGCGCGATGTCCTGGCCCGGGGTGTAGCCGGCCTTCTCGATCGCCACCAGGATCAGGTCGAGCGCGTCGCGGTTCGACGGCAGGTTCGGCGCGAAGCCGCCCTCGTCGCCGAGGCCGGTGGCGTAGCCCTTCTCCTTCAGCACGCCCTTGAGCGTGTGGTAGGTCTCGGCGCCCATGCGCAGGGCGTCGGAGAACGTCTCGGCCCCGATCGGGGCGATCATGAACTCCTGGATGTCCACGTTGGTGTCGGCGTGCGCGCCGCCGTTCAGGATGTTCATCATCGGCACGGGCAGGATGTGCGCGTTCGGGCCGCCGACGTAGCGGAACAGGGGCAGGTCGGCGCTGTCGGCGGCGGCCTTGGCGACGGCCAGCGAGATGCCGAGGAGCGCGTTGGCCCCGAGGCGGGCCTTGTTGGGCGTGCCGTCGAGGTCGATCATCGTCTGGTCGATCAGACGCTGCTCCTCGGCGTCGAAGCCGATGATCTCGTCGGCGATCTCGTCGGTGATGCCGAGGACGGCCTTCTCGACACCCTTGCCGAGATAGCGGCTCTTGTCCCCGTCACGCAGCTCGACGGCCTCGAACTGGCCGGTGGAGGCGCCGCTCGGAACGGCGGCGCGGCCGGTGCTGTAGTCGTCCAGCAGTACCTCGACCTCGACCGTGGGGTTCCCACGGGAATCGAGGATCTCGCGGGCGGTAACGGCCTCGATGGCAGCCACGAACGCTCCTAGCAAAAAGGCGGGCGGTTTGCGACCAGAGCCTATCGGTCCCTACTGCACGGTACGGCGGAGGGGCTGGGCTTCACGGCGTGTCCCGCGGCTCCCCGGCCTGCCCTGTGTCGATCTGCTCTGGGCCGATCTGCTCTGTGCCGATCTGCTCTGGGCCGGCCTCCCACCGCTCGACGCGCCGCCGATACTCCCTGGCCGCCGCCCTGAGCTCGGCCTCGGGGTCGAGCCCGTCCTCCTGGACCGTCCGTACGAGTGCGAACAGGCGGGCCCCGGCCCCGGAGGTGAGGCCGTCGGCGAGCGAGGCGGGCGCACCGGCCCGGCCGGCCCGGCGGAGCAGCTGGGCGGCCAGGGAGATCGCGGGCTGCCCCATCGGCACGCCGCTGAGCGCCGACGAGGTCTCGCCCTTGGCGGCGCGCTCGGCGGCCTTGATCGTCTCCCAGTTGTCGCTGACCTCTCCGGCCCCGGTTACCCGGACGTCGCCGAAGACGTGGGGATGCCGGCGCACCAGCTTCTCCACGATGCCGGCGGCCACGTCGTCGACGTCGAAGCCGCCGCCCTCGGCCGTCCGCTCCTGGGCCACCCGGGAGTGGAACATCACCTGGAGCAGCAGGTCGCCCAGTTCCTCCCGGAGGGCCGGGTAGTCGCCCTGGTCGATGGTCTCGAGCACCTCGTAGGCCTCCTCGACCAGGTAGGGCGCGAGCGACTCGTGGGTCTGCTTGCGGTCCCACGGGCACTCGCGGCGCAGCCGGTCCATGACCTGGACGAGATCGAGCACCCGGGCCCCGGGAAGGTCGTAGGAGCCGGGGACGACCTCGATCTCCGGCGGGTCGTCCAGGGCGAGCGCGGCGTGGCCGACCGCGCGCATGAGGTCCTCGTCGCCGTCCTGGGCGGCCAGCCACACCACCGTCGCCGTACGGCTCTCGCGGGCGAGCGCGCCCGGGTCGGGCGTCACCACCTCGACCGCGACCCCGGCCTCGCCGAGATAGGGCAGGTACGGATGGTCGGGGGCGCCGGTGAGCGCCCGGCCCCGGGTGAGGGCCCGCCACGCCGCGGGAGCGAGCAGGCCCGGGGCGACCCGGGGCGAGGTGGTCACCACGATCAACGACATGCCCTCACCCTAACGACCGGCGAACGGCCGCCGCTCAGCCGGCGGCCGGCGGCGCCTCCTCGGCGGCCCCTCCAGCGGGAGCGGCGGGCGCGGCGGGCTGGTACGCGCCGAAGCGGTCGTCGGCCACGAAGCCCTGCGCGGGGTCGTACTTGCCATACCGCGGGCTGTACTTCACCGGGACCGTCGTCTCGGCCTCCTGGAGCACCTTCTGCCCCGCGGCCTGCTGGCTCGCCTCGTCCTGGCCCGCCCCGGCCTGCTGGGCCAGCTTCGACCGGATGATGTAGGCGCGGAGGAAGGCCCGGCTCTGGTCCTTCGGGATGCCGTTGGCCAGCAGCACCTTGTCGAACTGCGCCCAGCCGCCCTGCGCCACGGCGAGGTCGTCGATGTCCCGGTCGCTGGCGGTGACGCCCTTGCGCCGGCCGAGCTCCTCGAACTGCCTGCTGAAGGTCATGTTGAGCAGCACCATCTGCGGCAGCGAGGCGGGCAGCTGGAGCTGGTCCTCGGGGATCTTGTTCGCGGCGAGGTCAGCGCGCAGCGCGCGCACCTCGTCGTTCACCTGGCTGGAGGTGATGCGCTGGTTGCCGATGATGGCCGCGGAACCCGCCTGCACCGGGCCGCCGCAGGCGGTCATGGCGATACCGGCCGCCGCCAGCGTCACGGCGACGCGCACTCGATACGACTTCACGGACAATCCTCCCGAACGACACCGGCCAGGCGTAGTGTTGACGATTTCGCGGGTCACTGTACCCGCATCGGCTCCAGGAACAGGGCCTCGACCAGGTCCCCGCACCATTTCAGCAGGTCGAGGTCGCGCAGCGGCTGCCCGCCGATCGGCTTGGTCTTGGGCACCGGCACGAGCAGGGTCCCGGTGGCCTGCTTCCACAGGGACCGGGGATAGAGCCGCTGCAGCCGCACCTGCTGGGAGTCCCGCAGCTCCACCGGGGCGAACCTGATCTGCTGGCCCTGCAGCGTCACGTCCGTCAGCCCGGCCCGCCGCGCGTTGATCCGGAAGCGGGCCACCTCAAGGAGGTTGTCCACCTCCTGCGGCGGCCTGCCGTACCGGTCGGTGAGCTCGTCGCGGACCGCCGCGATGTCGTCCTCCGAGCCGATGGCCGCGATCCGCTTGTACGCCTCCAGCCGCAGCCGCTCGGAGGTGACGTAGCCGTGCGGCACGTGGGCGTTGATCGGCAGCTCGACCTTGACGTCCGGCCGCTCCTCCGTCTGCGTGCCCCCCGTGAGCTTCGCCTTCTGCTCCTGGACGGCCTCGGCCATCATCCGGACGTACAGGTCGAAGCCGACACCGGCGATGTGCCCGGACTGCTCGGCGCCGAGGATGTTGCCGGCGCCGCGGATCTCCAGGTCCTTCATCGCGACGTACATGCCCGCGCCCATCTCGGTGTGCTGGGCGATCGTGGCGAGCCGCTCGTGCGCGGTCTCGGTCAGCGGCGACTCGGGCGGGTAGAGGAAGTAGGCGTATCCCCGCTCGCGGCCCCGGCCCACCCGGCCGCGCAGCTGGTGGAGCTGCGACAGGCCGTAGTTGTCGGCCCGGTCCACGATGAGCGTGTTGGCGTTGGGCACGTCGAGGCCCGACTCCACGATCGTGGTGCACACGAGCACGTCGAAGTTGCGCTCCCAGAAGTCCACCATGATCTTTTCGAGCTGGGTCTCGTTCATCTGCCCGTGCGCGACCGCGATCCGCGCCTCCGGCACCAGCTCGTGCAGCCGCGCGGCCACCTTGTCGATCGTGCGGACCCGGTTGTGGACGAAGAACACCTGGCCGTCGCGCATCAGCTCGCGCCGGATCGCCGCACCGATCTGCTTCTCGTCGTACGGCCCGACGAAGGTGAGGATCGGGTGCCGCTCCTCCGGCGGGGTGAGGATCGTCGACATCTCACGGATTCCGGTGAGGCCCATCTCCAGCGTCCGCGGGATCGGCGTGGCCGACATGGCGAGCACGTCCACCTGCGTGCGCATGTGCTTCATGGCCTCTTTGTGCTCGACGCCGAACCGCTGCTCCTCGTCCACGATGATCAGCCCGAGGTCCTTGAACCTGACCTCAGGCGACAGCAGCCGGTGGGTGCCGATCACGACGTCCACCCCGCCCGCACGGAGGCCCTCGAGCGTCTCCCGCACGTCGGCGTCGGTCTGGAACCGGGAGATCGGCTTCACCGTGACGGGAAAGCTGGCGAACCGCTCGCCGAACGTCGACAGGTGCTGCTGCACCAGCAGCGTCGTCGGTACGAGCACGGCGACCTGCTTGCCGTCCTGCACCGCCTTGAAGGCCGCCCGCACCGCGATCTCGGTCTTGCCGTAGCCCACGTCGCCGCAGATCAGACGGTCCATCGGGACCGCCCGCTCCATGTCGCGCTTGACCTCGTCGATCGCTTCGAGCTGGTCGTTCGTCTCGGCGTACGGGAAGGCGTCCTCCATCTCCCGCTGCCAGGGGCTGTCGGGGCCGAAGGGGTGGCCCGGGGAGGCCATCCGGGCCGAGTAGAGCCGGATCAGCTCGCCCGCGATCTCCCTGACCGCCTTCTTCGCCCGGGTCTTGGCCTTGGCCCAGTCGGCGCCGCCCATCCGGTTGAGCGTGGGGGCCTCGCCGCCGACGTAACGGGTGACCTCGTCGAGCTGGTCGGTCGGCACGTAGAGCCGGTCGCCCCTGGCGTACTCGATCACGAGGTACTCCCGGGTCGCGCCCTGGATCGTGCGCTGCACCATCTCGATGTAGCGGCCCACGCCGTGCTGCTCGTGCACCACGTGGTCGCCGACCTTGAGCTGGAGCGGGTCGACCATGTTGCGGCGGCGCGACGGCAGCCGCCGCATGTCCTTGGTCGAGGCCTTCTGCCCGACCAGGTCGAGGTGGGTCAGCACGGCGACGCCGGGCGCGATGAACCCGTGGTCGATCCGCCCGGTGGTGACCTGCACGACGTCGGCGGGCAGCGGGCCGTCGAGGGACGGCACCAGCCGCGCCGCCACGTCGACGCCCCGCAGCAGCTCGACCATCCGCTCGGCCGGGCCGTGTCCCTCGCTCAGCAACACGACCGCCCGGCCCGCGCCGAGCCAGCCCTTGATGTCGGCGAGCGCGCGCTGCGTGTCACCCCGGTACGCCTCGACGTCCTGGGCCTCCAGCTCGACGCCCTCGCCGAAGGGGGCGATGCTCCACCACGGCTGGCCCAGCTCACGGGCGTGGTCGCGCACCTCCTCCAGCGTGCGGAACGAGGCCGCCTCCAGGTCGATCGGGGCCTCGCCGCCGGCCGCCGCGGCGATCCACGACGCCTCCATGAACTCCTGGCTCGTCCGGACCAGCTCGACGGCCCGGCCGCGGATGCGCTCGGGGTCGCAGACGAACACGGCCGACCGCACCGGCAGGTGGTCGAGCAGCAGGTCCATCGACCCGGCGAGCACGGGCGCGAACGCCTCCATGCCCTCGACCGGCACGCCCTCGGCGAGCTGGTCCAGCACGTCCTTGAGCGCCGGGTGCTCCTCCCCCAGCTCGCGGGCCCGCCGCCGTACGTCGTCGGTCAGCAGCAGCTCACGGCAGGGCGCGGCGAACAGGCCGTCGCGCGCGACCTCCAGAGAGCGCTGGTCGGCCACCTTGAACCAGCGGATCTCCTCGATCGTGTCGCCCCAGAACTCCAGCCGGAGCGGGTGCTCCTCGGTCGGCGGGAACACGTCGAGCAGTCCGCCGCGCACGGCCACCTCGCCGCGCTTCTCGACCATGTCGACCCGGTGGTAGCCGTTCTGCACCAGCCGGGCCACCACGTCGTCCAAATCGGCGTCGTCGCCCGCGTGCAGCCGTACGGGCGCGAGGTCGCCGAGGCCGGACACGATCGGCTGCAGCAGCGAGCGGACCGGGGCCACCACGACCCGCAGCGGCCCGGCGGCCGGGTCGCCCTCGATCGGGTGCGCCAGCCGCCGCAGGACGGCCAGGCGCTGGCCGACCGTGTCGCTGCGGGGGGACAGGCGCTCGTGCGGCAGCGTCTCCCAGGCGGGGAAGACGGCCACCGTGCTCTCGTCGATCAGGCTCGTGAGCGCCGCCGCGAGGTCCTCCGCCTCGCGCTCGGTCGCCGTGATGGCGAGCACGGGCCGTACGCGGGACAGCGCGGCCACGGCGAACGGCCGCAGCGCGGGCGGCGCCACCAGGTCGGCGCCCAGCTGGGCACGCGGATCGGCGGGCTGTCCGGCGGCGTCGAGCGCGGCGGCCAGCCCTGGTTCGGCGGAAACGAGGTCGAGCAGTCCGGAAAGAGACATTGATGCCTTCAAAAGCCCCGTGACTAAGACAGCAGGCGTGCGGACACGGGCCCGATCCGCGAGACGATCCCGACCGGGCCGCGGCTACCAAGGCTACCCCGGTTTATCCGGCCCACTCCGTCCGGCCACTCGGGGCCTGCGGTCCGTCGGCCCTGCCGGAGGCGCGCGACAGGAGCTTCCCTTGGTATTCGCCCCCTCCCTCGCTCCTAGGTCCGGACATGATGGGTGACGGCAAATGCGCAACGATGAGTCGCCAGATGATTACTCTCGGTGTCATGACAGAGGTTCGGGTGTCGTCCGCCGACCAGGACGACGTGTTCAGTCAGCGGATCCGCGAGCAGTGGACCGACCAGCTCGGGCGGCGGCTCGACATCCTCATCGCCGGATGCGGCCGGGGCGGCGAGCTCGACGTCGGGCGGTACGAGCCCAGGATGACCGGGGTGGACGAGGACCTCCCTGCGCTGCGGGCGCGCACCGCCGCCCGCGGCGACCTGGAGGCGTCCCATCTGGGCGACCTGCGCCTGGTGCCGATCCCGCCGCGCTCCTTCGACGTCGTCTACGTGTCGTTCCTGCTCGAACGCATCCGCCACGCCGAGCTCGTGCTCGACCGGCTCGTCGCGGGGCTGCGCCCCGGCGGGCTGCTGCTGCTCAAGATGCGCGACCGCAGGTCGGCGTACGGCTTCTGCGACCGGACGATCCCCGGCTGGTTCAGGCGGACGGTGTGGCGGGCGCTCGCCCCGGCCGGGACCGTGGGGCCGCTGCCGGCGGTCTACGAGCCGCTGGCGTCGCGCGAGGGCATCCAGGCGTACTGCCTGATGCGCGGGCTCATGATCGCCGAGGACTACTCGGCGGTGAGCGGTTCGGCCCGGCGGGGCCCGCACCCCACCCTGGTCGCCCTGGCCTGCCGGGCCGTGGCCGCGCTCTCGCGGGGCGGGCTCAACGGCACCGAGGACGAGATCACCATGGTGATTCGGCGGCCCCAGAACCACTTCGCCCGCCTCATCTGACCGGGCTTCCGCCGCCGGGGCGGGGTTCCGCGACACGTTCTGCGACACGAGGGCCGGACATCGCCGCGATGTCCGGCCCTCGCGGGGTTCATGGGCAGGTGCGAAGGGCTCGGGTGCGGCCGTACTCCGAGGTAAGGTTTCCTGACCATCCGACGACCCACCGACCGACGAAGCGGAAGCCATGACCGAGTGGACGCCCGACGCGCGTGAGCTGGCCGACCTTGAGCTGCTGCTGTCCGGGGCGTACGCGCCGCTGACCGGCTTCCTCACCGCCGCGGAGGCGGAGAGCGTGGCCGGGCGCGGGCGGCTGCCCGGCGGCGCCCCCTGGCCCGACCCGGTCACGATCGCGCTGCCCGATGAGATCGGGCCCGGCGACCGGGTGACGCTGAAGGACCCCGAGGGCGCGGCCGTCGCGGTGCTGACCGTCACCGAGCGCGACGGGCACCACGCGGCCGGGCCGGTCGAGGCGCTCGACGCCCCCGTGTACGGCCCGTTCGCGCGGCTGCGCCGTACGCCGGAGGAGGTGCGCAAGGACCTGCCGGACGGCGGCGAGGTCCTCGCGGTGACCATGCGCGGGCCGCTCGACTCGGCCGCGCTCGACGACGTCGCGGCGACCGCGGAGGAACTGGACGCGGCCGTGCTCCTGATGCCCCTGGTCTTCGGCGAGGCGGGTCCGGCGGTGGTGCGGGCCGCGCTCAAGGCGGCCGAGCGGCTGCCGGGGGCGATGGTGGTCGCGGTGCCGCTCGCGCCGCGCGAGGACGCCGAGATCGACCTCGAACTCCGCGAGCACGTGGCCCGCAACTACGGCGCCACCGAGCACTACGCCGGCCCCGCGCCGATCACGATCCCCGGACCACCGCACCGGCGGGGGCTCGTCGTGTTCTTCACCGGGCTGTCGGGCTCGGGCAAGTCGACGATCGCGCGGGGGCTGCGCGACGCGCTGCTGGAGCGGGGCGGCCGCACCGTCACCTACCTCGACGGCGACGTCGTGCGGCTTATGCTGTCGGCCGGGCTGACGTTCTCGCGGGAGGACCGCGACCGCAACATCCGCCGGATCGGGTTCGTCGCCGCCGAGGTCGCCCGGCACGGCGGCCTGGCGATCTGCGCGCCCATCGCACCGTACGCCGCGACCCGCGACGAGGTGCGGGCGATGGTCGCGGAGGTCGGCGGCGACTTCCTGCTGGTCCACGTGGCCACGCCGCTGGAGGAGTGCGAGCGGCGCGACCGCAAGGGCCTGTACGCCAAGGCGCGGGCCGGGCTGATCCCGGAGTTCACCGGCGTCTCCGACCCGTACGAGGAGCCCGAGGACGCCGACCTCGTCCTCGACACCACCGGCATGACGATCGAACGCGCGGTCGGGTCCGTGCTGAACCTCGTCACCTCGGGCGGCTGGATCCGCTAGCCGCGCCTCGCCGGGCTTCCCGCGGTCACTCGACGACGACGGGGGCGAGCGCGGCGGTGAGCAGGCGGCGCGGAGCGCCCGAGCCGTCCGCCGGCACTGTCCAGACGTCGGCGCCGAAGTCCCCCGGCAGGGCGTAGCCGAGCGTTCGGGCGTCGAGCCACACCGCCTGGTCGTCGACGCTGCGCCGCTCGGCGACCGGGGTCTCCCGCATCGTCCGGAGGTCGAGGACGTACAACCGCCACGGCGCGTCCTCCGGCAGACCGGGCACCCGCTTCTTGAACGCGAGGCGGGTGCCGTCCGGGGAGAGGGACGGGCACTCCACGTTCTCCCGGACCGTGGTCAGGGTGCGGGCCGCGACGTCGCCGCGGGCCAGCCACGTGCGGCCCCCGGTCGCGAGGGTGACCCAGAAGTGGCCGTCGTCGGCGAAGGTCACCCCCCACAGGTTGACGTCGGCCGCGTGATAGGGACGGCCGTCCTTGACGACGCTGTAGGTCTCCAGGTTGTCCTGCAGGGACCAGGTGCGGGTGTCCAGGATCGAGGTGCGGGTGGAGAAGTTCGTCCCCGCGTACGATTCGCCGCTCACGAAGACGGTCCAGGCCGCCATGCGGCCGGACGGCGAGACCCTCGTGCGGGTGGGAATTCCGGCGAGGGGGAACGCGCGCCGCTCCCGCAGGCGCGCGTCGAGCACCACGGCCCGGTAGGTGTCGCCCAGTGAGCCGTGTACGGCCTGCAGGCACGAGCCGGTGCCGGACGAGGCGTGGAAGCGCAGGCACCGCACCCCCGCCGAGACGCGAGCGGCTCCCGGGTCGTCCGCGGGCACGGCGACCACCTCGTCGCGGTGCGGACCCCACTCCATCGTCCGGAAGAGCATCCTGCGCTCGTGTCCCGCCGCGAGCGTGACCGCTCCCGGACCGGCGGCGGGCTCCGCCGCCCGCGGCAGGCCCCGGCTCTCCGCCCGGGCGGCGGCGTGCACCACCGCCCAGACGGACAGGCTCCCGAGGAGCAGGACCGCGGCCAGCAGGACCGTCAGGCGGGGTGGGACGGTCCGGCGGGGTGGGACGGTCACGGGACTCCCTTCTCGTCGCACGCTCAGGTCGCCCGCCGCCGGGAGGGGCTCGCGGAGGAGCCGGCGGAAGGGGCCGCAGGTGGGCCCGCGGAAGGGGCCCCAGACGGGCCCGAGGATGGGCTTGCTGACGGGCGCAGTGCGGCGATCGCGACGGGGGTGGAGATCGCCAGCCCCAGCGTCGCGACGGCGAGGGCGGGGCCGTCGCCCCAGGCCGTCCAGGCGGCGCCGAAGGCGATCGAGCAGGCGAACCGGGCAAGGGCCTGGCCGGTGCCCACCAGGGCCAGCCCTCTCGCCCGCATCGCGTCCGGCACGAGGCCGGCGACCGCGGCCGCCAGCACGCCGTCGGTCGCCGCGTAGAAGGCCCCGTGCAAAGCGAGCACCGCCGCCACCGGCACCATCACCGGCACCATCACCGGCACCGCCGACAGCGGCCCGCCGGGGACGGCCAGCACCAGCCCGTACGCGGCGAGCAGCGCCAGGTGCCCGAGCAGGAACAACCTCCGCCGTCCGATCCGGTCGGCGACGACGCCGAGGGGCACGGCCAGCAGCAGGAAGGCGGCCGCGGTCCCGAGCGGCAGCAGGGGGAACCACTGCGCGGGCACCTCGAACCTGCGCTGCAGCAGCAGGTAGACGAAGGAGTCGCTCACCGTCGTCAGCCCCAGCAGCACCGCGCACGCCGCGAGCCGCCGTACGCCGGGCATCCGCAGAAGCGCGGTCACCCGAAGCGCCCCGGAGGGAGCCGCACTCCCGTTGGCGTCGGTCAGGTCGGCGTCGGCGCTGGTGGGGTTGGTGGTGGCTCTGGCGGCGTTGGCATGGTCGGCGTCGGCGGTGTGAGCGGCGGCGCGGTCGGGGGTGGCTCTGGCGGCATTGGCTGTGGTGGCGGCACGGGTGGCGGCGTTCGCGGCGTTGGTGGTGGGGTTGACGGTGGCGGGGTTGGCGAGGTCGGCGGCGTTGGCAGTGGGGGTGGCGGCGGCAGGGTTGGCTGCGCTGGCGTTCGCGGTGGCGGCAGTGGCGTTCGTATTGGCACGGGCGGGGCGGGCGGGGACGAAGAGCACCAGCACCACCACGCCCAGCGCGGCGACGCAGGAACTGACCGTGAAGACGGCGTCGTAGCCCTCCACCGCCACGCCGAGCACCAGGAACGCCAGGACGGGCCCGCAGAGGGCTCCGGTGGTGTCCATCGCCCGGTGCACGCCGAACGCCCGCCCCCGGCGCTCCGGCGGGGTGGCCAGCGAGATGAGGGCGTCCCGGGGTGCGGTGCGCAGGCCCTTGCCCGTACGGTCGAGGGCCAGCACCGCGCCGATCGCCGGCAGGGTGTGGGCGAGGAGCAGCAGCGGCTTGCACAGCGCCGACAGGCCGTAGCCGGCCACGGCGACCGCCTTGTGCCGCCCGCCCCCGCCGTCGGCGAGGTGACCTCCGGCCAGCCGCACCAGGGCGCCGACCCCGTTGTAGACGCCGTCCAGCACCCCGAAGCCGAGCGGGGACAGCCCCAGCGCGGAGACGAGATAGAGCGGCAGCACGGCGGTGACCATCTCCGCCGACACGTCCGTGATCAGGCTCACCGCGCCCAGGGCCAGCACGGTTCCCGGAACGGCCGCCCACCGCCGTCCCCGGTGCGGGGCGACGGTGGGCGTGCCGCGGCTGTCCGCGAGATACACGCGGTCAGTTCCAGACGCCGGAGATCGCCGACGCCGAGGCGGCGTTGCCCGCGTGGGCGGTGCCGTACATGTCCTCGATGGTGCGCAGCAGGTTGTAGTGGTTGTAGGTGGTCGCGGAGGACGATCCCGCCAGCACCGGCTGCCCGTACAGCACGGTCGCGATCCGGTTGCCGCTCAGCCGGTTGTCCTCGTCGAAGGTGACCACGAGCAGGCTGTTGTGGGTCTTGGCCCAGGTCGCGTACGCGCCGAGGTTGTTCTTCAGCCAGGTGTCACCGGTGGACACCGAGCAGTCGTGCATGTCGCTGCACAGGTTCGGGACGACGAACGACACCGCCGGCAGTTTGGTGAAGTCGGTGGGGAACTGGGCGAACGTGTACGCGGTGGACGTCGGCACGTTGGAGAACCCGAACCAGGGGTTGTGCTTGCGGGCGTACTTCCCGCTGCTGCACGTGGTCGAGCCCTGGCTGGGCAGCGTCTCGTTGTAACTGGCCCAGGTCCTGCCCGCGGCGATCAGCTCCGACGCCAGGTTGGGCTTGGAGCTGAAGCCGGGGGTGTAGCAGGAGTCGTCGGTGATGCCCTGCGTCGACCCGGAGAACATGGCGAAGTAGTTGGGCTGGCTGGGGTGGGTCTCGGCGTAGAACGCGGTCAGGTTGGCCCCGCCGCTCTTCAGCGAGTTGATGTACGGCGCGCTGGAGCTGCCGACGACCTGGGAGTAGGCGTGGTTCTCGAAGACCACGACCACCGTGTGGTCGGGTGTCGGCAACGTGGCCGCCTGGGCGCTGAGGCCTCCGGTGGCCCACAGGCCCAGGGAGGCGGCGGACAGCGTGAGGGCGGCGGCGAGAGCGGTGATCCGGCGGGACGGCATGGCTGTCCTCCACTGGGGGGTGTCTGCGACCGGCTCAGGCTAGGAACGCGTCGTGACGCGGACCGCACGCCCGACGTGAAAATCGGCCGAACGGTGAGTGAAGACCGTTGTCACCCGAATTCCGGGGCACCTCGCCGCGGTCGGCGAAGCGGGCGGGTCAGGAGGCCGGCACCGGCGTGGAGGTGAAGCGGCGGTCCCGGCCGAGCTGGGCGAACGCCCGGGTGGCGCCGGGCGTGGTGTCGAACCGGGTGTCCCCCCGGGGCGCCAGCGGCGAGTCGAAGTAGACCAGCGCCTTGATCTGGGGATAGTTCCCGATCTGGCGGGCGACGGAGTCGAAGAAGTCACGCTTGAAGTGGGGCGCGTCCGGCCGCTCGAACGCGCCCCACTCTGCGACCATGATCGGTTTGGCCGGGAACCTGGCCTGCATCCACCGGTAGAACCCCGGCCAGCCCGGCACGTCGGGCCGGGTCTTGTCGACCAGCGTGGCGAAGTCGCCCACCCGGCCGTCGGCGTAGGGGTCGAACGCCACCCAGTCGACCACGTCGTCACCCGGGTAGAGCCGGCCGAACCACGGCCTGGCCGTCCAGTTGGGCGCGCCCATGTAGGTCATCACGGTCACCGCGTTGCGTACGCCCTGCTCCCGCAGGCGCGTCACGACGTGGCGGAACATGGCGGTGTAGTCGGCCGCCGAGTATCCCCCGCCCTCGCGCACGTCGTTTTCCGGTTCGTGGTGGATCGTGAGGAAGAACCGGCCGGGGAAGGTGCGTCTGACGTGCTCGGCGAGCCGGTCGATCCGCCCGTCCACGTCGCCGCGGGCGACCTCCGCCCAGGTGTGGTCGAGCGCGGGCTTCCAGTTGACCAGCAGCAGGCGGGGCCCCTTCGCGACCTCCCGCTCCTCCGCGGTCGGGAAGAGCTCGCCGCCCCGGTGGTAGACGTGCACGATGTCGGCCCTGCGGCCCATCCGCCGCTCGGCGAGCTCGATCGCGCGGGCCGGGCCGCGCCCGGAGAAGACGTCGGGCGCGATCCCCCACCACGCCCCGCACGTCGGGATCAGCTTGTCCGTGACCGTGCAGGCGCCCGGCGCCCGCGCGGCGCCGTTCCCCGGCTTTCCCGGCCCCGCGCCGGTTCCGAGCCCGCCTGTCGCGGTGCCGCCCGTCGCGGTGCCCCCGCAGGCCGTCAGGCACGCCCCCGCCACCAGTACGGCCACGCCGGTGATCCGGCTCATCGCGCTCCCCTGTCCCCGCAATGGATGGGTGAACACCATCCCACCGATTCCCCGGATTCCGGAGCCGTTTCCCCCATCTCACGTGTACGGAAATAGTGCGTTTTAAGTAGCTAATTGACGGTCATTGTCCCGAGGAAAATCAGCAATAGCCGGGGACGAAAGTCCGCCGCCGCCTATAGTTCGAAATCGGGTCACGCCGGAGGGCCGCCCGGACCGCGGACACGCCCGTCTCCGACGGCGTGCCGCCGCTGTGCCGCGACCGCGGCGGGGTGACGAACGAGCGCACGGAGAGATCCATGAGCCTGCCGCCGCACAGCCGGGACATCGGGGAGTACGGTTCGGTGCTCTGGCGCAGGCGGCTGGTGGTGACCGTCTGCCTGCTGGCCGGGGTGGGCGGCGGGGCGGCGGCGCTGGCGGTGACCCCCGCGCGGTACACGGCGGTCGCCCAGGTGCAGGTGCTGCCGACCGGCGTACAGGAACAGCTCAACACACAGAGCGCCCGGCAACGCGAACCACTCAATCTCGACACCGAATCACAGATTGCCCGCTCGGCGGTCGTCTCCGCCCTTGCCGCCAGAACTCTGAAATATCAGGATTCGGAGGAATTACGGGAGCACGTCATGGTGGACGTGCCACCCAATTCCGCGATCCTCTCCTTTTCCTACGCGGCGTACGATCCCGAGGCCGCGGCGGCGGGCGCCCAGGCGTACGCGGAGGCGTATCTGCACAATCGCGCCCGCGCCGCCGAGGACGCGCTCGCCGCCCAGCTCAAGCTCATCTCCGCGCGGCTGCGCCAGGTCGAGGACGACCTGGACGAGGCCGCCGGGACCACTCAGCCGGCCGCGCGGACCGGGCAGACCGCAGGGCAGACCACAGGGCAGACCGCTCGCACGGCAGGGCAGACCGCTCGCACGGCAGGGCAGGCGGATCCGGTGGCCCGGCTGGGAGCGGCCCGGCGGCAGGCCGTGCTCGCCCGGCAGGTGTCGGATCTCACCCTGCGCTACGACGCGCTCAGGACGGTCGCGGTCACGCCGGGCACGGTGATCAGCCCGGCCCGGCCGCCGATCCGGCCCAGCAGTCCCAGTCCTCCGCTCTTCCTGGGCAGCGGCCTGTTCCTCGGGATACTCGCGGGGGCGGGCGCCGCCTTCGCCCGGGACCGTACGGACACGCGGTTGCGCACCTGCGCGGACGTCGAGCGGATGTGCGGCCTGCCCCTGCTCGCCGAGCTTCCGGTCAGGCCGGGTCCGGAGTTCCTCGGCGAGATGGCCGCCGCCGTCGCCACGTCGCTGGGCGGTGGCCCGCACCGGCTGCTCGTCGAAGGCGTCGGGGACGGCACCGGACCTCGACGGGGCGGGGACGGCGCCAGGACAAGGCGGGTGGGGGCCGGCAGCGGAGCCCGGCGAGCCGGTGCGGACGACGCGGCCAGGCAGATCGCCAGGGGACTCGGCGGCACGCTCGCCCGTCTCGTGCCGGCGACGGTCGTGACCGCCCGGGCCGCCCACCCGGACGCAGTCCTGCTGCTCGTCGGCCTCAGGCGGACGACCTCCACCGAGGTCGCCCGGGCCGTACGGCAACTCGGGCGGCAGGGAGCGCGGGTGGTCGGCGTGGTCACCGTGCCCCGGGGATTCACCGGGTCCCAGGGATTCACCCCGCCCGTCACCCCACCCGTCTCCGAGCCCGTCACCGAGCCCACGAGGTGGAGCGCTTGACGTCACCCCCGCCACACGCCGCCCTTTCCGGCCGCGTCGATCCCCCGCCGTACGCCGGCTTTCGCGGCCCGGCCGCTCCCTCGCCGTACGCCTCGGGCGAGAGCGGGCGGCTGCCCGCGGCCGGGCCCGCGCACGCGAAGCGCCGGGAGCCCGAGGAGACCTCGGCACGCCCCGCGTACGCCTCGGTTCCGACCGCCGGCGTGCGTGAACCGGTGCGCGGCAGGCACCGCGTGCCGGTGAACGGGCCGGTGAACGGAGCGGCGCGGGCGTCGGTGGCGGCGTGGCCGATCGGAGCGCTGCTGCTGGGCTATCCGCTGTGGTGGGCACTCGGCCTGGGGGCCCTGTCGGTGGTGGTGCTGGCCGTGCCGATGGCGGTGGTGCTGTGGCGCAGGCGGCCGATCAGTGCGCCGAAGGGCTTCGGCCTGTGGGCGCTGCTGCTGACGGGCTACCTCGTCAGCGCGCTCACGCTCGCCGAGACCCCGGACGGCACCTACGGCGAACTCAACACCGGCCGGGTCGTCGGCTACCTGATGCGGCTCGCGGTCTACGTCTCGCTTCTGATCATGGTGCTCTACCTGGGCAACCTGACCCTGGAGGAGCTGCCGCAGCGGACGCTGGTGAGGTGGCTCGGCGCGCTGTTCCTGACGGCCGTCGCGGGAGGGCTGCTCGGCGTCCTCGCCCCGCGCTTCGAGTTCACCTCGCCGCTGGAGATGGTGCTGCCGTCGTGGCTCGGCGGCAACCCGTTCGTCGCGAACCTGATCCATCCGACGGCGGCCCAGGTGCAGCACGTGCTCGGGCACGCCTCGCCGCGTCCGGAGGCGCCGTTCGAGTGGGCCAACGCCTGGGGCAGCGACGTCTCGGTGCTGGTGATCTGGTTCGTGGTGGGCTGGTGGACCTACGGCGGGCCGTACCGGCGGGCGGCGGCCGTGCTGCTGCTCGCCGTCGCGGCGGTCCCGGTCGTCTACTCGCTCAACCGGGGCCTGTGGATCGGACTCGGCATCTCGGCGGCGTACCTGGCCGTCCGGGGCGGCCGTCCTCTCCTCGCGGGCCTGGTCACGGCCGTCGCGGGGGTCGCCTTCCTGCTGTCGCCGCTGAGCGGGATCGTCGCGCAGCGCCTGGACAATCCACAGAGCAACGGCATCCGGGCCTTCACGATCGCGACCACGGTGCGGGTCGCGGCCTCGTCTCCGGTCATCGGCTTCGGCAACACCCGCACCGCGTACGGCAGCCACCGCACGGCCACGACGGGCCGCAGCGCGTGGTGCCCCGACTGCGGCCATCCGCCGCTCGGCAGCGACGGGCACCTGTGGCTGCTGCTGATCAGCCAGGGCTTCACGGGGGCGTTGCTGTACGTCGCCTTCTTCGCCGGCGCGGTGCGGCGCTACTGGACCGACCGTTCGCCGATCGGCAAGGCGGGGACGCTCGTGATGATCCTCGTGCTGCTCTACATGGTCGTCTACGACGGGCTGGTGAGCGCCCTGACCCTCTACCTGATCTCCTTCGCCCTCCTGTGGCGCAACGGAGCCACGACGGCCACCGGTGCGTTCCCCGGCGATCGGCGGCGCCCATGAGAGACGCGGCGGTCCGTCTCCGCTACCTCGACGAGGTGCTCGAAGCGCTTTTCCCGGCCGGTGAGGGACGCTTCCCGCCTGGCGAGGGACCCGACCGCATCCGGTCCGGCGAGGGGCACGGCAGTGTCCCGTCCTCTGAGCCACGCGACCACTTCTCTCAGTCTGCGCGGGGTGGCGGTGACCGGGCCGCCGGGGTGACGGCGCGCACCGTGCTGCCGCACCGCCTCGTGCCCCGGCGAGTCGTCCCCCGCGCGTGGTGGCACGCGGCGCTGGGCCGCCGCCTGCCGACCGGCGGGGCGTCCGGCACGATCGAGACGCACCTGAGCGAGGTCTTCGGCCGCCGTGTGCGCGTCGTCGTCCACGTCAGGCCCGCCCGCCGGGCCAACCGCAAACCGATCCTGGAGGCGTACGACTCCTCCGGACTCGTGGCGTTCGTGAAGATCGGCGATTCCGAGCGGGCCCGCGAACTGGTGCGGCACGAGGGCGAGGTGCTGCGCGGGCTCGCCGACCGGGCGCTCAAGGTCGTCGTGCCGCCCACGGTGCTGCATCACGGTGTGTGGCGTGGCCTGGAGGTGCTGGCGCTGTCACCTCTGTCTGTCCCCTCCCGCCCGTTCACCTCCCGCCCATTCCCCTTTCGCAGAGTGCCCGTCGGCCTGCTCGTCTCGGCCGTAAGGGAGATCGCCGCCCTCGGCCCCCGACCCGGCCGGTCCACAGACGACTCCCCGCACGGCGACCCGTACGCGGACCTCGGCCGGACGGCGGCGTGGCACGGGGACTTCACTCCGTGGAACACGGCGGCGGGCGCGGACGGACGGCTGCTCGTGTGGGACTGGGAGCGGTTCGCCGTCGGCGTGCCCGTGGGCTTCGACGCGCTGCACCGCTTCTTCCACCGGGCGCTGCGCCGGATGCCTCCCCCGGTCGCCGCCCGCGCCTGCCTCGCCCAGGCGGGTCGGATTCTGGAGCCGTTCGGCACCGACGCCGCCGGAGCGCGTCGTACGGCGGCCCACTATCTGATCACCCTCGCCGAGCGGCACCGCCGCGACGGCCACGAGCCGCTCGGGTCCCCCGCCACCTGGCTCAACCCCGTCATCGACCACCTGGAGTGCCTCCTGTGAGACCTGTCGGACGCGCCCGATCGCGCGGGCGAGCTTCCTCCGTCCCGGGACTGTGGAAGGGGCGACCGTGACGTCCGTACTGAAGCGCTCGGCCCACGCCGTCTCGTTCGCCGCCGGACGGCTCACCACGGAGGCGCGGGTGCTCCCGTCGTTCCTCATCGCCGGGGCGCAGCGGTGCGGCACGACCTCGCTCTACCGCGCGCTGTCACGGCACCCGCTCGTCATGAAGCCGGTGCTGCGCAAGGGCGTCCACTACTTCGACATGGCCTACGACCGGGGCCTCCCCTGGTACCGCGCCCACTTCCCGCTGGTGACCACGGCCCGGGCGCTGGGCCGCAGGCACGGCGGCCGCGTTCAGGCCTTTGAATCCACCCCCTACTACCTCTTCCATCCCCTCGCGGGGGCCCGGATCGCCGCCGACCTGCCCGGCGTCAAGCTGATCGTCCTGGTCCGGGACCCGGTCGAGCGGGCCTGCTCCGCCCACGCCCACGAACTGGCGCGGGGCTACGAGACCGAGCCGAGCTTCGAGCGCGCCGTCGAACTCGAACCACTCCGCCTCGCCGGAGAGATCGAACGGCTGCGGGACGTACCCGGCTACGTGAGCGCGGCCCACCGGCACCACGCCTATCTCGCCCGGGGGCGGTACGCCGAGCAACTGGCCCGGCTGGAGCCCCTCCTCGGCCGCGACCGGATCCTCGTCCTCGACAGCGGGCGAATGTTCGACGACCCGGGCTCCGCGTACGACCGGGTGCTGGAGTTCCTGGACCTGCCCCGGCTAGGCGGCGTGGAGTTCGCGCGGCACAACGCCCGGCCGCGTACGGGCGTCGTGCCCGAGTCGGTGCGCCGCCGCCTGAACGAACACTTCGAGCCGTGGGACGCCCTGCTCGTCCGCTGGCTGGGAGCCGACCCGTCGTGGCGACGCTGACCAGGCGGTGGCTGGGAGCGGTGCCGTGACGGCGGTGCTGTCAGGGGCGGCTCATCGCTGGCTGTCCCGCCTTGGCCGGTTTCGCCGGGGGCTCTTCCGGCGCGGCCTGGTGCGGCACGGCGTTGCCGGTCTGGCCGCCGCCGCGACCGCCGCGACCGGGCAGTTCGCGATCGTGCTGGTGGTGACGCGGACGCTCGAACCACGCGCCGCCGGCGCGTTCTTCACCGCCACCACGGCGTGCCTGATGCTCGCGGGCGTCGTACGCCTCGACACCGGCAACGGCCTCGTCCACGCCCTCGCCGGGAGCCGTACGGGACCGGCGCGGAACGCCAGGTCCGCGGGATCGGTACGAGGAGCCCCGGCGCATCGACGGATGCCTCCAGCGGCGTCGGCGGGATTGCTGCGGGGGGTCCTGGCAGGTGTCTCTCAACCGCGGCGATGTGTCCGTGGTGGGTCGGCGGGGATGGTGCGGGGGGTTCTGGTGCCGGTGGCGGCGCTGGCGTGTGTGGTCGCGGCCGGGGTCTGGCTGGCGGCCGGTCCGCTGGCCGGGCTGACCGGCGTGCCGCCCGGCGTCTGGGCGGTGCTGGCCGCCGCCCTGCCGTTCGTGGTCCTGTCGGACGTGCTGGTCTGCGCCACCCGCGGCCTCGGCACGATGCGGCCGACCCTGCTGATCTCCGGGGCCGTCCAGCCGCTCGGCCAGCTCGCCCTCGTCACCGCGGCCGTACTCGCCGGGGCTCCGGCGGCGGCGCTGGCGGCGGCCTGGGCACTGCCCTCCGTGGCCTGCGCGGTGCTCGCCGCCGTCCGGCTGCGCGGGCTCGGGCCGTACGACGTGGGAGACGTGCGCACCTTCTGGCGGCACACCGCGCCCCGGTCGGTGGCGGCGGCGGTGCAGTCGGTGTTCCAGCGGCTCGACGTGGTGGTCGTCGCGCTGCTCGCCGGACCGGCCGCGGCGGCCGTCTACACCGCCGCGACCCGCTTCAAGGTGGTGGGACAGCTCGCCGGTCAGGGGCTCGCCCAGGCCGCGCAGACCCGCCTGGTCAGGGCCCTGGCGGAGGGCGACCCGGCCACCGCCGGGAGGGTGTACCGGACCACGACGAGGTGGCTGGTGGGGCTGACATGGCCGCTCTGGCTGGGGTACGCGGCTCTCGCGCCGTGGGCGCTGTCGCTGTTCGGGCCCGAGTACGCGGGGGGTGTCGCGATCGCGCTCGTCCTGTCGGCCACGATGATGGTCGCCACGGCCTGCGGGATGGTCGACGTCGTGCTCGTGGCGGCCGGGCGTACGACGGCCAGCCTGGCGAACGTGTCCGCGGCCGTCGCCGTGACGATCGCCCTCGACGTGCTGCTCGTCCCCGCGTACGGCGCGCTGGGAGCCGCGCTCGGCTGGTCGGGCGGGGTGCTGGTGAAGAACCTGCTGCCCGCCGTACAGGTCTCCCGCCGCTACGGCCTGCGCCCCTTCGGCCTGGGCCGCCTCACCGACAGGTCCCTCGCGGCCGGTTGCCTGGCGGGGAACACGCGCGGCGCCGGGAGGGCGGCGTCATGACAACACCGGCGGGGCCGCCTGTGCTGGTCACGGGCCTGCCGCGCAGCGGCACGAGCTGGGTGGGCCGGATGCTCACGGCGAGCGGCCGCCTGGTCTACGTCAACGAGCCGCTCAACCCGCAGCGCCCGCCCGGCCGCTCCCCCGGTGTGCTCGACGCGTCTGTCACGCACCGGTTCCAGTACATCTGCCCGGACGACGAGGCGCCATGGCTGGCGGCGTTCTCCCGTACGCTCGCACTGCGCTACGGCTGGTCGGCGGAGCTGCGCCGCAACCACCGGCCCGGTGACCTCGCCAGAATGGCCAAATACGGCACCGCCTTCACGGCCGGCCGGCTGCTCGGCCGGCGGGCGCTGCTCGACGACCCGTTCGCGCTGCTGTCCGCCGAGTGGTTCGCGAGGCGCCTCGGCTGCCGGGTGGTCGTCGTGGTCCGCGACCCCGTGTCGTTCGCCGGAAGCTGGCGGCGGCTCGGCTGGTCGGTCGACGTCCGCGAACTGCTGAGCCAGCCGCTGCTGGTCCGCGACCATCCGTACGTCTCCGAGCTGGAGTCCGTCGTCGGCGGTCAGGACCTGATCGCCGGGGCGGCCATGCTGTGGCGGGTCGCCCACCAGGTCGTACGCACGGTGGCCGGCCGTACTGCCGGCATCAGGATCGTGCGCTACGAGGACCTGTGCGCGGCGCCGCTCGACGGCTTCCGCGACCTGTACGCCTGGTGCGGCCTGCCCTGGACCGATCACGCCGCCCGGCGCATCGCCGCCGCCTGCACGTCCCGCCGTGCCCCGGCCCGGTCCGCGTTCACCTGGACCGGCCTGTCCCGCACGGCCTTCCGACCCATGGACTCCCGCCAGGCTCTCGCCTCGCCCTCCCTCCCCGCCGAAGACGCCGCCCGCGTACGGACCCTGACCGATCCAGCCCGTTGACGCTGTGCGGCCGCACGTACGGCGTGGACACTCGCCCACGACTTTGGCCGGACTTCGCCGCCGGGTCAGGCGGATGACGGGGCGGCCGAGGGGTTCGCCTGGGGCCAGGCAGGCAGAGGGGTGTTCGTCCGCGACCGGCGTCCGTTCGTCGGTCGTACTATCCGCACAGCCTGGGCCGCCGGCACCGCGCTCGCCCGTCGCGGACGTATCCGAGGGGGTGCACCGGCCGTACTCGCCGAACTCGGCCATCCGCAGCGTGAGTTCACCGACAGCGTCACCATACGGCCGCCCACCACGGAGGGGATCGTACGGCGGATCCAGATCTATCCGGAGACGACGCCTCCGAGCCCGGCGCGGCCCTCGGGATGCGCGACGAGTTCGACGCTGGTGCCATCGCGCGTCTCCTCGCCGAGGACACCGGCCACCGCGTCGGTCAGTCCGGCGATCAGCCGTGCGGCGATCTCCTTGCCCTCGGGACGCGTCAGGGCCGCCTCGCGGATGCCGAACGTGATCGCAGGTGCGGCGTCGTCGACGGCCCTTCCGCCGATGCCCCATCGGCCCCGCGGTACGCCGTCAAGGTGGACGACCACCAGGTCGCGAGCCCACTCGCCGTACACCTGAACAACGGCGTCGGTCAGGGCGGCGATCAGCGCCGGCTCGTGCCCGGTCAGTCTCACCTCGGGCACTCGTGCGGTCAGATGTGGCATAGTCGAGACTCCGTTTGCTCCTAAAAAAGCTTTGATTGCAAAGGTAACAGGATGGAGAGATGAGCGCCAGCGACGCCATGACGACGGTCCAGGCAGTCCGTTCGATGCTGCTCCTGATGCCGCGGCTCGTCGGACGGGCGAAGCGACTGCCGATCCCCCCCGCCCTGCGGGGGCTGGACCTCGCTCCCCGGCACCTCGCGCTGCTGGCCCACCTGCAGTACGACGGGCCGCTGACGGTGAGCCAACTGGCGGACCGGCTGGAAGTCGCGCCCACCACGGTCAGCCTCATGGTCGGCGACCTGTCCCGCCAGGGCGTCCTGACACGGCAGGAGGACGACGCCGACCGGCGGCGCAGAATCGTCGCGATCGCATCGGACTACGCGGCGCCGATCAGCGAGTGGCTCTCCGGCACGGCCACCGCCTGGACGGAAGTGCTGGACGGCCTCACGCCCGCCGAACGCGCGACGATTGTGACCACGATGCGCGCCTTCGAAGCCGCCCTGGACAGGCACACGAGCACCTGATCCGGGGACGCCAAGCTCTAGCGCGGGGAACCCCATCGCCACCGCCCGCGCAGGAGACGGCGGGACTTCCGGGACGGCCACTTCTACGAGCCGACGTGCCGGCCGGTGAACGACGGCACCGGTACAGCCGAATTCGGCGGGCGGTCCCGACACGGTTCTGTATCGCCTCCACCACTGCACCGCCCCGCTTTGTACTGTCGGCGGACAGGTCGATCCACGCGTACGGTCCGCTCCCGCCGGGACCTGCCGCCTGCCCTGGTCCGCTCACCGTGAGGACCGCCTTATGACCGAAGAAGCGGTGTCCCCCGTCGCCGAATCCGATGCGCCGGCGACGACGGCCGACCCCGGGGAGGACGAGAAGCTCAAACTCGCGGAGATGCTCGGGCTGGCGAAGAAGCTGGACGGCACCTGGCCGATCTTCGCCCGGAGCCTGGATCCCGCCACCGACCCCGCACGCCTGCGCGGCCGTTATCGGGCGGTGGCCGCGTCCACCGCCCGCTGGTCGATCCGACGCCGGTACGCCGAGGGGAACGTGGCTCTGTACGCCCTCCTGCTGATGATCGTCACGGCCTGCGCCGTACTGGTCGCGGTCTTCTCCGTCGACTCCTGGCAGGAGCTCAGACGGGCCGTCGGCAGCCTCGTAATCTTCTTCGTGATCGCCTGGTGGTCCGAGAACCGCCGCCATCGCCAGCTCTCCCGGCTCCTCGTCGACCCGCTGGTCAACGTGGTGGGATTTGGCTGTTTCCCGGTCGCCCTGTACGTCCGCTACGCGAGCGGCCCGGCATGGGCCGTCGACCTGGCGGGCGAGTAGTGGATGCCGATCGTCCAGAGCATCGGCGTTTTCTGCATGACCACGATCCTCTTCTGGGGTCTGGTCAACGGGGTGATGTGGCTGTGGGACCGCGAGTCCCCCACCTTTCCCAGCGAGCCCCTCTTCGAGCACCTGGCGACCATCCTCACCCGTATGGAACCCGACCACCGCGGTCATCTCCCGCCCAAGGCCCGTCAGGAGATCCTCCTCCTGCTGGCCAAGGTCGCCGTCCTCCTGCGGACAGGCATCCCGGCTGCCGCCCGTGGTGGAACCTCTCTGACCAGGGCCGTCGTCCGGGCCCGTACGATCGAGGCTTCCAAAGCGGTCAGCGACCTCCAGCTCTGGATCGCGTTGCCGTCCCCGACCGCCTACGACGACCTCCGCGCCCGCATCGCCGACCTGACCCGCACCATCCTCACAGGCGAATACGACCGGCTCCCCACCCGCGAGACCACCCCCGAGGCCACGCGCCGCACCTGGCACGCCCGCGCCCTGGAGGCCGCCCGAACCCTGATCATCGCCTTGGTCCCTCTCGCCGCTCTTCTCCTCGTCCACCGGCTGGGCCTCACGCTCCCGTCCCCTTTCGACGACGGCGCCTTGATCGCGGCCCTCGCCTGGGCCGTCGCCCTCCTCCTGGGCCTCCTCGATCCGAACTTCTGCGGCCACCTGGCCGCCGTCCGCGACCCGACCTCCCTCAACCCGTTCACCCGCGCCGCGGAGAAGAGCCCGGGCAGACGGTTCAGCCCGTGACCGGTCTGGGTGCTGGTGCCTCCTGCGCGCGGGCACGTCTGTCGAGGTCCTGGACCCACTTGACCGCGACCGCGGCGACCTGGATCAGCTCACCGCGCAGGCGGTCGGTGTCGTCCTCAGCGAAGGCTTCGAGCACTTCCTCGTACAGGATCTGCCGCCAGGTCAACCGGCCTTCGGCCGCGGCGTCGGCCACAGCGCGCTTGGCGAGGTCGGCCTCGCGTTCGTACGTGGGCCCGGTGCCGTCGGCGTGTTCCTGAATGCCCCACATCGCGTCCTGGGCGGCTCGTTCGGCTGCCACGTCGCTCAGCGCTCGGTCCAGCGACCCAGGCAGGCCGTAGTCACCGGGTTGCGTCATCGCGGAGGTGTCCTTTCTGCGACGGCGCCGCGCATGGTGTGCAAAGCTTCGTGCAGATCGTCCCAGGGGAAGGAACCCGCTCCGGGTGCACCTGAATCGGGGGCGGGGAGCCGGTCCCAGTCGAGAACCATCCGCACGCCCCATTCCTTGAGCCGGGCCACGCTGCCGGGGAAGGCGGGATGCCTCGCGAGCGCGTGGTTGGGCCAGGGGGCGGCGACAATCGGCAGACCAAGGCCGATCGCTTCGTTCAGCAGGCCCAGCGCCAGGGTGTCGCTGATGCCCTGGGCCCACTTGTTGGTCGTGTTGAAGGTCGCCGGGACGACCGCCATCGCGTCAGCCGGGGGCAGCACGTCCGGTTCCTCGGGCTGCTTGTAGTCATGCCGTACGGGATAGCCCGTGAGCGCGATGAGCCGCTCGGCGTCGACGAACTTCATACCTGACGGCGTCACGATCACACAGACCGTCCAGCCGTCCGCCTGAAGACGCTCCACGAAGGCGGGAAGCTCACCCGCCGGCCGTCCCCCACACGCGATCACGTACAGAACCGGCTTTCCTTCTGTCATATCCCGCTGTTCTCCCTCTCGTTTCGTCAGTCTCGTTGCGGGCGGGCGGGCACGACGCGCCGGGGGGCTGACTCGCGCGTGTCCCACCGCGTACTGGCGAGGCGGCGTTCGGTGAGAGTGAGCAGGTCGAACACCTCCCGTGCCAGGTATCCGCGCGTGTTCCTCTCGACCTGCTTGGGATGAAGAATCCCGGCTCCGGCGAGTTCCTCCAGAGCCTGCCGTGCGGCGGGGTGCGTGACCGTGAGCAGACGTTCGACCGTCCGCGCCGTGACGACCGGAACCGCGGGCAACAGATCCAGAAGACGTGCGACCGCCGAGTCCGAACGAGGAGCAGCCCGCAGTCCCTGGGACTCCCGGAAACGGTGATGACGCTCCACCCACTCCTCGTGCAGCCGGCTCAGTTCGTCGGCGAACTTCTCGGCCTGTTCGGCCGCCGTGCGCGTGGCCACCAGGAATGTGCGCAACCAGGCGCCGACGGCCGCCTGCGCCTCGGCGGATGCGCTGTCCCCCGCGTAGCGATAGGCCATGAGACCCGAGACGTACTCGTCCGACCGCGTGAGCAGGACGAGGCTGATCGGCAGGATCGCGCTCGGCGTCAGGCCCCGCCGGGTGAGGACCGTGTGGATGAGTGCTCGGCCCACCCGGCCGTTGCCGTCAGTAAAGGGGTGAATGGTTTCAAACTGGGCGTGGACCAGAGCGGCCTGGACGAGGGCCGCGTGCTCCGCACCGTTCATGTACGACGACAGGTCTTCCATGAGCGGAAGGACGTCCTCGGGCGGAGGCGGGACGAATTCGGCGTCCAGTGGATGCCACTCGCTCCCGCCGACCCAGTTCTGCACCTCCCGGAGCCCGTGGTGCCGTTCTTCGGGCAAGAGCACCTGGTGTAGAGCGACGATGCGGGCGACGGAGACCACGTCGACCGTCACCAGATCGGTGACCGCCTGCCGCAACGCGGTCACGTTGTTGGCGACCAGTCTCGCCGTCGCGGTGAAGCCCTTCGTCACGCCCGTGTCCTGGTCCGCCAACTCGGCGAGGGCCACCTGCTGGGGGGACGCCTGCAACCCTTCGATCCGGGAGGACGCGATGGCCTCGGACCTCAGCAGGAACCTGGCCAGGCCGTCGATGCCGTGACCTGCGGGATGCGCGATGAGCCGCCGTACGAAACGCTCCACCGCGGCGGCTTCCTCGGCGATGTCGGCCGGCAAGAGGAGCGGGCGACCGACGAGCGGGTCCGGCCGGTAGGGGCGGTAGAGGCCACCCCGCTTCTCCCGCTTGCTCGGGGCGGCCCAGGCCATGGGCCACGAGGCCTCAACGTATCCCGCCACAGGCGTTATCCTTTCACGCCAAGCGTGATCGTGAAAGGATAACGCGTATCCTTTCACAGCCGGGGTCGGCGTGAAAGGATACAGTCTCTGGGCAACATCTCTCGCTATCCGAGTGTGGTGTCGCCGAGGGATGCGAGGAGGGTGCGCAGGGCGTCGGCGAGGTGGTCTCGGTCGCGGGGGTCGAGGGCGGCGAGCAGGCGCTCCTCGTTCGCGACGTGCGGCGCCAGCATCTCGTCCACGAGCGCGAGCCCGCGGTCGGTGAGCCGCACCCGGACCGATCTGCGGTCCCCCTCGTCCGGCAGTCGATCGACCAGCCCCTTGGCCACCATCCGGTCGATGCGGTTGGTGATCGCGCCGGAGGTCACCATCGCCGCCTTGACCAGGGTGCCCGCCGCCAGCTCGTACGGCGGGCCCGAGCGCCGCAGCGTCGCGAGCACGTCGAACTCCCAGTGCTCCAGCCCGTACGACGCGAAGAACTCCTTCAGCTCCCGGTTGAGCAGCTTGGCCAGCCGCGAGACCCGGCCGACGACGCCCATCGGCCAGGGATCCACGTCCGGCCGCTCCCGCCGCCACTGATCCAGCAACAGGTCCACGGCGTCGCCCATCGCGACCTCTCCAGATATCTCAACGTTCGCTTATTTGACGTCGAAGCTTCGCTGGTGTTTTTATCTCAACGTTGAGATTATCAACGGAGGAGTAAGGCATGGGAGTTTCGAACCGTACGTCCCTGGCGATCGCGGGCACTCTGGCCGTCACCGGGTTGACCCCACTGGTGTGGGGCTCGACGTACGCCGTGACGACCGAGTTCCTGCCGCAGGACCGGCCGCTGTTCACCGCGCTGACCAGGGCGTTGCCGGCCGGGCTAGGGCTGCTCGCCGTCACCCGCGTGCTGCCGCGCGGACAGTGGGTCTGGCGGGCCGCGGCGCTCGGCGTGCTGAACATCGGGGCGTTCTTCCCGTTCCTGTTCCTCGCGGCGTACCGGCTGCCCGGCGGCGTCGCCGCCGTGCTGGGTGCGGCGGGCCCGTTGTTCGCGCTCGCCTTCGCCCGCGCCCTGCTCGCCGAACGGCCGACCGGCCGGAAACTGCTCGCCGGCCTCACCGGGCTGGCCGGCGTCGGCCTGGTCGTCCTGCGCGCCGACGCGGCGCTCGACGTGGTCGGGGTGCTGGCCGGGCTCGCCGGGGCCGCCTCCATGTCCGCCGGAACCGTGCTGACCAAGCGCTGGGGCCGTCCCGAGGGCGTCGGAGCCCTCGCGCTCACCGGGTGGCAACTGACCGCGGGCGGGCTGCTTCTCCTCCCGGTCGCCCTGCTCATCGAGGGGGCGCCGCCCGCGCTGAGCACAGAGAACATCCTCGGCTACGCCTACCTTGGGATCGTCGGCACCGCCTGCGCGTACTGGATCTGGTTCCGCGGCATCTCCCGGCTCCCCGCGACGTCGGTCGCCTTCCTCGCCCTGCTCAGCCCGGTGTCGGCCACCGTGATCGGCTGGGCGGCGCTCGGCCAGGCCCTCACCCCGATCCAGGTTCTCGGCATGGCCCTCGCCCTCGCCGGCACCCTGCTCGGCCAGGCCCCCGCGTCCCCTCCCGTACGGCCCGCCGCCCCGGGCGGTGGTTCCGTCCCACTGAGTGATCTCAAGGCCGTGAGTTCCTGACTCTCCGCAGGCGACACGCGTGCATGGGGGCCGGGCGGCCGACGGGCCGTGGGACGATTTCCACGTTGTGTTGCGACGAGCAGGGAGACAAGCGGAGGGCGGCGCGATGCGCGAGGAGACGATCGGCGACTTCCTGTTCCACCTCGCCGACCGGGTGCCGGCGCCCGGCGGAGGCGCCGCCGCGGCCCTGCAGGCCGCCCAGGCCGTGGCGCTGCTGGGGATGGTCGCGCGTTACAGCACCGGCGAGAAGTACGCCGAGCACACGTCCCTGGTCGAACGGATCATCGGCGAGACCGACGTGCTCCGGTCGGAGGCACTGCGCCTGGCCGAGGACGACGCGACGGCCTTCGGAGCGGTCGCCGAGGCCTACAAGCTGCCCAAGGACACCGACGAGGCGAAGGACGCCCGGTCCGCCGCCATCGCGCGGGCCCTGGTGGGGGCGGGCACCGTGCCGGCGAAGGTGGTCGCCGTCGCCCGGCGGGCCGTCGAGATCGCCGAGGAACTGCTGCCCGTCGCCAACCGCAACGTCGTCTCCGACATCGCCGCCGCCACCGAGGCCGCGCGGGCCGCAGCGACCACCGCCCGGGTGAACATCGAAGTCAACCTGGGCGGGATCAAGGACGAGAAGGTCCGCGCCGGGCTGGCCGCCGAGGCCGCGGAGGTGGACGGCGTCGCCGCGCGTGCCGAGCGGGTCACCGCCGCCGTACGCGAGGAGATCGCCGGATGAGTGCCCGCGTGCTGTCCGGCAAGGAACTCGCCGCGTCCATCCGGTCCGAGGCCACCGCGCGGGCCGCCGAACTCGCGGCGGCCGGGACCCCGGCGAAGCTCGCGGTCGTCGTCGCCACCGCGGACGAGTCCAGTGCCTGGTACGTCCGCTCGATCGCCCGGGCCGCCGAGAAGTCCGGGATCATGTGTGAGATCGTCGACCTCGGCGCGGCGGCCGAACCCGCCCTGATCCGCGACAGGCTGGCGTCGCTGAGCGCCGACGACACCGTCCACGGGATCATCCTCCAGACCCCGCTGCCGCAGGGGGCCAGGCTTGAGGATCTGGCCGGCGCCATCGCGTTCGAAAAGGACGTCGACGGCGCGAACCCGCTGTCGCTCGGCCGCCTGGCCGCCGGACTGCCCGCGTTCGCCCCGGCGACCGCCGAGGCGGTCGTCGCGATCCTCGACCACCACGGCATCGACCTGGCCGGCCGGCACGTCGCCGTGGTCGGCCGCTCCACCGTCGTCGGCAAGCCCGCCGCCCATCTCCTGCTGGACCGGAACGCCACCGTGACGGTCTGTCACTCCCGTACGAGGGACCTGGCCGCCATCACCTCCACGGCCGACGTGGTCGTCGCCGCGGTCGGCCGCGCCGGGCTGATCACCGCCGAGCACGTACGGCCGGGAGCGGTCGTGGTGGACGTCGGCACCAATCCCACCGAGGACGGCGGCCTGGTCGGCGACGTGGACGCCGTCGCGGTCGCCGACAGGGCCGGGGCGCTCACACCCGTGCCCGGCGGCGTCGGCCCGGTGACCACCGCCCTCCTGCTCCGCCACACCGTCCACGCCGCCCAACGCCACCTGCCGTAGCGCCGGAAAGAACGTCGATGGCCGCTGACGACCCCGAACCGTTCGTCTCCACCGCTCGCCACGACCGTGAGCGCCGAGAGGAGACCGCCCAGGTCGCCGCCCTCCTGTCGTGCGCGATGGGCACCCCAGCCGTCCTGCACGCCCTGCCCCGCGTCCTCCCCTGGGTCAGGCACCTTTCCGGCGACGAGATGCAGCAGTTCGTCCAGGAACTGCTGGCCGCCACTCACGCGACGCCGCACCGGGTCATCGCCGAGTGGCGGGCCACCGCCCGCATACTGGCGAGCCCGGCGCTGGCCACACACCTCACCCAGCCGCTTCCGGACGACGACCACAGCGAGGTGCTCACACCGTAAGCCCCTTATCGGTCGTCACGAACTTCCACCTCACACCCGGCCTTCCCACTCCGGCGGGGTGTAGCGGGCGAACATCTCCGTTCGCTGCTGGAGCGCGTCCTGGACGGCCTCCTCGTAACCCGGGCGAGCGCAAGCGATCGCTCGCAGTCGCCACTGACGCAGCAGCGTCTGCACCTGCCTGAGGTGGGCCAAGTCGTGGGCGGCGTCCAACGCCTCCTCGTACTCCACCCAGAACAGAGCACGATGTGCTGGTGGGAGTGCCTCGGCGATCGCGACCGGGTCCCTCACCGTTTCGGGGAGCGGCCGGCGAGGGCGCGGTGGAGGAGGGCGCTTGTGAGGAGGCGGAGGGCGAAGGGGAGGTCGTCGACGAGGTAGCGGCGGGCGAGGCGGTGGGGCTCGCTGATCAGGCGGAACAGCCATTCGAGCCCGTGGTCGCCCATCCAGCCGGGGGCGCGGCGCACCGACCCGGCGGCGAAGGCGATGGCCGCGCCACAGCCGACGAACCACGTGCCCGGCAGATCGGCCCGGAGAGCGGCGATGAGCCGGTCCTGCCGGGGGAACCCGAGACCCACGAAGACCAGGGACGGCCGCGCGGCGACGAGTCGCCCCCGCATCTCCGCCAGCGCCGCCGGGGAGGTCTCGAACCCGTACGGCGGAACGTGGACGCCCGCGACCAGCAGGCCCGGATGCCGCCCGCACAGCGCGTCACGCGCCGCCTCGGCGACGCCCGGCGGCCCCCCGATCAGGTAGACGGGCAGGCCGCGCGACGCGGCGGCCCCGGTCAGCGACCAGATCAGGTCGGCTCCCGTCACCCGCTCCGGCAGCGGGCACCCGAGCAGCCGCGAGGCCCAGACCAGGGGCATGCCGTCGGCCACCGCGAGTTCGGCCGCGCCGATCAGCGTACGCAGGGAGGGGTCCCGGGCGGCGGCCCGGCAGATGTCGACGTTCGGGGTGACCAGGTGGCCGCCCTCGCCACGCTCCAGCGCGGCCATGATGTGGGCCACCACCTGCGCCTCCGTGAACGGGTCGAGCAGCACCCCGCCCACCCCGACCCTGTCCGTCCCGGCCTCGGCCACCCCAGCGTCGGCGACTCCGGTACCGGTGACCACAGGCCCGGCCGAGGCCGCCTGTCCTGATGCGGCCCGGCCGGGCCGGGCCGGGAACGCCGGGTCCAGAGCGGCCGTAGGGATCGGGTCGGTCATCAGATGCCGTGGCCGCGCAGGTGGAGGGCGTGCAGTACGGCACGCGGGGTGAGCAGGCCGCCGGCGACCGCCAGCGCCATCGCCGCGCGCGGCTCGCCCGGCCGGGCGGAGAAGGCCCGCAGCGACCACCGGGCGGCCTCGCGGCGCCGTCCGAGGGCGGCGTGGCAGAAGGCGAGCTGCCCGTAGACGCGGGCCGCGCCGCGGGGTTCGACGGCCAGGCCCGGATGCCGGGCGAGCATCCACTCCAGCCCCGCGATCCGGTCGGCCCACCGTGCCGCGTAGTGCGACGCTCCCCAGCGCACCCGTACGAGCGGGTGGTCGACGTGGACGATCGGGTGCCGCCGGGCGGCCCGCAGCGCGAGGTCCCAGTCCTCGTTCTGACCACCGGGCGCGCTCTCGTCCACCCACACCGAGCCACGCCGGAACAGGAACGTCGAGGAGTGGACCATCATCATCCGCGAACGGGTGAGATGGTGGTGGGCGACCCGGTCGGTGCCGGCCAGCCGCGGCACGCGGCGCGTCCCGTACTCGACCTCGACCGCGCAGCTCGCGAAGGCCGCCTCGGGCTCCTCCACCAGCGCGGCCACCTGGGCGGCCAGCTTGCCCGGCAGCCAGAGGTCGTCGTCGTCGCAGAAGGCGACGAGATCGGTGTCCAGCACGGCGATCCCGGTGTTCCTGGCGCCCGGCAGCCCGGGGGTGCGCCGGTTGCCCAGCACCCGGACGCCGCGCGGGCCTCCGCTCCCGGGCGGGGTCACGCCGGCGACCTGTCCGGCCACCCGGGGAGCCGGAACGCCGTCGGCCACGACCAGCACGCGCACCTCGCCGCCGTACTCCTGGCCGAGCACCCCGGTCAGCGCGGCCCGGAGCGGGCCGGGCCGGTCGCCCCTGGTGGGGATGACGACCCCGACCGACGGCGTCACCGCCGGGCTCCCGCGAGGCGGTAGCCGTACCAGAGGAGCAGCGGAAGGGTGAGCGCGGTGACCAGCCACCGCTGCGTACGCGGCAGGGGCGCGGTGCGGTCGCGCAGTTCGATCGGGCCGACGGAGAAGCGCATCGGATTGCCGGAGACGGTGTGGGCGACGCCCAGACGCGCGTGGCGGCCGTCGAGGAAGTCGAGCGCGCCGACGGGCAGCCCGAGCCGTACGGCGAGGCGGGTGACGGTGGCGCGCGGGTCGCGCAGCAGGTCCTCGTGCCGGACCCGGACGACCCGCACGCCCCGGCGGCGCAGGATCTCGAAGGCGAGGTTCTGGGCCAGCCAGTGGACGGCGGTCCTGGCGGGCGTCCAGCGGGTCATCGGCCGTCCGTTCTCGGGCCTGCGCACCCTGCGACGCCAGGACGCGGCCACCGCCCTCGGGTCGCGCACCACGTGGACGACCCGCGGTTTCATGATCGCGGCCAGGCAGTACGCCAGGGAGGCGTGCTTGCTGGAGTCGACGACGACCCGGGCGTCGGCCACCTCGGCCGCCGCCGCGTAGATGCGGGCGTACGACCGGACGTACTCGGCCAGTTCGGCCTCACGGCTCGGGAGCCCGAGGGCGAGGACGGGCAACCTGCGGGTGCGGTCGACGCGCATGCGCAGGCTCGGGAGCCACCCCGCCTGGCTCTCCCGCCACTGCCCGAACGCGTGCTCGCCCACCTTCGTCCAGAACGGGCACCGGGAGAACGGCTGCCCGCAGCCGCAGGGCTCGTCGGCCCGCACCCCGCGGTCCCACAGATGGACCACCTCGCCGAGCGGCGCTACCCCCGGCAGTTCGCCGAGCAGGCGCTCGAGCAGGGTGGTTCCGCTGCGTCCCAGGCCGCCCACGAAGATCACCGGCTGAGCGTCGGCCACGTGTCCTCCACGAAAAGGATGCGAAACGTGACGACCCTAGCGCGCAGCGTAATCGGCCGACCGGCGATCCCCAAAGGATCTACCGGAGTGCGGGGCGGCTCCTTGCCTACGAGAACGGCCCCCGGCGCGGGCGCGCTCGGGGGCCGTTGAGCAGAAAATCAGTGCGCGTCGACGATCATGCCGGCGCCGACGGTGCCGTTGGTGGCCTCGTCGATCAGGATGAAGCCGCCGGTGAGGCGGTTGCGGGCGTAGTCGTCCACGAACAGCGGCTGGGTCGTCCGCAGCGACACCCGGCCGATCTCGTTCAGGCCGAGGGCGGTGGCCGACTCGTCCCGGTGCAGGGTGTTGACGTCGAGCCGGTAGTGCAGGTCGCGCACCAGTGCCCGGGCCGTACGGGTGGTGTGCTTGATGATCAGCTTCGACCTGGGCTGGAGCTTCACGCCGTCGGCCATCCAGCTGACCATCGCGTCGATCTCCTGGGCGACGTGCGGCTGGTTGTTCGGCCGGCAGATCATGTCGCCGCGCGAGATGTCGATGTCGTCGGCCAGCCGCAGTGTGACCGACATGGGCGCGAACGCCTCCTCCACCGGCCCGTCGAAGGTGTCGATCGCGGCGATCGTGGTGGTCAGGCCCGAGGGCAGGTGCAGCACCTCGTCACCCGGCTTGAGCACGCCGCCCGCGACCTGCCCGGCGTACCCCCGGTAGTCGTGCAGCTCCTGGCTGGTCGCGCTGTGCGGGCGGATGACGTACTGCACCGGGAAGCGCACGTCGACCAGGTTGCGGTCGGAGGCGATGTGCACGTGCTCCAGGTGGTGCAGCAGCGAGGAGCCCTCGTACCACGGCATGTTCTCGGAGCGGGAGACGACGTTGTCGCCGTGCAGCGCCGAGATCGGGATGAAGGTGAGGTCGCTCGCGTTCAGCTTGCTCGCGAACGCGGTGAACTCCTCGCGGATCTCGTCGAAGCGGGCCTCGGAGTAGTCGACGAGGTCCATCTTGTTGACCGCGAGGACGAGATGCGGCACCCGCAGCAGCGTCGTCAGGAAGGCGTGCCGCCGCGACTGCTCCAGCACGCCCTTGCGCGCGTCGATGAGGATGATCGCCAGGTCGGCGGTGGAGGCGCCGGTGACCATGTTCCGGGTGTACTGGATGTGCCCCGGGGTGTCGGCGATGATGAACTTCCGCTTGGGCGTGGCGAAGTAGCGGTAGGCCACGTCGATCGTGATGCCCTGCTCGCGCTCGGCCCGCAGGCCGTCGGTCAGCAGCGACAGGTCGGTGTATTCCGTACCCCGGTCGCGGGAGGTGCGCTCGACCGCCTCCAGCTGGTCCTCGAAGATCGCCTTGGAGTCGAACAGCAGCCGCCCGATCAGCGTGGACTTGCCGTCGTCGACGCTGCCCGCCGTCGCGAAACGAAGGATGTCCATCAGAAGTAGCCTTCCTTCTTGCGATCTTCCATGGCGGCCTCGGACGCCCGGTCGTCGGCGCGGGTCGCGCCGCGCTCGGTGATCCGGGTGGCGGCGATCTCGTCGATGATCTGGTCGATCGTGGTGGCGGTCGAGGCGACCGCGCCGGTGCAGGTCATGTCGCCGACGGTGCGGTAGCGGACGACGGCCTCGAACGTGGGCTCGTCGTCGCCCCGCTGGACCACCGTGGAGTCGGCCAGCAGCATGGCGTCGCGCTCGAAGACCGTGCGGCTGTGGGAGAAGTAGATCGACGGGATCTCGATGCCCTCACGCCGGATGTAGTGCCACACGTCCAGCTCGGTCCAGTTCGACAGCGGGAACACACGGATGTGCTCGCCCCTGCTGATCTTGGTGTTGTAGAGGTTCCAGAGCTCGGGGCGCTGGTTCTTCGGGTCCCACTGGCCGAACTCGTCACGGAAGGAGAACACCCGCTCCTTGGCCCGGGCCTTCTCCTCGTCGCGCCGGGCCCCGCCGAACACCGCGTCGAACCCGTGCTCCTCGATGGCGTCCAGCAGCGTCGTGGTCTGCAGCCGGTTGCGGGAGGCCCGCCGCCCGGTCTGCTCGACCACTCGCCCGGCGTCGATCGACGCCTGGACCGACGCGACCACCAGCCGCGCGCCCAGCTCGGCGACCCGCCGGTCGCGGAACTCGATGACCTCGGGGAAGTTGTGCCCAGTGTCGACGTGCATCAGGGGGAAGGGGATCGGTGCCGGCCAGAAGGCCTTCTCGGCGACCCGCAGCATGACGATGGAGTCCTTGCCGCCGGAGAAGAGCAGACAGGGGCGCTCGAACTCGGCCGCGACCTCACGCATGATGTGGATCGCCTCGGCCTCGAGCACGTCGAGCTGCGACGTGGTGTAGTCACGCTGAAGCATTCGGCTTCCTTCAGGGAGTCTGGCGATGCAGGTCACGGATTCCGGCGAGCAACGTTGGCGCCAGATCCGGTAGGGAGACCAGGATATCCGGGAGGGAGGGGTCCCCCTGGTTGTAGGTCAGGGCTGAGCCGTCGATCCTGCTCGCGTGGGCCCCCGCCGCGAGCGCCACCGCGACCGGCGCGGCCGAGTCCCACTCGTACTGACCTCCCGCGTGGACGTACGCCTCGACCTCACCCGTGAGCACGGCGGCGATCTTGGCGCCGGCCGAGCCGATCGGGACGAGTTCCGCGCCGAGGCGGGCGGCGAGGTCGCGGACGAACTCCGGCGGCCGGGTGCGGCTGACCGCGACGCGGAACGGCTCGCGCGCCTTCTCCGGCAGCTCCGGTGGAGCCGCCGTGGTGAGCGTGCGCCCCTGGGCCGGCAGCGCGACGGCGCCCGCCGTCAGGGAGCCCCGCTCCCACAACGCGACGTGTACGGCCCAGTCGGCGCGGCCCTCCTCGGAGAACTCGCGGGTGCCGTCGAGGGGGTCGACGATCCAGACGCGTTCGGCCGACAGCCGCCGGGGGTCCACCCGCTCCTCGCGGGTGGCCTCCTCCGACAGCACGGCGTCGTCCGGGCGGAGCCGCCGCAGGGCGTCCATCAGGAACCGGTGCGAGGCCTGGTCACCGGCGTCCTTCAACGCCGGGCCGTCCGCGAAACCGAGGCGTGCGCGCAGCTCCAGGAGCCGCTCCCCCGCCTCCGACGCCAGCTCCCCCGCGAGGGAATGGTCGTCCCGCATCGTCATCTTCAGTACGCTCCCGCCCCGCGTGCGACCGCGGCCCATGTCCTCCATAGGATCCGCAGATCCAGCGTGAGAGACCAGTTCTCGACATAACGCAGGTCCAACCGTACCGATTCCTCCCATGACAGGTCAGGTCGGCCGCTGACCTGCCACAGTCCGGTCATCCCCGGCCGCAGCGCCGGCCTCCCGCGTACGTCGTCGCCGTGCCGCGCGACCTCCTCCGGCGAGGACGGGCGCGGCCCGACGAGCGACATGTCGCCACGCAGCACGTTGAGGAGCTGTGGCAGCTCGTCGATCGAGTAACGCCGCAGCACGGCGCCGAGCGGGGTGACGCGGGGGTCCCTGCGGACCCGGAACAGCTCGCCGCGGGCGTCGCCGGCCAGCTCGACCCTGCGGGCCTCGGCGCGGCGGTGCGTCGTGCGGAACCTCAGGATCGTGAACTCGGCGCCGTCCCGGCCCACCCGCCGCTGCCGGGACAGGGCCGGGCCCGGCCCGCTCGCCCGTACGGCCACGGCGACCGCGGCCAGCAGCGGGGCCAGCACCACCAGCGCCGCGGCGGCCACCAGCCGGTCGAAGACGGCCTTGACCAGCCGCCGGCGGCGGGAGAGCCCTCGACGCCCGACGTGCGGCGGCGGCGGTGGTGGCGGTGGCTCCGCACCGCCCACGCCCGCCGCCCGGCGCCGGCGCAGCCCGCGCCGCACCGCCAGGACGATCACCCATACGACCGGCAGCGCGCCACTCGCCATCACGTACGGACTCACGTACCCAGTACCCTCGCCGGACCGGATCACGACGGTGGTGATCCCCGGGAGAGAGGCGCCCGAGATGTCGCAGACGGCGGTGGCGAACCGGTGTGGCGCGGCCCACTCCGGTGGTCGCGCGGCCGGACGGCGGGGTGCGCCCCGCGACGCGCCGACTGTGACCAGGCAGGTGACGCCGCCCAGCACTCTCACCCCTCGCGATCGTCGCACTACCGAACGTGATGGAATGCTAGCGGCCACGCCCTGGCCCCTCAGGGAGAACTGGTGAAAGCCGAGACGTACATATCCGTCGACATCGAGGCGGACGGCCCCATCCCCGGCCCGTACTCCATGGTCAGCTTCGGCATGACCGTGGCGGGCCGCATGACGGGACGGCGCTTCGAGCGGACCGATCCGGAGGCCCGGACCTTCTACGCCGAACTGCGGCCGATCAGCGACGACTTCGTGCCGGAGGCGCTGGCGGTGAGCGGCCTCGACCGCGACACGCTGCTGCGCGAGGGCCGCGATCCGGCGGAGGCGATGACGGCCGCGGCCGCCTGGGTCGCGGAGGTCTGCGGCGCGGATCTGCCGGTGCTCGCGGCCTTCCCCCTGTCGTACGACTGGATGTGGATGTACTGGTACTTCCTGCGCTTCACCGGCGAGTCGCCGTTCGGCCACTCCCGGTGCGTCGACATCAAGACGCTGTACGCGGCGAAGGCCATGGTGCCGATCGCCTGGGCCACCAAGCGGCAGATGCCGCGCGAGGTGCGGTCGAGCCGGCGGCACACCCACAACGCGCTCGACGACGCCGTCGAGCAGGCCGAGCTGCTGCAGAACCTCATGGAGTGGCGGTCATCCGGCAAGAGGACCACGGAAAGCTGACCCTCTGACAATTTCGTCAAGCTTTGAGTCATCTCACGATCCGACCCACGCTTTGTCCGCTTTGGGGGTTTCGGGTATCCTTAAAGGCGCAAGAAATGATGCTTTTAGCCATTTCTAGTTTTCCTTGCGGACACGGACACTTACCCATCGGTTTACTCAAGGTCACCTCATAAACCCCATCTGCCCCAGATGAAACACATTTCACTCTGATAACAGATGGATCGTTCCAGGCAAGCTAGGCAAATCGCCACGTATCTTCTCTACCTGTCGCTATGCGAGCGCGTCCCCCAGCACACGTGGGCAGGCGGGGAAAAGGTCGGGGAGGATCCGTGGGGTCAGAATCGAATTGGCTCGATGCCGCCTATGAATGGCTGGTGCGCACCGGAACGGATGGTTCCTGGCGCAATCTGATCCCGCTGGGCCTGGCCGGACTGCTCGTCTGGGGGCTGTGGATCTATCGGGTGGTGCTCTCCCGGCTGGCCAGGCCGATCGTGAACGGCTACCGGACGACGGTCTCCGTGGTGGTCCCGTCCTACCGCGAGGACCCCGAGATCCTGGTGCGCTGCCTGGAGAGTTGGCTGGCCCAGGACCCGCTCGAAGTGATCATCGTCGTCGACGTCGCCGACACCGAGTGCCACGCCAAGCTCGCCCAGGTGGAGGACCCCCGGCTGCACGTCCTCATCTACGAGCACGCGGGCAAGCGCTCGGCGCTGGGGGTCGGCATCCGGGCGGCACAGGGCGAGATCGTGGTGTTCGCCGACTCCGACACGTGGTGGCAGCCCGGCCTGCTCGACGCGGTGCAGATGCCCTTCGAGGACCCGGCCGTCGGCGGCGTGGGGACCCAGCAGAACGTCTACCAGCGGACCACCAGCGTCTGGCGGCGCGTCGCGGACTGGCTGGTCAACCTCCGCTACTACGACTACGTCCCGGCGATGGGCAGCAGAGGCGGCGTCGCCTGCCTGTCCGGCCGTACGGCGGCCTACCGCCGCGCGGCCATCCTCCCGGTGGTCCAGCACCTGGAGAACGAGTTCTTCCTCGGTCGCCGCTGCATCGCCGGGGACGACGGCCGGCTCACCTGGCTCGTCCTCGCCTCGGGCTACAAGACGGTGCACCAGTCGACCGCGCGGGCCATCTCGATGTTCCCCTCCTCCTTCCGCGCCTTCGTCAAGCAGCGCGTCCGGTGGAGCCGCAACTCCTACCGCTGCTACCTCACCGCCCTGTGGAAGGGGTGGCTGTGGAAGACGCCGCTGGTGACCAAGGTGACCGTGCTGCAGATCCTGCTCACTCCGGTGACCATGGGAATCACGCTGGCCTACCTGTTCTTCAGCAGGCTCCAGCCCACCCTGCCGAGCATCGCGCTCGCCGTCGGCTGGGTGCTCCTCAGCCGGGGCGTCCGCGGCTGGTCGCATCTGCGCCGCCACCCCGGGGAGATCTGGCTCCTGCCGCTGGTCTGCCTGGTGGTCATCATGATCGCGCTGCCGATCAAGCTGTACGCGTTCGTCACCATGAACAAGCAGGGATGGCTGACCCGCTCGGCCAACCAGATGGGCGGGGCGGGCCAGACCGCGGCCACCCTCAAGGGGGTGGCCTGAGTGAGACGGTCGCTGCCCGCGCTCCTGACGGCGGCGGCCCTGACACTCGGCGTGGCCGGCCCGGCCGTGGCCGCCCCCGTAGGCGGATGGCTGGCGGCGGCCGCGGAGCCGACACCGGTGGATCTCGTGGACCCGGCGGCTCCCCCGTCCGACCGGGACCACAGCCCGACTCCCTCGCCCGACCCGACGCCGACCGAGACCTCCCGGCCGTCCCCGACCCCCAAGCGGAGCCCGTCGGCCCGCCCCACCCGCTCGTCCGCCCAGCCGCCGAAGGCCACCCGTACGCCGGGGACCGGCACGGCCGGGACGGCGCGGCAGACCCCGGCGGGTGGGCAGAGCCTGCCGACTCCCACGCGGGAGGAGCCGAAGGAGGACGAGGAGCCGCGGGAGACGCCGGCGCCGCTGGAGGAAGCGGTGATGGCCGACGACGAGACGCTGAAGGCCGGCCTGATCTCCGCGGACGCCGAGGCGCAGGCCCGGCTGGTGGACGTCGAGGACCAGCGCATCATCCAGACCCGGGCCGCGCTGACGGCTCTGCTGCAGGCCGGCGGCATCGCCGCGGCCCAGCGCAAGCGGCCCCAGGTCTTCGTCTCGGCGTACGGCAGGACCCTGGTGCTGCCCGCGCGCAACGACACCACGGCGCCGTACACGCTGCGTGACATCGCGGCGGTGGAGAAGGGCCGTTATCTGCGGCGGATGAAGGACGGCTCCTACCTGCTCGGCGTGCAGGTCTTCGTGGCCGACGGCGCGCGCCTGCAGGTGCGCGGGCCGCTGACGCTGCGGATGGGCAGCCTGCCCGGGTCGTTCAGCTCGATCATCTCGTTCGGCGGCGACATCGACATCAAGGGCACCGCCGCCAAGCCGGTCCGGATCACCAGCTGGGACGTGCGCACGCGCAGGCCCGACATGACCACGACCGACGGCCGCGCCTACATCAGGGCGGTCGGCGGCAAGTTCGAGATGGCGTACGCCCAGGTCTCCGACCTGGGGTTCTGGAGCGGCCGCACCGGGGGCATCGCGCTCACCGGCACCGAGCGGCCGGCGAGCGTCTACCGGCACCGCACCAAGACGCAGCGGCACCAGGACAAGGCCGAGCGCCTGTCCAGGGCCGGCAGCCAGCGCGGCGGGAGCAGCTTCGGCGACGTGGAGACCATCCCGATCGGCCCCGGCACCGCGACGCACGTGCTCGCCGACGACCTGGTGTCCGGGTCGATCAGGCACAGCGTCATCACCGGCAACGCGTACGGGCTGTTCGTCTCGGGGTCGAACCAGACGCAGATCGTCGACGACGAGATCAGGGACAGCCTGGCGCACGGCGTCTTCCTGCACCGTTTCGTGAACAGCGCGACGGTCCAGTCCACCAAGGTCATCGGCAGCGGCGGCGACGGCTTCGTGCTGTCGCGGGCGACCGAGAAGGTGCAGATCACCGACTGCGTCGCGGAGCGCAACGGCCGCAACGGCTTCACGCTCAACGGGCAGGCCCTCGCGCAGGGCCCGTCCGCGAGCGGCGAGTCGCTGACCGTCTACGGCGACAACTCGGTCAACGACAGCGTCGCCCGCGACAACGGGAGGTACGGCGTCGAGGTGCTCGGCGGCAGCCGCCTGTCCGTCTACACCAGCGAGATCACCGGTGGCGACATGGGGATCGTGGTCCGCGAGGGCGCCAGCGAGGTGCAGATCTCCGGCAACAGGCTGTCCGGCCAGGCTCGGCAGGGCATCGCCCTGCGGGACGGCGCGACCGCCGGCCACGTGGCCGGAAACACGATCACGGACACTGTGACCGGTATCTACCTGCGCGACTCCAACGCCAGGGTGGTGGGAAACAAGATCACGACGCTGGTGAAGCCCAGGGCCCACGGGATCACCATGGTCGGCGACGTCGGCGCCACCGAGATCACCCGCAACACCGTCGCCGGCTCGGGCACCAGCGCGATCAGCGTCTCACGGTCCGCCCACCGGGTGAACGAACACGACAACGTCGAGGACGCCTGGCACGACACCTCGACGTTCTGGGTCAAGGCCAAGCGTTACGTCAAGCCGATGAACCTGATCTGGGCGGCGGTCATCCTCCTGGTCATCGTGTCGGCGCTGCGGTCGCGGCAGGTGGGAGCCGATCGCCGTCGGCGCCGTGCCGCCATCGGCGACCCCTACGCGCGTCAGCGGGTGCTGGAGGAGCGGCCGGCTCTGGCGCTGCGGCCCGCCGTCAGAACCCCGCCGGCCCGCTCCGCCCACGGCGGAGACCGTCCACGGCACCGCGAGCCGTCGCTGCCGATCCATCACCCGGCCCCGGCCCCGGCCGCGCCCGCGACGGGAGGCATCACCCCATGAGCGACACGCCACCGCGCCGGAGCCGCGCCCTGCTCGTGATCCTGGTGCTGAGCCTGGTCGCGGCCTGCACCTGGGCGTACCTCGCCTACACCGACGGAGCCGAGCCGCCGCCCGCGATCAACGACGTGCCCCAGGCGGAGGCCCAGCAGCAGTCGACACTGGTCGACCAGGAGTCGCTGCGCGTGATGCAGACCCGGGCGACGCTGTCCTCGGCGCTGGCCCGGGGCGGGCCGGCCGCCGCCCAGGCCCGGGTGCCGCACATCTCCAGCTCGGCCAACGGCCAGACGCTGGTGCTGCCCCAGCGGCGTGACCCGTACCGCATCGCCGACCTGGAGCGCCTCGGCCTGGAGGAGTTCCAGAAGCAGTCGGACGGCTCCTTCGTGCTCGGCATCAACGTGTTCCTCGGCCCCGGGGCCAAGCTGGTGCTGCAGAACGCGCAGGGCCCGCTCGTGATCCGGATGCGCAGCGAACCCGGCGCCTTCGTCTCGATCGTGGGCTTCGACGCGAGCATCCGGATGAACGGGTCGGCCCAGAACCCGGTGCGGATCACGAGCTGGAACCCCCACACCAGGACGGCGGACACGCAGGTCTCCGACGGCCGCGCGTATCTGCGGGCCATCGGCGGAGAGCTCCGGATGAGCCACACCCGGGTCGAGTACCTCGGCTTCTGGAGCGGCCCGACCGGCGGGCTCGCGCTGACGGGCACCGACCGGCCCGCCGACACCGCCGAGCGGGTCCCCGTACGCGCGGGCGTGGCGGCCACCCCCGCTCCCCGGACACCGGGCAGGGCCGGATCCGGCGAGAAGGCGGGCGACAGGGAGGACCCCGAGCAGAAGACGCTCCTGCCCAACGGCCTGCTCGTGCCGAGCCGGGGCGGCGACGACGAGGTCGAGATCACCGACAGCTCGGGCGGCAGCAAGATCGCCTATCAGATGCCCCAGGCCAACCTGGTCACCGGTGAGATCAGCGACACCGCGATCGTCGGCAACGCGTACGGCGTCTTCATCAGCGCGTCGGACCAGACCCGGATCGACAACGTCACGATCAGCGACAGCCTCATCCACGGCGTGCTGCTGCACCGGTTCGCGCGCAACGCCTCGATCGAGAACACCACCGTGACCGGCAGCAGGGGTGACGGGTTCGTGCTGTCGCGGGGCACGCAGAACGTCACGATCACGGGCTCGACGGCCGAGCGCAACGCGGGCAACGGCTTCACGATGAGCGGCCTCCCCCTGGCCCAGGGCCCCTCCGCCTCCGGAGAGTCGCTGCGCAGCTTCGGCGGCGACTCGCTGCTGAGCAGCGCCGCCCGCGACAACGGCCGGTACGGCGTGGAGGTGCAGGGCGGCATCCGGCCGGTCGTGCAGACCACGGAGGTCGTGGGCGGGGAGATGGGCATCGTCGTGAGCAAGGACGCCACCGGCGCGCAGGTCTCCGGCAACCGGGTCAGGGGCCAGAGCAGCCAGGGCATCGTGCTGCGCGACGGGGTCGTGTCGGCCCGCGTCAGCGGCAACATCGTCAGGGAGGTCCCGACCGCGATCTACGTCAGGAACTCCCGGGTCACGGTCACGGCCAACACCGTGCAGTCGGCCTCGCTGCACGCGATCTCCGTGCTCGGCGCGGCCGGGGGCAGCGAGATCACCGGCAACACCCTGGGCGGCGCCGGCCGCAGCGCGCTGGACACCGCCCGGGCCACCGGGTCGCTGACCGTCGCGCGGAACAACACCGGCGGCTGGCAGGACACGGCCGGTTTCTGGACCATGGTCAGGCGGATCGCCAAGCCGATGAACCTGATCTGGTTCGGCGTGATCCTCCTCATCGCGGTCGCCGCGATCCGGGCGCTGAACGGTGACGGCCCCCGGGCCGGCCGCCGCATCGTCGACCCGTACGAGAAGCAGGCGGTGCTGGAGGAGCGGCCGGCCAGGGAACTGCGGACCGCCGCCGTCGCGGCCGCCGGAAAGGGGGACTGAGCGGTGGACCGCTACATCGACCGCAGGACCCTGGTGGGGATGCTCGTCGGGGCGGCCCTCACGATCGTCGTCGTGGTGCTGCTGCGCGGGTTGTTCGGCGGGGGCTCGGAGCCCCCTGTCGAAGACATCCGCCCGGTGGGCGGGAACACCCGGCCTCCGGCGGCGATGGACGACGGTTCCCAGGACTCCCAGAACGCGCAGCCGGACGACGGCGAGAAGTACGAGGACCAGGACGCGGCGCTGGACGGGGACGACGCGGTGCCGTTCGTCCCGACGCAGGACCCGCCCGCCGTCCCGGTCCCCGAGGGGCCGGGGAAGATCGACTGCCCCGAGGCCACGGTGACGGTCGGCGACGCGTCCGGCCTGACCGAGGCGCTGAAGACCGCCGAGCCGGGCGCGGTGATCGCGCTGGACCCCGGGGTGTACGTCGGCAGGTTCGTGGCGACGGTCTCCGGGACCGCGTCCGAGCCGATCTTCGTCTGCGGCCCGCCCGACGCGGTTCTCGACGGCGGCGGCGTGAAGAAGGGCTACGCCTTCCACCTCAACCAGGTGAGCCACTGGCGGTTGATCGGCTTCGACGTCCGCAACGGCCAGAAGGGCGTGATGGCCGACCAGACCTCCCACACGATCGTCCAGGGCCTGACCGTCCACGACATCGGGGACGAGGCCATCCACCTGCGCAACTTCAGCAGCGACAACACCGTGCAGTACAACACGGTCTACGCGACCGGCCTGCGCCGCGAGAAGTTCGGCGAGGGTATCTACCTCGGCACCGCCGAGAGCAACTGGGCGTCCTTCTCCGGTGGGAAGATGGACCGCAGCGACCGCAACGTCGTGCGCGGCAACGTCATCCGCGCCACCGCGGAGGCCGTGGACGTCAAAGAGGGCACCTCCGGCGGCCGGATCGTCGGCAACGTCTTCGACGGCTCCGCCCTCGGCGGGTCGAAGCACAACGACTCCTGGGTGGACGTCAAGGGCAACGGCTACGTCATCGAGCGCAACACCGGCAGCGGCACCAGCGAGGACGGCTTCCAGACCCACAGGATCGTGGACGGCTGGGGCACCGGCAACGTGTTCCGGGCCAACGTCATCGACCTCGGCGGCTCGGGCGGCTACGGCGTCAACGACACCGCCGGCGGCAACACGATCTCCTGCGACAACAAGGTCACCGGTGGAGCGCTGACCAAGAAGGGCGGCTGCTCCTGACCACGGCTCCGGCGGGGACCTCCCGCCGGAGCCCGACTCCCCCGGCCGCCCGGCACACCCCGCCGGCGGTCACCAGGCACCGAGTCCGCCGGACGGCGACTCGCCGACACTCATTGGGAAACTGACATGAGCGACGCCGAACTCCCCCGGCTGACGGTGATCGGGACCGGTTACCTCGGGGCGACACACGCCATCTGCATGGCCTCGCTGGGCTACGACGTGGTCGGGCTCGACGTGGACCCCGGGAAGATCCGCAAACTGCAGTCCGGGGAGGTGCCGTTCTTCGAGCCGGGCCTGCCCGAGTTGCTGGCCAAGACCCTGGAGTCGGGACGGCTCCGCTTCACCACCTCCTACGCCGAGGCCGCCGAGCACGGCGACGTCCACTTCATCTGCGTGGGCACCCCCCAGCAGCCCGGCCTGGACGCCTGCGACCTCAGCTACGTCGACGCCGCCGTCCGGGGCCTGGCCCCACACCTGACCCGCCGCTGCCTGGTCGTCGGCAAGTCGACCGTGCCGGTCGGCACCGCGGCCCGGCTGAGCGGCCTGCTGACCGAGCTGGCCCCGGCCGGTGCGGAGGTGGAGCTGGCCTGGAACCCGGAGTTCCTGCGGGAGGGCTTCGCCGTCGACGACACGCTCCGGCCCGACCGGCTCGTCTTCGGCGTCACCACGGAGTGGGCGCGTGAGCGGCTGGCCGCGGCGTTCGCGCCGATCCTCGACCTCGGCACCCCGACCGTGGTCACCGACCTCCCCACCGCCGAGCTGGTCAAGGTCGCCGCCAACTCCTTCCTGGCCACCAAGATCTCCTACATCAACGCGATGGCCGAGATCTGCGAGGCCACCGGAGCCGACGTACGCGACCTGGCGCAGGCCCTCGCCTACGACGACCGGATCGGCGGCCGTTTCCTGCAGCCCGGTCTCGGGTTCGGCGGCGGCTGCCTGCCCAAGGACATCCGGGCCTTCGCCTACCGGGCCGAGGAGATCGGCGTCGGCCAGGCCGTGTCCTTCCTGCGGGAGGTCGACGCCATCAACCGGCGCCGGCGCTCCCGTACGATCGACCTGGTCAGGGAGCTGCTCGGCGGCCAGCTCAACGGCCAGCGGGTGGCCTGCCTCGGCGCCGCCTTCAAGCCCAACTCCGACGACATCAGGGACGCCCCCGCGCTCGACGTGGCCCGGACGATGCACGGGCTGGGCGCCAACGTGCGGGTCTACGACCCGGCGGCGCTGGACAACGCCCGCCGCACCTACCCCGAGCTCCGGTACGGCACCAGCGCCATGGACGTGGCCAGGGACGCGGACGTGGTGGTCCTGCTCACCGAGTGGGCCGAGTTCCGCGAGATCCAGCCCGAGGCGCTGTCGGAGGTCGTCGCGCACCGGCGGATCGTGGACGGCCGGCACGCCCTCGACCGCGACGCCTGGCGCGCGGCGGGCTGGGAGTACCGCGCCCTCGGCCGTCCCTGAGGCCCCCGCCGGTCACCCCTCGCCGGGAGCCGCGCGCTCCCGGCGGGGGAACCCTCAGCGGGGCGGCTTGGCCGGGTTGAGGTCGCCGGCGTGGAACCGGTTCTGCGTCGCCTCCAGGCCCGCCGTCATCAACGACTCCACCATGTCGGCGGCCCGGTCCACCAGGAACGGCAGGTCCTTGCGCTCGGCCGTGGCGAAGTCGCGCAGCACGAACGTCGCCGGGTCCATCCGGCCCGGCGGGCGGCCGATGCCGAACCGGATGCGCGGGTAGTCGCGCGTGCCGAGCGACTTCGTGATCGACTTCAGGCCGTTGTGCCCGTTGTCGCCGCCGCCGAGCTTCGCGCGCAGCGCGCCGTACGGGATGTCCAGCTCGTCGTGGACCACGGCGACCCGGTCGGGTGTGATCTTGTAGAAGTCGGCCAGCGCCTTGACCGGGCCACCGGACAGGTTCATGAAGGACAGCGGCTTGGCCAGCACCACGGGCAGCGCGGCCAGGCGGCCCTCGACCACCTCGGCCCGCGACCGGTGTGCCTTGAACCGGCCGCCCACCCGGGCCGCCAGCTCGTCGAGCACCATGAAGCCCGCGTTGTGGCGGTTCCCGGCGTACTCCGGCCCGGGATTGCCCAGGCCCACGACCAGCCACCGCTGCGCGGCCGTGTCGGACATCGCTGTCTCCTCCACTGTCACCCCACATGGAAGAGTCCTCCGCGGGACACCCCGCGGAGGACTCTCTCACGAATCGGTCCTACTCGGCGGCCTCGGCGGTCTCGCCCTCGGCGGCGGCCTCGCCCTCCTCGGGCAGCCCGGCCGACGGAGCGGCGATCACCTGCAGCACCAGGGCCTCGGGGTCGCCGGCCAGCGTGGTGCCCTCCGGCAGCTTCAGGTCGGCCGCGTGCACCACGTAGCCCTCCTCCTTGCCGTCCACGTCGATCTCGACGCCGGTCGGGATGTGGGTCGCCTCCGCCTCGACCGAGAGCGTGTTCAGCGGCTGGTCGACGATGGCGCTGCCGTTCGTCGTGCCGACGACGGTGACCGGGATCTCGACGACGACCTTCTCGCCCCGCTTGACCAGGAGCAGGTCGACGTGCTCCAGGAAGCCCTTGATCGGGTCGCGCTGGACACCCTTGGGCAGCGCGATCTCGTCCACGCCCTCACCGTGCAGGCGGATGAGCACGTTGGGCGTGCGCAGCGCGAGCAGCAGCTCGTGGCCGGGGAGGGTCAGGTGCTTGGGCTCGGTGCCGTGGCCGTAGAGAACGGCGGGGACCTTGTTCGCCCGGCGGATCTTGCGGGCGGCGCCCTTGCCGAACTCGTCACGGAGCTCGGCGGCGATGCGTACTTCGGACACGGCACATCTCCTAGGGATGTCGACGGATGACGCGCTCCCCCTCACCCGCCCTAGCGGAAGGCGTTACGAGCGCAACCCTCACAGCCTACCGTGTCTCCCGCGTCGCTCGTCGGGGCGCTCACGTCCGCCTGGTCGTGCCGGAGGCGCGCCGGCAACATAGCCCTCGTCGCTCGTTCCTCGCTCCTCAGTCCAGACCGGCGGCGCGCCCCTCCGGCTCGCTCGGTCCCTCTTATGCGGTGGCCGGGTGGCCGTTACACTGGCGGCATGCAACGTACGTCGTGTCAGGGCTGGTGGCGCTCCGGATAGGAGCGGCCATCTCACGCGTACGACCGGGCCGTTCGGATGGACGGCCCTTTTTCGTGCTCCCTGGACGAGGGGTCGCCGTCGGCGGCGGACCACCTGCCAAGGGAGAAATCACATGACGACCACTCTGGAGATCAGCCCGTCCGACGACCTCGGCGTGGCGGGCGCACGACGGCGCAGCGCCGAGCTGGAGAGATCGATACGGGAGCGGCCCGGCACGTTCCGGGCGCTGACCGGGGACCGGCCGACCGGACGACTACATCTGGGACACTACTTCGGCACCCTGCAGAACCGCGTCCGCCTGCAGAACCTGGGCGTGGAGATGATGGTGCTCGTCGCGGACTACCAGGTCCTGACCGACCGGGACGTCGCCGACCGGCTCACCGAGCGCGTGGAGGACCTGGTGCTCGACTACCTGGCCGCGGGCCTCGACCCCGACCGGGCCACGATCTTCACGCACAGCGCCGTGCCCGCGCTCAACCAGCTGCTCCTGCCGTTCCTCAGCCTGGTCTCGGTCGCGGAGCTGGGCCGCAACCCCACGGTCAAGGACGAGATCGCCCACTCGCGACAGTCGGCGGTGAGCGGGCTGATGTTCACCTATCCCGTGCACCAGGCCGCCGACATCCTGTTCTGCAAGGCCGGGATCGTCCCGGTCGGGCAGGACCAGCTCCCCCACCTGGAGGTGGCGCGCATCATCGCGCGCCGCTTCAACCACCGCTACGGCTCCCCCGCGAACCCGGTCTTCCCCGAGCCCGAGGCCCTGCTGTCCGCGGCGCCGCTGCTGCTCGGCACCGACGGCGCCAAGATGAGCAAGAGCCGGGGCAACGCCGTCGCCCTGGCCGCCACCGCCGACGAGACCGCCCGGCTGATCCGCGGCGCGAAGACCGACGCGGACCGCCACATCACCTACGACCCGGCCGCCCGGCCCGAGGTGTCCAGCCTGGTCCTCCTGGCCGCGCTGTGCCTCGGCCGGGACCCGCACGAGGTGGCCGCCGAGATCGGCGGCCGGGGGGCCGCCGCGCTGAAGGCGCTGGTCACGGACGCGATCAACGACCACTTCGCGCCGCTGCGGGCGCGGCGGGCCGAGCTCGCCGGAGACCGCGGCCACGTCCGCCGGGTGCTCCGCGACGGCAACGCGCGCGCCGCCGCCGTCGCCGACGCGACCCTCGCGGAGGTCCGTACGGCGATGGGCGCCCTCTACTAGAGCCGGTCCCGGGCCCCTGGATGCGTCCGGGGGCCCGGGCCGGATCAGGCGCCGGAACGGATCAGGCGTCGCCCTCGAAGAGGCTGGTGACGGAGCCGTCGGTGAAGACCTCGGTGATGGCCCGGGCGATCAGCGGGGCGATCGACATCACCGTGAGGCTGTCGAACCTCTTCTCCTCCTCGATGGGCAGCGTGTTGGTCACGACCACCTCGGAGATCCGGGAGTTCTTCAGGCGGTCCACGGCGGGCCCGGAGAACACCGCGTGGGTGGCGGCCACGATGACGTCGGTCGCGCCGTGCTCGTACAGCGCGTCGGCGGCCTTGCAGATGGAGCCACCGGTGTCGATCATGTCGTCGATCAGCACGCAGGTCCGGCCGTGGACCTTGCCGACCACCTCGTGCACCTTCACCTGGTTCGCCACGTCGAGGTCGCGCCGCTTGTGGATGAATGCCACCGGGGTGCCCAGGGTGTCGGACCAGCGCTCGGCGAGCCGTACGCGCCCGGTGTCGGGCGAGACGATCGTGGTCGTCGCCGGGTCGAGCTTGCCGCGCAGGTAGTTGATCAGCACGGGCATCGCGAACAGGTGATCGACCGGGCCGTCGAAGAAGCCCTGGATCTGCGAGGTGTGCAGGTCGATGGACATCATCCGGTCGGCGCCCGCCTGCTTGAACATGTCGGCCACCAGCCGGGCGGTGATCGGCTCGCGGCCACGGCCCTTCTTGTCCTGGCGGGCGTAGCCGTAGAACGGCATGATCACGGTGACCCGCTTGGCCGAGGCCCGCTTGAGCGCGTCCACCATGATCAGCTGTTCCATGATCCACTGGTTGATCGGCGCGGTGTGGCTCTGGATCACGAAGGCGTCGCAGCCGCGCACCGACTCCAGGTAGCGCACGTAGATCTCACCGTTGGCGAAGTCGCGCAGCGCGGTCGGCGTGATCTCGACACCGAGGGCGTTCGCGACCTCCTCGGCGAGCTCGGGGTGGGCCCGGCCGGAGAAGAACATGAGGTTCCGCTCGCCGGTCGTCTTCTTGCCGCTCATGCCGCGCTCCTCGCGTGTCGAGCCTGTCGGCCGTGCCACGCCTGCTGTGGCCGGGCCTGCCGGTCCGCGGTGGCCTCGCGTCGCCCGGGGCCCGCGAACCCCTTCGCCCCGTCGATGTGGTCGGTCACGGTGTCCTCCTGGCCTGGCCCTTCGGCGCTACGCGGTCGGACCGCGCCTCGTACTCTTCCTGTCCCCGCACGGCGCGCTGGGGCGCGCGCCGTGGGTGGTCCTCACCGCGCGGCGGGGTCCGCGCCGTTCACCCCGGGCGTGCCCTCCGCAGCGGTCTCGGGGGCGGTCTCGGGGGCGGCCAGCGCCCGCCGGGCCGCCTCGTCGGACGGGGTGCCGGCCCTGCGGCGGGCCACCCAGCCCTCGATGTTGCGCTGCCGGCCACGGGCGACCGCCATCGCCCCGGGCGGGACGTCGGACGTGATCACCGAGCCGGCGGCCGTGTAGGCGCCGTCGCCGATCGTGACCGGGGCGACGAGCATGTTGTCGCTGCCCACGCGGACGTGGTCGCCCACGACGGTGTGGTGCTTGCCGACGCCGTCGTAGTTGACGAAGACGCAGGCGGCGCCGATGTTCGAGCCGGCGCCGATCGTCGCGTCGCCGACGTAGGTGAGGTGGGGGACCTTCGAGCCCTCGCCGATGCGCGCGTTCTTGGTCTCGACATACGCGCCGATCTTGCCGCCGCGGCCGAGCACGGTGCCGGGGCGCAGGTACGCGAACGGGCCCACGGTGGCGCCGGCGCCGATCTCCGCGCCGTCGGCCACGGTGTTGCGTACGACGGCGTCCTCGCCGACGACGGTGTCGGTCAGCGTGCTGCCCGGCCCCACCTCGGCTCCCGCCCGGACCCTCGTGGCGCCCCTGAGCTGGGTGCCGGGATGGATCACGACGTCGGGTTCCATGACGACTCCGGCGTCGACCCACGTGCCGGCCGGGTCGACGACGGTGACCCCGGCGCGCATGTGCGTCTCCAGGATGCGGTCGTTGAGCACCCGCCGCACGAAGGCGAGCTGGACGCGGTCGTTGACGCCCTCGACCTCCGCGTGGTCGGCGGCGACGCAGGCGCCCACCCGGTGGCCGTCCTCCCGGAGGATGGCCAGCACGTCGGTCAGATACTCCTCGCCCTGGGCGTTGGCGGCGCCGATCCGTCGCAGGCCGTCGGCCAGCAGCGCGCCGTCGAAGGCGTACACGCCCGAGTTCATCTCGGTGATCGCGCGCTGCTCGGGGGACGCGTCCTTCTCCTCGACGATCTCCAGCACCGCGCCGTCCCCGTCGCGCACGATGCGTCCGTACCCGGTGGGGTCGGGGACCTCGGCGGTCAGCACGGTGACGGCGTTCGCGTCGGCGGCGTGCCGCTCCAACAGGGCTGCCAGAGTCTCGGCGCGCAGCAGCGGCGTGTCGCCGTACGTCACCAGGATGGTGCCCTCGATCGGGCCCTCGGCCTCCAGGGCGGTGCGCACGGCGTGGCCGGTGCCGTTCCGCTTCTCCTGCACGACCAGGCGGGCGTCCGGCGCGGTCTCGGCCAGGTGCGCGCCGACCTGTTCCCGGGCGTGGCCGATGACGACGACCAGCCGTTCGGGGGTGAGGCCGCGCGCGGCGGCGAGCATGTGGCCGACCAGCGTCCGGCCACAGACCTCGTGGAGGACCTTGGGGGTTTTCGACTTCATCCGGGTGCCCTCGCCGGCGGCGAGGACGATCACGGCTGCCGGGCGCGGCACACTCACGGACTGAGGCTCCCTCGGCGTCGCGGCTACTACACGAAACGGTGCGGGATCGGCTGCGGCTTCCACGCGTCCACTACCCAGGAACCGCACGGTCACCCGCTCGACAAGGTGAGCTTACCTGCCGTCCCCCGGACGGGAACCAGGCCCCCCGGGGCGCACGACGGACGGACGGACAGGCTCCCGGGGGAGGATTCGAACCTCCGTTGACAGAACCAAAATCTGTAGTCTTGCCCCTAGACGACCCGGGAATGGGCCAAAGTCCCATTTGTCGGATTCCGGCAGGAGCCGGAATCCGACCTCAGGATACAGAGCCGACCCCTCACGCGCGCCCCCAAAACGAGCCGGACGCCCACGACAACGGGCCGCGATGTTAGTTAAGCCACATTTCGGGCAGGTCGCCGTGGACCTCGCGCGGCCGGCGACGAGCCTCTGATGTGGGGCGTCAGGCATTACCAGATTGCCGAGAGTTGGTGCAAGACGTGGATTCGCCACCAGATGTGGCCCCGCGCGTCACCTTCCACACATTCGCTCTTAGGGGTTCCTAACTTACGATGGCGTAAGTTACGGTCGCGTAGCTAGACAATCTTCCCAACACCCGTGAGGTAGCCCATGACCGTCGTCACCGACCGCGCCGCACCACAGCCGAAGCCGGACTTCGAACCGCAGGACAAGAGCAAGGCCGACTTGGTTGTCTTCGCGATCGTCGTCGGCGCGCCGATCCTGGCGGTCTTCGCCGCGGTGCCCTTCGCCTGGGGCTGGGGCCTCGGCTGGACCGACCTCGCGATCGCCGGGGTGTTCTACGTCGTGTCCGGCCTCGGCGTCACCGTCGGATACCACCGCTACTTCACGCACGGATCGTTCAAGGCGAACCGGCCGCTGAAGATCGCCCTCGGCATCGCCGGCAGCCTCTCGCTGGAGATGTCCGTCCTCGACTGGGTGGCCGCCCACCGCAAGCACCACAAGTTCTCCGACAAGGACGGCGACCCGCACTCGCCGTGGCGCTTCGGCCCCGGCTTCAAGTCCATGTGCAAGGGCCTGCTCTACGCCCACATCGGCTGGCTGTTCGAGTCGGAGCGGGTCAACCGCGCCAAGTACGCCCCGGACCTGATGAAGGACCCGGACGTGATGAAGCTGCACCGGGCCTTCCCGGCCCTGGCGATCACCTCCCTGCTGCTCCCGGCGATCCTGGGTGGCCTGATCACGTGGTCCTGGCAGGGCGCGGTGACCGCGTTCTTCTGGGGCACGGTGATCCGGATCGGCCTGCTGCACCACGTCACCTGGTCGATCAACTCCATCTGCCACGTGTTCGGCGAGGAGGTCTTCGAGTCGCGTGACAAGTCCCGCAACGTGTGGTGGCTGGCGATCCCCTCGTTCGGCGAGTCGTGGCACAACCTGCACCACTCGGACCCCACCTGCGCCCGGCACGGCGCGCTGAAGGGCCAGATCGACCTGAGCGCCGGCCTCATCCGCTGGTTCGAGAAGGCCGGCTGGGCCCGTGACGTGCGCTGGCCGACACCGGAGCGGCTGGCGGCGAAGCGCATTGCCTGACGCCCCCGTCGGCGCGGATGGCGGGGCCGCTTTCGCACACGCGGCGGCCCTGTCCCCCACCCTCTCTCCGCTGACGTCCGCACCGGCGCCCTCGACGGCGCCGCTCCCCTTACCCGTCCCGGGCCGGGCTCCGGCCGGGGCAACCGCCATCATGGAACCTGTGAGCGAGTCCTCCCGAACTCGAAGACGCATGACCGGCGCGGAGCGGCGCGAGCAGCTGATCCAGGTCGGCCGGGCCCTGTTCGCGGACAAGGGCTTCGACGGCACGTCGGTCGAGGAGATCGCGGCCAGCGCCAAGGTCTCCAAGCCCGTGGTCTACGAGCACTTCGGCGGCAAGGAGGGCATCTACGCCGTCGTGATCGACCGGGAGATGCAGCGCCTGCTGAGCCTGGTCACCCAGGCGCTGTCGGCCTCGCACGCCCGCGTCAAGCTGGAGCGCGCCGCGCTCGCCCTTCTCCAGTACATCGAGGAGAGCAGCGAGGGCTTCCGCATCCTGGTCCGCGACTCCCACGCCGCGTCGGGGACGGGCACCTTCGCCAGCCTGATCAGCGACATCGCGAGCCAGGTCGAGGACGTGCTCGCGGACGAGTTCAGGGAACGCGGCTACGACCCCAAGTTCGCGCCGATGTACGCGCAGATGCTCGTGGGGATGACCGCTCTCACCGGCCAGTGGTGGCTCGACGTGCGCACGCCGCGCCGCGAGGAGGTCGCCGCGCACCTGGTCAACCTGTCGTGGAACGGCCTGAAGGGCCTCGACTCCGACCCCGGGCTCACCGGCGCGACCCGCGGGCTGGTCCTGACCCCCTCTGCCGAGTCCCGTACGCCGCGGCCCACCGAGCGCGAGGCGAAGGAGCAGGAGAAGCTTCGCCGCGAGCAGGAGAAGGCCCGCGAACGCGAGCAACGCGAACGCGCCAGGCTGCTCGAACGCCGTCAGCGCGAGCTGGAGAAGCTCAAGGAACGTGAGCAGCGCGAGCGCGCCAAGGAGCTCGAACGGCAGCTCAAGGAGCAGGAGAAGCTCCGGCGGGAGCAGGAGAAGGCCCGCGAACGCGAGCTACGTGAACGGGCCAAGGAGCTCGAACGCCGCCAGCGCGAGCTGGAGAAGACCAGGGAACGCGAGCAGCGCTAGGTGTCCACGAGCCGTGGCCGGGCGGGTCACTGCGCCGGAAGGAACCTCCGGTCCTCGCGAAGCCCGCTTCGCTGGGCCTTCGCTGCGGTCCTCGCTCCCTTCCGCTCCGCTCCCTCCACCCCGGTGACCACTGGCGGGACGGCCCGCGATACCGCGGGCAAGGTGACCGGCGGGGGTGAACCAGCCTGACGGTTTCGTTGCTGCGAAGTTAACGTTCCGTTCAATGTTGTGGGGCATATTTCGTTATATGTCCGCCCAAAGCTCCCCCTCACCTGCGCCGGAGGAGGCCGACCTCCCCGTGCCCGCCCCCTTGCCGAACGACCGGTTCCTCAACCGTGAGGAGAGCTGGCTCCTCTTCAACGAACGGGTCCTGGAGCTCGCCGAGGACTCGTCGGTGCCGCTGCTCGAACGTGTGCGGTTCCTCGCCATCTTCGCGAGCAACCTCGACGAGTTCTTCCGCGTACGGGTGGCCGGGCTGAAACGGCGGATGGCGACCGGGCTGCTGCTGCGGACGCCGGGCGGGCTGAAGCCGAGCGAGGCGCTGACCCGGATAGCGTCGGTCGCCGACGACCTCGCCCGCAGGCACGCGGCGGTCTTCCACGACCGGATCTGCCCGGAGCTGGCCGAGGAGGGCATCGCGATCGTCCGCTGGGAGGACCTCGCCCGGGAGGAGCGGACGGCGCTGCGCAAGCTCTTCCGCGATCGGATCCGGCCGGTCCTGACGCCGCTGGCCGTCGATCCGGCCCACCCGTTCCCGTACATCTCGGGGCTCTCGCTGAACCTGGCGGTCACCGTGCGCAACCCGGTGACGGGCCACACGGTGTTCGCGCGGGTGAAGGTGCCCTCGCAGCTCCCCCGCTTCGTGAACGCGTCGAAGGACCGGTTCGTCCCGCTGGAGGACGTGATCGCGGCGCATCTGGGCGAGCTGTTCAAGGGCATGCAGGTGGTGCAGCACCACGTCTTCCGGGTCACCAGGAACGAGGACCTGGAGGTCGACGAGGACGTCACGGAGAACCTGATGAAGGCGCTGGAGCGCGAGCTGCTGCGGCGCAGGTTCGGGCCGCCGGTGCGGCTGGAGGTCGAGGACACCATCACTCCCGAGGTGCTCGATCTGCTGGTCGACGAGCTGGGGGTGGGCGACCACGAGATCTACCGGCTGCCCGGCCCGCTGGACCTCACCGGGCTGCACGCCATCGCCGACCTCGACCGCCCGGAGCTCCACTTCCGGCCGTTCGTCCCGGCGGAGGCGGTGAGCGCCGAGGACGACCTGTTCGCCACCCTGCGGGAGCGCGACATCCTGGTGCACCACCCGTACGACTCGTTCGCGACGAGCGTGCAGCGGTTCGTGGAGGACGCGGCGGCCGACCCGGACGTGCTGGCCATCAAGCAGACGCTCTACCGCACCAGCGGCGACTCGCCCGTCGTGGACGCGCTGATCGACGCGGCCGAGGCGGGCAAGCAGGTCGTGGTCGTGGTGGAGATCAAGGCGAGGTTCGACGAGCACGCGAACATCTCCTGGGCCCGCAAGCTGGAGACGGCCGGGTGCCACGTGGTCTACGGCGTGCTCGGCCTCAAGACGCACTGCAAGCTCGCCATGGTGGTCCGCCAGGAGGCGGGCGGCGAACTGCGGCGCTACTGCCACATCGGCACCGGCAACTACAACCCGAAGACGGCCCGGCAGTACGAGGACTTCGGCCTGCTCACCGCCGACCCGCAGGTCGGCGAGGACGTGACCGACCTGTTCATCCACCTGACCGGCTACTCCCACCAGTCCGACTACCGCAGGCTGCTGGTCGCGCCCGACTCGCTGCGCCAGGGTCTGCTCGACCGGATCGAGCAGGAGATCGCCCATCGCGAGGCCGGCCGCACGGCCCGCATCCGGATCAAGACGAACTCGATGGTGGACGAGCCGGTCATCGACGCGTTGTACCGCGCGTCGCAGGCGGGCGTGCCGGTGGACCTGTGGGTCCGCGGCATCTGCACGCTCCGCCCGGGCCTGCCGGGCCTGTCGGAGACCATCCGCGTGCGCAGCGTGCTCGGCCGCTTCCTGGAACACTCCCGCGTGTTCGAGTTCGGCGGGGGACGCCGGCCGGAGATCTGGATCGGCAGCGCCGACCTGATGCGCCGCAACCTGGACCGGCGGGTCGAGGCGCTGGTCAAGGTCACCAGCCCGGAGCACCGCAGGTATCTCGCCCACCTGCTCGACCTGGCGTTCGAGGACACCACCACCGCCTGGACGCTGCACTCCGACGGCAAGTGGCTGCGCCACCGGGGCGAGACCGACCTCCAGCACCACCTGATCGCGAGCCGCCGCTGGCGGACCGTGGACGACGGGGCCGAGTGATGTTCGGCGCGGTGATCAGGGCGGCACGAGTGATCAGAGCAGCGGGGGCGGTCGTCTGGCGGGGCGAGGAGGCCGATCCGGAGATCGCGCTCGTCCACCGGCCGGCGTACGACGACTGGAGCCTGCCCAAGGGCAAGCTCAAGCACGGCGAGCACGTGATCGCCGCGGCGCTGCGCGAGGTGCGGGAGGAGACCGGCCTGCGGGTCGTGCTCGGCCGCGCGCTCCCGCCGGTGCACTACCTGAAGGACGGCCGGCTCAAGCGGGTGGACTACTGGCTCGCCCGCGACCCCGGTGACGGGCGGGCGGCGGGCGGCGACGGCCCCGTGATCGACAAGGAGGTCGACGAGGTCGTCTGGCTGCCGATCGAGGAGGCGGTGCGGCGCCTCACCTATCGATGGGACAGGCGCCTGCTGCGGGCCGTCCGCGCCGCACCGCTCACGACCACCCCGCTGATCTTCCTGCGGCACGCGCTGGCGGGCTCCCGGCAGGAGTGGAAGGGCGACGACGACCACCGCCCGCTGGACGAGCGGGGTCGCGCCCAAGCCGAGATCCTGGCCGCGGTGCTCGGGGCGTACCGGCCGGAACGGCTCGTCAGCTCGCACGCCAGGCGCTGCACGCAGACGATCGGGCCGTACGCGGAACGGCGCGGCCTGGAGGTGCGTAAGGAGAAGGCACTGTCGGAGAGCGGCTACGACCCCCGCGAGGCGGAACGCCTGGTGCGCGAGTCGCTCGCCGCGGCGGAGGCGGCGGTGCTGTGCAGCCACGGCAAGGTGCTGCCCGCGCTGCTGGGCACGGCGGGCGAGGCGCTGCACCGGGCGCGGTCCGCCGACCTCGCCATCGCCAAGGGCGGCTTCGCCGTCCTCCACCACGCGGCCGGTCAGGCGGTCACACTGGAGCGCTACGTGACCTGACCGGCCGGCGAGGCGGGCGCCTGGCGCGTCAACCGTGAACCGGCCGCGGTGGCCGTGGAGACGCGGCGCGTGGGCCGGCGGGTCATCCGGTGACGGACGCCCACACGGCGGGGAACTCCTCGTGGGCGCGGGCCGCCTCGGCGCTCTCGACGCCCGCGAGCACGCCGTAGGTGAAAGTGTCCTCCCCGGCCTCCCGCGCCCGGGCGGCCTCCTCCAGAAGCGTGTCCTGGGCGACCACGCCGTCCTGGTGCCGGCCGAGCACCGTCTGCACCTGCTTGGCCCGCTTGGCCGGCCCGGACATGCCGGCCGCCTCCGCGGTGTAGCGGGCGCGCTTGGCGGCCTTGCGCACCTCGTGCATGGCCGTCTCGCGCTCCTCGCCCTCCTCCGCGCGCCCGGCCGCGTCGTAGGCGTCCACCACCCGCCGCCAGTTCCTGTCCACGATCTTCGGCAGGGCCGTGGCCGCGTCCCTGCCCGCCGCCGCCGTCAGCGGCGGGTCGGCCGCCAGCGCGTCGAGGGCGTCGAGCAGCGCGAAGTAACGCTCGCCGCTGAGCGCGGCCCGGATGCGGTCGTACGCGTCGTGTTCCCTGGCCAGCAGGTCGTCACCCAGCCTGCGGCGCGCCTCGCCGGTGACGAGCCGGGGGTCGACCGCGTCGAGACGGCCGGCGAAGCGTGCCCGCATGACCTCCAGGTCACGTGCCTCGCCCAGCACCTCGCCGAGCCACTTCAGCTCCTCCTGCACGGATTCGGTCTCCACGACGATCCGCTTGAACGCCTTGAGCGCGCTGCGCAGCCGGCGGCAGGCCACCCTCGCCTGGTGCACGGCGTCCTCCCCGGCGAGCCGTACGCGGGGGTCCTGGGCGGCGAGCGCGGCGACCTGGGCGCGGAGGTAGCCGACGACGACCTCGCCGACGGAGCCCGGCTCGGGCCGGGTCGCCGGGCGCGGAGCGGGGAGCCGGTCGCCGAGGACCCGTGCGAGCTTGCTCCCGCTGGCCGAGGGGGCGGCGCCCGCCTTACGCAGCCGCTTGCCCACCTTCTTGAGGATCTCGGCGTCGCCCTCCTTGATCTCGGCCTCGACCTCCCGCCAGCGCCGCACCACCGGCTCGTCGCCGAGGACGGTGCCCTTGACCCGGTCGTCGGCGACCTCCACGAGCGGAGCGTCCTCGGGTCCGAGCAGCAGCGCGATGGAACGGCGGGTCTCCAGCTGGGCCACCGGCTCCAGCGGGGCGCCCCGCGTGTACGCCAGGACGAGGCTCGCCAGCTCGGCGGGGACGGTCTTCGCACTGCGGGTGAGCGGCCGGGTGATCTCCTCGCGGGCGCCCGCGGCCTTGGGCAGCTTGAGGTGCCAGCCCTCGTCGTCCCCGCCGCGCCGGCGCCGCAGCGTGACGCCCCGGGCGGCCAGGCGCAGATCGGGAGTGTCGAAGTAGACCGCGGTCAGCCGGTGTGACAGCGGTTCGGCCACCCGCGCGCATCCCGGCACTCCGCCCAGGTCGGGCAGGGCGAAGTCTTCCTGTACGTCGAACTTGTCCTCGATCTCAAGCGCCACCGTTCCCCCAAGTGCCTCCCGGTCGGGCCGTCATACTGCCACGCCAAAATGAACAGTGTTTCCCGCTCACCATCGGGGCGCTCACACCCGCCCGGTCGTGCCGGAGGCGCGCGAAGAACACAGCCCTCGTCGCTCGTTCCTCGCTCCTCAGTCCAGATCGGCGGCGCGCCCCTCCGGATCGCTCGGTTCCCCCTCCGGGTGAGTTCATGAGTGGGCGACGGCGAAGATGCGGCGGAAGGGGAAGAGGGTGCCGTACGGCCGGGGCGGGTAGGCCTCCCGCAGGGCCCGCGCGCAGTCGGCGAGGAAGGCGGCGTGCCGCTCGGGCGGCAGCCGGTCGAGCATCGGCCGCAGCGCCGTGCCCTTGACCCAGTTCAGCACCGGGTCCTCCCCCCGCAGGACGTGGACATAGGTGGTCTCCCAGGCGTCCACCGTGAGGCCGAGACCGGCGAGCAGGTCCACGTACTCCTCGGGCTCCCCCACCGTCGTCCCGCGCGGCACGTCGCCCAGCTCGGCCCGCCAGGTCGTACGGCACAGCTCGCGCACGACGGCGTGGCTCGGCGCGTCGAAGTTGCCGGGCATCTGGAAGGCGAGCCACCCGTCGTCGGCCAGCCAGTCCCGCCACCGGCGCAGCAGGTCGCGGCGCTCGGGGAGCCACTGCAGGAGCGCGTTCGAGACGATCACGTCGACCGGCCGCGACGGACGCCAGTCGCGTACGTCGGCCACCTCGAAGCCGAGGCCCGCCGGCGCCCTGCCGATCATCGCGGGTGAGGCGTCCACTCCGTGGACCAGCGCGCCGGGCCACCGGGCGAGGAGCGTCGCCGTGAGCTCCCCGGTGCCGCAGCCGAGATCGACGACGTACCCGGGCGACCGCGCGTCGATCCGGCTCACGAGTTCGTGGAAGGGCCTCCCGCGTTCGGCCGCGTAGCGCTCGTAGACCTCCGGGTCCCAGATGTCCCCAGGCATGCTCGCCTCCTCGATTATCTTGATGTCGAGATACTCGATATCGCGCGAGATATCTCGATGTCAAGAAAAGCTAGACTCGGCGCATGACCTTCTCGAGGCCCGCCGAAGACGAGGTGGACCGGCTGGTCGCGGCCTGGAAGCAGGAGCGCCCGGACCTGGACGTGACACCGCTTGAGGTGCTCAGCCGGGTCTCCCGCCTGAGCCGGCACCTCGAGCGTGAGCGCCGGGCCGCCTTCGCCTCCCACGACATCGAGTCGTGGGAGTTCGACGTGCTGACGGCGCTCCGCCGCTCCGGCGAGCCGTACGAACTGAGCCCCGGCGCGCTGCTGCGCGCCACCCTGGTGACATCGGGCACGATGACGAACCGCATCGACCGGCTCGCCGCCGCCGGGCTGGTCACCCGGCGCCCCGACCCCGAGGACCGGCGCGGCGTGCTGGTGCGCCTCACCCGCGCCGGCATGGACCGGGTCGACGCCGCGTTCGCCGACCTGCTGCGACGCGAGCGCGAACTGCTGGCCGGGCTCGACCAGCACGAGCAGCAGGCCCTCGCCCGGCTGCTGCGCACGCTTCTCGTGCCCTTCGACGCCCCCTCGGACGCGCTCGACAACGGGCTCCGCTAGGCGGCACCCGTTCAGGCGGCACCCGTTCCCCTTGGGCGCCGGCCCGAGGTGTCGGCGCGGCAATCTCGGACGAGTTGTGAGCGACAACCGGTTTCATCGCCAGGTGTGATGTTTGTCACATCCATAGCTGGACCGATCCATCACCCAGCGTGATAACGAGGGGGATCCACCCGTCATGATCAGCGGAAACGACCACGCCAGAGCCCTCCGGCCGCCGACGCGGTGCCGCGACCCCCGCAATCTGGTCAGGCGAAATACCCCCTTTCCCAGGATTCTCTCAGATACCTTTCCATTTCGTTCCTTTACTGACGCTTGGGGCGCAGGTGACGCCTCACGACAGACCAGGGAGTTTCCCCTTGAAGCGCACGCTCGCTCTCGGTGGCGTCGCGGCCGGCCTGCTGGCCTCCGCCGTCGTCGCCTCCCCCGCCGCTCATGCCGGCTCCGACCACCGCGCCGCCACTCTGGCCGGGACCAACCTGGCCGCCAAGGAAGTCGCGGCGTTCTGGTACGGCGAGAACAAGGCGAACCTGATCAACGCCACGCCGTACGGCGTGGAGACCAAGGTCGTCGCCAAGCACGTGTCCAAGGGCGGGCCGTCCGCGGACAGCAAGCCCGGCATCGTGCCGGCGATCGGCGACGAGAAGAAGTCGACGTCCAAGTCGAAGAACGTGAACCTGCCCAAGACCACGGGCAAGGTGTTCTTCATCGGCGCCGACCACAGGCCGCACTGGTGCACCGCGACCTCGGTGCAGTCGTCGTACCACAACCTGGTCGCCACGGCCGGGCACTGCGTGTACGACACCGAGTCGAACCGCGCGACGCTGGACCGCTGGGTGTTCGTCCCGGGTTACTACCAGGGCAAGACCCCGTGGGGCATCTACGTCGGCAAGACGGCCTACACCCACTACGACTACGACGTCTACGAGGACGGCGACCGCGACTACGCGTTCGTCACCGTGTACAACGGCGTGCTTCCCACCGTGGTCGACGACGGCTACGGCCGTGACGACCACCACGGCCGTGACGACCACCACGGGCGCGACGACCACCACGGCCGTGACGACCGTTACGGTCGCGACGAGCGTCGTGGCCGCGGGCACGACGACCGCACGCTGGTCCGCCAGATCAGCATCCGCGAGTTCCAGGCCAAGAACAGGGGCAAGGACCTCACGGGCAACGGCCCCTGGGCCCAGGGCACGAGCGTCGTGACCAGGGAGATCACCGGCCGCGAGTACGACAGCAACCGGGACTGGTACACCGAGGACGGCAAGACCCTGTACTTCCGCAAGGAAGTGCGTGGTCGCGACGACCACCACGGTGACGACCACCACGGTCGTGGTGACCACGGCGACCGCGACGCGGCGCCCGCCGGCCTCGTGGGCAGGCGCCCCTCGCCGAGCCCGTCCGCGAGCGCGACTCCCACCCCTTCGCCCAGCGCGACGCCCTCGGTGACGCCCTCGGCCTCCCCGTCCGCGACGCCCACCCCCAGCTGGCCCGGGCGCCGGGAGTACCGCTACTTCAAGCGGACCTTCTACGTGAACAGCCTGCGCGGTCACGGGCACGGCCCGCTGATCACCCTGAAGGACGTCGGCCGCCTCGGCGACAACGTCGGTGGTCAGGGCCTGGCCTACAACCAGAAGATCGGCAGCTCGGTCTTCGTCTTCGGCTACCCGAGCGGATACCACCCCGACGGCAACAACGCCTTCTCGGGTGCGACCCTCAAGTGGAGCTACGGCAAGACCTTCGCCGCCTCGGCCGCCGCGGTCAAGGGCGAGGAGCTGGTCGGCGTCAAGTCCTCCTTCACGGGCGAGGGCGCCATCGGTTCGTCCTGGCTGCTGCAGTACAAGAGCGCCCGTCGCCTCGGTTACCTGAACGGTGTGACCATCGGCCTCGCCGACACCGACAAGAACGACCGGATCGACACCAGCGTCTCCCCGTACTTCGACGGTGAGACCTACGGCGTCTACAAGGCCGCGGCCGGCAACTGGTCCGGCAAGATCGTCTGATCTGTCCCAGACTGATCCCGAAGGGGCCCGGCATCCAGCCGGGCCCTTTTCGTGTTTCCGGCGGCATCTCCACCGCCCTTCGCGGCGCCTCCGCCGTCACTTCCAGGCGCCTCCGCCGTCGCTTCCAGGCGCCTCCGCCGTCGCTTCCAGGCGTCTCCACCGCGCCTCGCGGCATCCACACCGTCCCTTCCGGGCATCTACACCGTCACTTCCGGGTATCTGCGCCGTCGTCTCGGGCGTCTCCTTCGGCGGCCGTCCTCCCTTTCGCGCGCCCGCTCCTCGCCGGTCGCGCTGAGCGCGCGCCTGACGGCCGTACGCGCTTCTCCTGCCGTGCGGAGACCCTCTCAAGGCTCGTCGCGACTCAGCGGCGCCGCACACCGCTTCCAGGACGGCCCGAGCCGCGCCGAGACCCCACCGTCACGGCGGCAGGCAACTCAGACGTGATCACCATGCTTTCTGGTTTCGTCTCTTTGGTGTGATTTAGGTCACATTGAGCGGCCCTAAGGGATCTTGCGAGCAGCCCCGGATTCGGCCGAAGATTCACACTCCTAACAGGCGAAACACAGCAAAATCTCAGAATCGGTCAGAGGGCCCCAAGAGGCCGATGATCACGGAGTGCGATGGTTCGCTCACCCAAACACCGTTGATCCTCCCGATTTCTCTTATAACTTTGCTTATCAGTCCTTTACTGACGCATGGGGCGCAGGTGGCGCCCCACGACAGACCAAGGGAGAACCCTCTTGAAGCGCACCCTCACCCTCGGTGGCATGGCGGCCGGCCTCCTGGCCTCCGCCGTTGTCGCCTCCCCGGCCGCCCACGCCGGGAACGACATCTCCCACGACACGCTGGCCAGCAGCAACATGGCCGCCCAGCAGGTCGCGGCGTTCTGGTACGGCGAGAACAAGGCCAACCTCGTCAACGCCAAGCCGTACGGCGTGGAGACCAAGGTCGCCGCCAAGCACATCTCCAAGGGCGGGCCGTCCGCGGACAGCAAGCCCGGCACCGTCCCGGCGATCGGCGACGAGAAGAAGTCGTCGTCCAAGTCGAAGAACGTGAACCTGCCCAAGACCACGGGCAAGGTGTTCTTCATCGGCGCGGACCACCGCCCCCACTGGTGCTCGGCCACCTCGGTGCAGTCGAAGTACCACAACCTGGTCGCGACCGCGGGTCACTGCGTGTACGACACCG